>NZ_JAXKQF010000003.1:0-503306 GCF_034296245.1 Bacillus sp. V26 | reverse complement strand
TGAGAAGAATTTCTTGTGTGCAACATGAGAAAGACACCGTCCTTGTAAGTCTTTCTTTTATTTTATTACATGAGAATGGATATTTTAAGAAAAAATAAAGGCTGTCGAGATTTTCTCGACAGCCTGAAGGTGCCTGTTAAGGCACCCTTGTCTGCTATTATTTGATTTTCACAATCACATCATTGCTGAATTTGAGTTTCCAAGTTCCTTTTGCATAAGCTTCCTTGTCGACTTCAAAAGCTTTCACATCTGTTACTTTAATATTAGGATTTAGATCACTCAATATTTTAGAGTTATCAACTTTTGTCTCAGTTGCATAGGTTGAAGAAGCATCAATATCAGAATCATAAGAAGTGCCATCACCATCAACTAATTTAACAGTTGGAATTGAAAAAGAACTTATCGGCTTTTTGGATACGTTTTTAATTGTATATTGAACAGCTACAATAGTACCTCCATCAGATGCTTTCTTTTCAATATATTGAGTGCCAACAGAATCTCTGTCTTCTACTTTTGTAACTGTCACTTCAGTTTTCTCAGTCTTAACAGTATCACCGATATTGTATGTTTTTTCAGTTTCAGCTTTGCTGCTGCTTGATGTTTTGGAAGTGGCTTCTGAATCGCCTCCGCCGCCAATAACATTACCGATAATAATGATAACAACAACTGCGAGAATAAACGTAATGATTTTATGTCTCATAAAAAAGTTACGCTGATCCTTACCGCAGTTAGGACATTTTTTTACACCTTTTGCAATTTCTTGACCGCAAGCTTTACAAGGGACTAGTTTTCCTGCCATTATATTTCCTCCTATGTCATTAAATACACAAAACATATGTACTATAATGCCTATATTATTTCACTTAGTCAATACAAAATTATGAATTTATTATATTATTTATCATTGTTAGTTATATTTTCTTATGAAAATACATGCATATTTTCTTATCGTCTATATCATTCATATGTTAATAGCTAATTTGTATTTTCTTGAATTTTAATTTGCACTTAAATCTCCGCAAATACCCCTTGAACCTATTTGCTCAGTCCCTTATAATGCTAATATTGGAAAGTGAAAAGGATATACTAAAACATTGGTTTTCTAGGGTTCCGCAATGCATATTGGCCTGTGACCGAGAGAAAACACATAACAGTCTGGCTGTTATGACACGGTGGGATAAAAGCCCAGGAGTTTCTGCTCTTTTGCGAGAGCGTACTCCTGGGTTTTTTTGTTGATACTATCTGATGAAGGAGTGTTCTGTGATGAAAAAGAAAATGCTTGATGTGCTGATGCTTGTGATTGGCGCTTTTTTCTTCGCGCTTGCTGTGAATTTATTCGCGATTCCCAATGATCTTGGGGAAGGCGGCGTTACTGGGATTACGCTGATTTTGTATTATGTGTTTCAATGGTCTCCCGGGGTGACAAACTTTATATTAAACGCTTTTCTGCTATTGATCGGATATAAATTTCTCGACGGGAAAACCACGGTTTATACGATTATCGCCGTGGCAGCAAACTCGCTTTTTCTGCATCTGACACACGGGTGGAGCACACCGTCTGATGAGCTGATCATTAACACGATTTTCGCAGGGGTGTTTGCGGGTGTCGGGATCGGCATGATCATTCGGGTCGGCGGCACAACAGCCGGTTCCGCAATTCTGGCCAGAATTGCCAATAAATATTTAGATTGGAATATCAGTTACGCCCTGCTCTTTTTTGATTTAATTGTTGTCTTCAGCTCTTATTTTATTATTGGTGCGGAAAAAATGATGTTTACGATTGTGATGCTGTATATCGGAACAAAAGTGATGGACTTCATTATTGAAGGACTAAATACAAAAAAAGCGATTACTGTCATATCGGAAAATAAAGGTGAAATTGCCGAGCAGGTTAATACGCTGATGGACCGGGGCGTCACCATTTTATCAGGAAAGGGAAACTATACGGGCGAGTCAAAAGAGATTTTGTATATCGTCATTAACAAACAGGAGCTTTCTATGCTGAAGAAAATCATCAGAAGCTGTGACAAAAAAGCGTTTGTGATTGTTCATGACGTGCGCGATGTGTTTGGTGAAGGGTTTGTGGATATTTCAAAATAAGGAGGTCCCTCTGCGCAGCTGCAGAGGGATTTATTTGTTTAGAACCATTGCTTCTGTATCGCGTTTCAGTTCATGCATATCCTCTTTATTGCCGTTGCCGTAAACGAAAGAGGGCCATCTAATACGAAAAGAAGCTGGAGAACATGTGCATTTCGCCTTATACTGAAAATACATATCCTTACATAGGAGAGGAGACCATATGAAGTCGCTGCTGGCTATTTATCCCGGTTCGATTGTGTCTGACAAGCTTTGTACACAGGAAGACTGCTTGTGTTTTTTTGATGAAAACAGTCAGAAATATATCTCGATCCCAAAAACGGAGATCAGCCAAAAGGAGACATTGCTGCTCCAGTCATTTTTAACATTAGCGGAAGAGGCGGATCACATGTCTTTCAAATCGCCGGAAGAAAACAGGTGGTTTACGTTTCTATTCTCGAAAGGAGAAGTGCCGCCGAATATCAAGAAGAGGACAAGGTTCATTCATTTTCATTTGATCGGCAAAACTGAACGGGCATCATTTGCGGAAGCGATGCGCCATTTTTGGCCGGTGTCTTTTGTGATCGTTTGGATGCATGAGGACAGAGGCGTGATTGTCGAGCAGGAAAGTGAAGCGGCAGCCGGGAAAGACGAATTGGAGTCGCTCGCCAGGGTTCTTGAAAGTGATTTCTACTTCAGTGTCCGTTTTTACGCCGGAAGGTTTTATGAAACGGATGAGCGCTTACGGAAACATTATGCCCGTGAACAAACGTATTTTCTATTCGCTGAAAAGCGGCTGCCGCAGGTTCAGCGTGTGACGTTTGATATCATGTTCCCTTTTTTATTATTGGAGGAAGAAAAGAAACAGCTGAAATCACTGCTTAGTGAAGAAGCCGAGCTATTATTTGAAAATGAACCTGAGCTGAGAAAAACAATCAAGCTGTTTATTGAAAACAACTCAAACGTGACATTAACAGCGAAAAAACTGCATCTGCACCGCAACAGCCTGCAGTACCGGATTGATAAATTTATCGAGCGGTCAGGAATAGACATTAAAACCTATACAGGCGCTCTGCTTGCGTATTTTATCTGCCTGCAAAGCGAAGGTTCAGAATAAACTGGAAATATGCACGAAAACGGCCGTGTGATTTTATGAATGCTGCCCATTTCAGTGTCGGATAAATGCTGATACACTTGATTTGAGAAAGCGTTTACAATAACAAAGGGGGATGTTAGATGGCTGAATTGCGGATGGAGCACATTTATAAATATTATGATCAAAAGGAAGCGGCGGTAGACGACTTTAATCTTCACATTGCGGATAAGGAATTTATCGTATTTGTTGGCCCGTCCGGCTGCGGAAAATCAACGACACTGCGGATGGTCGCAGGACTTGAGGAAATTTCGAAAGGCGATTTTTATATTGAAGGAAAACGGGTAAATGATGTGGCGCCAAAGGACAGGGATATCGCAATGGTGTTCCAAAACTACGCGCTCTATCCGCATATGACGGTATACGATAATATCGCATTCGGGCTGAAGCTCCGCAAAATGCCCAAGCCTGAAATCAAAAAAAGAGTGGAGGAAGCCGCTAAAATTCTCGGGTTGGAAGAATATTTGCACCGCAAACCTAAAGCGCTCTCAGGCGGGCAGAGACAGCGGGTTGCGCTGGGAAGAGCGATCGTGCGGGATGCAAAGGTATTCTTGATGGATGAGCCTTTGTCAAACCTGGATGCAAAGCTTCGGGTGCAAATGAGAGCGGAAATTATTAAACTCCACCAGAGACTGCAAACCACCACGATTTATGTCACGCATGATCAGACAGAAGCACTGACGATGGCGACTCGGATTGTGGTCATGAAGGACGGCAAAATCCAGCAGATCGGGACGCCGAAGGATGTATACGAATTCCCTGAAAATGTATTCGTTGGCGGTTTTATCGGGTCACCAGCGATGAACTTTTTCAAAGGGAAGCTGTCTGACGGCACAATCAAAATCGGTTCTTCGGTGTTGAGCGTGCCGGAGGGGAAAATGAAAGTGCTTCGTGAAAAAGGCTACATTGGCAAAGAAGTCATTTTCGGCATCCGCCCTGAGGATATTCATGATGAATTGATTGTCGTGGAATCGTATAAGAGCTCTTCAATTAAAGCGAAAATCAATGTTGCGGAGCTGCTGGGGTCTGAGATCATGATTTATTCGCAAATCGATAACCAGGATTTTATTGCGAGGATCGACGCCCGTCTCGATATTCAGTCAGGGGATGAGCTGACAGTTGCGTTTGATATGAATAAAGGGCATTTCTTTGACAGTGAAACTGAAATCAGAATCCGTTAAGCTGGAGAACCGGACATGGAGCGATGTCCGGTTTTTTGCATTCCCTCTCTATCTCAAGGTTTACAGCAAAAACCGCGGCGGGTAGTGGTTTGTAGAAAGGAGAGATAGAAATGTGGAATGCGGCGATGTGGGGCGGGATTTCCGGCTCTGCTGTTTTGCTGGGTGCGCTGGCGTCTATGTTTCTCCCGATTCGCAAGCGTATCATCGGTTATATCATGGCTTTTGGCACAGGGGTATTAATCGGCGCTGCCGCCTATGAACTTCTTGAGGACGCGGTGAAGAATGGCGGAATTGTCTCGACAGGAGCCGGATTTATAGCAGGCGCTGTCGTGTTTACCCTATTTGATTACGCGGTTTCGAAAAGAGGCGCGTCTCAAAGAAAAAGATCGGGACAAGCAGCTGCAGGCAGCGGGGGGATCGCGATTTTTATCGGCACCATCATGGATGCTGTCCCCGAATCTATTATGATTGGAGCCAGCCTTCTTGAAAAACAATCCGTCAGCTTCCTTTTGGTGATTGCGATTTTTATCAGCAATATACCTGAAGGGCTGTCCAGCACGGCCGGCATGAAGAACAGCGGATATTCAAAGGAGAAGATCTTGCTGCTTTGGGCGGCGGTACTGATAATTTCTATTTTTGCCTCATGGTCAGGATATTACTTCCTCGATGGCGCTACTGAGGAGATGATGTCGGCAATCGCTGCTTTTGCGGGCGGAGGAATCATCGCAATGATTGCATCCACGATGATGCCCGAGGCGTATGAAGACAGCGGTCCGATGACAGGATTAATTGCTGCTCTTGGTCTTTTAACGTCTTTGATTTTGAATTAGTTTTCCTAATCTGCACCGGACATGGCTACATGTCTGGTTTTTTCACTTGAAAATCCCGCAAATCAACCGATGAAAAGGAGGAAGAAATAGACAGAAAGCAGGAAACCGATGAAACGTTTTATCTTAAGCAGTTTTTTTTGGCTAGTTGTTTGACTCTTGCCGCTTGCGCTGAAAAAGAAGCAATCGCGGAGCAGCAGATGCCAAAAGCAGAACAAAAGAAACCGGAAGAAAAGACAGTACATGTGCAGAAAAAAGAAGATGATACATCCGCATGGATCAAAACAGAGAAACCGGCAAAGCTGCCGATTTTGATGTACCACAGCATCTCTTCAGGCAACAGTCTCCGTGTGCCAAAGAAAGAATTTGAGGCACATATGAAATGGCTGCACGATAACGGCTACCAGACATTAACCCCAAAAGAGGCGTATCTCATGCTGGCTCAGGATAAGAAGCCGAGTGAGAAATGTGTGCTCATCACGTTTGATGACGGATACACCGATAATTACAAAGACGCGTATCCGGTATTAAAGAAGTATGGCATGAAGGCGACGATTTTTATGATCGGCAAATCGATTGGACATAAACATCATCTGACAGAGGATCAAATGAAGGAAATGTCACAGCATGGCATATCGATTGAAAGCCATACGATTGACCACCTTGAGCTGAACGGTTTAACGCCAGAGCAGCAGCATAGCGAAATGGCAGATTCAAAAAAGCTGTTTGACAGGATGTTCGATCAGCAAACCGCCATCATCAGCTATCCGGTTGGGCGCTACAACGAAGATACCCTGAAGGCCGCTGAAAAAACCGGTTATCAAATGGGAGTGACGACTGAACCGGGAGCAGCCTCCAGAGATCAGGGGATGTACGCCCTCCATCGCGTACGTGTATCCCCGGGAATGTCAGGGGCGTCATTTGGCGCGTACATCGAGTCGATGAAATAAAAATGGCGGCGATTAATCGCCGCCGCCCCCTCCGCCGTCACAGCCGGAATCCCCGAAGCCTCCGTCACTGCCGCATCCATCATGGCGGGAATCGCCATCGGAAAATCCGAAAAAACCGCTGTCCGCCCGCTGGCGTCCTTTGTTTTCTGAAGCGGTTGATCGAGCCGATTGATAAATGACGATCATACCGAAGATCAAAGCGATAAGAATCACAATCATATGGCGTCCCCCTTTAAACAGTTATTTTTCATACGTTTTGAAGCCTGAAAAGTTTCATTTAAGGGAGATGGATTCTTTCAGCCGATCTCTCAGCCAGCGCTTGACCATGCCGTGTCCTTTGTTTGAAAGCAATGCGCTGACACGCCAATACATAGGCGGATGAGGAGAAAACTGAAAATCTATGATTCTGAAAAGCCAGCTGTTATCGCGGGTGAGAGAGTTCACCTTAACTTCGTCTTCATCTATATCAGAGCAGTAGGTGTTTTGTTTTTGCAGATCTTCATCCTGGCGAACCGCCAGGATCTTTAAGGATTCGGCCATCTGCCTGTATCCGCCCTCCAGCAATGAAGCGCCAATGTGATCGGCGCGCACCTCCATCCATTGGGAACAAAATGACTGATAAAGCTGAAATAGAATGATGATTCCCATGATCAGCGCCCAAAGTGCGATTTTGTAAGCGCCGGGATGAGCGATGTAATGCTCAAGTAAAAGAATGATCCCGATGACTGCCCCAAGGTATAAAAAGCGCAACAGCTGCATGGACAGCACATCACGTTTTTTAATATGAACAGCTTCATGAGCAAGAATACCCTCAATGACATGCGGCGGAAGGGTTAATGTAGCGCTTGTCAGAATCACCATTGATCTTCCTACATTCATTCCGACTGCCATGCCGTTGTATTCATCGCTATCCGTTTCGTATATCTCCACATGCGAAATGCCTGCTTTTCTAAAAATCTTATCTGCCGCTGCCTGAACGTCTGAATTCAGACAAGGCCTGGCATCCATTGCCGTCCGCAGCACCCGGTCAGATAGATACATATTCAAAACCCAGTACAACATCACGGCACCAGCCATAACCCAAGGGGAGGCGTGTAAGGCATATAAACCGAGCACCAATATGGCGTAAACAGATATCCCTTTTACGCTTACGGCAAAATAAAGTTTACCTAAAAGCCGTTTCACATTTTTCCGATGATAAATCGGCAGGACAGTAATAACCGTTTCCTCTTTGGTTTCGGAATCTAGAAATTCCCCGAGAATCGCTTTCCACTTTTCAGGATCTTTCACGGTCAGAAACAGCGTTTCTCCGGGAAGAGAGAGCCTTATGACTTGCTGAAAGCTTGTTGTCATATCGAGCCGGGATGAATACATGGTCAAAAGCGGATGAAGCTTTAATAGATCTGCCGTCGATTCAAGCCGGATGTCTTTCAGGTCTGAAAGCGGGTAGGTGCGGCTTTCATATCGTGAACTGATATGCCATGTTTCTAAAGACGATGAATAAAAGACTTTTACACTTAGAAAATTTAATATGCGTTTTACCAGTGCCGCGCCGCCCGAGATGAAACCGAACAGGATCACATATTTTAGAACACTGGTGTCAGGTCCGTAAATGAAGAAAACAATAGCGCCCGCAAACACAATGACAATCAGAGCAATGTCCGAGAGGAGGCGTGTGTGGTCTCTTGAAAGCTCAATTTCCTGCCATTCGCCTGATGGTTTTTCAACACAGCTGGGGACAGTCAGATCCAATGCGGTCCAGTAGCTGGTGAACATCAATGCCAGAGAGACGATGCCATCTATGAAAGACTGTTGAGAGAAGATAAAGCTAGCAGCACCGATCCAAAGAACAATATCGATCCAGAGTTCTAATGCCGGAAGAAGCTTTGCTGCAAGGGCTGATATCAGCTGAATGCCCAGCCCGAGAATGATAAAGAGAAAAAGACTGGTTCCCATAGGCATGCTAGAGTCCTTTCTATCGTAATCTTTCCAACTATTACTATAGCATGCGGCAGAAACTTGTAAAAACACGGAAATGCAAAAAAAGCAAGCTCTTTCATTATATGAAGAACTTGCTTGCAGCGTATCAATAAAACTGGTGTAACAGCAATAAGGTCAAGGACACTGTGATGGCCCCGCCGATTCTAGTAGACACCTGGGCAAAAGGCATCAGCTCAAGCCTTTCAGCGGCACTTAATATCGCAACGTCACCGGTGCCTCCTTGCCCTGAATGGCACGCATTAATAATGGCTGTTTCGATCGGATACATGTTCAGCCATTTTCCTGTGAAAAAGCCGACTGTCATCATTGTGACTACGACAGACAGAATCGTAATGATATTGCTGAGATTAAAGGCGGAAACAAGCTTGTCCCATGGCGTCATGGACACGCCGATTGCAAAGAGCAGCGGATAGGTGACTGCCGTTGAAAAGAAGCGGGACACGCCAAACGCGCCGTTTTCAATTGAGGCAGGGACCAGTCTGAACAGCTTGATCAAAACAGCTAACAGCAGCATGGCAACAGGGGCCGGAAAACCGAAAAAATCGTGGGCGAGCATACCGACCAAATACAAGGAAACGGCAAGGATTCCGCCGGACGCAAACAGAGAAAGGTTGAACATGTGCTGGCCGTTTTGCGATTCCTCCAGCGCTGGTGAATCTTCTGAACGGTCAACTTTACCGTTGCCGGTCCATTCCGGTTTTTTCTTGCCGATTCTGTTGAGCAGGCCCGCTAAGATGATCGCACACAGGCTGCCGAGCATGATCGATGGAAGAACAAGTGCGAACGCTTCCCCTTGAGACATCGGCATGATATCGGAATAACCGATGGACAGAGGGATGGCGCCTTCTCCGACGCCGCCAGCCATAATAGGAATCACGACGTACAGAAGGGTGTGCTGAAATCCGAGGCCGAGCAATGTACCGACAGCCAGTCCCACAATGGCGGCCGCGACAGAACCGGCGATAAGCGGTATAAAAATTTTCATAAATGCTTTTACAAGTGTTTCTCTTTTCATGCCGAGGATGCTTCCGACAACAATTCCGGCAATAAACAAATAAAGGAAGTTTGAGTTTTCTGTAAATTCTGTGGTGGATTTGACAATATCATTTGGCAGCAGGTGATAGTAGACGACAGCAGATGGAATAAAAGTAGCAAGGATGGCCGGGCCGCCGATAGAGCGCACAATCGGTATCGATTTTCCGATTTGGGCAAAGGTAAATCCGAAAAACGCCATGACGGCAATGGATGTCAAGATGTCGCTTTTCACATCGTGATGCAATACAAAAATAGTAATTAATATAAACAGCAGGGCATAAACAGGAAGCGGTATGATGCCTACTTTTATATTCATAGCTTTCGCAAACCAATTCTCTTTTCGAACCCCTTCGTGAATTGTATCCGTTTGCATTTGCAATTGAGTTTGAAGCTCTCCCATTGAAAAACCTCCCCTATTCTTGTTGCAGTGAAATTGTTCACTATGTTAAGTATACTAAAAAATTGAAATTATTAATATATTAAAAATTTACTATTCAAACTGTTTCTTCTTTATGATTCAGATGAAAAGAGACGTTCTGACTAAATTCCGGATGTGCCGGAGTGCCGAGAAACGAGTGCTGATGCCGGTCAAGCATTTTATTCGCAAGGAGCGAGGCATTGATGTACGATAATAAAGGGTCATTTATCCTAGCAGCCGTCATAAATCAGCAACAAAATAGACAATAATCGGTCACATAGTGTGGGACTTTTTAGGTATTTTGGGCTTTATTTTTAAAGCGGATCGTTGTAAAGTACTTAATATGAACCATTTAGAGATCGTGCCATTCGTCAGTCTGGCAATCTTGAATCATATTGAACGACTTTTTGACGTATTTGTGAAATATTGAACAATATTTTTTTCGTCTATTTTGTGAAATACTGATCAAAGTTTCGGTTCTGCTTGTGAAGTAGTGAACAATATAACATTCTCAACCGGAAATGGAGGATAAAGCATGAGTGAATTAGTATTAGCCCGCATTCAATTTGCATCAACAACGTTGTTTCATTTCTTGTTTGTGCCAATGTCTATCGGGCTTGTATTTATGGTTGCATTGATGGAGACTCTTTATCTTGTGAAGAAAAATGAGCTGTACCTCAAAATGGCGAAGTTTTGGGGACACTTATTCTTAATAAATTTCGCAGTCGGTGTTGTTACGGGGATTTTGCAAGAATTCCAGTTTGGACTGAACTGGTCTGATTATTCCCGTTTTGTCGGAGATGTATTTGGCGCGCCGCTTGCGATTGAAGCATTATTGGCGTTTTTCATGGAATCTATTTTTATCGGATTATGGATTTTCGGGTGGGACCGCCTGCCTAAAAAAATTCATGCGCTCTGCATTTGGCTCGTGTCATTCGGAACGATTATGTCGTCTTTCTGGATCTTAACAGCGAACTCCTTTATGCAGGAACCGGTCGGCTTTACGATCAAAAACGGCCGCGCGGAAATGAATGACTTTGGCGCGCTGATTACAAATCCGCAGCTTTGGGTTGAATTCCCGCACGTCATTTTCGGTGCGCTTGCCACCGGGGCTTTCTTTATCGCCGGTGTCAGTGCTTTTAAACTATTAAAGAAAAAAGAAGTGCCATTCTTTAAACAATCTTTCAAACTCGCAATGATTGTCGGGCTTTGTGCAGGCCTTGGCGTCGGTCTTAGCGGACACATGCAGGCTGAACACTTGATGGAGTCGCAGCCAATGAAAATGGCTGCCAGTGAAGGGCTTTGGGAAGACAGCGGCGACCCTGCTGCTTGGACGGCCTTTGCCACAATTGATACGAAAAATGAAAAGAGCTCTAATGAAGTCAAAGTTCCTTACGCATTGAGCTATCTGGCTTATCAAAAATTCAGCGGCAGTGTTAAAGGAATGAAAACACTTCAGGCAGAGTACGAAAAAGTGTACGGAAAAGGCGACTATATTCCGCCCGTCAAAACGACGTTCTGGAGTTTCCGCATTATGGTTGGAGCAGGTGTTGTCATGATTCTTGCTGCGTTAGGCGGCCTTTGGCTAAACCGCCGCAAAAAGCTGGAAAACAGCAAATGGTATTTGCGCATCATGATCGCATTGATTTCCTTCCCGTTTATTGCAAACTCCGCGGGCTGGATTATGACAGAAATCGGGCGTCAGCCTTGGACGGTCATGGGTTTGATGACAACGGCTCAATCCGTGTCGCCTAACGTAACGGCGGGCTCCCTGTTATTCTCAATCATCGCGTTCGGTGTGATGTATATGATTTTGGGCGCATTGCTCGTCTTCTTGTTTATCCGTGAAATTAAAAAAGGCGCGGAGCATGATGATCATCATGATGTTCCTGTATCAACAGATCCATTTAGTCAGGAGGTATACCATGGCATCTCTTCATGATCTTTGGTTTATACTCGTTGCTGTATTGTTTGTAGGTTTCTTCTTTTTGGAAGGCTTTGATTTTGGGGTCGGCATGGCGACCCGTTTTCTTGGCCATAATGAATTAGAGCGCAGAGTGCTGATCAACACGATCGGACCGTTCTGGGACGCGAATGAAGTATGGCTTTTAACTGGTGCGGGTGCTATCTTCGCGGCGTTTCCAAACTGGTATGCGACGATGCTGAGCGGTTATTACATTCCGTTTGTCATTGTGCTGCTTGCGTTAATGGGCCGCGGGGTCGCGTTTGAATTCCGCGGCAAGGTTGATCATTTGAAATGGGTAAAGGTTTGGGACTGGGTGGTTTTCTTCGGCAGTCTGATTCCTCCGTTTGTGCTCGGTGTGTTATTTACGACATTATTCCGCGGTATGCCGATTGATGCCGATATGAACATTCACGCGCACTTATCTGATTATATAAATGTATATTCTGTACTAGGCGGTGTGACCGTAACACTTCTTTGCTTCCAGCATGGATTAATGTTCATCACGCTGCGTACGATTGGTGATTTGCAGCAGCGCGCCAGACAAATGGCGCAAAAGATAATGGGTGTTGTTTTTGTGGCGGTGCTTGCTTTCGCGGCCCTTTCTGCTTATGAGACAGACATGTTTACACGCCGCGGCGAGATTACAATACCGCTTGTTGTTTTGATTGTCATCTGCTTTATGCTTGCAGCTTTATTCATCCGCAAGAAGAAAGACGGCTGGACATTTGCGATGACAGGCGCGGGGCTTGCTCTGACCGTAGGAATGATTTTCATTTCATTATTCCCTCGGGTGATGGTCAGCTCGATTCAAAGCGCGTTCGATTTAACAGTAGCTAACGCTTCTTCCGGTGATTATTCGCTAAAAGTCATGTCAATTGCAGCATTAACGCTATTGCCGTTTGTAATCGGCAGCCAGATCTGGAGCTATTATGTCTTCCGGAAGCGCGTCAGTCATAAGGAGCCTATGACTTATTAATGGGAAAAGACCTGTTTCGATATAAAGGAATGAAGCGGATTCTCACCGTGATTACTTGCTTAACGCTGATTCAGACAGCCGCTATTATCATGCAGGCAGAGTGGCTGAGTGAAGCTGTAACCGGGCTTTTCAACGGGAAGAGCATTGCCTCCCTGTTTCCGGTGATCGGCTTTTTCCTCATCGCTTTTGTCGCGCGGCACGGGGTGACAGTGGCGCGTCAGAAACTCGTCTATCATTATGCCGCCCGGACGGGAGCTGATTTGAGGAAAAGCTTTCTCGATCAGTTGTTCCGCTTAGGCCCCCGCTTTGCAAAGAAAGAGGGGACGGGGCAAATGGTGACGCTGGCGATGGAAGGCATCAGCCAATTCCGCCGCTATCTAGAGCTGTTTTTGCCGAAAATGGTCAGCATGGCGATTGTGCCGGCTGCGGTTGTCATCTACGTGTTTTTTCAGGATCGGACTTCTGCGATTATTCTAGTCGCGGCCCTGCCGATTCTGATTATTTTTATGATTCTTCTTGGCCTTGTCGCACAGCGAAAAGCGGATCGCCAGTGGAAATCATACCAGACATTGTCCAACCATTTCGTTGATTCTCTTCGCGGATTGGAGACTTTGCGTTTTTTAGGATTGAGCAAATCGCATAGCAAAAACATTTTCCACGTCAGTGAGCGGTATCGCAAAGCGACAATGAGCACACTGCGTGTGGCGTTTTTATCTTCATTTGCTCTCGATTTTTTCACGATGCTGTCGGTGGCGACAGTTGCTGTGTTTTTAGGCTTGCGTTTGATTGATGGCGATATTTTGCTTGGCCCCGCTTTAACAGCGCTTATTCTGGCACCTGAATATTTTCTGCCGGTGCGGGAAGTGGGAAATGATTATCATGCGACGCTTAATGGTCAGGAAGCGGGCAAGACGATTCAGGACATATTATCTCAGTCGGGATTCAAAGAAGAGGCACCGCTTCAGCTTGAAACATGGTCCGATGAGGATGAACTGAAGCTGTCAGGTGTCTCAGCCGGCCGAGCGATGTCTGATATTACTCTTTCATTTAAAGGGAAGAAAAAAATCGGCATCATTGGAGCAAGCGGTGCCGGAAAATCAACTTTAATCGATATTCTCGGAGGATTTTTGGAGCCGGATGACGGTGTTATCAGTGTGAACGGTTCAAGCCGTTCGCATCTGCAGGACGGGAACTGGCAGAAAAACCTGCTCTATATTCCGCAGCATCCTTATATTTTTGATGATACGCTGGCGAACAATATTCGGTTTTATCACCCAAGCGCTTCTGCTGAAGATACAGCCCGCGCTGCTTCCTCAGCGGGATTGACGGAGTTTGTAAACACCCTTCCTGAAGGATTAGAGGGGCGGATCGGAGAAGGCGGCCGGGCGCTCAGCGGCGGTCAGGCTCAGCGTGTCGCGCTGGCCCGCGCCTTTTTGGGAAACCGCCCGATTCTGCTGCTGGATGAGCCGACCGCCCATTTGGATATCGAAACAGAATATGAAGTAAAAGAAACGATGCTGGATTTATTTGATGATAAGCTCGTCTTTCTCGCGACACACCGCCTCCATTGGATGCTCGATATGGATGAAATTATCGTGCTGGACGGAGGCAGGGTAGCAGAAATCGGGACTCACGATGAATTGCTGGCGAAAAACGGTGTGTACACCAAACTCGTGAAGGCACAACTGGGGGAAAGAGCATGAAGAAAGAAGAATGGATTCTGCCGTATATCAAGCAAAATGCCCGTCTGTTTGTTCTTGTTGTCTTTTTGGGCGCGGTGACGATTTTTTCCGCTGCTTTTCTCATGTATACCTCAGGGTTTTTAATTTCAAAGGCGGCGACAAGGCCGGAGAACATCCTGCTCATTTATGTGCCGATTGTCGCCGTTCGAACCTTTGGGATCGCCCGGTCTGTGTCACGTTATGTGGAGCGCCTAATCGGGCATCATATCATTTTGAAAATCGTGTCCGACATGCGCGTCCGCCTTTACAACATGCTTGAGCCTGGCGCTTTGATGCTGCGGTCGCGTTTTCGCACAGGAGATATGCTCGGCATTTTGTCTGAGGATATTGAGCATTTGCAGGATGCCTTCTTAAAAACCATTTTCCCTGCCGTTTCAGCCTTGCTTTTGTATGCTGTTTCAGTGATTGCGCTCGGCTTTTTCTCCTGGCCGTTTGCCATTTTGCTGGCGCTTTATTTGTTTGTTCTGGTTGTGCTGTTTCCGGTCGTGTCTTTGCTTGTGACGCGGGCGAAGAATGCCAAGCTGAAAAGCGGGCGAAATGTGCTGTACAGCCGTCTCACAGATGCCGTGATGGGTGTCAGCGACTGGATGTTCAGCGGACGCCGGCATGCTTTTATTGATTCCTATGAAAGAGAAGAAAACGCTTGGTTTGAGCTGGAACGCAAAAAACATCGTTTTACAAGATGGCGGGATTTCGCCGCGCAATGCCTTGTCGCCGGCCTTATTTTGCTGATGCTGTTTTGGACGGCGGGGCAGCATGCAAATGGCGAACTCGCCAAAACGATGATTGCTGCCTTTGTGCTTGTTGTGTTCCCGCTGACAGAAGCTTTTCTGCCGCTTTCTGATGCGTTGGGTGAAGTGCCGGGTTATCAGGATTCTATCAGAAGAATGAACAAGGTGGCTCCTCAGCCTGAAGCTTCACAAACAGAGTCTGCGGCTGACAGGCTTGATCTCAAAGACGTCACTTTGGCGTTTCGCGATGTGACGTTTTCTTATGACAACAGCAGCCAAGTACTGAACCATTTTTCCTTTACGCTGCGCCAAGGAGAAAAAATGGCGCTGCTCGGCCGGAGCGGCTCAGGAAAATCAACATCACTCGCATTAATTGAGGGTGCATTGAAACCTGACTCAGGCTCGGTAACGTTAAACGGAGTGGAAACAGCGCTTGTAAAGGATCAGATTGCTAATGCGGTGGCTGTGTTAAATCAAAAGCCTCACTTGTTTGATACAAGCATTTTGAATAACATCAGGCTCGGAAACGGAAAGGCGAGCGACGAGGATGTGCGCCGCGCCGCAAAGCAGGTGAAGCTGCATGATTACATTGAGTCGCTGCCTGACGGATATCATACTTCAGTTCAGGAAACCGGAATCCGATTTTCAGGAGGAGAGCGGCAGCGGATCGCGCTCGCCCGGATTTTGCTGCAGGATACGCCGATCATTATACTTGATGAGCCTACAGTAGGCTTGGACCCTATCACGGAACGCGAACTGATGGAAACCGTGTTTGAGGTGCTGAAAGGTAAAACGATTCTTTGGATTACGCATCACTTGGCGGGAGTGGAAGCGGCCGATAAAATCGTCTTTCTGGAAAACGGAAAAACAGAAATGGAAGGAACACACGAGGAACTGCTTGCGACGAACGAACGGTATCGCCGGCTTTATCATCTCGACGTTCCTGTAAAATAAAAGACAGCCTCTGGGGCTGTCTTTTTTTGTTTGAAAAAGAAGAAGTGCAGGAAAAATAAGAAGAGATAATAAGAGGAGGTATGGATATGAATGTTCCGATTTGGACGGAAGAGCATGTAAGGGCTGCGCTCCCTGAAAGAGATGAAGCGAGCCATAAAGGTACGTACGGTACGGCTTTGCTGCTGGCGGGAAGCGACGACATGCCGGGCGCTGCGCTTTTAGCCGGGCTTGGTGCCATGCGGAGCGGTCTCGGCAAGCTTGTCATCGGCACGTCTGAAAGCGTGATCCCGCTGATCGTTCCGGTTCTGCCGGAGGCCACGTATTGGCGTGACGGCTGGGAAAAAGCGGCGGGCTCTCGCCTTGAAGAGACGTACCGGGCCATTGCGATCGGTTCGGGGCTTCCGCAAACAGAGAGGGTGCAGCAGGCCGTTGATCATATTCTTGAGAAGGATTGCCCCGTTATTTTGGATGCCGGGGCGCTGACAAAGCGCACGTATCCGAAACGGGAGGCGCCCGTCATCCTTACGCCGCATCCTGGTGAGTTTTCCCGAATGACAGGGGTTCCGGTGAAAGACTTACAAAATAAAAGAGCGGAATATGCCAAGGAGTGGGCGGTTCAGCTGCAAACGGTGATCGTGTTAAAAGGAAATCAAACCATCATCGCGTTTCCCGATGGCGACTGCTGGAGCAATCCGACCGGAAACGGAGCACTCGCCAAAGGCGGAACCGGCGACACACTGCCGGGAATGATATTGGGCATGCTTTGCTGCCACAAAGACCCGAAACATGCCGTATTAAATGCCGTATACTTGCACGGTGCATGCGCCGAGCTTTGGACTGACGAACACTCTGCCCATACGCTGCTCGCCCGCGAGCTCTCTGACATGTTGCCTCGTGTATGGAAACGATTTGAATGAAAAAAGCTGTCTTCATAGGGAAGACAGCTTTTCTTGATAAGCCGCTCGTTTTTTCAGGCGCGGTTTCATGAGTACATAATATAGAACAGAAGGCACGGCTAAGCCGATAATCCATGCGATATCCCCGCCGCCAAACATTTTTGCCAATGGCCCGATGTAAAAGGATGTATTGATAAACGGAATTTCTAACAAGATGGATAGAATGAAAGCAATCGTTGTGATCCAATTGACTCTTCCATATGGCCCGTTGATATCAAACATCGCTTTGACCTCATAGTTCCCATGGCGGACGAAGTAGTAATCCACTAAATTGATCGCCGTCCATGGAATTAAGAAATAACTGATAAAAAAGATAAAATTCAAAAACAGCTCCATAAAATTGCTTTGCCCGAGAAGGCTTAGGACTGTTCCGACGACGGTGACGCCAAGGATCATGATGATTCTGATTTTCGGTGTGACTTTTAATTTCAGAAACGGCTCAAGCGTAGTCGTTGTGGACATAAAAGCTCCGTACAAGTTAAAGACATTAATCGCCATCTGGCCAAATAAAACAATGATCAGCATAATGAACGAGAAGGGACCGAACAATTGCACAATCTGGGTCCCAGAGTTTGTCGTAAAATCAGGAAGTGCTGTGGTCAGCAGCGCGCCGAGCAGCATCATCCAGATGGAGCTGACAGATGTTCCTGCATAGCTGTACCAAAACGTTTGGGACGCCGGTGTTTTAATTGGCAGATATCTGGAATAATCGGCGACATAAGGCGCATAGGCAAGCTGCCAAGTTGCTACGGCGCTGACTGCCACCAAGAAAACGGGCAAGTCGACCGTCCCGGGCATCCAGCTGCCTGCCGGAATCGGTAATTGGAAAATGAGTATCGTTGCAGCAAAAAATACGGCAAAAGAGGTCCAAGAAAGGATTTTTTGCATTTTGTGAATCAAATCATGACCGAAAATGGTGAGTAAAAAACATGCGGCGCTTAAGCCTATAATGCTCCATGATCCCGGGATGGGAACAAAGCTGCTTAAGGTCCCGGCCGCCAGAATTGTACTGCTTGCGAAGAAACCAAGGTAGATAAACATGACTAAGAAGAGGGGAAGAATCGCTCCGATTACGCCGAATTGGGCACGGCTTTGAATCATTTGCGGGATGCCGAGTTGGGGTCCTTGCGCGGAATGAGAAGCCATAAATATGGCACCGATTAAGGTTCCGCAAATAATAGCGGCAACACTCCAAAACAGATTAAGTCCCATTGCAACGGGAAGAGTACCGGTCACTAACGTGGTGATATGCATATTGGCCCCGAACCATACGGGAAATAAATCTTTTGCTTTACCATGTCTTTCTTCATTCGGAATATATTCAATCGTTCGCCTTTCTACTTTCAATGCATCGTCCTCCATATATAATGAAATTTTGAAATAGACATAAAAACATAGCTTAACAGACTGTACTTCGCTTTACAAATTTAGATGTTCACGAAAACTGATGAGAGGCCAGTGAAGTCAATAGATCAAAAGAATTATAAAAAAAGTTGAACGCTCTGGAATCCGGTGTCGTCTCATAAGGCAAGATAACAAAAAAAGGGGGGATCGCGGCCGTTGGATACAAATGAAGAACAGCAATTGATTCAGCAGGCGAAAGAGGGAAGCGACGAGGCGTTTACAGCCCTTTTTCAGCATTATTATTCTTTTCTATATAAATACTTGTTAAAGCTTTCCCTTCACCCTGACGTCAGCGAGGATCTAGTTCAGGAAACCTTTCTGAAAGGGTACGTCCATCTGGGGAGTTTTCAAGGCCGGTCCAAATTCTCCACTTGGCTGATCTCTATCGCGTCAAGACTCTACCTTGATCACCAGAAAAAGAGAAAGAGAGAATGGAAACGAAATCAGGCTGTTACAGAGGAAACGATACGCAAGATCAAGTGGGACGTGTCAACGAAAGGCTCTGAGTGGAGCGAGACGCTTGATCTCTTTTCTCAGCTTGACCCGAAGCTGCGCACGCCCGTTTTATTAAGGCACTATTACGGCTATACCTATGCTGATATCGGGATGATGCTGCATATCAAAGAAGGCACGGTAAAGTCCAGAGTCCATAAAGGGCTCCAGCAAATCAGAAAGGAGTGGACTGATGAATAAAGAAAAGCAATCTGTTCATTTAAAATCGGAATTGCAGAAAATTGACCAATGCGCCAACCCGAATATACCGAGTCAAAAAGAATTGCTTGATCAGCTGTCACAAATGAAAGCCGAACGAAGAAAAAGCGTGCTGAAAGAAGTTATCTTATTTGTGTTCTCTGCCCTGATGGTGGTAAGCGCGGCGACTCTGGCATTTACTCAAGTTCCCGCTGCTTTTGTCGTGGTTCAGGTCTGTGCGCTGGCTGTCCTGCCGATTTTGATTGCAGCTGAGAAAAAACGATACCTTGGCGAACGTGAGGTGAAACACTGATGTCCCAAACAGATTTGACGATTTTTGTGTTTGCTTATCTGATTGCATTGGCACAGGGAATCTTTTTATTCATTGATGCGAAAAAACGGGATCGTCTGGCATGGGTGTGGGGAATTGTCGGACTGATTCAAGTGCCGATGCCTCTGATTTGCTATTACTTTTTTGTGATAAGGCCTGACCGAAAAAATAGGAGGATCAGCTAATGAATATTTCTTGGGAAATGATTGTACCGCTGATTGTGTTACAGGCCGTGCTGGCAGTGTTTGCCCTGATCAGCTGTGTGAAAGAAGAGCGGACAAACGGGCCGAAATGGATGTGGGCAGCAGTGATTATATGCATCAATATTATTGGGCCGATTTTATTTTTTACCGTCGGCAGAAAGCAAAGGTGAGCGAGCATGCTATCTATTGAGTCATTATGCAAATCATACCGGCATCATCAAGCTGTACGGAATGTCAGCTTTCAAGTCATGGAGAACGAGTGTGTCGCTCTATTAGGACCGAATGGGGCTGGTAAAACCACAACGCTTCAAATGCTGTCCGGACTGCTGTCACCCACCTCCGGGACGGTCAAGCTGTACGGGGAGCAAAAAGCAGATCGCAGTATGATCGGCTATCTTCCGCAGTACCCGGCTTTTTATTCATGGATGACGGCAAATGAATTTTTAACCTTTGCCGGGAGACTGTCTGGCCTTTCAAAGAAAAAAAGCCTTGAGAAAATAGGCGAAATGCTGGAGTTTGTCGGTTTGCAGGACGCGGCAAACAAAAAAATCGGCGGTTATTCTGGCGGCATGAAACAAAGGCTCGGTCTGGCTCAGGCTTTGCTTCATAAACCGAAGCTTTTGATTTTGGATGAACCGGTATCTGCCCTGGATCCTTCTGGGCGTATCGAGGTGCTGGATATGATGCAGGAGCTGAAAAAACATATGGCTGTTTTGTTTTCTACTCACGTTTTGCACGATGCGGAGCAGGTGTGTGATCAAGTCGTGATCATGCAAAATGGCGAGATTTCATGGAAAGGCGCTTTACAGCAGCTTAAAGAACAGCATCAAACGAATGTTTTCACTCTTACTGTAAAAGAGAAACTGAAGGGCTGGCTTGAAGAGAGGCCTTATATATCCGATGTTGTCTATAAGAATCCGTCTCAAGCTGTTTTTGAGCTAAGCGATACAGGCTCTGGCAGGACATTGCTGAGTGATTGTATCCAAATGGGATTGACAATCACCTGTTTTGAACAGAAAACCGAGTCTCTCGAAGACGTCTATCTTAAGGTGGTGCACGCATGAATGTCATGATGACGCTATTACAAAAGGAATGGCTGGAAGGCTGGAGAAGCGGCAAGCTGATCTGGCTGCCCATCGCGATGATGATCGTGGGGCTGACGCAGCCGCTGACCATTTATTATATGCCGGAAATCATTGCGCATGGGGGGAATCTTCCAGACGGTATGAAAATCAGTTTTACCATGCCTTCCGGATCTGAGGTGATGGTGAGCACGCTTTCCCAATTCAACACGCTTGGCATGGCGCTGATCATCTTCAGTGTCATGGGCAGTGTGGCGAATGAAAGAAATCAAGGTGTAACGGCTCTGATTATGTCGCGGCCTGTGACGGCAGCCCAGTATATATTGACCAAATGGATCACCCAAAGCATGATCGGGATCGCGTCGTTTGCAGCTGGGTACGGACTTGCTTATTATTACGTCCGGATATTGTTTGAGCACGCATCGTTCAGCCGCTTTGCAGCAAGCCTCGGGCTCTACTCTCTTTGGATGATGTTTATTGTTACTGCAGGGCTTGCCGGAAGCACGATGTTTCGGTCTCTCGGAGCAGCCGCGGCAGCCGGAATTGGGCTGACGGCTGCCGTTTCCTTTGCTGTCTCGCTTTTTCCTGATGGTGCGAAATGGCTGCCGGCTGAGCTTTGCAAGCAGGCAGAGCATATTCTGCTTCATGGAGAGCCGGCGGACTTTTTCGGATGGTCGCTCACATTCTCCATTCTGTGCATCATGCTTCTGGCCGTTTTTTCTGTGTGGCGCTTCCGCCGGTATGAAAGCTATTAACTGATCAGTTTCCGCTTTGTGGCCAGCATCATCATCAAAGCGGCCAATGCCATCAATCCGGCTCCATAAAATACCTCGGCCAAACCGAAAATCTGTGCGATTTTTCCGGCGAGAAGGGGGCCGGTAAAGATGCCCAGCGCATAAAACGATTGATAAAATCCCATGGCTGACATTTTTAAACGCGCTGAGCTGATATCGACGACCCGGCTTAACAATAGGGGAAACACAAAGCCAAGCGCCAGACCGATGAAAGCATGGGTCATGCAGACCGTGAGCAATGAAGCTGAAAAAGGAACGAACATCAAACAGACTCCAATGACAGCAAAACAGGTCAGCAAGGTGCCATAGGCGATTCTTCCGGTAAAACGCAAAAACAAAAAGCTCAGGGTAGCCGCTGCATGAGGGAGAAAAAAGGCGGTCATCACCCAAAGCAGTTCGATGTCTCCCATTCCGAGCTGGTTCGTGTAAAGCGGCGTAAAACCAAACACCGTCATAAATAGCACGGCATGTGCAGTCATAGATAGAATCGTGAAAAGCTTCAGCTTCGGCAGCCGCAATGTGTCTTTGATGTATTGCGGCATACGGAACGTCTTGTGATTAGCGGGAAAAGTCGACGGATCTTTAATAAAACAGCATATCACAAGGCCGATGCCCGAAGCAGCCAGTGCCATCCAAAACGGAACCTGCCTGCCTAAATGCGCTGCTGCAAGCCCGCAGAACACAATGCTGACAAACTGAGGCATGACGGTAAAAAACTGCATGATGCCCATTGCTTTTGAGGCACTGCCATCTTTGAAATAATGAGCGTATAGAATCGTCGCCATCACCCACATGGATGCTGTAATCCCAGCGAGAAGCCGGGCGGTCAGGACGAAGAAAAAAGAATCAAACGCAAGAAAAAGCACGCTGCTGAGAATGGAACATCCAAAGCCAGCGATTAACAATGGCTTGCGCAGAGAAAAAAGAATTTCTGACAGAAGCCCAAGCGGGAACCGCAGCAGGATTTGGGTCACCCCGTAGCTTCCGAGAATCATGCCGATCGCTCCGTATGAAAAGTGCAGATCCTCCAAATACAGGCTGAAAACAGGAACGTAAATATAACCCGAAAACCAAAAACAAAATACCATGCATAAGAAAACGGCGTGATCTAAAGCACCGATTGTTTTTTGCTGAGGAATCAGCGGCTGCTGTATTTCCATGCTCTCACCACCTCTTTTATTCCAGTACAACACAATGAGTCAAAACGTTTCAATAGGGAAATAAAAAACAGGACTTCAAAAAGTCCTGTTTTTGGTGTTAATACGGATCAGACGGATGGCTTTCCTGTTCAGCCTGCTCGGCGGCTTGAGCCGTTTCTGTCGTGCCGATCGGTCCGTTGCTGTTATTTTCTGAAGCCTTTTTCAGCCCTTCCGCAACGCGTTTTCCGTAGTCCGGATCGGCTTTTGTGAAATTCTCAATCATTTGCTCCTGAATTTCTTTTCTGCAGGTTGAAAGCGTATTGACCAGATTTGTGATGAGTTCAGTGCGCTCAAACTCTGTAAATCTCCGGTACGTTTCACCGGCTTGTCCGAAATTGTTCGTTCTGTCGATCGCTTCCCGCTTCAGGTTACCTTCGACATGCGGGGTGTGGTCTTTACCATCTTGCTTCGCTTCCTTCAGCCCGCCCATAATTGACGGTTCATAGTTGACATGCGGATTTTGACCTTCGCCGATATCCACGCGGTATTGCATTTGCCCCCCTTGCTGGTTGGTCGCGACGTGTTTTTTCGGTGAATTGATTGGCAGCTGCAGGTAGTTTGCGCCAACTCTGTACCGCTGCGTATCGGAATAGGAAAACGTCCGGCCTTGAAGCAATTTGTCATCAGAAAAATCAAGCCCGTCGACAAGGACCCCTGTACCGAATGAAGCCTGTTCTACTTCAGAATGGTAATTCTCAGGGTTTTTGTTTAACACTAATTTGCCGATCGGCTTCCACGGGAAGTCCTCTTTATACCACAGCTTAGTCGGATCAAGCGGATCAAAGTCGAGCTCCGGATGCTCGTCATCACTCATGATTTGGGCATACACCTCCCACTCAGGATAATCGCCGTTTTCAATCGCTTCATACAAATCCTGTGTCGCGTGGTTGAAGTTTTTCCCCTGAATCTCTTCTGCTTCCTTCTGTGTCAGGTTGCGGATGCCCTGTTTCGGTTCAAAATGGTATTTCACAAGAACGCCCTTGCCTTCCTCATTTACCCATTTGTAGGCGTGAACGCCTGAACCCTGCATCTGCCGGTAGTTGGCAGGAATGCCCCAAGGCGAAAACAAGAATGTGATCATATGTGTCGCTTCAGGAGATTGAGAAATGAAGTCGAAAATACGTTCACCATCTTGGATATTGGTCACCGGATCAGGCTGAAACGCGTGTACAAGATCCGGGAATTTCAGCGGATCGCGAATAAAAAAGATTTTCAGGTTGTTCCCGACCAAATCCCAGTTTCCGTCTTCAGTATAAAGCTTAACGGCAAAACCGCGCGGGTCCCGTAAGGTTTCAGGTGAATGCTTTCCGTGATTCACCGTGGAAAAACGGACAAATGCCGGCGTTTTCTTGCCTTTTTCCTGGAAAAGCTTCGCTCGTGTGTACTTTGAAATCGGCTCGTCTCCAAAACTGCCATAGGCTTCGAAATACCCGTGTGCGCCTGCACCCCTGGCATGCACAACACGTTCGGGAATGCGTTCCCTGTCAAAGTGGCTGATTTTTTCGAGAAAATCGTAATTTTCCAGCGTTGTCGGCCCTCTGTTCCCGACCGTCCTCACATTCTGGTTGTCGGTGACAGGATGCCCCTGTCTGTTCGTCAAGGTATCCTCTGACTCGTTTTTCCCGGATGTCTTATGAGAAAGCGCATCCTCACTGCCTTCGACATTTGTGCCGTGATACTCTTTTTGATGATCATCTTTCATTGGTTGAGCCTCCTTTTTGAACGGTAACAATATTCCCTTAATGGAAGAATTTTAAAACTGAAGTTTTTTTTTAGCTGCTTCGGGAATGGTACAATTACCAAAACGAAAAAAGGAGAGTACGACATTCGTGACCAGAAAAAGAAATCCGCTGCCCATCACGTTTTATCAAAAAACGGCCCTAGAACTGGCTCCTTCTCTTCTCGGCTGTCTTTTGGTAAAGGAAACGGATGAAGGGACAGCTTCAGGTTTTATTGTGGAAACAGAGGCCTATATGGGAGCCGGGGACAGAGCAGCCCACAGCTTTAACAACCGCCGTACGAAGCGGACTGAGATTATGTTTGCTGAAGCTGGCCGTGTGTATACGTATGTGATGCACACCCATACATTGCTGAACGTCGTTGCCGCAGAAGAGGATGTTCCGCAAGCGGTATTAATCAGGGCAATTGAGCCTCATGAAGGCCAGCTGTTAATGGAGGAAAGAAGGCCGGGCCGGCGTCCGAGAGAATGGACAAATGGTCCCGGAAAGTTAACGAAAGCGCTTGGCGTCACGATGAATGACTACGGACGCTGGATCACGGAACAGCCGCTTTACATTGAAAGCGGGTACACACCGGAAGACATGTCAACCGGCCCGCGGATCGGCATCGACAACAGCGGAGAGGCGCGCGATTATCCGTGGCGTTTCTGGGTGACGGGAAACAGGTACGTGTCGCGTTAGCATGTTTAAACAAAGGGGAATCAGGGGAATGGTTGAGAAAAAAGAAGGGAGAATCGGAGCTTTGAAAAAAATGATCAAAACCGTTATCAAATGGGCGCCGGTCATTTACCCGGTTGTTCGAAAAATCATGAAGGACCGCAAGGCGTCTAAACAAAAGAACATGTCCGCATCCCGAACAGCCGGCTGATCCCGGCTGTTTTTTTATGGGTCTGTTTTCCCTCTTGTCCTCCCGATGTTCATTGACTTGCATTTCTCCCCATTATAGAATTTATATACATTTCGCTTTCCCTTCACCACATCCTTTCTGCCTACTTATGTAATTCCTGCATCTATCTTGATAGGAGGTTTTTCTCATGCTGCATGGGCGACTTCGTGAAATTCTGCGCTTATTGATGGCGGCAGAAGCTCCGGTGACAAGCTCGGTATTTGCCGCACATTTACATGTGACGACGCGGACGGTCCGCAATGATATAAAGGAACTCCAAGATGTGATAAGCGGCCATGGCGCCTTGGTTCAATCGGTAAGAGGCTCGGGATACAAGCTGCGCATTCATGACGAGCAGACCTTTAGAACGCTGCTGCAAGACGCGTTTCAGCAGAAAAAGGGGCTGCCGGTATTTCCCGAGGAGAGGATTACATATCTCATGAAACGGCTGCTGCTGGCGGAGCATTATCTCAAGCTGGATGAGCTGGCCGAAGAACTTTTTATCTCAAAATCTACACTCCAAACCGATTTAAAGGAAGTGAAGAAACGGCTGCTTCCTTACCGCATTGTCATGGAAACACGCCCGAATTACGGCTTCAAGCTGCGCGGAGACGAGGTGCAGATGAGGTACTGTATGGCGGAGTACATTGTTGATGAAAGAGAAACAGAGATTGATTTTCTGAATGAAAAGGCTGATATTTTGCCAAAGGAAGAAATTGAGATCATCCATTCTGTGATTATGAGAAAGATTAAAAACGACCGGATTCCTCTGTCTAACCTTGGATTGAATAACCTCATCATTCATATCGCCATCGCCTGTAAGCGGATCAGAACGGCACACTATGTTTCTCTTTTCCCGGAAGATATGGATCACATTCTGCATCAAAAAGAATACCAGGCTGCTGAAGCAATTGTGAAAGAACTGGAATCAGCCCTTAGCGTCACGTTTCCGGAAAATGAAACGGCTTATATTGCCATGCATCTTCTCGGCACGAAACGAATGACACAGCCGCAGTGCGGAGAAGGCGAATTTTCAATGGATGAAGAAACAGATCGGCTGACTGCCTCCATGATCGAAGCGGTCGACCGAGAATTAAAGCTCGGCATCCTGCATGATCAAGAGCTGAAAATTGGCTTGGCACTGCATGTAAAACCCGCGGTCACCCGCAACCGGTATGGCATGAATCTGCGAAATCCGATGTTGGCAGCGATCAAAGAAAATTATCCTCTCGCCTTTGAGGCCGGAATCATCGCCGGAATCGTCATAAAAGAAAAAACGGGCATCGATATTCATGAAAATGAAGTCGGTTATTTAGCGCTGCACTTCGGCGCCGCAATTGAACGGAAGAAAACAGAAAGCCCGCCGAAGCGCTGCATCATCGTTTGTGCATCAGGTGCGGGAAGCGCCCAGCTTCTGAGGGAAAAACTTCGCTCCCACTTCGGCAAACGGATCGATATTCTCGGCACGGCTGAATATTACAGTCTTGACCAGTTGTCTTATGAATCGATTGATTTTGTCGTCAGCACCATTCCGATCAAAAAAGAACTCCCTGTGCCTGTACTGAAGGTAAACACCATCTTAGGCGGAACCGATTTTACAAAAATAGAATCCATCCTGAATGATGAGAAAGAAAAAGCTGTCAGCTATCTCAAAAAGGATCTCGTTTTTTTCCAGAAGGATCTGCGTTCGAAAGAAGAAGTGATTCAATTTTTAGGTCAGAAAGCAGTAGACGGCGGCTATGCGAATAAGGAAATCATAGATTCTATATTTGATAGAGAAGAGATGTCGCCAACGTGCTTCGGCAACCTCGTGGCCATTCCGCACCCGCTCGTCCCGCAGACGCAAACGACATTTTGGGCCGTCTGTACGCTCAAAAAGCCGATAGACTGGGAGAATAAACGGGTTCAATTTGTTTGCCTGCTTTGTGTCGAAAAGGAAAACAAAGCGGATTTGCAAAGCATGTATAAACTGCTCGGCAGTATTTTGGATGATCCGGCAGCGGTAAGCCAGCTGTTAAAAAGCCGCACATACCAAGAGCTCTCCGAAGTGTTTGACAAAAAACGATAAACTGACAGCCTGGATATACCTTTTTTCCGTTTCCTGCGGAAAAACCTTGAGTGTTTATGAAAGCGATTTCATAATATGATGTTATCAACAGCAGGACATACAAATTCTATCAAACTCTTAGGGGGTCTTTTACATGAATATATTACTCGTTTGTGCAGCAGGCATGTCAACAAGCTTACTCGTCAGCAAGATGGAAAAAAGCGCGCAGGAACAAGGAAAAGACTATACCATTTGGGCAGTATCAGGTGATTCTGTACAAAATCATATCGATAAAGCGGATGTATTGCTCCTCGGCCCGCAAGTCCGTTACATGCTTCCTCAGCTGAAAAAACTAGGAGAATCAAAGGGTGTTCCGGTAGACGTCATTAACACAGTCCATTATGGGACGTGCAACGGAGCGGAAGTGCTGAAATCGGCTGAACAGCTTGGAAACGCGTCATAGAGAGGGGCGGGCTATGTGAATAAAGTCAATCAGTTGTTAGAAGAGAAGGTCATGCCTATAGCGGGAAGAATTGCGGGACAGCGTCATTTGCAGGCGCTCCGTGACGGTATCATTTTAACAATGCCGCTTATTATCATCGGCTCCTTTTTCCTCATCATCGGCAACCTCCCGATTCCCGGATATGCCGATTTTATGGCAAAAACGTTCGGCAGCGCCTGGTCTGAGAAACTCGCTTACCCGGTTGACGCCACCTTTGAAATTATGGGGCTTGTCGCCGCATTCGGCATCGCCTACAGGCTGGCGGAGAAATATGGGGTCGATGCCTTGTCGGCCGGTGCCATCTCCCTTGCGGCTTTCCTCTTAGCGACACCGTATCAAGTGCCGTTTACGCCGGATGGCTCGACGAAAGAGATGATGGTCAGCGGCGGTATTCCGCTTTCGCTGATGGGAAGTAAAGGCCTGTTTGTCGCCATGATTATCGCGATGGTGTCAACAGAGATTTACCGTCTCATTATCCAGCGCAATATGGTTTTTAAAATGCCGGATGGTGTTCCGCCGGCGGTCAGCAAGTCATTTGTCGCTTTAATCCCCGGCTTTGCCGTCATCTTCCTGATTTGGGCAGCCCGACTAATTGTTGAAGCGACACCGTTTGAAAGCCTTCATAATATTGTAAGCGTTTTACTGGGGACGCCGCTCTCCATTCTTGGCGGAAGCCTCGGGGGCAGCCTTATCGCAGAAGCCGTCAAAATGCTTTTATGGGCCTGCGGTCTACACGGCGCCAACATTGTCGGCGGCGTTATGGCACCGATTTGGTACGGCGCCATGGATGCCAACCGGATCGCGTTCCAGGCAGGTGAGGAGCTGCCTAAGATTTTCACCCAGCAATTTTTCGATATCTGGGTCAATATCGGCGGAAGCGGTGCCACTCTTGCACTGGTTGTCACGATGTTCCTTCGCGCCCGAAGCAAACAAATGAAGCAGCTCGGAAAGCTTGCGGTCGGCCCGGCGGTCTTCAATATTAACGAACCGATCATTTTCGGAATGCCGATCGTCATGAACCCGATGCTCTTGATTCCGTTTATCGTCACGCCGCTTATCACACTGACACTCACATACATCGGAATGAGCACCGGACTTGTCGCCAAACCTGCGGGTATCGCAGTCCCGTGGACCATGCCGCCGATCTTTTCAGGCTACTTGGCGACAGGAGGCAAAATATCAGGCGCGGTCATGCAAGCCATTAATATCGCCGTTTCCTTTGTTGTCTACTACCCGTTCTTCAGAATGTGGGATAAACAGAAACTGAAAGAAGAAAACGAATTAGAGCTCGTTCAAACGCCTGCTGTTTCAGACGACAAAGAGGCGGCTTTGTAAAGAAAGGAGTGAGTCGCGTGAATGAGAAAATGGAGCAAATTATTTTTCAAATCATTCTTCACGGAGGAAACGGAAGGAGCTCCGCAATGGAAGCGATCGCCGCCGCGAAAAACGGCGACAGCGAAGAGGCGCGGAGTAAGCTTCAAGAAGCTGCGGATGAATTATCAAAAGCCCATCATTATCAGACAGAACTGATCCAAAGTGAAGCAGGCGGAGAAAAAACAGAAATGACACTGCTGATGGTCCACGCACAGGATCATTTAATGAATGCCATGACAGTCAAGGATTTGGCGGCTGAATTCATTGAGCTATATGAAAAAATCACCGTGCAAGGGGGAGCAAGCATATGACAAAAGGATTGAAAATTGTAACGATTGGCGGAGGTTCAAGCTATACACCGGAGCTTGTGGAAGGTTTAATCAAACGGTACAAAGAGCTGCCTGTACGTGAATTATGGCTCGTTGATATTCCTGAAGGCGAGGAAAAATTGAACATTGTCGGCACGCTCGCCAAGCGGATGGTTGAAAAAGCCGGTGTCCCGATCGACATTCACCTCACTTTGGACAGGAGGGAAGCGCTGAAAGATGCAGACTTTGTGACGACTCAATTCCGGGTCGGACTGCTGCAGGCGAGAGCCAAGGATGAGCGCATTCCATTAAAATATGGCGTCATCGGTCAGGAAACAAACGGCCCGGGAGGACTCTTTAAAGGATTACGCACCATTCCGGTCATCCTAGAGATTGCGAAGGACATCGAGGAGCTTTGTCCGAACGCATGGCTCGTCAATTTCACAAATCCGGCAGGTATGGTGACGGAGGCCTTGCTTCGCTACTCCAACCTGAAGAAAGTCGTCGGTCTCTGCAATGTCCCGATCGGCATCAAAATGGGCGTAGCGAAAGCGCTCGATGTAGATGTTGACCGGGTAGAGGTTCAATTTGCCGGATTGAATCATATGGTGTTCGGAATGGACGTCTTCTTAGACGGCGTCAGCGTGAAGGATAAAGTCATTGAAGCGATGGGTGATCCGAAAAACGCGATGACAATGAAAAACATCTCCGGCGCTGAGTGGGAGCCAGAATTCTTAAAAGCACTCGACATGATCCCTTGCGGCTACCACCGCTACTATTTCAAAACAAAAGAAATGTTCGAGCACGAGCTTGAAGCATCACAAACGGAAGGCACCCGTGCTGAAGTGGTGCAAAAGGTAGAGCAAGAGCTGTTCGAGCTTTATAAAGATCCAAATTTGGCGATCAAGCCGCCGCAGCTTGAAAAACGCGGAGGTGCTTACTACAGCGATGCAGCGTGCAATCTCATCAGCTCCATTTACAATGATAAACACGACATTCAGCCGGTGAACACGGTCAATAACGGTGCGATTGCAAGCATTCCAGACGATTCCGCTGTTGAAGTAAACTGCGTGATGACGAAAAACGGCCCTAAGCCAATCGCCGTAGGGGATCTGCCAGTATCTGTCCGCGGTCTCGTCCAGCAAATCAAATCATTTGAGCGTGTCGCGGCGGAAGCGGCTGTCACAGGCGACTACCAAACAGCGCTGCTTGCCATGACGATTAACCCTCTCGTACCATCCGACACAGTGGCCAAACAGATCTTAGACGAAATGCTGGAGGCGCACAAAGCACATCTGCCGCAATTCTTTAACAAAATTGAAGCATAAAAAAACCGGCCCGTTTTGGGCCGGTTTTTTGTTTATTTGCTTTCAGTGAGCGTTGCGACTTCAGTCGTCCATCCAAATTCATCAGGAACTGTACCCTTTTGAATGCCTGTGATCGTGTCATACAGCTTTTTAGAGATTTCTCCCGTTTCACCGTTGTTGATCATCAGTGTTTCGTCATTCCAGATCAGTTCGCCGACTGGAGAAATAACAGCAGCCGTACCCGTTCCGAAGGCTTCTTCAAGAACGCCGTCTTTATGGGCTTGGATGACTTCATCAACGGCGATTCTTCGTTCTGATACCGGAAGCCCCCAATGCTTAAGCAAGGTAATGACGGAATTGCGCGTGATGCCTTCCAGAATGCTGCCGTTCAGCATCGGTGTCACAATTTCACCGTTGATTTTAAAGAAGATGTTCATGCTGCCGACTTCTTCGATGTATTTTTTCTCAATGCCGTCCAGCCAGAGAACCTGAGAAAATCCTTTCTCCTCTGCTACCTGCTGCGCTTTTAAGCTTGAAGCGTAGTTTCCTGCGGTTTTTGCATCTCCCGTTCCGCCTTTTACCGCACGGACAAATTCACTTTCCACAGCAATTTTGACAGGCTTAATGCCTTCTTTGTAATAGGAGCCGACCGGAGAAAGGATGATAAAGAGCTTATACGTATGAGATGCCGCGACACCAAGGAAAGGTTCGGTTGCGATAATGAATGGACGGATGTAAAGGGACGTGCCCTCCGCATTTGGAATCCAGTCTTTATCAATAGCGATCAGCTGTTTTAAACCCTCAAGAACCTGTTCTTCATCAATTTGCGGAATACAGATGCGGTCATTTGATTTATTCAGGCGCTCCATATTTTTTTCCGGTCTGAAAAGCAGAACATGGTCATCCTCTGTGACGTAAGCCTTTAAGCCTTCAAACACCGTTTGGCCATAGTGATATACCATTGCGGCCGGGTCCATTGAAACGGCTTGATAAGGAATGATTCTCGGATCGTACCAGCCTTTATCAGATGCGTAGTCCATTACAAACATGTGGTCTGTAAACACTCTTCCGAAAGAAAGCTGATTTGGATCTGGTTTCGGTTTTTTGGCTGATGTTAATTCAACTCGAATCGTTTGTTTAGTCATGGTCAATCTCCCTGTTGTTAAATTGTTTATATTATCAAACTTATTTGAAAATATTTTATATTCTATTGTATACCTTCACCAAATAATCGCAATAGGTTTGCTCAAATTTGTAAAAAATTTATAAGAAAAAGCAGGAGAAATTAATTCTCCTGCGCATTCATTTGTTCAAATACTCTGTCGTAATCGGCACGGACCGCATTCCGCAGACCTTCGACACGTTCATTTGTAATCTCTTGTTTGCCTTCTTTTAAGCCGTCTAAGAAATATTGAACATATTCTTCAGGTGTAATGCCGCGGTACGTCAGACCTTGCTTATCGCGTGACTTTTGATTTAATCCCGTGTCAACCATAGGCGGCGCCATCTCGATCACTTCAACGCTTGTATCGCGAAGCTGATGTCTGAGCGTGAGTGAGAAGGAGTGGAGCGCCGCTTTTGTTGCACAGTACACCGGATAAACAGCTAACGGGTTAAACGCGAGCCCGGACGTTACCTGAACAATTGCCGCTTCCGGCTGATTCATCAAGTGAGGCGTAAAAAGAGCTGATAAATGGACAGGCGCTTGAAAATTCAGCTCAATTTCATCCCCGTCCACAAAGAGCTCCTCAGTCCCTTTTGTAAAGTCGATTTCCTTTTGAATGCCCGCATTGTTAACGAGAACGTTCAGCTTTGGAAATTCCTTCTGGGCCCATTCAAACAATGCCTCACGCTCCGTGCGGTCTGCGACATCGCATTGTTTTGTATGGAGGGCTGGGAGCTGTTTTTTCGCTTCTGCAAGACGCGTTTCGCTGCGTCCGCAAATGATCACTTCATTCCCGAGCTCAAGCAGCCGTTTGGCCAGTTCAAGCCCGATGCCTGCTGAACCGCCTGTGATCAAAACCGTATTGCCTGTCATCTTCATTGTTGTAACACCTCTTATCAAGCTGGCTGTGATTCCTTTACTATTTCAAATCTTAGCAGGAAATATGCAGCCGCGTCCTAATAGATGCTCACGATGAAGTAACCTTTCCGGTTTTATAGAATTCATCAATTGCCTTATCCACATACACCCAGCCTTTCCAGCCGATGTGGATGGTATCTTTCATAAAATAAGGGTCATATTCATGACCTGAAAAATCAGCGACTTGGAAGCCCTTCGCTTTAATCTGTTTATTGACCTTTTCATAATAGTCCGTGCGCCCTTTTTTCGGGAAGCCTGTGTAGTCATACCATTTTCCGTTAACAGGGATGGTGACAAACATAGGCTCTGCGCCCGCGTCTTTCAGGATATTAAGCATCAGCTCAAAATCGCCGTATTCCGGTGACTTCGCATACGATCTGCCTTTGTTTTTTCCTTTCAGCTTAGGCACTTTCGGCTTCAGCTTTTTATAAACAGGATTGTCGATGTGAAAATCGTTAGACCCGGAGTGGCGTTTGCCTGATTCATCGGCCAGTTTATTTAATTCAGACCATGACTTATCCTTCACGGATTGTGAGATATACCGCTTTGGTCCCGTGGTTTCCGTCGTTGAATAATAAAGGTCTTTCTTTTCTAGCATCTTGTAATATACTTTTGCCGCCGGCTTCAGCGCGTTCACTTTCCATGTCTGGCCATTCACCATCGCCTTATAAAGCTCGGAAAGTACAGCATCGTTTTGAACAGCTTTGAAGCGCAGCATACGCTTCATCATTTTCTTTTTGACGTCAGGGTCGATCTGCTCGTTAAAAGCCAAATCCAGCCCTTGAAGCGCGGAATAGTTCGGCGCAAAATGCTGTTCATCAGACCCGCGCTTAATAAACCACTGCGGAGAAACGATGAAAACCATTTTTTTGCCCTTCAGCTGATCCATATGGGCAGCGAAGTTTAAGGAATGTATCAATGACTGGGACCCGCCTTTGCCGACAAGGTAAGGCGTAAATCCCTCATTGTTTACTTTAAAATAATTGGATGGGTGGAACTCATCCAGCCGGGAAAGCTCAGAAGACCCGTAAATCGGAAGATATGTCGGATTTTTGAGCATTTGATCTTGTAAATATAGCCCTTGAAACATACTCGGATTCAAGGCTGTTGCTGATTCTTTCACCCGCTTATCGGTGATGAAGCCTGTCAGCCATGAAGATGGAACTGCGATGGCGCCTGCGAATAGAATAAACGCCAAAATAATTGGACCGAAAAAACGCTTTTTCATTATTTCAACTCAGACAGCTGGTTTACAATGTGATTAGGCGTATTCCATACATCCCGGTCGAATTCAGTGATCGGCACCAGAATATCAAAACGGTTTTCAATCGCAAGCAGCAATTCTACTGTTCCAAAAGAATCAAGCAAACCTTCTTCAAAAATGTCAATATCAGGGTTTTCCTTTACGATGTCATCCTGGCAAACCTCTGCTAAAACGTCTAATACCTCTTGTTTAAAATCCATAGTTTTCTAATCTCCTTTAATGATGGTGATGAAATAGCTTTCCTGAGAAAATATAAAACCCAAAGCAAACAAAATGGAACGTGATCACAATAGCGAGAATCGTTGTCCAGCGGTTGGACGGGAGCCATTTATATTTCTTATTCCACTTCTCGAAAAAGTTGTAACACGTCATCAGGACGGCGTGATAGAGGCCGTAGATGATATATTGCGGCGCAAGGCCGTGCCAAACCCCCATCAGCATAAACAACAGGAAATACCCGATATTTGAGACGGCCATACGGTTTTTGATCCACTTTTTCTTTGTCATCCAAAATACAAATCTCATAAATACATAGTCTCTGAACCAAAATGACAGAGACATATGCCAGCGGTTCCAGAAATCTTTAATATTTTTGCTGATAAACGGTTTATTAAAGTTTTCCGGCGATTTAATCCCCATAATATAGCTGACCCCGACGGCAAACATCGTATAGCCGGCAAAATCAAAGAATAAATACATGCTGTAGCCGTACATATATAACAGATTCCCGAGGATCTTATTGTGCGTGATCGCGGGAAGGTTCATGATGAAATACGTGTTGATCGCATAACCGATAATGAACTTGTAAAGGAATCCAATGAAGATCTTGTGAATCCCTGTATACAGCAGATCGGCATATTCCTCTTTTGTCCATGCCTTCTGCTCATCCTTGACGAATCTGCGGTACCTGTCAATCGGACCGGAAGAAATCGTCGGGAAAAACAGGATGAAATACAGCAGGCGGTGAAGCGGGAGCTGTTCCTTCAGCAGCCCGTCTCTCGCTTCCATAATCAGCTGAACGCCTTTAAAGGTTAAATACGAAATCCCTAAAAAGCTGATCAGGTTATGCGGCGGATGATGCGGCTGCGGATGAGAAAGAAACGGCCATATTTTTGACAAGAATAAAGGCAGAATAGACGCGATAACAGCCGAGCAAAAGACAAAGCCGCTGTTCGCTTTCTGCCGGTACGCCAGGTAGCCGCTGATCAGGAGCACCTGCCATATGGTAAACAGACACAGGGCGATGACGCCGTGTAAGTCATGCGAGAAAATCAGAGCCAATATAAGAATGGATATAAACATGTTGTATGCCTGAAATCTTTTTCCGTTCAAGCCGAGAATGATGGTCGGCAGAAGAAGAATGCCAAGCAATATAAAGAATAAAAACGAGCTGTAAGGCGTCATACAAGAACCTCTTCGCGGATGCGTTTCCGGTCAATTTTGCCGTTAGCCGTCATTTGAATGTGATCCTGATAAATGAACTTTCTCGGAATCATATAAGCCGGCAGGAAAGCGGCAAGCTCTTTTTTAATCGCACTCGTCAGCTGGAACTCCTTCTGGAATTCGTGCTCCTCAGGAACAATTGCAGCTATCAGATATTCGACAGTTCCGTTTGGCTGATACGGAATCACAACAGCTGAGCGCACGTACTGAGACTGTCTCACATGAAACTCAATTTCCTCCAGCTCCATCCGGTACCCGTGAAGTTTAATCTGGAAATCTAAGCGGCCTTGGCAGAAAATCTGACCATCTTGTGTATAACCAGCATCGCCAGTTCGGTATGCCCATTGGCCTTCATAAGAGAAGAATGCTTTATCTGTCAGCTCAGGCTCACCGAGATAGCCGCGGCTTACACTCGGGCCTGCAATGACGATTTCGCCTTTTTCTCCATCCGGGAGCTGGTTCCCCTGTTCATCCATAATCAAAATGTTCATATCCGGTTTGGCGAAGCCGACTGGCAGAGATTCGTGCCGGCTGATGATGTCACTTGTAATTTCAACGGACGTAACAGCGACTGTCGCCTCAGTCGGACCGTACGTATTAAAGATTCTCGCTTTCGGGAAACGCTCAAGCAGCGCTTCGGCTACAGAAACCGGGAGAACCTCTCCGCAAAACATAAATGTGTCCGCCTCAGGAAGCAGATCTTGTGAAAATCCAGGATCCATCAGGCACATTTGCACAAAGGATGGCGTCGATGTCCATATATTCAGCCCGGACTTTTTGAGCTCTTCGAATAAGATCTTCGGCTTATTCACGGCGTCCTTTGTCACGCAGTGTAAAGTACCGCCTGACTGAAGGCACGGATAAAGATCCATGACGGATAAATCAAATGAAAACGGCGCTTGGTTTAAAAACGTTTTGCCTCCGTTGATCGGGAAGTCCGCGCAAATCCAGTCTGTGAAGCTTTGAAGGTTTGCGGCAGAAATCTGCACGCCTTTCGGATTGCCCGTGCTTCCGGAAGTGTAAATGATATAAAACGTTTCGTGTTCCGTCACCCATTGATCACGGCTGATAGTGCCTTCGTTTTCCAGCAGTTCTTCCGCTGATACTGTCTGAATCAGCCCGCTGTCAATATCAACAGGAAGACCAGATACGTGAATCAGCAATTCGGCGCCCGAGCTTTCAATGATTTTCGCAATCCGCTCGGACGGAATGGACAAGTCAACCGGGATATAAGGATGTCCCGCCTTGACGCTTCCTAAAAAGGAGACAATCATGTGCGGTTCCATATGTCCGTACACCAGAACAGGAGAACCCTTTTCTCCAGAAACGCGTTTTTTGATCGCGGCAGCCGCACGGTCAGACAGCGCCCAAAGTTCCTGATATGTGAGCGACTGGCCTTGAGAGCGGAAGGCTTCGGTTTGCGGATAAGTTTCCGCATGTGTTTGAATAGCATCTAAAAGTTTCATTGTTATTCTCTCTCCAATTAGAAATCGTTATAAATATAAGAACCGGTATTCGCGGTGTGAAAACCATACATAAAAAACAAAACAAGCAGTATCAACAAATAAAAGCCTGTATGACATGTCCACTTGACAGCGGGTTTTTCATACAGCTGTTTCATTAATTGCAGCATATTCAAATTCCCTTCCCGTTTTTTCGACAATTACATGAGTATATGACGAGCGGATGCGCAAAAAGTTTCATATTTTCCCTAATATCCCTCAAATTTATATATCGGCTTCTGCCTTCAGAAGTGAATTTTTATCTTTGAAAGAGTATGAATGAAGTTTCTCTGACTGATTCATTATAAAGGAAAGAATAAATGTTATGAAGAGAACTTTTTAACTTTTAAAAAGCGTAAATGATTTAAAAAAATTTTTCCGCTCCTGTTTGTAAAGGCGCAGGCAGAACTCTAATGAAATCAGGGCAGAAAGCGTATAATAAGAAGGAAAACGCCCGCTTAAGGTATCTTGTGAAATGGTGGAGAAGTCATTATGATAGATAAGGAAGCAAAACGCAAGTTTCATCAAGTGGCCGGCTGAAAAAAAGTAAGCCTTTTAATAGAAAGGAAGAGGAAGATGAACCAAACAAATAAGGGTGAGGGTCAGACAGCGCCGGAAAAAGAAAGTATGGGGCAGATCCTGTGGCAATTAACGCGTCCGCATACATTAACGGCGTCGTTTGTTCCTGTGCTTCTCGGAACAGTTTTGGCGATGTTTTATGTGAAGGTTGATTTGCTGCTGTTTCTGGCTATGCTGTTTTCTTGCTTATGGATCCAGATCGCGACGAACTTATTCAATGAATACTACGATTTTAAACGCGGGTTAGATACAGCTGAATCTGTCGGAATCGGCGGCGCAATTGTCAGACATGGTATGAAGCCCAAAACGATTCTGCAATTAGCTCTCGCTTCATACGGCATTGCCATTTTACTCGGTGTTTATATTTGCATGAGCAGCAGCTGGTGGCTGGCTGCCATCGGTCTCGTTGGAATGGCGATCGGCTACCTGTATACAGGCGGGCCTCTGCCGATTGCATATACACCGTTCGGTGAGTTATTCTCAGGCATTTGCATGGGTTCGGTGTTTGTGCTGATTTCGTTTTTTATTCAGACAGATAAGATCAATATGCAAAGCATTTTGATTTCGATTCCGATTGCGATTCTTGTCGGCGCGATCAACCTGTCGAACAATATTCGTGATATCGAAGAGGATAAAAAAGGCGGACGCAAAACATTGGCGATCCTGATGGGGCATAAAGGAGCCGTCACTCTGCTGGCTGCATCGTTTGCTGTGGCTTATATTTGGGTTGTCGGCTTGGTTATTACCGGAGCTGCAAGCCCATGGCTGTTTGTCGTCTTTTTGAGCGTGCCTAAGCCGGTTCAGGCGGTGAAAGGCTTCGTCAAAAAAGAATTACCGATGAATATGATTGTGGCGATGAAATCCACAGCGCAAACCAATACATTTTTCGGATTCCTGCTGTCAATTGGATTATTGATCAGCTATTTCCGGTAAGTAAGAAGACCGCTTTTTCGTGCGGTCTTTTTTTGTTACATTCGACAGGATTTTGTAAAAAAATTCATAGAACCTAGCAGCAGGCAGGCACGTCTAGTACATGGACAGCGGATAAAGATCCGTTAAAGGAGATGACGAAAATGGATTTATCTGTAACACATATGGACGATTTAAAAACCGTCATGGAAGACTGGAAAAACGAACTGTTAGTTTATAAATTTGCGCTAGATGCACTTGATACAAAGTTTTCGATTATCAGTCAGGAATATAATTTAATTCACGGCCACAATCCGATTGAGCATACAAAATCACGTGTGAAAAGCTTTGAAAGCATCGTAAATAAACTCATGAGAAAGGGCTGCGAGATTACGACACAGGAAATGAAGGAAAACATCCACGATATTGCCGGTGTGCGTATCATTTGTTCCTTTATTTCTGATATTTATAATGTCGTGAACGTCCTGAAGCAGCATGAGGATTTGCGGATCGTAAAGGTAAAGGATTATATTCAGAATCCGAAACCGAACGGCTACCGAAGCCTGCATTTGATTATTGAAATGCCTGTGAACTTAACGAACAGAGTGGAATACGTCAAAGCAGAAATTCAAATCCGCACCATCGCCATGGATTTCTGGGCGAGCTTGGAGCATAAAATCTACTATAAACTGAACAACGACGTCCCTAAACATTTAACCGATGAGCTGAAGGAAGCGGCTGAGATTGCCCACTATTTAGATGAAAAAATGCTGGGGATTAAGAAAGAAGTGGATTAGAAAAGACGGCAGCAATGTGCCGTCTTTTTTTATTTGATATCTTCATAAATATCAGAGGCTTTTGCCTTGATATGTGCCTTCTTGCCGGTTGGTTTTTTCTCTTTTTTCACAGCTTCATAGACAGAGGCTGTCACAAGGTGGCCAGCCTGCTGAAGGCGTTCTTTGCTGATATGTTCGATAGAGTCTTCAGGGGTATGGTACCACGGCTCTACGTCTTCTGTTTCCGGATCTCCCCAAATAAAGTTAGCGGAATCTATGCCGGCTTCATGGAACGGTACGTGATCGGATGAGCCTCCCTGTGTCAGAGACAGGCGGTCGAATCCAATTTTTTCAGCGGCCGTATGGCTGGATTCCCAAACATCGTTAGATTGTCCGTCCAATGTGTTGACATACAGCTCAGACGCATTCTCCCAGCTTGTACCGACCATGTCTAAGTTGAAGTTTACTTCGCTTCGTTTCAACTCTTTTTCTGATAGATGATCTACATAATGAGAGGAGCCGAGCAGGCCGAGCTCTTCAGCGCCAAAGGCGATAAAGCGGATTTCCTTGTCAGAAGGAATGCTTTTCAAGACGCGTGCCATTTCCAGCATGACAGATGTGCCTGATCCGTTGTCATTTGCGCCGGGCGAGAAAGGAACACTGTCATAATGGGCTGTAATGTACACAATATCAGGATTTTTGATGTTCTTTGGTTTTTTGATACCGATGATGTTCTGAGAGGTTTGGTTTGAGAATGCTTTTAGTTGTAAGGTTGCTTCTTTTTGCTGGATAAGAGTTTCACCGTCTTCTTTCTTAATTCCGACGACAGGAATGCTGACTGTATTTCCTGATAGATTTGGGGTGACAGGCACAAGGCTTTCCTTATTATTGTAAATGATCACAGCTGTTGCGCCGGCCGCCTCGGCATTCCTGGCTTTCTCATAAAATGTCAGGTCTCCTCTTGAAATCAAAGCGATTTTCCCCTTGGCGTCAGCGGAGAAATCATCAGGATATCCTAAACCGGCGTGATACAGCGGAGCGTTGAGGCCCTTTTCTTCAGTTGGTGTAGAGCCGGATGCCGCCCGAATGAGAATCTCACGGCCTTCTGAGGATAGCGTTCCTTCAAGTCGGTCAGGAATGCCAAACGTTTGAACCTTCACATCGAGTTTTAATTTTTTCAAGGATGAAGCGATCCATAAGGCACTCTTTTTTTCGGCAGATGTCCCGGCTATTCTGGGGCCGATTGTTTCACTAAGCTGAGAAATGGTTGAGTATGCGCGCTTTGCTTTGAATGGGAGCTCCCGCTGGCTATCTGATATTTGAACAGCATGTGCAGCAGGGGTGACACTCTGTGCCGGCAAGAGAACCGTGCCGGCCGTTAAAACGGCCATCGTCATTACAGTCAAAAGCTTTTTCATAAACATGAACCTCCCCTAATGTTTGGATGGGGAATATTTCGGGATGCTAAAGGATTTTCCTGCAAACTAAGTCGTATTTTTGAAAAGACAGTTCTTTATACCTGCAAAAAAAACGCTTATGAAAGCCGATTTCATAAGCGTCAGGTAATGAAATTATAGGAGTTTTAAAAACTTGCGTTTGCCGACCTGGATGATCATATTCTCCTCTATCTCTGCGTCGGCGTGAATGTCTGTTATTTTCTCTCCGTTAATCCGGACACCGCCGTTTTGAATCATGCGGCGCGCCTCGCTTTTCGAAGAGAGAAGATCAAGAGTGACGAGCAGATCGATCATCGCGATCGTTTTCTCGCCTTTCCAGTTCACAGCCGGAATATCCTCAGGCAGGCTGTTTTCCTGAAAGACTGTTTTGAAAGATTGTTCGGCTGCTTCAGCGGCTTCTAATCCGTGGTACATTCGGACAATCGTTTTGGCTAAAAGCATTTTGGCATCCCTTGGGTGAACGGCGCCGGTTTCTAAGTCCTTCACGAGCCGTTTTTTCTCTTCAAGCTCCAAGTCCGTTGCCAAATGAATGTATTTTTTCATCAGGCTGTCGGGCAGTGACATTGTTTTCCCGTACATGTCGTTCGGATGTTCGTCAATGCCGATGTAGTTGTGTTTTGATTTCGACATTTTCTCTACACCGTCCAAGCCTTCCAAAAGCGGCATCAGGATGACGACTTGTTTTTCTTTGTTGTATCGTTCTTGAAAATGCCGCCCCATCAGCACATTGAAATGCTGGTCTGTTCCGCCTAATTCAATATCGCTTTCCAGAACGACGGAATCGTATCCCTGCATCAACGGGTAAAAGAATTCATGCAGGGAGATCGGCTTTTGCATGGCGATGCGTTCTTCAAAGTCATCGCGTTCCATCAGGCGGGCTACTGTTATTTTGCCTGCCAAGTCAATAACGTCCTCCAGATGCAATGTTTTCAGCCATTTCGAGTTGTAGTGCAGCTCGACTTTTTCTGGATCAAGCACTTTCCCGAATTGCTGGAAGTATGTTTTGGCGTTGTGCTGGACTTCTTCATCAGTCAGCTGTTTTCTGGCCACGGACTTGCCTGTCGGATCACCGATTTTTCCTGTGAAATCGCCAATCAAGAGCTGCACAATGTGGCCGTTTTCTTGAAATTGGCGAAGCTTGTTTAAAACGACCGTATGTCCCAGATGAACATCCGGTGCAGAAGGGTCTAATCCGAGTTTAATTTTTAGCGGTGTGCCTGCCGCAATCGATTTGACAAGCTTGGCCTTTAATTCCTCCGGCGGTATGACTTCTTGGGCGCCTGTCATATATAGATCAAGCTGTCTTTCGACTTCTTTTTGCTGTGCTGCTGTGAGCTGATCAAATGTTTTCATCGTTCTTCCTCCTTTTTTAGAAACACAAAAAGAGCCGCATCCCGATAAGGGACGTGGCTCAATGCACGCGGTACCACCCTGGTTGAAGACATTGTCTTCCGCTCATTCGAATAACGGTTTCCCGTCCTTTGCTACTAACGTTCACAAAGAAAGCTCGGGGAGGTAATTCGCTTTTGCCTGTGTGCCGGCTCGCACCTTCCGCCGGCTCTCTGAAACAGGGAGACAAACCGCTACTGGATTCCCGTCAAAGCTTATGATGTATGAAGATTGTCCGCTACTTTTCTAAGCAGTCCTGTCAGGGTTTTCTGCTCCTCTTTTGTCATGCCCGTAATCAATTCCGTTTCCCCTTTGTGAAACTCGGGGTAGAGTGCTTCGATCGCTTGTTTGCCGGATTCAGTGATTGTGACAAAAACCAGTCGCCGATCTCTGGGATCGATGCTTTTGGAGCAAAAGCCCTTTTTTTCGAGCGTTTTGATCACGTTGCTTGCTGTTGCTGTTGAAATGCCTGACAGCTCAGCGATTTTTCTCGTTTCGAGTTTGCCCCATACCCATAGATCGTAAAGAATGGAGAAAGCGGTCCAAGATAATTTGTAAGAAGAAAGAACCTCAGTCTCCATTTTGACACGGAGCCTTTGCGCAGACCGATACAGGTTCGTCGCGATCGAAATGGCTTCCAGGTTTAGTGACTCAACGGGCATTTGTTTAAGCTTGCTGAGTGTGTCATGCTCTTCTTTGCGAAGCTGCTGCTGTTTATCTAAACGTTCCATTTGTCGCCGCCTTAAATTATCAGAATCATTAGCTATGAAATGAATTGTAGCAGAGACGATGGTGAACTTCAAGCCTATATTTTTCGGTTGCATAAAAAAAGCCAAAAGAACACCACAATAAAGAAAAACCCGCAGACGGGGGTGCAGTTGTGCAAAAATATGTTCAAGGCGTGTATAAACACGATCCGTTTCATCTGTTTTCGACAGAGCATGCAATGACATTAGGATTGATCGGCATGCTTGCCATTCTTTTGTTTTTGTTCCGCCGGCCACTTAGCCGGCCGGCATTCAGTACATTTCTGCGCTATTTGTTTGTGTTTCTTTTGCTTGCTTCACAAATTGGTTACCAAATATGGATGATCGCCGCGGGCAGGTGGTCGGTGCGGACTTCTCTGCCTCTTCAGCTGAGTGACTTGTCTGTGTATTTATCAGCTATTATGCTGGTGACAAAGAGCAGAAAGCTGTTTGTGTTTTTGTATTTTGTCGGCATCGGAAGCTCGCTTCAGGCGCTTCTGACCCCAGACCTTGGTATGTTCTCATTTCCGCATGTGCGGTATATTCTCTTTTTTATTTCGCACGGCTCCGTGTTTCTGTCCTGTTTGCTTATGGCGGTGATTGGCACGTACAGACTCAGACAGCGCTCTTTATGGGTGACTGTATTGATTGTCAATCTGTACGGAGGAATCATTTATCTGGTTGACCGCTGGCTGAAAGCGAATTATATGTATTTAACGAAAAAGCCGGGCGGCTCTTCGCTATTGGATGTTCTCGGGCCTTGGCCTTGGTATATCGCCTCAGCTGAAGCCATTACGATCGCGAGCTTTTTCATCCTTTATTGGCTTTATCGGATGTTCAAAAAATAACACCTTTTTTGTTGTATAGCACATTCTATTTAAAAAAATAATGGAGATTAGTGTTTAATTTTCTGAAAAAGGGAATGTAACTTGTACAACACAAAGGGAGATGAATACCATTGAAGAAAGATGAAATTATGCATATCGTATCATGCGCAGATGATAATTATGCTCGTCATTTAGGTGGGATGTTCGTTTCTTTATTGACAAACATGGACCAGAACAGAAAAGTAAAGCTATATGTGATTGATGGGGGAATTGAGCCTGATAACAAAAAAAGGCTGGAAGAAACCACATTGAAGTTCGGCGTGCCGATTGAGTTTTTAGAAGTGGATGCCAACCAGTATGAACATGCGGTGGAAAGCAGCCACATTACAAAAGCGGCGTATTACCGCATTTCGATTCCTGACTTAATTAAGGATGAGAGCATTAAGCGGATGATTTATGTCGATTGTGATGCACTTGTCCTTGAGGATATTTCGAAACTATGGGACTTGGACATCGCTCCATACACCGTTGCTGCTGTGGAAGATGCGGGGCAGCATGAACGTTTGAAAGAAATGAATATCACTGACACGGGAAAATATTTTAACTCGGGTATTATGGTTATTGATATGGAACCTTGGAGAAAGCAAAACATCACAGAAAAAGTTCTCAACTTTATCAATGAAAACGGTTCTGAAGATTTTCTTGTGTTACATGACCAAGATGCGCTGAACGCGATCTTATATGATAAGTGGTATGAGCTTCATCCGCGCTGGAACGCTCAAACATACATCATGTTAAAACTGAAAACACCTCCGACACTGTTAGGACGGAAGCAATATAATGAAACGAGAGAAAACCCGGCAATCGTCCACTTCTGCGGCGGAGAAAAGCCTTGGAACTCCAATACAAAACATCCGTATCGCGATGAGTATTTCCATTACATGTCCTATACAAAGTGGAATACGATCGGAAACCCGGCTATCAATCAATAATCTATATATGAAAAAACGCTTTTGAGATGATCAAAAGCGTTTTTTGTTTGTCAGCGGGCCACTGACCGATGATAGAAGCGCTGAATATGCATGGCGATATAGCACAATTCTTTTTCAGGAAATTCAAAGCCGTATTCTTTTTTCACAAATGTGCCGATGCTTTTGGCGCATAGGAAAGCATCCTTGAATCTTTCTTTAATGATGGCGATCATTTCTGAATCCAGCTCGTAAATGGTTTCGCCTGCTTTGATATGCTGAATGGCAAAGCGCAAATGGGTCACAAGCCTTTCGTAAGAAATAGTATCCTCCACAATGTTGATCGACAGCTGGGTTTCAATAATGCCGATAATATCACGGATCATCGTTGTAATATCAAGTGTCTGTGTCATGTCGCCGGCGTTGTTTCTCGCTGTGTGAATGTGCATGGCGATATTGCCGATTTCATCCTCAGGAATCTCAATGCCCAGTTTCTCTTTAATTAGCGCTCTAGCCCACATGCCAATTTGGAATTCCTTCGGATAAAGAACTTTGATCTCATTCAGCAGCGGATTTTTGATGACCATTCCGTTGCTCAGGCGTTCGATCGCAAATGAGATGTGGTCTGAAAACGCAACGTGAATCCGTTCGTTGATTTTGATGTTCAGTTCTTGTTCAGCATGGGAAATAATTTGCTCGGAGATTTGAATATGGTCTTCCGGCAATGTTTCTAAAATCTCTTCGAATTGTTTATAGTCAGGTGTATCTTTTCTGACGAATGTTTTTTCGATTTTAGACGGATCGACAATATCATTTTTTCTTTTGTCGAACGCAATTCCTGCACCCAAGAGAATCTTCTCTTCATTTTGATCCTTTACGACGATTGCATTATGATTTAATATTCTTTTAATTTTCATAGCTTTTTGTCCTTTCATCCCCCGTTTTATGAATGAAATCGAATAAATCCAGTTATTCTGTCTCTTCTTTAAACCCGAGAAACAATGTAGCTATAAAAGCAGAGACGGCCGCGATCAAAAAACCGATCATATAATGAACAAAATTCGCAATGCCAAACGGCAGCACGATTGAAATCATCGGGATGCCGGTCAGTCCGTAGGAATTCGAAACGACGTGTGCCCCAACTACATACGCCCCGCCGAGAGCGCCTCCAATAGCGGCTCCGATAAAGGGGCGGATCAGCTTCACATTTACTCCGAAAACAATTGGCTCCACAATGCCTAAAAACGCGGTAAGGGAAGCGGGGAGCGCGATTTTCTTCAGGCCTGACTGCTTCGTTTTGAAGAAAACCGCCAGTCCCGCTCCGCCTTGCGCCACATTCGCCATTGACCATATCGGCACCAAAAAGTTTACACCCACATGAGGGTCAGCAAGCAAAGTCGCTTCAATCGCATAAAAGCTATGGTGTAAGCCTGATAGAACGATAGTGGAATAGATGCCCCCGAAAAGAGCTCCGGCAGCAATGCCCGCGTGGTGATAAATGTATTCAATCGATTGTGATATGACCTGGCCGATGATAGCTGCGGCGGGGTTCATCACAATCAGCGCGAGACACCCTGTCACCATCACAGTGATAAAGGGAATGATCACGACATCAAGTGACTTGGGCACAATCGTTTTTAAAAGCTTCTCAATTTTGCTCATGATATAAATGGAGAGAAGAATCGGTATAATGGCGCCCTGATAGCCCATCAATGGAATGTGCAGCCCCCATATGTCCAAGGAAGCGGGGGTTTTGCTGCCGAGCATGGATGGATCAAGCAAATCGGGATGAGTCAGAAGCCCTCCTATCAATGCCCCTAAAAATGGGTTGCTGCCAAATTGTCTGGCGGCACTGAAGCCAACCAAAATCGGCAGCAGAATAAAGGCAGTGCTGGACACGAGATCCAGCATTTTGATCCACGGGCTGTCGGCAGAGAACCAGTGAAAGACCTGAATCATGCCGATCAGCCCCATGAGCAAACCGTTTGCTGTTATCGCCGGGATAATCGGCATGAAAATATCGGACAGCGTTTTAGCAAATGTTGTGACGGGGTTCAGTTTGCGTCTGGCATGTTTCTCTTGAACAGCCTCTTCAGAAGGCGCTGCCTCCCACACACAAACGACTTCTTTATAAATTTTGTTGACGATACCCGCCCCAAAAATAATCTGGAACAGGCCATATCTGAAAAAGGTGCCCTGCACACCTTGCAGATTCTCAATAGCACGTATGTCGATTCTCGTTTCATCCTTTACTTCAAAACGAAGACGAGTTGTACAGTGGCTGATGCTGATAATGTTGCTTTTTCCTCCTGCGAGGAGCAATAATTCTTTCGCAATTTCTTTTTGCAAACAATAAAAACCTCCCCTGCTGAAGAAAAGTCGGCTTGTTCATCGTATCAAATGAAAAGTTGACAATCAAAATGAAAAAAGTGAGAAAAATGTAAAGCATGCAGAGCCATCAAAAAATGCCCTCGTCGGGTGACGGGGCATTACGAAACATATAAAGCAGAAATGTCATTGGCGCCGTTACGAGCCCAACACGAAAAGAAGAGTTAAAATGCCTTTCTTTTTCTAGGCACTAATACTCCCTTTGCATCGTTGGGTCTTGCCTGCTTGCCAGTCACAATCCCGCAATATGCAGTTGATATCTGTAGTAACGTTCATTTTATGCTGTTCACAGCAGGATAGCAATAGTATGAAAAGCCTGTGAAGCAAATGGGAAAAAGGTTGCGTACACAGTTTAACAGACGAAAAAACCTTTAAAACGAGTGTTACGTCTTAAAGGTTTTTTTAATTATTTCTTCGGCTTAACGGCGTTCAGCCGTTTTTGCAGCTTTGTTTTTTCATGGGATGCTTTTAATTGATTGACTGCGGACTGAGCGGCTGTTTTTGATTTTTTTGTTTTGTCTTTTTCCGCTTTTTTCACTTTGGCTTTGGCCGTTTCGACTTTTTTGGCTTCAGCTGCCGCTACTTTTTTCTTCACTTTATCTAACCGTTTTTGCAATGACGTTTTGTCTTTTCCGGACTGAAGTTCATTGACGGCCTTTTGGGCTTTCGCCGCGTTTGCGTCAGTTGATTTCTTTTCCGCTGCGGCGACTGATTGCTGCGCCGTTTTTACATTGCTGCTTTTCACTTTGTTGAGTCGCTTCTGCAGGGACGTTTTTTCTGAGCCTGCCGGAAGCTTGCTGACTGCCGATTGAGCGCTGCTGACATCTGTTTTCTTTTTGCTTTTTTCCGCTTTGGCGACTTTGTCCTTCGCTTGCTTTGATGCGATATAGCGCTTGACCTGATCTAACCGTTTTTGCAGGTTCTTTTTATCCGTGCCGTTCGGCAGTTTGTTGATCGCGGCTTGTGCTGTATCAACGGTTTGCTGGGTTTTATACTTTTCTGCCTTTGCCACTTTGTCCTTCGCGTCTTTTACATTTCTGTATGCCTGAACGTTATCCAGTCTTTTTTGCAAAGCTTTTTTGGCGCTGGAATTAGGCAGGTTGCTGACGAGCTTTTTCGCTTTGTCGATATCGGCTTGTGTTTTTGTCTGTTCGGCTTTTTTGACCGCTTGCTCAGCCGCCGCATACGCTTTATCTGCCTGCTGGGCTTTATACCGGATCAGGCCATAGCCGAATTGCTGATCGCGGCCCGTCATTCCGAGATCAACGATGTTTTTCTGCATGAGGGCGCGAAGCTGCACGTTCGTGTTACCAGGATCACGCTGTTTTAATAATGCAAACATGGCAGCGGCGTGCGGTGTCGCTTGGGATGTGCCGCTTCCCGTCGCATAATATTGATGTAAATACGTGCTCGTGATGTCTGTTCCCGGTGCTGAAAATTCAACTTGATTTCCTGTTGTTGAAAAGGCTGCGAGCTGATTGTGTTGATCTGTCGCTGACACTGCAACGACACTGCTGTATGCCGCCGGGTAATTCACTGGCTTGCCGTTTCCTTCATTTCCGCTTGCGGCAACGAGCAGTACGCCTTTTTCATATGCTTTGTCCATGGCGTCATGAAGAATCTGGCTGTCTGAAGACGTGCCAAGGCTCATATTGACGATATCCATTCCATTCGCTATCGACCAGTCGATCCCTTTGAGAAGACCTTGAAGATCTCCCGAGCCGTTCTGATCCAGCGCTTTAACCGCATATATTTGTGCTTCCGGTGCGATGCCGTCAATTCCGTAGCCGTTATGCTTAGCGCCGATAATCCCGGCGACATGTGTTCCGTGGCCGTTATCGTCTTTGTAAGAAGAGGTGTAACTGACAGCTGAGTACCCGCCGGAAATCGACAGGTCGTCGTGGGGGGAGATCCCGCTGTCAATGACAGCGATTTTGACGTTTTTGCCTGTCAGCCCCTCCTTCCAAGCCTGTTTGACCTGAATCGGTTCAAGATTCCATTGTTCGAAGTTGTCAGAGGTGTCGGCGTTCTCTGACAGTACTTTGAGGTCTGTATTGTCCGCTGCAGTGAACGTGACATTGTTTTCGACATACAAAATATCAGGATCCTGTTTGAATTCTTTTACTGTCTCTGGATCTGCTGAAACAGCTACCGCCGGAAGATGCTGATACTGCTGCTCAACCTCAGCATCACTGTCCAGGACGGTTTCCTTGCCGTCTTTGTTTTTATAGACCACAATGACCTCTTTCTCGCTGCTGGTTTCTGCATGTGCAAGAGGCTCTAGGGTGAGAAAACTGAAAAACAGAGTGACTGATACAACAAGTTTGCAAAACGTGTTTTTCATGGTTCTTCTCCTTTTTCTATGATGTTTGATATATATATCGGAGGAAAATGTGATTTTGATAATAAGAAGGAAAGATTTTTTCATTGACAGGGTTGTTCAGAAGAATGCAGATTTTTTCCACAGAAAGAGGAAATTTTCCGCATGAATTTGTAAGCGTTTTCAAAACAAGATAAAGAAAACATTGCAAAGGTTGTTTACAAAGCAGTGAAAAAAGGGGGCTTTTCAGATGAGCGCGTTCACTCGGGTGATGGAAGAAAAAATCATGCCTGTCGCTGGGAAAATTGCCGGGCAGCGGCATCTCAGCGCTTTGCGTGATGGAATTGTTTTGACCATGCCGCTGATTATTATCGGTTCTGTCTTTTTGATTTTAACCAGTTTGCCGATTCCCGGTTATGCTGATTTTATGACGAGCGTGTTTGGGGAACAGTGGGCGGATAAGCTCGGCTATCCTGTTAATGCTTCATTCGATATTATGGCAATGATTGCAGCTTTCGGGATCGCCTATCGGCTGGCGGAAAGCTACGGTGTTGATGCCTTGTCGGCCGGAGCGATTTCAATTGCAGCCTTCTTATTGGCAACGCCGTTCGAGGTGCCTTTTACACCGGATGGCTCAGCAGAATCAATCATGGTCGGAGGCGGAATTCCCATTACATTGCTCGGCAGCAAGGGACTGTTTGTCGCCATGATCATCGCCTTGTTTTCGACTGAAGTCTATCGGTACATCATTCAAAAAAATATTGTGTTTAACATGCCTGACGGCGTGCCGCCGGCAGTAAGCAAATCATTTGTCGCGCTGATTCCCGGCTTTATTATCGTATTTCTTATATGGCTGGCGCGTCTTTTGGTTGAAATGACACCTTTTGAAAGCCTGCACAATGTCGTCGGAGACCTGCTCGGCACACCGCTTTCCATCCTTGGCGGCAGCCTCGGCGGGAGTCTGATCGCTGAATTCGTGCAAATGCTGCTTTGGTCGTGCGGCATTCACGGCGCTTCGATCATCGGCGGTATTATGGCGCCGATTTGGTATGGCGCCATGGATGCAAACCGTCTCGCGTTTCAAGCGGGCGAGGCGCTGCCGAGTATTTTTACGACTCAGTTTTTTCAAATTTGGATCAATGTCGGCGGAAGCGGGGCGACGCTGGCACTTGTACTCACTATGCTTGTGCGGTCCCGGAGCAAACAGATGAAGCAGCTCGGCCGCTTAGGCATCGGGCCCGCGTTCTTTAACATCAACGAGCCGATCATTTTCGGCATGCCGATTGTGATGAACCCGCTCCTTATCGTTCCGTTCATCATAGCCCCGCTCCTCACAATTACCGCCACTTATATCGGCATGAGCACAGGACTGGTGGCAAGGCCCGCTGGAATCGCCGTGCCATGGACCATGCCGCCGCTCATATCAGGGTACCTGGCGACAGGCGGAAAAGTATCGGGCGCGGTCATGCAGCTGGTGAACCTGCTCATTACATGTGCTATCTACTATCCGTTTTTCAGAATATGGGATCATCAAAAATGGAAGGAAGAGAGTGAAGCAGGTTCGGGGAATGAAAATGCTTCTTGATTTGTAAGCGTTTAAATAATTAGGTGAAAAGCAGCGTATGCTGCTTTTCTTACCGCTGAAAGAACTCAATCCACTCGCCGTCAGGACCTTCGATATAAAAATACCGATACCCGTTTGGAAGTGTTGTGATCTCTTCGTCGATAAATTTCGCATTCATTCTTTCCGCTTTTGTATATTCGGCCGCGATGTCATCAGTCAGCAGGGCAATGTGATGCACTTTACCTTCGGCGGGAAGCTCGCTGCTGTAGCCTTGAATCAGTTCGATTTCTGTTTCCGGACCATCTTCAAAGCCAAGAAAAGCAAGCTCGATAATACCGTTCGTATGAGTGATGCGGTCCTTCAATTTCATGCCGAGAACCTCTTCATAAAATGAAATGGACGCGTTAATATCTCTTACCATAATGCCTGTATGGTCAATTCGTTTTGCCATGCTGTTCCTCCTAGAAACTCTTTTTGTCTATCGTAGAAAAACCTTTCCTTTCTGTCAATGAAGACATCTTGGCGTTTTGTGGTACGATAAGAAAAAGCAAACAGAAAGAGGACGAACATATATGAAGCTACTCACCTTAAAGCAAGCACATGCTGCAAAAATCAAAAAAGGCTATCCGCTCATCGAAAAGGAAGCTCTCACTGGCAGTGCGGGGCACGTCAAAGAAGGCGACCTCGTTGATGTCGTGTCTGAAAGCGGCGAGTTTCTCGCAAGGGGCTACTACGGCCTGCAGAACAAAGGGGTCGGCTGGACGCTTACCCGCAATAAAAATGAGCAAATCGACCAAGCATTTTTCTTCAGCAAATTAACAAAAGCGGTACAAGCGCGTGCAAACCTTTTTGCGGCGCCTGAAACAACGGCTTTCCGTCTCTTCAATGGTGAGGGCGACGGCATCGGCGGCGTCACCGTTGATTATTATGACGGGTACCTGCTGCTCCAATGGTACAGCAAAGGCATTTACACCTTTAAAGAAACGCTGATTGCCGCTCTGGATGAACTGGATATTGAATATAAAGCGATTTACGAAAAGAAACGCTTCGATACGGCTGGACAGTATGTCGAGGATGATGACTTCGTGAAGGGAGAAAGAGGCGAGTTCCCGATCATCATTCAAGAAAACGGGATACAATACGCGGTAGATTTAAACGAAGGCGCCATGACAGGCATCTTTTTAGATCAAAGACATGTGCGCAAAGCGATCAGAGACCGCTATGCCAGTGGAAAAAACGTTTTAAACACGTTTTCTTATACGGGTGCGTTCTCAGTGGCGGCGGCGTTAGGCGGAGCGGAGAAAACAACAAGCGTGGACGTGGCAAATCGAAGCCTGGCCAAAACGATCGAGCAATTCAGCGTGAACAAGCTGGATTACGAGGCGCACGATATTAAAGTGATGGATGTTTTTAAATACTTCTCATATGCGGCGAAGAAGGATCTGCGCTTTGATCTGATTGTTCTCGACCCGCCATCCTTTGCCCGCACAAAAAAACGCACCTTCAGCGCGGCCAAGGATTATAAAAATCTGCTGAAGGAAACGATCGCCATTACAGCCGACAAGGGCATCATTGTCGCCTCTACAAACAGCAGCGCCTTCGGAATGAAGAAATTCAAAGGCTTTATCGATGCCGCGTTCAAAGAAACAAATGAACGCTATACGATCATAGAGGAATTTACATTGCCGGAGGACTTTAAAACGATGTCAGCATATCCGGAAGGCAATTACTTAAAAGTTGTCTTTCTGCAGAAAAAATAAAAAGAAAAAAGCTGCCCCGGTTCAGGGCAGCTTTTTATGTAGAAATGATTTGCTGGACGCGTCCGATACGGCCATCTTCCAGACGGACTTTAATGCCGTGCGGGTGATAGCTTGATTTCGTCAAAATATCCTTCACTGTGCCTCGCGTCAGTTTTCCTGTTTTTTGATCCGCTTTCAAGACAATATCAACCTGTAATCCTTTAGAAATGCTGCTCCGCTCTTGCCCGTTCATAGCACACTTCCTTTCTTTTTATTCATTATAGTCGTTATGGTTTAAAAGTAACAGCCGGCTGATGAAGCGTATGTTTATTTTTTTCTGCTTTTATTAAATATAATGTCAGCCCTGCACCCGCTATGCTGAGAATGGCGAAGAGCAGATAGACCGCGAAAATGGAAACGTAGTCAAAAATGTATCCGCCAACAAACGTACAGAACCAGTTGCCGAATCCGTTGCCGATGGCGGCGTACATGGTTAGCGCTGTCGCCTCCACATGGCTTGGGGTAATCTTTTTGACGTATTGCAGCGCCGCCGGAATAAATAAACCAATAGAAACACCTTGGAGACATACCGTCGCATAAATGATCCATAACGAAGGCTCTGTGAAGTAAAGCGTCCATCTGAATAATGAAACCCCGCCGGACAGTATGATGACATTGAGCAATCCCATTTTATCTATGAATTTCTGCGCAAACCTCATAAACGGAATTTCTGAGATCACTCCGATAAAAAATAAAAGGCCAATGGCGGAAAGAGACGCGCCGCTTTTGTCGAGAAACAGACTGAAGTATGTATTGTTCGCTAAATTTGGTGCAAATGTCGTAAAGGTGATGATCATAAAGATGAGGAAAGTTTTGTTGCTGACCAGCTCCCGGAACCCTTTGCGGATATTGATCTTTGTTTTTGTTTTCTGCTGGCCCGGCATCTGTGAGGCCAATATGGCTGCCATGCACAGAAAGGCACAGCCAAAGATAAAGATGACGTGGATGGGGTACAGCTGATTCGTCACCTGTCCCATGACAAACACCGCAGTGCCGAAGCCGAGAGAACCAAACAGGCGGATTCCGCCGTAGTTTCCGTTTGTTTGTTGTGTGTAGCGTAAAGAAATGCTGTCTGACAATGGAATGATTGTGCTCTGAAAGGCTGCAAAGCAGGCCGCAATCAGAATAAACAGCGGAAAGCCGTCAAATGCGATGTAGCCGAGCCCAATGACACCTGTTACCGAGGTGCAAACCGCAAGCAGGCTTTTAGTTTTTTGCGTATAATCGCTCAGCATACCCCAAAACGGCTGGAAAAAGATCATCACAATCGGGCCGAGTGACATAATCAAGCCAACTTGTGAGCCGCTTAAATGCTGTTCCTTTGTTAAATACATACTGAGCAGCGGAATGATACTGCCTGTGCCCAGGAAAGCAAATAAATAAAATCCTTTTAACGCGGCGTAATGCCGTTTCACCTGCAAACTGCGCATGAGGGCTCCTCCTTTAGTATCCACAAATTACATTATATTGTAATTTCCCAGCTTTTCAATGGAAGGAGACACAAAAAAACTGCCCTTGTCAGGACAGTTTTTTCTTCCTACATAAATGAAAGTAAAAACGGCGCCGCACAAAGCGTCATAATCGCCGCAAGGATCATTGACACGCTGGAAATCGTGCCGGACACTGAGCTAAGCTCAAATGCTTTGGATGTGCCCGCTCCATGTGCGCTTGTGCCGAGCAGCACGCCCCGCGCAATTTCGTTATCAATACGGAAATAGCGGATGACCATTGGCCCGATGACGGTGCCGAACAATGCAGTCAAAATGACAAATATAGCTGTGACCGCAGGCATTCCGCCGATCATTTCAGATACGTTCATAGCGATCGGCGTTGTCACTGATCTTGGAACGAGGCTGTCAATCAAGCCAGTTCCGAGGTGAAGCCATTTCGCAATAAGAGCTGTAGAAATAATCGCGATGCATGAGCCGAAGGCGACGTTTAAAATAATTTCCACTGCGTATTTCTTTAAAACAGGGAAATATTTATAAAGCGGGATCGCAAATGCCACGGTAGCCGGCTGAAGCATATCGGTCAGCACTTCACCGCCGAGATTATATGTCTCGTACGGGACATTCACCAGCAGCAGCAGACCGACTAACACAGCGGGCGTCACCAATAGCGGCGACGTATAGACTCGCGGAAAACGCGAATATACTTTTTTTGCTCCTACATACACCAAAACCGTTAATAACAAACTTACAATTCCGATGAACACGTATGTTTTTTCTCCTTTCTTTTCGCAATGATTTGTGTAAGCGTTCCTGTGGACACCATCACGACAAACGTGCTGATGATGACAACAAGCAAAATGCTGACACCGAATTTTGACATAATGTCTCCGTATTCAATCACTCCGACGGCAGACGGGATAAAAAATAAAAGCAGCTCCCCAAGAAGCCACGCCGCGCCAAGCTCTATCCATTCAAGCTTGATGATTTTAAAGTGTAATAATGTGAAAAGAATCACAATCCCAATTATACTGCCGGGAATATTTATATGAAGAAGGGCTGTCACCCAATTAATCAGCCGAGCAAATATAAATAACAGAGCGATTTGAATAACGGTTAGCAACAGTTTTTTCATATTGATGCCTCCCTTATATTCATATTGTACATAAGGTCTCTCTATAGGTAAAATATATATAAAGCATAATAAGTATTCCTTTTGTCTATAGAAGAGGTGAAGTTCATGGATATCCGCCATTTAACATACTTTCTGGAGGTCGCCCGTCTGAAAAGTTTTACGAAGGCGTCCCAATCACTTTATGTTTCCCAGCCGACGATATCGAAAATGATCAAAAATTTAGAAGCAGAGCTTGGGATCGAGCTTTTTTATCGAAACGGCAGACAGGTGGAGCTGACGGACGCCGGCCATAGCATGTATGTGCAGGCGCAGGAAATCATTAAATCATTTCAAAACCTGACATCCGAGTTAAATGATATTATGGAGGTCAAGAAGGGGCATGTGCGAATCGGACTGCCGCCGATGATCGGCTCAGGTTTTTTCCCGAGAGTGCTCGGCGATTTTCGGGAAAATTATCCGAATGTGACCTTTCAGCTTGTTGAGGACGGCTCTATCAAAGTCCAAGAAGGCGTTGGGGACGGTTCTCTTGACATCGGTGTTGTTGTTCTCCCCGCAAACGAAGACATTTTTCATTCATTTACGATCGTAAAAGAAACATTAATGCTTGTCGTACACCCTTCCCACCGGCTGGCGGGTGAGAAAGAGAGCCGATTACAGGATTTGAAGGAAGAGCCTTTTATTTTCTTCAGGGAGGATTTTGTTCTCCACAATCGAATTATGATGGAATGTATCAAGGCCGGATTCCGGCCCCATATCATTTACGAAACCTCACAATGGGATTTTATCAGTGAGATGGTGTCAGCCAACCTGGGGATCGGACTTTTGCCGGAACGCATATGCCGCGGCCTTGATCCGGAAAAGGTCAAAGTCATTCCGCTTGTCGATCCGGTCATCCCTTGGCATCTTGCGATTATATGGAGAAAGGACCGCTATTTGTCCTTTGCGGCAAGAGCTTGGCTTGAACATACGAAATCGTATTTGTGGGATCCGAAAAAAAGAGAGAGTAAAGGATGATGCTAATATGGATGCACAATCAGCAGCAAAACGTCTAACAGCCGTCCGGAAGCATAGCCCTCTGGTGCACAGTATAACAAACAATGTTGTGACAAATTTTACAGCGAACGGCCTGCTCGCCCTCGGTGCATCACCCGTAATGGCTTATGCGAAGGAAGAGGTCGCCGACATGGCGAAAATCGCGGGCGCGCTCGTTTTAAATATCGGAACGCTAAGCAAAGAAACCGTCGAAGCTATGATCATTGCGGGTAAATCAGCGAATGAACATGGCGTACCCGTCATTCTTGATCCCGTCGGTGCTGGAGCGACACCGTTCCGCACTGAATCGGCACGTGAGATGATTCGTGAGATGCGCCTCTCTGCAATCAGGGGAAATGCCGCGGAAATTGCACATACCGTCGGTGTTTCGGATTGGATGATCAAAGGAGTCGATGCCGGTGAAGGCGGAGGCGACATCATCCGTCTGGCTCAACAGGCGGCGCAAAAACTGAACACGGTCATTGCGATTACTGGGGAAGTCGATGTAATTGCCGACGCATCTAACGTATACACTCTTCATAACGGCCACAAGCTGCTGACGAAGGTGACAGGCGCTGGATGTCTTCTGACTTCAGTTGTCGGTGCATTTTGTGCAGTGGAAAAAAATCCGTTATTCGCTGCCATCGCTGCGATTTCCTCATATGGTGTTGCGGCACAGCTTGCCGCGCAGCAGACAGCTGACAAAGGTCCGGGGAGTTTTCAGATTGAATTGCTGAACAAGCTGTCTTCTGTCTCTGAACAAGATGTACTAGAGCTAGCGACAATAGAAAGGGTGACAGTCTCATGACACGTATTTCTCGGGAAATGATGAAAAAGCTATTATCTGTTTACTTCATTATGGGTTCAAACAATACGAAAGCCGATCCTGTGGCAGTCGTGCAAAACGCATTAAAAGGCGGTGCCACTCTGTACCAGTTTCGTGAAAAGGGCGAAGGCGCTTTGTCAGGAGAGAAGCGGATTGCCTTCGCCGCAAAGGTTCAGGCGGCATGCCGTGAAGCCGGCGTCCCTTTTATTGTCAATGATGATGTGGAGCTGGCACTGAAGCTGAAGGCAGACGGTGTGCACATCGGCCAAGAGGATGCGAAAGCAAAAGAGGTCCGTGACGCCATTGGCGATATGATTCTTGGCGTGTCCGCCCATACGATGTCTGAGGTGAGGCAAGCCGAGGAGGATGGAGCAGATTATGTCGGTCTCGGGCCGATCTATCCGACGGAAACGAAAAAGGATACGAGAGCTGTACAGGGTGTGTCTCTGATTGAAGCGGTGAGACGTCAAGGCATCAGCATTCCGATTGTCGGCATCGGCGGCATCACAATAGAAAATGCCGCTCCCGTCATCGAAGCGGGGGCTGATGGTGTCAGTATGATCAGCGCAATCAGTCTGACGGAGGATCCGGAAGAAGCCGCACGCAAATTTTACGATGTTATTCACACATATAAGACCGGCAGATAACCCGAATTGCCTTCAAAAGGCTGTCCTGTAAAGGGCAGCCTTTTTGCTGTTCCGCCAAGGTTTTCAGACCTTCAAATTTTCATTGACAAAGATCGGGAACTGGCTATGATTATGATATACAATGATAATCATTTTCAATTATAGGAGGAACATGATGGCACGGGGGCTGACACTTATATTACTCAGCTTGTTGATGTTTTTCGGTTCGGCGGTGCATGCGGAAAATGATCCGATTGCTTCCCTGCTTGAATTAAACAAGCAAATGATCAAATCTGTACGAGACGGAGATATAGATGCCGCACAGCAAACATTTGAGACCTTCAAATCGGCGTGGAAAAAGGAAGAACCATCTATTAAGAAGGAAAACCTTTCATCCCACAGCAAAATGGACTCGAATATCGCTATGATTTCTCTTTCTTTCATTAATCAAGACGCGAACAAACTCGAAACACAGCTTGAAGAGCTTTCTTCTCACTTAGAAACCTACCAGCAGGCTGTTGTACTGAAGAAGGCATCCTCGGGTCAATCAAGGACGTCCTTAACAGCCTATATTCAAAGCTTAAAAGACACAAAACAATTGATAGAAAAAAAACAGATGGGTGAAGCGTCAGCCGCTATCGACAACTTAATCACATCTTGGCTGGCCGTAGAAGGAGACGTCGTATCCCAATCCAAAGAAGCGTATACCACATCGGAGGAAAATCTGGCACTCATGAAGGCTGAAATCGACAGCCATCCCGATCAGGTCATAAAACAAATTGACGAAATGATTCAATTGCTTGAGCCGATTGCTTCGAGCAGCTACAGCTGGTGGGACGCGGCCTTGATCCCAATTCGAGAAGGAATGGAGGCGCTGCTTGTCATCGGGGCGCTTTTGACCATGACAAAAAAAGCCCGTGTCACCCGTTCTTCCGCTTGGATCTGGGGCGGCGCGTCAGCAGGCATGTTCGTTTCCTTAGCAGCCGGAATCGGCGTCACCCTCCTGTTCTCCTCGAATGTATTCGGAGAAAACAATTTCTTGCTAGGCGGAATCACCGGCTTGCTGTCCGCTGTCATGCTTTTGTATGTCGGGGTGTGGTTGCATAGAAACGCCTCGATGGACAAGTGGAGAGAAAAAATCAATATCCAGAAATCACAGGCGCTGAAAAAACGAAGCCTGCTTTCCTTTGCGCTCATTGCATTTCTGGCAGTCGTGAGGGAAGGGCTAGAAACAGTCATCTTTTTCATCGGCCTTGTTGGAAAGCTCTCTCTCACTGAGCTGATCGGCGGGACAGCCACGGGGCTTGTCGTTCTCGTCATCGTCGGTGTTCTTATGATGAAGCTCGGAATGCGCATTCCATTGAAGCCGTTTTTTCTGCTGTCAATGGCGGTTGTCCTGTATATGTGCGTGAAATTTCTCGGAACAGGCGTCCACAGCCTGCAGCTCGCGGGGATTCTTCCGTCTGACGCAGAAAGCTGGCTGCCGTCTGTGTCCGTTCTCGGAATTTATCCGTCGGTGTACAGTACGATTCCGCAATTGCTGATTTTGCTATTTTTACTGATCACGCTTATCTCAGAAGCGGCAAAACATTATACAAACGGAAAGGAACTGACAAAATGAATATCACAAAGATTGCTGTAACAGCCGGATGCATCCTTGCACTGTGTGCGGGATGCGGAGCCAATGACACTTCGTCAACTAAAGAAAAAGCGTCATCTGATAAAAGCGGAGTAAGCAAAGAGATCGCAACTTCCGTTGATAAAATGGAGAACATGATTTCCGAGCTGAATGAATCAGCTGAAAAAGCCGATCAAAAAGAGATACAAAAGAAGGGGAAAGAATTAAACAGCTACTGGCTTTCTTTTGAAAATGATATTCGCAGCGACTATCCGTTCGAATACACAGAAATCGAAAAGCATCTTCAGCCAATCTACACAGAAGCACAAAAATCCAAACCGGATTCAGACAAAATCAAGACAGAATCCGAGTCACTGAAAGCGTCCTTAGAAGACCTGACAGAAGCGAAGAAGAGCAGCAAAAAGGCAAGCGATCAGCTGGCAAAAGCGGCAGATGAATATAAAGAATACGTCAAAGAGCAGAGCGATCAGCTTGTGAAGGCGACTGAAGCATTTACAGCTGCCGTGAAGGCAGGCGATATTGAAAAATCAAAGACGTTATATGCGAAAGCGCGCGTCTATTACGAAAGAATTGAACCGATTGCCGAAAGCCTCGGAGATCTTGACCCGAAAATGGATGCCCGTGAAAACGATGTAGAAGAAGGAGACAAATGGACAGGGTTCCACAAGCTTGAGAAAGCCATTTGGAAGGATAAAAATATTTCCGGGGAAAAGGCAACGGCTGACCAGCTTGTCAAGGATGTAAAAGAGCTTGACGGTTCGATTGAATCATTGACATTAACGCCTGAACAAATTGTGGCTGGCGCGATGGAGCTTCTGAACGAAGCAGGTATTTCTAAAATTACGGGTGAAGAGGAGCGCTACTCACGAATCGATTTAGTCGATCTTATGGCAAATGTTGAAGGCTCCGAGGCTGTGTATCAAACTGTGAAAAGCGCGCTCGTAAAAGACCACTCTGATCTGACGGAAAAGCTGGATACCGAATTCAGCGAATTTGAAGTTTTAATGGCAAAATACAAAACGAATGATCAGGCCTATACGTCTTATGATAAATTAAGTGAAGATCAAATCAGAGAGCTGAGCACAAAGCTGACGACTCTTTCTGAAACCATGTCGAAGATTGCGAATGTGCTATAAAAGGAGTTTTGTAACAGCATGAGCGATGAACAGAAAAAGCCAGAACAAATTCACAGACGGGACATTTTAAAATGGGGAGCGATGGCTGGGGCGGCCGTGGCGATTGGCGCCAGCGGCCTCGGCGGTCTCGCTCCGCTTGTTCAGACCGCGGCTAAGCCATCGGAGAAGGACGAAAAAGAGGATGACCAGGTTGTTCCGTTTTACGGAAAGCATCAGGCCGGAATCACCACTGCCCATCAGACGTACGTGTATTTTGCCGCGCTTGATGTGACGGCGAAGGAGAAAAGCGATATCATCACGTTATTCAGAAACTGGACCAGCCTGACACAAATGCTGACATCAGGAAACAAAATGTCGAGCGAGCAGAAAAATCAATATCTGCCGCCGCAGGATACGGGTGAATCGGCTGATTTACCGCCTTCCAACTTAACGGTTACTTTTGGCTTCGGGCCTGACTTTTTCGAAAAAGATGGAAAGGATCGTTTCGGACTGAAAGGCAAGAAACCGAAACACCTTGCTGCTCTTCCGGCGATGCCGAATGACAATCTCGATGCGAAGCAGGGAAACGGAGACATCTGCATCCAAGTATGCGCAGATGATGAACAAGTGGCGTTTCACGCGCTGCGAAACCTGCTGAATCAAGCGGTGGGAACCTGTGAAGTCCGCTTTATAAACAAAGGCTTTTTAAGCGGGGGCAAAAATGGAGAAACGCCGCGCAATCTATTTGGGTTTAAAGATGGAACAGGGAACCAAAGCACCAAGGATGACACATTGATGAACTCGATCGTGTGGATTCAGTCTGGCGAGCCTGACTGGATGACAGGCGGAACTTATATGGCTTTTCGGAAAATCAAAATGTTCCTTGAAATTTGGGACCGCTCTTCCCTGAAGGATCAAGAGGATACTTTCGGCCGCAGAAAAAGCTCCGGGGCGCCTTTTGGCCAAAAAAAGGAAACAGACCCCGTCAAGCTGAATCAAATTCCGTCAAATTCGCACGTCAGCCTTGCGAAATCTACAGGGAAACAAATTTTGCGAAGAGCTTTTTCTTACACGGAAGGCATTGACTCCAAAACCGGTTATATGGATGCAGGTCTCCTGTTTATCAGCTTTCAAAAAAATCCCGACAATCAGTTCATTCCCATGCTGAAGGCACTTTCGGCAAAGGATGCGTTAAATGAATATACGCAAACGATTGGTTCTGCTTTATATGCAATTCCCGGCGGGTGTAAAAAAGGAGAATATATCGCTCAGCGGTTGCTTGAATCGTAAAAGGAAGCCATGCAGGCTTCTTTTTTAAAAAACAGTTGTAACTTTTATTGTTACAGTTTAAAATCAACCTATACGAAAGGAGACAATCATGACAGTACAAATAAAAGTTTATTCAGATTACGTCTGCCCATTTTGTTTCATTGGAAAAGCCGCTTTTGAAGAGGCGATAAAAGGAAAGGATGTTGAAGTCGAGTGGATGCCGTTTGAATTGCGTCCAAGTCCTTCACCGCAGCTTGATCCTGTAAACGACCCTTCCAAGAAGTATATGTGGCAAACCTCGATCAGACCGATGGCGGAGAAATTGGGAGTCGATATCAAATTTCCAAACGTCTCGCCTCACCCATATACAGACTTGGCTTTTGAAGGCTTTCACTTTGCCAAAGAATACAACAAAGGACATGAGTACAATACCCGTGTATTTGCAGCATTTTTCCAAGAGGGCCAAAACATCGGAGAGATTGATATCTTAACGAAGCTGGCGGAGGAAGTTGGCTTAGACGGAGCATTATTCAAAGCTGCGCTGGAAGCAAGAACATATCAGGACGTGCAGCGGCAAGCTCTGAAGCACGCCTATGAAGAAGCTGACATTACAGCCGTACCAACCTTTGTCATCGGCGACACCGTGATTCCGGGAGCAGCCGGCAAGGAAGTATTTGAAAATGCGATTTCTCAGGAACAACAGAAAACGTAACCTAAGAAAGCTCTCTAAACAAAAATCTGTTTAGAGAGCTTTTTTTAATCCTGATCCATATGAATTCCCGTATGCGCCTTCACCTGTATTTCAACAAATGTCTCTTCATTAGCCGTTTTATCAGAAGACAGAAGCGTTCCAAGCCACGCACCGAGGAAGCCGAGCGGAATCGAAATGATGCCCGGATTAGACAGCGGGATAAGCGGCTCGCCTGCAAAAATAGCACCTCCGGCCGGGTCCCACACACTCGGGCTCATCGACACGAGGACAAGAGCACTGATCAGCCCAGTCAGGCTGCCCCATAATGCGCCTGAGGCATTGAATCTTTTCCAAAACACAGTAAACACAATCAGCGGAAGGTTTGCGCTGGCGGCAACGGCAAATGCCAATGCGACAAGAAAGGCGACATTTAAGGATTGAGCAAAAATCGCAAGAATGATAGACAGCACTGACACGGCGACAGATGCCCATCTGGCCGCTTTCATCTGTTCTTTCTCAGTTGCTTCTCCTTTTCTGATAATCTGGCTGTAGATATCATGGGCAAACGCTGAAGCGGCAGACAGCACCAAGCCTGTCACCACTGCCAAAATCGTGGCAAAGGCGATGGCTGATACAAACGCGAACAGGAAATCTCCCCCGAGTGCTTTTGCCAGAAGCGGCGCCGCCATGTTTCCCGCTGGATCGGCCGCTGTAATCGCGTCAAAACCGACAAACGCGGCCGCGCCAAATCCGAGAAATACCGTCATAATGTAAAACACACCGATGATCCATGTTGCTGAAACGACTGATGCCCGGGCAGTTTTGGCATCCTTAACTGTATAAAAGCGAATTAAGATATGCGGAAGGCCGGCGGTCCCCAGCACAAGTGCCAAATTCAGCGACAGGGTTTCAAGCGGGACCTTGTATTTGTTCCCTGGATTTAAAAAATCAGCGCCAAGCGGGGTAGCGGTTTTCATTTGCTCAAACATTGTATTAAGGTTAAAACCGAATTTAGAAAAAACGATGATGGAGATGACGAGGGTGCCGGCCATCAGCAAAACGGCTTTGATAATCTGAACCCAGCTCGTCGCGATCATTCCGCCGAACACGACATAAATGGTCATGAGCACTCCGACAATCAGAACGGCCGCGGTATAATCGAGCCCAAGCAGCAGTTTAATCAGCGCCCCTGCCCCCACGAGCTGAGCGATCATATAAAAGGTAGAGATGGCGATGGTATTGAGAGCGGCGACACCGCGGATCTTCTTTTCTTTAAAACGCGCCGCAATCATGTCCGCCATCGTATACTTTCCGAGATTCCGAAGCGGCTCCGCCACGATATAGAGGACAACGAGATAAGCGACAAGAAAACCGATGCTGTAAAAAAATCCGTCGAACCCATATAACGCAATCATTCCGGCAATGCCGAGGAACGACGCGGCAGACATGTAGTCGCCGGCAATTGCCAGTCCATTCTGAACACCGGTGAGCCCGCCGCCGGCCGTATAAAACTCACTCGTCGTTTTTGTTTGTTTCGCGGCAAAATACGTAATCACAAGCGTTAGACCGACAATCGCTACAAATAACAGAAACGCTGTCAGGTTCATGTCTGTTCACCCTTCAGCTCTTCTTTTAAAGCGTTTACAAATTGGTCGTAACGAGCTGCCTTTCGGGAATACACCGTACAGAGTGTCCACGTCATAGCGAATTGAGCGATGGCAAACAGCCAAGCCCATGAAACAGCACCAACTGCCGGAGTATTCAAAAAGGTGAAATAAGACGTTAAAACAGGGAGTGAAAAATAAAAGACAAAAAAGAAAATCGCAGTTGGAACAATAAAGGCCCGTTTCTGCTTCAAAAAGGCTTGAAAAGATGGAGACCCAGCAATCTTTTGGTAATCAGCTTGCGATCTGTACATGGCTTTCCTCCTTTTATTCTGCTGAAAAATAAGCATAAAGGTACACCAATAGGTATGTACAGAAAGTCTGATTTATTCTTCAGGATCATAAAGTGGACGAAAAAAGCAGGAAACGTGAAGATAAGACGCGGGGGTATAAAACGGGCGAAGGTTTTCCAGCTGCCGCATATAAACAAGTTTGCTTTCAAAACCTCACCAATTGCAGCCTATGCAAAGCTGCTCTTTTTCTAAAGTCCGGTTTCATGTTCGCATCACCTCTTTATGACAATGCATGTGCCAAGAGGTGACCGCATCACCAGCTGTCTGTCATATTTTAGGCTGAAACACCGATTGTCCTCAAAATCGGCGCAGTATATAAGCTATCGAATAGAGGAAATGGTGAAAACTCAGATCAGATGATAGAAAAGCCAGAGGTAAAAGATCCGCCTGTCCGGATTAGTCTTGGCGGACGGTTTTTTTGTGATTGGTTTTTCTCATCGCTGTTTCAGATTCTAAAAACTGCCTCACATCATGAATGTCTAACCCAATGGATCTAGCTTCTTGAATCAACATATGCCAATCTTTGTCCAAATCTTTTTTAACTTGAGTTTTCATAGTAACCTCCAATTGTATAAAATGTTTTCCTGCAACATCCTGGCAATAAAAGACAAGCCGGTGCGATGATGAGGCGAGTACAACAAATTTCACACATAGTTGCTCGGTGTTCACAAACTGAAGGAAAAATCACCTACCTATTCCCTAAAAAAATGACTAATATAACCAATGAACCTTATTTATAATAATAAACAATTAAATACTGACTGGATAGTATGTAAATGAAAATAAATCCTATTGCCTATTAAATATGACCCCTTAACAACCGAATAGCATACCTCTGGAAAGAAATAAATACCGCAAAAGATTGATCCGGTGTAAGATAAGGGTAATCATACCGGCTGGAGAAAAATATGAAAAAAAACAAATTTCAAATTAAAAGAGAGCAAACATTTGAAAAATTTATAGAGGCTGGCCTGAATCTATTGATTGACCGAGCGTATGACCCTGTGTCTGTGGAAGAAATCAGCAGAGCTGCCGGGTACAGTAAAGGCGCATTTTATGTTCATTTTGACAACATGGAAGACTTCCTGCAGCATATCTTCGAAAATCATCAAATGAAAAAACAGATTATCATCGGTTACCTGGATGAAATCGAGCGGACATCTGCGAAACCGCTGACGCTGTATGAGGCTGCAAAACATGCCGCAGAGCTGCTGTTTTCTTACTACAAAAATAAACCATCATGGGACATCACCTCGTTTGCAATGAATATGCCGACCTTTAAAGCTGTCCAAAAATGCAAGGCTTATGTAGGGCTATACGAATTGTGGGTGGAAGAAAATACGTCATATATTCATTGGCTGAAGGAGAGAAAGCTGGTTGACGACAGTATTGATCCTGAGTATACGGCTAAAATAATATGTGCGGTGCTCGACGGAATCATCAAACAATCGCGTGTATTGGGCCATCCGGCCACATTCCGCAGCTTTTTTGACGCGCTTTCCGTTTTTGTTACTTTTAACCGCGAATACGCAAAGCTAAGAAATTTGAAAAGTTTTTCAGAAAGCGAGGAACATCGGTGAAGTATAGAGAAATGATTATGTATATCATTATGGGGATTTTCACGACAATCGTGAATATTGCCAGCTTTTATATATTGGTAGAGATCATGAATGTGGATTATAAAGCTGCAACAGTAGCTGCTTGGATTTTGTCTGTTCTGTTTGCTTACATCACAAATAAAGTATATGTGTTTCAGCAGAAGACAGATGACCTGCAAAGCCTGCTGAAAGAGCTCACTGCCTTTTTCAGCGTTCGGGTGCTGTCTCTCGGCATAGACCTTGGCATGATGATCATCCTTGTCGGACAGTTCCATACAAATGAAACGCTGGCCAAAATACTCGACAATGCGGTGATTGTTGTCGTCAACTATGTCGCAAGCAAATGGCTCGTCTTTAAAAAGACAAAAGAAGAAGGGGTATGACAAGGGCGGCAGCATATGATCTTCCGTTTTCGTTACAGAAAGACCGGGAAACAAATAATAAAAACCATGAAAGGTGATGCACATGCGGGAAGAATTGAAGGGGATATTTGCAAGTGTATTCGGAGAGAAAGAGGGATTACGGTTTTTTTTCGCACCGGGAAGAGTGAATCTGATTGGAGAACATACGGATTATAACGGCGGGCACGTGTTTCCGTGCGCGCTGACCATGGGTACATATGCTGCTGTTGCAGAAAGAAAAGACGGGCTGGTCAGATTGTATTCGGACAACTTTCAGGAAGCCGGCATAAAGGAATGCAGTCTTGACGGCATCCGTTATCAAAAAGAAGATGACTGGGCCAATTATCCGAAAGGCGTCATATATGAATTTCAGCAAAGGGGTTATTCGATTCCGCATGGCTTTGACATCGTGTTTTCAGGGAATATTCCAAACGGGGCAGGGCTTTCATCTTCCGCTTCCATTGAGCTGCTGATGGCGGTCGTGCTCCAAAGCTATTTTCATCCTCAACTCGAGGCGCTGGAGCTTGTCAAAATGGCACAGCATGCGGAAAACACATTTATCGGGGTCAATTGCGGAATTATGGATCAATTCGCAATCGGAATGGGGAAAGAACATCATGCGATCCTACTGAACTGCGATACGCTGGACTATGAATATAGCAAACTCGATGTCTCCGGGCTTGCGCTGGTTATTGCGAACACGAACAAAAAAAGGACATTGGCGGACTCAAGCTATAATGCGAGACGCCAAGAGTGCAGTGACGCATTCCTGGATCTGCAAAAGGAGCTCGACATTACATCACTTGGCGACATCAAGCCTTCTGACTTCGACGCTCACTCTGGCCTGATCCAAAATGAAACGAACAGACGCCGCGCAAAGCATGCCGTATATGAAAACCACCGCGCCATCAAGACAGCCGACATGTTTAAAGAAAACAATATTCAGGAAATCGGGCGGTTAATGAAGGAATCCCACCTTTCATTGAAGGATGATTACGAGGTGACATGCCCGGAACTTGATGAGCTCGTATTTGCAGCGTGGGAGCAAGAAGGAGTGATCGGCTCAAGAATGACGGGAGCGGGTTTCGGCGGCTGCACGATCAGTATTGTAAAGGATGAATTTGTTGATGACTTTATCCAAAAGGTTGGAGACAAATATCAAGAAAAAACAGGACTGAAAGCGGATTTTTATGTCGCTGATATTGGAGAAGGAGCGAGAGAATTAAAGGGGGAGTGACACATGAGCATTTTTGAACATCTGGAACAGCTGATAGAGTATGGGCTGGAACGAAAGCTGATATCGATTTGGGATCAGGAATATACGAGAAACCGACTTTATGAAGCGCTGGACATCAAACATCCCCAGCCGGTCTCAAGCACACTCATTAAGCAGAGCAAGCGTCTTCCTGACTTGCTTTCTCCCATTTACAAGTGGGCGGCAGAAACCGGCCGTATAGAAGCAAATACAGACACCTATCGAGATTTGCTCAGTGCAAAGCTGATGGGCTGTTTTGTCCCGCCTCCGTCTGAGGTCATCCGCAAGTTTGAAGAGACAAAGGCGTTATACGGACCGAAACAGGCGACAAAAGAGTTTTATCAGTATGCAGAGGATGTCTATTATATCAGGTCTGACAGAATCGCCAAAAACGTTCATTGGACGGTGCCGACCGAATATGGCGAGCTGGAAATGACAATTAACCTGTCAAAGCCCGAAAAGGACCCGAAGGCGATTGCGGCTGCCAAAGAACAGACGCAGACGGATTATCCGCCGTGTGTGCTTTGTAAGGAAAATGTCGGCTTTGAGGGAAGTGTGAACCATCCGGCCCGGCAGAATCACAGAATGATTCCTGTTATTCTCAGAGACGAGCAATGGTATTTGCAGTTCTCGCCATACGTGTATTATCCGGAGCATTGCATCGTTTTAAAGGGTGAGCATGAACCGATGGAGATCAGCAAAAAGACGTTTGAAAGACTGCTCTCATTCCTCGGGCAATATCCGCATTATTTTATCGGATCAAACGCAGACCTGCCGATTGTCGGAGGCAGCATTCTAAGCCACGACCATTTTCAGGGCGGGGCGCACGATTTTCCGATGGCGCGTGCCGAAATGACGGACAGATATGAATTAAACAGTTATCCCGGCGTGTCACTGGGCTTAGTGAAATGGCCGATGTCTGTGCTCAGGCTTCAGGGAGACGATCCGCATATTGTCGCTGAGGCAGCGGACCATATATTCCGTGCATGGCAGCGATATTCAGATGAAAAAGCCGGCATAGTCCCCTTCACAGGGGATACGCCACATAATACGGTCACACCGATTGCAAGACGCAGGGGAGGCACATATGAACTCGACATCGTGCTGAGAAACAATCGGACGGATGAGGAGCATCCATTAGGAATCTTCCATCCTCATCAGGAGGTTCATCATATTAAAAAAGAAAATATCGGCCTGATTGAGGTTATGGGCTTAGCGATTTTGCCGGGCCGTTTACAGGAAGAAATGAAAGCAACGGCAGCGTCCTTGTGCTCTGCTGATCCGAAAACAGCATTAGAAGAAAATGAGCTGACGGCTAAACATAAGGATTGGGCTCTTCGTCTGATGGAAAGAAGAACCATAACAAAAGAGAATGCGGAACAGGTTATAAAAGAAGAGCTTGGCCATGTATTCGCACGCATTCTTGAACATGCCGGCGTATTTAAACAGACACCCGAAGGAAAACAGGCCTTCAACAGGTTTATCCATTGTTTAGGCGTCAAACAAGTAAAAAGCCTCAACCGTTAAGGGAGAGGCTTTTTACTATTGAAAAAAGAGCCCAAAACGTGACGCTTTGGGCTCTGTCGCTCTTATCCTCTTTTTCTTGCTAAGAGGCTTACTAGAAATACAACAATGGCTGAACCGATAATCGCCGGGATAATGGCAAATCCGGCAAGGTGCGGTCCCCATGTTCCAAGCAGCCCGTGGCCGATCCAGGCACCGATAAGACCTGCGATCATCGACCCGATAATTCCTCCGGGCATATCTCCTTTTACAAACAGGCTGCCAACCCATCCGATAATAATAGCGACGATAAGTGAAATTATGAAACTCATCATGCAACACATCCTATTTTAAATTTATTTGCTTATATCATTCCTCCTTTTTGTATAAGATAAACAATTGAATGTGCTAATAAAAAAGCGGGATCAGTTCAGAGCATATCGCCGGTCTATTGAGCCTTTTCTTTCAATATTGGTTGCGTTAAAATGGTAATCGTGTGAAAAGATGCTAGGCAAGGAAAAATTAATTCCCTTGTAGAAAGTTTAACAAAATGAAATTTTTGATTGACCTTGGTTTTTTATTGTGGTAAACCTTTATTTGTCAGTAGAATTAGTTCTTCATCATCTTTCTTTACTTATATGCGGAAATAACTAGAAACTTTTCATCTTAAGCGATAGATATGAATAAAGTTGGAGCAATTTTTGTCGATTTTATGACATTTAAGCGAAAATGGGCTGAAGTTTATAAAAAAATAAAGCTAATAAGTGAAGTTTTTGATAGCATAACAAAGTAGAGAAAAGATTTTGAGGAAGTATGCACTTCAGATTTATTACATCAATAGGAAGGATGGTGATCTTCTTGTTCAGAGCAATAAAACCGTTACTTGTATTAGCGCTGTTAACTGTGGTTTTCGTCCTTGGGGGATGCAGCAATGCTTCAGTACTAGATCCGAAAGGGCCTGTGGCTGATCAGCAAAGTGATTTAATCCTGTTATCTATCGGATTTATGCTGTTTATTGTCGGGGTCGTCTTTGTTCTATTTACCATTATTTTAGTAAAATACCGCGACCGTAAAGGCAAAGATAATGGATCTTATAACCCAGAAATTCACGGTAACACGTTCTTAGAAGTAGTCTGGACAGTGATCCCAATTTTAATCGTCATCGCACTTTCTGTGCCAACCGTACAGACGATATATTCGTTAGAAAAAGCTCCTGAAGCAACAAAGGATAAAGAGCCTCTTGTTGTTTACGCTACTTCGGTAGACTGGAAATGGGTATTCAGCTACCCTGAACAGGATATTGAAACGGTCAACTACTTAAACATTCCTGTCGACCGCCCGATCTTGTTTAAAATCTCATCTGCAGATTCAATGGCATCGCTATGGATTCCTCAGCTTGGAGGACAAAAATACGCGATGGCAGGAATGCTGATGGATCAATACTTACAGGCTGATGAAGTGGGAACTTATGAAGGCCGCAACGCGAACTTCACAGGTGAACATTTTGCCGACCAAGAGTTTGATGTGAATGCTGTAACAGAAAAAGACTTTAACAGCTGGGTGAAAAAGACTCAAAATGAGGCTCCTAAGCTGACAAAAGAGAAGTATGATCAATTGATGCTTCCTGAAAATGTGGACGAATTAACGTTCTCTTCTACTCACTTAAAATACGTTGATCACGGACAAGACGCAGAATACGCGATGGAGGCCCGCAAACGCCTTGGCTATCAAGCCGTTTCACCGCACTCTAAAACAGATCCGTTTGAAAACGTAAAGGAAAATGAATTTAAGAAGTCTGATGATACAGAAGAATGATATTGATCAGGAAAGGAGGAAGCCCGCATGAAATTTAAATGGGATGAATTTTTTGTAACAGGTGACCCATTAATTCTGGGCGCACAAGTTTCCATTGCACTATCTACCATCGCCATCATTGTTGTACTTACCTACTTCAAGAAATGGAAATGGCTCTGGTCTGAATGGATAACAACTGTTGACCACAAAAAACTCGGAATCATGTATATTATCTCTGCTGTAATTATGTTATTCCGCGGCGGTGTCGACGGTTTAATGATGCGTGCCCAGCTAGCGCTTCCGAATAACAGTTTTTTAGACTCAAACCACTATAATGAAATTTTTACGACTCACGGTACGATCATGATTATCTTCATGGCGATGCCGTTTTTAATCGGTCTTATTAACGTTGTTGTACCTCTTCAAATCGGTGCTCGCGACGTTGCATTTCCTTACTTGAACAACCTGAGCTTCTGGACGTTCTTCGTAGGGGCTATGCTTTTCAATATTTCTTTCGTTATCGGAGGTTCTCCGAACGCAGGCTGGACAAGTTATATGCCGCTTGCAAGTAACGACATGAGCCCTGGGCCGGGTGAGAACTACTACCTCCTCGGACTTCAGATTGCCGGTATCGGTACCCTGATGACAGGGATCAACTTTATGGTCACAATCTTAAAAATGAGAACAAAAGGCATGACACTGATGCGTATGCCAATGTTCACATGGACAACACTGATCACAATGGTTATTATCGTGTTTGCTTTCCCTGTGCTTACAGTAGCTTTAGCACTATTATCATTTGATCGTTTGTTCGGCGCTCACTTTTTCACACTGGAAGCAGGCGGTATGCCAATGCTTTGGGCCAACCTGTTCTGGATTTGGGGACATCCTGAAGTATATATCGTTATTCTTCCGGCGTTCGGTATTTTCTCAGAAATTATCTCAAGCTTTGCTAGAAAACAACTGTTTGGTTACAAAGCGATGGTCGGTTCTATTATCGCCATCTCCGTATTGAGTTTCTTAGTTTGGACTCACCACTTCTTCACAATGGGGAACAGTGCGTCCGTTAACTCATTCTTCTCAATTACGACAATGGCAATCTCAATTCCGACCGGGGTTAAAATCTTTAACTGGCTCTTTACCATGTATAAAGGCCGAATCAGCTTTACAACGCCTATGCTGTGGGCGCTTGCGTTCATTCCTAACTTCGTTATCGGCGGGGTTACAGGGGTTATGCTTGCGATGGCAGCAGCGGATTATCAATACCATAATACGTACTTCCTGGTATCTCACTTCCACTACGTGCTGATCGCGGGTACAGTATTTGCTTGTTTCGCTGGATTTATTTTCTGGTATCCAAAAATGTTCGGCCACAAACTGAACGAAAAAATCGGAAAATGGTTCTTCTGGATCTTTATGATCGGGTTCAATATTTGTTTCTTCCCGCAATATTTCTTGGGGCTTCAAGGCATGCCTCGCCGTATTTACACATACGGACCGAATGACGGCTGGACAACATTGAACTTTATCTCAACAGTCGGAGCTTTCATGATGGGTGTAGGATTCTTAATCCTTTGCTATAACATCTACTACAGCTTCCGTTACTCTACTCGGGAAATCAGCGGAGATTCATGGGGTGTGGGACGTACGCTTGATTGGGCGACTTCATCTGCGATTCCGCCGCACTACAACTTTGCGGTGCTTCCTGAAGTCAAATCTCAAGATGCATTCCTGCATATGAAAGAAGAAAAAACTGAATTATACCCTGAAAGCAAATTCAAGAAAATCCATATGCCAAGCAACTCAGGCAGACCGTTCTTTATGTCTGTTGCCTTCGGTATCGCCGGCTTTGGACTTGTCTTTGAATGGTACTGGATGGGCGTAGTCGGATTGATCGGAGTCCTGCTCTGCATGGTTCTGCGTTCATTCGAATACGACAATGGCTACTACGTTAGTGTTGATGAAATAAAAGAGACGGAAAGAAAGATTTCCGAATAAGGAGGCGTGAGTTATGGAACATGCAGAACACGGCAATTCTAACGCGCCTATGGAATATCAATCTGAAACCGGTAGACTTAATATTCTCGGGTTTTGGATCTTTTTAGGGGCAGAAATTGTGTTGTTCTCAACACTATTTGCAACCTTCTTCGTTCTTCAAAACAGAACAGCAGGAGGTGTCTTACCGGACGAACTGTTTGAAGTGAATCTGGTAATGATTATGACGTTCTTGCTGCTTATCAGCAGCTTTACCTGCGGGATCGCTGTTCATGAAATGCGCCGCGGAAGTTTAAAAGGCGTAGTCATTTGGACAATTATTACTCTTCTTCTCGGCGCCGGCTTCGTCGGTTGTGAGATCAACGAGTTTGTCCACTATGTACATGAAGGAGCATCTCTCGGTACAAGTGCGTTCTGGTCTGGATTCTTTGTTTTACTTGGAACTCACGGAACTCACGTAACAATCGGTATTTTCTGGATTACAGGAATTCTGATTCAGTTGAAGAAACGCGGCTTAACTCCGCAAACTTCATCTAAAATCTTTATCTCAAGCTTGTACTGGCACTTCTTAGATGTTGTATGGATTTTCATCTTTACAGGTGTCTATCTCATGGGATTGGGGGGTCTGTAAAATGGCAAACAAATCTGCTGAACACAGTCACTTTCCATGGAAGCACATTGTAGGTTTTGCACTGTCTATTGTTTTGACCCTGCTGGCTCTATGGGTTGCAGTGTATACTGAATTGAGTCCATCAGCAAAACTTTGGATCATTTTCGGCTTCGCCTTCATTCAGGCGGCGCTCCAGCTTCTCATGTTCATGCACATGACAGAGAGCGAAAACGGCGGTATCCAAGTCGGAAACACGCTGTTCGGATTCTTCGGCGCGATCGTTATCGTGCTTGGATCCATCTGGATTTTCGCGGCTCACTATCATCACGGTGACCATATGGACGGAAATCCTCCTGGAGGCGCTGAACACTCAGAGCACTCAGGCCACAACGAATAAGCAAAAACCCTCTTCGTCAGAAGAGGGTTTTTTGCTGTTTCAGCTGCTGCTTCGCTTTCTGCGAAGGTAAGGAAGGCCATAAATGATAAAGGCCGCGATATGAGCGACAATAACGTTGACGGCAAACAGGATAATCATGAGAGTGTGTCCGAGTGGAGAAAGGCTTTCTGTTGCGTAAAAGAAGAAGAATACCCACATTAAAATAATTGGCGGAATAGCAGAGAGTGCGACTTTTTTGTTATCGAGCCAAATAAAGAGGGGAGTAGCGCTGGCAACCAATAAATAAGCAAAAAACATGTCCATCATACCCGTCTCCTTTCATTTTGTGACAGCGTTTACAAAAATGAAGTAGAGGAAATGAATTGTGTCTGTTTTGTGGTTGTTTTGTGAACATTTTGTTACAATTATTATACCATGTTTTCCAGAAATTGATACAGGTATTTGCAGAAATGGTCTGGCACTATTGCCTTATTTTTTATCGCCAATCCGCTAGGAGAATGTATGGAAACCGTGAATGGAACAGTTTGTTTACTTAGGCATTGGTTTTCTGGGAACTTGATGTACGATAGGAACCTTCAATAAATACATATTTATTAAGAGACTGCATTCATAACCCTTGAGAAATAGGGTTTTTTCATTTGAAAAGTTTTGTGTCAATCGAAACATTTCGGTTTATCATACGTCATATTTCGTGTAGCTGAAAAAGCGCCGCAAATGCGCGCAAAAAACAAAAAAGGAAACGAGCTTCACGTGTCATCTTGAACTTGGTTCATGTATAATAAACATTAGTGATTTTCCGATGAAAATGTAAGGCGGGATAGAATGAGTCGATATAAGAAACAGCAAAGCCCCTTCTACCAGGGGGATTTGATTTTTATATTAGGTGTGTTTTTTATCATAAGCGTAGTATCAATTTATGCTGCCGGTCAGTTTGGGCAGTATGGAGACGGTGCTTGGAAGAAACAAATCGTCTATTATGTATTGGGCATTGTTGCAATAACGGCACTACTTTATTTCGATTTAGAGCAGCTGGAAAAACTTAGTTTATATGTGTTTATATTTGGAATCTTATTGCTGTTGATATTAAGAATCAGCCCTGAGTCTATCGCCCCTGTGAAAAATGGTGCAAAGAGCTGGTTCCAATTTGGACCTGTTACGTTGCAGCCTTCTGAATTTATGAAGATAGGGCTCATGATGATGGTGGCCTCGGTTATATCTAAGGCGAATCCTAAAAAAGTTCGTTCACTTAGAGATGATGTCTATCTTTTGTTGAAGATAGCAGGCGTTGCAGTAGTGCCAATCGGACTTATCCTTCTGCAGGATGCTGGTACAGCTGGGATCTGTATGTTCATTGTGATTGTCATGGTCTTTATGTCAGGAGTAAACTGGAAGCTGATCGCGATCATTGGCGGTTCAGGTATCTTACTTATTTCTCTTGCGTTGTTAGTCATGATTAATTTTCCTGATGTCGCTAAGTCAGTGGGTATTCAAGAGTATCAAATTAACAGGGTTACATCTTGGGTTTCTGATTCAAATGGAACAACTCAGGAAGATGCAAATAGCGGCTGGCAGGTTGATCAGGCCGTCATGGCTATCGGCTCAGGCGGTATTATCGGAAATGGTGTTCATAACTTGAAGGTTTATGTACCAGAGGGACAAACTGACTTTATTTTTGCTATTTTAGGAGAAAGCTTCGGATTTTTAGGCTGTGCCATTGTTGTTATCATGTTCTTCTTCTTAATCTATAGACTTGTCGTTTTGATTGACAAGATCCATCCATTCAACCGTTTTGCTTCTTTCTTTTGCGTAGGTTATACGGCGTTAATTGTTATCCACACATTCCAGAATATCGGGATGAATATCGGTATTATGCCTGTTACCGGGATTCCGCTGCTGTTTGTCAGCTATGGGGGGAGCTCGACGCTTGCCACGTTAATCGGTTTCGGCATTGTGTATAATGCGAGTGTTCAGTTGACGAGATACAGAAGTTATTTGTTTAATTCATAAAATGCAGACAGCCTTTAAAGGGCTGTCTTTTTTGTTTCAGAGCATTTCACTTTTGGCTTCACTTTTTTTGGGATATGATAAACAGATAAGGAGGTCCTTGTGATGAACAACACAATTGAAACCATTTTAAACCATCGGTCGATCCGATCTTTTACTGATCAGCTTCTGACAGCTGAGGAAATTGATACATTAGTGAAAAGCGCGCAGGCTGCGCCTACGTCCAGCTATGTACAGGCTTATTCGATTATCGGTGTTTCCGATCCGGAGAAAAAACGTGAGCTGTCTGTGCTTGCGGGGAATCAGCCTTATGTAGAAAATAACGGGCACTTTTTTGTGTTTTGTGCGGACTTGTACCGTCATCAAAAACTGGCTGAAGAAAAAGGCGAACCTATTTCTGAGCTGCTGGAAAATACGGAAATGTTTATGGTCAGTTTAATTGATGCTGCGCTTGCGGCTCAAAATATGAGCATCGCCGCGGAATCAATGGGGCTTGGCATATGTTATATCGGAGGCATTCGGAATGAACTGGACAAGGTGACAGAGGTGCTGCAAACGCCTGACCATGTGCTTCCGCTTTTTGGCCTGGCTGTAGGACATCCTGCCAACCTATCCGGTAAAAAACCGAGATTGCCGAAGCAGGCTGTTTATCATGAAAATACGTATAATGTGAATGACGATGACTTTCGTGAACATATGAGTGCATATGACAAAACCATTTCTGATTATTATAGAGAAAGAACAAACGGTCAGCGGGTGGAAACGTGGTCTGATCAAATTCTGAACTTTATGAAGCAGAAACCGCGTACGTACTTAAATGAATATGTGAAGAAAAAAGGCTTTAATAAGAACTAAATGTGAAACCTCTCCGCTGGCGGAGAGGTTTTTATGTTTCACGTGTAACATATCTCGACAAATAGAGACAAGGTGACACAAATAAATGACGATTGATCGGGGGACACTGATGAACAGTGTGAGCGGCTTAGAAGAAAAAATAATGGATCAGTGATACGATGAGGACGAGGTGGTAGGGATGTTATCATTAAGTATATTAGATCAATCTCCGGTGTCCGAGGGAAGCTCTGCAGAAACGGCATTACGGGAAACTGTTGAGCTTGCTCAGGCGGCTGAGGATATTGGGTATAAGAGATTTTGGGTTTCAGAGCATCACTTTTCAAAGCGTCTGGCAGGGTCCAGTCCAGAGGTGCTGATCAGCCACATTGCGGCGAAAACGAACCGGATCAGGGTGGGATCAGGAGGTGTCATGCTGCCGCACTACAGTGCCTATAAAGTAGCGGAGAATTTCCGTGTGCTGGAGGGGCTGACACCGGGAAGAATTGATCTCGGCCTAGGCAGAGCGCCGGGAGGAATGCCGATTGCATCTTGGGCGCTGAATGACGGCGGGAAACGCAATGCTGATCAGTATCCGCAGCAAATCAAGGAGCTGACCATGTATTTGCATGATTTGGCGGATGACAGTCACCGGTTTCCTAATTTAACGGCTGCACCGCATATTTCAACTGCGCCTGATGTGTGGCTGCTCGGTTCATCTGGAGAAAGCGCGCTGCTCGCCGCTGAATCGGGTGCCGGCTATATGTTTGCCCATTTTATCAATGGCGAGGGCGGGGAGGATACGGTCAGACAATATATGAGACGATTTAAGCCGTCTGTGTTAGGAGAAACACCTCGGGCGGCAGTTGCTGTTTTTGTTCTATGTGCGGATACAGAGGAGAAAGCGGAGCAGCTGGGGGCAGTGCTTGATTTTACTCTCTTGGCGGGTGAGCAGGGCATACCTTTAGAAGGCGTTCCTGATTATGAAGCTGTCCGGCAAAATACGTACTCTCCTTATGAACAAAGACGAATTGCTGATAACAGAAACCGAATGATTGTCGGTACGAAAAAACAGGTCAAGGAACAGCTGATGTCCTTGAGTAAGGCTTATGGTACAGAGGAAATCATGGCGGTGACCATTACGAACCGATTTGAGGATAAACTTCATTCTTATCGCCTTTTACAGGAGGCGTTTGCTGAGGCATGAAGCCGCTAAAGCCTGAATGAAAAAAGCCCCGCCGATGTTTCTCGGCAGGGCTGCTTTTTATTCAACAGTAAACGGCTCTTCGGTCAGAACCTGGCTTGATTTGCCTTTGTTCGCTGCATAGGCGAGCATATAATATTCACCGGCTGGAAGCTTTGTGCCCCCATTGATCGTGCCGTCCCAGTCGAAGTACTGATAGCCTTTATCTTGATGTTTATAAATACCTGCTTGGCCTGCAAAGTCAAGGTTGCTGTCATAGACGAGGAATGCCAGCTCTTCCGCTCCCGCAGGAAGGTAGGTTTCAATTTCATAGGTGCCTTGTTCAGAGCCCTCATTAACTGAGACAGACGTTACCCTCGGATAATCCGGCTCTTTTACGATCAGCAATGTAGGAACCTTGGCGACGGTTTTTCCGCCTTCTCTAACGATGACTGTTCCTTCATAGGTGCCTGCTTTTGTTTTCTTTGTGTCGACCTTTACTTTTGCAGTGGCTTTTCCGGTTTTATGAGCCGGAATCACAACACGGCTTGTGCCGGATGTGGAAATGCCGCTTCCGTTAAATGAGTATTCTAGCGTGTATGATTTTCTAATGGAAGATTGGTTTTCAATTGTAAAGGTTTCTTTTTTCGTTTCGGTTCCTTTTTCCTTCAAAAATGTGCCGTACGAGTAGCTTCCCGGTGTGACGAACGAGTCGGCTTTGATCGCGTTCATAATTCTTGCGCTGCCTGCGCCTTGAGCGTTATGCGGATATACTTCTCCGTCGCCATCTTTTAATGTGACGGCGGTATTCATGATGGCAGCCTTGATCTGTTCAACGCTCCATTTCGGTTTAGCTTGTTTGATGACGGCAACCGCTCCGGCAATATGAGGTGATGCCATGCTTGTTCCTTGTTTTGACCCGTAGCCATATGGATTGTCAGAATCATGTGTCGGAATGGTGCTGACGATATTGACGCCTGGCGCGGAAATATCCGGCTTAATCATCCACGTATCCATCACAGGGCCGCGGGATGAGAAATCGGCAACCTGTTCACCGAGCGCTTTTGAGACCGTCAAGTTGAATGTTGCTTTTGTCTCGCCTGCTTTCATGGCGCTGATGAGTTTTTCGCCGTCTTCTAATGAAAGCTTAATCGTTGGCACAGACATGCCTGGCACATTGGCTTCAACTTCTCCGGACAGGTTGTTATACACAACCATGCCGATGGCGCCTGCTTTTTTTGCGTTATCTGCTTTATCCACAAAAGCAATGCTGCCCCGTTTGACGAGTGCCACTTTGCCTTTCAGATCTTTTCCTTCAAAGTCCTTTTCTTCGCCGAGGCCAGCGTCGACAAGCTCAACCTCTTTATTGTGAAGCGCCTTGACGTCCTCTTCTTTGTCATAGCCCATGACTTTTGCTGAAGAGTAAGAGCCGAATGAGACGGCGTATTCATTGAGCGGAAGCTGCGTTGCGCCGACAGAAATCGCTTCTCTGGATGTGCCTGGCGATCCGACTGTCCAGCCGTTTGGTCCGCTGTTGCCATTTGATGTAACGGCGACAACGCCTTCTGACATGGCCCAGTCAAGCGCTGTGCTCGTCGCCCAATCCGGGTTGTTTAACGAGTTTCCGAGAGACAGGTTCATCACATCTGCTCCGTCCTGAACTGCACGTTCTACACCGGCGATGACGTTTTCTGTTGTGCCGCTTCCTCCCGGTCCGAGAACGCGGTAAGCGAGAAGTGTTGCATCAGGCGCTACGCCTTTAATCGTACCGTTTGCAGCGACAGTTCCGGCCACGTGTGTTCCATGGTCAGTGGCTCCGCCTCTTGGATCGCCTGTCGGTGTTTCTTTCGGATCGTAATCATTGTCTACAAAATCGTATCCTTTATATTGTCCGAAGTTTTTCTTCAGATCAGGATGATTGTACTCAACCCCTGTATCAATAACAGCCACTTTGACGCCTTTCCCTGTGTAGCCTAAATCCCATGCATCATTTGCTCCGATATATGGCGCGCTGTCATCCATTTGCGGAGAGACAGCGTCCTCGGAGATGGTGATGTCTTTCTCCTTGATATTGTCTGTTTTGTAAGTGACGTTCGGGTACACAGCTTTAACATCATCTACTGCTAGAAGTTTTGGAATTTCATTAGCTGGAAGCTTCATAGAAAATCCGGAGAATACCTGCTCATATTCTCGTTTTACTTTTCCGTTTTTCACCGCTTTCACGGCTTTATTTTTTGCTTTTGAGCGGGCGTTTTTGAGCTTGCTTTTCGTTTGGTTTACTCCCGCTTCTTTCGCCTCTGCTAAGGATTTTTCTTTTAATTCCACAATCACCGTTGTTTGTTTGCTTGTTGTCATGTCAATATCACCGAATACCTCGGCCTTTTCCAGATCCGCCGATCCTTTTGAAGATACCTGTGCTGCCTGTACACCTGTAATGCCTGTGGATAACGTAAAGAATAAAACCAAACCTAGAAGCAGAAAACGAATAATCCCGTTTTTCAATGTGTTTCCCCCTTTGTGTTTAGAAAAAATGGTGATGATCTAGTATATATTTCTTGAAAATTCAAAAAAATCCTTGTGTCATTTGGACCATTTATTGGATTTTGGTTGTGTATAAGGAAGGAGTTATACACAGAACCCTGTGTATAAGTGAATAAAGCTGTGTATATATATAGTTGGGAATATATGTTCTTATACAAAATATAGATGGGGTTTGTGGACATGTGGATATCTCTTGTGATTAAGTTGTTCTTATCTTTGGGATAACTTGTGTATAAACTTTTTAAAGCGGTTCTCCAATTTTCATTTCATTTCTTTCAGCTTTCAACAAAACTTCTTAAAACTAGTTTGTTTTTTCACTCATATTGTGACAAAGAATTCTCTTTCCACGGTCTATCATAGAGTCATGAGTTTTGCTAGAGCTGCTAGTTTGCGAGAAAAGAAATCGGCCGTCTTTTCCTGTGAGCTGCGGCTGAAAAAACGGGCTGCTAAAAAGGCTGCCTGCCAAAAAGAAGCGGAGGGATGTTTTTTTATGAAACGTTTGCTTGTATCTTTACGGGTGTGGATGGTCTTTTTGATGAACTGGGTGGCGCCGGACCGAAAACATGCGGCTGCCGCTATTTATTCGGCTCAGCGTACATATCAAAGAAAAGCGGCGGTGCAAGCCGCAGGACTGGTTTCGTTTTATGAATGGCGGATGGCTGTGAATGACGAAGAAAAACAGAAAGCGAAAGCCGCCGCTCTCTATAAAAGAAGATGTCTGCAAGCCTTCAAGGAATCGCCAAAGCAGGAGAGGGCCGGCCCGCAGCTTTACATGGCGGTCAAAAGGAGGTAAAATCCCAGTCATAAAAGCTAATTGGCGGGAGAGAGAGCCTCTTGAAAATCTATAAGGTATTAAACAACAATGCGGCTTTAATCAAAGAGGATGATCAGGAAAAAATCGTCATGGGTCCGGGCATCGCTTTTCAAAAAAAGAAAAATGATCTCATCCCTATGAATAAAGTAGAAAAGATTTTTGTCGTGCACGACGAGAATGAAAAATTTAAACAAATCCTGCAAACACTGCCTGAGGAGCATATTGACATAGCTGAGGATATCATCAGCTATGCGGAAGGGGAGCTCGCGGCGCCGCTGAGCGACCATATTCATATTGCGCTTTCTGACCATTTGTCCTTTGCGATCGAAAGGATTCAAAATGGGCTGCTTGTGCAAAATAAATTATTGCATGAGATAAAGGCGCTCTATAAAAAAGAATACGAGATCGGCCTGTGGGCGATCGGACATGTAAAAGAGACATTGGGCGTGTCTCTGCCTGAAGATGAAGCGGGTTATATTGCCCTTCACATCCATACGGCAAAGATGGATGCAGAGAGTATGTATTCAGCGCTGAAGCATACGACGATGATCAAAGAAATGATAGAGAAAATAGAAAACTACTTTAATCGAAAGGTGGATGAAAACAGCATTTCCTATCAACGCCTTGTCACGCATTTGCGATACGCGGTCAGCCGGTTGGAATCAAATGAAGCGTTTCATGTCATGGACGAAGAGATGCTTTATTTCATCCAAAAAAAGTATTCATTTGCCTATCAATGTGCGCTGGAGCTGGCGGAGTTTCTGAAAAATGAATATCAATTACATTTGTCGGAGTCCGAGGCCGGCTATATCACGCTGCATGTCCAGCGTCTTCAAGATCTCTCGGAAAAACCGCTTTGACTTGCAGGGAGTGATCTCTGGAAGTTTTTTTATTGATCGGCATTCAGCGTGTGATACATCCAGCCCATCATCACAATTCCTGCGGCCAGATTGCCGAGTGTAACAGGAATTAAGTTTCTGACTGCTCCCGCCAGTGTGACTGTATCAGGGTGATCGATCAAAAGTGAAATCGCAAATGTGCACATATTGGCAATGCTGTGTTCAAAACCGGAAATAAAAAAGCAGAAAACGAAAAGCATCATGGCAAACAGCTTTGCCCCTTCTCCTTTGAGAGACATCGGAATGAAAAAAGCGAGACATACAAGCCAATTGCACAGCATTCCTCGGAAAAACAGCTCTGAGGCAGGCGGCTCTATCTTGTGCTCTGCCAGATGAATCAAAAAGGAATGGGATGCCCCCTCAAAAAGCCCGGTTGCGCTGATAAGAATCGCAAACAAAACGGCTCCGATCAAATTGCCGGTATAGCTGAAAACCCACAGGTACAGGGTGTCGCGCCAGCGGATTTTTTTCCGGAGTGCGGTATAAGTGAAATAAAAGGTGTTGCCGGTGAATAAATCCCCGCCTCCGTAGGCAATTAATACAATAGCAGCTCCAAATGTCACAGCGGCAGCCGGAAAGGCAAACGGTGAGTCAGCAATAGAGAAATAGCTGCCTGTTTTGCTTGCGGCTGTAATGCCAAAACCGATAAACATGCTGGCTAAAATGGATCTGAGCAAATAACGGATTTTGCTTGAAACGAATATGTTTTGTTTTCTTAAAGCATACTGTTCAACCTTTTGCAATGCTTGAGTTTCCATTGTCTTTTCCTGCTTTCTTTGATAGATGAGCATAGTATAGCACGACATTGTGAAACTTTTCACAACTAATATTTACGACTTTTTGTCTAATTGTTTTACATCACTTTTTATCTAAAAAAACAGTTGACGAAAACGCTATCATCAATTATGATGAAAGCGTATTCTTCATTCGAATAAGCGGGATTGTGACTGGTAAAGCAGGCAAGACCTAAAATTTGCGTAAATGAAAAAGGATCGCTGTGTCCTTTATTCGTTGGCGAATTTTAGGTCTTTTTTGTTTATAAAAGGGGGAGAAATAGATGAATATTAAAGAGACTGCAAAACGCCTCATTGAGCTTCTCGGAGGAAAAGAAAACATCATCAGCGCGGCTCATTGTGCGACAAGGCTGCGTTTAGTGATCAGGGATGAATCAAAGATTGACCAATCGCAAATAGAAGAGCTTGAAGGCGTCAAAGGCGCTTTCAGCAGTTCAGGCCAATACCAGATTATTTTTGGAACAGGCCTTGTCAATAAAGTGTATGACGCTTTTTCTAAGGAAGCCGATGTAGAGCGTGAAGAACATGTGAATCACCAGGATGCTGCTAAAGAGAAACTGAACCCTGCGGCAAGATTCGCGAAAACGCTTTCGAATATTTTTGTTCCGATCATTCCAGCCATCGTAGCCAGCGGTCTGTTAATGGGATTATTGGGAATGGTCAATGCCTTTCATTGGATGAGTAAGGACTCTGCGCTGCTGCAACTCCTCGATATGTTTTCAAGCGCGGCATTTATCTTTCTGCCGATTTTGATCGGGGTCAGCGCTTCAAAAGAGTTTGGAAGCAATCCGTATTTAGGAGCGGTCATCGGGGGAATCATGATACACCCCACTCTTTTGAATCCATGGGGTCTGGCGGAAGCGTCACCTGATTATATGCATCTTTTCGGGTTTGATATCGCGCTTCTCGGTTATCAGGGAACCGTCATCCCTGTTCTGCTGGCTGTTTATGTCATGAGCAAGGTAGAGAAATGGACAAGAAAAGTGGTTCCGCATGCGGTCGATTTGCTTGTTACGCCTTTTGTTACTGTCATTGTCACCGGTTTTGTCGCATTTATTGCCATCGGTCCTCTAGGAAGAGCGCTTGGCTCCGGTATTACTGTTGCTTTAACATATGTGTACGATCATGCCGGTTTTGTCGCAGGCCTGCTTTTCGGCGGCACCTATTCACTGATCGTCCTGACAGGTGTTCATCACAGCTTCCATGCGATTGAGGCGGGGCTTATTTCAGATCTTGGCAGGAACTATTTATTGCCGATTTGGTCTATGGCGAATGTCGCCCAAGGCGGGGCAGGCCTTGCCGTCTTCTTTTTAGCGAAAAAGGCAAAAACGAAGGAAATCGCTCTTCCGGCGGCATTTTCTGCTTTTCTTGGTATTACTGAGCCCGTCATTTTCGGGGTGAACCTTCGATACCGGAAGCCGTTTATCGCCGCGATGATCGGGGGCGCGTTGGGCGGCGCGTATGTCGTATTTACACATGTTGCTGCAAACGCTTACGGGTTAACAGGCATTCCGATGATCGCCATTGCAGCACCGTTTGGCTTTGGAAATCTAGTAAACTATATGATTGGAATGGTTATTGCAGCAGTATCAGCATTCATTGCGGCGTTTGTCATGAAAATTAACGAAGATGAGGAGAGAAAAAAATGACGGCACATGATCAGGAGCTGCGTCGCCGGGCTTATGAAGAAGTTGAGAAAAAAGAACATATCGCTGACAGCGATCCGCACCGCCAGCACTTTCACATCATGCCTCCGGTTGGTTTGCTGAATGATCCAAATGGCGTTGTGTATTGGAAAGGAGTCTATCATTTGTTTTTTCAGTGGCAGCCGTTTCAGACGGGGCACGGCGCAAAGTTTTGGGGGCATTATACGACACGCGATTTTGTGAATTGGAAGCGGGAAGAGATTGCGCTGGCTCCGAGTGATTGGTTTGATAAAAACGGCTGCTACTCGGGCAGCGCTGTTGTCAAAGATGACCGGCTCTATCTGTTTTACACAGGAAATGTCAGGGATCAGGATGGGAATCGGGAAACGTATCAGTGCCTTGCTGTATCGGATGATGGGCTGACCTTTGAGAAAAAAGGGGTTGTCGCCCGCCTTCCGGAAGGCTATACAGCTCATTTTCGCGATCCGAAGGTGTGGGAGCATGAAGGAAAATGGTATATGGTGATCGGTGCACAAACGGAGAACATGAAAGGCCAAGCTGTTTTGTTTACTTCCGATAACCTGACAGAATGGGCGTTTCTCGGCCCGATAACAGGTGCCGGTCTCAACGGACTGAACGGTTTCGGGTATATGTGGGAGTGCCCTGACCTGTTTTCTCTTCAAGGCTCCGAAGTGCTGATTGTCTCGCCCCAAGGACTTGAAGCGGACGGCTATCATTATCAAAATGTGTATCAATCCGGATATTTTGTAGGCCGGCTTGATTATGAAAAAACGGGGCTGATGCATGCTGTGTTTACGGAGCTTGATCAAGGCTTTGATTTTTACGCGCCGCAAACACTTGAAGACGATCAGGGACGCCGGATACTGTTTGCGTGGATGGCTGTACCTGATCAGGATGAGAATTATCATCCGACGAAAGATTATCACTGGATTCACTGCATGACGCTGCCGAGACAGCTGACGCTATCAGGGGAGAAGCTGATTCAGCAGCCGCTTCCTGAGCTGAAAGCGATGCGGAAAAATGGGCAGGAAGTTCAAATCAACATGTATGGATCGTCTGGTACGCTGCCAGTTGAAAATCCTGAAAGAGCTGAGATTTTGATTGAAGACATTAATACGGAGTCTGGTTTTGAAATCGATATCCGCGCCACTGCCACATTCTCTTTTCAGAAGGAAGAAGGGCTTATCACGCTGACGCGCACAAGCTTTGACGATACAAAAACAGAAGCGAGACATTGCCGTATCAGCAATCTTCACACAGTACACATGTTTATCGACGCGTCATCAGTGGAAGTCTTTATCAATCATGGGGAAGAGGTATTCAGTGCGAGATATTTTCCTTTCCCGGGAAATGATGAAGTGACAGCGAGATCAAATGGAAAATCTGAAATGAAAGTCGGAATTTGGACAATTATGTAGAAAATCCTCCTATTTTCTTATGTGAAATCTGTGCCATCTGTGCTATTCTTCAACGATAACCTACTATTTTTTTCTGTAAAAGGAGTTGTTTTCTTGAATATACATGAACAGAAGATAACACCGGAATGTTTAGAAAAGGCTGCGGATCATGTTGAGGATAAGCGGGAAGAATATAAGGATGTGCTTCTTCAGCTGAAAAAAATGCTACGGGGAACATCGCCGCATAGTGAAGCGGCAGAAACCCTTTCAAGGGCATATGAACAAATGAAGGAATATGCGCTTTTTGTTCAGTCGATAGAAACATTTTTGAGGTCATCTGCGAACAATTTAAAAACCAAATAAACAGGCTGCCGATGTGATCGGCAGTTTTTTCTGTTGCAAAAGAGGACTACTTTCAAGTATGGAAGCGGCAGATCAAACGCACAAAGACTCTTATGATATAGACATTTTTGAGGCGGGCGGTTACGAAGATGTGAAATGGAATGCGACAGAGCGTCCCAATATGTAAGATTGAACATAAAAACAGGCTGCCTCTTTATAAGGCAGCCTGTTACGCTTATGATTGCTTATTCAGGCGCAATGCAGAATGCTTCGTAGGTCCGACATACTGATTCAGCGGGAAGGACTCTTTAATCGCAGCAGTAATAAATTCTTTCGCCGCGTAAATCGCTTCTTTGACTTCCGCACCTTTTGCGAGTTCTGCTGTCACTGCTGCGGAGAACGTACAGCCGGCGCCATGTGTATAAGGCGTATCTATCATTTCGCTTTCAAGGACTTCCGCTGTTTCTCCGTCATACAGAACGTCTACAGCTTTTTCGTGCTTCAGCTTGCCTCCGCCTGTAATCACAACATATTGAGCACCGAGGGCGTGGATTTTTTTCGCCGCTTCTTTCATGTCTTCAATCGTTTTTAACTCACCCATGCCGCTGAGCTGGCTGGCTTCGAACAGATTTGGCGTAATCACGGTAGCGAGCGGTGCCAATTGTTCACGCAGGGCTTGCGCGTGCTCTGGATAAAGGACCTCATTTGCCCCTTTGCAAACCATAACCGGATCAATCACGACGTTTTGCAGTTGTTTTTCCTTGATTGTTTTCGCCGCAAGCTCAATAATTTCAACGGTTGGCAGCATTCCTGTTTTCATGGCGTCCACACCGATGCCGTCTACAATCGTTGCGAGCTGGGCGCGAATCGTGTCAGGATCGATCGGAAAGACTTGATGGTCCCAGCTGTTGTTTGGGTCCATCGCGACGATCACCGTTAAGGCCGTCATCCCGTATACGTTGTTTTCTTGAAATGTTTTTAAATCAGCTTGAATTCCCGCGCCGCCGCTGGAATCGGAGCCGGCAATCGTGAGTGCTTTATGCATAGACATGTGTTGAACCTCCATCAATGTTTTATATCTCATTATAGTTAGATTTTCTGCTTATCACAATATGAAAGGTTTATAGGAATCAATTGACAATATCAGGGTGATTTCGTAAAATGCTACATAAGAAAACTAGGTAGGGGTTTTGTCATGTTAAATCGTGAGCTGATTAAAGGCAGCACTGTGATATTGGTATTAACGCTCCTGAATGAGAGGCCGATGTATGGCTATGAGCTTGTAAAAGAGATGGGAAGCCGCAGCGATCATGAACTGCAGATGAAAGAGGGAACATTGTATCCTTCCCTTCATAAACTTGAACGGCAAGGATATATTTCTTCCTATTGGGAGAAGCAGGAGAAAGGGCCGGATCGTAAGTATTATCGGATTACAGAAGACGGCAGAGAGATTCTTGCAGAGCGCACAAAGGAATGGAGCGTGTTTTCAGCGATGATGGACCGAATGCTGAAGCGGGGCGGACAGAATGGATAAAGAGACTTATTTATATAAAGTGAAAAACGGGCTTAAAGGGGTTTCTGATTGTGAAGCGATGATCGAAGAGATCGAAAACCATATTGACCACCACTTGTTTCACTCCATTCAAGAGGGGAAGAGTGAGGCGGAAGCCATGGAATGTTTGCTTCGGGAATTTGGCACACCGGATGAGATTGTGTCTTCCTTTCAGAAAGAACAGCCTGTATCCGCCCGTACGTTTTTATTATTCCATCTTTTCTGCAATAGTGCTTTATTTGCAGCAGGTATTACCATTACGGCATTGCATGCATGGTTAGAATCTCCCTTTGTTCATGCAGTGTGGAAAGGCATTTCTGTTTCTATGTGGCTGATTTTAGCTGCTTATATTCTCTATTGGGTGCTGATTGGGTACCAAGGCGTCAGGGAGTTCGGGCAACGGGGTGAACGGCTTGTTTTGCATACGATTCTTATTTCCATGGTGCCGAACGTTATTTTTATGTTTGTTTTTCTGTTTGATCTCGTTCCTGCTGCACTGTTTCAATCTTTGCTGACACCTTGGTTTATAGGGGCGTGTGCTTGTGCTACGCTGTTATTTCCGGCGTGCGGGCGAATAGGCTGTTATTTTGGCAGGCGCCAGCTTGCCTGATTTTTTAGGTATATACATAGAATTTCTATGTAATAAGGGGGATTGTCATGAGACTCGGCTCTTGTTTATATGGTTTTGTTATTCATGTGGCTGTATTTTTGTTTGTGGGTGCCTCCATGCTTTTGATTATGGCTGTGTCCGTACCGCTTGTTTTTTTGCTCGATAGGCTGCCAGATGTTGTTTTTACTGCTGGTGCAATCATTTTTTTATTATTCTTCTATTCTATTGGCTGGTTTTGGGCGCTCTGGATTGCTTGCCACCAACGCATGCGTCTGTTTGATGTTCAATTGGGGTCCTTTGTTCTGCTGGCTTTGCTGATTGGTTTGTTCTTGTCAGATGGAACGAGTGTTTCTGAAATTGTGAGGGATTGGGACGATGCAGGCTGTGCTTTTGTTCCGCCGGCATTCACTTTTTTGTGCCTTTCTTACGCATTGGTGCTGCTGCCGGTCTATCAATCGAAGCTGTGGCATCTCGTCCTGCCGAATGGCGTCCGCCTGAAAGATGTCGTTCGTGTATGCGCAGATCTGATGCTGATTATGGTGCTTCTGGTAGGCGTCACTTTGCTGTTTCTGTAGTTTCCATTTCACAGTTCGGTAGGATCTTCCCACTGATCTCCCATCCAATATATGTTTTAATAGTACATGACTATGAAAATGAGAAGGAGAGCATCATGAAGATTTCTATCGTAATTGTGACCTATAATCGGATTCCGGCTTTGTGCGAGCTGCTGGAGTCGATTTCGCAGCAGACTATGAAGCCGTATGAAGTCATTATTGTCAATGATGCCGGGGAATCGGTTGAGCGGGCCAAAGCACTGTATCCGGAGCTGCCGATTGTTGTGATTGATTTAGAGAAGAACTCAGGCCATGTGGCGGCGAGAAATGCGGGTGTCAAAGAGGTGTCAGGCGACTGTATCATGCTTTGTGATGATGATGATTTCTTCACGCCGGGCCATCTGGAAAGAATGGCGAAAGAAATGGAAACGGCAGATTTCGTTCATTCTGATGCCGAAATTGTGTCGTTTGAAGAGAGAGAAGGGACAAGATATCCGATTTCGCGGAAGTTATTTGCGTATACCGCTGATTATGAGGATATGAGAGTGTTCTCGACCTACGTGCCGTCGGGCAGCATGTACAGACGTTTCCTGCACGATGAGATCGGGTATTTCGATGCTGATGTGCATAATTATTGGGACTGGGATTTTTACTTGCGTGCAGCGAAGGATTACCGGGTCAAGCGTGTGCCTTGTGCCAGTGTGATATATGCATTCAGTGACGCGGGAGACAATCAGTCCGCAGACCTTGGCGCCAAGCGGAAGCAATTTTTGGATCGTTTAAGCGAGAAGCACGGACTAGGGGAACTGCCGACGAAAAACTTTGCCGTCCTGCTTGAAGAGCCTGACATGAAGAGGCGGGAAGCACAAAGTGAGATTGTTTGGGATGGCAAACCTGTCTATTCCAGACTTCATCGTTCGTAAGGAGGTTTGCATCTTGAAACAGCTTTTACAGGACAGCTGGTGGGAACAGCTGAAGGAAGAGTTTGAAAAACCGTATTATCAAGAGCTGAGAGAAATGCTGAAGCGGGAATACATGGAGGAGACGGTCTATCCGGACAGCCGCGATATCTTTAATGCGCTGCACTATACGCCGTACGATGATGTCAAGGTGGTCATTCTCGGCCAAGATCCGTATCACGGGCCTGGACAGGCGCAAGGCTTAAGCTTCTCCGTAAAGCCGGGCGTGAAGCAGCCGCCTTCATTGAAAAATATTTTTCTCGAGCTTCAGGATGATATCGGCTGCAGCATACCGAATCACGGGTCGCTCGTCAGCTGGGCGAAGCAGGGAGTTCTTTTGCTGAATACCGTGCTTACGGTGCGGCGCGGACAGGCGAATTCCCATAAGGGAAAAGGCTGGGAGCGGCTGACTGACCGGATGATTGACGTGCTGAATGAAAGAGAGCGGCCGATCATCTTTATATTGTGGGGCCGGCATGCCCAAATGAAAAAAGAACGGATCGATACGTCCAAGCATTTTATTATTGAATCGACGCATCCCAGCCCGTTCTCAGCAAGAAACGGATTTTTTGGCAGCAGGCCATTTTCACGGGCAAATGCCTTCTTGGAGAAAATGGGGAAGGCTCCGATTGATTGGTGTATAAAGGATTTATAAAAAGCGCAGATGGCCTGCGCTTTTTTATTTGAGGATTTTTCGAATCAAACGCAAGCCGTTTTTGGAGGATGGATAACGGAAAGCGAAGTCGAAGCGGTTCGTTTGCTTGACGACGCTTTTTTTATGCGTAAATGTATTAAAGCTGTCAAATCCGTGATAGCTGCCGATTCCGCTTTCTCCCACGCCGCCAAATGGCAAATACGGTGTCGCGGCATGCATTAACGTATCGTTGACACAGCCGCCGCCAAACGACAGGTTTTCTAATACCTCTCGTTCAATTGTTTGGTTTGCCGTAAACACATACAGGGCGAGCGGTTTGGGACGCGACTTGATTTTCTCAATGACTTCATCGATGCCGCGATATGTAAACAGCGGAAGAATGGGCCCGAAAATTTCCTCTTGCATCACAGGGGAATCATCTGTGACTTGATCGAGGATGGTCGGCGCTATTTTGTGGTGCCTGTGATCGGCTTGGCCGCCGCTTAGCGCGACACCGTCTTTCAGAAAGCTCAGCAGCCGCTGATAGTGGCGTTCACTGACGATCTTGCCATAAGCCGGATTCAGTTCGGGCTGCGGTCCGTAAAACTCGCCAATGACACGCTTCATTTCTTCCGCAAGCACTGTCTTGATGTCTTCGTGAACGAGCAAATAATCCGGTGCGATGCAGGTTTGGCCCGCATTCGTAAATTTCCCGAAGACGATGCGTTTGGCGGCAAGCTTGATGTCAGCATCCTTATGCACGATGCAGGGGCTTTTGCCTCCGAGCTCTAAGGTGACAGGAATTAATTGTTTGGCCGCCGCTTCCATGACAACTTTTCCTATGGCGACGCTTCCCGTAAAAAATATGTAGTCGAACGGCTGCTGTAATAAAGCTGTGCTGATGTCCGGCCCGCCTTCCGCCAAAGCGACATAATGATCCGGAAAAACGTCGCGGATGAGATCGGAAAGAACAGCCGAAACAGCTGGCGTATATTCTGAGGGTTTGAGAACGACCGTGTTTCCGGCCGCAATGGCTCCGATCAATGGAGAAAGCGCCAGCTGCAAAGGATAGTTCCATGGCGCAATCACCAAGACGGTGCCATACGGCTCGGGGATAATGACACTTTTGGAACCGATATGGGTCAATGGCGTTTTGACTCTTTTCGGCTTGGCCCATTTTTTCAGCCGTTTCATCACAAAGCTGATTTCCTCCAGAACGATGCCGATTTCCGTTGAGTATGCTTCTTGTTCAGATTTGTGAAGATCCTGATAGAGAGCGGCTGTGATGTCTGCTTCATACGCTTTGATGGTGTGTTTCAATTTCTTTAAGACGTCCAGTCTTGAGTCAATTGATTTTGTATGCCCTGCCGCGAAAAATGCTTGATGGCTGCTGACAATCGAGGGGATACTGTTCATATTCTCTCTCCTTCCTGCGGGTCATGGTGATTCATTATGTGAAAATTGTCTTCTGCTTGTCAAATGCGAGGCGCTTGTCAGAAAAAATAACAAACTCTTGTCTGCGTTTGCGGCGGGAATTTGATAAAATGCAGGGAGACTACATTTTATTTTTGGAGGATTTTTCATGAACATTCATATATCCGCTTTGATTCAGAAGATGGAAGAGGAATTGAAGAAAGCAAAGACGGCTGAAGGTGATGAGGAGCTGAAGCGTCACGTGGCGGTCGTCCGTTCTTTGTGCGACGTCGTGCTGGATCAGCCGGAGACGGGGAGCGCGCCGCGCATTCAGCCGAGTGTCACGGCAAGTCCTTCGGCGCCGCCTTCGACAGACCAGCTGCTGATGGAAAAAATGATGGGCAGCGCGGGATTAAACAAATATCGGAAGCAGGAAAAAGATAAGCAGGAAGAGGATGGAAACGGAGAGTCTTTATTTGATTTTTAATCAGAAAGGTTGAGCTTACGTGAAATTGGTTCTTGGCGCTCTGCAATGGACAGCGTTTATGATTGCGGCGGCGATTGTTGTTCCGGTGGCGGTTGCCCAGTCGTTTCATCTGGATCATTCAGATTCTGCACGGCTGATTCAAAGCACTTTTTTTGTATTGGGAATTGCCGCAGTTATTCAGTGTTTGAAAGGACACCAACTGCCTATAAATGAAAGCCCTGCCGGCTTGTGGTGGGGAGTGTACACGATCTACGGCGGCCTGACCGGAACGGTGTTTGCGACATATGGCGAAACATTGCGCGGCTTGCAGGGGGCGCTTCTTGTAAGCGCTGTATGTTTCTTTTTGTTAAGTGTCTTCAAGGTCATTGATCGGCTTGCTGCCTTGTTTACTCCAGTTGTGACAGGGGTCTATTTGCTGCTGCTCGTCATGCAGCTGAGCCAGCCGATAATAAAAGGGCTTCTCGGCATCGGCTATTTAAAAGACAGCGTGGACGGTCTTGTATTTGTCCTCGCGCTGGTTGTCGTCGCCGCAGCTTTTATCATGTCAAATTCTAATATCGTTTTTTTAAGGCAATATTCTATTTTATTGGCCCTTTTCGGCGGATGGGTGCTGTTTGCGGCTGCGGGCGTTGCGAAACCGATCGAAATGCCGGATCGGCTGTTTCAGCTGCCGTCTCTGTTTCCGTTCGGTGCTCCGTTATTTAACAGCGGCCTAGCCATCACCTCGGTTTTTATTACGATCCTGCTGATCGTTAACATGCTGGCAAGTATGAAGGTTGTGGACATTGCGGTGAAAAAATTCGGCAAACAGACAGATGGAAAGCGTCATGAGCGCCCTGCCGGTTTTGCGGCTGCATTCAGCCATTTGCTGAGCGGTTTGTCTGGAGCCATTGCACCGGTTCCGATTTCGGGAGCCGCGGGTTTTATTGAAACGACAAAGATGCCTTCTAAAAAGCCGTTTGTCCTCGGCAGTATGCTGGTCGTTTTCATCAGCGTGATTCCGTTTTTTATGAATGCGTTTGCGAGTCTGCCGTCACCCGTTGGATTCGCGGTAAACTTTGTTGTGTTCTCGGCAATGGTTGGTTTGGCGTTTACTGAATTTGATTCCTATGAGAAATCAGAGCTGAAAAGAGTGCGGGCTGTGATCGGCATTTCACTGCTTACAGGTGTCGGCATTATGTTTGTGCCAGAAAGTGCATTAAAGGATATGCATCCGGTGTTTATTTCTCTGTTAAGCAACGGGCTTGTCTTAGGGACGCTTGCTGCAATAGCGATGGATCAGTTTCAGCTTTGGCGCAGGAGAAAATCCGACAATCTCGTGTCATCAGAGAACAAACATTGAATTTTCATACAGGTGCGATATGATAATTGATATGAGTTTAACGAAAAGGCGGGAGAGAATAGATGAAAGTATTTATCATATTAGGCGCTATTAATGCCATGCTTGCCGTGGGCCTCGGGGCATTTGGCGCACACGGATTAGAAGGGAAAATTCCTGATAAATATCTTCAGGTTTGGCACACAGGCGTGCAGTATCATATGTATCACGCGCTGGGGCTTTTTGTTGTCGCGTTTCTTGCGGATAAACTGTCTGGCATCGGCAGCGTCACAACAGCCGGCTGGCTGATGTTTGCGGGGATTGTGCTGTTTTCCGGAAGCTTATACATCCTCAGCGTGACGCAAATTTCCATTCTCGGGGCAATCACGCCGCTCGGCGGTGTGGCGTTCATTATTTCTTGGATCATGATCGTTGTCGCAGCCGTCAAATATCTATAAATAAAAAAGCCAATCCTCATGATATGAGAGATTGGCTTTATTTCTTTATCTTGGCGAATAGGATGACATCGAGTATGGGTACGTATATGCAATTTCTTCATCAAAGGTAACGTAATCAAGATAGATCGTCAGCAGAAGATAGCGGGTTCCTGTCTTTGGATCACTGATAATAATGTGATCCCGGCCCGCAGCCTCGATGACGCCGCGAAAAATCTTTGATCCCCACTCTTTGCTGTTTTCAAATGTCATATAGATGGTAGCTGTTTTTCCCCTGTTCAGGCGCAGTATATTTTCGATATATGATTCCTCGACAGGCAGCATGCCGGGAATGTTTTGGCCGCCCGATGGCGTCGGCCCCGATGGAATTTGAAACCCGCCGCCCTGGCCTTGCTGCTGAGTGGGGAATCCGAAGCCTTGCTGCCCCTGCTGCATGGGCATTTGCTGCATTTGTCCCATAGTCTGCATTTGTGGGCCTTGCATTTGCGGGCCTTGCCCTTGCGGCTGCGGGTACGGATTTGGGCCGAATTGAGGCGAATACCCCTGCATATCATATCCCTGCATTTGCTGATATTGATTTTTTTTCGGTTTCATATCGTTCCTCCTTTTTATGAAAACCATTCAGAACATGTTCCGGATGTATAAATAAACGATCCGAGATGACTCACCTCCGATGACAAACGATCTTAGTCGCTATTGCGATTTTTATCTCTTTCACCTTATGAGGCCAAAGCTTGGAATATGCTGAAAAAAAGAACAGTGAGCGTGCCGATTTCTCTGGCCGATCACTGTTTTTTCAATGGACGTACACAATCTTTTCGCATATTAGTCTGTATTCCTAGCGCAACTTGCGCTTAAGCAACATAAGATAACGTTAGTTTCAGGTGTGAAAATTCAAGAAGGAGGTGTAGGATTTGCCGAAAGTTTCAGTGATTATGACGAGCTATAACAAAAGCGATTATGTGGCAAAGTCCATTTCAAGCATACTCTCACAAACTTTTTCTGATTTTGAATTGTTTATTATGGATGACAACTCAAATGAAGAGACGCTGGATGAAATCCGTCCCTTTTTGAATGATAACCGTGTGCATTTCTATCAAAGCGATGTATCTGGAGTGAAGGAAAGAACGGAAAAAACGAGATACGCGGCCCTGATCAATCAAGCGATTGAGATGGCAGAGGGTGAATATATCACCTATGCAACGGATGACAACATCTATATGCCGGATCGGCTGTTAAAGATGGTGCGTGAACTCGATGATCACCCGGAAAAGGCTGTGATCTACTCAAGCTCGAAAACCTATCATTTAAACCAGAATCGAGACATTATAAAAGAAACTGTCAGGCCCGCCAGTCAAGTAACGTGGAACGCTCCGTGCGCAATTGACCATTGCTCGGTGATGCACAGGTATTCGGTGCTTGAGAAGGTGAAGGAGGCGTTTGGCTCTTATTGGGATGAAAGCCCGGCGTTTTATCGGATCGGTGATGCCCGGTTCTTTTGGAGAGTCAATCATTTTTATCCGTTTTACCCGCTGGCCGAGGAGCTTGATCTGAACTATATTACAGACCAATCCATTCATTTTCAGCTGTTTGAGTCAGAAAAAAACGAGTTCGTTCGGAATCTTCCTCCGCAGCGCAACTGCCGCGAACTGCGTGAATCATTAAAAAAGCTTGGAATGGGGTGAGAGTTTGTCGGCCTATTTAAGCAATTATTGGGTGTTGTACCGGAAGTATGCGGAGCTTTTTGACAGGCTTCGCTACAAGGGGATTCCGCTCGGGCTTATCAGTAATTTTTACCAATACATCAGCCCTGAGCTGAGAGTGATGATGGAAGAAGAACCGGAATTATTCGGGCCTGCGGATCAGCATATCGATGAAGGCCAGATTCAGACGTTTTTTGAAGAGAAAAAACAGAGCATTGCCAAAACAAATGACGCGCCTGTTAAGGGAAAAGTGATCTTGCATTTTGATCACCTTCGTTTTGTAAACGCTAATTACTACCAATTTGATCCTGAGAAAACAGCTGTTTTGGCAAGATGGAGTATGCCGAATTATTGCGATTTGCCTGTGATCAGCAAGCCTGAAGTGGCTGCTTCATGTGAAAAAGGCGATCCGAAGCCGTATCTTGAAAAGGCTTTTTCGATTCTTTCGGCTTATGATGACCACCCGGCATTCGGTGATCAAGCATTTCGTGAACGGCTTTTCAAGGATATTCCTTTGTTCATGGAAGCCATTGACACAGTAGATGCTTTATTCAAGAAAGAGAACATTTCTGCCGTTGTTGTAGGAACGACAGAAGACATTTACAGCAGGGTGCTCGCTCTTATGTGCGAAAGGAGAGGGGCCGTGAGCGTCTGCCTTCAGCATGGAGCGCTGATGGGTGATGAAGCCTTCTTGCCCGTTTTTACAACCTATCAGGCTGTTTTTGGCGCATATGAAGCTGGTTGGTATCAGCAAAAAGGCTGCAAACCAGAACAGATTCTCATAACGGGACATCCCCGCTTTGACGAAATCTTTAACAGGACACCTATGGACATGTCAGTATTTTATCGAAAGCTGGCCTTTCACCCGTCTAAAAAAATCGTTTTGATCGCGACACAGCCCTTTTCCGAGGAATTTTATTCAAGTGTGTTAGCGGAGCTTACCACGCAAAAACAGCTGCAAATCATCATTAAACCTCACCCATGGGAAATCGGAAAAAACAAGCTGGATCTGTATCATGCGGCGGCAAAAAAACATAAAGCATGCAGAGTCATCAAAAAAGAGATGGATCTGTACGATATTCTGGCGTATGCTGACGCCGCTGTGACACAAACCTCAACGGTGGGCCTTGAGGCCATGCTGTTTCAAAAGCCCGCACTGATCGGGAAATCGACCGGAAACCGCACGTATCCGTATTACGAGTCTCTTGGCGATTTTATATTTGAAAAACCGGAGGAATTAGCGCGCACCCTGATTGAGGTTCTTCAAAATCCCGCCATGTATCAGAAGGCAGAAGCGGCGCGTCTGTCATTTACGGCTTCTAATTACCCGGTTACTGAGTCGACGCTCGCCTTGTTTTCGGAACTGAAAGCAAAAACAGGGGTTGATTACAGGCGGGATCATTCTGAATAAAACGATAGGAGCGCAAAGAAATGGTGCAAAAGAGAAATCATTTTCTTCCTTATTCCTTGCCGCTGATCGGAAAGGAAGAAATTCAGGAGGTCACAGAAACGCTTGAATCCGGATGGCTTTCCAAAGGCCCGAAGGTTCAGCAGTTTGAAAAGGAGTTTGCCGCGTTTGTCGGAGCTAAGCACGCCGTGGCGCTGAATTCATGTACCGCTGCTTTATTTTTGGCTTTAAAAGCAAAGGGGGTCGGACCGGGTGATGAAGTCATAACCTCTCCACTGACGTTCAGCTCAACCGCCAATACGATTATTCATACCGGAGCAACGCCGGTGTTTGCGGATATAGATGAAAAGACGCTTAACATTGATCCGAAAAAGCTTGAGACGGCGGTCACACCGCGGACGAAAGCCGTTGTACCCGTCCACTTTGGGGGGCAGTCCTGTGACATGGACGCAATTTTAGCCATTGCCCAAACGCACGGTCTATTTGTGCTCGAGGATGCGGCGCACGCAGTATACACCACTTATAAGCAGAGAATGATCGGCTCCATCGGGGATGCGACAGCATTCAGCTTCTACGCGACCAAAAACCTGGCGACAGGGGAAGGCGGCATGCTGACGACGGATGATGTGGAGCTTGCCGATAAAATCAGGGTTCTGAGCCTTCACGGCATGAGCAAAGGCGCGTGGAACCGTTATTCTTCAAATGGCAGCTGGTACTATGAGGTCGAGTCGCCCGGCTACAAAATGAACATGTTTGATCTGCAGGCGGCGCTGGGGCTTCATCAGCTGAAACGGCTGGATGATATGCAAAAACGGAGAGAAGAGATTGCAGGTCAGTATCAAGCCGCTTTTCAGCAAATCCCGGGGCTGATCACGCCGTTTGTTCACAACGAAGGACGGCACGCCTGGCATTTATATGTTCTGCAAGTTGATGAAAAACAGGCCGGCGTCACTCGGGATGAAATGATTACGGCTCTAAAGGATGAATACAATATCGGGACCAGTGTTCATTTTATCCCAGTGCATATTCATCCGTATTATCAAAAGGAATTCGGATTTGAGGAAACAGACTACCCGCTCGCCATGAAGTATTACAAACGCACCCTGTCACTCCCGCTGTATCCATCAATGTCTGACGAAGATGTCAACGACGTGATAGAGGCCGTGCGGGACATCGCAAAAGGGGCTGGTTAGGTGTATACGATAAAAGAGAATGTTTCCAAAGAGGCGATTATGGAATTTCTCCAAAGCAAACAGATGACACTTGACGGGTCGTATCAATTTTCGCTCGGCCTATTTGAAAACAGCCAGCTTCAAGGCGTGATGCTGTATGAAGACGCCCTTTGGGAAAGCAAAATGCTTCAGAAAAAAGTCATGAACGTAAAGCTTCTCGCGGCCAACAGCACAGGACAGCTGAAACGGCTATTTCAGGCCTTTTATTCTGTTCGGCAAACGGATGAAACGGATTTTGTGTTTGTGCGTGTACCGGCAGAGGATATCGGGGCAGTACATGTCATTCAGCAGCAGCCTTCCTCTTATTTTGTCGGCAGTTTGCTTAAACTGGCGAAGACCCCGTCTATATTTGAAAAAACGCCGCCATTTTTTGAACTGGTTCAGCCTGAGCCTGGAGACACCGAAGAGATTTGCCGGTTAGCCAGCGACGCATTTACGAAAAGCAGATATTTTCACGATCCTTATCTCAGCCGTGAGGCGGCGAACAAAATCTTTCAAGAGTGGACACGAAACAATCTGATGGGGAGAGCGGATATCAATATTGCCGCTAAATATAATGGGGAAATAATCGGCTACCTGCAAGGTTTATCAAAAGGTGATGAGTATGTGCTTGATTTGATGGCTGTGAAGCCGGGGTATGAAGGCAAGCGTATCGCGTTTCATTTATTGGCGCATCTCATAGAACAACCGGAGACGCTGAAGCATAAAACGGTAACAGCGGGGACGCAGCTTCATAATGTCAGAGCGATCCGCCTATATGAAAGAATGGGCTTCACCGCTGTTCAATCATATTACTATTACCACATTTGGCCGGGCAAGGAGGCGAAATAATGGCGGGTTTTCAGATCGCAAACAAAACTGTCGGCAAAGATGCTCCCGTTTTTATCATTGCCGAGGCAGGAATTAATCATGACGGGAAATTGGATCAGGCCTTTGCACTGATTGATGCCGCGGCGGAAGCGGGTGCAGATGCCGTTAAATTTCAAATGTTCCAGGCTGATAAGATGTATCAGAAAGATCCTGGATTATACAAAACGGCTGCGGGCAATGATGTATCAATTTTTTCTCTCGTTCAGTCCATGGAATTGCCCGCGGAGTGGATTGATCCGCTTTTGGACTACTGTCGCAAGAAACAGGTAATTTTTTTAAGCACGGTGTGTGATGAAGGATCAGCTGATCTGCTGCTTTCTACTTCTCCAAGTGCTTTTAAAATCGCATCCTATGAAATTAACCATCTCCCGCTGCTCAAGTACGTCGCCCGCATGAACAGGCCGATGATTTTTTCGACAGCCGGAGCGGAAATTGCTGATATTCATGAGGCTTGGCGCACCATCAGAGCAGAGGGCAACCACGAAATTGCCATTATGCATTGTGTGGCGAAATACCCTGCACCGCCTGAATACAGCAACCTCAGTGTGATCCCGATGCTTGCCGCCGCTTTTCCGGATGCGCCCATCGGTTTTTCGGATCATAGCGAGCACCCGACAGAAGCGCCATGTGCCGCGGTCCGGCTCGGCGCCAGACTGATAGAAAAGCATTTTACTATCGATAAAAACCTGCCGGGGGCTGATCATTCATTTGCATTAAATCCGGATGAATTAAAGGAAATGGTCAAGGCCATCAGGGAAACGGAAGCCGAGCTGAAACTAGGCATCAGGAAGCCAGTTTCTGAAAAGCTGCTGGGCAGTTCATACAAAACAACAACTGCCATTGAGGGTGAAATCAGAAAATTTGCATATAGGGGAATTTTCACAACGGCTCCGATTCAAAAAGGGGATGCCTTCAGTGAAGACAATATTGCCGTGCTCCGCCCCGGACAAAAGCCTCAGGGGCTGCACCCGAGATTTTTTGAGCTATTGACCGGCGGCGTTCGTGCGGTAAGGGACATCCCGGCAGACACAGGCATTACATGGGAAGATATTTTAACGAAGGACAGCCCGTCCCATGGATGACATACTTTTTATCGTGCAGGCGAGAATGGGATCGGAACGCCTTCCTGGAAAAGTACTGCGTCCGCTTGGCTCGGAGCATTTACTCGATATTCTCGTGCAGCGCGTACGGCAAAGCGCGTTCTATCAAAAGGAGCGCGATAATCTTGTCATCGCTACATCTGACAAAAAAGCCGACGATGTATTAGAGGCACACTGCATCAAGAACGGCATTCGCGTTTTCCGCGGCAGTGAGGAACGGGTTCTCGACAGATTTGCGCGAGTCATAAAGGCTGCGAAACCGGAAGTCGTCATCCGCTTAACGGGGGATAATCCGTTTGTCGATCCAGAGTTGCTCGATATGATGATTTCGGCTCATCTTGATCAAGGTGCGGATTATACGTATATCCTGAACACGCCGTTAGGCATTTGCGGTGAAGCGGTGAGCGCCAAACTTTTGCTCGATATCAGCGGCATCAAAATGCTGGAGGATAAATACCAAGAGCATGTCACCTTGTATGTCCGGAAACATCCCCATCTTTACCGTTTGCAGTTTTTAGAGGCTCCGGAACAGCTCTGCGCTCCTCAATATCGGCTGACCGTCGATACGGAGGAAGATTATCAATTGGTCTCAGCCCTCTATCAAAAAGCAGGCGAGCGCCCTGATGTCTCGGCTGCAGAGTTAATCAGCCTGCTGAACCAGCACCCTGATCTGGCGGCGATGAACGGTATGACAAAGCAAAAAGAGGTTGAGTAGCATGCATATCGGGATATTCGCAGACGGCGGGTTCGAGAAAGGAATGGGGCACGTCGTTCGAATGAAAAGGCTTGCGGAAGAACTCAAACACCGCTGTTCCATTACGTTTTACACAAATGACGAGTCTGAACAATTTCTTCAAGAAGAGTACTGGCAGGTCATCGTAAAACCGGAGCTTCAGCAAAATGAATGTATTCTCCGGGACATAAACGATAAAAAGCTCGATCTGCTTTTATTCGATATCCTTGGTGCACCTGTCGATTTATTAACAAAAATAAAAGCAGGCACAGATGCCAAAATCGTTCTGTTCGAAGAAAAAAATGAGAAAGCGATAGGGCAAAGTGATGCGGTCATTAACGGAATTTACGGCGATGTCAGAAGCAAGGTTTACGATCAGGGAAACGCCCGTGTCTATGAAGGCCCGGATTATCTTATTCTCCACCCTGCCTTTCAAGCCGCAAGAGCTGATTACGCACTTAAGGAAGACTGCCGCAATATCCTTGTTGCATTAGGAGGAAGCGATCCAAAGCGGCTTGTTTTTAAAGTGATAGCAGCGGCCGGTCAGCTCCCGGACAGGAAAGACAAGAAAATGATTTTTATCATGGGCAGCGCTTCACCGCATCAAGAGGCGGTCCGTAAATTGATTCAAAACAAACCCCAATACGCACTAATCGAGCAGACAAATGACATGGCTGTGTTTATGAAACAAGCAGATGCAGCCATTGTCGCCGGCGGCATCTCGCTTTATGAAGCGATCTGTATCGGCGTGCCGTGCCTCGTGCTTTCTCAGATTGCCCATCAAACCGCAACCGCTGCAAAATTTGCGGAACATGGCGCCGTTCTTGATCTCGGCCTGGGAGAGAATGTATCCGTCGAAAAGCTTGCTTATCATATGTCTCAAATATTCAGCAGCTATCCTCTCCGTCTTTCTCTGCACGAGGGAGGAAGGCCGCTCGTAGATGGAAAAGGAATGAAACGGGTATCAGCCATTCTTTATGATTTGCTTGATGATAAGATATAAAAATGCACGTAAGGAAGTGTTAATGTGAAAGGTGTCATTTTAGCCGGAGGAAACGGCTCACGCCTTATGCCCTTAACCAAAGCCGTCAACAAGCATTTGCTTCCTGTAGGCCCTTATCCGATGATTTACTGGTCGATAATGAAGCTTGAGGAAGCCGGAATTAAAGAGATTTTACTCATCAGCCAAAAAGAGCACATGCCGCAGTTTTATAAGCTGCTGGGAAGCGGGGAGGAGCTTGGCGTCTCCGTCACTTATCAAGTGCAGCCCGCTGCATCGGGAATTTCAGATGGGTTATCATATGCAAAACGCTTTACCGGAAAGGAGCCTTTCATTTTATTATTAGGTGATAATATATTCGAAGATTCATTACAGCCTTATACGGAGCGATTTCAACAGCAGGGAAAAGGGGCGAAAGTGCTTCTGAAAGAAGTGGATGATCCAGAACGTTTTGGGATTGCTGAGATTGATGAGAAAAACAAACACATTCGATCCATTATTGAAAAACCTGCACATCCGCCGACCAACCTTTGTGTAACCGGCATTTACATGTATGATGCAGAGGTGTTTTCGTATATTGAACAAATATCACCATCCAAGCGCGGCGAGCTGGAAATCACTGATGTAAATAATTTATACATTGAAAACAGCAAGCTTACGTATGATGTGTTATCGGGCTGGTGGGTCGATGCAGGAACACACGAATCGCTTTATCTCGCCTCCCGGCTGGTACATCAGGCTTTACAGAAAGGACAGGACGAATAGCTATGACAAAATCATATTTCATTACAGGCGGGGCCGGATTCATAGGGCTCACGTTTACAAAGCTCATGCTGAAGGAAACGGATGCGCGCATTACCGTTCTAGATAAATTAACGTATGCCAGCCACCCGCAGGAAATCGAAAAACTAAAGGGAAACAGCCGGTTTCGGTTTGTAAAAGGGGATATCAGCATTCAGGAGGATATCGACCGGGCGTTTGACGAGACCTATGACGCCGTGATTCATTTCGCCGCGGAATCGCATGTAGACAGAAGCATCTCCCAAGCAGAGCCGTTTATCACAACGAATGTCATGGGCACATACCGTCTGGCTGAGGCAGTCTTACAAGGAAAAGCCAAAAAGCTGATTCATATTTCAACAGACGAGGTGTACGGGGATTTAGAAGCGAATGATCCCGCATTTACGGAAACAACGCCGCTTTCTCCTAACAACCCTTATTCCGCGAGCAAAGCGAGCTCTGACCTTCTTGTTCTATCGTATGTGAAAACACACAAACTGCCGGCTATTATTACACGCTGCAGCAACAATTACGGCCCATATCAGCATAGTGAAAAAATGATCCCAACGATTATCCGCCATGCAAAACAAGGCTTGCCGGTTCCGCTCTACGGTGACGGGCTTCAGATCAGAGATTGGCTTTTTGCAGAAGACCATTGCCGCGCCATCAAGCTTATTTTAGAAAAAGGAACCGACGGTGAGGTGTATAATATCGGCGGCGGAAATGAACGCACGAATAAAGAGCTGGCGAGTATCATCATGAAACATTTGGGCTGTGAGGAATTGTTTGCTCACGTCGAAGACCGAAAAGGGCATGACCGGCGCTACGCGATCAATGCGTCAAAGCTGAAAAATGAGCTTGGCTGGCGGCAGGAAGTGCCGTTTGAAGAAGGCATTGCGCGCACGATTCGCTGGTATACAGACAATGACCGATGAGAAGGTGATTCGATTGACAAAGGTATTGGTAACCGGCGCGGGCGGACAGCTTGGCTTGGAGCTGTGCCGCCAGCTGAAGCAAGCCGGATATGAGGTCATTGCGTTAACAAAGCAGATGATGAACATCGCCGATCAGCGTTCTGTACGGCATTCGTTCGGGCATTATCAGCCGGATATCGTGGTCAATACCGCCGCGTTTACGTCCGTGGACAAATGCGAGACGGAGCTGGATAAAGCATACTTGATCAACGGAGTTGGCGCTTATTACACTGCCCTGGAGTCATCCCGCATCGGAGCGCAATATGTTCATATCAGCACGGATTATGTATTTGACGGGAAGGGGACCCAGCCATACAGGGAAGACGGCCACCTTGACCCGAACACCATCTACGGTAAAAGCAAAAAACTCGGAGAAGAGCTGATCCAGTTAGCAAGAACCGACAGCACGATCATCAGAACATCGTGGGTGTATGGACAAAGCGGCAGCAATTTTGTTCATACGATGCTGAAGCTCGCAGAAACAAAACAAGAGCTGCGGGTTGTGAACGATCAAATCGGCTCGCCGACCTATACGAAGGATTTGGCGGAAGCGGTCATCAAGCTGTTCAGTCATCCGCCGGGCATCTACCATGTCAGCAATTCAGGCATATGCAGCTGGTATGAGTTCGCAAAGGCCATTATGGAAGAAAGCGGGCTGAACACAACGATTACGCCCGTGACGACAGAGGAATACGGGAATCCGACACCCCGGCCGGCTTACTCTGTGCTGAGCCACCGGGCCATTGAAGAAGCCGGCATACGCCCGCGCCATTGGCGGGAAGCTTTACGGGAATTTTTGCAGGAAAGGAGCAGTGCGCGTGATTGAAGGAGTCAAGGTTAAGAAACTGACAAAGCATTGTGATGACAGAGGTTTTTTTGCCGAACTGGTTCGCGATGATGAGAACCTTCTTGAGCATTTTGGGCAGGCGTCTTGGTCCAAAAGCTATCCGGGTGTGATTAAAGCGTTTCATTATCACGAGAAGCAGGATGATCTCTGGTTTTTCCCGACCGGCCACGCTCAGGTCGTCCTTTACGACCTGCGGGAGGATTCAGAAACAAAGGGAGAAACCGATGTCTATTATATGGGAGAAGACAACCCGATGCTGTTATTGATTCCAAAAGGCGTCGCTCACGGATACAGAGTGCTGGGCGAAACGCCGCTGACAATTATCTATTTTACGACAACCTCGTATAACCCTGATCAGCCCGATGAAAAAAGAATCCCATGGAATGATGAGACAATCGGTTTTAACTGGAATACCGAATTTAAATAAATCATAGAGCAGTTATCCATCGAAGATCATGAGGCATCTTCGACTTTTTTTGTCCTGTTTTGATATCAGGACAAAAGACAGGGGTAACAGGCGCATATTTTACTAGATACGGATCAGAAACAGTCTATTAGAATCTTGTGTAAATAGGATGAATTTATTACATCATTCCAAGTGTTAATATTCCTTAAAAAACATTTACTTCCATGGAAAATGGTGATAGATTAACTTTTAAGAAAAAGAAATGGTAATTCGCGAGTTACGGTAAAACGCTTTTTCTGCAGAGGACGCTCTGGCCAAATTCCAACCGTGATTTGAGGAGGAAATGTCATGTTAAAAAGAAATTCATTCGTATCTTCATTTTTCATCAGTTCAGCTGTCCTGCTATCAATCTTGCTTCCTTCAGGCCAAGCGCATGCACAGTCTGCATCAATTGAGGCAAAAACCGTAAACAGTACAAAAGAATGGACGACTTCAGATATTGAAGTGACTTATAAACCAAACGCAGTGCTTTCTCTGGGGGCAGTCGAGTTTCAATTTCCTGACGGATTCCACGCGACAACAAGAGATTCTGTGAATGGAAGAACACTGAAAGAAACACAGATTTTAAACGATGGAAAAACGGTCAGGCTCCCGCTTACTCTTGATTTGTTAGGGGCGTCTGAATTCGATCTTGTCATGGTGCGCAAAACGCTTCCGCGTGCAGGCACATACACGATTAAAGGGGATGTGGTAAACGGTCTCGGAATCGGCAGTTTTTATGCTGAAACACAGCTGGTTATCGACCCTCGTTAATATCAATAGAAATGATCAGGGGCTGGTGTGATATCAGCCTCTTTTTTTTGTATGGTTAAAAAACTGGTACGAATCTTGCATGTAGATAAGGGTGAACCCAATCAAGAAAGGAATTGATCTATTGCAGTATTTTAAAAGCGCTTACATTTTTCTGAAGATAAAAATATGATGAGGTGAAAAAACATGTCAGAAAAACAAATCACAAAGGATGAAGAAAAAGAAGCTCTCAATTTATTTCTGTCTACGCAAGCGATCATAAAGGAAGCCCTGCGGAAATTGGGCTATCCGAGCGGAATGTATGAGTTAATGAAAGAGCCGATGAGAATGCTCACTGTACGAATTCCGGTGAAAATGGATAACGGCAGTGTGAAAGTGTTTACAGGCTATCGTTCACAGCACAATGACGCGGTCGGCCCGACAAAAGGGGGCGTGCGTTTTCATCCCGAGGTGAATGAAGAGGAAGTAAAGGCGTTATCGATTTGGATGACGCTCAAATGCGGGATCGCGAATTTGCCGTACGGCGGCGGAAAGGGCGGCATTATTTGTGATCCGCGGACGATGTCATTTGGAGAATTGGAACGGCTGAGCCGGGGGTATGTCCGCGCCATCAGCCAGTTAGTCGGCCCGACAAAGGATATTCCCGCTCCCGATGTATATACCAATTCGCAAATTATGGCGTGGATGATGGACGAATACAGCCGGCTTCGGGAATTCGATTCCCCGGGTTTTATCACAGGAAAACCGCTCGTTTTAGGCGGCTCACAGGGCCGGGAAACAGCAACCGCTCAAGGCGTAACCATTTGTATAGAAGAAGCGGTTAAGAAAAAAGGAATCAAGCTGCAAAACGCGCGCATCATCATACAGGGCTTTGGGAACGCCGGCAGTTTTCTGGCTAAATTTATGCATGATGCCGGCGCCAAGGTTATCGGGATTTCGGATGCCCACGGCGGGCTGTACAACCCGGATGGCCTCGATATTCCTTATTTGCTCGATAAGCGGGACAGTTTCGGAATGGTCACCAATTTATTTACAGATGTCATCACAAATGAAGAGCTGCTCGAACAAGAATGCGATATTTTAGTGCCGGCGGCTATTTCAAATCAAATCACAGCCAAAAACGCCCATAACATTAAGGCCTCAATTGTGGTCGAAGCGGCTAACGGGCCGACGACAATCGACGCGACAAAGATTTTGAATGAAAAAGGCGTACTCCTGGTGCCGGATATACTGGCGAGTGCAGGCGGCGTAACGGTTTCTTACTTTGAATGGGTTCAAAACAACCAAGGATATTATTGGGCAGAAGAAGAGGTTGCTGAAAAGCTGAGAAACGTGATGGTCAATTCATTTGAAACGATTTATCAGACCGCGGCCGCACACAAAGTCGATATGCGCTTGGCGGCTTACATGACGGGCATCAGAAAATCTGCAGAGGCGTCTCAATTCCGCGGATGGGTTTAGGGGGGATAATCCCCCTTTCTTCTGCAAAATTATTTTGCGTTTTTGTTTGCGTATGGCATGAAAATCGCAAAGTGATTTTGCACGTTATATTCATAAAAGGAAAAATGTTTAGATTTCTGACAAAGTTCTCTGCGATTCTACAAGTTTTTTTGTGAAAAGACGAAATATTGGTACGAATCTTGCTTTTATATTTCGTAGGAAGACATATTACATAACGAGGGGGATTACATATGACCGTTTCATATGCGCACGAACCATTCACTGATTTTAAGGAAGCAAAGAATAAAACAGCCTTTCAAGAATCACTGGCCTTTGTAAATACTCAGCTCGGCAAGCATTATCCGCTTGTCATTAATGGAGAAAAGATCGAAACAGATCGTAAAATTGTTTCGATTAATCCGGCCAATAAGGAAGAAGTGATCGGCTACGCCTCAACGGCTAATCAAGAGCTTGCTGAAAAAGCGATGCAATCGGCGTTACAGGCATTTGAATCGTGGAAAAAACAAAGACCGGAGCACCGCGCGAATATCCTTTTTAAAGCTGCGGCCATTTTGCGCAGAAGAAAGCATGAATTTTCAAGCTATCTTGTAAAGGAAGCGGGAAAACCATGGAAGGAAGCAGATGCTGACACAGCGGAAGCAATAGACTTTTTAGAATACTATGCGCGCCAAATCTTAAAGCTGAAGAACGGAGCTCCGGTAAAGAGCCGGGCAGGCGAGTACAATCAATATCATTATGAAGCGCTTGGCGTCGGCATTGTCATTTCGCCATTTAATTTCCCGCTCGCCATTATGGCAGGGACTGCTGCGGCTGCGATTGTCACGGGGAATACGATCCTGTTGAAGCCGGCAGATGCTGCGCCAGTAGTGGCGGCTAAATTTGTCGAGGTAATGGAGGAAGCGGGTTTGCCAAACGGCGTTCTCAATTACATTCCGGGAGACGGAGCGGAAATTGGTGATTTCTTAGTAGAACACCCTAAAACAAGATTTGTATCATTTACAGGCTCCCGTGCGGTCGGCTGCCGGATTTATGAGCGTGCCGCAAAAGTGCAGCCGGGCCAAAAATGGCTGAAACGCGTGATTGCTGAAATGGGCGGGAAAGACACAGTGCTTGTCGACAAAGATGCCGATTTGGATCTTGCTGCCTCTTCTATCGTTTACTCCGCATTCGGGTACTCAGGGCAAAAATGTTCAGCGGGTTCCCGTGCAGTGATTCATCAGGATGTCTATGATGAAGTCGTAGAAAAAGCAGTTGCGCTGACCAAAACGCTGACAGTCGGAAGTCCGGAAGATCCTGATACGTATATGGGGCCTGTGATTCATGAAGCTTCCTACAATAAAGTCATGAGCTATATTGAAATCGGCAAGTCTGAAGGCAAGCTTTTGGCCGGCGGAGAAGGCGATGATTCAAAAGGCTACTTTATTCAGCCGACGATCTTTGCAGATGTTGATGAACATGCGCGTCTTATGCAGGAAGAAATCTTCGGGCCGGTTGCTGCCATCTGCAAAGCGCGTGATTTCGACCATATGCTTGAGATTGCAAATAACACAGAATACGGACTGACAGGCGCTCTGCTGACGAAAAACCGTGCGCACATTGAACGGGCTCGCGAGGATTTTCATGTCGGAAACTTATACTTTAACAGAGGCTGTACCGGAGCTATTGTCGGCTATCAGCCATTCGGCGGGTTTAATATGTCCGGAACAGACTCAAAAGCAGGAGGTCCGGATTATTTAATTCTTCATATGCAGGCGAAAACAACGTCCGAAGCGTATTAATTGAGAAAACCGAAATAGTGCGATTGTTTTTAGATCGCACTATTTACATGTTTGGATGAGGGGGATGATGTATGCTCTATACAAAAATCAGTCACATGCCGCCGGCAGAACGGGTTGAGACACTGACAAAGTCTTTGGTCAGCCTCAGCAGTGTAAACGGCACCATCGGCGAAGGGACGAAAGCAGATTTTATCAAAGAAGTCATCATGAGCTATCCTTACTTTCAGGAACATCCTTGCCATGTATGGGAACAGGCTATTCCTAATGACCCGTACAACCGGAAAAATATTTTTGCGTTTGTGGAAGGCAGCGGGGAAAGCCGGAATACTGTCATTTATCACGCCCACTTGGATACGGTGGGAATTGAAGATTTCGGCCCGCTTAAGGATATCGCTTTTGATTCTGGAAAATTGGCTGAGTATTTCTCCAACTATGACTTTGATGAAGACGTTCAGCGGGACGCCAAGTCGGGTGAGTGGATGTTCGGCAGAGGCTCTGTCGACATGCAAAGCGGCATCGCGGTGCATTTGTCCAATCTCCTGCACTTTTCAGAGAACCCCAAAGCATTGCCGGGAAATCTATTATTTATGGCAAACCCGGATGAAGAAAGTCAGCATGCCGGTATTCTCGCCAGTATTTCTGAGCTGAACCGATTAAAAAAGGAGAAACAGATTCAGTATTTGGCTGCCATTAATACCGATTTTATTACGCCGCTGTACGATGGTGATTCAACAAGATATATCTATACCGGAGCCGCGGGAAAGCTGCTGCCTTGCTTTTATATATCCGGCCGGGAAGTGCATGTCGGAGACACGCTTGCGGGCATCGATCCAAATCTCATTTCTTCTGAAATCACAAGACGCATCCACAACAATATTCATTTAGCAGAAAAGATTGAAGGCGAATTGGTTCTGCCCCCATCCTGCTTGTACCAGCGTGATAACAAAGAATCCTATAACGTCCAAACCGCCGTCAGCAGCTATTTGTATTTCAATTATTTTATCTATGAAAAAACAGCAAAGGAAGTCATGGACCAGCTTACCCAAGTCGCTGAGGAGGCGTGCCGGAACACAGAACGAAAATTATCAGAGTATTATGAAGAATATCTGAAGCGAACAAATCTTCCGAAGAGACATTTGTCTTGGGATATTCAAGTCTTCAGTCTGGATCAATACATGGAAAAGCTAAGAAGCCGCGGCGTTGATCCTGAGCAGTGTATAGAGCAAGCATTCAAAGCCAATGAGCACCTTGAACTGCGCATGAGATGTTTTCATGCAATTGAAGAACTCCAAAAGCTTGATCCCGATCAGGGCGCAAAAGTCATTCTGTTTTATGCTCCTCCTTATTTACCGCATAACTATTTAAAAGAAGAAAGCACAAGAGACCAGCTATTGCAGCATGTGATCAAAGAAGCGGTGGACAAAACCGCCGAAACGACAGGCGAAACCTTTGTTTTCAAAAAGTTTTTCCCTTACTTGGCAGACGGCAGCTTTTTATCGCTGCATGAAACCGATGAGGAAATTGATTCCTTTATCAGAAACTTCCCGGGGTGGGAGATGATTGGAACCATTCCGTTTAAAACCATACGGAAACTGAACATTCCTTCCATTAACATGGGTGTATACGGGAAAGACGGACATAAATGGACTGAAAGAGTATACAAGCCGTACACATTTCATGTATTGCCTGATCTGATACAGCAGACCACTGTTCACCTTTTGCAAAGCTATCGGATGAATATCAGCACAAAAGAGCCGAAGGGAGAAGGATGATGCAGGATCATAAAAATGAATTGCAGCGCAGTATGAAAAGCCGGCATTTGTTTATGATTGCCTTGGGCGGCGTCATCGGCACCGGTCTGTTTTTAGGTTCCGGCTTTACGATCAGCCAGGCGGGTCCTCTCGGAGCCATTGTCGCCTATATGATTGGCGGATTTTTAATGTATCTGGTCATGCTTTGTTTAGGGGAGCTGGCTGTCGCCATGCCGGTGGCCGGATCGTTTCAAGCCTACGCCACAAAGTTTTTGGGGCCGTCGACAGGTTTTATGATCGGCTGGCTGTATTGGTTCAGCTGGGCGAATACAGTCGGCTTGGAGTTAACGTCAGCGGGCATTTTGATGCAAAGATGGCTGCCCTCCGTGCCGATCTGGATATGGTGTCTTGTTTTCGGTGTCATCATCTTTTTGATTAATGCGCTGTCTGTCCGAAGCTTTGCGGAAATGGAATTTTGGTTTTCGAGCATCAAAGTGACAGCGATCATATTATTTATCGTGATCGGCGGGTGCGCCGTGTTTGGCTTGATTGATTTTAAAGGCGGTCAGGAAACGCCTTTTCTATCTCATTTCATGACTGATAAAGGACTGTTTCCAAATGGCGTGCTGGCTGTTATGTTTACGCTGGTTATGGTCAATTTCTCATTTCAGGGGACGGAGCTGGTCGGAATTGCGGCAGGGGAGAGTGAAAGTCCGGAAAAGACACTGCCAAAGTCCATTCGAAATGTCATCTGGCGAACGCTGTTTTTCTTTGTGCTGGCTATGTTTGTCTTGGTTGCCATTCTTCCGTATGAAACGGCTGGGGTGATTGAGAGTCCGTTTGTAGCGGTGCTTGATCAAATCGGCATCCCATTTGCGGCTGATGTGATGAACTTTGTTATATTAACGGCGATTTTATCTGTTGCCAATTCTGGTTTATATGCAGCCTCACGTATGATGTGGTCGCTTTCAACAAACAAAATGGGCCCGGCCCTTTTAACGAGACTGACCAAAAAAGGGGTGCCGATCAATGCCCTGCTGATTACGATTGGGATTTCCGGCTGTTCGCTGCTGACTAGCGTCATGGCTGCAGAAACCGTGTATTTGTGGTGTATATCAATCTCAGGTATGGTGACAGTTGTCGCGTGGATGTCCATTTGCGCCTCGCAATTTTTCTTTCGCAGGCGGTTCCTCGCTGAAGGCGGAAACGTGAACGACCTGGAATTCAGAACCCCTCTTTATCCGTTGGTGCCGATTCTTGGGTTTGTATTATACGGATGCGTATTGATAAGCCTTATATTCATCCCAGATCAAAGAATCGGCTTGTACTGCGGTGTACCAATCATTATTTTCTGCTATGCGTACTATCATCTGAGCGTCAAGAAACGCTTACAAAATGAACCGCTGAAAAAAGAGCAAACAGAAGCGCAATAGAAGAAGCTCTCCGGGAGACCGGAGAGCTTTTTTACGCGTTACGTCTGACAAGAAACACATAGGACAATATCGCGAGCACATCAAAGCCGAATATACTCAACGCCATCGGCCGCGCGTTTTCTTCCCCGGCTACACCGACGAGCCCCGTTGATGGCAAACGGCATGCTGAACATCTGAGCCGACACACCGTATATGTTTTGCAGGACAAACGGCGAACCGGAAATATACGCAAACATGCCGGTCCCGATAAAGGCCTGGCTGAAAGCAAAACCCATAAACGCCCGGCCGCCAAGCAAGTGCCGAAATGCGGTCAGAACCGTGACAAAAATAAAAACACCCGATCCCGGCCAGCACGATAAACACAGTTGACCAGTCAGCAAATGGAAGGATGAATCCTCCCGAAATCGGGCTAACTGTTGAATAACCTTGATTCATCACCTGACCCGCCTTAACAAATGCATTACTATAGCATATCCCAAAATATGTTTTTGTTTTATTTTAAATTTGAATCAAGAAATTCCTTATTCATATTTGAATGTAAATAATAAAAAGGAAATTATTTTCGTTCGAATTGTAAATTGTAAATAAAGGATGCTAAACTATAATTCAACTTTATTTTAAGATTCCGGAAGAGGTGTTAAGGGAGAATGAACAGTAAACAAAACAATCACATCAAATCAAAACATCATTTTCCGCTATTTCTTGCGCTGGCTTTAACAATGGGCGTATTTGCGGCTGGATCTGAAGAGCTTGTCATTTCACCGCTGCTGCCTGATTTAGCAGATGCCTTCAACTCAGATGTCAGCGTGCTTGCGCTATCTATCAGTATATATGGGATCATGATCTTTATCGGTGCCCCGCTGCTGGTGCCTTTAGGGGATAAATACTCGAGAGAACTGAGTTTAATGCTGGGACTTGTGATCTTTATTATAGGAACCGTGATATGCGCTTTGGCGCAAAATATCTTTTTCTTCTTTTTAGGCCGTGCGCTTTCAGGGTTGGCGGCAGGTGCGTTTGTCCCGACCGCTTACGCAGTTGTCGGGGATCGTGTTCCGTATACATATCGGGGCAAAGTGATGGGTCTGATCGTATCAAGCTGGTCGCTTGCACTGATTTTCGGTGTGCCGATCGGATCATTTATAGGTGGCGTCTTACATTGGAGATGGACATTCTGGATTTTCGCCTTGATGGGTGCACTTGTTGTTTTGCTCGTCCTATTTGAAATGCGCCGCCATAACGATAATAATAAAAACAACGTCCAGGAGGAAAAAGACGAGCCGGCGGGGACATTTCGAGACGCGCTTAAAGTGCCGCGTGTTCCCGTTTATATCATAATCACTTTGTGCAATATGATTGGTTTTTACGGTATGTATTCGTTTTTAGGCTCTTACCTACAGGACGTTTTTACCGGAGGCAATACGGCTGCTGGCTTATTTATTATGATTTATGGCATCGGGTTTTCCATGAGTGTCTTTACAGGTAAGATTGCCGACCGCATTGGAAAAATGCGCTCCCTGATCATTGCGCTGGCGGTCATCAGCATTCTGCTGGCTTGTATCGCGTATGCGCCCGCATCAATGCCCCTGTTAATCATCAGTCTATTCATCTGGGGGTTAATGCAAAGCTTGACGGTGACGCTGCTCAGCACCATTTTGAGTGATTGCTCAGAGCGTCATCGCGGGAAAATTATGGCGTTTTACAGCCTTGCCTCAAATTTGGCTGTGACATTAGGTTCTGCTTTGATGGGACCTGTATATGTGGGATACGGGTATGCAGCTGTCGGATTGATTTGCGCCATCATGACAGTGCTCGGTTTTGTGCTCAGTGTATTCGCATATAAAAAGTACGGCAAGCATGAGCAGAAAGCAGATCATTCCTTATCCCAATAAACAAAGTTTCTAAATTCCTATAACAAAAAACCCTTTCTTAAGGGTTTTTCTGTTTGTATGGGAATAATTATCAGTATTTTCAAAAAATGTTGACAGTTCGATTGCCGCTGGATAAAATTTACTTAAAATTTAAAAGATTGGTTGGTGCTCATGATTATATTGGATAATAGCATTCAGACAAAAAACAAAGCTTATTCAATATCAAAACTGATTACAGTCAACACGCTCGGTCCAGAAGGGACAAGCAGTGAGTACGCAGCAAAACATTTCATCTCTAATTTTACTCTTCTCCAAGGGCTAAACAGTAAATTATCTTTGCATGATACATTTGAATCATGCATCGAAAGGACTCTTCAAAGCCCGCTGGAATACACCATTGTTCCACATGCTTACGACGGCATTAAACATTTCTACATGAGGCCGGATTTACAGCTTTTGCAAATCTTCAGGTGCGATACACCGATGTACGGCCTGGCTGTCCGTCCTGATTTCACATTCAGCGACGACATGCTCGACACATCTATTATTGTTTCACACCCATCACCTATCAATTTAATTAAATATTTTACCCGCAAAGACGTCAGGTTCGAGCTGGTCAACTCAACCAGCGCCGCAGCAAAAAAAGTAAAAGAAGGTCTTTCTGACATTGCTTTAACCAATGAACTGGCAAGACAAAAATACGGGCTCAAATTTGTTAAGACATTTAAAAGCATTCCTATGAGCTGGTCATTATTCGGAAAAGGAGACGTTGATTATGAAAACTGAACAAGATGTGAAGGAGATTTATTTCCCGACACCAAAATTAATAGAGTGGGAGAACGGAGTGAGACAGTATTCCACCGTCCGCGGCGATACTGAAGTGCTAATGTCTTACGTTCCGCCGCATACTAACGTTGAACCACATCAGCACAAGGAAGTTCAAATCGGCATGGTCGTTTCAGGCGAGCTGTCCATGACTGTCGGAGACGTCACAAAAAAAATGACAGCCTTGGAATCGGCATATATCGCGCCGCCGCATGTGCCTCACGGAGCAAGAAATGAAACAGACCAAGAAGTCATTGCCATTGATATTAAACGGTATAAAGCTGATGAAACGTATACAAGTCCTGAAGACTACTTTTTGAATATTTTCAAAACGAGAGATTTATTGCCCGGCATGGAAGTCACATTTTTTGTTGAGGATTGGATAGAAATTATGCTGGCCAAGATTCCTGGAAACGGCGGCGAAATGCCTTTCCATAAACATCGCAATGAACAAATCGGCATCTGCATCGGCGGCGGATATGATATGACCGTTGAAGGCTGCACAGTGGATATGACATTCGGCACCGCTTATTTCTGTGAACCTCGTGAAGACCACGGTGCCATCAACCGTTCTGAAAAAGAATCTCAATCCATTAACATCTTCTTTCCGCCGCGCTACAACAGAGCAAAAACGAAAAAGATAAAGGCGGATGAATCATCATGAACCTCATCGATAAAACCGTCCTCATAACAGGAGGCGCATCAGGCATCGGCTATGCCGCGGTTCAAGCTTTTTTGAACCAGCAGGCAAATGTGGTTGTGGCGGATATTGATGCAGCACAGGGAGAAGTCATGATCCGGCAAGAAAATAATGACCGGCTGCACTTTGTGCAAACAGATATAACAGACGAAGCGGCCTGCCAGCACGCTGTTCAATCGGCAATCGATACATTCGGAGGATTAGATATTTTAATTAATAATGCGGGGATCGAAATCGTGGCGCCTATTCATGAGATGGAGCTGAGCGATTGGAATAAGGTGCTCCAAGTCAATCTGACGGGCATGTTTTTAATGAGCAAGCACGCACTCAAGCATATGCTGGCTGCCGGCAAGGGCAATATCATTAATACGTGCTCTGTCGGCGGAGTCGTGGCATGGCCTGATATCCCGGCATATAACGCCAGCAAAGGGGGCGTGTTGCAGCTGACAAGGTCAATGGCTGTTGATTACGCCAAACATCAAATCCGCGTTAATTGTGTATGTCCGGGGATTATTGATACGCCGTTAAATGAGAAATCCTTTATGGAAAATAACGAAGGCACACTTGAAGAAATCAAGAAAGAAAAGGCGAAGGTGAATCCGATGCTAAAACTTGGAAAACCTGAAGAAATAGCAAACGTTATGCTGTTTTTAGCCTCTGATTTATCTAGCTACATGACCGGAAGCGCCATCACCGCAGACGGAGGATATACCGCACAATAGAGAGAGAAGGAGTGTTTTACATATGGAGAGAAAAACAGTTTTGGTTATCGCTGATCTTGGAGGCTGCCCGCCGCATATGTTTTATCAAAGCGCTGCTGAAAAATATAACCTGGTCAGCTTTATTCCGAGACCATTTGCCATTACAGCTTCCCATGCGGCACTTATTGAAAAATACTCGGTCGCGGTCATAAAGGATAAAGATTATTTTCAGAGTATCACAGATTTCGAGCATCCCGATTCCATTTACTGGGCGCATGAGGATCATGACAAACCCGAAGAAGAGGTAGTCGAGCAAATCGTCAAGGTTGCCGAAATGTTTGGAGCGGAAGCCATCATAACAAACAATGAATTATTCATCGCTCCGATGGCGAAAGCCTGTAAACGTCTCGGCTTAAGAGGAGCGGGTGTACAAGCTGCCGAAAATGCCAGAGATAAAAATAAAATGAGGGCAGCGTTTAATAAAGCCGGGGTCAAAACAATCAAAAACAAACGGGTTACAACCCTCGAAGATTTCCGCGCCGCGCTGAAAGAGATCGGCACGCCGCTCATCTTAAAACCGACATATTTGGCGAGTTCAATCGGCGTGACGCTGATTACGGACACCAAAACAGCAGAAGCCGAGTTTAACAGAGTGAATGACTACCTGAAATCCATTAATGTGCCGAAGGCGGTTACGTTTGAAGCCCCGTTTATTGCGGAGGAATTTTTACAGGGAGAATACCCGGACTGGTATCAAACCGAGGGATACTCCGACTATATCAGCATAGAAGGGATCATGGCGGACGGAGAATATTTTCCAGTCGCGATTCATGACAAAACACCGCAAATCGGATTTACGGAAACATCGCATATCACGCCGTCTATCTTGGATGATGAAGCGAAAAAGATCATTATTGAAGCGGCCAAAAAAGCAAATGAAGGGCTTGGGCTGGAAAACTGCGCGACACATACAGAAATCAAGTTAATGAAAAATAGAGAAGCCGGTTTAATAGAGTCTGCGGCCAGGTTCGCCGGATGGAATATGATCCCGAATATTAAAAAGGTCTTCGGCGTCGACATGGCGCAATTATTGCTGGATGTTCTCTGTTTCGGAAAAGACGCCGATCTACCGGATGGATTGCTGGAGCAAGAACCTTGCTATATCGCCGACTGTCATTTGTACCCGGAGCATTTCAAACAAAACGGGCAGCTTCCTGAAGCGGCGGAGGATATGATCGTTGAATCCATCAACATTCCGGACGGGCTGCTGAAGGGAGATACGGAACTGGTTTCTTTCTCGGCTGCGGCACCAGGTACGTCTGTTGATTTGAGCCTGTTTGAAGCCTTCAATTCCATTGCCGCATTTGAACTGAAAGGCAGCAATTCCCAGGATGTAGCCGATTCAATTAAACACATCCAGCAGCATGCAAAGCTGACTGCGAAGTATGTGCTGCCGGTATGAAACAGTTAAAGCCAAATTCTAAATACTTGCTTTACGGGCAGGCGCTTTCGTTTATGGGAGACTATTGTGTTCTCCCGGCCCTGCTCATTTTGTCTACATATTATCACGATTATTGGGTGACGTCGGGAGTCATCGCGGTCAGAAGCATTCCGATGGTGTTTCAGCCATTTTTGGGGGTGCTCGTTGACCGATTGGACAGAATTAAAATTATGCTGTGGACGGATGTCATCAGGGGCATCATCTTTTTGGGGCTCACCTTTCTCCCAAAAGGCGAGTATCCGCTGATTTTTCTTGCTCTGCTGTTTGTCTCTTACGGGAGCGGCGTATTTTTTAATCCGGCGCGTCTCGCGGTCATGTCTTCTCTGGAATCAGATATTAAAAATATCAATACCTTATTCGCTAAAGCCACGACCATTTCTATCATTGTCGGGGCGGCCGCCGGGGGGTTATTCCTGTTAGCCGGGTCTGTAGAGATGGCTGTTGCCTTTAACGGTGTGACATACCTGGTTTCAGCGTTTTTTATCAGGCGAATTAAGCTGCAATTTGTCCCGATTCAGTCTGAAAATATAAAAGAAGTCTTTCAGTCTTTTAAAGAAGGGCTGAAGGAAATCAAAACCAATTCATTCGTGTTAAACGCCATGTTTACGATGATTACGATGGCAATGCTTTGGGGGATCGTGTACAGCTATTTTCCGATTGTCAGCCGCTTTTTGGGTGACGGGGAGATCGGCAACTTTATCCTTACCTTCTGCATCGGCTTCGGCGGTTTCATCGGAGCGGCGCTTGTCAGCAAGTGGGGCTTTAACAACAATAAAGGCTTGATGTACTTTACCATTTTATCAATCGTCTCGCTGGCGCTGTTTTTATTCACGCCCATTTTTGCTGTATCTGTCATTGCTGCCATTCTCTTTTTCATCGCCATGGAATATGGGGAAGTGCTTGCAAAGGTTAAAGTTCAGGAAAACGCGGCGAACCAGATTCAAGGGCGTATTTTTTCGGTGGCTGAAGCGTCCATTGGCTTGTGCATTTCGATTGGTTCCATGCTTATCAACGTGTTAGAGGCTCCTGTCATCATGGGGCTGATTGTTATCATGGTAAGCGGTTTATTTTTGCATACGAAGCTGGTGAACAAATCTTTTTTGGAACGGGATAAAAAAACTGAGCAAATTCACTTATAAGGAGTCTTTCAGATGGAAATAACACCGTCCGACGTCATCAAGACACTTCCAAGGCAAGAATTTTCTCTCGTTTTTCAAAAGGTAAAAGAAATGGAAAAAACGGGGGCGCAAGTCATTAATCTTGGACAGGGGAACCCTGACCTTCCTACTCCGCCGCATATCGTGCAGGCATTGCAGGAGGCGGCTGTGAACCCTTCTTTCCACGGGTACGGGCCATTCAGAGGCTATCCCTTTCTGAAGGAAGCGATTGCCGCTTTCTATAAAAGAGAATACGGAGTGACAATCAATCCTGAAACAGAAGTGGCGCTCTTTGGCGGGGGAAAAGCAGGCTTGTATGTTTTGACCCAATGCCTGCTCAATCCGGGAGATATCACTTTGGTCCCGAACCCGGGCTATCCTGAATATCTTTCGGGTATTACAATGGCAAGAGCAGAGCTGCACGAAATGCCGCTGCACGCAGAAAACGGCTATCTGCCTGACTTTGAGAAAATAGAACCCGCTGTGTTACAAAAAGCGAAACTGATGTTTTTGAACTATCCGAATAACCCGACGGGAGCTGTGGCGGATGCGGCTTTTTATGCAAAAGCGGCCGCATTTGCAAAAGAGCACCAGATTCATTTGATCCATGACTTTGCGTACGGCGCATTTGAGTTTGATAAAAAACCGGCCAGTTTCCTGCAGGCGGAGGACTCAAAAACTGTGGGCGCGGAGCTTTATTCGTTTTCAAAAACATTTAACATGGCCGGCTGGAGAATGGCGTTTGCCGTCGGAAATGAAAAGATCATTCAAGCGGTCAATGAATTTCAGGATCACGTCTTTGTCGGCATGTTCGGCGGACTGCAGCAGGCGGCCAGTGCGGCGCTGTCAGGAGATCCGGAACAAACAGATCGCTTGAAACGCATCTATGCGGAACGGATTGACTTTTTTACGGAGCTTTGTGAAAAAGAACTGGGCTGGAAGATAGAAAAACCAAAAGGAACATTTTATGTATGGGCTGAAATTCCAAAAATGTTTGAGTCTTCTCACCAATTCTCTGACTACCTGCTGGAGCAGGCCCATGTTGTCGTAACGCCGGGCGAGATTTTCGGCAGCAACGGAAAACGTCATGTCAGAATATCAATGGTATCGAAGCAGGAGGATCTGCGGGAATTTGTCATGAGGATTCAAAAGCTGAACCTGCCGTTTGCTTCATTAGAAGAAGTATCCCGCTAAAAAGCGGGATTTTTTTATATGCTTTTCATGCTGCCGCCGTCAGCGGAAATTTGCTGCCCGGTGATATAGGAGGCTTCCTCGGAAGCGAGAAACGCGGCGAGCGCTGCGGTTTCTTCGGCTGATCCGACCCGTTTCATCGGGATGCCAGAAGCAATCTGTTCTACGGCTTCTTGTTTGGATATGCTGTTCTTTTCCATCACATTCTTCACAAATTGATGGTAACGGTCTGTAGCGATAAAACCAGGATTCAGGCAGTTGACAGTAATGTTGTGAGGAGCAAGCTGAATGGAAATATTTTTACTGGCGTTAATTAAAGCGGCATTCATCATGCTGTTTGTAAACATATTGGCGCCCGGTTCTTTCCACAGATTTCCGACAATGTTGATGATTCTGCCAAACTCATTTTGTTTCATCAGAGAGGCGGCACGCTTGATAGCGTCAATATAGGCAACGGTTTTCTGTGTGAACGTGGCCGTCATATCCTCTATATTACAGTTATCAAATGTGTCAGGCGCGCCGCCCGGGATATTATTAATCAGAACATCAAGCCGTCCGCATTGAGATTCAATTTCTTTAAAAATCTCCTCTCTCGTTTGCTGGTCAGACATATTACCCGCAAGGACAATGACACTCGCCTCAGGATGCTTGGCCAAAATATCTTCTTTGACAGGCTCAATATTGTCCAAGACTCGCGAATTGATGACGAGGGTAAAATGCTGGTCTGCTAATTTTAGAGCAATTGCTTTTCCGATACCTTGACTGGCTCCCATAATAAATGCGGTTCGTTTTGACAAATAACTGCACCCCTTTGAAAAAATTGGATTATTATCTACATCGTAAAAAAAAACGGAGAAAATAGCAAATTTTATTTAAATTCTGATAAAGAGGAATCGAAAAACTCCCGCCAGCTGCGGCGGGAGGAGAAATTATACATATAGGAATTGAGGAAGTGTATCAAGCGAAAGGCGGTTGCCCACAAAGAACGAGCCAAATTCGCCGTAGCGCGCGCTGACTTCGTCAAAACGCATTTCATATACAAGCTTTTTGAATTGAAGCACATCATCACTGAACAGCGTAACGCCCCATTCGTAATCGTCAAAGCCGACTGAACCTGTGATGATCTGTTTCACTTTGCCAGCATAGCTGCGTCCGATTAAGCCGTGGCTTCTCATCAAGTTTCTTCGTTCTTCCATAGAAAGCATGTACCAGTTGTCATTGCCGGATCTTCTTTTATCCATTGGATAGAAGCATACATATTTTGATTCCGGCAGTTCAGGGTAAAGACGCGCACGTACATGCGGATTTTCATACGGGTCGCCGTCGCCGCTCGCCAAATAGTTGCTCAGTTCAACAACTGACACGTAGGAGTAAGCCGGAATGGTGAACTCAGCAAGTCTTGATTTGTTGAATTCGAGCTCAATTTCATTTAATTCTTCCATAGTAGGGCGAAGAATCATCAGCATAAAATCAGCTTTTTGGCCAACGATGCTGTAAAGGGTTTGCGAGCCTTTCCCTTCTTTTTGGGCGACTCCCCATTTTTCAAGCAATCCTGTAAATTCATGAATGATAGACTGGCGCTCGTCACTGGACAGCAGCTTCCAGGAAGTCCAGTCCATTGTGCGGAAATCATGAAGCGCATACCAGCCGTCCAGCGTTTTTGCCGCTTCATTTGTCATTTGCTGTTCACTCATTTATCTTCACTCCTATTATCTTTTCGTTAATGCCTTCACTATATCATAGTTTATCCGATTCTACTGTGGAGAAACCTTGAACATCCGATTCGTATATCTCCTCAAAAATTAGAGAACATATAAGGAAAGAATCAGTTGCTTAAATTAGTTAGAAAAATAAGATTTTTTGATGAAAGCGCTATAATAAAAGTTGGCTGTTTGAATTTGACTGGAAGAAGAGTATGCTAGTAAAAGAAAGCGTTTTTGTAACTTTTTGAGGAGGGTTTATTGTGGCAGATTTATTTTCAACAGTGCAAGAAAAAGTAGCTGGAAAAGACGTTAAAATTGTATTTCCTGAAGGCTTGGACGAACGTATTTTAGTTGCGGTCAGCAAGCTTGCAGACAATAAAGTGCTGAATCCGATTGTGATCGGCAATGAAAATGAGATCCAAGCAAAAGCAAAAGAACTGAATGTGACGCTTGACGGCGTTGATATTTATGATCCTCATACATATGAAGGCATGGAAGATCTTGTACAGGCATTCGTGGAACGCCGCAAAGGCAAAGCAACAGAAGAACAGGCTCGAAAAGCGCTCTTAGACGAGAACTACTTCGGCACAATGCTTGTGTACAAAGGCCTTGCAGCGGGTCTTGTGAGCGGAGCGGCTCATTCAACCGCCGACACTGTCCGTCCGGCTCTTCAAATCATCAAAACAAAAGAAGGCGTGAAAAAGACTTCAGGCGTCTTCATCATGGCACGCGGCGATGAGCAGTACGTATTCGCAGATTGCGCGATCAACATTGCACCAGACAGCCAAGATCTTGCAGAAATCGCGATCGAAAGCGCCAATACGGCAAAAATGTTCGACATTGATCCTCGCGTAGCAATGCTCAGCTTCTCTACAAAAGGCTCAGCAAAATCTGATGAAACAGAAAAAGTAGCGGATGCTGTGAAAATCGCGAAAGAAAAAGCGCCTGAATTAACGCTTGACGGCGAATTCCAATTTGACGCTGCATTCGTTCCATCTGTAGCTGAGAAAAAAGCGCCGGATTCCGAGATCAAAGGAGACGCGAACGTATTCGTATTCCCAAGCTTGGAAGCGGGAAACATCGGCTACAAAATTGCTCAGCGTTTAGGCAACTTTGAAGCTGTAGGACCAATCCTGCAAGGCTTAAATATGCCTGTTAACGATCTTTCAAGAGGTTGTAACGCTGAAGATGTTTACAATCTTGCATTAATTACAGCGGCACAAGCACTGTAAGAAAAGCGATGGCAGCTCTCTCGCAGAGGGCTGCTTTTTTTGCGCCTTCTTTACCAGAACAGATGATATGAGTAAAATAAAGAAAACTGATCATCATTATAAATCTTATTCATGACAGGGGTGGGGCCTTTGTATTACGACGTGCTGAAAACCTTTATCGCAGTGGTGGAAGAAAAAAATTTCACAAAAGCAGCAGAAAAGCTGATGATTTCCCAGCCCAGCGTCAGTCTGCATATTAAAAATCTTGAAAAAGAATTTCAAACGGCTCTGCTGAATCGGTCGCCGAAGCATTTTACGACAACACCGACAGGGGACATTTTGTATCAAAGGGCAAAGCAAATGGTATTTCTCTACGAGCAGGCCAAGGCTGAAATTTACGCGCATCATCATTATGTAAAAGGTGAATTGAAAATAGCCGCCAGTTTTACAATCGGAGAGTATATTCTTCCGCCGCTTCTTGCCCAGCTGCAAAAGCTGTATCCTGAGCTGAATCTGGACGTCATGATTGGCAATACAAAGGAGGTAAGCGAACGTGTCCGAATGCTTCAGGCTGATATCGGGCTGATTGAAGGACATACGGACGAGAATGAACTGGAAATTGAACCGTTCATGGAGGATGAAATGTGCATCGCAGCGCCGAACCAGCATCCGCTTGCCGGAAAAAGAGGCATTTCAATCAGCGATTTGCAAAATGAAGCGTGGGTGACAAGGGAAAAAGGCTCCGGCACAAGGGAATATCTCGATCATGTGCTTAGCTCGAACGGACTGCGGCCGAAGTCGATGTTCACCATCAGCAGCAATCAAGGTGTAAAAGAAGCGGTGATCAGCGGCATGGGTTTATCGGTCTTATCAAGAAGCGTGCTGCATAAGGATTTGATCCACCGTGACATTTCAATTCTCCACATTAAAGATTTCTCATTAAAGCGCAAGCTGTCTTATATTCATTCTCCTCTCATGGAGAATACAAAAAATAAAGAAATTTTCATTACGATGCTGAAAAGCAATTTTCAATCATCACGGCTGAAATGATATAATAGTTTTCGTTCATAAGCCTAACATGAAAGGGTTTTACATAGATGGCAAACCAACCGATTGATTTACTGATGCAGCCGACATGGAGAGTCATTGACCAATCCAGTCTCGGCCCTTTATTTGATGCGAAGCAATCCTTCGCTATGGACGATACGCTGTGCGCCTCTGTAGGAAAAGGCGTGTCGCCGGCGACAGCACGCTCTTGGGTGCACCACGACACGATTGTCCTCGGTATTCAGGATACGCGGCTCCCGTTTTTGCAGGACGGCATTGCCCTGCTGGAAAATGAGGGATACCGCGTCATCGTCCGCAATTCCGGCGGTCTGGCTGTTGTTTTGGATGAAGGCGTTTTAAATATTTCTCTCATATTCGAGGACCAAAAGAAGGGCATCGATATAGACAGAGGATACGAAGCAATGGTGGAACTGATGAAACGGATGCTCAAGCCGTACGGGGCAAAGATTGAAGCCTATGAAATTGAGGGCTCCTATTGTCCAGGCAGCTATGATCTCAGCATTGACGGCAAAAAGTTCGCCGGCATTTCTCAAAGACGTCTTCGCGGCGGTGCAGCTGTTCAAATTTATCTCTGTGCAGATAAAAGCGGCAGCGAGAGGGCAGATCTGATCAGACGTTTCTATCAAGCCGCCCTGAAGGATAAACAAAACGACAAAAAAGGCGTCTACCCGGATATACGTCCGGAAACCATGGCATCGTTAAGTGAGCTTCTGCATACCGATATCTCCGTACAGGATTTAATGCTTGCTTTGCTTACGGAATTAAAAGCGTTAAGCAACCACCTCTACTCAGCCGGACTGTCCATTGACGAGGAATTGGAATTTGAGAAAAATCTTGTCCGGATGACAGAACGGAATGAAAAGGTGTTTGGATGAACGCCGTTTGCATGTCAGCCGATACGGCTGGCATGCTTTTTTTTCGCCTATCATCTTGTTTTCAGATAAATCTTTCTTATAAACAGAAAACAATTGCAGCAAAAAAAGCGATAAAATAACAGCAGCATCTGCATACAAAGGGGAGAGGCAAATGAAAGGGAATGTTTACAGCCTGTTTGTGCTGATCGCGGCTTTTTTCTGGGGAACAACCGGCACTGTTCAGGCGCTGGCTCCAGAAAGCGCCACTCCGCTGGCATTCGGAGCGGTCAGATTATTGGTAGGCGGCAGTGCCATGCTTCTTGTGGTCTGGATCAGCCGAGAGCTTCACGTGAAAAATTGGTCATGGCCGCCCGTGTTTTTAGCAGCGATTTGTATGGCCTGTTATCAGCCGCTTTTTTTCACTGCCGTAAAAGAAACAGGGATTGCAGTTGGGACAGTGATTGCCATCGGCAGTGCGCCTATTATTGCCGGGAGCTTAGAATGGGCCGTTTTGAAAAAACGTCCGCGAAATTCCTGGTGGATTGCAACTGTATTGGCTTTGGCGGGATGCTGGCTCCTGTTTTCAGACGGCTCCAATGTTCGGATTGATGTGTCAGGGGTTCTCATGGCGATTGGAGCAGGTGCATCTTTTGCGGGTTATACCTTGATCAGTAAATCAATGATGAAAACACAGCCGCCGAGAGCTACCTCAGCTGTTGTCTTTATGCTCAGCGCCATATTGCTGATGCCGCTATTGTGGCAGTCGGATCTCTCTTGGATGCTGACCCCAAAAGGATGGGGAACGAGCCTTTACATCGGGTTAATTGCGACATGCGCGGCCTACTTTTTGTTTGCAAAAGGGCTCACCGGAGTTCCGGCTTCGGCAGCGGTTACACTGTCCCTGGCTGAGCCGCTGACCGCCTCATTGCTGGGTGTGTTTTTCATAGGTGAAATGCTTTCTCTTTCCTCATGGCTCGGCATCGTGCTGATGATGTTAGGGCTTCTGGTCATTTCAGGGGCGCCTCGCAAGCAACAGCCAGCTGAAGCGGCTCATGTGTCTTAATAGATTAGCATAAGCTTGGGCTCATTTTACAAGACTAACGGATGCGCCGCAAAAACAGAAAATCCTCTTTTCTAAAAGGAAAAGGGGATTTTTTAATGGCAAAACCCCAAAACATGATATCTCGTTTTGGGGTTTTTAAAAGCTATTCCGCCATTTTTTCTAAATTTCCGTTCCGGTCCATTTTGAAGGACGGAGAGGCATGTTCATCATCTTCAAATAAAACTAGTTTTCTGGCTCTATTCATGATTTTTACCAAGGTTTCATAATCTTCCTGAATCGTTTTTTGATCTTTTTCAAGTTTTTGAACTTCTGCTTCCAGCTGTTCTGTTTTGCTTTGTAATTCTTGATTTTCTTTCTTTAAACGTTCATTTTCCATTTTTAAAGCTGAGGATTGCTCATGATTGCCTTCGTAATTCTGCAGAAATTTGATGACATCATTCATCGTCATCTCAGGCGCAGACGTTTGAGGAGACAATAAGTGTGATAGACTAGCTAACTCTTCCTTAAAGCTGTCATCCACAAAAGGCATGTGCTCGCCTGACATCAAAGCCTGCTTCTCATTTTCGGCAGTCGGGGTTTCAGGTTTCACCTGCTCCTCCTGCACTGCAGTTTCTTGAATTGTTTCGGGATCAACCGCAGGAGGCTGATATAACAGTCTTTTCTTCGCAGGCTGCCCGTTTCCGAGGGCTCTCATGCGCTGTTTCCGCTGTTTTTTTGCAAGCTGAAGCGCTTTTTCATATTGATGGCGCACCACCGCGTTCCATCTGAATCCGCAGGCTGCGGACGTCCGATTTAATTTATCGCCGACCTCTTCAAAGGCATTCAGCTGAGTGCTGCCTTCTCTTACATGCCGAAGCACGGTTTCGGCTAAAAGCAAATCATTTTCTTCTGACCAAGCGTCCTGGCGCTGTTTTGTCATTTATCTCAACTCCCATTTTTCTTTTCATGATATTAGAATGTCCAGATTGGAAAATATTTATACAAATTGGCTGGAAGAATAGGAGATACGGAGGCTGAAGCGGCTTGCAGGAACAGTCGAATCCTTGTACAATGAGGAGTGATGTGATTTTTTCGACAAAGCGATTTTAGGTATAAAACATAGATGAACATAGAAATGAAGGGAAGCGTACGTCATGGCTAATGAATTTCGAGTGTGTGATGATTGCCAAGCCACTAATATCAAAACATTGCTGCCGCGTTTAAAAGAAGTAGACCCGGACGCAAAGGTTGAGGTAGGGTGCCAATCTTATTGCGGGCCCGGACGGAAAAAATCGTTTGCTTTTGTAAACAATCGCCCGCTGTCAGCTCCGACAGAGGATGAGCTGATTGACAAAGTGAAAAAGAAATTAAAAAAGTAAAAACATATTTTTTCATAGCCTTGGCCCTCTGGTCAGGCTTTTTTGCTTCACATCATGTGATTTTCGGAAAGATGGAACAAATCGCCGGACAAATTCAAGGATGTTTTCAAAGAATAGAGTCGATATAATAGAAACACGGCTAAAAAAAAGAGGGAATGACGATGGCGTATCCAAATGGAAAATTATCAGAAGAAAAAGTGTTTAAAGATCCGGTGCACCGCTATGTTCATGTACGGGACAAGCTGATATGGGATCTGATCGGAACCCGCGAATTTCAGCGTCTCCGCAGAATCAAGCAGCTCGGCACGACATACTTGACGTTCCATGGCGCTGAGCACAGCCGGTTCAACCATTCTCTCGGTGTCTACGAAATTGTCAGGAGAATGGTTGATGATGTCTTTAAAGGCCGTCCTGAATGGGATGACAGTGAGCGCGAACTCTGTTTGTCCGCGGCGCTGCTTCATGATCTCGGGCACGGGCCGTTCTCGCATTCATTTGAAAAAGTCTTTCATCTTGACCATGAAGATTTTACAAGAGATATCATTTTGGGAGACACAGAGGTTAATCAGGTGCTCAGAAAGGTGAGCCCGCGTTTCCCGCAGGATGTTGCTGAAGTCATTGCCAAAACATATAAAAACAAACAAGTGGTCAGCCTGATTTCGAGTCAGATTGACGCGGACCGCATGGATTATCTGCAGCGCGACGCTTACTATACGGGCGTCAGCTACGGCCATTTTGACATGGAGCGGATTCTCCGGGTGATGCGCCCGCGTGAGGATCAAATCGTCATTAAACAAAGCGGAATGCACGCTGTAGAAGACTATATTATGAGCCGCTACCAAATGTACTGGCAGGTCTATTTCCACCCTGTGACGAGAAGTGCGGAGGTTATTTTAACGAAGATTCTCCACAGAGCGAAGCAGCTCCATGATGAAGGTTATGTGTTCACTCATGCTCCGGTTCATTTCTATTCTATTTTTGAAGGGAAACTGACGCTGGAGGATTATTTGAGGCTGGATGAATCTATTATTTTGTATTATTTCCAGGCCTGGGAGGATGAAGAAGACCCGATTTTATCCGATTTGTGCCGCAGGTTCATTAACCGCCAGCTGTTCCAATACGTTGAATTTAATCCGAATGAAGAGATGTCGGCCTATTTTGAGCTGACCTCATTATTCAAAGAGGCTGGAATCGATCCGAGCTATTATTTGGTCGTGGATTCTTCTTCAGATCTGCCATACGATTTTTACCGTCCAGGGGAGGAAGAGGAGCGTTTGCCGATCCATCTCTTGACGCAAAACGGTCAAATCAAAGAGCTGTCCAGACAGTCGGCCATTGTGGAATCCATCTCCGGGAAGCGGCGGACGGACCACAAACTGTACTATCCGAAGGACCTGATTTGTGACGGCACTGAACACCCGGAAGCGAAAATGAAAATCCGGCAGCTGCTGGGACTGACATAGAAATTGGTAAAGAAGGAAAAAGGAGATGTCGGGAATTTGTTGAAAGAACATGCAAAACTGATGAAGGTGTTCTCGGATTCTGGAGAAATCATCGGGCGAAAGAAGCTGCAAAAAATGATTTATATTGCGAAGAAAATGCAGTTTCCTTTCTATGAGAAATATGATTTTCACTTTTACGGGCCGTATTCGGAGGAACTGACGCTCCAAATTGAAGAGCTGTGCAACCTTGGATTCCTGCATGAGGTAAAGGAAAAAAAGGGCGGCTACTTTCAATACCGTTATTCGCTGACAGAGACGGGCTCCGCGTTTTTAGACCACGCCGATCTTGATATGCCTGATATCAAGCACTATATTGACAGTGTAAACAACCGTTCATCACGGTTTTTAGAGCTGGTCTCCACGATTCTTTACTTTGACGGGCTTGAGGCTGAGGAAAAGAAAGAGAAAGTATTTACAATCAAAAGCAAGCAAAAGTATACCAATGAAGAATATGACGAAGCGCTTCAATACATAGAAGAGCTGAAGCAGATTTGTTAACCATACCAAGCAAAAGAAATGAATCGTTTCTTTTGCTTTTTTTATTGACAAAACCTGCTAATGAATCTATTGTGGATAATAGTTATCCATAATGAATCGGGAGGGAACATAATGAAAATGAAATCGGGAATGGAGCAGGGAGTTTCTGTACTTCTGTTACTGTCACGGCTGCCCGTGCAGGCTTCTTTAACATCAGAGGCGATCAGCCAGCGCTTGCACATGTCTCCGTCTTATCTGAAAAAGCTGATGAGAACTTTGGTGCAGGCTGGTTTGGCAGAGTCTATACCAGGTACGAAGGGAGGCTTTACGATTACGAAGCCATTGACGGATATTACCCTCTATGATGTCTATCAAGCTGTTGAAGGAAGAGGTTCCATGTATCAAGGAAAAGGCCTTTTGCCATCTGTATTTGAGAGCGGAAATCCCTGTGTGCTGGAGACGGTAATGGGCGACATTGAGGATAAATGGGCTTCGCTCATGAAGGAAGAAACCTTGCAGGGTGTCATGAACAGAATCGGGAAACTTTATGACCTCGAAAAAATCGATGATTGGGTACATCATCAGCTGAAAGGGCAATGGCAATGAAAAACAGCGGGCCTTTACATCAATCAGGATCAACAGGTATCTCAGTGTTACTCGTGCTCGCTCTCGGTTTTCTCATGGCTACGCTTGATGTGACCGTGGTGAATGTTGCAATTGCTGATATGAAAAACGTTCTTTCCCTTTCACTTTCAGGTGTGACGTGGGTTGTAGACGGGTACATGCTTACATTTGCTTCGCTTCTGCTGGCCGGCGGTGCGCTGGCTGACCGTTACGGCTCAAAGACCATTTATATGCTTGGTTTGGCCGTTTTTGTTCTTGCCTCATGTCTATGCGCTGTATCAGCAAATGGCCAAATGCTGATCGCAGGTCGGCTATTGCAGGGTCTTGGCGCGGCTTTGTTTATGCCAAGTTCACTCAGCCTTTTGGCTGCCTCTTACCCCGATGAACGGGTGCGGGCCAAAATGTTTGGCTTGTGGGCCGCTCTCGTCTCCGCCGCCTCCGGACTGGGGCCTTTTATCGGGGGTGTTCTGGTGAATGCGGCAGGGTGGCAGAGTATTTTTCTGATCAATGTGCCGTTAGGGGTTGCGGCGCTTATTTTCGCCTATCGAACGCTCAGCAGTTTCCCGGGAAAAGGCAGCCGGGTGAATATCACAGGGCATCTGCTTGGAATGGCGGCTCTCGGATTTCTTTCATTTGCGCTGATACAGGGCGCTTCAATAGGCTGGAGTTCGCCCTCCATTCTCGGTGCTTTCGCGGCGGCGGTTTTGGCGTTTGTGCTTTTTCTTCTGAGAGAAATTTTTTCGGCAACATCTATTCTTCCTGCATCATTATATAAAAATGGACGTTTCTCGGCAGCGCAGTTCGTTGGGTTTTTGCTGAATTTTGCTCTTTTCGGCGGTATGTTTATGCTGAGTCTATTTTTGCAGGAAGCAAGAGGCGCAAGTTCCTTTTTAGCGGGAGTCGAACTATTGCCGATGATGGCTGTCTTTGTGGTCGGAAATCTGCTGTTTGCCCGGCTGGCGAACCGTTTTGAAGCGGGGCTTCTTATGTTTGTTTCAATGGCTGTCAGCTGCATCATGGCATTGCTGTTATTTGTCATGGTTTCTCCGGATTTGCCTTACTGGCAGCTTGCGGTTCTGACATCTGCCATGAATCTTGGTGTCGGCATTACGGTTCCTGCCATGACGGCTGTGATTATGAAGACAGCGGGACAGGAGCATGCCAATATCGCAGGAGCAGCTTTAAATGCCAACCGGCAAATCGGGGCATTGGTTGGCGTAGCGGTTTCCGGAGTGGTCATTCATCTGTCCGCCACTTGGTACACTGGAGCTGGGTTTACGTTTTTGATGATGGGCGCGGCATACAGTCTTGCCGCATTCCTTGTGTGGCGGTTTCTGACTTTTCATAAAGAAACGTCCGCTTCTGCATCATCTTAAAATCGTCCATTGTCTTTTCAAGGAATATATAGTAAGATATATGAAATTATTCAAACAGGCACTGATAAGGACACGAGATGCTTTTTACGGTTTCCAGAGAGGGAAGGATCAGCTGAAACCTTCCTAACGCAGAGAAAGCAGCTTACCGCCTTTGAGCCGTATCGGGGAAATTAAGTATCTGATACCGTCATGCTGCGTTACAGCACCGAGCCGACGAACATGTATGTTTGTTGGGAATTTGGGTGGAACCACGAATTTTAACACATTCGTCCCTTGCGAGGGATGGATGTGTTTTTTTATATGAGTCAATAAATGCGATGAAAAGGACATGAATGATATTTACGGTTTTCAGAGAGGGAAGAAAAGGTGCGAGCTTCCCAGCTTAGGAATATCATTTACCGCCTTGGAGCAGCGTTGGGGAACAGTCAGTATCCAATGCCGTTTATGCTGCGTTACAGCACCGAGCCGATGAACATGAAAGTTCGTTGGGAACTTGGGTGGAACCACGGGTTAATCGCACACACTCGTCCCTTATAGAGGGACGGGTGTGTTTTTTTATATACATATAGAAATGCGATGAAAAGGACATGAATGATATTTACGGTTTTCAGAGAGGGAAGAAAAGGTGCGAGCTTCCCAGCTTAGGAATATCATTTACCGCCTTGGAGCAGCATTGGGGAACAATCAGTATCCAATGCCGTTTATGCTGCGTTACAGCACCGAGCCGATGAACATGAAAGTTCGTTGGGAACTTGGGTGGAACCACGGGTTAATCACACACTCGTCCCTTACAGAGGGACGGGTGTGTTTTTTTATATATTCACAATTAATAAGGAGTGTTTGAAATGAGTAAACATGTAAGTATTCAGCTTCCGGACGGACAGGTAAAGGAATATCCGAAAGGCACTACAGTCAAAGAGGCGGCTGCGTCCATTAGCTCCAGTTTGGAAAAGAAAGCAGCAGCGGGACAGGTTAATGGCCGGCTCGTTGATGTCAGCTTCAAGCTGGAGGAAGATGCTGAGCTTTCAATTATCACACTGGATTCTCCAGAAGGCTTGCAGGTGCTTCGCCATACATCAGCGCATGTGCTGGCTCAGGCAGTGAAACGGCTGTACGGCGAAGCGTCCTTGGGAATAGGGCCTGTCATTGAAGACGGATTTTATTATGATATGAAGCTTGATCGGAGTCTGACTTCCGGAGATGTAGAGGCCATCGAAAAAGAGATGAAGCATATTATAAACGAAAATATGGATATCAAGCGAATAGAGGTTTCTTACGAGGAGGCTGAAGCGCTTTTTGCAGAGAAAGGCGAGCCGTTTAAGCTGGAGATTTTGAAAGACATTCCGCGCGGGGAGAAAATGACGCTGTATCAGCAGGGAGAATTTGTTGACCTGTGCCGCGGGCCGCATCTTCCTTCAACAGGAATGATCAAGGCGTTCAAATTAACACGGGTGTCGGGTGCTTATTGGCGAGGAGACAGCCAAAATGAAGTCCTTCAGCGGGTGTACGGTGTTGCGTTTCAAAAGAAAAAAGATCTCGAGGCGCATCTGCATATGCTGGAAGAAGCAGCGAAACGGGATCACCGCAAGCTGGGAAAACAATTAGAGCTGTTTATGTTCTCGGAAGAAGCTCCGGGAATGCCGTTTTATTTGCCAAAAGGGCAGATTGTCCGCAATGAGCTGGAACGCTTTTCGCGTGAACTGCAAACAAATGCCGGCTACGCCGAGGTGCGTACGCCGTTTATGATGAATCAGCGGTTATGGGAGCAGTCGGGGCACTGGGACCATTATCGCGACAATATGTATTTTTCGGAAGTAGATCATACTGCATTTGCAATGAAGCCGATGAACTGCCCCGGCCATATGCTCATCTTTAAAAACAGCCTGTACTCCTATCGGGATCTGCCGATTCGTATGGCGGAGTTCGGCCAGGTGCACCGCCATGAATACAGCGGTGCTCTAAACGGAATGCTCCGCGTCCGGACGTTCTGCCAGGATGACGCGCATATCTTTGTTCGGGAGGATCAAATCGAGAGTGAAATTAAAGAAGCCATTCGGCTGATTGACGAGGTATACCGCACATTCGGTTTCGAGTATACGGTTGAGCTTTCCACTCGCCCGGAGGATTCATCAGGTGAAGACAGCGTGTGGGAAATGTCTGAAAACGCCTTGAAACACGTCCTTGTGGATCTAGGTCTTCCTTATGAAGTAAACGCAGGGGATGGAGCGTTTTACGGAGCGAAAATCGATTTTCATATTAAAGACGCTCTGAAGCGGAGCCACCAATGCGCCACAATCCAGCTTGATTTTCAAATGCCGGAAAAATTTGATTTAATATATATTAATGAGCACAATGAAAAGGTTCGTCCCGTCGTCATTCACAGAGCGGTATACGGCTCAATTGACCGTTTTTTCGGCATTCTGATTGAGCATTTTGGCGGAGCTTTCCCAGTCTGGCTTGCGCCGGTGCAGGTCCAAATTATACCGGTTTCTCACGTTCATATGGACTACTGCGAAAAGGTGCAGTCTGAGCTAAAGCGGCTCGGGATAAGAGCCAATATTGATGAACGCAATGAAAAGCTTGGCTACAAAATCAGAGAATCACAGATGCAGAAAATCCCGTACATGCTGGTGCTTGGGGATCAGGAAGTGAGTGAAAAGGCGGTAAACGTTCGTGAATTCGGACATCAGAAGAGTGAACAAGTTCCTTTTCAGGTGTTTAAAGAGAATATTGTCAAACAGGTGAAAAATCGAAGCATGTAGGAGAAAAGTTGCGAATTCGCTGTTTGCTTTTTTGACTTTCCCTATCTGGTATCAGTAAAATAATAAGTAATCATATCGTTCGTATGTTATGAATGCATCTCGAAATGGGGAAATCTACATGGATCATGACAAACTGGAAGCAAATTTGCTGGATCACGCACTAACAAAATATTTGAAAAGCACGAAACTATTAGATGAAGCCACCGTTCCGAAACATGTGAATAATGTAAGAGGATTTATTCTGCGGATTATATATCGACACGGGAGCTGCACCATAAAGGACATTCTAAAAGAGGTCACGCTGTCTCCGTCTGCCACCACAACCGCTCTGAATCACTTAGAGCAAGAAGGGTTTATTAAGAGATCCAGAAATAACAATGACCGCCGCACCGTTTGGATTACGCTTTCTGAATCGGGGCAGGCAGCGGCTCTTCAGATGATTCAAAATCGCCAGCAGCTGATTGACGGCATGTTTGAACGTTTGACTGCCGAAGAGAAGGCAGCGTTTTTAGCTATTATTGAAAAAATGACGAAATAGAGATGAAAAAGCCGGCTTGCGAAGCGCCGGCTTAATATCAGATTATTCCATATCGCTGAGGCGTTTGCCTGCGACCGCGTAATGGTCTTTTCTCATTTCTTCTATAAAGACAACAATTTTTTCTTCAGAGGCACCGGTCGTTTCTTTCACGGCTTCTGTTACTTTCTCAACTAGATTGCGTTTTTGCTCGTCTGTACGGCCTTCAAGCATTTTGACGGTTACGTATGGCATAGGTGTGAATCCTCCTTTATATCGTTTCCTCTCTTTAGGAAAAGAGGCTTCTTATAGTATACTGAATAAAGTAAATTCTTGCATTTTTAGAAAGAGGGATCATCTCACTTGGACCGTTTTTTATATTACCCGTTGTCTCTAATGCCATATCTGGTCATTACCTTAATTGTTTCGTTTACAATGCATGAACTCGCTCACGCCTATGTCGCATATAAATTTGGTGACAATACGGCGAAAAAAGAAGGAAGGCTGACGCTTAATCCTATCAAACACCTTGATCCGTTCGGAACCATTTTGATCCTGGTGGCCGGCTTTGGATGGGCTCGCCCTGTTCCCGTCAATCGCCGTTTCTTTAAGAAACCTCGTCTGGCAGGCGTACTCGTATCCATTGCCGGGCCGATCAGTAACCTGATTCTTGCGTTTATCGGTTTCTCTTTGTTAGTGTTGATGCATGCTTACGGAATGGAACTGCTTGCGGCATTCAGTACAGGACTGGACCAGTTCTTTTCAATCTGGATACAGCTGAACCTCGTTCTGTTTTTATTTAATCTGCTGCCGCTGCCGCCGCTCGACGGCTATCGTATTATTGAAGATCTCGTCCCGCCGGGGGCGCGTGCCAAGATGACGCAAGCGGAAAGCTACGGCTTTATCGTCTTTTTGGTACTGTTTGTGACACCGCTCGGGTCCTACGTGCTTTGGCCAATGCTCAACGCCGGAAGAGATTCGATTTTACATTTGTTTTCAGCGATATTTCAACCGCTTTTGTAGGAGGTAGAACTCATGGAAGAAAAAAAGAAAAAATCAATCGGGTTTAATATTATCAAAAGTGATCCGACAGACGGACACGGCGGCTTTGGCGTAGGCGCACTCAGCCTGGATAATATTTCACCTGTATTCGTTGATGTAGAGGAAAAAGAAGCGTTCGTTGATATCGGCGCGATGCACGCCCGCAGCGTCGTTGAAAAAGGCATTAAATTTCTGCCTAATAAAGAAGATGTTCCAAACGGAAAACTATACTGGCTTGTGTGGGTGACGATTGACAGAAGAGAAGAGGGCCCTTATTACGCAGGGGTAACAGCCTGTGAACTGACGGTCGACAGAAGCATCAGAAGAGGCTACAAATCGCTCCCGGAGCATGTGAATCTGATGGATAAATCGATGAAACGGAACATTATCATTGATAAAATGGATGACAGCTCGAAGCAAGTGCTTGGCGAATTTCTGAAAAACCATGACCAAGGCCTGTGGGAACGCTCTTCTGATGAATTGAAAAAAGGCCTGCTTCAAGAAGAAAATTAATTTGTGAACTTTCTGTGAACTTTTGGAAAATTTGAATTATTTTCTGTGAACATTGAGTAAACTGGTGATACAGAAATAGGACATGGAAAATCCCGAGCCGAACCAAGACTCGGGGTTTTTCATTTTTTTTGACAGCAGATAGGGGAGATATCGTGTTTCAAACCATGAGGATTGGTGATTGGGTCATTGAAGCGGACGTGGAGGAAACGAGAAGGCAGTATGCAAAAGATATTGAGGATATGTGCGAATGTCTTCTTTGTGAAAATGACCGGGAAGTAATGAAAACACTGCCGTGTGAGAAGGCGGAAATGTTTGCGGATTTTGGTCTTCAGCCGTCTGTTTGTACGGATATTAATGAATTTGGGCCGGAGGGTGACCGTCAGCTTTATGTGGCCAGCTATTTTATTGTCGGACGTATTATAGAAGGGAAAAAAGAATGGGATCCGGATCGTAACTGGTATATATCATTTGAAGTGCCGAGAGATGACCACTTTATCCCCGAAGGATTCCCGAAACCGGTTCTCCAGCTTGACTGCGTGACGCTGCTCCCATGGATAATGGAAGAACCATATTAAATAACCCGGCATCCAGGCAGCCAGGTTATTTTTTAATGATTCCGTCCCAGCCATTTGTCCCACCACTTTTTCGGGGAAGCGGGCTTATCCTTGACTGGATGCTGGTCTTTTGTTTGTTTGACAGGCTCTGAGCCGTAGCACACATTCGCTGGCTCTGTGCCTTTCACAAAATACGTGTAATGCTTGGCTGCGCAGCCCGGGCCGGAGGAGTAGCCTGTTGCCGGATCGATGTAGACGCCGGTCACGCCTTTTGGCGGTTTAAAGGCTGTTTCTGGTTCTCCTTTGAGCGCATCCTCCATAAACTCCGCCCAAATGGTTTTGGCATAGTTTTTTTCTGCGACTGAGTCGATGGTGCTGTTTTTGTCATAGCCCGTCCATACACCCGCAGCCAGCTTCGGATTGAAGCCGATCATCCAGCTGTCTGCGCTTGTTGTGCCTGATTTTCCAGCATAGGTTCTTGTCAGGCGATCCGCGATTGTTCGTCCTGTCACGGATGTATAGCCGTTTAAGTCTGTATCAAACATGCCTGTCATCATATTAGCGGTTACAAAGGCAGCTTTTTCATCCAGCACTTGTTTCTGCTGATTCGGGCTTTCGTACAGTACATGTCCGGCCGCATCATTCACCCTCGTGATAAAGGTCGGTTCGATTTTCTTTCCGCCATTTGCCAGCATGGCATAGGCGTTGACCATCTCAATCGGGCGCACCGGTTCCGTGCCGAGGGCCAAGGATGGCAGCGCTTGGAGCTGCGCGGTGATGCCAAATTCCTTTGCCGCCTGAACGAGCTTGTTCATTCCGAGAAAGAGATGGGTTTTCACAGCATAAATGTTGTCAGACAGCGCCAGGGCCTGAAGAAGCGTGATCGGTTTGTTTGCGTAGTAACCGTTATAGTTGCTTGGAGAATAGGTTTCTCCCTTTGCATCGATTTGAAACTCGGTTTCTTCGCTTTTCATCAGTGTCACTGGCGTAAACCCGCTCTGAATCGCTTTATAATACAGTAACGGTTTGATTGTCGAAGCGGGCTGGCGTTTCGCCTGTGTCGTCCGGTCAAACGGGCTTTTTTGATAATCCCTGCCGCCGACAAGAGCGAGAACGTTTCCTGTGCGTGGATCAATGGCTGAAAATCCGACTTGAATGTCAGAACCGGCGTTAACCGTTTCGGTAATGGTCTCCTCGGCAATGCGCTGAAGCCGTTTATTCACGGTTGTATACACATTTAACCCGCTCGTTTCAATTTGCTCCCGCGTCATGCCGAGTTTTTTTTCCAGGTCTCTCATCGCATTATCATAGAAATAAGGCGCTTTTCTGCTGATGGCGTGTTTATTCAACGGCTGATAGGAAAGGGGCTCTTTGATCAGCTCGTCCGCTTTTTTGCGGCTGATCATCCGCTGCTTTTCCATCATCCGCACAATTGTTTTTTGGCGATCCTTGGCCTTTGTTTCATTGACATAAGGCGAATAGCCGGAAGGGCCTTTCGGAATACCGGCCAAAAGCGCCGCCTCCGCATCTGTCAGGTTTTTGGCATGCTTGCCGAAATAGAGGCGGGACGCTGCTTCGATGCCATAGGCGCCGTGGCCGTAGTATATCGTATTTAAATAGCCTTCTAATATCTCGTCCTTAGAATAGTTTTGTTCCAGACGAATTGTATAGAATGCTTCATTCCATTTGCGTTTCCACGTTTTGTCGTGTTCAAGATACAGGTTTCTCGCATATTGCTGGGTAATGGTGCTTGCGCCCTGCACCTTGGCCAGCGCTTTTAAGTCGGCCAGCGCCGCACCGGCCATGCGTTTATAATCAAAGCCATGGTGATCATAGAAGTTCTGGTCTTCAATCGCCACCGTCGCTTTTACAATCGTCGGATTCATGTCTTTTAAGGGGACCCAATAGCGTTTTTCGCCATAGTTCGTCTCCCCGAGTTTTGAGCCGTCGCTCGCAAACAAAATCGTGGATTGCGACACTTGAACCGAGGGAGCGCCCTGGTATTTGGCTATCAAAATGACAGTCATAAACACAGCAGCTGCCGCTAAGCACGCGAAAGCCCCAAGAAAGATAAAGGCGCGAACGGTTTTGAGCGTCAGTCTCAGCCGTTTATTTGTCATTGCATCCACAATGGTTCCCCCTTTTTTTATGTTTCTACTATTATGAGAAAAAAAGATTGTTTTTAAACATCGTGTGACAGGACGCATCTTTACTTTTTCCCCGCCATCCTCTATACTTTTTCCTTAGGTGAAAATGCGATTTCAACCGGGAATAAAAGCTGAAAAGACGCTTACAATAAATGAATACAGCCTTGAAAGGGAGATGACAATTGAGCGAACTTTGGTACACAGAGAAGCAGACGAAAAACTTTGGCATTACATTGAAGGTTAATAAAACATTACATACAGAACAAACTGAGTTTCAGCATTTAGAAATGGTGGAAACAGAAGAGTTCGGCAACATGCTGTTTTTGGACGGCATGGTGATGACATCTGAAAAAGACGAATTCGTTTATCACGAAATGGTGGCGCATGTGCCATTGTTTACGCACCCGAATCCGGAGCATGTGCTTGTAGTCGGCGGCGGTGACGGCGGCGTCATCAGAGAAATTCTGAAGCACCCGAGCGTGAAAAAAGCGACACTTGTTGATATTGACGGCAAAGTCATCGAATACTCTAAAAAGTTTCTTCCTTCTATTGCGGGAAAACTTGACGATCCGCGTGTTGACGTACAGGTGGATGACGGATTTATGCACATTGCGAAATCTGAAAATCAATACGACGTCATTATGGTAGATTCAACTGAACCAGTCGGGCCTGCGGTAAACCTGTTTACAAAAGGGTTCTATGCCGGAATCGCGAAGGCGCTTAAAGAAGACGGCATTTTTGTCGCGCAGACGGACAACCCATGGTTCACACCGGAATTAATCACAAATGTACAGCGTGACGTGAAGGAAATCTTCCCGATTACGAAGCTGTATACGGCGAACATTCCGACATACCCAAGCGGTTTGTGGACATTTACAATCGGTTCGAAAACATATGATCCGCTTGCAGTGGAAGACAGCCGTTTCTTTGATATTGACACGAAATATTACACAAAAGATATTCATAAAGCGGCGTTTGTTCTGCCGAAATTTGTGAGTGACCTGATTAAATAAAGAATGTATGGCGCAGGAGCGAATCTTGCGCTTTTTTAAAGGAAAGCGAGGGTTTTATAGATGAGATTTGATGAAGCTTATTCAGGAAAAGTATTTATCGCGAGCCGTCCAGAGTGGGAAGAGGCGGACGCCATCCTTTACGGCATGCCGATGGACTGGACGGTGAGCTATCGTCCGGGATCACGCTTTGGCCCGGGAAGAATCCGCGAGGTGTCAATCGGCCTTGAAGAATACAGCCCGTATCTGGACCGTGATCTGGCGGACCTGAACTTCTTTGACGCAGGCGACATTCCGCTGCCATTCGGCAACCCGCAAAAAAGTCTTGATATGATTGAAGAATATGTGGACAGCATTTTAGAAAAAGGAAAATTCCCGATGGGTATGGGCGGGGAGCATCTCGTGTCATGGCCTGTCATGAAAGCAATGTACAAGAAATTTCCTGACCTGGCGATTATTCATTTTGATGCACATACGGATCTTCGCGTCGACTATGAGGGAGAACCGCTTTCTCACTCAACGCCGATCCGTAAAGCGGCGGAATTAATCGGCCCGGAAAATGTGTATTCATTCGGAATCCGTTCCGGTATGAAAGAAGAGTTCGAATGGGCAAAGGAAAACGGCATGCACATCTCTAAGTTTGAAGTGCTTGAGCCGCTGAAAGAGGTTCTTCCGAAGCTGGCAGGCCGTCCGGTATATGTCACAATCGACATTGACGTATTAGACCCTGCTCACGCACCGGGGACAGGAACCGTTGACGCAGGCGGCATCACGTCTAAAGAACTGCTTGCATCCGTCCATGAAATCGCGCGCTCAGAAGTAAACGTGAAGGGCGCAGATTTAGTGGAAGTAGCTCCGATTTACGACCACTCAGAGCAAACGGCAAACACAGCCAGCAAAATCATTCGTGAAATGCTGCTTGGGTTTGTGAAATAAGAGAAACATCCAGACTTTGTCTGGATGTTTTTTGTTCCCATGATTTGCAAACATCTTATACAAGGTGGAAAGAGGGGACGAAAAAAACCGCCGATAAAGGCGGTTTATCTTAAATCATTCCTCGCTGTGCAACTTCCATTTGGTGTGTAGGTGCATTTGCAATATTCGTTGCGACAAACACTGTACTTAGGGCCAGGCAAGAGAGTAATAGTTTAGACTTCAATTTCATACAATCTCACTCCTCCTTGAATAAGTTGCCTTACTTGTTCCACCTTCAGAAAATACGCGGAAGCTTTTTGGAAATTTTCACGTCCATGATAATATTTTGCCACATCAAGCGCAAAATCTTCAAGATCAGCATACATCATTTTACTTTCGAGAAAATCGAAGAATTTCTGAATTGCCTCTTCATCCGGGCCTGATAAGTATAAAGATTTCAAAAATTCAAACTCTGATAAGTAAATGATATCTCCAGCCTCTTTAGAATAAGCAATTCCTTTACTATGATATTCATGAGCTTTATCCATTTTTCCTAATTTATAATGAATTTGTGTAATCAAAAAATAAGCTTGAGGCAGAGAAGGAAGAATGTTAGCTTCTTCAAAAACAGATATGGCTCTTTTGAAATATGTGATTGCTGACTCATACTGTTCTTGGCTGTTTTTGCAAAGTCCGATGTTATACAGCGTTCTTCCCATTAATTGGGGCTGTTTTTCGGATTCTGCCATTGTATAAGCTTTTTTGAAATGTGATATGGCGTCCTCATATTGCTTGAGATCTAAGAAATTGGTAGCAAACAAAGAATGGCATTGAAGCAATCTAATATTATATGCTGTGTGCTCTTTGTATATTTCATATGCCTGCCGTGCATAGTCCATAGAAAAATACGTTTGTTTCATATAGTAATAAGATTCAGACATTTTAAAGAAAAATTCAGCTTTTTCTATTCGATCCTTTACAAAAATCAGCTTGCTTTCGGCTTTTTTGAAAAATTTAATAGCAGATAAGTATTCACGCTGATCCAGTTCGTACATGCCCCTGAAGAAATTAAAGTAATAGTCAAGGACTCCGGTTAAACGAGCCTGTTTTTTATCGATTTCAAGCAGCAAATCGGACAGTCGCGGCTGTTCCTCTATCCGCATGTTTTCTAACGGTTCAAGATACTCAAGCATCAGATTGTGCCGGAATTCCATCAGTGAATAATACAAATGAAGATCCTGGTCTTCTTCCATTTGATCCAGCTCTTGTTTGATTTCTCTTCGTAAATATTCCGCATCCGGTATGCTGAATCGGCGTATGTACATATACCATTCATTAATCTTTTCTCCAACGGAAGAAGAAGATATGACACTTGTCACGTTTGAAAATCCCTCCCTTCATTATTCTATATATGTCATATTTTATCATCATCATTCTTGTGAGAAGCGCAAAAAAACCGCAATCTTTTCTTTCGTTACACCGCATGGTGGCCGGAATTTCTTCAAAAACAGCTTTTACCCTCGGCTGTTTGTACAAGCAAACACATTCACCTTCCATATTCTGTTGTATCTGCGTGAGCAGTGTATGTCTGAAAAGGAAGTGATGAAATGAGGAAAAACAAGCTTTCCTTTAAAGAAAAAGCAGAAGCTGCACAAGATTGTTTATGTTTTTGTGAGGAAGAAACCAGTCGTGAAGCCATGTTTCAAGCGCCGATTGAATTGCCTGAGGGGTTTGTCGTTGATCCGGCTGAAGCTGTTGCAAACGTCACGTGGAATGCAGACAGTCTTTCTTGTGTCAGTGAACGTTGCTTAATTGAGACGGGGCCTGAGCCTGATGAAATCGGTGTTCAATTTGCAGTACGCTTGCAGGGAACCGTCACGCTTCTTGTCAGTGTCTCACCTGTGCGAAACCAATATGGACAAGGGGAGGGGGCTGTTTCTGTCATTCACAATGCAGAGATCGATCAAGTTGTCTATTATTCTGATGAACCGGATGATTGTCCGGATGTCAGTGACATTACGATCGAGAACCTTGTTGTCGTCCCGCCATTTTACGGCAGTCCTTTATCGGTGACGGGAACGATTGTGCTCGCCCCGGAGCCTGAGCCGGAGCCTGTTTATGCGTTTACAGCGAATCCAGATGATCAGTCGGTTTCTGTGGTTGATACAAACACTCATACTGTTGTGACGACGATTTCTCTTCCATACCAACCTACAAGGGTAGAAAAGACGCCAGATAACACCTCTGTGTTTGTTTTGCATTACTATGATCGTGTCATTTCTGTCATCAATCAAGACACATTGAGTGTTACAGCTTCTATTTTGCTGGATCAGCCGCCGGAATCCATATCTTTTATACCTGGACACGAATTTTTTTATGTTGTCGCCGGTGGTGCCATAGATGTGATAGGAATTGAAACCTTAACTGTTGAAAGGTCTATTCCTTTTGAAGGCTTTGATGTTGCAATTGATCCAAATGGATTGTTCGCGTATCTGCTTGGTTTCGGTTCAGTGCAAAGATTGGACTTAAACACAGGTGAAGTGACAGGAATCATTGAGCGGGATCTTATCGTAAATTCCCTAGAAACGGGTTGGCCGGAACGTTACCTTTATGTATTAGAACAAGAATTCTTTTTCAATTATTTGACGGTGATTGATTTAAGTACATTTACGATCAGCAGCACACAAGAGCTGGAGTATGAGGGTGAATATGGAATGTTTAAGAGCGGATCAGGGGTATATTTGTTTGATGATTTCACTCACAATCTATATTCCGTCAGTCCAAGTGGTGCAGGCGTAATAGGAAATCTTCCGCAATCGGCAAGAGACTTTGCGTTTACCCCAAATGGCGAATTTCTGTATGCAACAAATTTTATAGAGCAAAGCATCACTGTTTACAACACGGATGATTATTCTGTGGAAACTGTCATATCGCTTGGCGTTTCACCGAGTGACATTGCGATTTAATCAACTATGCATTTCTAAAAAGAGATGTGAAATCATGAAAAAGAATGATTTTTCTGTTTTACAGGAAAATTGTTTCTGTTTTTGTGATGAAGATGCCAGCAGTGAAGCGCTATTTCAAGTGCCGATTGAAGTTCCGGAGGGGTTTGCCGTTGATCCTGCGGAAGCAGTCACTGCGGTTACATGGAGTACAGACGTGATGAATGGTGAACTGGGGCCGAAGGGTGTAACAGAGATCAGTTTGTCACCCTTGAGCAGGGGAGGACTTTGACCGTCTATTTGAAACTTTGAGGACAATTGTATTTTCTCTGGGCAGTATTAGGGCTTATTTTCTAGAGCCTTATAGTGAACCGTTTCTCATTAACAATGTATATGTCGTTAATACTGCTGCACAAAGGATCATTGCAAACGTGTCTCTTCCTAATGTCTATGACCTTACAGTAACATCCGACAAAGCCCGGCGACAATGCAGTGACCGTGTACCGCACGAGTGATGATTCAGCCGTGACGGTCATTCCGATTGGCGCCGGTCCGTCCGCGATTGCGATGTAGATGTTTTTATAGATCGAGAGAAGCGGAACTGCGATAAGAGAATCGTTTATAAATAAAAGATCCGATCTGCTGGATGGCAGCTAAGATGATCAGAAACAGCAGTTCACTTATAGTAAAACTGAGCATCCACCCAATCCCGGCTCCTGTCAGCACTCCCACCAGCACTTTTCGGAACAGGTTTCCATGCTGAAAAAGCTGCAGCAAGTACGTTCGCATATAAAACAATAAATACAACATCAGTAACACCGCAAGCCCCATTGTAACGGCAGGGGGCGTGTGAAAGCTGAAGGGAACGGCCTTGACGATTTCAAACATGCAGCCGAAAACGATAACCTGATACAATACAGCAGCCATCACATATGATTGGCGGATGCCCTTATAGCTGTCGCGCAGCGATTTTACATCGTCGGCATAACGGCTGCACAGCTTGCGATGCTGAAAGTCACAGCAGCTTTGATGAGACTGTGTGAGTTTCTGAAAAGCTGCTGTCATGTTTTTGACAGATTGCGTCACGTAGTGAAGATACAAAAAGGCGGGCAGCATCAGTACGGAAGCTGCACAACCCAACAGCCCAAGGCGGGCAGCGTCATTTTTGATCAGCTGTACATATTGGCCCGCGGCTTCGGCACCTGAGTGAAACCAGCCGAAGGAATAAGCCGCCATGGCCGCAAGCAGCAATAATAAAGTAAAGACAGTGCTTTTTTTCATTGTCTCATCACTTCTTTCTGGGGTACATGAATGACTGCTTTGTGAGAAGAAGCCATTGCTTCAATGAGAGCCAAGAAATCATGAGAATTCATCTGCTGAATGGTGCGGTAAAGGCCGAGAAACGAGCAATCGTACTGTTCACACTCTGCTGCCCATTCAAAGCATTTACGCGTGTAATCACTGTCATAGATGATCGCGTTGACTAAAGAATCCTTGCCGTACTCAAGCCAGGCTTCGGTACTGTTTTTCTGCTGCGTGATATAGTAAGATGCCACATCGATGTATGCGGAAGAATGCGCCCCTTTACTGTGAAGGATCAAAAAGCCGCCATCCTCTGATAAGTGAACATCCGCTGATAGGCTTTGGATATTCAAGCGGTACGTTTGCCGGATCTCTTGAAAAAACGGCGAATCCATGTGAAACAGGATGCGAGAGGCAATGTCCCAGTACAGTTTCAAGGTCAAAAGTCCGTTTTCTCCTGGGAGCGCCCCGATTTGTATTCCGGTCCAAGTGTCTTCCGGCCGCTCCAGATCACCCTTTACCTCTTTTGGTGAGAGGGGAGGGCACGCAGGGACGATCTTTCTGTCAGAGCGGCTGCCAGAGCGCTTTTCCAGCCTGAGCTGAGAAGGCAAAAGAGTTTCCACATCTTCTGGGCCGCCAATCAGAAACAGCGTCATCCGATGGGGCTGGTAGGCGGCAGCATAGGCTTCCTGCAGATCACAGATCGTCAGAGCCTCAATGTCTTTTTTTCTGCCTGCGGGGAAGACTGCGGCTGGTGAGGCAGGAGACAGCATCTGGATCAGCTGATAATGGTAATGAAGCCACTGGTTGAGAAGCGCCGTTTCTATTTCACTTGTAATCACGGCTTTTTCCTGAGCGATGATCTGCTCGTCAAACGAGTGGTTCCATAAAGCGTCAAGCAGGATTGGAATGGTTTGTCTAAGCCGATCCGGCAATGAGGTAAACATGAAATTTGTATCAGTGTAAGTGGTAAACGCATTTAACAGCGCGCCGTGTTCAAAAAAATCACTATACAGGTTCCGGCCGTTATGCCAAAAGAGGAGATGTTCTAAAAAGTGCGCTGTGCCATATGGCAGCATCCGGCCGCCGGTTTCTGACTGTAAACGGATATCCCGGCTTCCAAAGCCGGTTTTGACATTGCACAATCTTAAATGGGCGCGGGGGAATTGTAACCTGAATATTTTCATTCCCTTGTCTGTGTATCTGATATCGGTTCGTTCATCCAGCTGTTGAAAAAAGGCTTCCTTTTCCATATCTCTCATCCCCTTACTACATGAGCTCCGATATATGTAAGATTTTTGATGAATTGCAGCAAATCGCGGCACGTGACCGCTGAGATGCTGTCCAGCAAGTCTTCTTTTTTGCAAGAGAAACGGCGCAGGATTCCCATATAGGCTAAGAGTCCTTCAGGAGAATCAAATTGCAGCAGGATTTCATTGATTAAAAATTGTTGTGCCTTTTTTAATTCCGGTTCATCCGCATGGAAATGCGATACAGCTTCCAAAACTCTTGGAGGAATCTCGTTTTCACGAAGCTGGTCGGTGCATACGGAAACAAGCAGCATATTGCTCATGATGTCATAGCGGGTGATCACATGATAAACGGCCAGATCTTTTTCGCGAAAATGCCGAAATAAAGCGGAATGGCCGTACTTGCCGAGCAATCCGTCTATCAGCTGGATGGCTAAATAATCGCGGACATCTTTCATGTCTCCGCAGTCAAAGCCAAGTGTCATAACGGACGGACCTGCTGTGCTGCGTGTCTCTGTTTCGAAAATATCCTGATTCACGGGTTTTCTTACAGCAGACATGGCGGACGCCTGTGGGGCATGTCCCTGAACATCACAGGACTGTATGTTTCCTAATATGTTCAGCTGTTTCTGCTGAGAAAATAAATCAGCGATAAATTCCGACGCATCCAGAAAACGTTTAGGATGCACAGCCATAAGCTTGTCTTTCCGGCCAAACATGGCAGTGCCGTATATCGGGTTCCCAAAGGCTTCCTCCGCCAGACGGGCTGCTGAATAGGAGAACGGGTCAGCGAATGTCTTTTCCATTTTCAGCAGCAGTTCGGCTTTTGCCTTTTCCGCTGCGCTGGCAGAAAGAGAAGCAGGAAAGGAGGACATGTCAACAAAGGTGTTCAGAACGGCATCTGTATGAATCTCCTCAGCATATAACGGATGAATCATGCGGGTCCCGTACGTTTTCAGCTGCCGGTCAAAAAAGAGATTTGCTGAATACATGAAGCGGCGGCCGGCGGCATAGCCGAAAGTGTCGATGATGTTTTGCTTCTGGTATGCAGCCGCGCCATAAAAATAGATCGTTTCTTCTTCAGGTTCCGCCGCGCTTTCGATCGGCTTCAGAAAGCTCGCGGCGATCGAGATGGTTGAAAATTGATCAGTCGTCAGCAGGTTAACTTCCAAGCCGTTCTCTTTTTCCGCTTGTATCAAAGAAACCACCATCCTGTTTTTGCAGTAAATAGACAATGATCAGCCCGGCAATCGGAATGACTGCCAAGGAAATAACAGTGCCTGTTAAAGTAGCTAAAAAAAGAGGAATACAAAATACATAGGAACGGTATTTAGAGAAACCGCTCCAGAGCTGCTGCTCCGTCTGCCAGCTGAAGGACGGCTTTTTTTCATCTGAAATTAACCGAATATAAGCCCCTGCCAGCAGCAATTCCATACACTGCAAAAAAGTCAAAAGTGAAATCGGCCGGCCGCTGATCAAGCCCATTATCATGGCAATCAAAATAAACCCGCCGGCCAATAAACCGGAATAAAAGCGATATTTCGCCCAAAGCATCGTTCTGCGTTTAATCGGAAGCGTGATCAGCAGCATCCGGTCATTTTTCTCAAGAGAATACAATAAAGCAATCGGTGAGCAGATCAGCAGAAGAGCGCTAATTACGATATAGACGACATGCTGATCGGCAATGCCGGTGTTCATCATCTGAAACGAAAAGAAGCCGCTGAATGCTCCCATCACGATATAATTTAACAGCATCGCTTTGGAGGAAATAAATCGGTTCCATTCTCTTTTATAAAATGAAAATTCTGATGTCCGCATAAAAGAATGCATTTTGCTCTGCTGCTGAGGCGCCTGCAAAAATGAAGGGAAGTCAATCGCAATAGCCCAGAGCATATGAATCGCACATAGCGGGATCGTCACGGCAGGCATCAAAGCCGCACTGAAGCACACGCAGGTGAATGCCGCCGCATGCAGCAGGAGTGCCGTTCTCCTTTTTTTGACGAAAAGATTGCTTAACAAAACGCCGAAAATAATCGAATAGACAGTAAAAAACGAAAATCTGCCGAGCCAATACAGGGTTTGTGCTCCTGACAGCGTTCCGTTTCCGAATAAGAACAGCGGTAATATGAAAAAGAAGAGCGTCCTTCTCAAGCAAGTATCAACAAACAAAACCGCACTCTGAGCGAGCCAGAAGCTCCGGGAAGAGATCGGCAATAGACAGCTCAGCTTCATGTAAGATTCCTTCCATTGGGATGTAACAGAGAGAAACACCATGTACGCATTCATAAACAGAAGCGCGAGCGTGATGTATGTTTTTCCTAAGGTTGATTCATCAATGCCTGCCTGGCGGATCAGCCCGATTTCAAACAAGGCCAGAACGGCAAGCCCTGCGGTGATGCGAATAGCGTCTTTTTTTCCTTGGCGGCCGTAAAGCTGTTTGAACAGCAATGACAGAATCGGAAACAGGTTATTCATGGCCGATCACCTCAAAAAATTCACGCCGAAGATCAGTCTTCTCTCCAATCGGAATGACCTTCCGGATCTGTTTGTGATGAAGGATGGCCGCATAATCACAAAATCTCTGCACCACATCGAGCAAATGGGAAGAAAACAAAATCGTTCCGCCTGCCTTGCAATACTCCTGCATTTTCTGATAAAAGACTTCTATTGACTCCACATCCAAGCCGACAAGCGGCTCATCCAATATAAACAGGGGAGCCCCGAGCAATAGACCGGTCATCAACACAACCTTTTGCCTGTTGCCGAGGGACAGCTCGGAAATTCTCCGGTTTGTGTATTGGGAAAAGTGAAATTCCTCTGCCAAACTGTTAAATTGCTGCTCTGAGAAATCTTTCTGATACAAAGAATGAACGAAAGAAACATAGTCCTTCGCCGTAATTTCTGTAAAAAGAAGCGGATAATCGGCAGCGAAGTAGCGGCGGATCTTCAGCTCATCTGATGTTTTCTGCGGCATGCCGGCGTTCGCTTCAATGCCGCACAGCGTAAAGTGTCCGCTGAAATTGCGGTTAACCCCAGTCAGCGTATTGATCAGCGTTGTTTTTCCGGCGCCATTTACCCCAAGCAGTCCGTAAACGGCGCCTTTTTCTAAATGTAAATCTACGTTTTCTAAGATAACGTTGTCTTGCTCGTACCACACGGATACATCGTGTATATCCAAAATGCTCATCGCGAGTCAGCCTTCCGCGCGCGCATACCGAAAATAATGGCGATGGCGATAGAAATCAGCGTAAACACATAATCGCTTTTTACGAAGTAGACGACCGCGCCGATGACAAAAATAATTGAAAGGATATACAGTAACATTTTTCTTTGTGCTGGTGACAAATTGTTTCCCTCCTAAATAAGCTGGACCACATCTTCTAATTGTTCATTTTTGGCCCAGGAGCAGATGTTTTTTCTGTGATATTTGTTGGAATTCAGCCCTTTTAAGTAACAGCCTCCGCAATAGCCGCTGAACGGGCATTTGTCTTTCATGCAATGCTCGCTGAACCGCGGCGCCTGCGCTTTCCACAGTTTATGGACAAGAGGGGAGTCAAAGATGCTTTCATATGAATCATGAAATATATTTCCCAATGAAAATTCCTTCGGGAAGAGCGCGCACGGGCGTACTTCTCCGAACGGGCTGATCACAATCGATTTCCAGCCGGCGCCGCAGTTCGCCGCGCGTTTTCTTTCATACGGAATGATCGGGATCAAATCTTTAAATTCATCAATGACATTTTGCTCGTACTCCATAAATTTGCGGTGCTGTTCGGCATCTTTCGTCGGATGGACAATATCTCTGCCTCTTCCGAAATCATCAACCCAATTGTAAGAGAACGCTTTCGCCCCGAGATCGCGCACCTTTTGGGCCATATCGTGGATTTCCCACATGTTTTTTTCGAAAACCGACATGGCGACTCTGACAAAAATACCATGATCACTCAACAATTTTATCGTTTTACAGGTTTGGGCAAAAGAGCCTTTTCTCCCTCTAAATGAATCATGCACTTCGGACTGTACGCTATCCAGTGATATGCCGACGATGATTTTTTGCTTATAGGCTTTTAACATCTCCAGGCTTTCTTTTCGCATCAGCGTTCCGTTGGTTAAGACGGCGACTTTTTTGAATTTCTTTAACACATATTCAAGAATCTCATTGGCGTTTGGATGGACGAAAATTTCGCCGCCTGTGATTTCACACGTTAAAACGCCGTTATCATACAGCATATCAGCCGTTTTCTTAAATTGATCAATGGATACGGTGCCGAGCGCTTCCGGCGAGCTTTCTAAATAGCAGTGGGCGCACTTTAAATTGCAGCGGTGCGTCAGCTCAAAGGTGGCATGCAGCGGCATCGGAAATTCATTGCTTCCGCTGGTGGCGATTTTGTGAAAGCGGGGCCGGTTTTCAAGCTGAATGACCTGCTTGTTCAAAAGCATGCTGAGCATGTCATAGTACCAGTCCTTATGGTCTTCCGGCGACTCATCATACTTTGCGCATTGCTCTTCTAAAATCTGTTCAGCCGTTCTTTGACCGTCCATCAGCATACAAAGCTCGTAAGCCGTTTTGTTGAGATCTAAGTATTCAAAATCAGAGATCGAGACGTTATCACGCAAGTAGTCAATTTCCAGCACGCCGCCCTCAGGCAACTGGTGGACTCTTACACTTTCATCAATAAATGGAAACATCTGCTCTATAAACAAAATACCATCCCCTATACATATGATTCAAATATAAAAATCACTGTGTATGTATAACTAAGATGTAGATTTTAGTTAAAATTTGTATTTTAGTTAAAAAGGGCATAGTAATTTACTATGCCCTTTTCCGGAGAACCTTATCCCCAGAGACCGAATAGACCTGTTGCACCGGCAATTTCAAAATCAGGGATAGGTCCGTCCACTAAACAAGCGGCTCCGATTGAACATGTCGCGCAACCTTTGTTTTCTACAATGACAGCTTTTTTCATAATTGAATCCTCCCTTTTTTTGTTTTTCTAGCAGATCTTTGATGTACTTTTATATTAAAACTATCAAATTACCATTTCAATACATATATTTTGAAGAAAATGTGAATTGCAAACGGTAGAATTCGGAAAAATGTAATATTTCCTAAAGGTAATCAGTGGTATGATTTTCTCTTCTATAAAGGAATTGCTTTTTCTGAGGTTTATCTTCAAATCTGATGAGCAATGATGGTAAGATAGAAGCAGTTGAAGTTTACAAACCGAATGATTATACTATTCAAGTCAAAGTGGAAAGATGAAAAGGACGTGTCAGAATGAAGCAAGAGACACCGATAACAATCCATGTGAAATCTGTAATCGAGGATGACGGAAACGAAGAAGTGATCGAATTCCGCACCACCGGATTTTACTATGTGAAACAGAATAAAGTGTATCTATCTTATTATGAAGAACACGACTTAGGCAAAGTGAAAACGATTGTAAAAGTAAGCGAAGGCGAAGTGCTTGTCATGAGATCAGGCGCTGTCAAAATGAACCAGCGTTTCGTAACTGGAGCTTCTACAATCGCCAAATATAAAATGTCATTTGGTGAGCTTGAGCTGAAAACGAGCACAAAATCGATTCAATCTGATCTCGGCGAAGAACAAGGCCGTATCAGTATCGCATATGATATGCATGTCGGAGAAGAGCAGCAGCATTTACATAATATGACGATCACGTATGAGGGAGGAACTCACGCATGAACATTGCGGAACAGATGAAGGACGTGCTGAAAGAAGAAATCAAAGCAGCCGTTCTGAAAGCGGGACTGGCTGAAGAAAGCCAGATTCCAAATGTCATTTTAGAAACACCGAAGGATAAAACACACGGCGATTATTCAACAAATATGGCGATGCAGCTCGCGAGAATCGCGAAAAAAGCGCCGCGCCAAATCGCTGAGGAAATTGTCGCTTCTTTTGATAAAGGAAAGGCTTCTATTGAAAAGCTTGATATCGCCGGTCCTGGTTTTATCAATTTCTATATGAACAATCAATATTTAACGAAGCTGATCCCGTCTGTATTGGAAGCGGGAGACGCGTATGGAGAAACAAACATCGGTAACGGCGAACGCGTTCAAGTGGAATTCGTATCTGCAAATCCGACGGGGGACCTTCACTTAGGCCACGCGCGCGGTGCGGCTGTCGGCGATTCCTTGTGCAATGTGCTTGCAAAAGCGGGTTACGATGTGAGCCGCGAATACTACATTAACGATGCCGGAAACCAGATTAACAACCTGGCGCTTTCTGTAGAAGTCCGTTACTTTGAAGCGCTTGGACTGGAAAAACCGATGCCGGAGGACGGCTACCGCGGTGAGGATATCATTTCAATCGGAAAGCGTCTCGCTGAGGAATACGGCGACCGTTTCGTCAACGAAGAAGAAAGCGAACGCCTCGCATTTTTCCGTGAGTACGGTTTGAAATACGAGCTGGAAAAGCTTCGCGTAGACTTGGAAAACTTCCGTGTGCCGTTTGACGTGTGGTATTCTGAAACATCACTGTACCAAAACGGAAAAATCGATAAGGCGCTGGACGCGCTGCGTGAGAAAGGCCATGTCTATGAGGAAGACGGTGCGACTTGGTTCCGTTCCACAACGTTCGGTGATGACAAAGACCGCGTACTGATCAAAAAGGACGGCACATACACATACCTGCTTCCTGATATCGCCTACCATAAGGACAAGCTTGACCGCGGCTTTGATAAGCTGGTCAACGTATGGGGCGCCGACCACCACGGCTACATCCCGCGTATGAAAGCGGCAATCGAAGCACTTGGCTATGAAAAAGGAACGTTGGAAGTAGAAATCATTCAGCTCGTGCACCTTTACAAAAACGGCGAGAAAATGAAAATGAGCAAACGGACGGGGAAAGCGGTAACGATGCGCGACCTGATTGACGAAGTCGGCCTTGATGCCGTGCGTTATTTCTTCGCGATGCGCAGCGCTGATACGCATATGGATTTTGACTTGGATCTTGCTGTATCAACATCTAACGAAAACCCTGTATATTATGCGCAATACGCACATGCCCGCATTTGCAGCATGCTTCGCCAAGGGGAAGAGCAGGGACTTAAGCCGGCGGCAGATCTTGATTTCAGCCCTATTCAATCAGAAAAAGAATATGATCTGCTGAAAACAATCGGCGGTTTCCCAGAGGCAGTGGCGGAAGCGGCGGAAAAACGAATTCCGCACCGTGTGACGAATTATATTTATGACTTGGCTTCAGCTCTGCACAGCTTCTACAATGCGGAGAAAGTCATCGACCCTGAAAACGAAGAGAAAAGCCGTGCGCGCTTAGCTTTAATGAAAGCAACGCAAATCACGCTGAACAACGCGCTTCAATTGATCGGCGTATCGGCTCCTGAAAAAATGTAATCAAGCTGAAAGGACAAAGCCAGAGGGCTTTGTCCTTTTTTTGTTAAAAAATCGTGTGATATAGTTCACAATCTTCTTCGCCGAGTTTTTGTATGATAAGGCTGATTATTGAATCAGTGAAAGGGGCAAGCCGAATGATTAACCGTCAACACTTTCAATTATCGCTGCAGTCATTAAGCTTGGTGGCAGGGTTTATGGTTTGGGTGCTGATTTCGTCACTTATTTCCCAAATCACATTAGATATTCATTTGAGCAAAGGCGAAATCTCCCTGGTAACGGCCATACCCGTTATATTAGGATCGCTTCTTCGCATTCCGCTGGGGTATTTGACCAACAGGTTTGGCGCGCGGATCATTTTTATGATTAGCTTTATATTGCTTTTATTCCCTGTATTTTGGATCAGTATTGCAGATTCCCTGTTTGATTTAATCGCGGGCGGTTTTTTCTTAGGGATTGGGGGAGCCGTTTTTTCCATTGGGGTTACATCTCTTCCGAAGTACTATCCTAAAGAAAAACATGGCGTTGTAAACGGTATTTACGGTGCCGGGAATATCGGAACCGCGATCACTACATTTGCAGCTCCCGTGATTGCTCAAGCGGCGGGGTGGAAAAGTACGGTGCAAATGTATATGGTTCTGCTGGCTTTATTTGCTTTGCTGCACTTTTTCTTCGGTGACCGGCATGAGAAGAAAGTGAAGGTGTCCGTAAAGACTCAAATCAAAGCCGTTTACCGAAATCATGTGCTGTGGTTTCTGAGTCTCTTTTATTTTATTACGTTTGGCGCCTTTGTTGCTTTTACAATCTATCTGCCAAACTTTCTTGTTGAGCAGTTTGATCTGAGTCCTGCGGATGCCGGGCTGCGGACGGCAGGTTTTATTGCTGTATCCACGCTGCTCAGGCCGGCGGGCGGGTGGCTGGCTGATAAAGTGAGTCCGCTCCGTATCCTGATGTTTGTCTTTGCAGGCCTGACATTATCGGGCGTCATCCTGTCGTTTTCGCCGACGATCGGCATTTACGCCTTTGGGGCGTTAACGGTTGCGGTGTGCTCCGGGATTGGAAACGGGACGGTTTTTAAACTGGTTCCTTTCTATTTTTCTAAGCAGGCGGGAATTGCCAACGGAATTGTGTCTGCCATGGGCGGATTAGGCGGTTTTTTCCCTCCGCTGATCCTGGCGAGTGTATTTCAGGCGACGGGACAATACGCCATCGGATTTATGGCGCTTTCGGAAGTCGCGTTAGCAAGCTTTGTCATTGTTATATGGATGTATTGGCAGGAAAGAATGAAAACACATACAGAGAGAAGCGGGCACAGCGTAAACTGACGGGCCGCCGGCGATTGGGGAATTCACGAGATTGTAAGTTTTTTCTGAAAAGCGCAAATGATTTCACGTTACAATAGATACACAACGTGACTTTTCTTCGAGGTGAGCTCATGAACTTTCTCTCTGTTCGAACATCTGATAAGGATCTTATTTCCAGTGATCTTCATCAATTGCTGGAATCCATCAGCACAAAAAGAAAAATCGAAAAACACACATACCTGTTTCGAGAAGGAATGGATGCAGAAGAGCTTTATCTGATTCAGTCAGGACTCATTGAAATCGGGAAGCTTACGGCTGACGGCAAAGACCTGACGCTTAGAATCTGCCAAAAAAATGATATTGTCGGTGAATTAACACTTTTCACAGAAGAACCGAGATATATGCTCAGTGCAAAAGTGCTGGAGGATGGCGAAGTGCTCGTCATCAATAAGAGCAGACTTGAAAAGGAACTTATCCACAACGGTGCTTTGACATTTGAATTTATGAAATGGATGAGCACCCATTTGCGCAAAATTCAATCCAAAATCAGAGACCTTCTTCTTCATGGCAAAAAAGGGGCGCTCTACTCCACCCTTATCCGCTTGTCAAACAGCTATGGGGTGAACCGGAGTGACGGCATTCTCATTAACATTGCCCTGACAAACCAGGATTTGGCGAAATTTTGCGCGGCTGCAAGAGAGAGCGTCAACCGCATGCTGGGTGATCTCCGCAAACAAGGGGTTATTTCAATAGAGGATTCCGGAAAGATTGTACTGCATCAGCGGGACTATTTACGGTGTGAGATTGAGTGCGAAAATTGCCCGTTAGAGATTTGTAATATTGATTAAGAGGAAACAAGGACAGCAATATGTCCTTGTTTTTATCTTGTCAGCCAAATACACATGATGGCGAAAAAGAAGCACGCATTGACGATTTCAAGAATGCCGATCGTTTGAACAGGCCACTTCTTTCCATGAAAAAACCATGCACGCAAACTGCTGGGGATAAAGGCGAGAACGGCCCATCCACCTCCGAGAGCTGCGGAAAGTAAGGGGAGGATCAGGTGATAGCCCCACGACCAGTAGGCAAATACTCTATTATTCTTCTCCCGGATCACCGACTTCACATAAAATGAACTTCCGATAAAAAACAAAGCAGATTGTGCGAAAATAGACCATGCCCAGCCGTCAAGAGTCTCCGTCCCCAGCCAGCAGCTGGCGAGTCCGCCTGTACAAAAGAATAAGACGCCCGCAAAATCATTCAGCAGCGCTCGTTCATTTTTTTGTCGGGCATAATACACATGAATGAGAAACAGCGGCAGCAAAGAAAAGGCAAGCCAGATAAAAGACGGCTTATGGATGACAGCGGCAAGCAAAAAGCTGCAGGCTGGAAAACTGTAAGAAAATATCCACTTTTGATAGGGGTTGATTTGTTTCTTTTTTAATGCCAGCGTAACAGGATAAACAGCTAAATAAAGAAAAAGCCAGCCTAAAAATAGGGGGATATGCCAAAGAACCGCTCCTCCCTTCACCATACCGAGGCAAAACGGAATCAGCAGCATGGCCCAAGCGCCGTGCTGCTTCGGAATAAGCGCCTTCATCGAAACACTCCTTTCTTGTTTCATTATAAAAGCAAAAATACGCCAATAAGTGACATTCATCATATCATCTGTGAAATATATCACTGCTGTCATGGATCGGCCGGGCTACACTAAAGCTATCCTTAGCACAGGAGGCTTCCCTATGAATCAGTGTGACTATTTATTTTTTTTGAAACAACTTCCTATGTTTAATGAAGTGCCTCTATCCATTGTCGAAACATTGCTGAATAACGGGACGTTTATCCGCGGTTCATGTGATCAGGATCCATCTTTTCTCCATTCTCAATCCATTTATATTGTATTAAAAGGCAGTATTCGTTTTATTGACAGCAGGCTGCCTGAAGGGTCGCAAACCGTGGCGCTGTGGGAAAAAGGCGATGTGTTTCCCATTGATCAAAAAGGCGGGATGTTCTTATCTCCATTCATTTCAGTCCGAACATCCGAAGACATTCTTATGCTCAATATCCCTTTTTACATATTAAAGAAAATCATGTCCTATTATCCGCAGCTGCAGATGAATTTTCTGGTGATGCTCCAGCAAAATGTCTTTTTCTCTTATGAGCTGTTTTTGCGATACATGCATAGATCTCAGGATGAAAACGCTGAGCCCGATTCCTAAAAGGAACCGGGTTTTTTGTTCGGTATTTCCATTCCTTCTTCCTCATGTGAACTTTCTGTGAAAAAAGGGGAGTGTGTGACATAGTTCACAAGGAAACATCCTGCCTCTGTATATAGTGAACTTAGAATACCTGACTCGGAAGGAGTGAAATATTCATGAAAAAAAAGAAAATGAGTCCGTTGTTCAGGAGATTAAACTATTTCTCTCCTATTGAGCATCAATCAAATAAACATAGCCAAACAACCTATGAAGATCGTGATTGGGAGAATGTATACAGAAACAGATGGCAGTACGATAAGGTCGTCCGCTCCACCCACGGTGTCAACTGCACAGGGTCCTGCAGCTGGAATATATACGTGAAAAACGGCATCGTCACGTGGGAAGGGCAAAACTTGAATTACCCATCAACCGGACCGGATATGCCTGATTTCGAACCGAGAGGCTGTCCGCGAGGGGCCAGTTTTTCATGGTATATCTACAGCCCGCTCCGTGTGAAATACCCATACGTGCGCGGTGTCCTGATCAATTTGTGGCGGGAAGCATTGCAGGCTCATCAAAACCCTTTGGAAGCATGGAAATCGATCGTTGAAAATCCGGATAAAGCGAAGTCCTATAAACAGGCGCGGGGAAAGGGCGGCTTTGTGCGCGCTGAATGGCCGGAGGTACTGAAGCTGATTTCTGCTTCTCTGCTGTATACGGTTATAACATACGGCCCTGACCGGAATATCGGGTTTTCTCCGATTCCGGCTATGTCCATGATCAGCCATGCGTCAGGCTCGCGGTTTATGTCTTTGATTGGCGGCCCTATGCTCAGTTTCTATGATTGGTATGCGGATCTTCCCCCGGCATCGCCGCAAATCTGGGGCGACCAGACAGACGTCCCGGAAAGCAGTGATTGGTACAACTCAGGCTATATCATCACATGGGGCTCCAATGTGCCGTTAACGAGGACGCCGGATGCGCATTTTTTGGCAGAAGCCCGCTATAAAGGCGCTAAGGTCATCTCAATCAGCCCCGATTTCGCGGAATCCTCTAAATTTGCAGATGACTGGCTGAGCATCCGCCAAGGAACAGACGGCGCGCTTGCGATGGCGATGGGGCATGTGATCCTGCAGGAGTTTTACGTTAATCAGAAGACAGAGCGTTTCATAGAGTACGCAAAGCAATACACGGATTTCCCGTTCTTTGTCACTCTAACTAAAGAGGATGGCGTGTATACGGCCGGGCGTTTTCTTCACGCAAAGGACATCGGGCGGCAGACGGAGCATGATCAGTGGAAGCCTGCGGTGTGGAATGAACGTACAAGCGCATTCGCGATCCCGCAAGGAACAATGGGCTCCCGCTGGGACGGCCAAAAGAAATGGAACCTGCACATGGTCGATGAAGAAACCGGAGAACCGATTAAGCCCCGTCTCTCTGTGCTCGGAATAGAGGACGAAATCGGAACGGTGCGCATCCCGTATTTTTCAAATGACGGAAACAAAGTGCTTGAACGGGATCTTCCTATTAAAAAACTGGACCTGAATGGTGAAGAGGTATGTGTCACAACCGTATTTGACTTGATACTGGCCAACTACGGCGTAAACCGGGGTATCGGTGAACAATCCGCCGTTTCTTATGATGATCCTGAGCCGTTTACACCTGGCTGGCAGGAACAGATGACGGGAATCAAAAAAGAAGCCGTCATTAAAATTGCCAGAGAGTTTGCCCAAAATGCGATCGATACAGAGGGCCGTTCGATGATTATTGTAGGAGCGGGCATTAATCACTGGTTCAATTCCGATACGATATACCGCGCTGTGTTAAATCTTGTGTTATTGGTAGGCGCCCAAGGTGTTAATGGCGGAGGCTGGGCTCATTATGTAGGACAGGAAAAACTCCGCCCTGCTGAAGGCTGGCAGACAATCGCCAACGCTAAGGATTGGGAGGGGGCGCCAAAGCTGCAAAACGGCACTTCCTTTTTCTATTTTGCGACTGACCAGTGGCGCTACGAGGATCAGCCGGTCAGTGACTTAGCATCTCCGATCGCGGCACCCTCCCGCTACAAACATCACGCCGACTACAATGTGCTGGCGGCAAGACTCGGGTGGCTTCCGTCTTATCCGACATTTGATAAAAACGGAATTGACCTGTACAAAGAAGCTGAAAAAGCGGGGGCGGAGACAACAAAAGACGTTGCTGACTATGTGGCCCGCCAGCTTCAAGAGAAAAAACTGAAATTTGCCATTGAAGATCCTGACAATGAAGCGAATTTTCCGAGAAACCTGTTCGTGTGGAGGGCGAACCTGATCTCCAGTTCGGGAAAAGGGCATGAATATTTTCTCAAGCATCTCTTGGGAACGACGAACGGCTTGATGAATGACGACAGCGACAGCATCCGTCCTGAAGAAATCAAATGGCGCGAGCAGGCACCGGAAGGAAAGCTCGATTTGTTAATCAATCTCGATTTTCGAATGGCCGGTACCGCGCTGTATTCCGATATCGTGCTTCCGGCGGCGACATGGTATGAAAAACACGATCTCAGCAGCACTGATATGCATCCGTTTATCCACCCCTTTGCCCCGGCTATTTCGGCTCCTTGGGAATCGAAGTCGGACTGGGATATTTTCAAGGCTTTATCAAAAGCCGTCTCCGATCTCGCAGACGAAGTTGATATGAAGCCGGTAAAAGAAGCTGTCGCCGCACCGCTCCTTCATGACACCATGCAGGAAATGGCGCAGCCTCTCGGAAAAATTAAGGACTGGAGCAAAGGCGAATGCGAAGCCGTCCCGGGGAAAACGATGCCGAACATTCAAGTCGTTGAAAGGGACTACAAGCAAATCTTTCATAAAATGACTGCGCTCGGCCCAAACGCCGCCTTAAAACCAAGCGGAACAAAAGGAATGAGCTGGTCGATTGCCGATGAATACGAATCACTCAAAAAAAGGCTGGGAGAAGTCACCTCAGACAGTGTCGCAAAGGGATGTCCGAATATAAGCGAGGCCAAGCAGGCGGCAGAAGCCGTTTTAACCCTTTCGTCCACGTCGAATGGAAAAGTTGCCGTTAAAGCATGGGAATCGCTTGAAGATATCACCAATCTGAAGCTGAAAGATCTGGCTGAAGAGCGGGAGGAAGAATGCTTTACGTTCGAACAAATCACGGCTCAGCCCAAAACGGTGATCACATCTCCGGCATTTACAGGCTCGGAAAAAGGCGGGCGCAGGTATTCGCCGTTTACGACAAATGTGGAAAAATTAATCCCTTGGCGGACGCTGACGGGCAGACAGTCTTACTATGTCGATCATGAGCTGATGATGGAGTTCGGGGAAACGATGGCGACCTTTAAACCGATCCTCCAGCATCGCCCTTTCTTAAGCAAACGGCCTGATCAAGAGGGCAAAGAAATCGTTCTCAATTATTTAACTCCGCATAATAAGTGGTCCGTGCACAGCATGTATTTTGATTCTCTGCCGATGCTTACGCTATTTCGCGGCGGGCCGACAGTATGGATGAATAAAGATGATGCGGCAGATGCGGATATCAAAGACAACGATTGGATTGAATGCTTTAACCGAAACGGTGTTGTCGTAGCCAGAGCGGTTCTGTCTCACCGGATACCAAAAGGAATGGCGTTTATGCACCATGCCCAAGACCGCCACATCAACGTGCCCGGCACAAAACTGACCAATAACCGCGGAGGCACCCATAACAGTCCGACAAGGATTCACGTCAAGCCGACACAGATGATCGGCGGCTATGCCCAGCTCAGCTACGGCTTTAACTACTATGGCCCTACGGGGAATCAGCGCGATCTGAATGTGGTCATCCGCAAGCTGAAGGAGGTCGATTGGCTTGAAGATTAAAGCGCAAATCGGAATGGTCATGAACTTAGATAAATGCATCGGCTGCCACACGTGCAGCGTGACCTGCAAAAACACATGGACAAACCGTTCCGGTGCCGAATATATGTATTTCAATAATGTAGAAACAAAGCCGGGTATCGGCTATCCGAAGCAATGGGAGGATCAGGACAAATATAAAGGCGGCTGGACCTTAAAAAAAGGAAAGCTCGAGCTGAAATCAGGCCCGAAAACCAACCGTCTTGCAAATCTTTTCTATAATCCGAATCAGCCAACCATTGATGATTACTACGAGCCTTGGAACTATGATTATGAAACGCTGACTAACAGTCCGCAGAAAAAACATCAGCCCGTAGCGCGGCCAAAATCGTCGCTGACAGGAGATTTTATGAATATTGAATGGGGACCGAACTGGGAGGATGATCTGGCGGGCGGCCACATTACGGGACTTGAAGATCCGAACGTTCAAAAGATGGAGGAGTCTATCAAAACAGAATTCGATGAAGTCTTTATGATGTATCTTCCGCGCATCTGCGAGCACTGCATCAACCCGGCCTGTGTCTCGTCCTGCCCGTCTGGCGCCATGTATAAACGCGAGGAAGACGGCATTGTGCTCGTGGATCAAAATGCCTGCCGTTCATGGAGATACTGTGTTTCATCCTGTCCTTATAAAAAAGTCTATTTTAACTGGCAAACGAACAAAGCGGAAAAATGCACACTCTGCTTTCCGCGTTTGGAGGCGGGACTGCCGACCATTTGCTCTGAAACATGTGTAGGGAGAATCCGTTATTTGGGCGTCATGCTGTATGACGCGGATAAGGTGGAGGAAGCGGCATCTGCAGAAAATGAAAAGGATCTCTATCATTCTCAATTAGAAGTGTTTCTTGATCCGAATGATCCCGAGGTTGCTAAACAAGCAAAAGAACAGGGCATCCCGACAGAATGGATAGAGGCTGCACAGCAATCGCCCATTTATAAGATGATTATCGACTGGAAAATTGCCCTGCCGCTTCATCCGGAGTATCGGACATTGCCGATGGTTTGGTACATTCCTCCTTTGAGTCCGATCATGAATCTCTTTGAAGGAGAGGGAAGCCGGCAAACAGCGGAAGATATTTTTCCGGCTATCGACCAAATGAGGATTCCGATTGACTATTTGGCGCAGCTATTAACGGCCGGTGATACAGATCATATTCGGTCGACATTAAAGAAAATGTCTGTCATGCGCCAGTATATGAGAGCGGTCCAGACGAATAAATCCATCGACCCGGCACTGATCTCCAGTGTCGGCTTAACAGAACAGCAAATTGAAGACATGTATCGGCTGCTTGCGATCGCCAAATACGATGACCGATTTGTGATTCCGAGCAGCCACCGTGAAGACATTTCTGATTTATACGCTGAACAAGGGAGCTGCGGCTTATCATTTTCAGGCGGTCCCGGCTCTTGTATATAACCAAAGAAAAATGAGGTGTAACACGATGAACACCACAGACCGGCAAATCACATTCTCGGCTCTTTCTTATCTTCTTTCGTATCCGGATGAAGAGTGGAGAGCGGAACATCCCGAATGGGAAGATCTGATCAATGAAATCGAAAATCAGCATATCCGGGAGAAACTGCTTCACTTTGTAAAGTCATCAGCATGCTTTTCCCCGCAGGCCCTGATTGAACATTATGTATACACGTTTGACTTCGGGAAAAAAACGAATATGTATGTCACCTACTTTAACTCAGGTGAGCAAAGGGAACGCGGCATTGAATTGCTGCAGTTAAAGAATACTTATGAGCAATCCGGCTTCCTCCCGACAGACAAAGAGCTTCCCGATTACCTGCCGCTTATGCTGGAATTCGCCGCCATTGCGGAGATGAAGGAAACAAAGAGCATATTTGAGAAGTATCTGTCTAATTTGCGGGAGCTGACATCCCGTTTAGATCAAAACCAAAGTTTATATGCCGTATTGCTGGATGCACTGCTTACCGCACTTGAGGAAATCGGCTTGTGTGAAAGCAGCGAAGGAGCTGTTCGGACATGAGCGGGCAGATCCTGTGGGTCATCATGCCGTATATGGTATTGACGATATTTATCGGCGGGCATATTTACCGCTATCAGCACGACCAGTTTGGCTGGACCGCCAAATCAAGCGAACTGTTAGAAAAGAAAAAGCTTGCGGCGGGCAGCACGCTCTTTCATTGGGGGATGCTGTTTGTTATCGGCGGACACGTTATGGGCATTCTCATCCCCGAAGGTGTATATCGTGCAATCGGCATCACAGAACACGTGTATCACAAAATGGCGATTGGCGTCGGCTTGCCGGCGGGAATTGCTGCAGTAATTGGACTTTTCATCCTGACATACAGAAGGCTGTTTGATAAAAGAATCCGCAAAACCAGCTCGCCCTCCGATTTTCTCACGCTGTTTTTGCTGCTGTTTGTGATGGTCTCGGGCGTTGCAGCCACATTTCTCAACGTTGATTCGAAAGGATTCGATTACCGGACAACAGTCGGGCCGTGGTTCAGGCAGATCTTTTTGTTGAGGCCGGACGCTTCTTTAATGGAGAGTGTTCCGCTATGGTTTAAGCTTCATATTCTCATGGGATACGTCATTTTTATCATGTGGCCATTTACGAGATTGGTTCACGTGTTCAGCCTGCCGCTCAAATACCTGACCCGCAGCTATGTCGTATATCGCAAGCGTTCGAAACAGCACATACAGCATCCGTAAAAACATCCCCCTTTGCCAAAAAGGGGGATTTCTCATCTTCTCTTTACTTTATAGGAAAAAATAAAAACCTAAGATATTTTCTTACAAGACAATTGCTTGGCGGCAAGGAATACTGATATTTTTGTATTTGGAAATAACAATAAGTTCGAAAAAGGAGAGTGAAGAATGAAACGGATGTTCCTCATTTTAACGGCCTGCCTCATCACTAGCGCCGGGGTTCTGACTCTCAGACATTCTCATGTATTAACCGGCGGCACAGCCGGCCTTTCTCTAAGCCTGACGTACGTGTTTCATTCCTCGTTTGCTATTATCTTCTTTCTGATTAATATCCCGTTTTATGTCTTCTCTTTTATCAGAATGGGTGCCAGCTTCACTTTATCCACGTTATTTGCAGTAACAGCACTGACTCTTTTTACAAGCGCTGATCACTGGCTTCCGCCCGTCTCTTTTTCCCCGTTTGCCGGCGCGATTTGCGGCGGAGCATTGATCGGGTTCGGCCTGTCGCTCATGTTTTATCATCAGGCATCCCTTGGCGGCGCCAATATTCTCGCTTTATTTATGCAAAAGCGATACGGGTGGAATCCGGGGACGGTTAATTTCGCCTTCGATTTCGCCGTTGTGCTGGCCGGCATTTTTTCCGTCGGTTTGCAAAAAGGCCTCTGCTCCATCCTGTCCATTGCCATCACGGGATTGGCTGTCGGCTTCTTTAAGCATAAAATCAAAAGCAGCTACTCGCTGAAGCCAGATGTGCTCAAGAACTTTACTTCCGGCCAATCACAGGAAGCCTCCTCGTAAGCCTTTCCGCCCCGTGCGCGGAGAGGCTTTTTTCATAGAAAGGTTTAAAGGTTAGAAATAAGAGGAAATACGAAGGTAATCGGATTGGAATGGAGAGGGGACAAATGCTGAAAAGGAGACTGGAGTTTTTCTTTTTATATATCATGCTCATCGGGGCATACGTCATATGGGTTTTTCCGGTTTCCAGACTTGAGTTTTACGGAGGATTGCTTTGCTATGCCGGCATTATTTTGTTCAGCATTTATTCGTTAATCCTTGAAAATCGAACGTCACAGCACACGCTGTTATGGATACATATTCTAGTCTTTTTTCCGATCGCGGGCTACATGTTTTATCTGTTTTCCGGACAGCTTTATGTAAAAGGAAAGCTGTTTAAAACAAAACGAATGTACAACAGGGAGAAGCTTCGAAAGCAGTTTGACATGGAGGAAACGCCTGAAGTGACCGGATTGAAGGACAATCAAGAAAGGTTTTTTACCTATTCCATCAGGGCTTCACATATGAATATCAACACGAAAAGCAAGGTAAAGGTTTTGAAAAACGGGGAAGAAACCTTTCCTGATATTTTCAAAGCAATGCGGAAAGCAAAATCTTATCTGCATATCGAATACTATATGTTCAAATCGGACATGCTTGGCCGCGGCATGATGGAGATTATGATGGAGAAGGCGCGTCAGGGTGTCGAGGTGCGTTTTTTGTATGACGCTGCGGGCAGCATCAAATTGGCAAGTAGAGATATTATGAAAATGAAAAAAGCGGGCGTGGACATCGTTCCTTTTTCTCCGCTGAAATACGGGTTCTTCAATCAGAAATTGAATTTTCGAAATCACCGTAAAATCGTGATCATAGACGGAAAAATCGGCTTTGTCGGCGGATTGAATGTTGGGAAGGAATATATCAGCCGAGACCCGATTATCGGTTTTTGGAGAGACACTCATCTGCGGCTGGAAGGAGAAATTGTGCAAACGCTTCACGCCATCTTTATGCTGGATTGGGAATATGTCTCTAATGAAGTGTTAATTGATCAAAAAGAATACAATACGCCAGTCCCCGTGGAGGGAGGAGGCATTTATCAAATTGTCGCGACAGGGCCTGACATGAAGGAAAGCATGAGTGACCTCTACTATGAAATGATTTCTACAGCGCAGAAATCTGTGTGGATCGCCACGCCTTACTTTGTCCCGAATGAATCCATCCGCACGGCTTTAAAAGCCGCCGCGACAAAAGGGGTTCAGGTGCGGATTATGGTGCCGGAGACGAATGACAGCTTTTTAACGCAATACGCGTCGAGATCGTATTTCCCTGAGCTGCTTCTAGAAGGGATTGAGGTGTATTCCTATCAAAAAGGCTTCATGCATCAAAAAGTGATAATCATTGACGGCGATCTCGCCTCAGTCGGAACCGCAAACATGGATATGCGCAGCTTTCAGCTCAATTTTGAAGTGAACGTTTTCTTCACGGATGCCGAAGCGATCCGCACCCTGGAAGACCATTTCGAAGAGGATATGCTGGAAAGTGAGAAGCTTAGCCCTGTCGGCTTTTATAAAAGAGGAATGGCCGACCGGACAAAGGAATCAGTTGCCCGTCTCTTTTCAAGTGTTCTGTAAGAAAAAAGAAATACTGTCTTTCAAAACAGCCAGTGTATAGTATAATTGAGAAATCTTATCAGTTATTAATGCATTGGGGGAAGATAGGGTGCTGCGGCAATTTTTTGCGTATTATAAACCATATAAAACATTGTTCTTTCTCGACTTTTTCTCGGCGATCGCAGGAGGCTTAATGGAGCTGAGTTTTCCTTTAATCGTCAATTATTTTATTGATACCTTGCTTCCGGGGAGAGACTGGGGCCTGATCATCGCGACCTCAATCGGATTGTTCGCGGTTTACGCGCTCAGCTCGGCTCTTCAATATGTCGTTACGTATTGGGGGCATATGCTCGGAATCAATATCGAAACCGATATGAGAAAGTCGCTATTTGACCATCTGCAAAAGCTGTCCTTCAAATTTTACGACAACAACAAGACGGGAACGTTAATGTCGAAGCTGACGAACGACTTAATGTACATCGGCGAAGTCGCCCATCACGGTCCAGAAGATTTGTTCATCGCCATTATGACGATTCTCGGGGCGTTCGGGGTTATGCTGTTTATCAACTGGCAGCTGGCATTGCTGACGTTTATGATCATGCCGATTGTCATTTGGCTTGCGCTTTACTTCAATAAAAAAATGACCAAAGCGTTTACGACGCTGAACAAGGATATCGGAGACTTCAGTGCGCGGGTAGAAAATAATATCGGCGGCATCCGGCTCGTTCAGGCGTTCGGCAATGAATCGTTTGAAAAAGAGCGCTTCGCTGTTAACAATCAGCGATTCCGTATCACTAAGCTGTCATCATATAAAATCATGGCGAAAAACGGCTCCATCAGCTATATGCTGACACGGTTTGTCACGCTGTTTGTCCTCTTGTGCGGTACGTGGTTTGTCATCCGAGGCTCCTTGTCATACGGAGAATTTGTGGCGTTTGTGCTATTAACGAATGTCCTTTTTCGGCCGATTGACAAAATTAACGCCATTATTGAAATGTATCCGCGGGGAATTGCCGGCTTTAAAAGCTACATGGAACTGATGGAGACAGAGCCGGATATTCAGGATTCTCCTGAGGCGAGAGACGTTTCCGGACTGAAAGGTGATATCCGCTATCAGCATGTTTCGTTTGGCTATGATGAGAATCAACATGTCCTTCATGACATTAACCTGACCATTCGGGCGGGGGAAACGGTAGCGTTTGTCGGTCCGTCCGGAGCGGGGAAATCAACACTTTGCAGTCTGCTTCCGCGCTTTTATGAAGCGTCAGAAGGCGACATTACCATTGACGGCATCAGCACTAAAGACATGACGCTGTCTTCCTTGCGCGGGCAGATTGGCGTTGTGCAGCAGGACGTTTTCTTATTCTCGGGCACACTGAGAGAGAATATTGCATATGGCCGTTTGGACGCATCAGAAGAGGAAATCTGGCAGGCTGTGAAGCAGGCTCACTTGGAAGAACTCGTCAGTCACATGCCGGATGGATTGGACACTGTCATCGGAGAACGCGGCGTAAAACTTTCCGGCGGGCAGAAGCAGCGCCTTTCCATTGCGAGGATGTTCTTGAAAAATCCATCTATCCTGATTCTGGACGAGGCAACTTCTGCCCTTGATACAGAAACAGAAGCGGCGATCCAAAAGGCGCTTCAAGAATTGTCGGAGGGGCGCACGACGCTGGTGATCGCCCACAGACTGGCGACGATCAAACACGCGGACAGAATTGTCGTCGTGACAAAAAACGGTATCGAGGAACAAGGGCGGCATCAGGAACTGATCGAAGCCGGCGGTATTTACAGCAGACTGCATCATGCACAGTTCGGGGATTTGATGACACAATCGTAAAAAAGAGAGAGCATGTTCTGTGCAGGAACATGCTCTTAATGTATAAACTTTTATACCTGTTTTTTCATCAGCACAAACTGAATAACGGGATACGTGATATACGCAATGCACAATGCAATAAATAAAGTATAGTTTTTACCGTTGTTGATAAAAAAGAAATCGATGATCCAAAGAATAAATAAAGTGATAATCACGATATTATAACTCATATGAGCACTGTTTTTTATGATTTGTTTGCCCATTTCATCCTTCTTTACCTCATTTCTCGTTCTCCATGTAAAGAACTGGCCCCACGCTACCAGTAGACTAATCATTAAAAACCATTCAGTAACGCCTATGGTGGCGCCTTCAATTTTCATATAGCTCAGTAAAGTTCCGCCGAAGTATAGGGTGACAATGAGTAAAAATAAAAAACTAAACAGTTCCATTCGTTTCATTTCCTATGTCTCCTCTCCCGTTTCGAATCGAAATAAATGATCGACTGTTACGCCTAAACAATAGGCCAATTGAAAAGCAAGGGATAAACTCGGATCATATTTATTATTTTCAATGGCATTAATGGTTTGCCGAGAAACACCGCATGCCTTGGCCAATTCCTCTTGAGAAAACCCTTTTTCCTTTCTGGCTTGTTTAATAACGTTTTCCATAAATACTCCTTTTTGTAAAAGATATTTTACATTTTTATCGTAAGTGATGGTGGGTAAAATGTCAAATGTATTTTACATTTTAAAAAAAGAAAAAAGGATAGACAAACCTCAAGGTTGTCTACCCTTTTATATGTAAGATGAATTAGAGCGCTTCTCTCTCAGCGGGCTCAATCATATTCTGAAACTTTTCAACCAGCTGAGACGCTTTTGTTCCTTCAACCACAATCAGATATTCTTTTTCGTTATGAGCCATACGGAACGTTTCCAGCTCGATTAAGCTTTTGATTTTGCACATCGTTTTCTTTGAGTAAATATAAACCTCGTGGCTTCCGGAATGGCACATTTTATATAGGTGAATCAAATTTCTTAAAGTAAATGCCTGTGCGGCTACTTTTAGAGACTTGATGTTTTTCATGTTCTTTCTCCTCCATTGATTCTTGTCTTATATAGCGTATGTTCCCAATGTGTACAAACTGTAAACCTGTTTTTGCACACTTATGATTTCCATTGCAGAGTGCCGCCGCCAATCCGTTTCACGCCGCGGATTGAGCTCAGTTCATCCATCAGCCGGAGAAGCGCCTTGTCCTTCTGTTTCGCCTCGATCATAAAATCAATATTGGTTCCCCATTGTCTGAAGCGCTCCAAAAGCGGCAGCAAGAAGTTGGCGTCTACATATTCCGCATGGCTGCGCACCGCTTGCTCCGATTTTGGAGAGGAAAGATGGACCTTCGGCTGCAATCCGATCCGCTGCCATGTGTTGATCATCCGGGGCAGTGCTTCATTCAGGTCTGCATGATCATCCGAGTTTGCGTAAAAATGATGAAAATCAAAGACAAACGGAACATTCTCTTGTTCACAGACCTGAAGCGTCTCTTCCGTGGTGTACGTTTTATCGTCATTTTCCAGCGTCATCCGCTGTTTGATCTCTTTCGGCAGCATTTTCATGTTGTGATGAAATTGTTTCAGAGCGTTTTCTTTGTTTCCGTAAGCGCCGCCGATATGGATGTTGATAACTGAGCGGTCTGCAATCCCCATCGCTTCAAGCATGCGGTAGTGATAAGCCATATCGGTTACTGCATTTGCTGTAATGGATTCCTTAGGGCTCGTAAACAGGGTAAACTGGTTAGGATGAAAGCTTGTGCGCAGATTGTATCTTTTCACGAGTTCTCCAATCTCACGGAACTCCTTGCGAAACGGCGTCACAAAGTCCCACATCACGTCAGGATGAGTGGCCAGCGGCACAATTGAACTGGAAAAACGGTACAATGGAATATCGTGGCCGATGATATAGTGAAGGGTTCTCATGGTATTGCGCAAGTTGGCTTTCGTGACAGCCAAAAGGGCTTCTTTTCTCTCATTCTCGGGCAGCTTTGAATAACGGGCGAATGTCAGTGTTTTGGCGGGAGACGCATCCCAAAGGCTCATCGCATTTGAGACGAACCCGAATCTGAAAATCATAGGAACTCTCCTTTATAGAAAATAAGATAATGCTTTACCGAGCCATTCCGCCGGTCGCTGCCTGAACGTGCGTTTTTTGAAATTTTCTTTTGTCAGCAGCTCCGACTTTTTAATATCCTCTTCAATCGTGGCATAGACTTCTTTTGTAAATGCAACATCATCAATTTCAACGTTTACCTCTTCATTTAAAAACAGGCTGCGCTGATCAAAATTGGCTGTGCCGATCATGCTGAAGTGATCGTCAATGATCAAGGCTTTCACATGATAAAACCCTTGGTAAAAACGGTAGATGAGACAGCCGGCATCCAGCAGGTCCGAATAATATGTAAAAGCAGCTTCTCTGACCAGCGGGTGATCTGATTTCATCGGCACAATCAATGTAACGTCTACACCGTTTTTTCTTGCTTTGACCAAAGCCTGCTGAAGCGGTTTAGTCGGAATATAATAAGGCGTGCAAATCGTAATGCGCTCTTTCGCCTGTGCGATATTTGCCAAATACGTTTTTTCAAGAGAATAGCCGTCAGTCGCATAAATCTTATGAGGGATATTCCCTTGGGGAAGCTCAGGCCAAACATCCGGACCCAGTTCGGCTGATCCGGTATTTCGTTTCAGGTCGGCTGTAAAAAGTGTTTGAAGATCGCGGACACCTTCTCCCGTCATACGCAGATGATAATCCTCCCAATTGCCGAACTTCGCCTTCTTCCCAAGGTATTCCTCACCAATGTTAAACCCGCCGACATAGCCGACTTTTCCATCCATCACAGCAATTTTCCGGTGATTTCGTTTTTGGATATGAAAAAAGAAATAAGGGAAACGGGGCCGGTTCAGAAAATGAACGTGAACGCCGGCGTTTTTCATTGTCTCCAGCGCCGGTTTTTTAATTTTTTGGCTGCCCGACCAATCCAGAAGCAAATAAACCGATACGCCGGCCTGGGCTTTTGTTTTCAGCAGTGTGAACATATTGTGGCTGACCTCATCGTTTTTCATAATGAAAAACATCACGTGAACGGAAGAGACGGCTTCGCGTATATCTTCCATCATCCGTTCAACAAGATCAGCGCCGCAGTGAATCAATTCGATATCACTTTTCTTTTTTGAAAAAACAGGCTCGTACGCTTTCTTTCTGTGTGCGGCGCGGCCCATAAAGATATCCAGCAGGATTAAAGCCAATAGTATGATGACAATGATGAGAATCACGAAAAATACCTTCATCCCGGCACTCCTTTCCGTAGTTGTAGGTAGTGTGCCCGAACAGCAGGAATTTAATTATTGACTGAACACTCATTCATTATTTATCATAAAGATAATCTTATACAGATTTTGGGGCAGGGGATCACGGTCTTCATCAGTAAAAAGGGGGAATTGGAATGAGCGGCTTTCTCATTGTCAATGCATTATTATTTCTGATTGTAACCGCTTACGCTGTTTGTTTGTTTGTCTATTTGGTCAAAACAAGGCTTGCTTATATCAGGCTCGGTCAAAAGGAACAGTTCGATAAACGGATCAAGGAACGGCTTCAGGCCATATGGGTGAATGTATTCGGGCAGAAAAAACTGCTCAAGGATAAGAAAAGCGGCATCATTCACGTCATGTTTTTCTACGGCTTTATATTGGTTCAGTTCGGAGCGATTGACTTTATCATCAAAGGGCTGGTCCCGGATCGAAATCTGCCGCTTGGCCCGATCTATCCCGCCTTCACTTTTTTTCAGGAAATCGTTACGTTTCTGATCTTAATTGCGGTTGGCTGGGCATTTTACAGACGCTATATCGAAAAGCTCGTCAGGCTGAAACGAGGCTTTAAATCTGGACTTGTTCTCATTTTTATCGGCGGTTTAATGCTGACGGTTTTACTGGGGAACGCAATGAATCTGATCTGGCATGATCACGGGCTTTCTTGGAGCGAGCCGATCGCTTCAGGCATCGCGTTTCTGCTTGGCGGCGTCGGGGAGACGGGCGCCGCGGTGATTTTCTATATCGCATGGTGGGTGCATCTGTTGTTTTTACTGAGCTTTTTAGTGTATGTGCCGCAGTCAAAGCACGCTCATTTAATTGCCGGTCCTGCCAACGTCTTTTTCAACAGGCTTGAAGCGTCCGGAAAGCTCGAAAAAATTGATTTCACAGACGAAACGAAAGAAAGCTACGGAGCGGGAAAAATTGAGGATTTCAGACAGTCCCAGTTGATTGATCTGTATGCGTGTGTCGAGTGCGGCCGCTGCACCAATATGTGCCCTGCGACAGGCACCGGAAAAATGCTGTCGCCGATGGATTTAATTTTACGCCTCAGGGACCACCTCACAGAAAAAGGCGCTGCCGTCACTTCGCGCTCGCCATGGGTGCCGGCTGCAGCATTCCGGCATACGAAAGGGAACCAGCTGGCTGCGGCTGCCTCAGGGAGCGGATCACAGGAAGCCGCCGCCGCGCTTGATTACAGTCCGAGCTTAATCGGTGATGTCATTACCGAAGAAGAAATTTGGGCCTGCACCACTTGCCGGAACTGTGAAGATCAGTGCCCCGTCATGAACGAGCATGTTGATAAAATCATTGATCTTCGCCGCTATCTCGTGCTGACTGAAGGAAAAATGGACAGTGACGCACAGCGGGCGATGACGAGTATTGAGCGGCAGGGAAATCCGTGGGGCCTCAACCGCAAGGAACGTGAAAATTGGCGCGACGCAGCCCCAGATGCCGATATTCCGACAGTAAAAGAATTAAAAAAAGAGGAAAAAGAATTCGAATATCTTTTTTGGGTCGGTTCCATGGGTTCATACGACAACAGAAGCCAAAAGATCGCCATCTCCTTTGCAAGACTGCTGAACCAAGCAGGTGTGACCTTTGCGATCCTCGGCAACAAAGAAAAAAATTCAGGGGACACCCCGCGCCGCCTCGGAAATGAATTTTTATTTCAAGAACTGGCCGAAAAGAATATCTCGGAATTTGAAAAAAATAATGTGAAAAAAATCGTTACGATTGATCCGCACGCATACAATTTATTTAAAAACGAATATCCTGATTTCGGCTTTGAAGGCGAAGTGTATCATCATACGGAAGTGCTGGCCGATCTTGTGCAGAGCGGGAAACTAAAGCCGCAGCACCCAGTTCATGAAACGATCACCTTCCACGACTCGTGCTACTTGGGACGGTACAACGAAGTCTATGATCCGCCGAGAGAAATTTTAAAAGCCATTCCGGGTGTGCGGCTTATTGAAATGGAGAGAAACCGGGAAACCGGCATGTGCTGCGGAGCTGGCGGAGGCTTGATGTGGATGGAGGAAGAGTCAGGCAACAGGATTAATGTCGCCAGAACAGAGCAAGCGCTGGCAGTCAATCCGTCGGTAATCAGCTCCGGCTGTCCGTACTGCCTCACGATGCTTGGGGACGGCACAAAGGCAAAAGAAGCGGAAGATCGTGTCAAAACGTATGACGTCGCGGAGCTTCTGGCTCAATCTGTCTTGGGCGCTGATATGACAATGGGGGAAAAGCGATGAATTTTTCATTAACAGAAGAACACGAAATGATTCGGAAATTGGTTCGTGATTTTGCGAAGCATGAGGTTGCACCGACAGCGGCAGAACGTGACGAACAAGAACGCTTTGATCGTGACCTGTTTCGGGAAATGGCGGATTTAGGATTAACGGGGATTCCGTGGCCTGAAGCTTACGGCGGAATCGGAAGTGACTACCTGGCTTATGTCATAGCGGTGGAGGAACTGTCAAAAGTCTGCGCCTCCACCGGCGTGACGCTTTCAGCCCATATCTCGCTTTGCGGCTGGCCGCTGTTTGCATTTGGCACAGAAGAACAAAAGGCAGCGTATTTAACACAGCTGGCCCTTGGGCAGAAAATCGGGGCTTTCGCTTTGACTGAAGCGGGCTCCGGTTCAGACGCCGGCGGGATGAAAACAACCGCTGAGCGAATCGGTGATGACTATGTATTAAACGGATCAAAAGTGTTTATTACAAACGGCGGCGCCGCTGATATTTATATTGTGTTTGCAGTCACTGACGCTGAGAAAAAGAAAAAAGGCATTTCCGCTTTTATTGTAGAAAAGGATTTCGAAGGATTTTTGACAGGCAAGAAAGAAAAGAAACTAGGCATCCGTTCTTCTCCGACAACAGAGATCATCTTCGAAGACTGTGTCGTTCCCGCAGAAAATCGTCTCGGTGAAGAAGGAGAAGGCTTCAAAATCGCGATGAAGACGCTTGACGGAGGAAGAAACGGCATTGCGGCACAGGCTGTTGGCATCGCTCAGGGAGCGCTTGATGCGGCACTTCAATACGCAAAAGAAAGAAAACAGTTCGGCAAATCGATCGCCGAGCAGCAGGGCATAGCTTTTAAACTTGCAGATATGGCGACAATGATAGAAGCTTCAAGGCTACTGACCTATCAGGCGGCATGGCTGGAATCGTCAGGCCTTCCGTATGGAAAAGCCTCCGCTATGTCCAAACTGCTGGCAGGGGATACGGCAATGAAGGTGACGACCGAAGCTGTGCAGATTTTCGGCGGCTACGGCTATACGAAGGATTATCCGGTTGAACGCTATATGCGCGACGCGAAAATTACGCAAATCTACGAAGGCACCCAAGAAATTCAAAGGCTGGTTATCTCCAGAATGCTCTCAGAATAAGGCAAAACATCTATCAGTCGGATCACTCTTGTAAAATTATTTAAATTAACGCTGTTAAGGGTAGCATATTCTGTTTTATTTTGTTTATAATGAGAGGTATGGTTTGTATAAGAACGATACAATATCGCTTTCATTATTGATAAAACAGATACATATAAGTAATAGAAAGGGAGTGTCCGACCTTGGGTATCAAACAATATTCACAGGAACAGCTAAAGGAAATGGCTTTAGTTGAAATCGCTCACGAATTATTTGAAGATCATAAAAAACCAGTTCCGTTTCAGGAGCTTTTAAATGAAATTGCATCATTGCTCGGCGTAAAAAAAGAAGAGCTTGGAGACCGCGTCGCACAATTTTATACAGATTTAAACATTGACGGCCGCTTCTTGGCGCTCTCTGACCAGACTTGGGGCCTTCGCAGCTGGTATCCGTACGATCAGCTTGATGAAGAAACACAGCCGACAGTTAAGGCGAAAAAGAAAAAAGCGAAAAAAGCTGTTGAAGAAGATCTTGATCTTGATGAATTTGAAGAGGTTGACGAAGACGAGCTCGATTTGGCTGAGGTTGAGGAAGAGCTTGATCTCGATGCTGATGAGTTTGACGATATCGATGAAGATGACGACGAAGACGAGCTCGAAATTGATGATGATCTCATTGATGACGATGAAGAAGAAGATGAAGATGACTATGATGAAGGCGATGAGGATAAAAAATAGTAAAAGAATTTCATCCTCAAATCGATCTTGACTTTCATAGTCGAACTATGTAGTATGTATTTTGGGCTCTTCAAAAACGAAGAGAGAACATAGAACGTTATGCTCCCTTTCAAGAAATTGAAAGGGAGCTTTCTTATTTTCACCCCTCATTTTTCTTATAAATCATTTAAAAGGCTAAATGATTTCCTATAAAACGGTACATTTTAAGAAATGTAGCTTAGAGCGAAGAGAGGAGCAAACGAAATGACGAAATATATTTTTGTAACCGGGGGAGTCGTATCCTCACTTGGAAAGGGTATTGTAGCAGCTTCATTAGGGCGTTTGCTGAAAAACCGCGGACTGAACGTCACCATTCAAAAATTCGATCCATACATCAACGTCGATCCGGGAACAATGAGCCCGTACCAGCACGGTGAAGTATTCGTAACAGATGACGGCGCTGAAACAGACTTAGACCTGGGCCACTATGAGCGTTTTATCGACATCAACCTGAATAAATTCAGCAACGTAACAACAGGTAAAATCTATTCAACAGTTCTTAAAAAAGAACGACGCGGCGATTACCTCGGCGGAACAGTGCAGGTTATTCCGCACATCACAAATGAATTGAAAGACCGCGTATATCGCGCGGGTAAAGAAACAAACGCGGATGTCGTGATTACAGAAATCGGCGGTACTGTCGGAGACATCGAATCTCTGCCATTCCTTGAAGCGATCCGCCAAATGAAGAGTGACATCGGCCGTGAAAACGTGATGTACATCCACTGTACACTTGTGCCTTACATTAAAGCTGCCGGCGAACTGAAAACAAAACCGACACAGCACAGCGTAAAAGAATTAAGAAGCCTGGGCATTCAGCCAAACATTATCGTTGTTCGTACAGAAATGCCGATTTCTCAAGATATGAAGGACAAAATCGCATTATTCTGCGACATTGATACAAAAGCGGTTATTGAATGTGAAGATGCGGACAACCTCTATTCCATTCCGCTTGAGCTTCAAAAGCAAGGACTTGATAAGCTTGTTTGCCAGCACATGCAGCTGGAATGCAAAGAAGCGGAAATGTCCGAGTGGAAAGAGCTTGTAAACAAAGTCAGCAACCTGTCTCAAACGACCACAATCGGACTTGTCGGAAAATATGTTGAGCTTCCTGACGCTTACATCTCTGTCGTTGAATCACTTCGCCACGCGGGCTACGCGTTTGACACAGATGTAAAAGTGAAATGGATTAACGCTGAGGAAGTAACAGAAAGCAACATCGGAGAGCTTACTAGCGGCACAGACGGTATTATCGTACCGGGCGGCTTCGGTGACCGCGGTGTTGAAGGTAAAATCATTGCGACAAAACATGCGCGCGAAAACAAGATTCCGTTCTTGGGCATTTGCTTAGGCATGCAGGTTGCATCTATTGAGTATGCCCGAAACGTATTAGGCTTAAAAGGCGCTCACTCTGCGGAAATTGATCCGTCAACTCAATACCCGATCATCGACCTTCTTCCTGAACAGAAGGATGTTGAAGATCTTGGAGGAACACTTCGTCTCGGCCTTTACCCTTGTAAGCTTGAAGAGGGCACGAAAGCATTTGAAGTGTATCAGGATGAAGTGGTGTACGAGCGTCACCGCCACCGTTATGAATTCAACAACGAATTCAGACAGCAAATGGAAGACCAAGGCTTCGTATTCTCAGGCACCAGCCCGGACGGACGCCTTGTTGAAATTATCGAGCTGAAAGACCATCCTTGGTTCGTGGCTTCTCAGTTCCACCCAGAGTTCAAGTCAAGACCGACAAGACCTCAGCCATTATTCAAAGGCTTTATCGGAGCGTCTGTTGAAGCTGCAAATCAGAAGTAATAAAAAAAGACTTGCCGTTTGTCAAAAGCGGACAAGTCTTTTTTATTTGTTTCCGGCAAGATACAGCATGTACAATAAATGATTATGCATATTCTTGCAAAATTTCTTTTAATGTAAATGATAGAGCATGGTAGACATACAATGCTGTCATTAATGAAGGGAAGCCGTAACGGGTGCCGTCTTCATCGGGAACGAGCGGCATTTTCAGCTTCGAATCAATATGCACATCGCAATATTGTTCGATTCCGGCGCTGTCTTTGGCTGCCGGCGATACGCAAACGACTCCCGCGCCTTTTTCATAAAGCTCTTTCGCGAGCGCCTGTTCTTCATCTGTACCTGTCCCTGAGCAAAACATCAGCACCCTGTCGCTTTCTGTGACTTCATCCGCGTTGGCGGGAAACGATTTGACGGAAGGAAGCGGCTCTTTGCTTTCGGTAGCCTCATATAAGACGCCCTGAAGCTCATTTGCCCCGTATATATATATGGAATGTCCGCTGACCACCGCTTGAGCAAGCAATCGCGCCCCATCTTCAATCGCGTCAGATTCCTTATCCTGAATGCGGGAAAAAATACCTGTTAACTGTGTCGTAAATATTTTCAACATAAGTGAATCCTCCTTTATAACGTACAATAACAGTATACAACAAAAGAGAAAATGCTCAGAAAATGTCGTAAAGTAGACTATTATAATTAAAGGAAATAGGAAAATCAAACAGAATACATAAACTACTGCTTACTTTTGACGAAAATCATAATATTGGGGTGTAAAATGATGAATGAAAAAATTTTAATCGTTGATGATCAATACGGAATACGTATTTTGCTTAACGAAGTGTTCAATAAAGAGGGCTATCAGACATTTCAGGCTGCGAACGGCCTTCAAGCGCTTGATATTGTGACAAAAGAACGTCCGGACCTTGTCCTTCTGGATATGAAAATTCCCGGCATGGACGGAATCGAAATTTTAAAACGGATGAAAGTCATTGACGAAAACATCCGCGTGATCATCATGACGGCTTACGGAGAACTCGATATGATCCAGGAATCAAAGGAACTGGGCGCATTGACGCACTTCGCCAAGCCGTTTGACATCGACGAAATCAGAGACGCCGTCAAAAAATATCTGCCCCTGAAGTCTAACTGACAAAAAGAAGAAACAATTGAATGAGCTCATTGTGTTGCCGATTTGTCGAAAAGTTGGTATTCTAGTTATGGAGAAAAAGCGATCTGAGTATTTACATATGACAGCAAATTATGGGTCATGCTAGGGTGGAAAGCTTTTTTCGCTAGAAGACAATCAGGCTACATAAGGAGGACATTCGACATGCCTTTAGTTTCAATGACGGAAATGTTGAATACAGCTAAAGAAAAAGGTTATGCTGTAGGACAATTTAACTTAAACAACCTTGAGTTTACTCAAGCGATTTTACAAGCAGCTGAAGAAGAAAAATCTCCAGTGATCCTTGGTGTTTCCGAAGGTGCGGGACGCTACATGGGCGGCTTCAAAACAGTCGTAGCTATGGTAAAAGCACTAATGGAAGAGTACAAAGTGACAGTTCCTGTTGCGATCCACTTAGACCACGGTTCAAGCTTTGAATCTTGTGCGAAAGCGATTCATGCAGGTTTCACATCTGTAATGATCGACGCTTCTCACCATCCATTTGAAGAAAACGTAGCAACAACTTCTAAAGTTGTTGAGCTTGCTCATTTCCACGGTGTATCTGTAGAAGCTGAGCTAGGAACAGTCGGCGGACAAGAGGACGACGTTATCGCTGAAGGCGTAATCTACGCTGATCCTAAAGAGTGCCAAGAGCTTGTTGAGCGCACTGGCATCGACTGCCTTGCACCTGCATTAGGTTCTGTTCACGGCCCTTACAAAGGTGAGCCAAACCTTGGCTTCAAAGAAATGGAAGAGATCGGAAATTCAACTGGTCTTCCGCTCGTTCTTCACGGCGGTACTGGAATTCCGACTGCAGACATCAAAAAATCAATCTCACTTGGTACAGCTAAAATCAACGTAAATACTGAAAACCAAATTTCTTCTGCAAAAGCTGTTCGCGAAACGTTGGCAGCTAAGCCTGACGAGTACGATCCTCGTAAATACCTTGGACCTGCTCGCGAAGCGATTAAAGAAACTGTTATCGGTAAAATGCGTGAATTTGGTTCTTCAAACCAAGCTTAATTCAATTGGAACTTTTTATAGCCGCCTGACAGCTTGACAGGCGGTTTTCCGTCTATCTTTAGAAAGCGCAATCATATTCACAGTTCTGAAAATTCTTACTCAGGGAGGCTTTTGTAAATGTTATTTTTTATTGATACAGCCAATATCGATGAGATTAAAGAAGCGTATGAATTAGGAGTTCTTGCCGGTGTAACAACGAATCCTAGTTTAGTAGCAAAAGAAGCTAACGTATCATTCCATGACCGCCTTCGTGAAATCACAGAAGTCGTTCCGGGCTCTGTAAGCGCGGAGGTTATTTCTCTGAAAGCTGAGGAAATGATCGAGGAAGGAAAAGAACTGGCGAAAATCGCTCCGAACATCACGGTGAAAATCCCGATGACGGCTGACGGTTTAAAAGCCGTAAAAGCACTTACTGACTTAAACATCAAAACAAATGTCACATTGATCTTCAATGCAAACCAAGCGCTTCTTGCTGCAAGAGCGGGCGCTACATATGTATCTCCATTCTTAGGCCGCTTAGATGATATCGGCCATAACGGGCTTGACCTGATTTCAGAAGTCAAGCAGATTTTTGATATCCACGGGCTTGATACGCAAATCATCGCGGCGTCAATCCGCCATCCTCAGCATGTAACTGAAGCTGCATTAAGAGGGGCTCATATCGGCACAATGCCGCTTAAAGTCATTTATCAGCTGACAAAGCACCCGTTAACAGACAAAGGAATCGAACAATTCCTGGCAGACTGGAACAAGTAATTCAAGCGGCGGCAAACAGAGTGTAGTGTCTGTTTGCCGCGGCCTTTGCTTTTCACCGTCCTGATCCAGCGGACCTTCAGATGCACGCCGCTTACAGAGAAGGAATCATTGGGCTGCAGAAGCTGATATCGGAATGAAGGTTGCGTGCTGCTTTTGCCGGATGACGAAGATGTCTCTTTAGCCGGCGGGTCTCTGTCGATTTTTTGAAACCTATGCCCCCGCAAAGCTTCGCTATTTTCTTCCTGATATTTTACAATGTGTTGTATTCTTTCTCTTCGAATTGGCTAGATTTTGGACATGAGCTTTATTTGCAGAGACAGAATAAAATGCCATTTTATTTAGCTCCGCAGCTATCTTCTTATGGAAGGAGACTATCATGGAAAAGTTGAATATTGCCGGCGGTGACTCGTTAAACGGTACAGTACACATCAGCGGCGCTAAAAACAGTGCTGTTGCATTAATACCAGCAACCATTTTGGCAAATTCCGAGGTGACAATAGAAGGGCTTCCTGAGATTTCAGATATTGAAACGCTGCGTGACCTGTTACAGGAAATCGGCGGCAATGTGCATTTTGAGAATGGGGATATGATTGTAGACCCCACATCAATGATCAGCATGCCGCTTCCTAACGGAAAAGTGAAAAAACTGCGCGCGTCGTATTATTTAATGGGGGCGATGCTCGGCCGCTTTAAACAGGCCGTCATCGGATTGCCTGGCGGCTGCCACTTGGGCCCCCGTCCGATTGACCAGCACATCAAGGGCTTCGAAGCGCTCGGAGCTGAAGTGACCAATGAACAGGGCGCGATTTATTTGCGCGCTGAAAGGCTGAGAGGCGCACGTATATATTTAGATGTCGTAAGCGTCGGGGCAACGATTAACATTATGCTTGCGGCAGTTTTGGCAGAAGGGAAAACCATCATCGAAAACGCTGCGAAAGAGCCGGAGATTATTGATGTCGCGACACTGCTCACCAGCATGGGCGCAAAAATCAAAGGCGCTGGAACCAACGTAATCCGAATCGATGGCGTAAAGGAACTGCACGGCTGCAAACATACGATCATCCCGGACAGAATTGAGGCCGGAACCTTTATGATTGCCGGTGCTGCGATGGGCAAAGAGGTCATCATCGATAATGTAATCCCGACACACCTTGAGTCCTTAACAGCAAAGCTGAGAGAAATGGGCTTTCACATTGAGACAAGCGACGACCAGCTGCTTATTGTCGGCGGGCAGAAAAACCTAAAGCCGGTTGATGTAAAAACCCTAGTATACCCGGGCTTTCCGACTGATTTGCAGCAGCCGATGACAGCGCTTTTGACGAGAGCAAAAGGGACAAGCGTCGTGACTGACACCATCTATTCGGCGAGATTCAAGCATATTGATGAGCTGAGACGAATGGGCGCTAATATGAAGGTAGAGGGCAGATCTGCAATCATAACGGGACCTGTCGACCTTCAAGGCGCTAAGGTCAAGGCGAGCGATCTGCGGGCCGGAGCCTGTTTAGTGGTTGCCGGGCTGATGGCCGACGGCGTCACGGAAATTACAGGTCTGGAACATATTGATCGCGGATACAGCAGCCTTGAGAAAAAACTCGAGGGTCTGGGAGCCACAATCTGGCGCGAGAGAATGACTGATGAAGAGATAGAACAGCTGCAAAATTCTTAATTGGTTATTTGCGAGAGGAGATCGTGTTGAGATGGAAAGAAGTTTATCAATGGAATTGGTTCGTGTGACTGAAGCTGCGGCATTAGCATCTGCAAGATGGATGGGCCGGGGAAAAAAAGACGAGGCTGATGAAGCAGCAACAAGCGCAATGAGAGACGTTTTTGATACAGTTCCGATGAAAGGAACGGTTGTGATCGGAGAAGGGGAAATGGACGAAGCGCCGATGCTTTATATCGGGGAAAAACTCGGAAACGGGTACGGTCCGCGTGTCGATGTCGCCGTTGATCCTCTCGAAGGCACAAACATTTTGGCAAGCGGCGGCTGGAATGCGCTGACGGTCATTGCAGTTGCGGACCACGGCACGCTTTTAAACGCTCCAGATATGTATATGCAGAAAATCGCAGTCGGTCCGGAAGCAGTGGGCTGCATTGATATTGAAGCTCCAGTCATTGATAACCTTAAAGCGGTAGCAAAAGCGAAAAACAAAGACGTCGAGGACGTCGTTGCCACCATTTTAAACCGTGATAGACACGAAAAAATCATTTCCGAGCTTCGCGAGGCCGGCGCCAGAATCAAACTGATCAATGACGGGGATGTCGCAGGCGCCATCAACACGGCTTTCGACCACACAGGCGTAGACATCCTGTTCGGATCAGGCGGAGCTCCTGAAGGCGTCCTATCTGCTGTAGCGTTAAAAGCGCTGGGCGGAGAAATTATCGGTAAACTTCTTCCGCAAAGCGAGGAAGAAATCATACGCTGCAACAAAATGGGCCTTGATTTAAGCAAAGTGCTGCGTATGGAAGACCTTGTGAGAGGCGATGACGCGATTTTTGCGGCTACCGGCGTAACTGATGGCGAGCTGTTAAAAGGCGTTCAATTCAAAGGGTCTGTCGGCACGACTGAAAGCTTGGTCATCCGTGCGAAGTCAGGAACTGTCCGTTTCGTTGACGGCAGACACAGCCTGAAGAAAAAACCAAATCTCGTAATCCGTCCATAACAAAGAGAAAAAGCGGGTGTTGACCCGCTTTTCTTTTGCAAAAAAGAGACAACCCTATCAATTGCGTGTCAAAACCTTATTTCAGTTGAATAATTGTTTGAAATAAGGTAAAAATAAAGAGTGCTGCGATTTTTAACTGCGTAATTCCTTCTTTTAAGCACTAGGAAAGTTTCAATTTCTACCGCATACAGACGATATAAGTATTGATCTTCTCATGTTTTTGTCCTCGCTTCCTTCAAAACTCATTAAGACAATCCTTTTAACAAAAGCGCCGATCATGGGTGGAAGTGTTACCGATAGAAGTTCCTTTATGTTAAAAAAAGAATGTGCTTTGGCGGATGTTGTGCAAAAGCAGCAGATTACATGTGTAAAGTAAGATATTGACTATGAAAAGCGTGGTGTTTTTTATGAAAGACGTATCTATTTCCTCTTTGGAAAATATGAAATTGAAAGAGCTATATGAACTTGCAAGACATTATAAAATCTCCTACTACAGCAAACTGACAAAAAAAGAACTGATTTTCGCCATTCTGAAAGCGAATGCAGAGCAGGAAGATCTTCTGTTTATGGAAGGTGTTCTTGAGATCATCCAATCAGAGGGATTTGGCTTCCTGAGACCGATCAACTATTCTCCAAGCTCTGAAGACATTTACATCTCAGCTTCACAAATCCGCCGTTTCGATTTACGGAACGGAGACAAAGTATCAGGCAAGGTTCGCCCGCCAAAAGAAAATGAGCGCTATTATGGACTTTTGCACGTTGAAGCGGTAAATGGAGATGATCCGGAATCGGCAAAAGAGCGTGTTCACTTCCCAGCCCTAACTCCGCTTTATCCAGACCGCCATATGGTGCTCGAGACAAAACCGAATTTCTTGTCTACAAGAATTATGGACATGATGGCGCCGGTAGGCTTTGGCCAGCGCGGCTTGATTGTTGCGCCGCCGAAAGCCGGGAAAACGATGCTGCTGAAGGAAATCGCCAACAGCATTACAGCGAACCAGCCTGAAGCAGAGCTGATTGTGCTGTTGATCGACGAAAGACCGGAAGAGGTTACAGACATTGAGCGTTCTGTTGCTGGGGATGTCGTCAGCTCAACGTTTGATGAAGTGCCGGAAAACCATATCAAAGTAGCCGAACTTGTGCTTGAACGCGCTATGCGCCTCGTTGAACACAAGAAAGACGTCATTATCCTGATGGACAGTATCACACGTCTGGCCCGCGCCTACAACTTAGTGATTCCGCCGAGCGGAAGAACACTTTCCGGAGGGATTGACCCGGCAGCGTTCCACCGTCCGAAGCGTTTCTTCGGGGCGGCGAGAAATATCGAAGAGGGCGGAAGCTTAACGATCCTCGCCACTGCTCTTGTTGATACAGGATCCCGTATGGATGATGTCATCTATGAAGAATTCAAAGGAACGGGCAACATGGAGCTTCATCTTGACCGCTCTCTGGCAGAACGCCGCATCTTCCCTGCCATCGATATTCGCCGTTCTGGAACGCGTAAGGAAGAGCTGCTTGTGCCTAAAGAGCATCTTGACCGTTTATGGTCTATCCGCAAAACGATGTCAGATTCGCCTGATTTCGCGGAAAAATTCATGAGAAAAATGAAAAAAACCAAAACAAACCAGGAATTTTTCGATATTCTCAATCAAGAATGGAAACAGGCAAATCTATCATCAGCCAGACGATAAAATCTATTTGCAAAAGAAGTAAATCACTGATATAATTTTCTCATATGCGTTTCGGACAATGCTCCGAAATAGTTAACTCTGTTTCCACACGGGATTCAGGGCGGAAGGAGATGGATACAATGAAAGCAGGAATTCATCCTAATTTCAAAAAAGCAACAGTTAAATGCGCTTGCGGAAATGAATTTGAAACAGGCTCAGTAAAAGAAGAGGTACGCGTTGAGATTTGCTCTGAATGCCACCCATTCTACACTGGCCGTCAAAAATTCGCTTCTGCTGATGGTCGTGTTGATCGCTTTAATAAAAAATACGGTCTTAAGTAATAATAGATTTTTCAACAGGCAAGAAGCACTTCTTGCCTGTTTTTTATATTGTCAAAAACACAGCTGGCAGAGAGAGGGGAGCAGAGCCAATGTACATAATGAAGCAAAGCGGGTGGCTGGAGCTGATTTGCGGCAGCATGTTCTCGGGAAAATCTGAAGAGCTGATCAGAAGAGTGAAGAGAGCAACTTATGCCAAGCAGGAGGTCAGGGTCTTTAAACCTGTGATTGACAATCGATACAGCGAGGATGCTGTTGTTTCCCATAATGGAACATCTATGACGAGCTATGCCATTTCTTCGGCTGAGGACATTTGGAATCATATCAGTGAGAGCACAGATGTGATTGCAGTGGACGAGGTTCAATTCTTCGACCGGTCAATCATTGGTGTTTTATCGTCTCTTGCCGATAAAGGCTACCGTGTGATCGCGGCGGGCCTTGATATGGATTTCAGAGGAGAGCCGTTCGGCGTTGTGCCGGATATTATGGCCATCGCTGAAAGTGTGACGAAGCTGCAGGCCGTCTGTTCCGTCTGCGGATCACCGGCAAGCAGAACACAGCGGCTCATTGACGGAAAGCCGGCTTCTTATGATGATCCGGTCATTCTGGTGGGTGCGTCCGAATCCTATGAAGCAAGATGCAGACATCATCACGAAGTCCCGGGAAAATCTAAAAACTAATACAAAACATGGGTAAAAAGATAGAAAGCACCGGCCGAAAAGCTGGTGTTTTTTTATATATTCTGATAACAATCAATTAAAAAATTTAATTAAGTGTATTAAAAAATTAAGTAATTTTCTTCCCTTGAATTTTGATTTTGACAGGCATAAAATAACTAACGTAATGTAAATAGTTTTGAGACATTGTTCGAATAATTGTCACAAAGTCGCATAAAGATCATGATCGGTTATTTTTAGATGAGTTATTACTTAACTTGGTTAACTATTTCAAGAAAGAAGGAGATTTGCTTGAATAACATTAAAAAAACTAAGGAAGGCCATTTAGAAACAACATTAAGAGGAAAAGAAGTTTTATCTATTCCTACTTTAAATAAAGGTGTTGCTTTTACATTAGAAGAAAGACAAGAACTTGGCTTAGAAGGACTTCTTCCGCCAACTGTACTTTCTCTTGATCAACAAGCAAAACGCGCATACGAGCAATTTAAAGCTCAGCCAGACCGCCTTCGTCAAAATGTTTACTTAAATGATCTTGCTAACCGCAATGAAGTTCTTTTCTATAAATTGCTGCAAAATCACCTTCGTGAAATGCTTCCTGTTGTGTACACACCAACAGTTGGTGAAGCAATTCAAGAATACAGCCATGAATACAGAAGACCTCAAGGTATCTACTTGTCAATCGACAACATTGACGGTATTGAAAAGGCTTTTGAAAACCTTCATGCGACAGCAGGCGATATTGATCTTATCGTTGCAACCGACTCTGAAAGTATCCTTGGTATCGGTGACTGGGGTGTAGGCGGTATTAACATCGCTATCGGTAAATTGGCTGTTTACACTGCTGCAGCTGGTATTGACCCTAGCCGTGTTATCCCTGTAGTGCTTGATGTCGGTACAAACAACGAAAAACTTTTAAATGATCCTTTATACATTGGTAACCATCATGAACGTATTTCTGATGAACGTTATGAAGAATTCGTTGATGCGTATGTAAAAGCTGCGCTTAAATTCTTCCCTAAAGCGCTTCTTCACTGGGAAGACTTTGGCAACAAAAACGCGCGCAATATCATGAAAAAATACAACAACGAAATCCTGACATTCAACGATGATATTCAAGGTACAGGCGCAATTACACTTGCTGGTGTGCTTGCTGCTATGAAGAAAACAGGCGCATCTATTAAAGATCAGCGTGTAGTTGTCTTCGGTGCAGGTTCAGCTGGTATCGGTATTGCTGACCAAATTCGTGACACAATGGTGCTTGCTGGATTATCTGAGGAAGAAGCAAACAAAGCGTTCTTCACACTTGATTACAGAGGCCTGTTAACAGACGATATGGAAGGCATCCTTGATTTCCAAAAACCTTACCTTCGCAGTGCAGCAGAAGTGAAAGACTGGAAACGTGATGAAAAAGGCCAAATTTCATTTGATGAAGTGGTTCGCCAAGCGAAACCAACAATCTTAATCGGTACTTCAGGGGTTTCAGGAGCGTTCACAGAGGAAATTGTGAAAGAGATGGCATCTCACGTAGACCGTCCGGTGATCATGCCGATGTCTAACCCGACTCACCTTGCAGAAGCTGTTCCTGAAGATCTGTTCAAATGGACTGACGGAAAAGTGCTTGTAGCAACAGGAAGCCCATTTGACAATGTCGAGTACAATGGCGTTTCTTATGAAATCGGACAATCTAACAACGCATTCGCATTCCCTGGTCTTGGCCTTGGTTCAATCGTAGCTGAAGCGCGTGTTATTACGCCTGCTATGTTTGCTGCAACAGCTGATGCGATTGCTGAAATGGTTGATTTTGAAACACCTGGAGCTGGATTGCTTCCAAGCATCGACAAGCTTCAAGAAGTATCTATTCAAGTTGCCATTGCTGTAGCTGAAGCAGCGATCAAAGACGGCGTAGCAAATCGTCAGCCTGAAGATGTAAAACAAGCTGTTCTTGATGCAATGTGGACACCTGAATACAAAAAAGTCATCGCAAAATAATTGAGCGTGTAATTTTTCTGTCCGAGGGAAAGCTTTGAATAAAGCTAAAGTATACGGACATAGGATTTGGAGGAGAATATTTTGAGCATCTTAGATATCTTAATCCTCCTGGCACCGATCTTCTTTGTTATCGTGCTGGGTTGGTTTGCAGGACATTTCGGAAGTTATGATGCCAAGTCAGCAAAAGGGGTAAGTACGTTAGTAACGAAATACGCACTTCCAGCTCACTTTATCGCTGGTATTTTGACAACTTCCAGAAGTGAATTTTTATCACAAGTTCCATTAATGGTTTCTTTACTTATCGGAATTGTTGGTTTCTATATCATCATTCTATTGGTTTGCAGATTTGTCTTTAAGTATGATTTAACGAACTCATCCGTATTTTCTTTGAACTCTGCACAGCCGACATTCGCATTTATGGGTATTCCTGTATTGGGAAGCTTGTTCGGTGCACAAGAGGTTGCGATTCCGATCGCTGTAACAGGTATCGTTGTTAACGCGATTCTTGATCCGCTTGCGATCATTGTTGCTACAGTGGGTGAGTCTTCTAAGAAAAACGAAGAGAGCGGCGACAGTTTCTGGAAGATGACAGGGAAATCAATCCTGCATGGTCTTTGTGAGCCGCTTGCAGCTGCTCCGTTAATCAGTATGATCTTAGTGCTGGTTTTCAATTTCACTCTTCCTGAGCTGGGTGTTAAAATGCTTGATCAGCTTGGAAGCACAACATCTGGTGTTGCTCTCTTTGCTGTCGGTGTTACCGTTGGTATTCGTAAAATTAAACTCAGTCTGCCGGCTATCGGTATTGCGTTACTAAAAGTTGCGGTTCAGCCTGCGTTAATGTTCCTGATTGCTCTTGCAGTCGGACTTCCAGCTGACCAAACAACAAAAGCGATCCTTCTTGTTGCATTCCCTGGTTCTGCCGTTGCAGCCATGATTGCGACTCGTTTCGAGAAACAAGAGGAAGAAACTGCGACTGCGTTTGTGATCAGTGCGATTCTGTCATTGATTTCACTTCCAATTATTATTGCGCTTACTGCGTAATCAAAAAAGCTCCCTTTAAGGGGAGCTTTTTTACTTTACGTTTGAAATTTAAACAGTGACAGCAGCGGTTTTTTTCTTGTTTTTATTTTTTCGGAAGAAGCAGCAGTCTCAGGGGTCGGCTGAGCGGTGAATTCTTTCATTTGTGAGGTCAGTGATTGCAGATCAGCAAGAATGTCATCAATTTCTCTTCTGTGCTGCAGAAGCTGATAGGATACGCCTTCATCGGCTTTTTGTTTAAGCTGGCGTTCCAGTTCCTCAATTCTTGCCAGCAGCCCGTTTTCGTCCTGTTTTTGCTGTAATAAGGTGTCAAGCTTTTGTTCGAGCTGTTCGATTCTTTTCTCTGTGTCACTGTTTGTTTTTTGGACAAGGAAGCCTGTGCGCTTCTTATTGCTTTGCGGCACATTGATATCCTGAAGCGCCGTGCCTTCAGAAATTTGTTTTTGGACAGATTTCAGGACTTGCACATCTTCAGCCGTAAACGAATAGTGTCCGAGCTCGTTCCGTTCAGCCGGAAGGTTCAGCTGCTTCACCCACCGCTGCACTGTTTTTGCGGAGACGCCGAGTTCACTTGCTACCATATTTGTATTCATGATCCCATACCTCCTTTTTAGCTAGGTATTCGACCATGGGGAGCGGTTCCCTTCCTATTAGACAAAACAAGAAAAGATTCGGCAAAGAAAGTGGGCATCTCCCTTTTTTCTTCAAAAACCGTTATTGCTCATACAGCTCTAACGGAAGCTGATCGGGATCAAAAAAGAAGGTGAACCGCTTGCCTGTCAGCGGATCTGTCCTGATCGGCTCTGTCTCGATTCCTTTTTCGTGAAGCTCCTGAACAGCCTGTTCTAAGCTGCTGACCGTAAAGGCAAGATGACGGAGCCCTGCACCTTCAGGACGGGTTTGACGTGCGGGCGGATCAGGGAAAGAAAACAGTTCAATGACGTACGAGCCGTTAAGCGACAAATCCAGCTTGTAGGAGTCGCGCTCTTCTCGGTATGTTTCTTGTATCACCTGAAAACCGAGCTTATGTACGTAGAAAGCTTTCGACTTTTCATAATCTGAGCATATGATTGCAATATGATGTATGGATGTAAGCAATACGATCCCTCCTCTTTTTCAGTATAGCAGAGGAGGCTTTTTTAACTGGGATTGAAATGCTTTTGACTGGCGATAGTCCCTATACTATAATGAGAATGTTACGCACAGGAAAACAGAGGTGAAGACCGTGTTAGACCGTTTAAAGTCAATCGAAGAACGATATGAAAAATTAAATGAGCTTTTAAGCGATCCAGAAGTTGTCAACGATCCGAAAAAGCTTAGAGAATATTCGAAAGAGCAATCTGATATACAAGAAACAGTTGACGTATATAGACAATACAGAGATGCGTCAGAACAGCTGGCTGATGCAAAAGCGATGCTTGAGGATAAGCTTGATGCTGAGATGCGCGACATGGTGAAGGAAGAGATTTCTGAACTCCAGAAGGAAACGGAAACACTGTCAGAACGGCTGAAAGTGCTCCTGATCCCGAAAGATCCTAATGATGATAAAAACGTTATTATGGAGATCCGCGGAGCCGCGGGAGGCGAGGAAGCCGCTTTATTCGCGGGCAACTTGTACAGAATGTATTCCCGTTATGCTGAGCTTCAAGGCTGGAAAACAGAGGTCATGGAAGCGAATGTGACCGGAACGGGCGGCTACAAAGAGATCATCTTTATGATTACAGGAAGCGGCGCGTATTCTAAACTCAAATATGAAAACGGCGCCCACCGCGTACAGCGTGTTCCGGAAACAGAATCAGGCGGACGCATCCATACATCCACTGCAACAGTGGCATGTCTTCCTGAGGCAGAAGAGGTAGAGGTTGACATTCATGAGAAGGATATCCGTGTCGACACGTTTGCTTCAAGCGGACCGGGCGGACAAAGCGTTAACACAACAATGTCTGCGGTTCGTCTGACTCACTTGCCGACAGGTGTTGTTGTATCATGCCAGGACGAAAAATCTCAAATTAAGAACAAAGAAAAAGCAATGAAGGTTCTCCGTGCCAGAATCTATGATAAATTTCAGCAGGAAGCCCAGGCTGAATATGATCAAACACGGAAATCAGCAGTCGGATCAGGCGACCGCTCTGAACGTATCCGCACATACAACTTCCCGCAAAACCGTGTGACGGATCACAGAATCGGTTTGACGATTCAAAAGCTTGATCAGATTCTTGAAGGAAAACTTGACGAAGTGGTTGAAGCGCTGATTGTTGAAGATCAGGCAAGCAAGCTTCAGCAGTCGGAAGGTTAAGATGAAGACGATATTCGAAGCCCTGAAATGGGCTTCTTCTTATTTAACCGAAGCGGGAAGAGAAGAAAATGCGGCCGAGCTCCTATTGCTTTATGATACCGGAATGGAGAGAAGCAAACTGCTCGCAAGCTTACAGGAACCGATCGGTGAAGACGAACTGTATCGCTTTAAGCGTCACGTTGAGATGCATAAAGAGGGCGTGCCGGTTCAATACATTATAGGAAAAGAGTTTTTTTATGGACGGGAATTTATGGTGAATGATGATGTGCTGATCCCGCGTCCGGAAACGGAAGAGGTTGTCTGCCATCTTCTGGAGAAATATAGAAGTGTCTTTTCTGAAGGAGAACAGCTCGAAGTGGTAGATGTAGGCACCGGCAGCGGAGCAATAGCCGTCACGCTTGCACTGGAAAACAAAAACTTTTCTGTTTCAGCGATTGATATCTCCAAAGAGGCGCTGGACGTTGCTTCAGGCAACGCGGAAAAGCTCGGAGCGGAGGTGCATTTTCTTCAAGGCGACCTGCTTGAGCCCTTTATTAAGGCAGGAAAAAAAGCGGATATTATCGTCTCAAACCCTCCTTATATTTCTGAAGAAGAAATGGCCGATTTATCTGAGATTGTCCGTTTCCATGAACCTTTGCATGCTCTCACTGACGGCGGAGACGGGCTGAAATTTTATAAGCGGTTTATGGAAGCCATTCCGCTGGTCATGAAGAATACCGCGCTTGTCGTCTTTGAAATCGGGTGGAAGCAGGGCGCAGCTGTAAAAGAGCTGATTCTGCATGCGTTTAAGGATGCGGAAGTTGAAGTCCTGAAGGATATTAACGGAAAAGACAGAACCATATGCGCGATAATTCATAAGAATAAATAAGCAGCTTGCTGGTGAGTTTGAGATAAGAACGGGACCAGCAAGCTGTTTTAACACCAGCAAAGGGGATGTAAAAGATGAAAAAGGCCCTGACAGCAGGAATTTTACTTATTGCCATTGAAAGTATGGTGGGTTCTATTTTTGAGCAAGCCATTTCTTATGAATTCATTTTCGGCATTGCGTCTCTTGTTTTGATCGGGCTTGCCATTGTGACATCGGGTTTAGCTGTAAGCGGAAGCGACCAGCGGGCGAATTATCATTCAGAAACCAAAGAAGGCCGGACAGCCCGTTTGAAAATATCAGCTGCTTTCTTTGTTGCTGCCATACCTTCTATTCTATGTTATCTATTGACCGTATTGATCTAATGAAAAAGGAAGCCCTTAGGAGGCTTCCTTTTTTTGCAGCAAAACAGAATCCCATATCCAGTAGACAACAGCTGTTAATACAGCGAAGATGTAAAAGGCTGTATTTTGAAGCAGGGATTGCCCGGAAGGCTGCAGCACGCCAAAGATGATCGCGTTGGCGATAAACGCCGCGGCAAGATAATACAGCAAGTACAAAGGGCTGAACCGTTTCGGCTTTTTATTCATCATGATCTGAAGCGGCAGCGCGAATAGTAAATAAGGGAATAAGAAATAAAAGGCCATCGTTACGAGAGCAGCTATAATAAAGGAATGAATGTAAATAATCGAATAAAGAACTGACATCGTGAACGCTGACAGCAGCACTGTGTAATTATATTTCATTTTAAACCTCCTAAAACACTATCGTACCATAAATTAGATTAAAAGCTTGCTAGATTTTTTTGCCGCTGCAGGTTTACTCCATACGTTCCTTGTCCATAATAGGGCTAGATACAAAGCACGGAGAGGAACGGTGGGGACCGATGAAAAAAACAGTTATCATTTGTATATATATGTTTCTTTTATTATCTGGGGCACTCGTAGGATTGGCGAAAGAAGAGACGGCACAGCAATCTGAAAATGAGCCGGTTGTCATTCCGGACGAGGCGATTCGCCTGAGAATATTGGCAAACAGCGATCGTGACGAGGATCAAGAATTAAAGCGTCATATCAGAGACGCCGTCAATAAAGAAATCACAACATGGGTCAAGGATATTGCTTCTATTGAAGAAGCGCGGCGTTTGATCCGCTCAAAGCTGCCTGAGATCAAGGAAATTGCAAAAGAAACCATGGAAAAAGAAGGCGCCAGTCAATCAATATCTGTTGATTTTGACAAAATCTCATTTCCGACAAAACTTTACGGCAGCATGGTATATCCTGCTGGAGAATACGAAGCCATTCTGATTACGCTTGGGAACGGTGAAGGCGCCAATTGGTGGTGCGTGTTATTCCCGCCGCTCTGCTTTCTTGATTTTTCGAATGGGGAAGCCGTAAAAGAACAAGAAGATCAAGAAGCCTCAAAAAAACAAACGGAAAAAGCGCTTGAGGACTTAACAGCCAAAGCGGAGAAAGCTGAAAAAGAAGATAAGAAAGAGAAAGAAGACAATACAGAAGTAAAATTCTTCGTCGTCGAATGGTTTTCCGATCTTTTTTCTTAATCGCCAGGTCTAAAAATAGATTTGCCTCATAGATTGGAAGAAAGAACGCTGAAAACGGGGTGAACGAATGTTTTATCAACTGCGGGTGGCAAGGGAAAAGGACGGAGACATACTTGAGGAATTTTTAAAACAGGCCAAAACGAATCATGAGGGCGTAAAGGAAGGGTTCACCCAGTTTCTGATGCTGGAAGACAGCGAGAAAAACATAGCCGGCTGTCTGGGGATCGAAAAAATCAGCTGCGATCAAGCCCTGCTTCGCTCACTTGTGATATCGGACAAGCTTCACCAAGGTCATATTGTATCGCTCTTTCAAAGCATGGAGGTGCTTTGTGAAAAGCATGAGATTAAAACGGTATACTTGGTAGCCAATCAGCATTCTTCGGCTGATTTCCTGGGGGCCATGGGCTTTGAACGGGCAGAGAGTGTGCCGGAAGAGCTGTTTGCCTCGGATCACTTCTGTGAATCGAGGCAAGCGGAAGGGGCCGTCTTAATGAAAAAAACATCCGGATAAGTGAGATTTATACACAAACTTATCCACTTCTTTATATGCGTTGTCCACAATTTGTGGATAACGCTTGTTTTATTACAGGACATCTTTTATACTTTCAAAAGGATTACACGCGTAAAACGATCGTTTTATTGTTGTGAATAAGGAGTTTGGTCAGAAATGAAAACGAAAAGATGGTTTGTGGATGTAATGGACGAGTTATCCACAAATGATCCACAAATTGCACAAGCAGCCGCTTTGCTCCGGGATAATGAGGTTGTCGCGTTTCCGACAGAAACTGTATATGGTCTCGGCGCAAATGCGAAAAGCACAGATGCTGTCAAAAAAATATATGAGGCGAAAGGGCGGCCGAGTGATAATCCACTGATTGTCCACATTGCGGATATCAGTCAGCTTGACGGTTTAACAGGCCCGGCGCCAGACAAGGCGAAAATATTAATGAAGCGCTTTTGGCCAGGGGCGCTTACACTGATTTTGCCTTGTAAACCTGGTGCGCTGTCACCCCGTGTAACGGCAGGGCTGGATACAGTGGCCGTCAGAATGCCTGATCATCCGCTGGCTCTGGCACTCATCGGTGCCGCGGGTCTCCCGATTGCAGCGCCGAGTGCTAATTTATCGGGCAAACCAAGTCCGACAAAGGCTGAACACGTGGCTCACGACTTGGATGGCCGCATAGCTGGAATGATGGATGGGGGATCTACGGGAATCGGTGTCGAATCAACCGTACTTTCATGTGCAGGAGAAACCCCTGTGCTCCTTCGTCCGGGCGGCATTACAAAAGAACAAATAGAAGCCGAAATCGGACCGATTCTTGTGGATAAAGGGCTTGCTGATCAAAATGAGAAGCCGATTTCTCCGGGAATGAAATATACACATTACGCGCCGTCAGCGCCGCTTGTTATTTCTGAAGGAAGCCCTGAGCGCATTCAAACGCTTATTCAAGAATATCAGCAGGGCGGAAAACGGGTCGGCGTCCTGACGACAGAAGAAAATGCGGATTTTTATTCGGCTGACTATGTGAAGAGCTGCGGCAGAAGAGATCAGCTTGAAACAGTAGCGGCAGCCCTTTATGATGCATTGCGCAGTTTTGATGAAGAAAAGGTTGATTTTATTATTGCAGAATCGTTTCCTGACACAGGCGTCGGACTTGCTATTATGAACAGGCTGATGAAAGCTGCCGGAGGAAGAGTGATTCGCTGACACAGTCAGAAGTTCTAACCCCTTTTGGACACGCATAGGCTAAAAAAGCGGGCGTGTCCAAGGGGGTTATGTATGTGATGTCGGATATGTTTATAGGCGAACTGATTACCTTAAGCATCATGGCGTTTGCTTTAGGTATGGATGCTTTTTCTGTCGGCCTCGGAATGGGCATGGTCAAACTCAGAAAAAAGCAGATATTCTATATTGGATTCATTATCGGTCTCTTTCACGTCATCATGCCTCTCGGAGGGATGGCGGCGGGAAATATGCTGTCAGGGCTCCTCGGCATGGTAGCCGTATATATCGGGGGTTCGCTGCTGTTTGTTCTCGGTGTTCAAATGGTGATCGCATCTTTTAAACAGTCAGAAGAACGTTTGATGTCACCGGCTGGGCCTGGCTTATTGTTATTTGCAGTCGGCGTCAGCCTCGATAGTTTCTCCGTCGGTCTGAGCCTTGGAATTTACGGCTCGCATCCGCTTCTCACCATTACCCTGTTTGGGCTTTTCAGCATGATGTTGACTTGGCTGGGCCTGCTGATCGGAAAGCAAGTGCAGTCCTGGCTCGGCTCATACAGTGAAGCGCTCGGGGGAACCATATTAATCGTATTTGGCCTTAAGCTGCTTTTGCCAATTTAATATACCAATAAAAGAAACGATGTCGCCGTTTCTTTTTTCTTCATATATAATAGAAAAAATAAGGGGTGACTGACATGAACATCATTTTTGTCTGTACTGGAAATACGTGCCGCAGTCCAATGGCTGAGGCGCTTTTTAAATCAATTGCAGAAGCGGAAGGGCTGGATGTCAGCGTCCGCTCGGCAGGCGTATTTGCCTCACCTAACGGGAAAGCGTCGCCTCACGCGGTCGAAGCGCTTTTTGAAAAGCGCATTGCCCTTAATCATGTTTCTTCGCCATTAACTGAAGAACATATGGAATCGGCAGATTTGGTTATGGCAATGACCCACCAGCACAAACAGGTTATCGTCAGCCAATTCGAACGTTATCGTGATAAAGTGTTTACGCTAAAAGAATATGTGACAGGCAGCCGGGGCGATATTATAGACCCGTTTGGCGGCTCCGTTGAAATTTACAAAAAAACGAGAGATGAGCTTGAAGAGCTTCTTCAGCAGCTGGCAGAACGATTGAAAAATAACGGCAAATAACTTGTCAGAGAATCTGCAGACAGGTCATTTGCAAATCCTGCGTGAAGGAGTAGAATATAGTGAAAAGCACATCGATATGGTGTGAATCAATGAGCGGACAGGCTGCGCGGTCAACAAAGCGGGCGGGCCGCATCACACACGCTGGGAGGATAAGCTGATGAAAGTAGCCATAGCATCGGATCATGGCGGCGTTCACATTCGAAACGAAATCAAAGATCTAATGGACGAATTGCAAATTGAATATGTTGATATGGGCTGTGACTGCGGCAGCGGATCTGTCGATTATCCGGACTATGCTTTTCCGGTGGCCGAGAAAGTAGTAAACGGTGAAGTGGACAGAGGCATTTTAATTTGCGGGACAGGCATTGGCATGAGCATTTCCGCCAATAAAGTCAAAGGCATCCGCTGTGCGCTGGCACATGATACATTCAGTGCAAAGGCGACGAGAGAACATAACGATACTAATATCCTCGCGATGGGCGAACGGGTGATTGGACCCGGTTTGGCACGTGAAATTGCTAAAATCTGGCTGACCACTGAATTTACTGGCGGTAGACACCAAACCCGCATCGGAAAAATCTCGGACTATGAAGAGAAAAACCTGTAGGGGTGCTGCTCAATGAGTGAGATCACACAAACGTGGAAGACGATGCTGTCAGAGTTTCAGGACAAAGCGGGATTGAAAGAAAATCAGCTCTTTGTCCTTGGTTGCAGCACAAGCGAAGTGGCCGGCAGCCATATCGGCACATCAGGCAGTACAGACATCGCGGAAAGCATCTACAACGGACTTGCAGAGCTGAAGGAAAAAACGGGAATCCATCTGGCGTTTCAATGCTGCGAGCATCTAAACAGAGCGCTTGTAGTGGAGGAAGAAACGGCCGAGCTGTTCAGGCTTCCGGCCGTTTCCGCTGTACCTGTTCCAAAAGCGGGCGGGGCGATGGCTTCTTATGCGTTTAAGCAAATGAAGTCTCCTGTTCTGGTAGAAACCATTCAGGCAGATGCCGGAATAGATATAGGCGACACGTTTATCGGCATGCACTTAAAGCCGGTTGCTGTTCCTGTACGCATTTCTCAGAACAGTCTCGGTGCTGCCCATGTGACATTGGCGCGCACACGGCCAAAGCTGATCGGCGGAATGCGGGCAGTTTATGAGTGTGAATGAGAAAGGACTGCATGGGCCAGTCTTTTCTTTAATTTTCGCTGCCAAAATAAATTCCGAACTTTAAATTAAATTTAAGTTATAAATATTCGTTTTTGCCAATAAAATTTTCGTTTTTTTGAAAATAATCTTTTACATCGGCCTAAAAAACCATGTACAATAGTGGTGGTAAAAACAAAGAACAGGATACGGATAGGAGAGGATCTCGCTGATGAAACATTTACCTGCGCAAGACGAACAGGTGTTTAACGCCATTAAAAATGAGCGTGAACGCCAACAGACTAAGATCGAATTGATTGCTTCTGAAAACTTTGTAAGTGAAGCGGTTATGGAAGCACAAGGTTCTGTTTTAACAAACAAATACGCTGAAGGATATCCTGGCAAACGCTATTATGGCGGATGTGAGCACGTCGATGTCGTTGAAGATATCGCTCGTGACCGTGCGAAGGAAATCTTTGGAGCGGAGCATGTAAACGTTCAGCCACATTCAGGCGCACAAGCAAACATGGCTGTCTATTTCACGATTTTGGAACAAGGCGATACTGTACTTGGGATGAACCTCTCCCACGGCGGTCATTTAACACACGGAAGTCCAGTTAACTTCAGCGGTGTTCAATATAACTTTGTTGAGTACGGCGTAGATAAAGAAACTCAACATATTGATTACGATGACGTGCGTGAAAAAGCCCTCGCTCACAAGCCTAAGCTAATCGTGGCAGGAGCAAGTGCGTATCCTCGTACAATCGACTTTAAGAAATTCCGTGAAATTGCTGATGAAGTCGGCGCTTACTTTATGGTGGATATGGCGCATATCGCAGGACTTGTTGCGGCAGGCCTTCATCCAAACCCGGTTCCTTACGCTGATTTCGTTACAACAACGACACATAAAACACTTCGCGGACCTCGCGGCGGTATGATCCTTTGCCGTGAAGAGTTCGGCAAGAAAATTGATAAGTCCATCTTCCCTGGCATTCAAGGCGGACCGCTGATGCACGTAATTGCCGCAAAAGCTGTTTCATTCGGCGAAGTATTGCGCGATGATTTCAAAACGTACGCACAAAACGTGATTTCAAACGCGAAGCGTCTTGCAGAATCATTAACAAAAGAGGGCATTCAGCTCGTTTCCGGCGGAACTGACAACCATCTCATCCTGGTTGATCTTCGTTCTCTCGGACTGACAGGCAAGGTTGCAGAGCATGTGCTTGATGAAATCGGGATTACATCAAACAAAAACGCGATTCCATACGATCCTGAAAAACCGTTCGTAACAAGCGGTATCCGTCTCGGAACAGCTGCTGTGACAAGCCGCGGTTTTGACGGAGAGGCATTGGATGAAGTCGGTGCCATCATTGCGCTTGCATTGAAAAACCACGAAGATGAAGGAAAACTTGAAGAAGCAAGACAGCGCGTAGCTGCTCTGACTGGCAAGTTCCCTCTATATAAAGAATTAGATTACTAAGATTGAAAAACCCGCTCGGGCTTATGCCCGGCGGGTTTTTTGAGGATGTCCTTGAAACTCAATGTCTTTTTTTGTAGAATCAATAGAAGTGTGAAATTGTCGATGGGACAATAAAAAAGGAGCTGAAACACAGTATGGGAAAGGTTTATGTATTTGATCATCCTTTAATTCAGCACAAGCTGACATATATTCGGAATGTAGAGACAGGAACGAAGGATTTTAGAGAGCTTGTAGACGAAGTAGCCACGCTTATGGCGTTTGAAATTACCCGTGATCTCCCTCTAGAGGAAGTGGATATCAACACACCGGTTCAGACTGCGAAATCAAAAGTCATCTCAGGGAAAAAACTCGGGGTTGTTCCTATTCTCAGAGCAGGTTTAGGAATGGTTGAAGGCATCTTGAAACTGATCCCTGCGGCAAAAGTGGGACATGTCGGTCTGTACCGTGATCCTGAAACCTTAAAACCCGTGGAATACTATGTGAAGCTTCCTTCTGATGTAGAAGAGCGTGAATTCATCGTGGTTGACCCGATGCTGGCCACAGGCGGTTCCGCGGTTGAAGCGATTAACAGCCTGAAAAAACGCGGTGCGAAAAACATCCGTTTCATGTGTCTCGTAGCTGCGCCTGAAGGTGTGGAAGAATTGCAGAAGCATCATTCTGACGTGGATATTTACATAGCGGCGCTTGATGAAAAATTAAATGAAAAAGGTTATATCGTTCCGGGTCTCGGAGACGCAGGAGACCGTATGTTCGGAACAAAATAAAAAAGAAAACCCGCCAACGGGTTTTCTTTTTTTGTTATCCAGTTATTTGCTATTCGGTGAATCTCTATACAATTATAGGTGAAAATGTGAACATTCTGTGGAGGCTTACAGTATAAAAAGTTTTTTAACTTTAAACAGATTGACACATGTTAGGGGCTATTGTATGCTAAACGAGGGTATTATGAGAAGGTTTTCATAGCTTTCATTATAGTCCTCATCCCCAATGTAAATCCTCCCAGAAAACCCGTTTTATGAGGATTTATTCAAGCGAATGAAACAGCATCCCTGCAAGGCTTGCGGATGAATGATTTTTTCGAACAGGCCCGTTTTGCCGGACAAAAAAGGTCTTCTACTAGGGTTAACCGCTGATTTTGCCGTATCCAAGAAATACATTATTTTTTCATCAGGAGACAGATAGTTGATGGACGATCCCAAGCTACAATTTAGCAGACAACGAAAATATCTATTGTTCATTTTGGCAGCGTATGTACTGGGTTATGGTTTAACAGCGTATAAAACCGTTTTTTTAGGCCTTATTCTGGGAACTGTTTTCAGTTTGTTTAATTTTTTACTGCTCGTCAGAAGAATGAATGCTTTTGACAGGGCCGTTGCGAAAGGCAAGTCCATACGATCCCTTGGGAGCGCAGCGCGGTGGTGCAATGCGATTCTTGCTGCGGCTGTCGCCTATAAATATCCCGAGCATTTTCATATGGCAAGTACAGTTATTGGATTAATGACAATTTATCCTGTCATTATGATAGATTCCTTTATCCAGCTTAAACGTTCATCAATGGAAGAGAGGTGAAAACCCTTTGAATCATGAATACAGAACTATTGAATTTCTAGGACTTACTTTTAATCTGACAAACATTCTGATGATTACTGTGGCGAGTGTGATCGTGTTATTGATTGCCATCCTTACCACAAGAACGCTTTCGATCCGTCCCGGAAAAGCCCAGAACTTTATGGAATGGATTGTTGATTTTGTCCGCAATATTATCGGCAGTACAATGGATTTGAAAACAGGGGCTAACTTCTTGGCACTTGGTGTCACATTGCTGATGTACATATTTGTGTCGAATATGCTGGGGCTGCCGTTCTCTGTCACAATCGGACATGAGCTCTGGTGGAAATCTCCGACAGCCGATCCTGCCATTACATTAACGCTTGCCGTGATGGTCGTCGCTTTAACCCATTATTATGGTGTAAAGATGAAAGGGCTCAAGGAATATTCCAAGGAGTATTTAAGACCTGTTCCGTTCATGCTCCCGATGAAAATCATAGAAGAGTTTGCGAATACGCTGACTCTCGGTTTGCGGCTTTATGGTAACATCTTCGCCGGTGAGATTCTTCTCGGCCTGCTTGCGGGATTAGCGACAAGCTTCTATTCGCAAAGCGTGGTTCTCGGACTTGTCGGTACAATCGGTGCCATTCTGCCGATGCTGGCATGGCAGGCATTCAGTTTATTTATAGGTGCCATCCAGGCGTTTATCTTTACGATGCTGACGATGGTGTACATGTCTCATAAAATCAGTAATGATCATTAAAACATTATATCCAAACGGATAACATTTTAAAGGAGGAACTTTTTCATGAATTTAATAGCAGCTGCGATTGCAATTGGTTTAGGCGCACTTGGTGCAGGTATTGGTAACGGTTTGATTGTTTCACGTACGGTAGAGGGAATCGCCCGTCAGCCGGAGGCAGGTAAAGAACTTAGAACTCTTATGTTCATGGGTATCGCATTAGTTGAGGCCCTTCCTATTATCGCTGTCGTTATCGCATTCTTAGCGTTCTTTGGCTAAGCATAAAAGCCTTATATGAACTAAAAATGGCGAAGATCATTCCAAGAGAACCTTCGCCATTGCTTTATGTCTGATAAGCATCCCGCCTTGCCGGCTGAAAAGAGACAAGTGCGGCTGCTGGATCAGCAAAGAAAAACCTGCAGAAGGGAGTTGCCGTAGTAGATGTCTCAATTACCACTTGAACTAGGACTGTCGTTTAACGGCGGAGATATCCTGTTCCAACTGTTAGCTATGTTAATTTTATTAGCGCTTCTGAAGAAATACGCTTTAGGGCCGCTATTAAACATAATGAAACAGCGTGAAGATCATATCGCTGGAGAAATTACGTCTGCTGAAGAAAAAAATAAAGAAGCGCAGCAGCTTATTGATGAGCAGCGCGCTATGTTAAAAGAAGCAAGACAGGAATCCCAAACGCTTATCGAAAACGCGAAGAAACTGGGAGAGAACCAAAAAGAAGAGATTATTCAGGCTGCGCGTGCAGAATCTGAACGTCTGAAAGAAGCAGCCAGAACTGAAATCGTGAAGGAAAAAGAACAGGCGGTTTCTGCTCTCCGTGAGCAAGTAGCGTCTCTTTCTGTCATGATTGCGTCGAAAGTGATCGAAAAAGAACTGGATGAACAGGCTCAAGAGAAATTGATCCAGGACTATCTTAAAGAGGTAGGAGAAAGCCGATGAGTGGATCAGCTGTCTCTAAACGATATGCATCAGCTCTTTTCGATATTGCCAATGAGTCCTCTCAGCTCAATCAGGTAGAAGAAGAGCTAAAAGTTGTAAAAGAAGTATTTCAAAATGAAAAAGCGCTAAATGATGTGTTAAACCATCCGAAGGTGCCGGGCACAAAGAAAAAAGAACTCATCCAAAACGCTTTTGGATCTTTATCACAGTCCGTGCTCCATACGATTTTTCTTTTGATTGACCGTCATCGGGCATCAATTGTGCCTGATCTCACAGATGAGTTTGTGAAACTCGCAAACGAGGCCCGTCAAACAGAAGACGCAATTGTATATTCAGTTAAACCGCTGACGGATGCGGAAATTTCATCATTATCACAAGTGTTTGCAAAAAAAGCCGGAGTCGCTTCTCTGAGAATCAGAAATGAAGTGCAGACGGATTTAATAGGCGGCATTAAAGTCCGCATTGGAAACCGGATTTTTGACGGCAGCGTAAGCGGAAAGCTTCAGCGCATTGAACGTCAACTTGCCGGGGAAAATCGATAGAAGGGGTGAAACCTAAGTGAGCATCAAAGCTGAAGAGATTAGCACGCTGATAAAACAGCAAATACAAAATTATCAATCTGAAATTGAAGTTCATGACGTAGGTACAGTCATCCAAGTCGGTGACGGTATCGCTCGTGTACACGGTCTTGACAACTGTATGGCCGGTGAACTTGTTGAATTTTCAAACGGCGTTTTGGGTATGGCTCAAAACCTTGAAGAATCAAACGTAGGTATCGTTATCTTAGGACCTTACACAGAGATCCGTGAAGGGGACGAAGTAAAAAGAACAGGCCGCATCATGGAGGTTCCTGTCGGTGAAGAATTAATCGGCCGTATTGTGAACCCGTTAGGTCAGCCGGTAGACGGTCTTGGCCCGATCCTCACAAGCAAAACACGTCCGATCGAAAGCCAGGCACCTGGTGTTATGGACCGTAAATCCGTTCATGAACCGCTTCAAACTGGTATTAAAGCAATTGATGCACTGATTCCGATCGGACGCGGCCAGCGTGAGCTGATCATCGGTGACCGTCAAACAGGTAAAACATCTGTTGCGATCGATTCGATCTTAAACCAAAAAGACCAAGACATGATCTGCGTATATGTAGCGATCGGTCAAAAAGAATCTACAGTCCGCGGCGTAGTAGAAACATTGCGTAAGCACGGCGCGCTTGATTATACAATTGTTGTAACGGCGTCTGCGTCACAGCCGGCACCGCTTCTGTACCTTGCTCCGTATGCAGGGGTTACAATGGCAGAAGAATTTATGTACAATGGCAAGCACGTTCTTGTGGTATACGATGATCTTTCTAAACAAGCGGCTGCTTACCGTGAGCTGTCCTTGCTTCTTCGCCGTCCGCCAGGCCGTGAAGCGTTCCCGGGGGATGTATTCTATCTTCATTCCCGTCTGCTTGAGCGTGCAGCAAAGCTTAGCGACGCGAAAGGCGCAGGATCAATTACAGCTCTGCCGTTCGTAGAAACTCAAGCCGGAGATATCTCAGCGTATATCCCGACAAACGTTATTTCGATCACCGACGGACAGATCTTCCTGCAATCTGATTTGTTCTTCTCAGGCGTACGCCCAGCGATCAACGCCGGATTGTCTGTATCACGTGTCGGCGGTTCCGCGCAAATCAAAGCGATGAAAAAAGTATCAGGAACATTGCGTCTTGATCTTGCATCATACCGTGAGCTGGAAGCATTCGCTCAATTCGGATCTGACCTCGATCAAGCGACTCAGGCGAAACTGAACCGCGGTGCGCGCACAGTTGAAGTGCTGAAGCAGGATCTGAACAAGCCGCTTCCGGTTGAAAAACAGGTAGCCATTCTTTATGCGCTGACAAAAGGATATCTTGATGATATTCCTGTAGCGGACATCAGACGTTTTGAAGAAGAGTACTACATGTACCTTGACCAAAACCATAAAGAGCTGCTTGACGGAATTGCAAAAACAGGGAACCTTCCTGCTGATGAAGACTTCGCAGCTGCAATCGAAGGCTTCAAACGCACATTTGCACCAAGCAACTAACTCGAATGCTGATGAGAGAAAAAGGTTCTCTTTTTCTCTCTTTTTACGCAAATGAAGAGAAAAGGTGGTGAAATCTTTGGCCTCATTACGCGATATTAAGTCAAGGATCACGTCAACGAAAAAAACGAGCCAGATTACAAAAGCCATGCAGATGGTATCTGCAGCTAAGCTGAATCGTGCTGAAAACAATGCAAAATCATTTGTGCCATATATGGATAAGATCCAAGAGGTTGTATCAAATGTCGGAAAAGTATCCGGCAGCGCGAAACATCCGATGCTTCTCAGCAGAGAAGTGAAAAAGACGGCATACCTCGTTATTACATCTGACCGCGGTCTTGCTGGCGCTTTTAACAGTTCGGTTTTACGAAGTGCTTATCAGGCCATTCAAGAACGTCATCAGTCTAAGGATGAGTATGCAGTGATCGTTATCGGACGAGTGGGCCGTGATTTCTTTAAAAAACGCGACATTCCGATCATTTCTGAGTTAACAGGACTTGGAGACGAAGTGTCGTTTTCAGAAATTAAGGACCTTGCCCGTCAAACGATTCAAATGTTTATAGACGGTGCATTTGATGAATTGCACCTTGTATATAACCATTATGTCAGCGCCATTTCTCAAGAAGTGACGGAGAAAAAACTTCTGCCGCTATCTGATTTGGGCGGCGGCGGAAAAAGAACGGCGTCTTATGAATTTGAACCGTCTGAAGAGGAGGTTCTGGAGGTTTTGCTTCCTCAATACGCAGAAAGCTTAATCTTCGGTGCGCTTCTTGACAGTAAAGCAAGTGAACATGCTGCAAGAATGACGGCGATGAAAAACGCGACAGACAATGCGAAGGATCTTATCGATTCACTTTCGCTTTCTTACAACCGCGCTCGCCAAGCAGCGATCACACAAGAAATTACGGAAATTGTCGGCGGAGCAGCCGCTTTAGAATAGAAAGATTTTGTCAGGAGGGATAGCGATGAAGAAAGGACGCGTTAGCCAGGTATTAGGACCAGTTGTCGACGTACGTTTTGAAGACGGTCACTTACCTGAAATATATAATGCGATTAAAATTTCACAGCCGGCTGGAAGTGAAAACGAAGTAGGTATTGATTTGACGCTTGAGGTCGCTCTTCATTTAGGCGATGACACAGTCCGTACAATCGCAATGGCATCTACGGATGGTGTTCAGCGCGGAATGGAAGCTGTCGATATGGGAGCGCCGATTTCAGTTCCGGTTGGTAATGTGACACTCGGCCGTGTATTTAACGTACTCGGAGAAAATATTGATTTAAATGAGCCGGTACCTGCGGATGCGAAGAAGGACCCGATTCACAGACAGGCTCCTTCATTTGATCAGCTTTCAACAGAAGTTGAAATCCTTGAAACAGGAATTAAAGTTGTTGACTTGCTTGCTCCATACATCAAGGGCGGTAAGATCGGATTGTTCGGCGGTGCCGGTGTAGGTAAAACCGTATTAATCCAGGAATTGATCAACAACATCGCGCAAGAGCACGGCGGTATCTCTGTATTCGCCGGCGTAGGAGAGCGTACTCGTGAAGGGAACGACCTTTTCTACGAGATGAGCGACTCCGGCGTAATCAACAAAACAGCCATGGTATTCGGACAAATGAACGAGCCGCCGGGCGCACGTATGCGTGTTGCACTGACAGGTCTTACAATGGCTGAGCATTTCCGTGATGAGCAAGGACAGGACGTACTGTTCTTCATCGATAACATCTTCCGTTTCACACAAGCGGGTTCAGAGGTTTCTGCCCTTCTCGGCCGTATGCCTTCTGCGGTTGGTTATCAGCCGACGCTTGCAACTGAAATGGGTCAGCTTCAAGAGCGTATCACGTCTACAAACGTTGGATCCGTTACATCTATCCAGGCGATCTACGTGCCTGCCGATGACTACACTGACCCGGCGCCGGCAACGACGTTCGCTCACTTGGATGCGACAACAAACCTTGAGCGTAAGTTAACTGAGATGGGTATCTACCCTGCGGTTGATCCGTTGGCTTCTACATCACGCGCCCTTGCTCCAGAAATTGTCGGAGAAGAGCATTATGCGGTTGCCCGTGAAGTTCAATCAACGCTTCAGCGTTACAAAGAGCTTCAGGATATCATTGCGATTCTCGGTATGGATGAATTGAGTGACGAAGATAAACTTGTCGTTCAACGCGCACGCCGCATTCAGTTCTTCCTTTCTCAAAACTTCCACGTGGCTGAACAGTTCACTGGACAAAAAGGTTCTTACGTGCCTGTAAAAGAAACGGTTCAAGGTTTCAAAGAAATCTTAGCCGGCAAATACGACCATCTTCCTGAAGATGCGTTCCGTCTTGTAGGCCGTATCGAAGAAGTTATTGAGAAAGCAAAAGAAATGGGTGTAGAAGTTTAAACTGGTCCTAGGAGGGTAAAAGCATGAAGACCGTTCAAGTCAATATCGTTACTCCCGACGGCCCAGTATACGATGCGAATATCGAAATGGTGAGTGTGAGAGCCGAAAGCGGCGATCTCGGTATTTTGCCAGGTCATATTCCAACCGTGGCTCCTCTTAAAATCGGCGCTGTTCGTCTGAAAAAAGACGGACAGACTGAATTGGTTGCCGTCAGCGGCGGATTTATAGAAGTTCGTCCTGATCAGGTGACCATCCTTGCCCAAACTGCTGAGACAGCGGAAGGCATCGATAAAGAGCGCGCTGAAGCTGCACGTCAGCGGGCGCAGGAGCGTTTGAATTCTCAATCAGATGATACTGACATTCGTCGGGCTGAGCTTGCATTACAGCGGGCTTTGAACAGATTGGATGTAGCAGGGAAATAATAAAAAAATCCTTCTCTTCATGAGAAGGATTTTTTTATGACTGCACAAGAGAATCAAACAGTGACAGCAGCGGCTGACTCTCTTTTTGACGCAAGTATAAACGCTCACAGCAATTCACGGTATGCCATGATTTACGGTGTCTTCTAAAGCCCATTGTATAGGCCCCGTCTCTATACGGATAAGGCTTTACGATCCATTCGGCATCTTCGTGATGGGCAATCACACAATCTATAAGATAAACACTGATCATCTTCTCGAATTCTTCAATAGGAAGATTCCAGTCAGCAAGCAAAAGCTCTTGTATGCTTTGAAAATAAAGATGTTCAAGCTCTTCAAGGCTTTCTCTCGTTTGGGTGAGAGAAATGTTATAAAACTGACACAATTCATTCAGTTCTTCAATCTGTGACTGTCTATAATCATAATAGAATGCAATTGCTTCCCATTCCTGCTCAAATACAGGCAAGTCCTCACCATATTGCTTTTCAGGCTGAAAAAATGAATGATTCATAATTGCCAGCTCCTTTCCAAAAAAGTATACCATGCAAAAGAGCCGCTGTTTAAGCGGGGATTAGCCCTAGTTTTGGATGAATATTCCGTTCTGTATAAAATGTATCATCTTTATCTCTTCTTCTTATATAATAAGAAAGGGTATAAAGCGGAGAATGGATGAAAGGAGTGCGTATAGATGAGCGTATTGGGACAGCAGGCTGCAATTGGCATTATCGTTCACTTGATTTTTATCGCGGTCACTTGGTGGGCGCTTCAAGCCGTCAATATTGATCCGTTAATCAGAAAAGGCAAAGTCCTGCAGGCAAGACTTCTAATGATTTTGCTGACCATTGCAATCGGAACGACTGTCGGAAACTTCTTTTTGGATTACCTTAATTATTCACAGCAGCTTCCCTATTTATTTTGATAGGTTTTGATTGCCGAAAACATGGGAATGGCTGGGGAAGCGGGTTAAATCGCTTCCTGTAATCACGCGAGTTTTGACGAAGAATTCCACGTATGGCACCCCTTGCCTCCGGTAAAACTGGAGATTAGGGGGAGAGATCATAATGAAGAAAAAACAAGTAAGCTATGCTATTATTGTATCTGTTGTATTAAGTTTCGTCATTGCTGTTTTCCATACGATTCATGCGAGTGAGTTAACGCCATTAGCACAAATTGCAGAGGGAATGGAACGCCAGAATGTGTCAATTGATAAGTGGACTTTGCATGCAAAACAAAATATGTCTCTGACCGAAAAAGAATTTTATCAAAAAGTGCAACGTTTAAAATCAGAGTATCGTCAATATAATTGGGCACTTGCACAGGAAGACCAAATAGTAAAGGCCATTGGCACGTATACTGACAAAAAAAATCATACTTCTTTTAAACTGCAGCTTGTCACAACCCTCAAAAAACACAACCCAACTTCGTATTTATTATATGAGCAAATGAGTCTTGAGACACCGATTAGCTGGAATGATACATATGAACAGTTTGAACGGCAGGCACTCGGGATATTCCAAGAAAAAGTAGTTATTTTTACTTGTCTAAATGGTCATTTAGATGATAATATGAATATTGTTTTGCAAAAAAAAGCAAATCAGTTATTAAATGAATTTCAAGCAAGATCTGTTGAACATGTAGTTGAGCCAAGTTTCGTTTCTATTTCTGCGTATACAGATGAGTGGAAAGAGTCTATCATGACCTCAGAACATAAAATGAATTTGCAAATTGCACTTAGAAGTGCAGGAATGGGCGGAAAACATATCGTTACGGTTGGCACACCAATCGTTACGACTGAATATTAATATAGAGAATTTAGGGACGCGGAGGGGAATACCTTGGAAAAAATCATCGTCCGCGGCGGTCAAAAGTTAAACGGCACAGTCAAAGTTGAAGGCGCTAAAAATGCCGTTTTACCAGTTATCGCTGCATCTTTATTAGCAAGTGAAGAAAAAAGCGTAATTTGTGATGTACCTACGCTCTCCGATGTATATACAATTAATGAAGTGTTGCGTCATTTAGGAGCAGATGTGCATTTTGAGAATAATGAAGTCACTGTAAATGCTTCATACGCTTTGCAAACTGAAGCACCTTTTGAATATGTGCGTAAAATGCGTGCATCTGTGCTTGTCATGGGGCCGCTTCTTGCGCGTACAGGTCATGCAAGAGTAGCGCTTCCGGGCGGATGCGCAATTGGATCTAGACCAATAGACCAGCATTTAAAAGGTTTTGAAGCAATGGGCGCAGAAATTAAAGTCGGTAATGGCTTCATTGAAGCTGAAGTAAAAGGCCGTCTGCAAGGCGCAAAAATCTATCTGGATTTCCCAAGTGTGGGAGCAACAGAAAACCTGATTATGGCAGCTGCTTTAGCTGAAGGAACAACAACGCTTGAGAACGTGGCGAAAGAGCCTGAAATCGTTGATTTAGCAAACTATATCAACGGCATGGGCGGAAAAATCCGCGGAGCGGGCACCGGCACCATTAAAATTGAAGGAGTCGACAAGCTTCACGGCGTAAGACACCATATTATACCTGACCGTATTGAAGCGGGCACATTCATGGTTGCCGCTGCAATCACTGAAGGAAATGTTTTAGTTAAAGGAGCGGTTCCTGAACACCTCACTTCTTTAATCGCAAAAATGGAAGAGATGGGTGTTACGATTAAGGATGAAGGAGAAGGCCTTCGTGTGATCGGTCCGAAAGAACTGAAACCGATCGACATTAAAACAATGCCTCACCCTGGATTCCCGACTGATATGCAGTCACAAATGATGGCGCTTCTGCTTCGTGCAAGCGGCACAAGCATGATTACGGAAACTGTTTTTGAAAACCGTTTTATGCATGCGGAAGAATTCCGCCGTATGAATGGTGATATCAAGATTGAAGGTCGTTCTGTGATTATTAACGGCCCTGTACAGCTTCAAGGAGCTGAAGTTGCAGCTACTGACTTGCGTGCAGGCGCAGCGTTGATTCTTGCGGGGTTAGTGGCTGAAGGTCATACACGTGTTACTGAACTGAAACACTTAGACCGCGGTTATGTTGATTTCCATCAGAAGCTTGCCGGTCTTGGTGCAGACATCGAACGTGTAAACGATGAGTCTGCTTCTGAGCAAGAAAGCAAAGAAGTTGTCTCAGACTTAAACGCATAAAGGATTGAAAAAATCAGTATGTCATTCTGGCATACTGGTTTTTTATTTTTAGTGTATTATCATCATTATGCGCAAAATAGCAAAAAAGAATACGTAAATGACAAATAAAGTTTCTGTCCAAAAGGAGAGTCATATTAGCTTGTCCCTGCCCATAGACTAGACTAGAGTCGAATCCCGAGCAGGAGGCAGCTGAATATGAAACAATTCGCAATCACACTATCCGTACTATGTGCATTGATTCTCTTGGTCCCCACACTCTTAGTGATCCCGTTTCAGCATAATAAAGAAGCCGGGGCCAGAGGAGAATCAGGAAAGACAGCAGTCAACACGATACAAGAATCAAAAGGAGCGGAAACATTGAAAGCATCGCCTGTTTCTATTCCAGTCTATCGAACCGCCAATCAATCCGTAGAAGATATTCCGCTTGAAGAGTATGTCATCGGAGTCGTCGCCTCCGAAATGCCGGCTACCTTTGAACCTGAAGCGCTAAAGGCTCAGGCTCTCGCCGCAAGAACGTTTATTGTCAGACTGATGGTCTCAAATTCTGCAGTAGAGGCCCCTAAAGGCTCGCTGGTGGATGATACTCAGATGTTTCAGGTGTACAAAAGCAAAGCGGAGCTGAAGAAACAGTGGGGCGCAGATTATGAAGCAAAGCTGAAAAAAATCACAGATGCGGTTGCCAGTACGCAAGGCAAAATCTTAACGTACAACAACCAGCCGATTGAAGCCTCCTTTTTCTCCACAAGCAACGGTTATACAGAAAATGCGGAAGCATATTGGACAAGTGCCATTCCTTATTTAAAAAGCGTCAAAAGCTCTTGGGATAAAAAGTCTCCGAAGTATAAAGCCACCAGAACCTTTACAGTGGCGCAATTTGAACAAAAGCTTGGCGTCCAGCTGAATGGGTCAAATACAGTCGGAAAAATTACCGGAGAGACACCGGGCCATCAGGTGGCAACAGCCGTCATTAACGGCAAGACGCTGAAAGGAAGGGACATACGCGAAAAGCTAGGCCTCAATTCAGCTGATTTTGAATGGAAACGAAACGGAGACACCATTACCATTACCACAAAAGGCTTTGGACACGGTGTGGGAATGAGCCAGTATGGAGCCAATTTTATGGCGAAAGAGGGCAAAACAGTTGATGAGATTGTGAAGTACTATTATCAAGGAACACAGGTTTCAACCGCCGATTCGTTTTTAAATAAATATATGGCGAAGAAATAAAAAGACGCTTCATAAAGCGTCTTTTTTGCCGTTTTTAAGCGTATATTCTGTTCCTTAGTCTATTTTTATGTAAGAGCGGTTAAAGACCTTCTAAAGGCCTTCTAAAGGCCTCCTGCGTATTTTACAGCCTATATGATGATGAGGGAATCAGTTCCTTTTTCATATTTGCTGACACTGAGATTGTGGTAAAGTAATCCACATTGATCGACAGGCTTCGACAGACTCATATAACGAAAGGCGAAAGGCTGACAATCATGATTTTTCATCCTGCTGTTAGGCGGAAATCACTAATAAAAACAAAGGTTTCTATGCAAAAGTAAACAGCGGCAATGGGGAAGCCCGCCCTATTTATTTCTCTGTTTTTGTCGATTACGATTAGTTATGTTCAGCGTTGAACATCTGCACGCAGAAACAAACTTGAAAAGGGGCACGAACATGAAGAAAAGATTTTCACTGATCATGATGACAGGATTGCTATTTGGACTGACGTCACCTGCTTTTGCTGCTGAAAAAACAGAACCGAAGGCTGAAGCTCCGGCAAACGTGGCGGTTTTGCTAGATGCTAGCGGAAGCATGGCGAAAAGAATAGACGGTGTATCTAAATTTAATTCAGCCAAAAAAGAAATTTCAAAGTTTGCAAGCTCACTGCCTGCGGACACTCAAGTGAAAATGAGTGTGTTTGGTTCAGAAGGAAACAATAAGAATTCCGGAAAAGTTCAATCATGCGAAGCCATTCGCAACGTATACGGCTTCCAAAGCTTTAACGAACAGAGCTTCCTCAATTCTCTTAACACAATCGGGCCGACTGGCTGGACACCGATCGCAAAAGCACTGAACGAGGCAAAATCCTCTTTCGATCAGCTTGATGCAAAAGGAGAAAAAGTCGTTTACCTGCTAACAGACGGTGAGGAAACATGCGGCGGCAACCCGATCAAAACAGCAAAAGAACTTCATAAAGACAACATCACAGTAAATGTGATTGGATTTGACTATAAAGAAGGGTATAAAGGCCAGCTGAACGCAATTGCTAAAGTCGGCGGCGGAGAATATTTCCCTGCTTATACGCAAAAAGATGTTGAGAAAATTTTCACTCAGCAATCACTGATGTTATCTAAATAAGAAAAAAGAGGCTGGAAGGTCAGCCTCTTTTTGTTTTTAACAAAACGTTCAAAAGTAAGCAGCTGCCCGCCTGTAGCATAGTAACAGATTTCAGCTTTTCTCTCCTGATCACGGAGAAGAAAGAATGAATGGTGTCACATTCTTTCTATATTTTTTGGGTGGAAATGGCTAAAAAATATTGAGGTTTCCAGCGATTTTGAATAGAGAGTGAAAGGGAGATAAAAGGCAGCTTGCCCTATATCATTTTGTGGTTTCATATTCTAGCATAAAGAAGAATCCAACAAATGGTTGGAAAATATGATAAAGAAAGGAAGTTGAACATGAAAAAATTACTGACTGCCGGTATTATTGGACTGTTGACTGTCTCCATCGCGTCACCGTCTTTTGCCGCTGAGAAAAAAGCCGACACGAATGTAGCTGTCCTGTTTGATGGAAGCGGAAGTATGGTTCAAAAAACAGGAGGAGAACGAAAAATAGACATTGCCAAAAAATCTGTAAAGTCTTTTGCCGAGCTGCTTCCTGAGGATACAAATCTGATGCTTCGCGTCTTTGGACATGCGGGAAACAATAAACTTTCCGGAAAGGCTCTTTCATGCAGCACAACAGAAACGATTTACGGCCTCCATCCATATGAAGGAACGCTCTTTGACCATTCATTAAGCGGCGTCAAACCGACCGGCTGGACGCCAATTGCCAAAGCGCTTTCTGATACAAGAAAAGAATTTGAAGCGTTTGATGCAGACGGGAAAAACGTGGTGTATTTAATCACTGACGGTGAAGAAACATGCGGCGGAAATCCTGCTGATGAAATTGAAAAGCTTCGTGAAGCGAATGTAGATACGATTGTAAATATTATCGGCTTCAACTTTGATGTGAAAGGAAACGCGGAAATGAAACAGGCGGCTGTTGCTGGCGGCGGAGAATATATTTCAGCTGACAGCGCGGAAGAATTTGAGCAGGCCTGGGAAAAAGAAGCACAAAAATTTACTGAGTAACCGAATGAAAAGGCGCTCCCCCAGGCGCCTTTTTCTATTGGTTTAAAAACAGGGCCGGCGGGAATGATACCCGTAAAAGGGGTTGAAAACATGAGATTGTTAGGACTGATATTCCTTATAGCCGCCGTGGCCTTCATATTGCTCGGTGTTTTTCTGAAACTGGCAGCTTTCTTTTTTGTCAGCATGCTCACTTTGATCGCAGCTCTTGTGCTGTTTATGATCCTGAAAAAGAATCAGCATAACCAAACGTAGAGTCCTTTAGAATGGGCTCTTTTTTTTATAACAGGATTCGACAAAATCTGAGGAGTGTGAAAAAATATAAAGGCAGGAACATTGCGGAGGGGAAGAGACATTGAACGATAAAGTAACTGCGGTCAGGGAGATATGGCGTTATGAACAAGGGGAAATGAGCAGGCAAACCGACCGGATGGTGACAGAATATCCGTTGACGGTGATGGTGAACGGCAGTGAGTTTGTCACGCTTGTTTGCACACCGGAGCATATCAAAGAGCTCGTCATCGGATTTCTCGCATCTGAGGGTGTTATTCGATTTCAAAAAGAGATTAAAAGGTTTACAATAGATGAAAGTCTCGGTTTTGTGTATGTCGATCTCGTTCATCCTGAGACATTGGATCAACAGGAATATACGAAACGGGTAATCGGCTCGTGCTGCGGAAAGGGCCGCCATTTTTATTTTCAGCAGGATGTCAAAACCGCCAAGACGGCTGTCAGCCAAATGAAGATTTCGCCTGAATCTTGTCTGGCGCTCATGAAAGACATGCAAAAAGGGAGCGGGACATTTCAGGAGACGGGAGGCGTGCATAATGCGGCGCTTTGCGATACGGAGAAAGTGCTTTTGATGCGAACAGATATCGGCCGTCACAACGCGCTTGATAAATTATACGGACATTGTTTGCTGAATGGAATGTCGGTCCGCGATAAACTGATTGTCTTCAGCGGGAGGATCTCATCAGAAGTGCTGTTAAAAGCGGCAAAAATCGGCGTGTCAATTGTGATTTCAAAATCGGCCCCGACAGAGCTTGCGATTCAAATGGCAGAAGAATTAAATATCACAGCGATCGGTTTTGTGAGAAACGGATCTTTTAATGTATATACACATCCCGAGAGAATTGGGGGACAGGAGGGGCTGCAGCAATGAATACAGAATCTCGCCAGATGTTAGATAAAAGGAACAGACCGCTCAGAGATCTTCGCATTTCTGTTACAGACCGCTGCAACTTCCGATGCACGTACTGTATGCCAGCCGAGTTATTCGGCCCGGATTATCCTTTTTTAAAGAAAGAGGAGCTGCTTTCATTTGAGGAATTGGAACGGCTTGCGACGCTGTTTGTCACCAGGTTCGGAGTTGAGAAAATCCGCTTGACCGGCGGAGAGCCGCTCATGAGAAAGGACATGCCCGAATTAATCAAAAAACTGGCCCGCATTCCGGGTCTCCGTGATATTGCGATGACCACAAACGGGTCGCTGCTGCCTGTTTATGCCGAGAAGCTCAAAGAAGCCGGCTTGAAACGGGTGACCATCAGCCTTGATTCATTAGAGGACGAGCGCTTTAAAATGATCAACGGGCGAGGGGTTTCTGTCAGCAAGGTGCTTGAAGGCATTGAAGCGGCGAAACAAGCAGGGCTCGGCGTTAAAATCAACATGGTCGTCCAAAGGGGCGTCAATGAAAAAGATATCCTGCCTATGGCGCGCTATTTTAAAGAAAAAGGGCATATCTTGAGATTCATCGAATTTATGGACGTCGGCAACACCAACCAATGGGAAAAGAAAGACGTCATGACAAAGGCGGAAATCATTGATGTAATCAATGAATACATGCCTGTTGAGCCGATCGCGCCCAATTATAAAGGGGAAGTTGCTTCAAGGTTTCGCTACTTGGACGGATCTGGCGAAATCGGCGTGATTTCTTCTGTATCTGATGCGTTCTGCGGCTCGTGTAACAGGGCCCGCCTGTCTGCGCGCGGTGAGTTGTTTACTTGCCTGTTCGCTTCAAGCGGATATGACCTCAGAGCGCCGGTTCGGCAGGGATTAAGTGACGGCGAGCTGACAGCGATGATCGGCACAGTGTGGAAGAATCGGATAGACCAATATTCAGTTGACCGGACTCTTTCAAAAACAGCAGGCAAAAAGAAAGTGGAAATGTCTTATATTGGCGGTTAATATGATAAAAGCTTATCGGCTAAGTCCGGTAAGCTTTTTAAAAGTGCAAAAAATCCAATCAGAAACCGAAAAATATAAGGATAGGCAAAAAGAAGGAATCACTGGAAGAAATTTTAATTCTAAAGCCATACAATATGATAAAATATAACCACTAGTTCATAGAAAGGGTTGGAGAGGCATGGCCGCTTACGAGATCCCGTCATCTCAAGTAGGAGTGAAAATCAATCAGTGGTATAAGCACATTTTAGCATTTCAAGTGGCTGATGCCGTTCAGCTGAAGGAAGAGATTGATCATGATATAGAACATATGGAAGAGGATCAGCTGCTTCTGTTGTACTATCAGCTGATCAGCTACCGTCATCAAATTATGCTTGATTATGTAAAGCCCGACCTGCACGAGGAATCTCAGCTCCAATATCGTGAATTGATCGAGAGGCTGGAAAGCAGCAAGGACAGCATCTCGGGATTATCTGAGTATTATTTTCATTTGTTCAGAGGGATGTATGAATTTGAGCAGAACAATTACATCTCAGCCATATCTTTCTATCGGAAAGCTGAGAAAATGCTTGCGTTTGTAGAGGATGATATTGAAAGAGCGGAATTTCATTTTAAAGTAGCGGAAGTATTTTATATTATGAAGCAGACCCACTTTTCCATGAATCATGCGATACAGGCGCTTGAGACCTACAAGGCTCATGATTTTTACAGGGTCAGAAGAATTCAATGCCATTTTGTCATATCAGGAAACTATATAGACTACAGAAATTATGAAAAAGCGCTCGAGCATCTCGATGACGCTTATCGTTTGGCTTTACTGGAAGGACAGCCCCGCTTGATCGGATCAGCCCTCTACAACATGGGGAACTGTTACGATGAAAAAGGAGAGCTGGACCAGGCGGCTGCATACTTTGAAAAAGCGCTTCCTGTCTTTGAAGAACACCAGCTGGAGCAGCTCCCGAAAGCGCTGTTCAGCTTAACGCGTGTACTCTTCAAAAAACAGGCAGAACAGGCGGCTATGCATTATTATGAAAAAGGGATTGCCATCGCCCGAAAACGAAACGACAGCTTCAGTCTGGAAAAATATAAATTTCTGCAGGCTCTATATGTGGAATCCGTTAATATGGATATGATTCAAGAGGTATTTGATTATATGGAAGCCAAGTCCCTGTATGTGTATATTGAGGAATTTGCTCTGGATGCGGCTGCATATTCCAGCCTTCATGAAAACTATAAAGATGCGGTGTTTTTCTATGAAAAAGCGGTCAGCATGAGAGCGCTGATTCTGAAGGAAGACTGTTTATATCAAGTGTAAGACGAAACCATCTGATGCCGGATGGTTTTTTTATTATACAAAAAAAGGGGAGCATCGGGACGTTTATTTCCGTGGAGAACAGGAAAAATCGCTACATACTGTTTTTGAACACAAACGAATGGAAAGCCGCGATTTTGTGAAACAGAGAAAAGGCGGAGTGCATATGTGTTGTTGTTTATGACAAGCGTGAGGGGGAATTCAATGTTTGGATTTGATGATATGGTGAAGTTTCTATGGTCTTTCCTCATCGTTCTGCCGCTTGTATCTATTATACATGTTGCCGGGCACAGCTTTATGGCTTTTGTTTTTGGCGGGAAGGGTTCATTGGATATCGGAATGGGCAAAAAACTGTTCAAGATCGGGCCGATACAGGTCAGAACCATTTATTTTATGGATTCGTTTTGCCGGTACGGTGAGCTGAAGATCGACAACCGATTCTCACACGCACTCGTTTATGCCGGAGGCTGCCTGTTTAACTTAATAACCATTTTCGCAGTGAATTTGCTCATTATACACAGTGTATTGGAGCCAAATGTGTTTTTCTATCAGTTTGTCTACTTTTCTACGTATTATGTGTTTTTTGCCCTGCTGCCGGTCCGTTACTCAGAAAATAAATCATCTGACGGGCTGGCGCTCTACAAGGTGCTCCGTTACGGAGAGCGTTATGAAATCGATAAATAATATTCAAATGTTTATCGCTGCTCAGATCGGGAAGGTAACAAGTACACACTTAAATGAAGGGAGAGAATGATACATGGGTAACGATAGTGTAAAAGATAAAATGAAAGGCGGCTTAAATAAAGCCAAGGGAGAAGTGAAGGATAAAGTTGGAGATATGACCGACAAAACGGACATGCAGGCTGAAGGCAAAAAAGATAAGGCAAAAGGCGAGGTCCAAAAGGGTATCGGTGAAGCGAAGGATAAATTCACAGATAAAGATTAATCAGATCGGCAAGGCAAGAAACATTGTTTCTTGCCTTTTTTATGTGAATAAATATGACAAAAAAGACAATCGATTTGGTTAAAGTATCTAAATTTTTTAAATATTCTTTAAAATAATGCGCCTGTTCTATATAATAAATGACATAAGTTGTTAACTTTTATGACATCAGTTGACTCAATCAGACAAAGGAGGTTCTGGATGAAAAGCAAAGGGGTTAGAATACAGGCTGTCTTTCTGATGTTTCTTATCACGATTCTGATCACGGGATGTACGGCGCCGAAGAAAGTGTCGGAAGCCAGCGGAGATGCGAAAAAAACAGTTGAAATTAACACAAGCGGGGATTCAGTGAAGGTTGGGATTCTTCACTCATTAAGCGGGACAATGGCAATCAGCGAGGTATCCGTCCATGATGCAGAGCTGCTGGCTATTCATGAAATCAACCAAAAAGGCGGCGTTCTCGGCAAAAAGCTTGAACCCGTCGTGGAGGACGGGGCTTCTGACTGGCCTACATATGCCGAAAAAATGAGAAAGCTGCTTCAGCAGGACAAAGCGGCGGCTGTATTCGGAGGGTGGACATCAGCGAGCCGCAAGGCGATGCTCCCGGTTGTGGAGCAAAATAACGGGCTGCTGTTCTATCCGGTGCAATACGAAGGCATGGAGTCATCACCTCATATTTTTTATACCGGAGCAACGACGAATCAGCAAATCGTGCCGGCTGTCGATTGGCTGCTGAAGAATAAAGGCAAGACATTCTTTCTGATCGGCTCGGATTATGTGTTCCCGAGAACAGCCAATAAAATCATTAAAGCGCAAGTAAAAGCTGCTGGGGGAGAAGTTGCCGGTGAAGAGTATACGCCGCTCGGCCACACGAATTACAGTACGCTGGTCAGCAAAATCAAAGAAAAGCAGCCGGATGTGATTTTTAACACATTAAACGGCGACAGCAACGTGGCATTTTTCAAACAGCTGAAAGATGCGGGCGTGACAGCTGATGATATTCCTGTCATGTCGGCGGATGTCGCAGAGGAAGAAATTCGGGGGATCGGGACAGATGTGCTAAAAGGGCATTTTGCGGTGTGGAATTACTTCCAAACAACAAATACAGTAGAAAATCATACATTCGTGAAGAATTACAAAAAGCAGAACGGAGATAAGAGGGTGACCAGTGATCCGATTGAAGCCGGCTATAATGCGGTGTATCTCTGGGCGGCAGCCGTTGAAAAAGCCAAGTCCTTTGATATCGATAAAGTGAAGAAAGCGGCTGACGGGATTGCATTCGAGGCCCCGGGCGGCACAGTGAAAATTGATGGAGATACACAGCATCTTTACAAAACGGTTAGAATCGGGCAAATCACGGGGGATGGACAGTTTAAAGAAGTATGGAACTCAGGTGATCCGGTAAAACCTGATCCGTATTTAAAAACGTACGACTGGGCAAAGGGGTTATCTAAATAAATGAAAGCCGTTTGCGGGAGAGGAGGCGGAACATGTCGGCCGTCGTGACTCAATTATTTAACGGGATCAGTCTCGGTTCTATTTTGATTCTCATTGCGATTGGATTGGCCGTTACATTCGGTTTGATGAACATTATGAATATGGCGCACGGTGAGCTGATGATGGCGGGAGCCTACACGACATATGTCATTCAGCAGCTGTTTTTAAGCTATTTGCCGGCTTCTCTCTTTTCCTATTACTTTTTTATTGCGGTCATCATGTCGTTTGCAGTTGCGGCACTGCTTGGCATTGTCATTGAAAAAATGATTGTCAGACGATTATATGACCGTCCGCTCGACAGCCTTTTGGCAACATGGGGGGTAAGCTTGATCCTTCAGCAGGCGGCCAGATCGATTTTTGGCGCGCCGAATGTCGCTGTTCAGTCTCCTGAGTGGCTGTCGGGAGGAGTGACGCTGTTTTCGGTCACCTTTCCATATAAAAGGCTGTTTATTTTGGCGCTTGTTCTTTTTACGCTTGCGCTGCTGGGATTCTATTTGTTTAAAACTCCGGCGGGGCGGAGGATGCAGGCTGTTGCACTGAACCGGAGTATGGCATCCTGTCTTGGTGTATCTGTGAGAAAAACAGATACATTGGCTTTTGCGCTCGGAAGCGGGCTGGCTGGTATTGCGGGGAGCTCACTCACATTGCTTGGGTCAATCGGGCCTACTCTCGGTTCGTCTTATCTGGTCGATGCTTTTATGATCGTCATTTTAGGCGGGATCGGAAAATTAAAAGGAACGATTATCGGGGCTGTGATGGTGGGATTACTCAGCACATTTGTAGAGTATTCGACAAGCGCCACCATAGCCAAGGTTGTGGTGTTTGCGTTTATTATTCTCTTTCTGCAATGGCGGCCTTCGGGTCTCACAAGCGTCAGAACGAGATTACTTGATTAGGGGGGTGCCGGATGAAGCGGTTTTCGCAATTCAGTCCGTATGTTGTGATGTTTGCCCTTTTTATCGCCGCTCCGTTCTTTCTTCAGGAGTTTCGATTGGGGCTGTTGGCGAAGTTTTTATGCTTTGCGATTGTGGCGGTCGGCATTTGCCTGATTTGGGGATATACAGGCATTTTAAGCTTGGGGCACGGCGTCTTTTTCGGATTGGGCGCCTACTGCATGGCGATGTATTTAAAAATAGAAGCCTCACCGTCCGGCATTCCTGATTTTATGGAGTGGGCGGGTGTCAGCGAACTGCCGTGGATCTGGGCTTTGTTCAGGCACCCTTTCGCTGCAATTGCGGCGGCTGTCGCTGTGCCTGTGCTACTGGCGTTTCTGCTCGGCTATTTTACGTTCCGCAACAATATAAAGGGAGTTTATTTCTCTTTGATATCACAGGCTGTCGTCGTTGTGGTGGTCACACTGTTCATCGGCAGCCAGGAAATCACCGGCGGCACCAATGGACTTACCAGCTTCTATACGATTTTTCAATATTCTCTGGCTGATCCTGCCTTGAAGCAGATCCTGTATTTTGCCACAGTCTTTTTTCTCGGCCTTACTGTTGTGTTCGCTTTGTTTCTTACGAGAAGCCGCTTTGGCCGGCTTTTGCAGGCGGTTCGCGACGGAGAGAACAGGATGCGTTTTTTCGGTTATCATTCCACCGTTTTTAAAGTGTTTATTTACTGTGTGTCCGCTGCGATGGCGGGAATTGCCGGGATGCTGTTTGTGCTTCAGGACGGGATGATCTCGCCGGAAATGATGGGCATCATCCCTTCAGTGGAAATGGTGCTGTGGGTGGCGATCGGCGGCAGGCACTCCATTTTCGGAGCTGTGCTGGGCGCGCTGTTAACGAACGGCATGAAAAGCTATTTAAGCGAATATTATCCTGACATTTGGCTGTATTTCCTCGGTGCGCTGTTTATGATCGTCGTGCTTTATCTGCCAAGAGGGATTGTCGGACTGTTTGAAAAGCTTGGAACCCAGTTTTCCTTCTCTAAAAAGAAAGGAGCGGCTGCATATGAAACCGATACTTATCTGCCGTGACGTGAAGGTTCAGTTTGACGGGTTTTGGGCGCTGCAGGGGGCAGATATCAGTGTACAGGAACGTGATATTCACTTTTTGATTGGGCCGAATGGCGCCGGGAAAACAACCATGCTGGATATCATTTGCGGGAAAACAAAGCCGCATTCGGGCGAGATTGTGTTTCAGGAAACGGCTGAACTGACAAAGGTTCCGGAATATCAGATCGCCAAAATGGGCATCGCCAGAAAGTTTCAGGCTCCGAGTGTCTTTTCGCAGCTGACCGTGTTTGAAAATATAGAACTTGCCATGAAGCAGAAAAAAACGATTCTCTCTCTGCTGATGGCGCGTATGACAAGAGAGCAGCGTGGCAGGGTGACAGACATCCTGAAGCTGATCGGGTTAGAAGAGAAGCGGGATGCAGAAGCCGGCAGCCTGTCACACGGGCAGAAACAATGGCTCGAAATCGGCATGCAGCTCGCCATGGAGCCGAAGCTTTTGCTGCTGGATGAACCGATCGCCGGTATGACGGGAAAAGAGCGTGATAAAACCGGGGCTCTCCTTGAGGAGATTGCCAAAACGTGTTCCGTTTTAATTGTGGAGCACGATATGGAATTTGTCCGCTCGTTTTCCAGAAAAGTCACGGTGATGCATGAAGGGAGAGTGCTTTGTGAAGGATCGATGGATGAGATTACAAGCAATGAAGAGGTGGCAGCGGTGTATTTAGGAAGGAGCGGAGCGTCATGATAGCGGTCAGTAATGTGACATCCGGTTACGATCAATCCATGGTTTTGCATAACCTCAGTATGGAGGTCCGCCCCGGGCAGATCGTCGCTGTATTAGGCCGAAACGGAGTCGGCAAATCCACTTTGCTGAAAACGATCATAGGCCTGATCCCGGCCAAACAGGGGCAGATCCGTTTTCATCAAACGTTTGTTCAAAACGAAAAGACGGAAAAACGGGCAAGAGCTGGAATTGCGTACGTGCCCCAGGGGAGAGACATCTTCTCCGCTTTAACTGTTCGCGACAATCTTTTGCTCGGAGAAGAACCGCTTCCTAAGAAGGAGCGGAGAGGGCGGATCAAGGAGGAGATTTTTCAGTGGTTTCCTGTTTTGAAGGACATGCTCGACCGGAAAGGCGGCGATTTAAGCGGAGGACAGCAGCAGCAGCTTGCGATTGCCAGAGCGCTGATGGGAAATCCAAAAATTATTTTACTTGATGAACCAATGGAAGGAATTCAGCCCTCAATCGTGGAATTGATTCAAAAAGTCATCTTAGAAATTTCCAGAAAAGAAGAGACTGCAATTGTTTTGGTGGAACACAGCTTAGAGAACGCCTTAACGTGCGCTGATTATCTTTACGTCATGGACAGGGGAACGGTCGTCGCTCACGGAAAGGCTGACGAAGAGACGGCTCGCTGTTTTGAAAGGCATCTCACCGTATGATCAGCATCCTGAGAAAGGGAGGTGATGGCCCGCCTGCATCGTTCCGGAGATTCATGTAACGCAATCCGCTTTATGAATGACGATAATAAGGAGGACCTAAGATGAAACTGACACCGGTTGAACAAGAGAAATTGCTCATTTTTGCAGCGGGAGAATTAGCCAAACAGCGAAAGGCGCGCGGCGTTCTGCTGAACTATCCCGAGGCTGCCGCTTATCTCACCTGTTTTATCATGGAAGGCGCGCGTGACGGAAAGGGAGTGGCGGAGCTGATGGAAGCCGGCCGCCATGTATTGACTGAAAAAGATGTCATGGAGGGCGTGCCTGAGATGCTGGACAGCATTCAGGTGGAAGCTACATTCCCTGACGGAGTGAAGCTTGTCACAGTACACCAGCCGATTTCTGCGGAGGTGAAGTCATGAAGCCGGGAGCATTTCAGATTGCTGAGGGGACCATTACGATTAACGAAGGCCGCCAGACACGGGAGATAGCGGTGAAAAACACCGGATCACGTTCCATTCAGGTCGGTTCACATTTTCATTTTGCGGAAGCCAATGGTGCGCTATCGTTTGACCGCGAACAAGCCATCGGCATGCGTATCGACATTCCGTCAGGCACATCGGTCCGTTTTGAGCCAGGTGAGGAGAAAACGGTCACGCTTGTTGAATTCAGCGGACGAAAAACAGTAAGAGGACTGAACGGAATGGCCGATACGTATATCGATGAACGCGGGAAAGAAAAAACGTTAGCCAACTTAAAGAAAGCCGGCTGGATGGAGGGTGTGATTCGATGAAAATGTCACGGGAGCAATACGCGGAGCTGTTTGGTCCGACAACGGGCGATAAAATCAGATTGGGCGATACGGACTTATGGATCGAAGTCGAAAAGGACTTCACTGTTTATGGTGAAGAAATGATCTTTGGAGGCGGAAAAACGATCCGTGACGGCATGGGCCAAAACGGCAGCATCACAGGAAAAGACGGCGCTTTGGATTTGGTGATCACCAACGTCGTGTTATTGGATTACACAGGCATTGTTAAAGCGGATGTCGGTGTAAAGGACGGCCGGATCGTGGGTGTCGGAAAAAGCGGCAACCCCGATATCATGGATGGAGTCGATCCGCATATGGTCATCGGTGCGGGTACAGAGGTGATTTCCGGTGAAGGCAAAATTTTAACGGCTGGAGGAGTGGATACGCACATTCACTTTATTTGTCCTCAGCAGATGGAAGTTGCGCTTTCTTCAGGAGTGACGACTCTTCTTGGAGGCGGAACGGGACCTGCTACAGGAAGCAAAGCGACAACATGTACGTCAGGTGCATGGTATATGGCAAGGATGCTGGAAGCGGCCGAGGAATTCCCGATCAATGTCGGCTTCTTAGGAAAAGGGAATGCATCCGATAAAGCGCCGCTGATCGAACAGGTGGAAGCCGGCGCCATCGGCCTGAAGCTTCATGAAGACTGGGGCACGACGCCAAGCGCTATCAAAACGTGTATGGAAGTTGTGGATGAAGCCGATATTCAAGTCGCAATCCATACGGATACGATCAATGAAGCGGGCTTCCTGGAAAACACGCTTGATGCAATCGGAGACCGGGTGATTCATACATATCACATTGAAGGAGCAGGCGGGGGCCACGCTCCGGATATTATGAAGCTCGCCTCTTACGCGAACATTCTGCCGTCATCCACAACGCCGACAATTCCTTACACCGTCAATACGATGGATGAGCACCTTGACATGATGATGGTCTGTCACCATTTAGATGCGAAGGTGCCCGAGGACGTGGCGTTCAGCCATTCCAGAATCAGGGCTGCGACGATTGCGGCAGAGGACATTCTCCATGATATCGGCGCGATCAGCATGACATCATCGGATTCCCAAGCAATGGGGCGGGTTGGCGAAGTCATTATCCGCACTTGGCAGGTGGCTGACAAAATGAAAAAACAGCGCGGCGCTCTCATTGGAGAAAACGGAAACGATAACGTACGTGCGAAACGCTACATTGCCAAATATACGATTAATCCGGCAATTACTCACGGCCTCAGCCATGAAGTCGGTTCTGTAGAAAAAGGAAAGCTCGCTGACCTTGTCCTGTGGGATCCTGTATTTTTCGGCGTGAAACCGGAATTGGTCTTAAAGGGCGGCATGATAGCACGCGCGCAAATGGGGGATCCGAACGCGTCTATCCCGACTCCGGAACCGGTGTTCATGCGCCAAATGTATGCTTCCTATGGTAAAGCCAACCGCTCAACTTCCATCACATTTATGTCCCAGGCGGGCATTGAAAGCGGTGTGGCGGAAAGGTTAGGGCTGGAAAAAAGAATTTCTCCTGTGAAAAACATCCGCAAGCTGAGCAAGCTGGATATGAAATTAAATGCTGCTTTGCCGAAGATTGAAGTCGATCCGAAAACGTATCAGGTCTTTGCTGACGGAGAAGAATTGTCCTGCCAGCCTGTCGATTATGTTCCGCTGGGACAGCGATATTTCTTATTCTGACAAGACACGGCCGGAGTGCATCCGGCCGTTTTATTGACTTAACGGATGCGCAAGAAGCGCAAATTTAGTGTATATTATATGTTGACAAACGAATTTAATGTAACTATTATAGTTACAACGGTGGTGAAAAAACATGATTAACAGCCGTCTTGCTGTCGCCATTCATATTTTATCTCTCATTTCGATGGATGAAAAAGCGTCTTCGGAAATCATCGCTGACAGTGTCAACACCAACCCGGTTGTTGTAAGAAGGATGATCAGCCTGCTGAAAAAGGGCGATATTCTCACATCACGCGCCGGGGTGCCGGGCGCGAGCCTCAAAAAAGATCCGGCTGATATTTCTCTTTTAGAAGTATATCGGGCTGTTCAAAACCAAGAGGAACTATTTGCGGTTCATGAAAACCCGAACCCGAAGTGTCCGGTAGGCAAAAAAATTCAGTGCGCGCTGGATGAGACATTTGAAAGTGTGCAAAAAGCGATGGAAAATGAGCTGGCAAGCAAGTCATTAAAAGATGTAATGAATCATCTCTTTTGATCAAAAGGGATGACTTCTCACCACTGACATGTAACTAAAATTGTTACAAATAAGGAGGAAATCAAAAATGAAAATAGGAATTATCGGTGCAAGCGGAAAAGCGGGAAGTCTGATTTTGAAAGAAGCGAAGGAAAGAGGCCACGAGGTAACGGCCATTGTCCGAAATGCATCTAAAGTGCAGGAGCAGGACACAGCGATTTTGGAGAAAGATGTTTTTGAACTGACAGCGGAAGATCTCAAGCCTTTCGATGCACTCGTGAACGCTTTTGGAGCTGCGCCTGGCCAGGAACATCTTCATGTTGAAGCAGGCAGAACATTAATCAGCCTGCTAAAGGATGCAAAACATACAAGATTGTTTGTCGTCGGCGGAGCGGGAAGCCTGTTCGTTGATGAAGCCAAAACAACACGTTTAATGGATACACCAGAATTCCCGAAAGAATATCTTCCGACTGCATCAAATCAAGGAGAGAACCTGAAAGACCTGCAAAAGGCAGACTCAATTTCCTGGACGTTCCTCAGCCCGGCGGCGTTTTTTGATCCGGCAGGAAAGCGGACGGGATTTTACCAAAAAGGAAAAGACAATGTGATCGTAAACGCAAAAGGCGACAGTTATATCAGCTATGCCGATTATGCGATTGCTGTTTTGGATGAGCTTGAACATCCGTCACACAAAAATGAACGCTTCACAGTAGTAAGCGAAGCGGAATAACAAGAAAAAACCCGGAGGACGCTCCGGGTTTTTCTAATTAATAGGTGCTGTACGTATCATAATCGCTGAATATGCCGTCGGCAATTCCAAGCATGAGAAAGATGAAGAATGCGATGATCGCCAGAATCGATACAGCGATGCTCACGATTAAATAAATCCCTTGCATCTTTACAAATTTCGCATAGTTCTCCAGCATTAAATCCTCAGATTGCCCGCTATGCTTTTCAGCCATTAAGCCTGCTTCTTTTGCTGACCGCATCAAAAAGATGCCTGAAATGATTTGCAGTACGCCCGGCACTGCGCCGATAAGAAAAAAGAAAGCGCCTGAAAGCGCAGTAAAAGCGCCCATAATAATAAATAAAATGCCTGTTGCTTTTCCCCATTTTGAAATACTGATGAGGGTTTTGTTGACCGTTTCCGGATTCATTGACACGGGTCCCCTTTACAAAAAAATACTCACTTTTCTTTTATACACTATTTGTGAGAAGTTTTGTATAAAGAAATAAAAATAGTGAATTGATTTTGCCGCGGAGTGAATGGAGTTTGGCCTGACGATCCGGAGGTGCAAGCCGCTGTTGATTAATACCGTGATCATATTAGTGATTTTTTATTACGGTTGCACGCTATATGGGAAAGGTCACGCGCGTTTTTACGGGGTGCGTGATGATAGATTATGACCATGCTGAAAAACCCCGGCCATAAAGGCCGGGGGGATTGGCATATCTTATAAAATCGGCGACAGCAGCCGTGACACGGATTCCTTGATGCGGATCCATAATGATCGCTGCTGATATTCCTCGTAGGTGTATTTTCTGGATACGAGCAAATCTTCTTTAAATGTAGAAACCAGTTTTTTGGCAATGTTGATATCATAAATAAATGCATTAACCTCAAAATTCAGCCTGAAGCTTCGGACGTCGATATTCGCTGTACCGACCGACGCAATTTCGTCATCCACAACAATTGTTTTCGCATGGATAAAGCCATTATCGTAAATATAGACGGTGGCTCCGGCTTTTAAAAGATCACCGATATATGAAAGCGTGGCCCAGTATACAAAAGCATGATCAGGCTTGTTCGGTATCATAATGTTAACATCAATGCCTGACAGGCACGCGATTCTCAATGCATCCAGCAGGCTTGCGTCCGGAATAAAATAAGGTGTCTGTATCAAAATGTTCCGCTTGGCGTTTGAAATCATTTTGATGTAGCCGTTTTTAATTTGTTCCCATTCGGAATCGGGCCCGCTCGTAACAATCTGCATCCCGACGTTTCCCTTTGGGCTGCAATCGGGAAAGTGGTTCGGGATATAGGTGAGCGTATGATGATGTGAGGCTTGGTTCCAGTCAAGGATGAATCGTGTCTGAATGGCGTGAACGGCCGTTCCCTGCAATCGAATATGGGTATCGCGCCAATAGCCGAACTTCGGATTGAGGCCAAGATATTCATCCCCGACATTAAACCCTCCGACATAACCGGTTATGCCGTCTATGATAACGAGCTTTCGATGATTGCGGTAATTCAGCCGAAGGTTAATCGGCCTGAGCTTTGAAGGGAAAAAGACCTCCACATGCCCGCCGGCCTCACGCAGTTCTTTAAAAAACTTTTTGCGCAGCGTTCTGGACCCGAGCTCATCATACAAAACCCTGACCTGAACACCTTCTTTCGCTTTTTGAATGAGGGCGTCCCGCAATTTTTTTCCTAATTCATCACCTTTGTAAATATAATATTGTAGATGGATATGATCCTTTGCCTTTGATATGTCATGTAAAAGCCGCTGAAACTTATCACGTCCGTCTGTTATGACATCAACTGAATTATCCTCTGTAAAGACAGCGTGATTATTCATGATGAGCATATATATTAAATCCTTATTATCAAAGGTTGCCCGGTTGTTGAACTGAAATTGCCTGTTTTCTAATTCTTCAAGCTGATGCTGCAGCAGCTTTTCGATTCCGATTTTCTTTCGATCCTCCCATTGAAACAAATGCTTGCGTCTGAGATTATGACCGAATAATAGGTATAAAATAAAGCCTAAAACGGGAATAAAGAAAAGAACAAGCAGCCAAGCCCATGATGCACTGGCATCGCGCCGTTCTTTGAATATGACAATGATGGCCAAAAGAATATTCAAAATGAAAAAAAGTGACAAAAGGATGGAAGAAATACTCACTTTGTAACCCCGCTAATTCATATTTATCAAGAAGATTGCCATTAGTATTCCATGAATAACAGCAATCTGATTCCCATTACAAATTATAACACTGACTTTTTAAAAGAATAAAGTGTGTTGATCCAGATTCTTCGCGAAAAACACGGGCAGATTTCTTTAAAACCAGCTTGCACCTGCGTTAAAATAAACTCATATGATAACGTTCGTGAAGCCTTGCAAAATCAAATAAAGGGGGAGAATTACATGAACTTTTACAGAATTGAACAAATGCCGGGGTTCATTAAAACAGAAATGCAAAAAATTCAAAAGGCTGTACAACCTTTAATGAAGAAAACTGTCATCTACCGTTTTCTTGCTGTTCCGCTTGCTGCATTCTCTCTCTTTAATTTGGCTGCTTTCCTTTTTCATGCTTCAGCAGACAGAGAGTCTCTGATCAGCGCCGGACTTTTTGCGCTTCTTGCTGCACTTGGATTAGCATTTTTTAAAGAAGCGGGCTATCAGCATAAACAAATTCAAAAGACCGTTCATATCTATATGCTGAACAGAATCAAAAAGAGCGAAATTCTTTCAGAAGAGCGCAAAAACACGTATACGCGCCAGATCAAGGAAGAACCGTTTGCGATGCGGAGCTTTGTTGAGTTTTTGACTGAAGAAGACAGACGCAAGAAAATGCTGTATTAAAAAAGAGCTGACATGGGTCAGCTCTTTTTATTCAAATACGGGCTCATCTTCATAATAATAGGAATCCGGGTCTTCATACGTATCCATATCCTCAAAAGCGGCGATGCCGACAAATACGAGGAAGAAAATGAGCAGAATGATTCCGATAAGGCCTGCGGCGATACTTGATGCAGCGTAGAATAATTGCATTTTAATAAATTTTCCGTAGTTCTCCAGCATGCTTTCACCCGCACTGCCGGTCAGATTTCCGCTCGCCTCTTTTGCTGATTTTGCTGACCGCATCAGAAATACGCCTGAAATAATGAGCAGAACACCTGGAATAGCGCCTATAACTGTCATTAAAGCCGACAGGGCAGCCAGCGCGCCCATGACAATCAAAAGAATTCCTGTTATTTTGCCCCACTTTGCAATGTCTGAAAGCGATTTGACAGCAGCAGCGCTCAGCTCCCGTTTTTCGCCCTCTGTGCTGTTGTTCTCCTGCTCGATCACGCTGTTTTCCTCGTGGTGATTTTCAATATGGTTTTCATCTTTATCAAGACTAATCATGATAGCTCTCTCCCTAATATTTTTAAGTCATATCGCTTGCCGTCCATTTCGGCAATGCCGGGGAATAACCCCCATTCCTTGAAACCGTGCTTTTCAAACAGCTTCAGGCTAGGCTTATTATGTCCGAAAATGAAGGCCATAAGCGAGCGGATGCCGAGCTCCGGCGCGATGCGGAGCGCTTCCTGAAGCAAATGCGTTCCGGCGCCTTTGCCGCGGCATGATTCATGAATGTATATGCTGATCTCGGCTGTTTTATTATAAGCAGGCCTGCCGTAAAATCTTTCAAAGCTGATCCAGGCAGCCACGTCACCGCTTTCATCCTCAGCAACATATAGCGGCCGTTCGTCTGTATGTCCCAAAAACCATGCCATCCGGTCTTCCGGAGTTACCGGTTCAGTATCGGCTGTTACCATTCGTGAGGCAATCGTAGAGTTATAAATCGCTACAACTGCTTCTATATCCTTTTTTTCAGCAAGACGTAATGTTAAGTTCATACGTATTTGGTTCTCCTCTCAAAAAAATGACATACTTTCTTATCAGCCTGCACAAACTATATCTAAAAAAGTTTTTTATATCGGTGTATATATTTTCAGAAAAGTGTTCAGAATGTTGCTGAGGTGATGAAACAATGAGAGAGGAAGAAAAGAAAACTTCTCAAGTCAAAAAACTTCAGCAGTTTTTTCGTAAACGCTGGGTGTTCCCTGCAATTTACTTAGTCAGTGCGGCCGTCATTTTAACAGCTGTCCTTTGGTATCAATCTGTATCAAATGATGAGGTAAAGGATCAGTTAGCTGATAACGGCGGAAGCTCCGCGTATGACAACAACGACGATGCAGTTGAAGTAGGAAAGTCTATGGAAAATGTCGCAATGCCGGTTGTTGATTCTGAAAACGTTTCTGTTGTGAAAAAGTTCTATGAAACTGATGCCGCAAAAGAAGAAAAAGAAGCAGCACTCGTTACCTATAATAACACGTACAGCCTAAGCAAAGGAATTGACTTAGCTGAGAAAGACGGAAAAGATTTCGATGTTTCTGCTTCTCTAAGCGGTACGGTTGTGAAAGCTGAAAAAGATCCAGTGCTGGGATATGTTGTGGAAATCGAACATGCTGATGGGTTATCTACTGTGTATCAATCACTTTCTGAAGTAGGTGTTGAGCAAGGCGATAAGGTGAAGCAAAACCAGGTCATCGGAAAGTCTGGCAAGAACCTTTACAGCGAAGAAAGCGGCAACCACGTACACTTTGAAATCCGTAAAGACGGAGTTGCTATGAACCCGCTGAACTTTATGGACAAGCCGGTTTCTTCTATTGAAAAAGCGGCAGCTGCAGAAGAAAAAGCTGCAACTGAGGAAACAGAAGAATCCATTCAGCAATCATCAGAAAAAAAGGATGGTTCGACTGAAAAAGGAACTGACGAAAAATCCGAGGACAAAACGGATGATTCAACTGACAAATCAGGTTCCAAAGAAAGCAGCACAACAGAAGGCACTGAACAGTCCTAATGAAGAAAACGTCTATCGGTGTGATAGGCGTTTTTTTGTTACTTTTTGTTTCACTGTGCCGTCTATGTATTTACATGCACAAGCTGCCGCTGGAAAGGAGGCTGTTTTTATGCATCGTCTATTACTCGCAGGCTGGATCTTCTTCATTTTACTCTCTGTCTGTACAGAAAGATTCAGTGATATGGTGGTGTCGCAGACAGTGGCATTTCACTGAATCCGCATCCTGATCTAACCCGTTTTTTAGACATGGATTTTACTCAGCTGACTACGCCCGAAGCTGTGATTCAAAAAATCGGGCACGCGTTTTCTTTTTTCGTGCTGACATATTTGCTCTGGAAGCAATGGAGCCGTATAAAATGGGCCTCGGCCGGAGCATTTGTGTTTGCCGTTTTTACGGAAATCATTCAGCTTTTCTTCAGCAGAAACGGCTGTATCCGGGATGTGCTCATTGACAGTGTTGGGATTGCCCTGTTTCTTGGATTATTTGTTATCGCAAAGCGGAATAAACATGAGGTGTATGAAAAATATTAAAGCCGGCGCTCTGCATTCAGAGGCCGGCTTTTTTGCTTAGAAATTTTGATCGGTTGGTTTTTTCGTAATCTTGTTGATAATCGCTTCATAGATTCGAACGATGAAATCAACGAACGGGCGAAGAAGATCTGAAAATCTAAAGAACAGGAACCCGATAATGATCGCGACAACAAGGCTGCCCAACACATCTACCGGATAGTGATGTCCTACCCAAATTCGTGAAAAACCGGTCAAAAGCCCGAAGATGACGAGCGGCCAGCCGATTTTGCGGTTTCTGAAAAGCATTGCGATCGAAATGGCTAGCGCTCCCGTTGTGTGGTCACTTGGAAAAGAAGCATCCGCATCGTGCGGGATCAGCGTATGAACCGTGTGAGCGACGAAAGGGCGCGGTTCAACATAAACTTGTGTAATCAAGTAATTGATCACAAGACCCGCAATTCCCGTAATTCCTGCGTAAAGCACGTTCTTTCTGCTTTGTGTATTCCCGAACAGCCACATCACCAATAAGATAAGCGCATAGGCAACGATCGCGTATTCCGTTATGAAAACCATAATGGAATCGAGAACAGAATTGTGATGAGATAATCCATGGATAGCTTTAAATATTTCGTAATTCAAATAATCACCTTTTACATTTTTATATTAAGTAGACTCATCTTACTCAGAAAAAGTTTCAAATAAAAATAGAGATTGTCTGAAATCATGGCGCTTGAAGAGGATTCGAATGGGCATCACGGTTTCTGGGGGTTTTTTCTCCGCGCGAAAAAAAGAGATCCGGAGTGTCCGAATCTCTTAACGATATTACAGCGCTTCAGGTCCTTCTTCGCCGGTGCGGATATTAATTGTATTGCCGATTTCATAGACAAAGATTTTACCGTCACCCGGTGATCCCGTTTTCAGAACCCTCTTAGCGGTCTCAGTTACTTGATCAACAGGAACCTTGCTGACCACGATTTCGATTTTTAAACGTTCATATACATTGCTTTCGATTTTTACCCCTCGATAAAGCTCCGTATGTGCTTTTTGAAGCCCGCAGCCGTGAACATTGGAGAAGGTCAGAGAGGTGACCCCGATTTTTCCGAGTTCCTGCTTCAGCTTTTCAAAATTTGCCGGACGCGTTACAATTTCTACCTTGAACATTTGACCGCTCATAACGTCACTCCTCACATAGAATCTTGATATGCTTTTTCCCCGTGCATTGTTAAGTCAAGCCCAAGGGATTCTTCTTCTTCGGTTGCGCGAAGGGGAAGGAAGAGGCCTACTATTTTAATAATAACGAAAGTGACAATAAATACAAAAACATAAGTGGCAGCGATCGCTACGATTTGTTTCCAGATTAAACTTGCATCCCCGTAGAATAAACCGTCTGCACCAGCGGAGTTGACTGAAGTTGTTGCGAACAATCCCGTCGCGATGCCGCCCCATGTGCCGCCGATGCCGTGCAGGCCAAAGGCGTCAAGCGCGTCATCATACCCGAATTTCTGTTTAAGCGAGAAGACCCCCCAGAAGCAAACCGCTCCGCCGATGATGCCAATGATAATGGAAGAAAACGGTGTGACAAACCCGGCCGCCGGTGTGATGGCCACAAGCCCTGCGATTGCTCCGGATACTGCGCCGAGCATCGTCGGTTTTTTGTTGATGATCCATTCAACCAATATCCAGCCGGCAATCCCCGCTGCGGCTGCCGTGTTTGTATTAATAAAGGCGTACATGGCCACAGCGTTTAATGTCAGGGCGCTGCCGACGTTAAAACCGAACCAGCCGAACCAAATCAGGGCGCCTCCCAAGAAGGTGTAAATGAGGTTATGCGGAGAAGACGCTGTGCCGTCTTTCCGTTTGCCGAGCACGATAGCCAGAACAAGGCCGGCCACCCCGGAGGAAATATGAACAACGTTTCCGCCCGCGAAATCAAGTGCGCCAAGCTGGCCGATCCAGCCGCCGCCCCATACCCAGTGAGCAACCGGTGTGTAAACCAATGAAGCCCATAAAACCGAGAATAAAAGAAAAGCGCCGAATCGCATCCGTTCTGCGAAAGCCCCGGAAATGATAGCAGTTGTCAGAACCGCGAACGTCATTTGAAACATCATAAATAATGAATGGGGAATCGTGTCGCTGTAATCACCCGGATCAAATCCAACCCCTTTCAGACCGGCCCAATCCAGTCCGCCAATGATTGAATTGCCTGGTGCGAAGGCAAGTGTATATCCGAACAGCACCCAAACGATGGAAACGATGGCAATGGAAGAGAAACTGTGCATTGCTGTACTCAGCACATTTTTGCTTTTTACCATTCCTCCATAAAATAACGCTAACCCCGGGGTCATCAGCCACACGAGTAAAGCGCAAAAGAACATAAATACTGTATCGCCCATTTGCATGTCTCATTCCTCCGTATCTTTCAGAATAAAAGCAATTATTATATTTCTTCATTATAGAGAAAAAAGAATGATAAAACATTTTCATGTGAGATTTCCTAACATGTTTTTTTAGTGTGTGTTATCGATGCGGGCGAAGAAAGAAAAAACGATATTTGCCATACAAGACTTTATGTCTATAAAATAATTCTGTTTTTATGAGAAAAAAGGGAATTGACAATAAATAGAATTATGTATAGTGTATTAAGTGTACTAGTCAATATAATACACTAAGGGGGATGCGATATGAATAAAGGCAGCAGGCTGCTGAGAGCGTTAAGAAAGTCCATTCCGGCGACATTCCGGTTGTTTTTGGCCTTTAATTTTGTTGTGTACGGCCTGGCGAAAGTGGTCATAGGGCAGTTTGGGGGAGTAACACCTGAAATTGCAGCTGCGGTGGGAAAGGGAAAGGGATTTACAATTGCGTGGACATTTTTTGGTTATTCTCATGTCTATGAAGTATTTATAGGCTTTGGAGAAATCATTGCTGCGGTTTTGCTGTTGATTCCAAGAACATCTGCGTTAGGTGCCGTTGTATTTATGCCGATTATTGTGAACATCGTCATGATTAACTATTGTTTTGATATTGGCGTGCAGGATCTCAGTACGATATTAATGTTCATGTGTTTGATTCTGCTTTGGATTGACCGCCGCAAATTTATGGGCATGTTTAATCAGCAGCCGATTAACGGCAGGCAGGTGACGAAGCTATGACAACTTTTATGATCACAGTGCTTGCCGGTATGTTTGTATGCACCACCTTTTATTTTTATATAAAAGAAAAATCGTGAGTTAAGCGATTCTCCTAAGAATTTCACAAGCGTCTTGCAAGAATTCATGTGAAGTGAAGAGTAAAATATGGAATGCGAGAAACACTAACAGCATCAGGAGGAAACGCAAATGAACACACTTAACATTCATTTTCAAAACACAGCATTGGTTATCATTGATCTGCAAAAAGGAATCGTGCCAATAGATAAAAGCGGACAGGTTGTCCCGAATGCGAAAAAGCTTGTTGATGAATTCCGGAAACATAACGGCTTTATCAGCTTTGTGAATGTAGCCTTCCATGACGGAGCGGATGCGCTAAAGACGGAAACGGATGAACAGGCGCAGGGAGGTTCAGGTGAAATGCCGGCGGATTGGGCGGAATTTGTTCCGGAAATCGGTGTGCAGGACGGAGATTACACAGTGACCAAACGCCAATGGGGCGCATTTTTCGGCACGGACTTAGATTTGCAGCTGAGACGCCGCGGCATTGATACCATTGTACTGTGCGGCATTGCCACAAATATCGGAGTGGAAAGTACGGCTCGCGAGGCCTTTCAGCTTGGCTATCAGCAGATTTTTATTACTGACGCGATGTCCACGTTCAGTGAGGAAGAGCATGAAGCCACACTGCGTTTTATTTTTCCGAGAATCGGTAAATCGCGGACAACAGAAGAATTTTTATCACAAGTGAAATGAAAATATCAAAAAAGAGCCGTGCTGTCTTTTTAACGGCGGTAGCTTCAGGAACGATGCTGAATCCGCTGAACTCGTCTATGATTTCTCTGGCGCTCCACAGCATCCAGCATGAGTTTCACCTGTCATTTACAACGGTTTCCTGGCTGATCTCCTCGTTCTATTTGGCGAGTGCTGTGGCCCAGCCCGTGACGGGAAAGCTTGGCGATTTGATTGGGCGCAAAAGTTTGTTTTTATTCGGGCTTATTCTTGTGGCGGTTTCTGCCATCGGGGCGCCCTTTGCGCCAACCTTTATGACATTATTGGTCATGCGGCTGTTTCAATCGGTGGGGAGCAGTGCGATTTATCCGTCGGGAGTCGGGCTGATACGAAGTCACATACATGAGCGTCAGGCTTCAGCCTTGGCGGTGCTGTCTATATTTGCGTCTGCAATGACGGCGCTGGGGCCTACAGTTGGCGGCTTTTTGATTGTGTGGGGCGGCTGGCCGGCGATTTTTATCGTCAATCTGCCGTTTATTATCCTCAGCTTCCTATTGGGGATGTACATGTTCCCGAAGGATCAGAAAAAAGGGGTGGGGATCAGAGCGGTTATCCGGCAGCTTGATGTTCCGGGAATCCTTTTGTTTGCCGGAGGGATTATTTTGCTTTTGTCCTTTTTGCTTTCATTCAGCACATCCCCGCATGCGTCAGAAGGTGTGATTGGTATCATTCTGCTTGTCGCATTTATCTGGCGTGAGCTGAAAGCGGATAAGCCGTTTATTAATGTCCGTTTGTTTAAAACGCAGCGAAGCCTGTCAGCGGTATACGTTCAGTTTATTTTACTCAATGTATTCTTCTACTGTTTATTTTTCGGCCTGCCGAGTTATTTTCAGGATGAAATGCATCTTTCTGTCCAAACGAGCGGTCTGTTTATGCTGTTCATGTCAGGAATGAGCATCGCTGTATCGCCCATTACAGGCAAGTGGATTGACCGATCGGGAGTCATCAAGCCGATTTTGGCGGGGGCGCTTCTGATGACGGCCGGCGCTGTACTCTTAACGGTCTTTTTTATCAGCGTTCCGGTCATCGGGAAAGGCTTGATCCTGTCGCTGCTCGGCATCGGTTACGGACTTGGAAACGTGGCGCTTCAGGCGGCGATGCTGAAAACGAGCCCTTCAGACATGGTGGGAACGACCTCGGGCCTGTTCCAAACGTGCCGTTACCTCGGCTCAATTTTATCCTCTGTGATTCTGGGCCTCCTGTTCGGTAAAGAGATTACAGCGGCTCATTTTGATATCATGGGAATGATCCTTATTGCTGTAGGCGCATTGAGTCTCTTCATGGCTTTGAGATTCACCGCCTTAATGAAAACAAGATCATGAGAAAAGAGACAGATATGCGAGTCTGTCTCTTTTTCTTGTTTAGAATGCTCAAAAATGAATAAAAGGATTGTGTACCATAGCCAATGTATTTGTCTGACTTTTCAGTTATATTACGTAACATATGATGTTAGGAAACAATACATATAACGGAAGATAGACAATGCTGAAAGGGGAGCCGGCTATGGAGTTAAAAGAGAGTCAGCAGCAATCAAACAGGCTGAGCAATGAGGATCTGCTGCCTTTGGGGCAGGAAAAACGCACTTGGAAAGCAATGAACTTTGCCTCGATTTGGATGGGGTGCATACATAATATACCGACCTACGCGACAGTGGGCGGATTAATTGCAATCGGGCTTTCACCGTGGCAGGTGATGGCGATCATTATTACGGCCTCGCTTATTTTGTTTGGCGCACTCGCCTTAAACGGGCATGCAGGGACAAAATACGGGCTGCCGTTTCCTGTGATTATCCGGGCTTCATATGGAATTTACGGCGCAAACATTCCGGCGCTTCTGAGGGCTTTTACGGCCATTATGTGGCTTGGCATTCAAACCTTTGCCGGAAGCACGGCGCTGAACATTTTGCTGTTAAATATGTGGCCCGGCTGGGGAGAGATTGGCGGGGAGTGGAATATTCTGGGTATCCACTTGTCTGGTTTCCTCTCTTTCGTATTCTTTTGGGCTGTGCATTTACTCGTATTGCATCACGGCATGGAATCGATTAAGCGTTTCGAGGTATGGGCAGGTCCTTTAGTATATGTGGTGTTTGGCGGAATGGTATGGTGGGCGGTCGATATAGCCGGAGGACTCGGGCCGATCTATTCGCAGCCTGGAAAATTTCATACGTTTTCAGAAACATTTTGGCCGTTTGCTGCCGGAGTCACCGGCATTATCGGCATTTGGGCGACGTTAATTTTAAACATACCTGATTTTACACGGTTTGCTGAAACGCAAAAAGAGCAGATTAAAGGCCAGTTTTACGGCTTGCCTGGAACCTTCGCATTATTTGCGTTTGCCAGTATTACGGTGACCTCCGGTTCGCAGGTTGCTTTCGGCGAGCCGATTTGGGACGTGGTTGATATTTTAGCGAGGTTTGATAATCCTTATGTCATCGTATTATCTGTGATTACACTCTGTATTGCCACCATATCAGTTAATGTCGCAGCAAACATCGTCTCTCCGGCTTATGATATTGCGAATGCTTTGCCGAAATATATTAATTTTAAACGAGGCAGCTTTATTACAGCCCTGCTCGCTTTATTTACGGTTCCGTGGAAGCTCATGGAGAGCGCAACCAGCGTTTATGCGTTTCTCGGTTTAATCGGCGGCATGCTCGGTCCGGTGGCGGGCGTCATGATGGCTGATTACTTTATTATTCGCAAGCGGGAGCTTTCGGTTGATGACCTTTATTCCGAAACCGGACGGTATGTGTATTTTAAAGGGTATAACTACCGGGCATTCGCAGCCACGCTTTTAGGCGCACTGATCTCATTAATCGGAATGTATGTCCCCGCATTAAAAGGCTTATATGACATCTCATGGTTTGTAGGTGTGCTGACATCATTTCTTGTCTATATTGCTCTGATGCGGATTCACCCGCCGATATCATCGGCTATTGGAAAGTATGATTCTGGGCAGGTGCGTCGAGCTGAATAAGAACTTATGCAGGTGAAATTTGAGATGGTTTTCCATAAATGGATAACTTATAATGATATAAGAAAATCCATTCTAAATAGAAATGAGAATCCAATATGAAAATATCATTTTTTATTTCTGCGGCAGCCGTTTTAACTGCTGTTATTATCGCTTTAACCTATGATAAGACGGCAGCAAATGAACAAGACTCAGTGAACTGCTTATATGTTTCTCCTGACGGCAATGATCAAAATGAAGGGACGAAAACAAAGCCATTTCGTACACTGGCGCATGCCGCTAAGGAAGCTGTTGCCGGAACAACCGTAATCATCCGGGAAGGCACGTATGATGAACCGCTTGATGTGAAGCATAGCGGCGCGGACGGAAAGCCTATCACGTTTCGAAACTATCAGGACGAGAAAGCGGTCATTACCGGGAAAACGATGACGAGCGCAGAATATGAAACGCCGTTAATCCGCATAGACAATAAACATTACATCACAATCAGCGGTTTAACGATTGAGAATCTCTCTGTTTCATCTGAAGAAGCAACCGCCATGGGAATTTATGTGACTGGATCCAGCAGCCATATCACGATTAAGGATAATCATGTTCGGAATATCAAAACAACGGCGGATGAGGGCAATGCCCACGGAATTGCAGTTTATGGGACGGGAAGCATGAAAGACATTAAGATTACGGATAATACCGTTGAAAAGCTGACACTCGGAGCGAGTGAAGCGGTTGTGCTGAACGGAAACATTGACGGCTTTACGATTGCAGGCAATCTGGTCCGTGATAATAACAATATTGGCATCGATCTTATCGGACATGAAGGAACGGCAGATCAAAACGATTATGTTCGAAACGGTGTCGTAGAAAACAATACTGTCTATCATCATTCAACTTTCGGAAATCCCGCTTATGGAGATGAGTACTCAGCGGGCGGAATATATGTCGACGGAGGACGCAATATTGACATAAGGAAAAACACGGTTTACAGAAACGATATCGGTATTGAAGCAACCTCTGAGCACAAAGGAAAATATGCTGAGGATATAAACATTACCGACAACAAAGTGTACCAGAATGCGTACACGGGTATTTCAATCGGCGGATATGACAAAGAGCGTGGCGGCACCACCGGTTCTGTGATTGCTCACAACATTATTTTCCGCAACGATACAAAAGAGCTGTATGGCGGACAGCTATTGCTGCAGCACGATACAAAAAACAACGTAATAGAAAAGAACATCATGACGGCAAGTGATTCAAGGCTGTTTATTGCCAACGAATTTAAAACCAATGAAGGAAATACAGTCAATCATAACGTTTACCATAAGGAAGCAGGTAAGGACGGCTTATGGATGTGGAAAAAGACTGAATACGACTCATTTTCGTCTTATCAAAAAGCAGCGAAAAATGATGTCGGTTCTATTTATGCAGATCCGATGTATCGTGACGAAGAGTCTTTTGATTTTACATTAGATCCGGATTCACCTGCCCGTCCGATTATTGAATCATGAAAAAAGCGGCATTCTATTCCGTTCAACGGAGCAGAATGCCGTTTTTTTTTATGCAAAAAAAACTGCCGGCAAACTCCGGCAGTCTGACAAGCTATTCTGCAATCGACACTTTTCCTTCAGGTTCGGCTACAGCCGTTTTTTTCTGGCTCCATGCATAGAGGAGAAGAGAAATCAGAACGAATAGACCCGCTGTTAAGTAAATAGATGAGAAGCCTGCGGAAGCAACGAATAATCCGAACACATACGATCCAGCGGCAATTCCGCTGTCAAAGAACGTAAAGAACGTCGCTGTCGCAAATCCTGAACGGTGTGCCGGTGAATTTTGTATCGCCAGCGTTTGCATGCACGGCACGATTGAGCCGTATCCGAGTCCGATCACCGCTCCGGATAATAGCAGCATCCAGCTGCTGTGCGTAAAGGCAAGCATGCAAAGTCCGACAGAGAAAATCAGGATTGAAGGGTAAATCACAATCCCCGGTCCGACTTTGTCGAACAGTTTGCCTGTAAACGGACGCGCGACCATCATCGTAACGGCAAAGCATACAAAGAAGTAGCCGCTGACATTTAATAGATCAATAGACTTAGCAAAAACGGACAAAAATGCGGTAACTGTTGAATAACAGAATGATATAAACAACCCTACAATCGCAATCTTAAGCGCGCCTTTTTCAAACATATCCGACAGAGAGAAGCGGAATACAGTCGTTCCGCTGCTGATGCTGTTTGGCACTTTAATGAGTAATGTAACAAACAGCCCGACAATCATAAACACCGCAAAAATTGTAAAGAAGACAGAGAAAGGCACAATTTTCACCAGGCTCAATCCGAGAAACGGACCGATAGCCATTGCGAGGTTCATAGACATGGCAAAGTATCCAAGCCCTTCGCCGCGGCGTTTAACTGGAATGATATCAGCTGCGATCGCGCCGGTTACAGTGGTTAAAATACTGAACCAGATTCCTTGGAAGAACCGCAATCCAAGCAGCAGATAGAAGTTATGAATTGGCAGGTAAAGAAAAGACGAAAGGGCAAAAATCGCCATCGATACAATCGCCATTCTCTTTTTCCCAAACCGTTCTATAATAGCTCCTGAAAAAGGACGTGTGAAAATGGCGGATAACAGGAACAGACTGATCAACAGCCCTCCCTGAGATTCAGTACCTCCCAGCTCCTGCATCATATAGATAGGCAGAACAGTCAAAAATGTATAAAAGAACACAAAAACAAACAAGTTCACGAGAACGACCATAATAAAATCTTTGGTCCAAATCGGTTCAGACTTTTTCAAATGTATGTCACTTCCTTATTTCATTGTTGTAAAAACAAACGAAATAAATGAGAAAACGCTTCTTTATCTTCATCACGGAAATCTGCAAGCAGTTCTTCCTCAAATTTAAGCATTTTCACATTGATTTCTTCATATTTTTTCTCTGCTTCTTTTGTGAGGACAACGAGTTTTTCCCGTTTGTCTTCACCTTGCCGTCTCTGTACCCAGCCGTTTTCTTCAAGGCGTTTGATCGTCCGGGTCACCGTTGGCGCTTCCACATTTAAATAGGACCAAATCTCCTTTTGAGTCATTGGTCCGATCGTACGCAAACAATATAAAATTGACCATTGAGATGAGTAAAGGCCGAATGGCTCCAGCTGTTCATTGGCTTTTTTGGCAATCAGGCGGGCGCTTTGGTTGATTTGATGAATGAGGTGTCTGTTGACGTAGGTCATTTCGGTCTCCTTCTAAAAAAACTTACCTAAGTAACTAATTGCTTTTTTCATTTTACAGGAGCGATGAAAGGATGTAAAGATATAAATTTAGTGACGCGAAATAATTAGCCGAAGTCGAAAAGTTCGTTTCGCCCCTTGTCCTTATTGAGTTTTTAGCATATTCCCACAAGAATGCTAATACACTGTTACAAACCTAACAAAGAGAGTGTTTGAGGTGAGGGATCGTGGGCATATTTCACAAACTTACTTTTAAAACCATACAACAAAGAAGCTGCATAATGAATGACTCTTTACAGAATACGGATCTCATTTCACACTTCTCACATCCATTTTAGGGAGGTCGAGTGGTGTGCACGATTACATCAAAGAGCGAACAATCAAGATAGGAAAGTACATCGTGGAGACAAAGAAAACCGTTCGTGTCATTGCGAAGGAATTTGGTGTTTCCAAAAGTACAGTACACAAGGATTTAACAGAGCGTCTGCCTGAAATCAATCCTGACTTGGCAAACGAAGTGAAAGAAATACTCGATTATCATAAATCCATCAGGCATTTAAGAGGAGGAGAAGCAACAAAACTCAAGTATAAAAAGGATGAAATTCTTGAAGGAGAGCCCGTTCGCCAGCCATAATCACTTAGGAAAAATCAACTGCATTGTCTTCCGGAAATCGTTTGTAGATCATCCGCAAAAATTTGTAAAGAACTTAATGTGCTTCCAACTTTTTTTCTATATTTTATGATAATATATATAATTAGGGCACAATGTGGATATTTACTGTGAAACAGATTTTCAAGGAGGATATAAATAGATGTTTGCAAGGGATATTGGTATTGACCTCGGTACTGCAAATGTACTGATCCATGTTAAAGGTAAAGGAATTGTTCTGAATGAACCTTCCGTAGTTGCACTTGATAAAAACAGCGGCAAAGTGCTGGCGGTTGGCGAAGAGGCAAGACGAATGGTTGGACGTACACCTGGGAATATTGTTGCGATTCGCCCGCTGAAAGACGGAGTTATTGCTGACTTTGAAGTAACAGAAGCAATGCTGAAACATTTTATTAACAAGCTGAACGTAAAAGGCCTGTTCTCAAAACCGCGCATGCTTATTTGCTGCCCGACGAATATTACATCAGTTGAGCAAAAAGCAATCAAAGAAGCTGCTGAAAAAAGCGGCGGTAAACATGTGTACCTTGAAGAAGAACCGAAAGTTGCCGCTATTGGCGCGGGTATGGAAATATTCCAGCCGAGCGGTAACATGGTTGTAGACATCGGAGGCGGGACGACGGATATCGCAGTCATCTCAATGGGCGATATTGTCACCTCCTCTTCTATTAAAATGGCTGGGGACAAGTTTGACATGGAAATCTTAAATTACATCAAACGCGAGTACAAGCTGCTGATCGGCGAACGTACTGCGGAAGATATTAAGATTAAAGTCGCAACAGTTTTCCCAGACGCACGTCAAGAAGAAATTTCCATTCGCGGACGGGACATGGTTTCCGGTCTTCCAAGAACAATTACAGTAAACAGCAAAGAAGTAGAAGAAGCCCTTCGTGAATCTGTAGCTGTTATTGTGCAGGCAGCGAAACAAGTGCTTGAAAGAACACCGCCTGAACTGTCCGCTGATATCATTGACCGCGGCGTTATCATTACCGGCGGAGGCGCGCTCTTAAACGGCCTCGACCAGCTGCTCGCTGAAGAGCTGAAGGTTCCGGTGCTTGTCGCTGAAAATCCAATGGATTGTGTGGCTGTCGGCACAGGTGTTATGCTTGATAATATGGACAAGCTTCCTAAACGCAAACTAAGCTGATCACTCAAACCTCATTCTGAAAAAGAATGGGGTTTTTTTATGAAAACTCTTCACGAATTGATGAGAAATGCCGATAATAGGATAAAATACTTATTTGTATTATAGAACGAATGTTCCTACATGACAACTGGAAAAAATGCCATTTTAGAGGTGGAAAACTTGTTAAAAGGATTATATACCGCAACATCCGCAATGATTGCCCAGCAGCGCAGAACGGAAATGCTTTCAAATAATATCGCAAACGCAAATACATCCGGATATAAAGCAGAACAAGGCTCGATGCGTGCGTTCCCTGAGATGCTTCTCAGCAGAATTGAAGCAAAATCTCCGGCCGGCACATCGAAAACAGAAATCGGTTCCGTTAATACCGGTGTATATATGCAGGAGCTTAAGCCTCTTTTCACACAGGGAAGCCTTAAGTCAACGGATCAGCCTACAGACATCACATTGATTGAACATCAAGTTCCGGTAAATGCAGAAACAAATGAAAATGCGGCCCTTTTTTATCCGGTTCAAACGGCGAATGGTGTCCGTTATTCCAAAAGCAGCACGTTTTCTTTAAATGAGAACAATCAGCTGACAATCAACGGAAATACCATTTTATCAACGACAGGACAGCCGATTACGGTGGATAATGAAAATTTCACTGTGTCTGAAAACGGTACTGTTACTGCGAACGGACGGACAGCCGGACAGATTGATGTCAGAATGGCAGAGGACGTCAGAAATCTGAAAAAAGATGGCAATGATTTGTACAGCACGGCTGACGGAAATGACCTGCCGAGTGCGGCTGGCAATAACCAAGTATCCTATTCATTAAAACAAGGCGTTTCCGAGCTTTCGAATGTTGATGTAACGAGCGCCTATACAGAAATGACTGAAGCGTACAGATCGTTTGAAGCAAACCAGAAGGTCATTCAAGCGTATGACAAAAGTATGGACAAAGCAGCCAATGAAATCGGAAAAATATAAGATAACGGAAGAAAAAACGGGGGACATCAACTATGCTCAGGTCAATGCTAACGGCATCAACAACCTTAAACCAGCTGCAGCAGCAGATTGACACAATCAGCAGCAACCTTTCCAACAGCAACACAACCGGCTATAAGGCTAAGGATACGAATTTCTCTGAGCTCGTCAGACAGCAATTCGATCAGGTTGATGAAAAAAATGAAGAAGTGGCACAATCCCGAAAAACGCCGCCCGGCTTGCGCCTTGGCGTCGGAGCGATGATGAATTCACGTCTCGTATCCGATCAAGGAAGCATTAAGAAGACGGAGCGCGATCTGGATATCGCTTTTACGTCTCCTTACCAATACCTCCAGGTTAACGTGAATGGCAATCGCCAATATACAAGGGACGGAGCGCTTTATTTATCGCCTTCCGCTGATAATGCCAACCAGCTTCAGCTCGTGACAGGCAACGGTCATCCCGTGCTTGATGAAAACGGCAATACAGTAAACATAGACAGCTCAATGAAAAAAATCACGATCAATGAAAACGGGACCTTAACCGCATCTAACAGGAATACGGTGCAGCGGTTTAATCTCGGGGTTGTCCAAGTGAACAATCCTCAAGAGCTGAAATCCGAAGGAAATAATCTTTTCTCCATTGATAATGCGGCAGCCTTTGAAGAGCTGAATGGCGCAAACAGACAAAACATCGGCATGGAGCAGGGTGCACTTGAGATGTCAAATGTGGATATTTCTAAGCAAATGACAGATTTGATTGCGTCTCAGCGTTCTTATCAGCTGAACAGCAGAACGATCACAATGGGTGATCAGATGCTTGGTTTGATTAATTCTGTCAGATAATAGAAAGATGGGCGTTTTCAATCAGCCGCGCATAATAAAAAAGGCGGCTTTTTCGAAATCGTCCTTTTTTTTGTAGTATTCCGTGATGTCCTCCAAAAGCACCTCTAAATCCACCCAAGCTTCGATTTTTTCTAATTCAAGCACATATTCAAGCAAGGTATCATAAGGATCTTCAGCAGACGTGTAGAGCGCTTCAAGTGTTTTTAGTTTCAATTGAATTGTTTGAATGTTTACCTTTTCAGATAATTCTTTCCCTTTTTGCAAAACCGCTTTTCCTTCTGAGATCTTTTCTGTTTTAAAAAGAGCTCTGACGGATTCATACACGCAGTGCAGATAGGATACTGGAGAATTGGTTTCAAATTCATGATTCTTCAATACCTTTTTAAAGTAGAGAAGCGCTTCATGGTCCTTCTTTTCGGTTGCTTTTAAAAAGCCCAAATTATAATAAGCGTGGCACAGCAGATTATCGTCATTTACCTGCTGGGTTTTCCTGATGATTTCTTTGAAAAGCTGTTCAGCCTCATCATAGCGCTCTTGATCAATATAGTTTACAGCGAGGAGCAGTTTGCAGCTGATCACCTTTTTGACATAGCCGAATTGATGCAAGTAGATATTTAATGCTTTTTCAACATATTGGATGGAAAGCGGCGGTGATTTCATCAAGTAATAGGCGCCGGCGGTTTGATAATAAAAGTCAGCGGCTTCAAATGCGTTTTGAATCGCGTGCAGGTACTGCTCAGCTTTTTTAAAACCATTCACCGCATGCTTCGGAGCGGTTTTGACCATTTCATATAACCCTGAGAAAAAATGCAGATAATATTTCAATTCATCATCCATTTTGTCTTCCTGTTCATATAACTCATCGAATAATGAATCCATCCCGTCCTGGTTTTCAAAAAGGAGCTGGTGGCGTGCGAAGAACATTTGATAACGCATCCAAAGTTTTGTGTTCTTTTTCAGTTTCGGAAGGTGCTGGTCGATTTTCTCTTTAAGTGCTGCTGCGTCATCCATTTTACGTTTGCCAATGGCGGTATACCACTCGTCTAACATTTTTTGAATTCTTTTTTCAATAAACTTCGAAATCATTTTCCTACCTCTTTGCTAATGGTAAAATCTATAATTATCATATCACAACTTTTGACGGCTCTCATTGACAGTTGGTTACACTTTGGGCGCCGGTTGAAAAAGAGGTTAATTCATAATATACTTTTCAAATGTACAGATTAGATCATACATGATTGCTATACATACTAACGCAGATGAAGGAGATGTCAAGAGAATGCTTGATACTCAGCAAATTAAAGAAATTATTCCTCACCGCTATCCGTTTTTGCTCGTAGATCGGATTACGGAAGTTGAAGAGGGCAAACGGGCGAAAGGCTATAAAAATGTAACTGCTAATGAAGAGTTCTTTAACGGACATTTTCCACAGTATCCGGTAATGCCCGGCGTATTAATTGTAGAAGCGCTTGCTCAAGTCGGGGCTGTTGCGATGCTGATTAAAGAAGAAAACCGCGGCAGATTGGCTTTCTTTGCCGGCATTGACAATTGCCGGTTTAAAAAACAAGTGAAACCTGGTGACCAGCTTCACCTTGAGGTTGAAATCACACGTGCGCGCGGTACAATCGGGCGCGGAAAAGGCGTGGCTCAAGTTGACGGCGAAGTGGTTTGCGAAGTTGAACTGACTTTTGCCCTCGGCGAGTAAGTGAAAAGAGACAGATGGGCAGCGGCACATTTGTCTTTTTTTCTTTCAAAACAAAAAAAGCAGGTGATTGTATGTGGAAAGAGTTTAAGACTTTTGCCATGCGCGGGAACATTGTTGACCTTGCAATTGGTGTTGTAATAGGAGGAGCGTTCGGTAAGATCGTCACATCGCTCGTTAATGATATCATTATGCCTTTAGTTGGCTTGCTTCTGGGCGGGCTTGATTTTTCGGGGCTGTCCTTTACATTCGGTGATGCGGTCGTCAAATACGGCAGCTTCATTCAAACCATTGTAAATTTCTTAATCATATCGTTCTCTATTTTTATTGTGATTCGGACTTTGAATCAGTTGAAGCGCAAGAAAGAAGCGGAAGAAGAGGCTGAGGCGGAAGCGGCGGATGCGCAAGAAGAGCTGCTGAAAGAAATCAGAGACCTGCTGAAGCAGCAAATAAAATCGCCGGAATAAAAAAAGACTGCCGTTTAAAACGGCGGTCTTTTTGTTTGGAAAGGGAGAGTTCTCTTTCAGGTCAGTTCTGGACCCTTCACTTCGTTTAATGTTTCGTGGCTTTCTATTGTTTCAGCAAGATGAATAAGCATCGAAACAGAGGTGCCGATATCCGGGGTGCTTTTGATCTTCAATTCACTTCCGCAAAAATGTTTCAGCCGCTGGTTGATATTTTTTAATCCGACGCTGCGATCGAAATCGGAGGATAGGAGATCTTCTCGTTGTTCCGGAGGCATACCGACGCCGTTGTCCTCTACTCTAATGTAATACTCATTCCCGCTTTGTTTTTTAACTGTCAGCTTGACCCATCCACCGCCTCTTTTCTTGCTGACGCCATGATGAACTGCATTCTCCACCAATGGCTGAATCATTAAAGGCGGAAGGATGAAGTCAATGTCTTTGTCTATATCGAAAAGAATGTCCAGCCGATTGCCGAAGCGCGTCTTTTCTATGGAGAGATAGGAATTGATAATAGAAAGCTCGTTTCTGAATGAACTGATGGCTGATGTATTTTGGAAATCAAAACTCATTCTTAAATAGTTGGTAAATTCAGCTGTTATCTCTCGCGCTTTTTCAATATCCAAATGACTGAGCGAAATAATTGTGTTTAATACATTGTAAAGAAAATGAGGCTTAATTTGCGACTGGAGAAAAGCCATCTCCATTCTTGTGGCTTGATTTGCTGTATGCTTCATCATAATCAGGTTTTTGATACGCGCCATAAATTCAGAGTAATGATAAGGTTTTTGCAAAATGTCATTCGCTCCGGAATGAAAAGCCTTGTATTTGTCATGGCCGATAATGGCTGCTGTAATGATGAGAACCGGAAGATCGACCATACTGAATCGTTCACGAATTCTCGTACAGACTTCGAAACCAGTCATATCCGGCATCATCAAGTCCAGAATCACCAAATCAAGCTTCGTGCAAGAAACCACTTCTAATGCTTCCGTTCCGTTTTTTGCAGCAATTACATTGTAGGGGACACCTTCAAGCATATCGCTTAAAATTTTTAAACTGTCAATGTTATCATCCACAATCAGAATGGTTGGAGCGTCAATTTTCTCAGAGTAATAGGGCGTGCTTAAAGAGATACCTGACATCTCTAGCCCGGACTGTAATTCTGGAAGACTTGTTTTGGTTTCGGGCACAGATTCATGATGGACAATGGGCAATGTGAAATGGAACGCCGAACCTTTTCCCTCTTCTGATTCAACCCAAATGTCTCCGTTTTGGAGCTGGACCAGCTGTTTGACAATACTAAGGCCAAGACCGGCTCCGTCGTCTTTATTCGTTTCTGCTTGCTGAAAAGACTCAAAAATGGTTTGGCGATCGGCTTTGGAAATGCCGCTTCCGGTATCGGTAACTGTCACCTTGATCATGTTATCGTTCAGCTTTGAAGCAGAAAGTGTGATTTGACCCTCCGCTGTATACTTGATTGCATTGTCTACTAAATTGGTCAATATTTGACGAAAACGGTTTTCATCTGTGAGCACTAAAGGAAGATCATCTGGAATAACATTCTTAATATTTAAGTTTTTATGTCTTGATAAGAGATTGTAGAAATTCATTTCCGAACAAACTAAAGTATAAATATCAACAGGAACCGGGTGAATCTGAAGCATGCCTTGCTTTATTTTTTCTAAATCCAGGATGTCATTTACCAGATTGGACAGCCTATAACCCATGCGGATAACAAGCTGCATGTTTTCTTTCTCTTCTTCTATCGTTCTTTTCCCTTTCCCGGCCAGCAACGTTTGGCATATATTAATAATGCTGTTCAGCGGTGTTTTAAATTCATGCGATGTCTTCGCTATAAACTCATCCTTCAGCCGGTCAACCCTGAGTAATTTCCACGACAGCACTTCATTTTCGCGGAATGCACCGGCAAACTGCTGTGCCATTAGAAGAACAATCGCCAGCAACGCAATGACTGTCGGCAATGAGTAGATCGAATTAAAAGAAAAAGCCGTTTTTCCTGTGTAAGCGGAGATGGTCGTTAAAATGACAAAAGCACTCATTGATATAGAAGCGATTGTCAGATACAGGCTTCCTTCCATTTTGCGGATCGCTGCGATCGTAAAAATATATGTGATATAAACCAGGGTCGAAACGGCTAACACAGAATGTAATATGTATGAGGAGTGGCCGATAAACCCAACGGTTAAAAAATCTATGATCAAGACCAGCCCGCAAGAAACAGTGGCTATGAGAATAAAACGTTTTGACACAATCTCTCTGTAAGCAAAATAGAGATAGAGAAAGACCGCTATACTGACAAACACAGTTGAGATTGCCCTCATTGAATTTAACAATGAAAATGAAATGGACGGAAAGAGGAGGAATATAATCCGCTCTTTTCCGATCATCAGAATAATGAATGAAAACAGAAGGCACATAACAGAAAAAAACAGCAAATGTTTATCCTTTTTTCTTTGCAGGTAAAAGCCCAGAAAATATAATCCGGTAATGAAAAAAGCCGTAATCATGACCGTATCATTAAGAAAGGAAATTTTATTTTCACGCACTATTTGGTCCTGGATTCCAAAGGTAATCGGCTTTGCGATTCCCCACCCCGGCGTTTTTCCGAAGTTCGAAAACTGTACGACAAGTTCATTATCACCCTTGTGAAGCGAAAAAAAGCTCGTATACGGTCTGTTTTGTGCTGTAAAATCAGGCTTATTTGAGGGGCTGCCGCTTTGCCCTATGGTTTGTCCATTAAAATAGATGCGATTTGCACTGTAAATAAACGACGTGCTGATCCCGAATACCTGATTGTCTAGCTTTGATCTGATCGTCAGCTTGTACGTTCCGTAATCCACGTTGATACCTTGCTTGGCCAGCTTCACATTACTGGGGACATCAACGAAGAGGGGATCTTTTCCTTTTGCTGAAGCAATCTCTTTTGGCGATAAAATCTGATTTGGATATAATGTCCACTTTCCGTTCAGCTGTATATTCCCATCCTTCTGAAAATCCCAGTTCTCCAAGTTCATGACCCCATGCTTTGCTTCAGGAAGTGTTGATCCAGTAAAATGATCAATCGCTATAAAAGCCATAAAAAAAGCGGCATAACCGAAAATAATCGAAATGAAAATGAATTTTTCTTTCATATCAATGCTCCTTTATAATAGGATCATTCTACATTCCTATTTTTTATAAATATTGTAAATGCAAACTTTCAAAAGCTACAATAGAAAGAAAAAGAATCCAATTAAAGGGGCTATTTGGCATGATATAATAGAAGTTATTTACTAATATCTTGATTCTACATATAGGGGGGGATGTTTTGTGAAAGCGTTAATTGTTGATGATGAGCACCTGGCATTGCTTCACTTTAAAAATTTGCTTGAACGGACAAACGCCTTTCAATCGATTATGGCGTATCAAGATCCGATTGAAGCTCTGGAGTCACCTGAGGTTGCTGCTGTAGATGCGGTGTTTCTTGATATTGAAATGCCGGGGGTAAATGGCATTGAACTTGCTGAAGCGATTCAATCATTGAATGAGAACATCCAAGTCGTTTTTATCACGGCCTATAATGAGTTTGCTATTAAGGCGTTTGAGATTAATGCTATCGATTATTTGCTAAAGCCTGTTATTTACAAGCGGCTCGAAACAACTGTTGAGCGAATCAAAACGAATAACATGCTTAAAGCATCTGTAGAAAATAACGAGGCGCATTATTTGATCCAATGTTTTGGAAACCTGCAGTTTCATCAGATTTTAAAAGGTGTCAAAACAAACATTTCCGTCAAGTGGAGAACATCTAAAGCACGCGAAATATACACCTTTTTACTTCATAACCAAGGGCGTGTAGTCAGTAAAGACTCATTAATCGATCTGTTTTGGCCTCATTATGATGTCACAAAAGCAAGCACCCAACTCTACTCTACCATATATCAGATACGGAAAGTAATCAGCCAAATCCCTTTCAGCCAAACAATCGAGAAGACCGAAACAGGATATATTCTACGGCTCTCAGGCGCAAAAATCGATGTTGTGGAATGGGAACAGTCACTAAAAGAGGCGCCCTCGCTAAATACATCTACATTACATCTGCACATGGATATGTTCATGTCCTATCAAAATCATTACCTGATGGAGCACGGCTATCTGTGGGCAGAACCGGAAAAAGCGCGTCTTGCCCAGCTTTGGCTTGGAAAGGCTTATGAACTGATCGATTATCTCATTCGTGAAAGGAACGATCATCAAGCGATGGACATCTGCCTGCAGGCCGAGAAAATTGAGCCTTTCGATCATAACATTATGCAATTTAAGCTGAAGCTATTTAACAAAAACGGGAAAATAGAAGAGGCGATAAAAGAATATCAGCGCTACAAACAAATAAAGGATCAGATTAATTAAAAAATGTTCATAACAAAAAGCGTATCCAGCCAGTGTGCCCTATCAATGCACACTGGCTGGATACGCTTTTTGTACATGTCATCCTCAGGGCAGTCCCTCTCCATATGTCTCCGCTTGAAACTTCAAATCTCACATTCACTTGAATCATACATGATGTTTTAGTTGTACAGAATTTGTATAGTTTCATTTCATACAATGTAGTTTGGTTCGGATGGCAAATCTTAGTTGTTACACTCATTCGGCATGAACAGTTATTTTTTGGGATGAGACATGAGTTATGGTCTCGCGGATCAATCGGCAAGTGAAAAATAGATATGAAAAGGGAGGAATGAAAAGTTGAGAAAGAGGAGCTTTCCCTCAGGGCTGAAAAAAAGCGGGCGGATCGTTATGATCATCAGTCTGGCCATCTTATTCTTTTTCAGCCAGATTGCCAGCTATACTCTTACAGCGGAGGCTGTGGGCGTATCGTCAAGCGACAGCCAATTCTTCGATTCAGTGACGGTAAAAGACAGCAATCAGCAGATTGTTGACGGGTCAAAAGGAAACGAACCGGCATTAAAGCCGGGGGATGAAGTGACACTGACATATGAATGGTCATTAAAACATGATAAAGAAGCAGTAAGCGAACAGGACATCAATGTGGAGATACCTAAAAGCTTTACATTTGATAAAGGTGCAGAAGGTGAGATCAAATCTGCTGATCAGGTCATCGGCAGCTATCAAGTGCCAGCGGGCAGCAGCACTCTGACGGTGAAATTAAAAAGTGCAACCGCGGATTCTCCTGATGCCAAGGGAACCATTACACTGTCAGCCGCGTTTACCGCAGATGTGAAAGACGATGAAGATACAGCAACAGCCCTTTTTCAGCTAGGGGGGGACAAAACCCAGCAGGTAATCATCCCTGTCAAGAAAGATGAGACATCAGATAACGAGGCGGAAGAGCCAAAAAACGACTCTTCTGATACTGCGGGTGATCAGAAAGGGACAGATGACAAATCTGCACCTTCAGTCAGCAAGGATCAAAAAGAAGAGGAACCAAAACCATCGGCAGACTCTAAGAGCAGTGATTCTCCTAAGAGCGATGATTCAAAAAACGTGTCATCCTCAAGTCAATCAGCTTTCAAAAGCTTGCAAACTGAAGAAAAACAAATCACGCAACATATTTTAACCGGCGTGACATTGACGGATGAAAACGGAAAGCCATATGACAAGGGCAATCGCGCCGATACGAATTCTCCGGTGAAAATTTCAATTGATTGGGCCATTCCTGATGATTTGGGAAAAACAATCAATGCCGGCGATAAATATGAATTTGATTTGCCTAAAGAATTTATTATGCATAATGACATTTTGAACCTGCCGTTAAGCGCCGGAGACACCACCTACGGGACATTTTCTATTGATACGAACGGACATGTGGTGATGACATTTAACGGCGAGGTAAAAGAAAGTTCTAATGTCAAAGGCACATTGGTTATCAATACACAGTTCAACGAGAAAAAAATAACGGGTTCGACAACACAAAAGATTCCATTCCCTGTGAGTTCCGATACTCCTGAAACAACAGTTTATTTTAAACCAAATGTGAGTAAAACCATTGACAAATCAGGTGCACTGGATAAAGGCATCAACCCCGGTAAAGTAACATGGACGGTCGATGTCAATAAAAAGTTGGATCAAGTCAAAAATGCCAAACTCACGGAATGCCTTCCAGAGGGCTTAATCTACCGTTCAGTTAAAGTGTATGAACTCAATGTGAACATTGATGGGTCTGTCAGCAAAGGAAATGAAGTTTCTTCCGGTTACAGCGTTGATTCAAAAGGAAATGTCACATTTGACGGGACAATCGATTCAGCCTACCGCCTTGTATATGAAACTGACATTGATAATAGTGCGAAGCCGAGTGAAGGTGGAAATCTAACGCTGACGAACAAGGCAGCATTCAGCGGAGATGACCTGGAACCCATCTCTGCCGAAGCCACTGTTGCAGCCAAATATGGAAAAATGATCGCGAAATCATCAACAGGATATGATGGAGAATCTCAAACATTCAGCTGGGCTCTTTCATACAACTACGGTGAGAAACAGATCGATCAATCCAAGGCCAGCATTAAGGATTCTTTTGGAACTGGCGATTTGCACCTCGTAAAAGATTCTTTGAAGGTTATTCCTATTACCTTTGGACAGAACGGGAGCGAGCAAGCGGGAACGCCTTTAAAGGAAGGCGAGGACTACACGCTGACCGATAATGGAAGCGGATTTGAAATCAAATTTAATAAAACCGTTACCAGCGCTTACAAAATCACATATCAAACAAAGGTCAACAGCGGAGTCATCATTGATAAATCGACAACGTACACCAATAGCGTGGTGACCGGAACAGGGGATTCAAAAGAAGCTTCTGGCATAGCCATTCAGCAGAATCTCATCAAAGGATATTCAAACGTTGATTATGAGAAGAAGACGGTTGATTGGACGATCACAGTTAATAAAAACCGCTATACAATGAACAATTGGACTTTAGATGATCAATTCGACAGCGGCGGTCTGGCATTAATTGACGGGTCATTCAAGATTCAAGACACAACCAATAACAAAACATTGCAGGAAGGCAAAGACTACAATTTCACAAAGAAACCGGATCATAAAGGCTTTACTTTGGCATTGATCGGGGATTATAAAAAAACAGACAGTCAGTTTAAGATCATTTATACGACAACTTTCAATGCCGATTATTCTAACGAAAGTGTTAAGAATACAGCTCAGTCGACATGGACTGATCAAAACGGCAATGAGCGCACGAATAAGGTATCAAGCGGTTTTACGCCGAATCATCAGACTTCAAATAATGGTTTCAAAAACGGTTCATACAACGCAGTTTCAAAGGAAATCACGTGGAAAATCGGCGTCAATTATAATGGCGAGCCGATGAAAAACCCTTATATAAAAGATGCCATAACAGATCCTCAGCAATTTGTGCCGGGTTCCGTTGTGGTAAAGAGCTATACGATCAATAAAAACGGCTCCATCACAGAAGGAGACGCGCTTGACCCTTCCAAGTATGATGTCGAAGAGCCTTCAGAGAAAAATGAACGCACTCTGACGGTACACCTTAAAACAGGCGATTCTGTACCATATCTGATTGAGTTTAAGACATCTCTCAAGGGGCAGGTCATTGATCAGAACCAGTACACAAACAAGGCAACATACTATAATGACGGTTATGCAGACCGCACGTTGACGGGTTCTGTTTCAGTTGCGAACGGAGGAAACCTGGTTTTCAAAGGCGGCAAACAAAATGGCAGCTACATTGATTGGAATATCAACGTCAACTCCAGCCAATCAACGCTGGATGACGTGAAAGTTACTGACACGCCAGATGATAATCAAATACTAGATGCAGATTCTTTTAAAGTATATCAAGCAAAATATGATGAAAACGGTGTGGTCAAAGACAGCAGCGGAAATCTGACCGCGGGCGATGTCGAGCTCCAAAAAGACAAAGACTACACGGTAGACATCAAAACCGACAATACAACAGGTGAACAATCGTTTGTCCTGCAATTCATAGGCAGCTATAAGCAAATTGACCGTGCCTATGTGATCAAATACCGGTCTCTGATTAACATAGCCGGCACGAACGGGCACGTTAAAAATAAGGTGTCCATTTCTGGGACAAATGTGAAAGAGCAGACCCAAGAAACCAGCAGCTCGATCTTTGTTGCCATTTCAAGCGGCGACGGTTCCGGATCTGGAGAAAAAGGAAGCCTGACGATTTTAAAGACAGGAGAGGACGATAAAGCTCTTGGAGGAGCAGAGTTTCAGTTATGGTCTGAAGACGCCAAGCAGCTCCTGCGCAATGGCACAACAGGTGCCGATGGTAAGCTTACATTCGGAAATATTCGCTACGGCTCTTACGTATTAAAAGAAGTAAAAGCGCCTGACGGATATACCATCGGCGATGCTTATGCAAAAGGAGTCTCTGTTAAGATAGACAGCAACTCATCCAAGACAGGAGCGCTGTACAAAGTCGTAAATCAACAGAACAAGGTGACGCTTATCAAAAAAGACGAACAAAAAAATCCTTTAGCTGGTGCTGTTTTCAAGCTGGAGAAAAAGGTGGGCAACGGCACCTATACTTTGATAGAAACGGATATCAAAAGCGATAAAAACGGAAAAATCGAAATGAATGGTTTGCCGGCGGGCTATTACCGCCTGACAGAAACGAAAGCCCCTGCTGGCTTTATCGTGAATACGAAGGCGATTCATTTCTCAATCGCAAAGAATGATAAGAATCAAGTGTCTGACGTAGAATTGGGAGAAATGGTCAATTATCAAGGAAGGGCCTATTTAGCGAAGAAAGATGCCGCAGGACAGAAACTTGAAGGAGCCGTCTTCAAGATTATCGATGACGAAGGCCGTACAGTTCAAGAAGAGCTGACTTCGAATAAAGACGGAAAAGTAGAGGCATCAGGCCTTGCGCCGGGACGATACGCCTTTGTCGAAACGAAAGCCCCGAACGGATATGTATTAAACACCGAGAAACGAGAATTTATCATTTCTGAATCAGCAGTAGGAAAGCCGGAATCAGCAGATGCCGGGATAGCCGTTAACTATAAAGGCTCCGCTCAGCTGGTGAAGGAGAATGCCGAAGGGCAGAAACTTGAAGGAGCCGTTTTCAAGATTGTCGATGACGAGGGCCATACGGTTCAAGAAGAGCTGACCTCGGATAAAGACGGAAAGATCATAGCTTCAGGCCTCGCACCGGGACGTTACGCTTTTGCCGAAACGAAAGCGCCTGAGGGTTATGTACTGAACACGGAGAGAAAAGAGTTCACCATCTCTGAATCAACAGAAGGAAAGCCGGAATCAGCAGATGCCGGGATAGCCGTTAACGATAAAGGCTCCGTTCAGCTGATGAAGGAAGATGCAAAAGGGCAGAAACTTGAAGGGGCCGTTTTCAAGATTGTCGATGACGAGGGCCATACGGTTCAAGAAGAGCTGACCTCGGATAAAGACGGAAAGATCATAGCTTCAGGCCTCGCACCGGGACGTTACGCTTTTGTTGAAACGAAAGCGCCTGAGGGTTATGTACTGAACACGGAGAGAAAAGAGTTCACCATCTCCGAATCAGCAGAAGGAAAGCCGGAATCAGCAGATGCCGGGATAGCCGTTAACTATAAAGGCTCCGTTCAACTGACGAAAGTAGATCAAGACGAAAAAGGATTAGCGGGTGCAGTTTTCAAAATTGTTGATCACAACGGAAACACAGTAAAAGCTGACCTTGTCTCAAAAGAAGGCGGTAAAATTGAGGTTGCAGGTTTGGCTCCGGGAAGTTATCAATTTGTTGAAAAACAGGCGCCAGACGGCTATCTCCTATCCGAAAGCCCGGTGCCGTTCACGATTCAGGCTGAACATGGCGGCCAACCAGAACAAGTTGAAGTAACAGCTGTCAACACCGAGAACCGTGTCGTTCTCACAAAAGTGGATCAACATGATAAAGAGAAAGTTCTTCAAGGAGCGGAGTTTAATCTGACTGATGCCAACGGCAAAGTTCTGAAATCCGGCCTGACAACTGATGACAAGGGACAGATTACCGTACACGGTCTTAAAGCAGGCAAGTATCAGTTTGTCGAAACAAAAGCGCCAGTGAATTACAGTTTGGATAAAACGCCAATACCGTTCAAGATCACCAATACTGAAACAAAGCCAGTCGAAATCACCGCAGAGAATATACTGACACCAGGCGACGTGAAACTGACAAAAGTGGATCAAGACGATAAAAAAGCCGTTTTAGAGGGTGCTGAATTCAAGTTATTGGACGCCAACGGCAAGCCTGTAACAACTGATGGTAACGGCAAAGGAATCTCCAAATTATGGAAAACAAATCAAAATGGACAATTCACTATTAAAGGCCTTGCGCCGGGGCGCTACCAGCTTATCGAAACGAAGGCGCCCGATGGCTATAAACTGGATGACACACCAATTGGATTCACCATTGAAAAAGGACAGTCAAAACCTGTTGAGGTTATCGCCTCTAATCAAAAATTAAAAACGCCAACGCCGAGCAATGATACACCGGATAAAAATGTGAAGGGAGATGGACAGCATCCAAAAACCGATGGTACAGATGGTCATGTGAAAACAGACAATTCACATCCAAAAGCCGATGATACAGCTGGTCACACAAAAACAGACAATTCTCTTCCAAAAACCGGTGATACAGACAGTACGGTGCCGGTTATGATCGGCATTCTTCTGCTCTTAGCAGGCGGAACTTTGGCACATGTCTCAAGAAAGAAACAAAGAAAGGCATAAATGTGATGGCACCTGATCATTGAAGATTCGATCAGGTGCTTTTTTAAACAGATCATCCCTCATAGCATGACGCATAAGAAAGGAATGGACTGCATGTATAAAAAGATAATCATTGCGGTGTTTATTCTTTCCGGCCTGCTGCTTATCTTTTCTCCTTTCATAAAAGGAAGTCTCATCGCTTACCTTAGCAAAAACCAGTATGAGTCGGAATTGACTGTGAAGCAGCTGCAAGAAAATAATGAGGAAGAAGCAGAATTTGATTTCGATTCCATACAGCCGCCCACGCTATCGGAAGCTATAAAGGCGGGCTTCGATCGGGATCCGAAGACAATAATCGGCAGGATCACCATTGAAAGTGTGGATCTGGAGCTCCCCATATTAAAAGGCACCACCAATGAAAACCTGTTGATCGGAGCGGCAACAATGCGCCCGGATCAGAAAATGGGCGAGGGAAACTATCCATTGGCAGGCCATCACCTGAAGCAGAAGAACCTTTTATTCGGACCACTGGCCAACATAAAAAAAGGCGCCAAAATTGTGATCACAGATTTCAAAAAAGATTATATTTACTCTGTGACATCAATAAAAATGATTTCTGAAATAGATGCAGATGTGATTCAGGATACAAAAGAAAAGGAAATTACATTAATCACATGCGACAAAGCTGTGGAAACCGAAGGGCGTCTCGCAGTGAAAGGAAATTTGATTGAGACTGTCGGTCATACAAATGACAAATCGATTAGCGGAATGTGATGATGTGTGTGTATGAGCAATTTTCCAAAACCGCTTCAAATTATTCTTTTGATTACAGGAGAATAAAAAAAGACTGCCTTATGAAAAGGCAGTCTTTTTTCTAATGCAGAACATATTTTTTCAAAATGTCCATTGTCATGCTTTTCGCTTCTGTGCCGGTACCGTCAATGTTCGTCACGAAACTATACACTCCGTTTTCGGTTTTGACAAAGCCTGCATACCAGCCGATGCCTGAGCCTGAACCGGTTTTTCCATAAAGGGTATAATGATCCTCATCTTCCTGAATCATCATCCGCTTCACCGTCTTCATAACGCTTTTATCAAATGGCAGTTTTTCTTTGTATAAGGCTTCCATAAAGTCCGTTTGTTCCAGAGGAGAAATCTTAAGCGTGCTGCTCAGCCAAAATTGGTCAATACCGCCGCTGATATCTTGATTGCCGTACGCTATTTTATCAATCCATTCCTTCATTCGCTCTTCTCCGATGTCTCGTGCCATCGCTTGATAATACCAAACAACAGAGTATCTCATGGCAGATCCTAGCGTGTGATCCTGATTCCATACATCGAGCTCACGTTTTACACCGTCCCAGTATTTGATGTCATATTCATCTTTAACGGCGCCTGTTTGTAATCCAATGAGCGCGTTTGGGACTTTAAAAGTCGATTGCGGCGCAAATCTTTGTGTCGCGCGTTGATCGCCGTAGACGAATGTTTTTTCGTTTTTCAGATCACGTAAGATAAAAGTTCCGTCGTGATCAGTGAAAAACTCATCGACATTCATTTTCTTTAGATTGGGACTCTTCCCGGCAGCAACAGCTTCTCTAGGTGTTTGCAAACTTGATGTCAAAAGGACAGCTGCGCCGATAAGTGATAAAACAACCGCTTGAATTTTTCGCTTATTCATACGTGTCACCTCAGTAAATGTAAAATAAGAGAGGGGATGATTTCCACTCTCTTTTATATCTTCTGCTTAAACGCCTCGATCAGTTTCGCTCCTGTATAGCCCTCTTTTACAAGAGATTCCAGAATGGTTTCAGTGCCTTGCTGTTTTCTTGTCACCATTTGTCCGTAAATTAAAACCGAGATGCTTTCTTCCAGTTCAGCAATATTCTTCACAGCTGCAGTCAGCTGGGCGGGGCGGTTGCTTTTTTTCGTAATCGTCACAAACACTTTGACTTCAGCTTGTTTTTTTTGAAGCTGGTCAAAAAAAGACAAGTGCTCCTTCGGAACAAGCGCTTCAATCAGCCAGTGATTTTCGCCGTCTTCTTTATTGATAATCAGTCCGTCAATAAGGGGAAACTGTTCAATTGACTTTTCTTCCTTGTCCACTCGTTCCACGTTCAGGTCAACCAGTTTAAAGGTTTTCATTTTTATCTCACCCCATTTACTTACAAAGAATTCTTAAAATGAATTATAACACATATTCATTTTTCCGTGAAAACGCTGTAATGCCGCGGACAATTTATTTTGTACTGGCACAACATTTAATAATTTCTATTTTTTCATTATACTGTAACTGACTATGGATTACGGAGAGGTGTGTATGAATCGATTTCATTTAAAGGAAATTTATATTGACGGCACTCCGGCGGATCAGCGTTTGATTCAAACGAATGAAGCTTATATGTTAAGCCGTAAAGATATTTTTGAGGTTCATCTATATAGGAAAGAGAGGATGATTTTTTTATACGAAACTTATGATGGGATGGAACAGTACAAAATCCAGCTGTCGCTCCCGGAAAAGAAACTCAGCTTTCAGTGGTTTGCATGGGACGGCTCTTCTTATGTCTGTATGAATACGCAGCATTGGCTGACATCTAAATTGTTTTTCCGGTTTTTAAAAAATACATATTTCTTTAGAGGGAAAAAACAAAAGCTGTTTTTAGCTGAGGGAAAAATGAAAACGAAAGATAAAAACAGAGGCTGAAATGCGATTTTGAGCGTTTTTCTTTTCTCGTTGCATCATCTACAATACGTGTAACCGCAAGGAGAGGAGGAATCGCAATGTTCAATCAGGTCATGCTTGTCGGACGTTTAACAAAAGACCCTGAGCTTCGGTACACTTCTGCAGGCGCGGCAGTCACACACATTACGATTGCAGTTAACCGCAGCTTCAAAAATGCTTCAGGAGAAATTGAAGCGGATTACGTCAATTGCACGCTTTGGAGAAAAACGGCCGAAAACACGGCGTTATATTGCCAAAAAGGCTCTCTCGTCGGCCTAAGCGGACGGATTCAGACAAGGAGCTATGAAAATGCGGAAGGTGTCAAAGTGTACGTAACTGAAGTGATGGCTGATACTGTTCGTTTTATGGACCCTAAACCTAGGGAAAAAGCTGCCGATTGACATCCCCCTGTTCCTCCCGCTTTAAATCCCATTCACGATTACTTTTCTTCGCATCATCCCCCTCTGTATTGACCAGTCGACCAGACTGGTTTTTTCTTTCTGTTTGAGATAGGAAAAATTGGTTCTTATGATGCATTTTTACTTAATTTCACTTAATAATATTGATTGTTAATATATAAAAACTTATAATTACTTAAAGATAACATCATATGAAAAGGAATGAGGGCGTGTACCAAGAAGAAAGATTAGTAGCAATTGTGGATTATCTAAAGGAGCATAACCGCATTACAACCGAGCAGATCTGTACGCTCCTTCAGGTGTCCAGAGATACAGCACGGCGGGATCTTGTGAAGCTGGAGGAACAGAATGCCATTATTCGCACAAGAGGCGGCGCCATTCTGCCGTCTGTGCACCAGAAAATCCAAGGGTATTCCGGCCGGCTGAAAACAGTGTCCGAGGAAAAAAACAAAATTGGCAAACTCGCAGCATCACTGATCCAAAATGGCGACCGGGTTATTTTAGACGCGTCTACAACCGTTCAGGCGTGCGCTAAACACTTAAATGCAGACGACTGTACGGTTATCACCAACTCCATTAATCTCGCGGAAGTGCTCTCAGACAAAGATGATATTGAGATCTATCTTCTCGGAGGCAAGCTTGAAAAGGAGCACCGTTTCTTGTACGGCGCCTCTGTGATTGAAAAGCTTTCAAGCTATCACGTCGATAAAGCGCTGATCGGTGTAGTCGGCATTTCGGAACACGGCATTACGATCGCGCATGAAGAAGATGGGCTGGTGAAGCGAAAAATGATTCAGCAGGCGAAGCAGGTGATCGCCCTTGCGGATTATTCGAAGCTGGGAAGCACCGGTTTTTATCAGTACGCTGAGCTGAGTGAAATTGATCTCTTGATCACAGACCGGCTGCCGGATCAGGCGTTTTGCGACTTGCTTGACCTTAATGGCGTCGAACTTCTCGTGACAGAGCAGGATGAAAGAAAGGGCTGATAAACGTGAAATTGATTGCGATCGACTTAGACGGAACCTTGCTGAACAGCAAGCATCAAGTAAGCTCAGAAAATGAAAATGCTCTGCGGCAGGCGCAGCGGGACGGGATTGAGGTTGTTGTATCAACGGGACGCGCTTATTTTGATGTCGTGTCAATTTTTGAACCGCTCGGGATCAAAACGTGGGTCATCAGTGCGAACGGCGCTGTCATTCACGACCCTAACGGCAGGCTTTATCATTCGGAAACAATCGATAAAAAACGGGCGTATGACATTCTCTCGTGGCTTGAGTCAGAAAACTATTATTATGAGGTTTTTACAGACTCAGCTATTTATACGCCGCAAAACGGCAGGCAGCTCCTTGATGTTGAGCTTGACCGGGTCAAAAGTGCGAATCCAGAGGCTGACCTTTCTGTTCTGATGCAGGCAGCCGAGGTGCAATACAGTCAATCGGGCTTCGCTTATATCGACACGTTTCAAGAGCTCTTTGAGGAGGATAAACAGATTGATTTTTACAACATTCTTGGCTTTTCTTTCTTCAAAGAAAAGCTGGAGGCCGGGTGGAAAAGATACCAGGAGGATAAAGATCTGACACTTGTCAGCTCTGCTGATCATAACTTTGAGCTTTCCTCCAAAAAGGCATCCAAGGGGCAGGCGCTGGAAAGGCTGGCAAAGCGGCTTAACATCCCAATGAATGAAACAGTGGCCGTGGGTGACAGCTTAAATGACAGATCTATGCTGGAGGCTGCCGGAAAAGGCGTAGCGATGGGCAATGCGCGGGAGGACATCAAAGCGATAGCCGACGCTGTAACCCTGACCAATGATGAACATGGCGTTGCCCATATGATTCGGCACTTGCTGTAAGGTTTATCTTTTGAAAAAAAGTGCATCCTGTACATAACCGGCGTAACGGATTCTGTGAAATTCGGCGTGACGGCGATGAACGGAAAAAAGCTGGCTCTTTTAAGGAGCCAGCTTTTTTGTGGTTATTGTGCCTGCGCTGAGGCGCTTAATGTAAATAATTCTTCGAGCTCATCTGTAGACAGCTCGGTAATCCAGTTTTCACTTTGGATAATTTGGTCGTTCAGCGTTTGCTTCGTTTCAAGCATCATATCAATTTTTTCTTCAATTGTTCCCGTTGTAATCATTTTATGAACGTGGACAAACCGCTCCTGCCCGATGCGGTATGCCCGGTCAGTGGCTTGGTTTTCAACAGCCGGATTCCACCATCTGTCATAATGAATGACGTGATTGGCGGCTGTCAGATTGAGCCCGGTGCCGCCCGCTTTCAGCGACAGAATCAGTGTCGGGTATTCTTTCTTTTGAAATTTCTCAACGAGTGCATCGCGGTCTTGCTTAGAAAGACTCCCGTTCAAAAACTGCACAGGTTCGCCGAAGGTTTTTTCAAGCAATCGCTTCATCATGTTCCCCATTTGAATATATTGCGTGAAAATGAGACAGCTTTCGTTTTGGGCGCGGATCGCTGTCATCAGCTCAAGCAATTTTTCAAGCTTGACCGAACGTCCGGCCAGCAGCTCGGTTTGATCTTCCTTCAAATAAAGCGCGGGATGATCGCATATTTGTTTAAGCCGTCCGAGCATGCTGAGGATCAGTGCTTTTCGCTGCATGCCTGTCAGTGACGTCATATGTTCAAAAGTGTCTTTCACCAGCTGCTCATAGAGGGACGCCTGTTCGGCTGACAGCGGAATAAATTCTTTTTGCTCCAGCTTGTCGGGAAGGTTTAATGCGACGTCCTCATCCCGTTTTGTCCGCCGCAGCAGAAACGGCCGGATTAATTGCTGAAGCTGTTCGATTCTTTTTTCGTCCCGGTCCTTTTCGATCGGCAATACATAGCGTTTATGGAAACCGGTCAGACTGCCAAGGTAGCCTTTATTCATGAAGTCGAAAATCGACCATAGCTCAGTCAAGCGGTTTTCCATCGGAGTTCCGCTCAGCGCGATATGGTGAATGCCCTTCAGCTTTCTGATTGCGCGTGATTGCTTCGTGTGCGCGTTTTTAATATTTTGTGCTTCGTCAAGACAAATTGTGTTCCATGTCACCGAAGAAAGCTCTTCAGAATCGGCATGCGACAGCCCGTAGGAGGTTAAGACAACATCCGCGTTTTCATAATAGCCGGTGAAGTCTTCACCCTTCGGACGGCGCGGGCCGTAATGGAGAGCGACCGACAGATTGGGCGCGAAGGTTTGAAGCTCCCTCTGCCAGTTGCCGAGTACGGATGTCGGCGCGATGATCAGATTCGGTGTGTTTTGCCGTCCGCTTTCCTTCACATGAAGAAAATAGGCGATCATCTGAATGGTTTTCCCAAGCCCCATATCATCGGCCAGACAGGCGCCAAAACCGCTTTGCCGCAGAAACAGCAGCCAGTTCATGCCGTATTTCTGATACGGGCGGAGCGTGCCTTGAAAGGAGGGGCTGACCTCATGCTCCGGCAGATTTTCCGCTGTTGTCAGCTTTCGAATAAGTGATCTGAGCTGTTTTGACAGGTCGAATTGAATACCGGCAAAAGCGGATGTATCCATGATGTCTGAGTCCTCAAGCCCGCCTTCCTGCTGATCCATCAGCTCGCGTGCCAGAATATCAGACATATGGAGCCCTTCTGATTCCGCTTTCTCCATCAGCCGTTTCATCTGTTTGATAAATTGCGGATCTATTTTCACCCATTGCCCGCGAATATTGACGAGGCGTCTGTTGCTCGCGACAAGCTCGTTAAATTCATCCTCTGTCAGCTCAATGCCGTTTGTCGCAAACCGCCAGTTAAAATCAAGCAGCGCATTCATGCCGACAAATGACTCGCCGCGCGGGGCGGAAGACACCTTTGCTTTAAGCATCATGCTGCTGTCTCTGACAATCTGCCACCAGGATGGCAGGAGGATTTCAACGCCCATATCGACAAGCGTCTCACTTGCCTCTGTCAGGAAAATCCAGGCTTCTTCCTCTGAAATCAGCGTGGTGCCGGAATCAAATGACAGCCACGGAACCGTTCGATGAAAGCGGTCCTGCTCGCGTGCGATTTTATCGCTGTAGGCCTGCCACGATTTTTTGAGGCTTTTCAGCCCGTCAAAAAATACAACCGCGCCGCTCTTTTTATCGCGTAAAAACATTTCGATTTTCCAGTCATCGCCGTCAAAGTCTGGTTCATTCAAGCGGAGGCCAACCGTAAACGGGGTTTGATCGTCAACCCAGCCGATGCCTTCGAGAAAATCCTCTTCATCCAGAAAATGTCCGCGAAATGTTGTGACCGCAGGTGATTTTTCTTTGATATTTTCCCATTTTTCACGCAGTTCGTCGTCATATTGAATATAATCCTGCACCGCGGCTGAAAACCATTCCGCAGTAAAGCCATCCAGAATGCTGTCCCGATCCTTCCAGCGGAAAACACCGTTTGTCCATGCTTCGTAGTCAGGCAGGAAATCGCCGTCCGCGATAAATTCGTAAATGGTGGACGCTGCCTCAATCAGCGGTTCCGTTTCTTCTGTAAGCTGCACGGAGCTGAATGAGTTGAACGAGTTTTTGCCGAGAAGCTCTACAGTCATCCATGGAGAAAGCAAAACCGCGGTTGTCCCGATGAAGCTGACATCCTCAAGGAAGGTTCCGTAAAATGAGGATTCGTGCCATTGAAACAAATGCTTTTTCATGTGGCTGTAGGGAAGGGGCTGCTCATTCTCATCAAAGGCTGAGAGCGTAAATGACCCGTCTTCCATTTGTTCGACGTGAATGAGTATTTCTTTAAGACTCGCCATCAATCAACTTTCCTTTCTGCAGTTCTTCTTGAAGGGCGCGCAGGCGCTTGTAATGTGAGCTCAGCTGCTGAATATAGCGTTCCCATACCTTCAGTTTTTTCGCTTTTTTGTAGAGCGTCCGCAGTTTTTTCAAATACCGGGCTGCTTCCTTGTAAGAGCTGCGGTTTTTCTGGTCGATAAAAAAGGCCACTTCTCTGTGGTAAGCGGGTATAAGGGCCTCGGGATCGCTCGACGCGATTTCTTTGAGCATCGTTTTATCCATTTCATAAATTGAAAAGCCAACAAGGCTGTGGATTTCGATCCACTCGGCATAACGCTTTTTCTCATACAAATGATGGCTGTATTCTGTGAAAGTATACGGCAGACAGCCTGCCGCATAGCGTTCAAACAGCGCCTGGTCATTGGTTTGCTTCACATACGCGTTCAGCAGAAGAAACAGCTCGCCAATCACATCGCGAATTTCTTTAAAAGGCTTATCCAGCTTCGTATAACCAATCGCAATCGATTCAATCCGGAGGTACCATGCTTTGAGCCGTTTCCAATCCTTTTTCGCGGTGATTTCACTCAGCCATTGGAACGTATACGGCAGCGCTTCCGGCGGAAATTGGCCGGTTTCCGCAAAAATCGCGTCATCATGTTTCTGCAAAAATTCTAAATGCAGACGCCCGAATTGCAATTCAGGAGAAAACCGCCGCCCGGCTTCTTTTTGCAGGATCTCTTGCTCACGCGCCACCCATTTCGGCCGCGGCAGCAGCGCACTCCAAATTTCACCGAAAATGCGGATGCGTTCATATTGAAAAATATCTTCCTTCAATAAGAGATCCCGAATGACATCCGGCGTTTTCTCCAGAAAGGGATCGAGTGCAAACGACAGCGCATACGTTTTTAATTTATCAATTGAGCTGTAGATCGTGTCCATCAGCTGTTCGACATAAGGATTGAGGGAGTAAAAATCATGCTCGGGGTCCAGTTTTTCTTCTTCAATCAATGTAAACATGCGAAGCCACACCGCGATCGCTGAATGAATCTGATACAGGCTTTTCAGCTCCGGCTTGTTCGGGGCATGCTTTTTCAAAGCGGACAGATAGCCGTAATAGAGGCCCTGCATGTTTTGGCTGCCTTCAGCCGTGCGTGCCTGCCAAAGAGAAAACTCTGAATCGAAAAAAGCAAGCCAGCTTGAAAGCGACTCTTCATTAGGCAGCACCTTCTCTTGGAATTGACGCCGGACGAGCTCTTTGCTTTCTTCAAGCTTTTCCCTCTCCAGCCAGTGCTCTGTAAAAGTTCCCACTCGTTCAAACATTGCATATACATATAAAAAAACAGCCAGCTTATGGCGGCAGATTCTCCCAGACGGACATGAACAGCCGCTTTTGGCTATGACAAATAAGTTCAATGTGACCCGCACAGGCACAACATCCTGCACGTAAGCCGTAACTTCCGTCGGACTCACTGCTTGTAAACGATAGACTGAATCCTGCCGATATAAAATAAGGGCTTTTTTGATCAGCTGAACATTTTCCTCGCTGTAAGGAAGAAGCTCTTTTAATTGTTCAGCCGATGCCAGCACATCGTCTTTAGAAATCATATTCTGAAGCATGATTATCGCTCCTAACCGAGTCACGTAATAAAAAGATCCAATTTCTCTATTATATCGCAACACAACGGCATGAAAAAGTTTTTCCTAAAATAGGACATAAAAAATGGGATGTGTCGAATGATGTATTAGAGATTGCAAAACGAGAGCCGGCATCATATAATAATCGTGTTTTCAACTTAATGGAAGCTGAAAGGAATAAAATGATGAGTGAAAAGAAATTGAATCAAGAAGAATTTCTGAAAATTTTGATGCATGCACATGATATTGGTGAGCAGTCATCTGAGATGACCACAAAGGAAATGCTTGAAAATTTGATTTCTCATATTAAAAATGGATACGCAACATAAAAATCCCGCAGGTTTTTAGCGGGATTTTTTTCTGAATAATGACCGGAAGGAGAAAAAGATTCAGCTCTGGCAAGACAATAAATAGAGCGCTTACAAGATGGAAGCTGAAAAACTGTTATTGTAAATTTTTGTCGAATATTGTCATGTGAAAAGATGGAGAAATGCTGTTTTAACGTTGTATAATCGTATGGAAAAGGATGTTATAAGCTGATTTGGAGGTATCATGGGAGAATCTACTAGTTTAAAAGACATACTATCAACGTTAAGAAAACGCATACTTTTGATTATGATTGTAACCGCAGCTGCGACTGCTGCCGGCGGATTCATCAGTTTCTTCGCACTTACACCCATCTATGAAAATTCAACTCAGATCTTGGTCAATCAATCGAAAAACGACCAAAAAGAAGTCCAATTTAACGATGTCCAAACCAATCTTCAATTAATCAATACGTACAATGTCATCATTAAGAGCCCTGCTATTTTAGACGAAGTGATTAAAGAGATGGGCTTGTCGATGACATCCCAGGAGCTGAATGAAAAAATTACTGTTTCCAGCGAGCAGGATTCCCAAGTGGTCAATATTTCTGTCAGAGACGGGAGCGCGGAAACAGCGGCTCACATTGCCAACACTGTCGCATCTGTCTTTAAAGACAAAATCACTTCGATTATGAATGTTGATAACGTAAGCATTCTGTCAAAAGCTGAGGTTTCCGGACATCCGTCGCCTGTATCGCCAAAACCGCTGCTGAACATCGCCATCGCGTTTGCGGCAGGATTGGCAGGAAGCATCGGGCTGGCCTTCCTGCTTGAGCATTTGGATAATACGATCAAATCGGAAGAGCAGCTCGAAACGTTGCTGGACATACCGGTATTAGGGACGGTTTCCACCATTGCGAATGAACAGAAAACAGCGAAGAGCTTAAAAGGCATTCAATCTGATAAAGCGGGGAGTGGACATTTTGGCGCTTAGAAAAAGCAAGGGTTCATGGAGTCGCAAAAATGTCATTGCGCTGACAGAGCCGAAATCCATGAATTCAGAACAATATCGAACGATTCGAACAAATATAGAATTTTCTTCAGTGGACCGCCAAATGAAATCTGTGATGATCACTTCGGCGTGCCCTGGAGAAGGGAAGTCTACCACAGCTGCTAACCTTGCTGTCGTATTTGCACAGCAGGGAAAAAAGGTTTTGCTCATCGATGCAGATTTGCGAAAACCTACAGTACATACCACTTTTCAACTAGAAAATATGACAGGCTTAACATCCGTTTTACTGAAAAAATCCTCACTGAAACAGGCTGTGCAAACGTCTCAGGAACAAAATCTTGATGTGCTGACGAGCGGCCCGATCCCGCCGAATCCGGCCGAGCTGCTTTCCTCCAAGTGGATGGAGGAGCTTGCGGATGAAGCGTGTGCGGCCTATGACATGGTGATTTTCGATACGCCGCCTATTCTCCCTGTAGCAGACGCACAAATTTTAGGGAACGTCGCAGACGGTTCCGTTTTGGTTATTTCAAGCGGAAAGACGGAAAAAGAAAAAGCCGCAAAAGCAAAAGAGGCGCTCGATTCGTGCAACAGCAAGCTTCTCGGAGCCATTATGAACGGCAAGAAACGCTCGAAGCACTCTGACTACGGATACTACGGACATGAAGACAATTTCATACAAAAATAAATAACGTGCATACTGCCCGTTATTTATTTTTGCGAAAAAAGGAGGCTTAGAAATGATTGATATTCACTGCCATATCCTCCCGACAATGGATGATGGGGCAAGGCACCTGGACGACAGCATCGAAATGGCCAGGGCGGCTGTTCGTGAGGGAATCAGAACCATCATTGCAACCCCGCATCATAAGAATGGTTCATATGAAAACGAGCAAATCGCTGTCAGAGAAGCGGCAGACCTGTTAAACAAACGTTTAATGAAAGAGGAAATCCCGCTCACCGTACTGCCGGGACAGGAAATCAGAATCTACGGGGACTTGAAACAGGATTTGGCTGAAGGGCGGCTGCTGTCACTGAATGACACGAAATATATCCTGATTGAGTTTCCGTTTGATCATGTTCCGCGATATGCCGAGCAGCTTTTTTATGATTTGCAGCTGAAAGGATACGTTCCGGTTGTCGCGCATCCCGAACGCAATAGCGAAATTCGCGAAAATCCGTCCTTGCTGTATCATCTTATAGAAAAAGGAGCGGCATCTCAGTTGACAACCGGAAGCCTCGCAGGAGTTTTCGGGAAACAGATGAAAGCATTTTCGCTGCGGCTGGCTGAAGCCAATCTGATACACTTCTTAGCCTCAGATGCTCATAATCTGAAAACAAGAGACTTTCGCTATCAGGAGGCTCTCCGTGTTCTTGAGAAAGAATTCGGTACGGAATATTCTTATATGCTGACAGAAAATGCTGAGCTTCTTCTGCAAAATCATGCGATTTACAGGCAGGAACCGAAGCCGGTCAAAAGAAGAAAACGATTCGGGCTCTTTTGATCTGCAATTCTCATTTCCCCACTTTCTTTGTGAGAACGATATAATAGTATATTGTATGATTGAATTATATTTCAGAAATCTGTACAGGCTGTTTCCGGGAGATCATCCGCATTCATGTCAGGATATTCTCATACGATAATACGGAAGCTGTAAAGCAGCAATTTAACTGTTGGAGGGAAACAATGAATATAACAGTCATCGGAACAGGCTATGTCGGTCTTGTGACAGGTGTTTCTCTTTCTGAGATTGGCCATCATGTAACTTGCATTGATATTAACGCTCACAAGATTGAAGAAATGAGAAAAGGGATTTCCCCTATATTTGAACCGGGTCTTGAAGAGCTGATGAGAAAAAATATAGCTGATGGGCGGCTGAGCTTTGAAACGAGCTACGAGAAAGGCTTAAACCAGGCAGAGATTATTTTTATAGCGGTCGGCACACCGCAAAAAAACGACGGACATGCGAATCTGGAGCATATTACAGATGTGGCCAAGCGTATTGCCCGGCACGTGACGCGAGATGCGATTGTCGTAACGAAAAGCACAGTGCCTGTCGGAACAAATGATTGGATTTACGAGCTGATTACCAAACATCTTGCGGAGCCTGTCAGCATATCGATCGCATCCAACCCGGAATTTTTACGTGAAGGGTCAGCCATCCATGACACGTTTCATGGAGACAGGATTGTGATCGGAACAGCTGATCAGGACACCGCCAGAAAACTGGAAGAGCTCTTTCTTCCGCTCAATATCCCGATTTACCAAACGGATATCAGAAGCGCCGAGATGATCAAATATGCCTCAAATGCCTTTCTGGCCACTAAGATCAGTTTTATAAATGAGATTTCGAATATATGTGAAAAGGTCGGCGCTGATATTGAATCTGTCGCATACGGCATGGGGCAGGATAAGCGGATCGGGAGCCAGTTTTTAAAAGCGGGCATTGGCTACGGCGGTTCTTGTTTCCCAAAGGATACGAACGCTCTTGTGCAAATTGCGGGCAATGTCGAGCATGATTTTGAGCTGCTGAAATCGGTCATCAGGGTCAACAACAATCAGCAGGCGATGCTGGTTGATAAAGCGCTGAACAGGCTTGGCGGAGTAACGGGAAAAACGATCACCCTTTTGGGGCTGTCATTTAAACCGAACACGGACGATATGAGAGACGCGCCGTCGATTGTCATCGCTAACCGCCTCGCCGCACTAGACGCCCATATCAAAGCCTTCGATCCCATTGCCGTCAGCCACGCGAAGCATATTTTGCCGCAGGCTGTTGAATACAAAAAAACGATTGCGGAAGCCGTTAAGGGGGCAGACGCCGTCATGATTTTAACGGACTGGGATGAGATTAAACAATTTTCATTAGCAGATTATCAAGATTTGATGGAGCAGCCGCTGATTTTTGACGGCCGAAATTGCTATTCATTAGAAGAGGCTGCCGCCGCCGGAGTGGAATACTATTCTGTAGGCCGGAAAGCGGTTGTTCCGGCAGGTACAATGTCATAGATGTAAAGGAAAGACTGGCGGGATGCCGGTCTTTTTTTTGTATTTATACGATGGATATATTCGCTAAGGTTTACCTATTGTTTGAAACTAGTGGGTGCTGCCTACAGATTTTCAGTTTGAGTAATAGTCGGGCATGGGGACAGTGGAATTCTTTGATTAATTCGGTTGGAATACGCGTATAAAGAACATACCATCATGCTTTTACAAATTGATTCAGACGATGATATTGATTTGTTGTGGGGAGACGTCGGCATCGCAAATTTTTTCATCACACCTGATGATGTAAGGGGAAAAGACTTTTCAAACGTTCTGTACAATGGGGACTGCAGCTAATACAAGCTTTTGATCCCAAAGGGTCACCATAGCCGCCAATAGGGTCAGAAGCGGAAATAAAATAAGCCAAACAATAAAATCAGGTGAGGCTGAGTCAATACAGAACATAAATATGACCAATAAGCAGAGCACTGTAAGAGGCATTGACCAAAGGCCGTGTTTTCTAAACAATAAAGTGCCTGCCATTCCAAATACAAAGAAGGACAGAAAAGGAAAAACCACGAAAAATAACATCATCGGACTGAAAAAACTCATTGTCATCCCTCCGTTTCACCTCTTAGTCTTTACAAGATTTTACCACATAAGAAAATGAACAGATCATCAAATCTGCCTCTTTCAAGTGTCTTTTTGACTACGACTTTAGAATTTGTCACCATATAAAACGCTCGCATTGACCTTATAACGAACAAAAAAGAGACTTTAGACCTTCGTATTCGGAGCATTATAAGCCTAAATTAAGCCGTTTACCCTATTTAAGCCGCCTTCCGGCTATTTTAAAATATAATATATGGAAATAAAGTATGGAAAAGTCTATCTTCATCAGCCCCTCCATACGACTTTTTGAGTATTAAGAGGTGATACAGATGGGTTATGAAAGTGTATTAGCAAATATCAAAAGTTCACTTAACGGAAAAATTTCAGACGTTGAAGACAAGATTGAAAAGCTGAAAAAAGCAAAAAAGGATATAGACACACTGCAAGAAGAGGCAATTACTGAAATCAAAGAAATCGTAAAACCGGAATTGGGCAAGCACTGGACAGGAACAAAAGCGGATGATTTTGATAAAGGAAGAGAAGAGGCAAAATCGGAAGCATTCAAGATTGTGAATGATAAATATAGCGATTATATGGCGTCTATTAGTGGTGAAATTTTAGATCTTGAAATCCAAAAAGCCACTTATGCAGGAGAATTGGTCATAGCAAATGGTGCAGCAAATCTTCTTAAAAAGGGAGAAGAGTTCGCGGAAGAAGTAGGAAATACAATTAGTCAACTGAAATGGTGGTGATCTTTTTTTATGTCAGAAATTAAGCTGAAGTACGATACAGTCATCAAAACATTGGATTCTGTCAAAGACGCGTTGGCTGACGTATCAATCGGCGCAGCAGGATCCAATGGAAAAAACAACCTCGATTACACGAAAAAATATCATGAGCGTGAGGAGAACATCAAAACCATGCTCGGAGATTATAAAAAAGCGGTACAGAAAAATATCGAGGATACGAAGGATAATGTTGATTCACTGAAAGAGCAGGATGAGGCGATCGCAGTAAAATAGAAGAGAAAGGGCAGTGCGATGAGTAAAGTATTTGAATCACAATCTTTAATCGATGAAGCGAAAAATAGAAAAAAGCAATATGAGACGCTGGAAGAGCAGCTGAACACGCTAAAAAAGGCGTTTCAGGAAGTTGCTGATTTAGGTGACGATTTTAAAGGAAAAGGCGCGGACAATATTAAGGACTTTTTTCAGGGACAGGCGGAAATCGCCGACAGCTGGCTGACGCTTGTCTCTGCTCAAATTGCGTTTTTAAACGGCATTTCCGGTGATATTAAAGATCAAGAACTCAGTGATTCATATGTGGAGACGTCATTTTTGGATCATGAGCTCCCTAATGGAGACTTAAAAGCCTCAGAAATTGTCTCCGCTCATAAAGCAGAAATCGATTCTATTTTGTCAGGCATCAGCGATATTATTGATCTCGACATGTACACGCTTGACGACTATGCAGATAAGATGGACGATGCCCAGAAAATCAGACGCGACACGATCACGGCAGTCGATAAGCTTGATGAATCCCTGACCACTGAATATCAAAATTTAGAATCTCTGGACAACGCAGTGCTCAGCAAATATTCTGTTCTTATGCAGGCCACCAGCAATGGGAAAAGCGCATCCCCTATGTACTATGACAAAAAAGCCTTCCACAGCAATGAAGTCTATAAAAGCGTGATTGATGTTGAAAAACAGGGAACAACCTATATTGACGCAAAAGCCCAGCAAGCCGAAGCAAGACGGCTTCAGGAAAAAGCGGAAGAAGAAGCGAACAAACCGTGGTACGAAAAAACATGGGACGGGATTTGCACCTTTACCGGTGAAGTCTCCGGCTATTATGATTATAAAAGAGCAACCGAAGGCGTTGACCCGGTTACCGGAGAAAAACTCTCCGCCGCAGAACGTGTGACAGCAGGAGCAATGGCTGCAGCCGGATTCATACCGGTCGTCGGCTGGGCAGGCCGCGCCTTCAAAGGCGGAAAAGCCATCTACAAAACCGGAAAAGCAGTTATCGCGGCTGAACACGCTTTAGACGCCTACAAAACAGGCAAATCCTTAGACATTCTCAAAATGACAGAAATGGGCGCATACGGCCTTGTTGCGTCAAACGGATTCTCTGAAGCTGTCACAGGTAAAGATATGTTTGGAAACAAAGTGTCTGAGGAGAAGCGAAAGACGGGTGCGCTGGAAGCGGCGTTGAGCTTGGTTGGCGCAGGTGCATTGGCGAAACACATTAATAAAGGCATCCCGCTTGCAACCCATTCAAAAGTCCAAAAAGCAAACAAGACTCTCGAAAAAGTAAAACAATTCAAAGTCCCGACAAATGTCCGCGTGTACGCAGAACGCCCAGTAACAACGAATGGCTTTACGTACGGAATTCCAACAGTTCGTGTAAATGTTGAAACGACTGCTGTGAAGGACCTTGGGATTGTGAAGATGGTTAGTGATGGCGTCCGTAAGGGAAGATCTCATAGTCCTAACATTTCTAAAAATCACGATAAAGTAGCACATGATGGATATTATGGTCGTAAAAAATTTAGAACCATGCTTAATAATGCTTCGTTTACTCCACATGGACATAAACATGTTAAGGCTAAAACACCTGAAGAAGCAAAACGTTTTAGTATGACAGGTAAAAAAGCTGCTCAGTACTTACCAGATGTGAATAACAAAGCTTTAGAAAAAGAGGCACTTCTAAAAGGTCATATTATTGATAATGGAAATAATAACTATTATTTCATTTATGATGCAGGAAAAACAGTCGGTTATGATCTAGGTACACCAACAAGCTGGATTAGAGCGGAGTTTTCTGGTGGTGAATATCATGGTCATCCGATTGCTGGAAGTCGATTAGATAAGTATTTAAAACAACTTGGTATTGATAAGTAATAGGAGGCTTTTATGAGAAAGATAAAAAAAATGCCAGAAATAAGTTTACAATCCTTAAGGATTCCAAAAGGATGGACCATAAATCAAAACAGTTTTAGAGAAATTGATCCGAAAAACCTAGCACCAGACGATGAAAAGTGGTTATTTTTTTCACAAGATTTATTGCAATTAACATACACTCGTAAAAATTACTTACTTGATTTAGGTTGGTATCCAGATGCGGATGCTAATGGATTTTATCAACTAGTTATGATACAAAATGAGGATTGGGATCAACCCATGTATGAGTTTCAATCAAATAGCCATAATGAAATAGTTAAAAATATAGAATTTATATTAAACAAAGTTACGAATAATGAAATGTAGTTAATCATTTAATTAAAACTATTAAAAAAGTTTGCAGAACCTAAGTTGCAAGTTTTTAAACTGGATTTTTTAAGAGAAATGAATACAACAAAAAACAGATACTAGTTAACAAAAGGTAGGATTGATTTTAGATGCATGTTAAACAAATACATCTTTTCAACCTAAACAGAGAAGAATTTGTAAAAACACAAAGATCCCTTAAACATAAAATCAACCTATCACCTACCATCACCCCAGACTCCATCAACACCTGCGCAGGCGTCGACCTCGCTTATTGGGAACAGGACGGCGAACCATACGGGGTGTGCAGTATCATCGTGATTGATGCTGATACAAAAGAAGTCATTGAAAAAGTGCACAGCATGGGGAAAATCAGTGTGCCATATGTGTCTGGTTTCCTTGCGTTTCGCGAGCTGCCGCTGATCATCGAGGCGGCCAAAAAGCTGGAGACAGAACCGGATGTGTTTTTGTTTGATGGCAACGGGTATCTGCATTACAACCATATGGGCGTTGCCACCCATGCGGCTTTTTTTCTGGGTAAGCCGACAATTGGGATTGCGAAAACCTATCTCAAAATCAAAAGCTGTGATTTCGTAATGCCTGAAAATGAAGTCGGTTCATACACAGATATTATCATTGACGGCGAGGTATATGGCCGGGCGCTGCGGACGCGGCGGGACGTGAAGCCTATTTTCTTGTCTTGCGGACATAACATTGATTTAGAAAGCAGCTATCAAATCACGATGAGCCTGCTTAATAAAGAAAGCAGGCTGCCGATTCCTGTCCGCCTGGCTGACCTTGAAACACATGTCTTACGAACGTTTTATCAGAAAAATCACGGGTAACACTTGGGGCTCTAAGCCATCAAGTGTTTTTTTGTATGCTGTGTGCTTTCCTGCTTTATCAAAAACCTTGTCTTCCTTGCAGAGAGGTTTTATTTGAATGTTTTCCGCGTCAAATCGATAAAAGCCTTTAATGGTGCAGACATCCACTTGTCCTTATGCCATGCTAGTTGAGTAAAAACGGGACAGTCGTTTTGCCAGTGGAGTTCTTTCATCCGACCTTCGGCAATATCGTCTTTTACTGTCATTTCAGGCAATAGTCCAATTCCAAGTCCGGCCATCACGCATTGTTTGATGGCTTCTATGCTGACAAATTCTAATTTGTTAGGGTAGACACCGGCGTCGTGTAAGGCGTCCTCAAAGAGCATGCGGTATGAGCAGCCGTCCTCTGTCAGCAGAAGGGTTTCGTTTTGAAGATCCTTCAATGTTACTGGTAAATCTGCAGGAAAAGGATGGTCGTTAGCAGCCACCATTTTGATCTCATCCTGAATCAAAGATTCAACGTGTAATGCGTCATCCGGCCGGTTTACATCCAAGATGAATGTGATATCTAGCTGGCCCTGTAAGAGCTGTTCTTTCGCTTGGTCGTTTGAAATATACGGTTTGAATATGAGCTTTACTTGGGGAAAAGCCTGTTTAAATTCTTTTATGATAGGCGGAAGGCGGTATGTGCACTGGCTTTCCGTCGCCCCGATTTTCAAGGTTCCGGTTGTTTCTCTTACTTGATTTGCGGCCATTTTTGCTTCTTCTGTTAACGCAATAATCTTCTCCGCATAGGATTTGAATGTTTTGCCGGCTTCTGTCAGGATGAGCCGCTTGCCGAGCCGTTCAAATAAAGGAGTCCCGATTTCTTCTTCAAGTGATTTGATTTGGGAGGTTACGCTTGATTGTGCATAATTAAGCATCTTGGCGGTAAGGGTGAAGTTTACATGTTCTGCCGCCGTAATAAAGGTGATCAGCTGCTTCAATTCCACCTGTTCTCTTCCTTTCTAAATCGGTTTTTCCGATTGAATTAATCGAAATAATCGTCTGTATTGATTGATGAATCCATTATATGATGAAGAAAATCATTCGTAAACAAAGGAGCAGATGCTTTATGAAAATTGCGGTCATTAATGGCGGAACGCGGTCTGGCGGAAATACGGATCTTCTCGCGGAGAAGGCTGTTCAAGGATTCGATGCGGAATACATTCATTTGCGGAAATATCAGATCCAGCCAATTGAAGATCTGCGTCACGCTCAAGGCGGTTTCCGTTCTGTTCAAGATGACTACGATTCTATCATTGAACGGATATTGCCATGCGATATTCTCGTATTCGCCACCCCAATTTATTGGTTTGGCATGTCAGGGACATTAAAGCTGTTTATTGATCGCTGGTCACAGACGTTGAGAGATCCGCGATTTCCTGATTTTAAAGAGCAAATGTCGGCAAAACAGGCATATGTGATAGCAGCCGGAGGAGATAATCCAAAGATAAAGGGGTTGCCGCTGATAGAACAGTTTGGTCACATTTTTGATTTTATGGGAATGTCATTTGAAGGCTATGTGCTGGGAGAAGGCAATCGTCCCGGCGATATTATATTTGATCAGCAGGCAATAGAAACTGCGGGCAGGCTATTGAAAAGAAGTGATGCCGTGTGAAGCTGCTGTTGTCCGTCATTGTTGGAATGCTTATTCTAGGATTCTTTTTATCTTGGAAAATGCCGCGGTCTGAGAAATGGATACACGTCAAAACAAACTCGTTTCAAGATAAGCAATTTGCCAGAATGTCAGGAAACACGCTGCAAATCAAAAACGTGATCAAAAATGATGCAGGCAAAGAAGCAATTTATATGACAAATGGCATTTCTGGCCCAAAATAAAAAGCACCCTTTGAGGGTGCTTTTTTCTATAAATGAGGAACTACAAGCCCCCCATATAAAAATGCCGCGATAATCAGGAAAGCCGGATGCAGTTTGAATTTTGTCATGCAAAGGAGGGAAATGCCCGCAATCACTAAGGATTGAATCCAGCCGATGGCTTTGATGCCGTCTGCGCCGATTTGCCAAGTGAGAATGAGCATCATGACAGCGATAACAGGCTGAACAGACAGCGTCATGCCTTTGATCACAGGTGATTGGCGAAAGCGCTGAATGATGCGCAGCAGGACGATCAGCGCGAACGCGGACGGCACAACAGTTGCGATTAGCGCAATCAGAAAGCCGGGCCAGCCGCCTGCGCTGTAGCCGACATAAGCGGCGATTTTGGTTGCGATCGGGCCCGGCAATGCATTCGCAAGTGCGAGCATGTTAGAGAATTGGTCGTTTGACAGCCAGCCGTATCTGTTTACGACTTCTTCAAACATCAGCGGGATAGAGGCTGGGCCGCCGCCATATCCCAGAACGTTTGCGATAAAAAATGCTGTGAATAAAAACATAACGATCATGAGGCGGACATTCCTTTATCTTTTGAATGTTTATTTGTGATTTTGTCTTTCAGTTTAAAATGAAATGCTCCGTATGCTAGGAATATGATAATGACAATGCCGGGGTTGATCTGTAACAATTGCAGTCCGATAAAAGCGATGATAAAAAACAGGATTCCGGTGACCCAGCCAAATCCTTTGAGCGCTTTTTGTCCAAACTCATATGCCATAATACCGAGCATAACGGCGATAACCGGCGTCACGGCGCCAATCATGCCGGCGACAACCGCCGAGTGGCTTAAGACGTTTACAGCCGCAAATAAGGCAACCATCGCAAGGCATGTAGGCAAAATGTGGGCAAGAGTAGCGACAATTGCGCCTAGCGTGCCTTTTAGTTTGAATCCCAGGTATGCCGCCATCTTGGTGGCGATCGGTCCGGGGAGTGCATTGGCGATGGCTAATATTTCTCCAAATTCATCATCATCTATCCATTTATATTTATTCACCGCTTCATGGCGGATCAGCGGAATCACCGATGGCCCGCCCCCGAAGCCTAAGATTCCGGTGCGCACCATTGCGGCCGTCATATCCCGATAAGGGTGGTTTTTCATTCGTTTCTCTCCTTTACAGCTTCATTCCCATACGGCTTTTGTACCGTTTGATCAGCATTTGGCAATCAACGCTGACGACACCCTGAAGCGGATACAGCCGTTTCGTTAAAAATTCTTCCATTTCCTGATCATTCGCGAAGATTCCGTGCATGTGCAGCTTGCTCGGGCCAGTCATGTGATAAAGGCTGGTGACCGCGGGTTCTTCTTCAAGCTTTAGAGCGACTTCTTCCAGGAATTGCGGCTCTACCTCGACATTAAAAAACACGGATACATGAATGCCGATTTTAGCTGGATTGATCACCGCTGTGAATTTTTCAATAACGCCTGCTTCAATCAGCTGATTAATACGTGATTGAACTGCAACACGTGATAAATCGACTCTTTTGCCAAGATCCGTATAAGAAATCCTTCCTTCCTCATGCAAAATGGTAAGGATCTGTTTGTCTATCTCATCAAGAACAAGGTTGGGGATTTGATATTCATTGCCCATTTGTTCCACCTGCTTTCGTTTGACTTTTAGTCAATATTTTATCATATAAGTTTCGTTTCGTAAGAGATAATTTAAATTTATTTTCACAATGAACGAGTAAATATTTTTATGTTTACGAAAAGGAGAAAGTTCGTCAGCTTTTCTTCCGGGGCAGTAGATGCGAAAACTCAGGCTCTCTATACTGAAGAAAATCTCTTGCAAAGGAGACTTGTGATGAACAGATCTATTATCGGCACTAAGCAAATGGTCGTCAGTCCGCATTACCTCGCATCACAAGCGGGAAACCGCATTCTGGAGAAGGGAGGAAACGCATTTGACGCCGCTGTCGCCGTGAGCGCTTGTCTGGCGGTTGTCTATCCGCATATGACGGGGCTTGGAGGAGATTCCTTTTGGCTGACCTTTCATCAAAAAACAAAGGCGGTAAGAGTGTACAATGGCAGCGGCCGTTCAGGAAAAAATGTGACGAGAGACGTGTATAAGGAGAAAAATGAGATCCCGCTGCGGGGGATCGACAGCGCAATTACCGTGCCGGGAATGGTCGATAGCTGGGATGCCGTGCTGAAGACATACGGACGGATGTCGCTTTCTGATGTATTGGAGCCTGCACTCAATTATGCTGAAAATGGTTTTCCTGTATCTGCAGATCAGTGCCGGCATACAGCGGCGAATCTTGAACTGCTGGCGTCAACACCTTACACTGCTGATATCTTCACCAAAAACGGCAAAGCACCGGTCCCCGGTGAACGGTTTGTGCAAAAAGAGCTTGGGAACAGCCTGAAACTGATTGCTGAAAGAGGAAGAAGCGCATTTTATGAAGGTGATATCGCTCAGCGGATTGTCTCGTATTTACAGCATAATGGAAGCTATATGACGCTTGATGACTTTACAGCACACAGAGGTGAGTGGATGAAGCCTATATCCTGTGATTACCGGGGGTACAGCGTCTATCAGGCGCCCCCGAATTCCCAAGGTTTTACGGGTTTACTGACGCTGAATATTCTGGAAAACTATGATTTCAGCCAAATTGAACATGGTTCATTTACCTATTATCATGTGCTCGTGGAGGCACTGAAAAAGAGTTTTCTGGATCGGAATGCCGTTCTGACTGATCCGGCGTTTGCTGATATTCCGCTGGAAAGGCTTTTGGACAAAAGCTACGCCAAGCAGCTGGCGGAAGAAATCGGTTATATAGCTGAACCGGCGGAAAGCAGACCGATTGGCAGTGATACCGCCTATGCGGCTGTGATGGATTCGGATGGCAATGCGGTGTCGTTCATTCAAAGCCTTTACTTTGAATTTGGCTCGGCTGTTACTGCCGGGGATACAGGCATTCTCATGCAGAATCGCGGCTCATTTTTCTCATTGGATGAAAATCATGTCAACACACTTGAGCCGAGAAAGCGTAGCTTCCATACGCTGATGCCGGCTATGGTCTGTAAGAACGGGAAACCGAAGATTTTGTACGGTACGCAAGGGGGCGAAGGCCAGCCGCAGACTCAGACCGCGATTATCACCAGAATGCTGGACTATGGAATGCATCCTCAGCAGGCAATCAGCGAACCGCGCTGGGTATGGGGCAGAACGTGGGGCGAGGATTATGAAGGTCTCAGAGTTGAGAACAGAATCGCAGAGAAGACGGTCGACATGCTAAAAGAAAGCGGCCATCTCGTGGAGACAGTCAGTGATTATGACCCGCTGATGGGTCACGCCGCAGCAATCGCAGTGGATGAGGAGGGCTTTCTCCAGGGAGGAGCCGATCCAAGGGGGGATGGGGCGGCTGTTGGGATTTGACAAGCTAAAAAAATAAACTTATGTATATTAAGAGAGCAAGAAACAGGCCAGCATCAATCAGGTGGTACATATATTGTTTATCTTCAGGTCTATACCTCCATTCTATAAATAAGCGTAGAGAATCAATCGAAATAAAAAATAAAAGAAGCATATATCCCACAGGGAAAAAGATCATAGAAAAAACAAACAAAATAAGTAAAAAGATTTCTATTAATCTCTGTGTGCTGCTGACTGGCTTGTACAGCCAGCCTGATTTATGGATACCGAACTTTTTCTTGATAAGAAATTGCAGTGCTGTGCTGAACGATACTATGACCAGAAATAACAGCCAAAAATGAGTACTCATACTAACCCCTCCTAAACTCATCTCTTTATACGTCCGGGGGAGAGGAAATGTTTCATAGAAAAACACCCGGGGATTACTCCGGGTGTTGCATTTTTACAGGATGTGTCTGCTGCTGAAAAATGGTTTTCATTTTATCCCATGCAATTTCTGTGTTTTCATCGAGATCAAAGAGGCCTGAATTGCCGATGATAAAAATGTCATTCCCAGCTTCCGCAAGCATGCGGAAGGTTTTTTCATTACAGGAGCCGTCAACTTCAATGGCATACGTATAATGATTTGTTTCTCTCCACTCTTTAGCCGCACGGATTTTTCCAGTCATTTCTGCGATAAACGGCTGCCCGGCAAAACCCGGATCAACGGTCATAATCGTCAGTTTATCAATCAAATGCACATAAGGGCTGATCCACTCTAGCGGAGTGGCCGGGTTCAATACAATCCCGACCTTTGCGCCATGATCTTTGATGTTGTGTATCAGCCGAAACGCCGAACGGTTAATGGTTTCGGCATGAACGCTAATGTAATCAGCGCCGGCCTCTGCTGTCATATTGATAAAATCCTCCGGCCTTTCAACCATCAGGTGGGCATCAATCGGGAGAGCTGTCATCGTTCTGAGCTGGCTGATGAAAAATGGAGACAGCGTAATGTTTTTGACAAAATGGCCGTCCATGATGTCAATATGATACATATCGGCACGGCTGTTTAGAATGGTGATCTGCTCGTTGAATTTTGTTAAATCCATACACATCAGAGAAGGTGAAAATAAATGTTTCATGACGCATCCCTCACTTTAATTGAAGAATTGTATGATCCAGCCAAGAAGAATCCCGATAATGCCAAAGTCTGAATCGCCGTAAGTCGTGCCTTCAAATCCGAGCGAGCCAAGAACCGGCAGAAGAAGCGCAGGCAGAAAAGAAATGAGAATGCCATTGGCAAACGCACCGAGTACAGCCCCCCGCACTCCGCCGGTTGCATTTCCGTAAACTCCCGCCGCCGCTCCTGTAAAGAAATGCGGTACAAGTCCCGGGACAATAACACTGAGACCGAAGACTGGAAGAAGAAAAATGGACACAATACCCGCCAGGAAGCTGGATAAAAATCCGATAATCACAGCGTTTGGCGCAAAAGGAAAAACCGTCGGACAGTCAAGAGCGGGTTTGGCGCCTTTCACTAGCTTCTCTGCGATGCCTTTAAAAGCAGGGACAATTTCCGCGATTACCATCCGAACCCCCGCCAAGATGACATATACCCCAGCAGCGAACGTAATGGCCTGCATAAAGGAATAAACGAGAAAATGGCTTCCGCCGCTCAACGATGATTCAATAAAATCCTTTCCGGCGAAAGGAGCAACAATAAAGAAAAGGAGTGCCATCGTTAAAGAAATGGAGACTGACGTATCCCGCAGAAATCCTAATGATTTCGGAACTTTGATATCCTCAGTCGAATGAGATGGATTGCCCGCATGTTTGCCGATGAATCCAGCAATAAAATAGCCGGCAGAACCGAAATGGCCGAGAGCGAGATCATCGCTTCCTGAAATTTTTTTTGTGTACGGCTGAAGGATGGCGGGTGACAGCACCATTAGCCCCCCAAGAATAATGGCGCCCGCAGCAATGAGAGGAACACCGCTGATGCCGCCGGTAATCAGCACGGCGGAGATCAATGAAGCCATGTAGAGAATATGATGGCCGGTTAAGAAAATATATTTAAATGGCGTGAGACGCGCCAGCAATATGTTAACAATCATTCCGAAGATCATAATGAGTGCCGTTTCCGTACCAAACGTTTTTTGAGCAATGGCTGATATTGCATCTGTATTTGGTACGACGCCTTTAATGTGAAATGCTTTTTCGAACATGCTGCCGAACACGGCTAGTGAATTTGAGACAATCGCCGCCCCGGCGCTGAGAATGACGAATCCCATTGCCGTTTTCAGTGTGCCCGATACGGTATCCGCAGCGTTTTTTTTCTTTTGCAGAAGCAGACCGGCTAAGGCAAAAAGTCCAATTAAAATAGCAGGAGTTCCCAGGAAATCGTTAATCAAAAAATCAAGCATCAGATGCACCCCCGTCGTCTATGTTTTTGTGTGTTACAAGTTGGTAAGGATGGCTTCTTTGATTTCTTTCTGGTCCAGCAGGTTTTTGAGTCCGACAACGTTACGCGTTCCATCGTCAAGACCTGACACAATATCGGCTGATCCTAGATACAGATCCGCTTGCTCCGTTTTGCTTGAAGTGAGGTCTGTATGTGTAACATCAGCGCTGATGTTCAGTTCATCAATGATTTTTTTCACATTCATTTCAACAATAAAGCTTGATCCAAGTCCGTTTCCGCAAACAATTAAGATTTTTTTCATTTGAATCACTCCTAGTTTGAGTATTTTTGAATCATTGGCAGCACATCTTCTGCCGATTGAGCGTTAATCAGCAATTGAATGTTTTCCGGATCACCCAGCATATTCGTGAGCTGGGAGAGGGCTTTCAAATGGGTGTCATTGTCGATTGCCGCGAGCACGATAATCAGCTGGACTGAATGCTCGGGCCGGTCTGAAAAGGAAACGGCTTGGTTCAGTCTCAGAAAGCTTATGCCGATTTGATTCACACCGTCTTCAGGCCTCGCGTGCGGGATGGCTACATTCGGCGTAATGACGATATATGGGCCCAGTGTCTGAATCGTGGCAATCATGGCATCGACGTATTGCGGGGTAACAGACCCGTCATCCAAAAGCGGCTTTGCCGCCATGCGGACGGCATCCTCCCAACAGGGGGCAGAGTCGGCCATCGTTATATGGTTAGGTGTCATTAATTCAGCAAGCATTGGTTTGCGGTTCGCCTCCTTTTCATGTTTGTGCGGCTGTCCTAAATACTCGGTCAGTTCTTGCATCAGCTCTGTTTTATGAATGCCTTCTGCATGTTTTTCGATGATGCTCATGATGTCATGAACACTTGGGTGGAAATGGGAAGCGCTGTTTGAGAGCGCATCTACTTTTTTCAGCAGGCTGATCTTTTCTTTGCTGTTCAGTATGGGATTAACGATGAGCACAGGCACCCCTCTGTCTGGCAGCGGAACAGTTGAGATCAGGACATCCGTTTCAAGCGTCATGGTTTCATAGACACGGCTTGATACGGTTTTCAGAATATCGACATTCGGCAGAAGATCTTCAATTTGGCTCTGCAAAATTTTTGAAGTGCCGATGCCGCCCGGACAGACAATAACCGCTGTTTTTCTATGTGAGGGCGCGACCCCTTCGCGTTTCATCCAGCCTCCGAAATGCATGGCGATAAAAGCTGTTTCTTCACTGCTGACAGGTTTTCTTAATTCTTTTTGAAGGTGATGAACGACTTTTTTTGTTAAGCAGAAAATATCACTGTATTTCGTTTTGATGGAGGCAGCTACATCACTCTCATGAGGGGTGATATCATATTTAATCCTGTAATAAGCTGATTTCAAATGAAGCACCAGATGTTTTTTTAGATTTTCCGGGTCCTGAAAAAGCACGCAGGCGTAACGCTGGAAATCGACAATCATTTTGTCCGCGATATCATGTATCACATCCAGCTCACCTGCAATGAGACTTGAAGCGGGGAACTGACTGATTTTAGCCCCTAACAGATGGATCGTGAAGTAGCACATCTCTTGATCAGAAATAAAGGCTTTTTCCGGCAGTTCCGCGGCCGCCGCCCGAACGGCCGCTTCATATTCCTTCGTTTGCCTGATGGCGTATTGCTCTTCTTGTTCTAGAGTGATTTCTTTTCCCGCCTTTAATCTGATCAGAAATAACGTAAAGTGCACACTTAAGCCCGCGAGAACATGATCAGCAAATTTCATGTGAAGAAGCTTTTCGAAAGTCAGCAGCATAGACCGCATGGTTTGGATCTGCTGTTCACAAGCAGCCGGATCGGGACAAAGATCGGTAACGGCCGCAGTGCTGCTGCTTTTTTGCATGAGCTGATTTGCGTATTCTGCCAGCAGTTTTCGCTTTTGCAGCTCTAATCCTGAGAAGAAATACCCCTTTTCTTTGGTAAAGGAAAGAACGATGCCGAATGTCTTCAGCTTTTCGCGAATATGCTTCATATCCTGAATGGCGGTGTTGCGGCTGACATGATTTTCGTCAATGAAGTTCTGCAAAAGTAACCGTCTGTTTCTCGTTAAAATGCGCAGGATCACTCTTGCCTGCCTTTCTGAGGGAGAATATTCATAACTTGAATTTGTCAGCGTTTTCATTTCTGATGTCAGCATTTTTTTCGTTTGGTCTTCTAAATAAAATCCTGCTGAACGCCTTCTTTTGATCGGTGTCAGTCCGGTCTCTTTCAGCCAGCCGTTAATTTTTTCAATGTCATAATACAGTGTTCTCCTTGAAATTTTTAATTGCTCCGTTAATTCGCCGCAAGTAACATAGCTGGTTGTGTTGAGAACCTGATGAAGAATGGCTGATCTTCTTTGGTCTAAAGGCATGCCCATCAGCTCCTTATGTGCAGGTGATATCAGTCTGCCGTCCTTCTCTTCGTGCGGGCTTATTTCAATTGTAATGGGGGGCATCTGAATTTATAAGACCAAATCAGTGCAAACGGTTTGTGCAAATATGATTCCTGCAAACAAAAAAAGCCAGGCACATGCTGCGCCGGCTTTTTTAAATAACGGTGTCTTTTTGACTAGTTTCTTCTATATAAATAGTCCTTTTAAGAACTCGGACGAATCAATGTAAATTCTTCACCGAGTTTTGCATAATGGTTTCCGGCTAATCTGGAAGCCGGCTTTAATTCGTTCGTCAAAATATACCCTTTTTCTGCTTCATACACCTTCTCATCGAGGTGAAAACAGACAACTCTGCCAATAAGCAGATCAGCTGTGGTCACACCATGATCATTGTCGAAGGTGATATGCCGTTCGAGCTTGCATTCAAAACGAATGCGGGCTTCTTGAATGCCGGGCACTGAAACAGCCGTGCTCTCTACAGAATGGAGAGAGGTGCGTGTCATTTCACTTTCGTCCGGCCCTAAACTTGCCGCCGTTTCATTGATGTCTTCAATGATGGCTTCATCACTGACATGGACGACAAATTCACCGTTTTCTATCGCGTTTCTGGCTGTGTCTTTTTGCCGGCCTTCTGATCGGTTAACAGAAATACTGAGTAGCGGAGGATCTGAGCTGACCACGTTATAGAAACTGAAAGGTGCCGCATTGATTGCCCCGCCTGAAGAAAGTGTTGTAACAAATGCGATCGGGCGCGGAATAACGGCTCCTGACAGCAGCTTATACGTCTCTTTGGCACTAAGCTCTTCTGCTTGAAATATGTACACAACAACACCGCCTTTATTGTAAGAGTACCATGATTATAACGAAATCCATTCAAGGAAACCAAATGATGCGGGTTGCATATGCTATGTCATGACATATAACTGATATAGGGGAATTAGAAAATAGGCTACCGTACGTATGCCGGAGCCTATGATGACAGTTTCATTATCTATATTTCTTTTTGACTACCCAGCAATTGCCGTCTTTCCAGAACTCTTTTTTGCTGTCGTAATCATCTTTTTTGCGGTGATGGTCATTTTTGCAGTGTTTTTTGTAAGGTTTTTTCTTAAAAGAACAATAAGATTTTTTGTGAGAACGGTACGACTTTTTGTAGCTGCGTGATCTTTTCTTGTGAGAACAGAATGATTTTTTGTAGCTGCGGGATTTTCTGTGAGAACAGAATGATTTTTTGTAGCTGCGAGATTTCTTGTGTGAGCAGTAAGATTTTTTGTAGCTGCGAGATTTCTTGTGAGAACAGTAAGATTTTTTGTAGCTGCGAGATTTCTTGTGAGAACAGTAAGATTTTTTGTAGCTGCGAGATTTCTTGTGAGAACAGTAAGATTTTTTATGGCTGCGAGATTTCTTGTGTGAGCAGTAAGATTTTTTATGGCTGCGAGATTTTTTGTGAGAGCGGTGCGACTTTTTATGACTGCGTTTTTTTCCACGAGGCTCTTGGTATAAATAAGTTTTTAAACCTTCTTTTTTTGCGGATTTCACCGCTTCTTTGATATCAGAATGGGAATAGTGGCCCAATTGAAATCCTCCTTTTTTTAATTTGTTTAAGGATGAAGATCCTTACTACACACATAGTACGCACGATTGTAAAAAGTGTATAAGTGTTCCGCTGAGATCTCACAAAAATAAAAGCCTAATTTTGAAGGGGGACTACGGATGAAGAATCAATCAAATTTGCCTCTGTATCAGCTGTTTATTCATCCAAAAGACTTAAGGGAATTAAAAAAGGATATATGGGACGATGAACCGGTTCCGGCTGTGTTGAAAGTGAATCAGAAAAGATTTGATATCGACATCGCTTATCGCGGATCTCATATTAGAGATTTCAAAAAGAAGTCGTACCATATTTCCTATTATCAGCCGAAAACATTTCGCGGCGCCCGCGAGGTTCACTTGAATGCGGAATATAAAGATCCTTCCATGGTAAGAAACAAATTGTCTCTCGATTTTTTCTCAGAGCTGGGGACGCTGTCTCCAAGGGCAGAATTTGTGTTTTTAAAGGTAAATGGGAAGAATGAAGGAGTGTATCTTGAGCTTGAATCCGTGGATGAATATTATTTAAGGAAAAGGAAGCTGGCGGACGGAGCGATTTTTTACGCGGTTGATGATGATGCTAATTTTTCTCTCGTGAGTGATTTGGAGAGGGAAACGAAGAAGTCGCTTGAGCATGGGTATGAAAAGAAGACAGGGACCGAGGAAGACGATTTTTATTTACAGGATATGATTTTTAAAATTAATACTGTCCCTAAAGCCAAATTTAAATCAGAAGTGACAAAGCATGTGAATATCGATAAGTATTTGCGCTGGCTGGCCGGCATTGTGTTCACCTCAAACTATGACGGGTTTGTCCATAATTACGCTTTGTACAGAAGCGGGGAAACCGGATTATTTGAAGTGATTCCTTGGGACTATGATGCCACCTGGGGCAGGGATATCCATGGAGAGCGGATGGCTGCAGATTACGTAAGAATTCAAGGATTTAATACATTGACCGCCCGCATTTTGGATGAACCCGAATTTCGCAAATCCTATAAGCATCTCCTAGAAAAAACGCTCCAATCTCTTTTTACAATTGAATATATGAAACCAAAAATATTGGCGCTTTATGATCAAATCAGGCCGTTTGTCCTGATGGACCCATATAAAAAGAGTGATATTGAACGTTTTGACCGTGAGCCGGAAGTAATTTTTGAGTATATTAAAAACCGTTCACAATACATCAAAAGCAATTTAAGTATTTTGTGAATCCATGATTATAGGTATTCGCTGAAAATCAGACAATTAGGCTATTGAATTAGTTCAAGAAATAACTGTGACACGTATATATGCAATATATTTATCATCTATGTATAAATGACTAGGAGGGTAATGAATGAGCAAGAGGAGAATGAAAAATCATTCAAATCATGATATATCTTACTATCATTTTTTGCATTCAATGCAAGATAAAATTGTCACTGTATATCGAGGAGGTCCCGAATCTAAAAAAGGAAAATTGGTAGCTGTAAAATCCGATTATATCGCTTTACAAACTGAAAAAAAAACCATTTATTATCAATTGGATCATGTAAAAAGTATTACAGAGGATACCAATAATAGCACAACAACAATTGAGACGGCAGAAATGGCTGATGCTGATGATTTTCACAGCTTAATCGGACAATTAATGAACCAATCCGTTCAATTAAATCAAGGCGGTCCGGAATCTAAAAAAGGAAGTTTGGTGTGGCTAGGAGATGATTACGCTGCGTTAAACACAAGTGAGGATGGAGTAGTTTATTTTAATATTCATCACATAAAAAGCATAAGTAAACATGAGTCCGCTTTAAATAAAGAAGGACATACGCCAAGTGTCTTGGAAGCTGATAACCTAAACGAAGTTTTTAAGAGTTTAACTCATAAATGGGTTTCGATTAATCGAGGAGGACCAGAAGCAATTGAAGGTATCCTCGTAGATAATGCGGACGGTCATTATACTTTAGTGAAAAATCAAGAAGTGCTTCGCATATATCCTTTTCATATCAAGAGCATCAGCTTAGGCCCAAAAGGCTCTTACAAAAAAGGTGATCAAAAGAAAGAACATGATGATAAAGAAGAAAGCAAAAATGATATAGACCAAAAACAAGAAAAAGAGGGGGACAGTAGCTCGTTAACATCTTCAAAATCACATAGCTCATCAAGTTCGTCCAAATCAAATAAACGGTCACCGAAATCTTCAGATTATCAATCATCAACATATGATCGTTCATCAGACACCAGCAGTTCGTCCAAATCATATCGGTCACCAAGATCTTCAGATTATCAATCGTCAACATATGATCGTTCATCAGGCACCAAAAGTTCATCCAAATCATATCGGTCATCAAGATCTTCAGATTATCAATCGTCAACATATGATCGTTCATCAGATACCAGAAGTTCGTCCAAATCATATCGGTCACCAAGATCTTCAGATTATCAATCGTCAACATATGATCGTTCATCAGACACCAAAAGTTCGTCCAAATCATATCGGTCATCAAGATCTTCAGATTATCAATCGTCAACATATGATCGTTCATCAGACACCAAAAGTTCATCCAAATCATATTGGTCACCAAGATCTTCAGATTATCATAGCACCGGAAGCCAAAAGGAAGATTATAGCTATGAAACGATTGTCAAAACGATAGACTATCATTGGAAGCGCAAATTTTAATAGATAATGAAGGTGCATCAATAAAGTGATGCCCTTTTTCATTCAATTAAAGGGGGAGAATGGTGAAAGGTTTGAATCAATTTCTTGACACAGATGTTGATGTTGTCATTTCAGGAGATACAAGATTTGTTGGCACACTTATAGATATTGGACAGGATATTTTTGTTATATTTAATGGCTGCAATTATCTTTATATTCCCTTGCTGCATCTCCATCAAATGAATAAAGCAATAATAAATACGAATACTGAGAAACCAATTTTAAGAGAACCGGAAGATACAATAATGCAGGCGGAAAATAATAGTTTTTCTTACAGAAACACATTAAACAATGTGAAAGGCAAATTTATTGAAGTTTATGTAACTGGGGATCGGTCGATACATGGATATGTTACCAGTGTTTTAAATGATTATATTGTATTTTTTTCACCTGTATTTAAAACACTTTTTATATCTATGCATCACTTAAAATGGTTTACCCCTTATTCAACAGAGCAAACGCCGTACACTCTTGACAACTCTCAATTGCCTGTCGTACCTTCCAGTGTTTCACTTGTACGTAATTTTGAGGAGCAGATCAAAAAATATGTTGGCCAATTGGTTATATTTGATATGGGGGAAGTGCCAGAAAAAGTCGGCCTATTAAAAGATGTATCTAATAATATCATTGAGCTTATTAACGCAAGTGGAAAGTCAATCATTTGGAAGTTAAATCATCTAAAGACAATGCATCTCCCCTAGCGTAGCCTCTACTGAAAATAAACTGCCCTCGAATAGCAGAAGGCAGTTTTTTATTTCATATACTGCTAAAGAAATAACCAACTGATCCAAAAATATAAACATGTTAATGTAAAAAGAACAGTCAGCGGAATGATTAAAATGGTTGTTTTTAAATATTCACCCCAAGAAATACTTTCATCATGCTGTTTTAAAATATGCATCCAAATAAGTGTTGCTAATGTTCCTATAGGTAATAATAAGGAACCAATATCACTGCCGATAATATTTGCCAAGTAGATGATTTTTGCTGTTGAAGGATTCAGGCTCATTTCTGTTAAAGTAAAAGTACTGATCATTAAAGCCGGATGGTTGTTGAATAGATTCGAAAAAACAGAGGTAGAGATACCTGATACAAAAGTAGCGTAGGAGAGGCTTCCAGAAACCATCGGTTTGAAATAATTTACAATTAATTCAGTAAATCCTATATTGTGCAGCCCATAAATGAGGACATACATAGTAAAAGCAAAAATAAAAATGTGCCAAGGTGCCTTGAAGAACAAGTCTCTGGGAGAGGTTTTGAAATAAACCCATCTCCAGGCCAAAAGGATAATTGATCCGATGACAGCGACAAGAGGAACGGAGATACCGGTATATGACGCGGCAAATAAGCTGATTCTGACGAGAAAAACAAATGCGAGTACAAATAACATTATTTTTGTTTGATTTCGTTCTGGGAATGGAGCTGATGGCGAATGAAGGGGATGGTACCTTCTGTGTCGCAGAGACTGAAAATGGTTCGGTATATCCGGCAGGCTTTTAGGAAGACGTTTATAAAAGAAAATAAACAGTAGACAAGCCATAAAAATGAGTCCCATCATACTAGGGACAAACATCATGGCAGTGTGCAGGTATAGATCCATTCCAATCATTTTGAGAGAAATTAAATTTACAATATTACTTACGCCGATCGGTGCGCTGGAGGCTGTAGCTATTAAAACGCCGCTTATTAGATAAGGGGTTTTTTGATGTTTTTTCAAACCTAAATATTTTAAAACCAGCAAAAGGATGGGGGTTGTGATCAAAACGCTCCCATCATTATTTAGGAAAATGGTCATTAAAAAGCAAAGTGAATTGGTTAACCAAAAAAGCTTGATGCCTGATCCCCTGGATTGTTGGAGCAGCTTTGCAGCCACCCAATAAAAGAACCCAAAACTTTCTAATGCAATGGCCATGATCATTGTGGCAAGAATTGTGACCGATGCACCCGTGACTTTTGATCCTATTTCTCCTAAGTCGGTCAATGACACACTTCCGCATAATAACACCATTAAAGCGCCTATTGTTGCGGGGATAGCTTCATTTAATCCTTTCGGTCTCCAGAAAATAAAAATCATTGTTATGAAAAAAGCGAGCAATGTTAATATACTCGTGAACTGTGTAATATATTTCACCTCTCTATCTATCATTCTAAAATCAAACGATTGTCATACGCTTACTAGTATCCTTGCCAACTATTTGTACTGTATGTATACGTATACTGATATGAAGTTGTACTAAGCGATTATATTATATTAATTAAAATTCCATGAGAATCCCAAAAGAAAAAAGAGTTCGCAAGTATCATTTCAGGTACTTGCATCACTCTCTTTAGTTCTTAACTGCTGACAATTTGAAATATTAATAAATTGCTTCAAAAGCGGATTTTGATTGTCTTTGCGATAGGCGATAACCCATTCGGCATTCAGCTGTATTTTATCTATTGTTCGATAAGTCACATCCAAGTTAAATAATTTTTTAGCTGAGGAAGGTACAAATGTAATCCCGATGCCGGCGCTGACTAATCCAATGACCATTTGATATTCAGTCGCTTCTTGTACAATGTTTGGCTTAAAGCCAGCCTGCTCACAAAATTGGATGAAATCAATGTATAAAGTAGGCCATGCTTCCTTGGCTACAGTAATAATCGGTTCATCTCTCAAATCTTCAATTGTAATGGCTTCCTTAGATGTTAACGGGTGTTGTTTAGGCAGTGCTAAAACACAAGGGCTGCTTTGGGCGATTTCAGTATGCAATGCTGTGTGCTGTAAAGGAGGATGAAGTATACCAATATCAATGTTGCCCTTTAGCAGCTCCTCTTGCTGCCTAAACGAGGATATTTCACGTAATTCTATTTTTACTGATGGGAATTTTTTACGATATTCCCGGACAATCGGCGGCAGAAATTCATATGTAGCTGATCCGACAAAACCGATAACGAGATGGCCGTGCTCGCCGCGAGCCGTCCGCTGTGCCAATTCAATCGCTTGATCAATTTGCATCAAAGCCGTGCGGCAGTGATTTAAAAATATTTCTCCGGCTGCGGTTAGTTCCACAAATCGTTTTGTCCTCTTCAGAAGCGTCACCCCGACTTCTTTTTCCAGCTGTTTGATCTGCTGGCTGAGAGGAGGCTGTGTCATGTTCAGCCGAAGCGCAGCTTTCCCGAAATGAAGCTCTTCGGCAACTGCGATAAAGTATTGAAGGTGGCGAAGCTCCATCAATCATGCATTCCTTTCTTAGGTTAATAATTCGTAATACATATTAATCATAAGTCGAATTGATATTGGAGGTCAATTTACAAAGAGTGTATAGTGAAACGTATCACAAGATTTATTTAAATTTTTATGTTTAAAATGCATAATAAGGAGTGAGGGTGTTGACAAAAGCAACAAAAGAACAAAAATCCCTTGTGAAAAACAGAGGGGCGGAGCTTGTTGTTGATTGCTTAGTGGAGCAAGGTGTCACACATGTATTTGGCATTCCAGGTGCAAAAATTGATGCGGTATTTGACGCTTTACAAGATAAAGGGCCTGAGATCATTGTTGCACGGCATGAACAAAATGCGGCATTTATGGCGCAGGCTGTAGGCCGTTTAACTGGAAAACCGGGAGTCGTTTTAGTCACATCAGGACCGGGTGCTTCTAACCTGGCAACGGGACTGCTGACTGCAAACACTGAAGGTGACCCTGTCGTTGCGCTTGCTGGGAACGTTATCCGTGCCGATCGTTTAAAACGGACTCATCAATCATTGGATAATGCGGCGTTATTTCAGTCGATTACAAAATACAGTGTAGAGGTTCAAGACGTAAAAAACATACCGGAAGCTGTTACAAATGCATTTAGAGCAGCGTCAGCAGGTCAGGCTGGGGCCGCTTTTGTGAGCTTTCCGCAAGATGTTGTGAATGAAGTCACAAACACCAAAAACGTGCGTGCAGTGGCAGCGCCAAAACTTGGCCCTGCACCAGATGATGCAATCAGTGCGGCTATCGCAAAAATCCAAACAGCAAAACTTCCTGTTGTTTTAGTCGGAATGAAAGGCGGAAGACCTGAAGCGATTAAAGCGGTTCGCAAGCTTTTGAAAAAGGTTCAGCTTCCATTCGTAGAAACATATCAGGCTGCCGGGACTCTTACAAGAGAGTTAGAGGATCAATATTTCGGCCGTATCGGTTTATTCCGCAACCAGCCAGGCGATCTGTTGCTTGAGCAGGCTGATGTTGTTCTGACAATCGGCTATGACCCAATTGAATACGATCCGAAATTCTGGAATGTCAATGGAGACCGGACGATTATCCATCTGGATGAGATTCTGGCTGACATTGATCATGCTTACCAGCCTGAGCTTGAATTGATCGGGGATATCCCATCTACTTTGGATCATATCGAACATGATGCTGTAAAAGTGGATTTTGCGGAACGTGAGCAAAAAATCCTGTCTGATCTAAAAGAATATATGCATGAGGGAGAGCAGGTGCCTGCAGATTGGAAGTCAGACAGACTGCATCCTCTTGAAATCGTTAAAGCATTACGAAACGCAGTCGATGATAACGTCACAGTGACATGTGATATCGGTTCGCACGCGATTTGGATGTCCCGTTATTTCCGCAGCTATGAGCCGTTAACATTAATGATCAGTAACGGTATGCAAACACTTGGTGTTGCGCTTCCGTGGGCAATCGGTGCTTCATTGGTGAAACCGGGAGAAAAAGTCGTTTCTGTCTCTGGTGACGGCGGTTTCTTATTCTCGGCAATGGAGCTAGAGACAGCGGTGCGCTTAAAAGCTCCAATTGTACACATTGTATGGAACGACAGCACATATGACATGGTTGCATTCCAGCAATTGAAAAAATACAATCGTACATCTGCAGTCGAGTTCGGAAACATCGATATCGTGAAATATGCGGAAAGCTTCGGGGCAACCGGTTTGCGTGTCGAATCACCAGACCAGCTGGAAGATGTTCTGCGTCAAGCCATGAATGCTGAAGGCCCTGTTATCATTGATGTCCCAGTTGACTACAGTGATAACGTTAATTTAGCGAGTGACAAGCTCCCAAAAGAATTTGGAGAACTGATGAAAACAAAAGCTCTCTAGCACTCTGCGCACCAAGACACTGTTTTCGAAGAACAGCACATTACTAAAGGAGTGAAGGGAATATGAAACAAGAAAGCAACATTCAAATGCTGAGCCGCGGCAAAAAAGAACAGCCCGTTAGCCAAATTTATCAAGTATCAACAATGACTTCTCTTTTAGACGGAGTATATGACGGCGATTTTGAACTGTCAGATATTCCGAAATACGGGGACTTCGGTATCGGAACCTTTAACAAGCTTGATGGAGAGCTGATTGGATTTGACGGCGAATTTTACCGTCTTCGTTCCGACGGCACTGCGACGCCTGTGCAAAGCGGAGACCGCTCTCCGTTTTGCTCATTTACGTTCTTTACACCGGATATGACGCACAAAATTGATGCGAAAATGACACGTGAAGAATTTGAAAAAGAAATCAACAGCATTCTGCCAAGTAAAAACCTATTTTATGCCATCCGTATTGACGGATTGTTTAAAAAAGTGCAGACAAGAACGGTAGAACTGCAAGAAAAACCATATGTGCCAATGATTGAAGCGGTCAAAACACAGCCGATTTTCAACTTCGACAACATCAGAGGCACAATCGTTGGTTTCTTGACTCCTGCTTATGCGAACGGAATCGCCGTTTCTGGCTATCACCTGCACTTCATTGACGAAGGACGAAATTCAGGCGGACACGTCTTTGATTATGTGCTTGAGGATTGCACGGTTACGATTTCTCAAAAAATGAACATGAATCTCAGACTTCCAAATACACCAGATTTCTTTAATGCCAATCTGGATAACCCGGATTTCGCCAAAGATATCGAAACGACTGAAGGAAGCCCAGAATAAAAAAAGCAAGCCCGCACATGTGCAGGGCTTGCTTTTTATTTGGCACTTTACCTGATTTTAGTTAAAATAACATTAAAATGATAAAGGTGTGGGTCTCATTGAAAATACTGGTTTTGGCTGTTCATCCTCAAATGGAAACCTCAGTCGTCAATAAGGCGTGGGCAGAGGAATTAAGTAAACATGACAATATCACTGTACGGGAGCTTTATAAGGAATATCCGGATGAAGCCATTGATGTTGCCAAAGAGCAGCAGCTGTGCGAGCAATATGATCGCATTGTGTTCCAATTCCCGCTTTATTGGTACAGCTCACCGCCGCTTCTTAAAAAATGGCAGGATCTTGTGCTGACATACGGCTGGGCCTTCGGGTCAGAAGGGAAAGCTCTGCATGGCAAAGAGCTGATGCTGGCTGTTTCCACAGGAAGCGAAGCGGAAAAGTATCAGGCGGGCGGAGGGAATCATTATTCAATCAGTGAGCTCCTGAAGCCGTTTCAGGCGACAAGCAATTTGATTGGCATGACATATCTCCCGCCATATGTGTTTTATGGCGTGAAATACGCAAATGCTGAGGATATTGCGATCAGTGCAAAACGGTTAGCTGATTATATCCAGCAGCCTTTTTCTTAAAAAAGAAACGCCCTGTCCGGATTGGGACAGGGCTTTCTCTATTAAAAATCAGGTAATTCAGATAGGTTATTATCCTTTATGCCGTCTGGTTCACTTCGTAAAATGTCACGTCCGTATTTATGAAATACATCAACGTGAGCGATCTTTCCCGTTTTTGCTTCTGATAGCGCAGTGGGATAGTCCAGTTCTCTTCCTGTGTTCGTTTTCACCGCGATAATATTGTCTTCCTCATTTCTTCTGACCGCGACAATTTCTTCTTTTCCGGACGTATCAAATGACTGATCGATATTTGTTTGTTTGGATTTATACGATTCATATGCCGCTTCAAATTGATCCATTTTTCCACCTCCATCCTTTAACGTAAACAAAAATGCTGTTGATCATGTATAGGTTTCGACACGGCATACGACAATATTTCCTGAGAAATATTTTGAATGCGACAATTCAATCCATAATTAGCGAAGAAAAAAGGGATTCCGTTCTGTAAACGGAATCCCTTTCGGTTATTTTGACATTTGCAGGTCCTTTGTTTTGATATAACCTGTCTTACCGCCGTAATCTGCATAGACCCAATCAAAGTCAAAGCCGCCTTTTTTTGTTTTACTCCAGCCTAAAATAGATACGCTTGTGTTAGCCGGGAGTGTCTTGATGCTTTTTCCTTCAGCGGATGTATATGCTTTCGTCTTTGTTTTGGTTTTTACTGTTGTTGCTGCCTTTACAATGTAATGAGTGGAGACAAAGCCTGTCTTTCCGTTTTTGTAATGAACCTTGGCCCAATCAGCGTTTGAAAACGAAATGAGCTTTAAGCTGTCGCCCAGATGAAGTGTGTCGGCTTTAGCGCTTGAAGCGGAGGCCTTTGTTCTGACATTCAGAGCCTCTGCTGAAACCAAGTAGGAATCAATCGGATAGCTGTATAAATCATCAATGCTTACGTTTGTTTCTGGCTGTTGTGCATGAATTGTGTTTGCGCCGCCGGCAGAAGCCGCAGTTATTCCGGCTGCAAGTGCAAGTGTAGACAGTATTTTCGTGGGTTTGTTCATTGCGTTCCTCTCCTCACATAAGAGAAATAATCATTTCTATTATTCCTTTCACGTTTTGGCCGGTTGCTAAACATAAAAAAGGATCAGATAAAGATCTGATCCTTTGCATTATTTTTTCGTTTCCAGTTTCAGAGGCGCTGATATTGTTTTCTTAACTTTCTTTCCATGTAAAATCTGAACCGCTGCTTCCGTTGCCAGTTTACCAATCAATTCAGGCTGCTGAGCGACAGTGGCTGAGAGCTTACCGTCTTTAATCGAAGAAATCGCATCCTTATTTCCGTCAAAACCGACGACTAAAATATCTTTGCCGGAGCTGTTAATCGCTTCGAGAGCTCCAAGCGCCATTTCATCATTATGAGCGAAAACTGCTTGGATATCCGGGTGTCCTTGGAGCAGGTTTTCCATGACAGTCAGGCCTTTAGTACGGTCAAAGTCAGCTGATTGTTTTGTGACAACGTCCAGCTTTTGATCTGCGATTTTGTGAAAGCCTGAACCGCGTTCCCGTGTAGCGGAGGCACCCGGAACGCCTTCAAGCTCTGCCACCTTAGCACCTTTTCCAAGCTTGTCTGCGATGAAATCTGCGGCCATTTCTCCGCCTTTTACATTGTCTGAAGCCACGAGGGTTTCTACTTTGCCTTGTTCAGCGGACCGGTCGATGGAGACGACAGGCACACCGATCGAATTTGCAGACTCTACTGCCGTTGAAATAGCCGAAGAATCAGTTGGATTGATTAACAGGGCATCAACGCCTTGCTGAATTAAGTCCTCCACATCACTTGTCTGCTTGGAGGAATCATTTTGTGCATCGACGATGATGACCTTCATTCCGCGCTTTTCCGCTTCTTTTTCAATTCCCTTTTTTAAAGAAACAAAAAAGGGATTGTTAAGCGTTGAGATCGACAAGCCGATGGTAAATTCCTTTTTATTATCTGAGTTTGACGGCTTCGCCCATTGGGGAGGCTCGAGCGAACAGGCGCTCAATACAAACAGTGACAGTGCCAAAATGACGGATACAGCCTTTTTCATGTAAAACCCTCCTATGCTGACTTTTTGCGGTCTAATAATACCGCGATTAAAATGACAATCCCTTTAACAACCAGCTGATAAAATGATGAGACGCCAAGCAGGTTGAGTCCGTTATTGAGTGTGCCGATAATCAGCACCCCGATTAACGTTCCGACAATGCGCCCGCGGCCCCCGGAGAGACTCGTTCCGCCTAAGACAACCGCCGCGATGGCATCCAGTTCATACGATTCTCCAGCTGTCGGCTGTGCTGAGTGGAGACGGGAAGTCAAAATCGCGCCGGCAAGGGCGGATAATAGACCGGCTAAAGCATAAATCATGACTTTTACACGTGTGACTTTTATGCCTGAGATGAGTGCCGCTTTTTCATTGCCGCCAATTGCGTATGTTCGGCGCCCGAACGGCGTTTTGTGTAGCAGCACCCAAAGGATAACAAAGGCGAGAACCATTGTAATTGCAGGTACTGGAATTCCTAAGAAATAACCGCGGCCGAACAGCTGAAAGGCATAGTTAGTGCCTAGCCCTGTGATCGGGTTTCCGTCTGTATACACAAGGGTAAGTCCGCGGAAGACAGTCATGGTCGCAAGCGTCGCGATAAAAGGGGCCATTTTCCCTTTTGTGATTAACAGTCCGTTGATCATCCCGAGAAGAGCGCCAATCAGACAGCCTATGATGACGGCGAGAATCGGGTCGGCACCAGATACAATCATACCCGCGACTAAGGCGCTGGATAGGGCGAGAATAGCCCCGACAGAAAGATCAATGCCGCCAGTTAAAATAACGAAGGTCATGCCGAATGCGATCAATCCGTTAATCGCTACCTGCCGAAGCAGGTTTAAAATATTCAAAGGCTCAAGGAAGCTCGGGTTTAAAATCGATACGATCATAACGAGAATAAATAAACCGAGAAACGGGCCGAGCTTCTGCATGATGCCATCGAAGTGAATCTGTTTTTTTTCTGATTGCTTCAGTTGTTCCGTTTTCATGTTACCGCCCTCCCGTGGCAAGTGTCATAATTCGTTCTTGCGTCGCTTCACGCGCTTCGATGTCTCCGCTGATTCTGCCTTCATGGACGACGATGATTCTGTCACTCATCCCGAGTATTTCCGGCAGCTCTGATGACACCATAATGATGCCGACACCGCGTTCAGTGAGCTCGTTCATCAGCGTATAGATTTCCCGTTTCGCACCCACATCCACGCCTCTTGTCGGCTCATCCAATATGAGCACTTTTGGGCCGATACCGATCCATTTGGCAATCACGACCTTTTGCTGGTTGCCGCCGGACAAATGGCGCGCGTGCGTTTCTGATGAAGCCGTTTTGATGGTCAGGCGTTTTATGAGAAGGTCTACAAACTCTGCTTCCCGCTTGTGATCAATGATGCCCTTTGGAGAAAAACTGGCCAAATTGGGCAGCGCAATATTTTCCCGAATCGATGTGTCGAGCAGCAGTCCTTCATCTTTGCGGTTTTCCGTAATAAAACCGAGCCCTTTTTTCACAGCATCATACGGATTTTTAATAGCAGTCTTTTTTCCTGCAATCCAAATCTCACCCGAATCGAGCCGGTCAATGCCGAACAGTCCTCTCATCATTTCTGTTCGTCCGGCTCCCATTAAACCGGAAACGCCGACAATTTCACCGGAACGGACATAAAAGCTGATATCTTGAAAGCTTCCTTTTGAGGAGGCGTTTTTCACCTCAAATATTTTGTCTCCGAGTGAAGGGACGCGTTTAGGATACCGTTCCGTCAGCTCACGTCCGACCATTTTTTTCACGACCTCGTCAAAATTGGTTTCTGAAATGTTTGTTGTATCAATGGTTTTTCCGTCACGCATAATGGTGATTCTGTCGCAAATCGTAAAAATTTCTTCCATTCGATGTGAGATGTATACAATGGAAACACCGTTCTTTTTTAAAGCTGTAATGACGTCAAACAGCTTGCTGATTTCCCGTTCAGTCAAAGCCGCGGTAGGTTCATCCATAATGATTACCTCGGCATTTGTCATGAGCGCTTTTGCGATTTCAATCATCTGCTGCTGTCCGACGGAGCATTCACCCGCTTCTTGATCAAGTGAAAGAGAGACGGATAGTTTATCAAATTGTTCTTTTAATAGCGCTTTCATTTTTCTGGTTTGTAAAATACCAAATTTCGTTGACATTTCTTTTCCGATAAATAGATTCTCAAGTACGGACATGTCCGGCCAGATATTCAGTTCCTGATGGATGAAGGCGATTCCGTGCTGCTCAGCTTCCTTCGGATTGGAGAAATACGTCTCGTTACCATTTATGGTGATCCGTCCTTTGTCCAGTTTGTGCAGACCAGTCAGGATGTTCATCAGGGTGGACTTGCCGGCGCCGTTTTCTCCCATCAGTGCGTGAACTTCGCCGGGCTTGAGCTGAAAGGACACACCTGAAAGCACCTGGTTTTTTCCGAATGCTTTATGAATGTCATTCATTTCGATTTGCATATCGGTCCTCCTTTCTAGAAAAGCACACCCGCCTGCAGGATGCAGTTGGCGTATGGTGTGAATTCTCCTGTTCGTATGACAGCTTTAGCTTCTTTAGTCAGCTCCTTAAATTCCTCGTGGGGAAGGCAGACAACTGCCTCTTCAGAAAAAAGTGTTTCTATAAAACTCGCAATCTCTGGATTGGACACCTTTATTTCGGATGCGACAATTACTTTTTCAACCGCCATTTCATCTGCCAGCACTGCGGCTACATCCTGGAAAGCCGGGAAACCCGGCTTCAGTGAGAGATCAATTTTCAGGACGCCGTCAGGAACGGGCAGCCCTGCATCAGCGATGACAATTTTGTCAGTATGGCCAAGGTCAGCCAATAGCTTGGCAAGATGACTGTTCAGTATACCGTGTCTTTTCATGACAGCAGCTCCTCTACTTCTTTTCTGGACGGCATTCCGCCTTGAGCGCCGAAAGAACATACAGATAGGGAGGCGGCGCGGTTTGCGAACCGTAATGCAGCTTCAATATCTTTTCCCTCCGCCAGGGCCACTGCAAGAGCCGCGTTAAACGTATCACCCGCCCCGGTTGTATCGACAGGCTCAACAGGGAAGGAAGGGATGATCCGCTCTTTGCTGCCGGATGAATAGCGCACGCCTTGTTTGCCTTCAGTGATAAAGAGCTTCGCCGGATAAAGCGCCAATGCTGCAGAAACCGTCAGCTCCGGAAATAAGATCGCCGCCTCATGTTCATTCGGCGTAAGATAGGTGGCATGGTCAATGGTTTCCTGCTTCAGCGGGCGGGCCGGTGCCGGGTTAAGCATGATCGGGATGTCGTGAGAATGGCAGTATCTGCACACCTCATCAACCGTTTCTTCCGGGATTTCCTGCTGAATCAGAACCATATCGATATTTTCAAGTTTTTCAAGAGCGTCTATCGCATAAGATGGGGTGATCTCATCATTTGCGCCTTTAACGACGACAATACTGTTATCACCTTCGGCAAGCACGATGTGGGCGGTGCCGCTTTCTTTATGTGTAACCGGTTCCATATAGTCGGTGCGAACACCGTTTGCTTTTAAATTATTCATGATGGCTGTTCCATAATGATCGTCACCAACCTTGCCAATCATAAAAACATTGGCGCCGAGTCTGGCGGCGGCAACAGCCTGATTCGCGCCTTTACCGCCCGGCACAGTTTGAAATGAAGTACCCAGTACGGTTTCGCCCGCGTTTGGGCGTTTGTCTGAGGTGACCACCAAATCCATAGAACAGCTTCCAATCACACAAATATTACGCATCGTTTTCTTCCTTTCTTGTCGTGTTTCTTCTTATATACAGGACGGGCATTTGAATCGCCGTTTCTGCGAGAGGCTGTTTTTTTATGAGGCTCAAAAGAAGTTTAGCCGCTTCTTTACCCATGTCATATGCCGGCTGTTTAATCGTTGACAGCGGCGGAAACAGCAGCTCGCTTTGGGGAATATCATCGTAGCCGATAATTTGAATATCCTCGGGCACTTTTTTCCCGCGCCGCAAAGCTTCATGCAAAACAGCCGCTGCTTGAATGTCATTACTGGCAATTACCCCGTCTGTCTCAGGATATAAGACAAACAGCTCCTTTGCCAGTGCCTGTGCATCCTTAAAAGAAAAGGACGCCGTCTCGATGATCTGAAAATCAACACCTGCCTGCTGTAATACCTCTAAAGCGCCGTGAAAGCGGTCTTGGGCAGTCGGCAGGTGAGCAGGGCCCTTCAGGAGCGTAATGTGTTTGCTTTTTCCATGAACAATTGCTTCCGCTGCTAATTTTCCTCCGGTATGTCCGTCACTGGATACAGAAGGAGCGCCTTCAGGCGTTCTGTCCAGGAAAACGACTGGCTGATCAATGCCGCTGTATTCCTCAAGATGCGGATAATTTGTTGCAGCAATAATACCTGCGACATGATTTTGTTTAAAGGTTTGAAGGTATTCAAGTTCTTTATTTAATTCCTCGTCACTGTTGCCGAAAATAAGCCGATAGCCTTCCCGGTTCAATTCATCCTCCGCGCCGCGGGCAAGCTGGGGGAAGAAAGGGTTTGTAATGTCCGGAAGCAAAAGCCCGATCAGCCTGGATTCTCTTTTATAAAGAGACCTGGCGACTTCGTTCGGATAATAGTTCAGCTTCTCCATGGCGGCCATCACACGTGTTCTCGTTTCTTCATGTACATAGCCGTTGTCATTCAGGACGCGGGAAACCGTTGCAACTGAGACGCCTGCGGCTCCCGCGACATCTTTAATTGTAGCCAACACAGCTCCTCCTCATTTGTGTAACCGTTTACATAGATAGATTATCATGAACATTCCGTTATTGGCAATAAGAAAAAAATAAAACATGGCGATATAGCAAACCGAACTGTAAATGGTGTATAAATATGAGAATTTAAAGATAATCACGCTTTTTTTGACAAAGTCTTCACAAATCTGGATGAACATTTCATGAACGAATATTAAGTTTTATTAAAATTGTTTCAAAGTCATGCGTTTAGACCTGTAAATAGGATAAAACAGATTAGACTATCCGCCCAGAAAATGTTTAATTATGTTAGAGAACCTGGACCTGTTTGTTTGCCGTTTTTATTGCAGGGGCCATTAGTCAATTTGGAATGGGACTAATATTGTCTATTCCGTGCAGAAAGGATGACATTATGACCTTATCCTTAAGAAACAGGCAGAAATAATTTTATGTTCATAAGAACCGGAAACATGCATTGTATCAGCAAAAGCCTGATATACCGGGCCGGAAAAAAGATTGATTTGAAATGCATATTAAACTGAACATCCAAGGTGTGACTAAACGTCCAGAAGGAAATCATTTGGTAAATGAAAGCGCATTCGTTTTCAGTATTGAAAAAATCGATAAGATGTAAGTCCTGTCGATTTCCAAAAATAGAAAACACTTTGTAGGTACAAAATCTCTTTCAAAAGAGAAGTTTGGCTCAGTAGATTAGGGGAGATTATGTTACATAATGCCGATTGAGAATTCATAGTGATTCTATATACTGATGAATGAATTTACAACAATATAGAAGGAGATGTCGATAAGCAATGTGGTTACTCATTATAGCCTGTGCTGTCATACTGGTCATCGGAATATTAGAAAAACGGCGACATCAGAAAAACATTGATGCCCTCCCTGTTCGAGTGAATATTAACGGCATCCGAGGAAAGTCCACTGTGACAAGGCTGACAACCGGAATATTAATAGAAGCCGGTTACAAAACTGTCGGAAAAACGACAGGAACGGACGCAAGAATGATCTATTGGGATACACCGGAGGAAAAGCCGATTAAACGGAAACCTCAGGGACCGAATATCGGCGAACAAAAAGAAGTCATGAGAGAAACGGTAGAAAGAGGAGCCAACGCCCTCGTCAGTGAATGTATGGCCGTTAATCCGGACTATCAAATTATCTTTCAGGAAGAACTTCTTCAAGCTAATATCGGTGTCATCGTAAACGTGCTGGAAGATCATATGGATGTCATGGGGCCGACGCTTGATGAAATTGCAGAAGCGTTTACCGCTACTATTCCTTATAATGGCCATCTTGTCATTACAGATAGTGAATATACCGAGTTCTTTAAACAAAAAGCCAAAGAGCGAAACACAAAAGTCATCATTGCTGATAACTCGAAAATTACTGATGAATATCTTCGTAAATTTGAATATATGGTATTCCCTGATAACGCTTCTCTCGCACTGGGTGTGGCTCAAGCACTCGGCATTGATGAAGAAACAGCGTTTAAAGGAATGCTGAATGCGCCGCCAGATCCGGGAGCAATGAGAATTCTTCCGCTGATCAGTCCGAGCGAGCCTGGGCACTTTGTTAATGGGTTTGCCGCAAACGACGCTTCTTCTACTTTGAATATATGGAAACGTGTAAAAGAAATCGGTTATCCGACCGATGATCCGATCATCATTATGAACTGCCGCGCAGACCGTGTGGATCGGACACAGCAATTCGCAAATGACGTATTGCCTTATATTGAAGCAAGTGAACTGATCTTAATCGGTGAAACAACAGAACCAATCGTCAAAGCTTATGAAGAAGGTAAGATTCCTGCAGACAAATTGCATGATCTAGAGTACAAATCAACGGAAGAAATTATGGAATTGTTAAAGAAAAGAATGCACAACCGTGTCATATATGGCGTCGGCAACATTCATGGTGCCGCAGAGCCGTTAATTGAAAAAATCCACGAATATAAGGTTAAGCAGCTCGTAAGCTAGGAGGAAATGCAGACATGTTCGGATCAGATTTATACATTGCACTAATTTTAGGTGTACTACTCAGTTTAATTTTTGCGGAAAAAACAGGGATTGTGCCGGCAGGGCTTGTTGTACCGGGGTATTTAGGACTTGTGTTTAATCAGCCGGTCTTTATTTTACTCGTATTATTAGTCAGCTTGCTCACCTATGTCATTGTGAAATTCGGTTTATCCAAGTTTATGATTTTGTATGGACGCAGAAAATTCGCTGCCATGCTGATCACAGGGATCGTCCTGAAAATTGCCTTTGATTTTCTATACCCGATTGTACCATTTGAAATCGCAGAATTTCGAGGAATCGGCATTATCGTGCCGGGTTTAATTGCCAATACCATTCAGAAACAAGGATTAACAATTACGTTCGGAAGCACGCTGCTATTAAGCGGAGCGACCTTTGCTATCATGTTTGTTTACTACTTAATTTAATGTAAGGTGTGTCAAACGATGAAAAAAGAACTGAGCTTTCATGAAAAGCTGCTGAAGCTGACAAAACAGCAAAAAAAGAAAACCAATAAGCACGTATTTATCGCGATTCCGATCGTTTTTGTCCTCATGTTTGCTTTTATGTGGGCAGGCAAAGCAGAGACGCCAAAGGTTAAAACCTATTCAGATGACGTTCTTTCAGCCTCATTTGTAGGCGATATTATGATGGGGCGCTATGTTGAGAGAGTAACGGAACAAAAAGGGGTAAGCAGTATTTTTCAGTACGTTGAGCCTATATTTAAAGCATCAGACTACGTAGCCGGAAACTTTGAAAACCCGGTAACTTATAAAAAGAACTATAAGGAAGCAGAAAAAGAAATTCATCTGCAGACAAACAAGGAATCCGTAAAAGTCCTGAAGGATATGAATTTCACGGTCCTTAACGGCGCGAATAACCATGCCATGGATTACGGCGCACAGGGTATGAAAGATACACTTGAAGAATTTTCGAACCATAACCTCGATATCGTTGGGGCTGGATACAGCTTGAGCGATGCGAAAAAGAATATCTCATATCAGGAAGTAAATGGGGTAACAATCGCAACCCTTGGATTCACGGATGTATCCGGCAAAGGTTTCGCGGCTAAAAAGAATACACCGGGCGTGCTTCCCGCAGATCCGGAAGTCTTTATCCCTATGATTTCAGAAGCGAAAAAACATGCTGATGTCGTAGTTGTACAGTCACACTGGGGACAAGAGTATGATAATGATCCGAATGACCGTCAGCGCCAATTGGCAAGAGCTATGTCTGATGCAGGTGCCGATATTATCGTCGGCCATCACCCGCACGTCCTTGAACCGATCGAAGTCTATAACGGGACCGTCATCTTCTACAGTCTGGGGAACTTTGTGTTTGACCAAGGCTGGACAAGAACCAGAGACAGTGCGCTGGTGCAGTATCATTTGAAGAAAAACGGAACGGGACACTTTGAGGTAACGCCGATTGATATCCATGAAGCGACACCTGCTCCGGTTAAAAAAGGCAGTCTGAAACAGAAAACAATTATTCGCGAACTGACGAAAGACTCTAATTTTGCATGGAAAGTAGAAGACGGAAAACTGACTTTTGATGTCGATCACAGTGACAAACTAAAATCTAAATAATGGAGTGATATAAGATGAAATTTGTCAAAGCCATCTGGCCGTTTGTTGCCGTTGCAGTCGTGTTTATGTTTATGTCAGCTTTCAAATTCAATGATCAGCTGACTGATCAGGAAAAGCAGAAAATCGATACAGAAATTCATAAAATTCAACAGCAGGAAGAAACGGCAAACGCCGCTAAATAACACACAAAAAAAAGAGAATGTCTTACGAGACATTCTCTTTTTTTATTTGCCATTTCGAAAGCCAGCATATTCATTCTGTAAAAATACGAAAAAGTCTCTTAACATATCTAGAAAAATACCGATGTTAAAACTGCAAATAGAGGAGGAGATAATAAAAGTGAACACACTGGCAAACTGGAAGAAGTTTTTGCTTGTGGCCGTTATGATTTGTTTTTTGGTTCCTATTATGACAAAAGCGGATATTGCGGAGGCTGATGCAAAATCTGACCTGATCATCAGTGAAGCAAAGAAACTGCTTGGGTATAAGTATAGATACGGCGGTGAAAAACCGAAAGAAGGCTTCGATTCATCTGGATTGATTCAATATGTTTTCGGTCAGGCTGATATTCATCTGCCGAGATCTGTGAACGACCAGTCAAAAGTCGGAACGGCAGTAAAGCCGGCAGATCTAAAACCAGGTGATATTTTATTTTTCAAAAAAGAGGGAAGCAGCGGGACTGCACCGACACACGCCGCTCTTTACATTGGAGACGGGCAAATGATTCACAGCACCCTATCAAAAGGGGTTATCGTCACAAACTACAAAAAAAGCAGCTATTGGAACGGCTCTTACATTGGAGCGAAACGAGTCGCTGCCGATCCGGAGACTGCTGATGTGGCTGTTGTGCAGGAGGCCGAAAAATACCTCGGCATTCCGTACGTTTTTGGCGGAAGCACACCGTCAGAGGGCTTCGATTGCTCAGGGCTTGTGCAATATGTCTTTAAACAGGCGCTTGACATCTATCTGCCGAGATCAGCAGAGCAGCAGTGGGCAGTAGGCGAGAAGGTGGCGCTTCAGAACATTAAACCTGGTGATGTTATCTATTTCAGCAATACGTATAAAACAGGAATTTCGCATGCCGGCATTTATGCAGGAGGCGGAAGGTTCATTCAGGCGAGCCGGTCTGAAAAAGTAACCATTTCCTACTTATCAGAGGATTATTGGAAATCTAAGATGACAGGCATCCGCCGGTTTAACAACCTGACGATTCCGAAAGAAAATCCGATTGTGTCGGAGGCGACGCTCTATATCGGGGAAGTTCCTTACAAAAAGGGCGGGGTTTCTCCAGAAACAGGATTCGATACTTCTGGCTTTATCCAATATGTTTACCAGAAAGCGGCAGGCATTTCACTGCCCCGATACGCGACGAGCCAGTATAAAGCGGGAACAAAGGTTGATAAGGCTGACCTGAAACCAGGGGACATGGTCTTTTTCCAATCAACAAGCTTAAACCCGGCCATCTATATCGGAAATGGCCAAGTCGTTCATGTCACATTAACAAACGGTGTAACCATTACCAATATGAATACGAGCACGTATTGGAAAGATAAATACGCGGGAAGTATTCGGGTGCAATAAAAAACAAAGACTCCAGAATCTCTGGAGTCTTTTCTTTATGCATATTGGCCGGATAGAAGCTGATCTATAAAGTGGGCCACACCATTTTCATCATTGCTTTTCGTCACGTAAGTGCTTTTTTCTTTCAGTTCATCAATCGCATTTTCCATGGCGATTCGGTGTCCTGCCACTTCGAACATGGATAAATCATTCGGACTGTCACCAATCGCATAGATATCTTGCGTCTCAATTCCGTATTTGCCGGCAAGCTCGGTCAGCGCGTGCCCTTTGCCGGAAGAGGCTGGGAGAATTTCGATAATGTGCTTTCCTGAAGAGGTTTGCGCCAGTTTTTTATGGTGCTTCAGTTCTTCCTTCGCATGTCTCAGTTTTTCCATATCAAAGGAGAAGCAAAGGAGCTTGTAAATGTTTTCGCTGCCGTCGAAAATCGATTCGATATGCGGGATCGGTTTGATGCCGAACTGCTTGAACTGGGTCATGGCCCCTTTCCACAATTCATCCATGTTTTCATCTGGATTGGCGCTCCTTAAAATGTCAAGCTCTGCTTGAAGCTTAGATTCGCCGTCAAAAGGAGAAAGCAGATGGTCATCTGTATAGACCTCGAAGTAAATATTTTTTGAGAGCAGGTAATCAGCGATCGCTTTGCCGGCCTCTTGATCCATTAATGTCCGGCTGATCAGGCGGTAGCCTTTGTCATGAACCGTTCCGCCATTTGCCGCGATGATAGGGATATCCAAGCCTTCCAGCAGCGCTTTAACATCAAACGTCGCTCTTCCTGTGCAAATGGTAACGAGGATACCCGCATCAAGCGCCCGCTTGATAGCCGCTCTGTTTTCATTAGAAATGATGCTTTCCTTATTCAGCAATGTACCGTCTAAATCAATCGCTATTAATTTCATATGTAGGGGAAACCTCCTTAATAATGAAGCTGCTTCGTGTAGTATGTTCAGCTTTCATACGAAACATAAACCATATAGGACAAGGCTAAACCTTACGATCCTATTTTTCAACAATGAAATATGTAAAACGGGATGGCTGCACGCCATCCCGTTCATTATACACCTAAATCGTTTTGCAGCTCTTCTTTTACTTCCTGCAGTTTTTCCTGATTCAATCTGAAATAGTAGACGCCGCCAGGCTCATAGTCATAGCCTGTCAGCTGGATGGATTCAACCGACTTCAGTGAAGTGATAAACGGGAACAAGCCAATGGCATCTTTAAGAGATAGATTCATTTTTAAGTTTTCTCCCATTGTATCCACAATATCATCATAAGCCGGAATGGAGCTAAGTGATTTTGATTTATCGATAATGGCTTTCAGCACTTCCATTTGTCTCTGTCCGCGTAAAAGGTCACTGTCGGCTTTACGTGTTCTTACGTAAGCCAGCGCTTCCTCTCCATCAAGCGTGTGTATGCCTTGTTGAAGGACAACTTTTCCTTTTGTATCCTTTTTGATTTGCTGGATGACTTTATCGCTTTTTACGTTGACTGTGACGCCATTCAGCTCATTTACCACGTCTTCAAACGCAGTGAAGTTGCTTTCTACTACATAATCAACGGGAATATCAAGCATTTCTTCAACTGTTTTCACACTTAGATCTACGCCGCCATAGGCATGGGCATGCGTAAACTTATCATAGCCATGGCCTGGAATATTTACATAGGCGTCGCGTGGAATGCTCAGCATTTTGGCTGTTTTTTCTTTGCGGTTAAAGGTAATCAGTACATTCGCATCACTTCTGGCCTGGTCTACCGTCTCACCGTTTTTCTCCCTGGCATCAATACCTAAGAGCAATACAGAGAAAGAATCCTTTCCAGGATCGAACTCTTTAATCCGTTTTACAGATTGTTCTCCGCGGGCAAGGCTGACGTGAGCTTCTTTAGAAGCGTTGTTCAGTTTGACATAAGCGTATGTGCCGACAGAACCTGCGGCAATGATGAGAAAAGCCATTACACCGGCTAATAATTTTACCCATTTTCGTAGGCGTCTCTTTTTCTTCTTACGTTGTGATCGTTCTTCCATATCAATACCTCACGTTTCATTAATATTTGAAGCGTACCATTCAATTTGCCATAGGGCAACTGCTGATAAGACAATATTCGATAAAAATTCCTATATTTATATGTTTTTGTTTTTAGAGATTTATGATGATGTGCTGAATCACCTTCTATTGGACGCCACTGGGGAAAAAAATGTTTCGGTGCAGTTGAAAAAAGCGCCAGTAAATTAATGGATATTAGATGTCTGTACGTCTGCATAGGTTTATTTGCCGGAAAAATAGGCTAAAAGATTTCTAAAAAACTCCGTGGACAGTACCATTGGATCACTGATTGGAGAAAGGGAGTCATTTCTATGAAGAAGCAGTCAAATATATGGCTTTATTTTTTCGGCGCTCTTGGTGGCGCTTTATACGGCTATGATACCGGCGTCATTTCGGGAGCCATTTTATTTATGAAAAAGGATTTAGGCCTCAACGCCTTTACAGAGGGACTTGTTGTCAGCTCTTTATTAATCGGAGCGATACTCGGTTCCGGAGCGGCTGGCAAGCTGACGGACCGTTTTGGCAGGAAAAAAGCGATTATGGCTGCCGCGCTGCTGTTTTGTATAGGAGGATTGGGAGTTGCGTTTGCGCCAAATACTGGAGTGATGGTCCTCTTTAGAATCATTCTGGGATTGGCAGTCGGAACATCGACAACGATCGTGCCGCTGTATTTGTCTGAGCTGGCGCCAAAAGAGAAACGGGGTGCGCTGTCGTCCCTCAACCAGCTGATGATTACGGTCGGCATCCTGCTTTCCTATATCGTCAATTACATATTTGCCGATGCGGAAGCGTGGCGCTGGATGCTTGGATTGGCTGCCGTACCATCATTGCTCCTGCTCATTGGTATTTTGTTTATGCCTGAGAGCCCGCGCTGGCTGTTTACAAATGGTGAAGAGGACAAAGCGAAGAAAGTTCTTCAAAGATTGCGGGGAACAAAGGATATTGATCAGGAAATCCATGATATTAAAGAAGCGGAAAAAGAGGACGAAGGCGGTCTGAAGGAGCTGTTCGATCCGTGGGTGCGCCCGGCGCTGATTGCCGGATTGGGACTGGCGTTTCTGCAGCAATTTATCGGTACGAACACAATCATTTATTATGCGCCGAAGACCTTTACAAACGTCGGGTTCGGAAACTCCGCCTCTATTTTAGGAACGGTCGGAATCGGAACAGTGAATGTTCTTATGACTCTTCTCGCCATTAAAATCATTGATAAAATCGGCAGAAAGCCGCTGCTGTTATTTGGGAATGCCGGGATGGTGATCAGCTTGATTGTCCTGGCTATGGTGAATCTCTTTTTCGATAACACCCCGGCCGCATCATGGACGACAGTCATTTGCTTAGGCGTGTTTATCGTTGTGTTTGCCGTCAGCTGGGGCCCGGTTGTCTGGGTGATGCTTCCTGAACTATTTCCGCTTCATGTGAGAGGCATCGGGACTGGAGTCTCCACCTTGATGCTGCACGCTGGAACTTTGATTGTTTCACTAACCTATCCAATTTTAATGGAAGCGATCGGCATCAGCTATTTATTCCTGATTTATGCTGCGATCGGCATTATGGCGTTTCTATTTGTCCGGTTTAAAGTAACAGAGACGAAAGGAAAAAGCCTTGAAGAAATCGAGCAGGATTTGCGCGATAAAAACGGTCAGGGAGGATCGGCAGGTAAACAGCAGACAGCGGGAACGTAAATCATATTCAAAAGGGTGCTGCCAACAGGCGCACCCTTTTTGCTGCTTACCTCCCAACTGTTCCAAAATTAATGATTTTGAACGAAATATCGTATGTGAACTCTGCCTCAGTGAACGTTTCATCCCAATGCCCTTTTACTTTATTCCAGTAATCCGGGTATTGAATCCGAACGTAGTCAGATAAAAAGATAGGGTCTGCTTTATACGTATGCTGCAGCTGATCCATAATCTGCTTGATATCGTGTTTCAGCTTTTTCTCAAAAATGTTTTCCAGCTTACGCAAATAGCTCTCGCTAAAAGAATTTTCTCTTGGACTTTGATCTTCTGTCAGAATGCCTGTTGTTTTGACAGAAATATGAAAGACAGGCTTTCCATTCTGAATGGCAGGTTTGATTTTTGATTTGGACTTCTTAATCTCAAATGTAATCGGAGATCCTTTTTCTTCCGCCGGCATGACGCCGCCTTGGATCGTCCCCATTACCCATGTCAGCGCTTGTGTTTCATCCGCTGAAAGAAATCCGACGAGTTTATTGCTGCCGCTTTTAATAATGCCAGCCCCGTCATACTTTGCTTTTCCCTTTTGGTTTTTCACGGCTTGAATGAGAAAACTGTAGCCGTTTTGGCAATAGATAGAAGCTCTTCCGATCCGAAGCGGCATCATAATTTTCCCGTTATATCCGCTGTTATTTGTCAGATCAATCAGCTTTTCGGAAGGCATCGGCAGCTGCTGCTTTGGACTTCCTTCCGTGAAAATGTCTCCAGCTTCCCCTCTGGCTGCCATCAAATAGCTGCTTCTCCTCAGCTCATCATCCCGAATAAAATGGTTGAACAATTGATCCATATTTTGATTTTTCATTAGCTTTTCTCCCAAAAGAATCACTTTCAAATGATCGCTATAGATAGGAGGGTCCTTGATGGATACATCACTGACCGCTTCGAGAATGGTTTTCCCGCGGGAGGTCACATTGACAAATTCCGGTTTTCCTGATGATTGGCTGTCTTCACTTTGGGGAAGAAGGTTTTGATAGGTTAATTTATACTGATGGTCATCAGTTTCATCGATAGCAAGTCCCCTGGCGAAAGACAGTTTTTCAATATTTTTGACATCCCAGCATCCGCAGAGCAGCTGCAGCATCAGAACCATTGCTGCAAGCTTTATAATTGTCTTCATTGCAGCTGACCCCTCCCCAGCTTCTTCTGTACCCAGCTCAAAAACCAGATGAGAAATGGTATGATAATGACACCTAAAAATGCATATCCGAGAAGTGAACCGTAATAAAACACGGCATTCAGATCGTCAGGAAGCATTGTGAAGAAAAATGTAACAGCCAGCAGTGCAGCAAGCAGCCACGGATTGTTTTTATTTTTTAGGTGAAAGACATCTGTTAATCCGATATGTGCGCCTTTAAAGGAGCCGAGCATACAGGCAAATTGCTGAGCTGTCCAAGTCAACTGTAAAAACAGGTCAAATCGTTCAATAAAAATCCCTGGGATTTCTAATGCGTGGATGAGTGAAATGGTCGGCCACGTCACTGTTTTAGCTTCAGCCACACTCATACAGCCAATGACAATAAACAGAGTAATGCTGTAGAAAACAGTTGAGGTTGCAATGCCCAAAGCGACAGCTTTTTTAACCTTCTTCGGATCTTTCATAAAGGGAATGAGATAAAAAATGACTTCAAATCCTGAAAAATATAACAGGGTTTTAGGAAATAAAGAGAAAAAACTTTGATAGCCGCCTTCAAAGACGGGTCGGATAAAATCTAACTGAAACAAACGAAAGCTAAACATCAGAAGCATCAGAAAAATAATAATAGTGACAGGAAAGATATACGCATATACCTTCGCAATGGGGTAAACGCCTCCGGCCACATGATAGATGGCAACCGCCAGAAAAATAATGACGACAACCGCCATCGGCGTGTTTTTTAATAGAAAGAATGCGACAACCTCTCCCAAGACCCGGGCTTGAAAGCATACGATACCGATAAAATAAAGGGTGATAAATAAATTCAAAAAGAAACCAATCAATTTTCCGGCTGCAATGCTGTTGAGCTCAAAAATCGTTTTTCCGCTGTTTCGTTGAAGAAAAGGCAAAAAAAGCAGAGCATAAGTAATAAAAATAACGCCCTGAAGCAGGATCATAATCCATCCGCTCGGACTTTCGGTTTCAGCGGCTGAGCGGGGAAGGGTTAAGACACCGGCACCGATCATTGTACTGCTTACCATAATAAGCGTCTGCATAAATGTAAGCTTGTCCTCTGATTGCATCATAGCCATCACCTTTGTCTGATTTTATCTTTTGTGTCTTTACGGGTAGGTCTCCTTTTTAAAAATAGAGTAGGCATGCGAATCACAGTGTCCTTTAAATCTTGTCCGGGCTGTGCCATTATGGGAATAATGTAATCTTGGCCAAAGCTTTTCAGTCGCATCAAGTGGCCGATCACAAACAGAAAGACCATGATGACGCCATACATGCCGAGCATCGCGGCACTTATCATGCCCGCAATGCGAATAATCCGAAGCGGAAAGTTATAGGCGTATGAAGGAACGGTAAAGGATGCCAATGCGGTAATTGATACAACTATGACCATCAGTGCGCTGACGATTTGCGCTTGTACGGCTGCCTGTCCAATGACAACGCCTCCAATAAGCCCAATCGTCTGCCCGATCGGTTTTGGCAGTCTTAAACCGGCTTCCCTGATCAGTTCTATCGTAAATATCATAATAAAAGCTTCGACAAAAGGCGGAAAGGGTACATTCAGCCTGCTGCCCGCAATCGAAATGGCCATTCTCGTCGGCAAAAGACCGGTGTGGAAGGAAACGAGAGAAATATATAAGCCGGGCAAATAAATGGTAATCAGGATGCTTGAATAACGAAGCAAACGAATAAGAGACATTGTAATCCAGCGCTGGCTGTAATCATCCGGTGAATGAATAAATTCATCCACCGTCGCCGGTACAATCAATGCAAATGGTGTACCATCTACTAATATGGAGACTCTTCCTTCTAACAATGAGCTTTCTACACGATCAGGACGTTCTGTGCTTAAAATCGTGGGAAAGATTGAAAAGGGTTCATCTTCAATGAGCTGTTCAAGTGTGCCTGATTCCGGCAAATCATCTGTCGTGATGGATTTCAGCCGTTTAAACACTTCTTTTATGACATAATCAGGTGCAATATCCTGAATATAAGCGACAGCTATCTTTTTTTTCGTCCTTTTGCCTATTGTCATTTCTTTTATGACGAGATTAGGGTCACTCGTCCGCTCTCGCAAAAGCGCCGTGTTTGTCCGCAGTTTTTCAATAAAGCCAATCTTCGGCCCGCGTTCCACGATTTCTGATGAAGGCTCTTCAAGGTTGCGCGTCATTAACGTTTTCGTATCAAATGCCAGCCCCGCGCTGTAACCATCGGCCAGCAAAATGGTATGTCCGGTAAAAATGAGCTGCTGTATTTCTTTTATTGTAGAAACAACGCTGTGATGATAGCCGAAAAAGAAAGCGGATAAATCTTCAATCAAGCCTTCTTTTTGAGCTAACGATTCTTTTTGTAAAGGAGAAATGACGTATTGTGCCAGAAGCTTATTTTCTGTCAAACCGTCAATATACAGCAGGCAAGCCTTCTGTCTGCTGTCTCCGAAAGAAAACGTATAAAATATGATATCGTCGTTTTGCCCCAATTTTTTTTTCAGTGTTTCTATATTGTGCTGGAGATCAGAGTCGATTTGCAAAGTTTCTCTCCCCTTTATAAAACAGATTGACGGTTCTTCTTAATTTGTATCAAAAAAGGAGAATTATTCTTCATAAGGAAAAGGCTGAAACAAACCTTCTTTTGAAAGTGATATAATAAAAAGGAAGCGTTTTCTCAAAAAGGGGTCATAGATACATAATGCTTTGTACATATGTTGTCAGTGAAAAGCAGACAGACATAGGGGCGTTTGTAAGGGGCACGCATCGGGAAAATAATGATCAGCCATTTAAAAGGGGAGGGGTACGGATCATGACGCAATCACCGATTTTTTTCAAGCCAGTGTTTAAAGAAAGAATCTGGGGCGGCACCGCTTTACGCGATGTCTTCGGGTATGACATTCCATCAGAAACAACAGGGGAGTGCTGGGCCATTTCCGCTCATCCAAAAGGACCGAGCACTGTTGCGAATGGCCCGTATAAAGGAAAGACATTGACCGAGCTTTGGGATGAGCACCGGGAATTGTTCGGAGGCGTGGAGGGAGACCGGTTCCCGTTACTGACGAAGCTGCTGGACGTAAAAGAAGATATGTCGATTAAAGTCCATCCAGATGATTATTACGCTGGAGAGAACGAACAGGGAGAACTCGGCAAGACGGAGTGCTGGTATATTATTGACTGCAAAGAAAATGCAGAAATCATTTACGGACATACGGCCCGCTCAAAAACTGAGCTTGTCACAATGATTAACAGCGGTGACTGGGAAGGCCTGCTGCGAAGAATCAAGATTAAGCCGGGTGATTTCTATTATGTGCCGAGCGGTACGATACATGCTTTATGTAAAGGGACGATTGTGTTAGAGACCCAGCAAAATTCAGATGCCACATATCGGGTCTACGACTATGACCGTCTCGAAACAAGTGGCAAGCCAAGGGAGCTTCATTTTGCAAAAGCCATTAACGCGGCGACCGTTCCCCATGTGGACGGATATATAGACGAATCAACCGAATCAAGAAAAGGAATAACAATTAAAACGTTTGTCCAAGGGGAATACTTTTCCGTCTATAAATGGGACATTAATGGAGAGGCTGAGCTTTCGCAGGATGAGAGCTTCTTGATATGCAGTGTAATAGAAGGAAGCGGTTCGCTTACGTATGGAAAAGAAACATGCCCGCTTAAAAAGGGCGATCACTTTATTTTGCCTTACAATATGTCCGACTTCACAATTAAAGGCACATGCACACTGATTGTGTCACACATGTAAACTTAATCTCACTTAGAGATTAAGTTTTTTATTTTTCAAAAATGGAATGGATTGACCTATAAATAGAGCATACGCGTGCCGATAAATAAACTAGTTTTATATACTCATTGAATAAGAAAGAGGAGAAGGAATGAAAAAGAGATTAATCGCACCGATGCTTCTGTCCGCTGCGTCCCTTGCCTTTTTTACCATAACCGGCTCTGCACAGGCTGCAGCGTATACGGATTACTCGATTTATAAGGTGGAGCCGGCAAAAACATTCAGTACAGAAAGCCAAGCCTCTCAGGCCGCCGCCAAATTGGAAAAAGACACAGGCTGGGATGCCTCCTATCAGGCTTCAGGCACAACAGCAACCTACCAAATTACCGCTACAGGCATACATAGCGAAGCACAAGCTAAAACCGTGCTGAGCGGACTGACAAAACAGACAGCCATTACAGGCACATCCAGTCCAGTCGGCAGCAAACAGCCGTATATGACCATCACATCCGGCGCAATATCAAGTGAAAAACAGGCCAACACCCTGCTGGCCAAACTTAAGCAGGAAACAGGGGTATCCGGCGCTGTGAAGATGTCCGGCACAGCCCAGTTTTACATGAACGTGGTTACCTCGGAAATAGCAGATGAGATGAAGGTAAAGGAGCTTATCCAAGGCCTGACAAAGAAAACGGGGATAAAAAGCACGTACCAGCCCGTTACTCATGAAGTGTCTGTAACAAGCATTCAATCCGGCGCTATTATCGGAGACAGCAAGGCTGCCCAAGTCAAAAACGCATTCCAAAAAGAATCGGGACTGAAGGCATCATTAAAAGAAACAGCGAAAGGACAAGCCTATTACACGTTTACAACAGCCTCTATATCAGGTGAAGCAAACGCTAAGACTTTGTTACAGCAGCTGAAACAAAGCACCGGAATTACGGGAAGCTACAAGTCAATCAATCAAAAAACAACAGCAGACGTATACAATGTCCAATCGGCTTATTTCAAAGGGCTGAATACAGTGAAGGATGCCATCAGTCAAATCAAGAAAAACACTGGGGTGTCCGGCTATTATCAAAAGGTCGGCAAAAGCACATCATATACGGTAAACATGAAGAATTTGACAAAACAGCAGCTTCAAAAGGTCGATGCATTCTTCAAAAAGAAAAAATGGCATTACACGTCATCTGCCGTGAAAAAAACGGCAACATCATCTGCCTATCAAATTACGACTGCACAGATTTTAGGTGAGCAGCAGGCCAACAAAGCTGCGGCCTTCTTCACACAGAAAAAAGTAAAGGCAACGAAAAAAGCGACTGGAAAAAAAGCCGAAAACCAATATCAGCTCATTTCTGAAGAAACAACAGACCAAGCAAAAGTTACAAAAGGTTTGAACGTTTTAAAGAAAAATAAGCTAAGTGCTGCAGCAAAAACAGTAAAAAAACAAACTGCCAAAACGTTTAAAATGACAACTGAATCTCTGCTGGATGCTGCAAAAGTCAATGAAGCCATAACGTTCTTTAAATCAAATCAGATTTCAGCCGCAAGCAAAAAAACGGGTCAGACAGCAGGAAGTAAATATCAAATCACCACTGAGGCGATCATCAGCCAAGAGGACATCGATCGTGTACTTGCTTTTTTCAAAAAAAATAACGCCTCTGGCACAGCCGCGAAAACAGGCGCGACAGCATATACACAATACAAAATCCTGACATCTCAGCTCAGCAGCAAAACAGCATTGAACAATGGACTGAACTATTTTAAAGCTCAGCAGTTAAGCGCGAACTACACGACCAAAAGCAACACGCTTTATAAAATTAGCCTTAACGAGCAATTCACAGGCAATAGCGCAGCTTCAGCGGCATCGGCGAAGCTGAAACAATTATATGGATGGACATCATCCACTGTAAAAATAAAAAACGGTCCGCAAATTATGAAAACAAATTATAATCTCTCGCTTCGTGAAATGGTTCAAAAACAAATGAAAGTCAGCCCGCAAACCGATGGTGCAGCTTACGTATCACTCGCGTATATCAATACAGCAATCTCAACGGTTACAGCTGATGTACTCAACATCCGGTCAACGCCGGCAGTCAGTCCGACGAACGTCATCGGCCAATTAAAAAAAGGTGATAAAGTGAAAATCATCGGCCAGACAAACGGCTGGGCTAAAATCAATATGGGGTGGAGAAACGCTAGCAGCGATGAAGTAGGGCAATACGTTGACCCGAACAACTTTTCCAAGGGCAGCAAATACTACTTCCAATTTCTTAAGCTGTCACAGACAGCCGGCCTCAGCGTTGCCGAGGTCAATCAGAAAGTGCTTGCGGGCAAAGGCATCCTGACAGGGAAAGCTAAGGCATTTATCGATGCCGCAACTAAGTACAGCATCAACGAGCTATATTTAATCTCACACGCTCTCCTTGAAACAGGAAACGGAACATCCGATTTGGCCAATGGTTTAACCTATAACGGAAGAACCGTTTATAACATGTACGGAATCGGCGCATACGATAGCAACCCGAACTACTACGGCGCCAAATACGCATACGAGCAAGGCTGGTTCACACCAGAAGCCGCCATTATCGGGGGCGCCAAGTTCATAGGATCATCTTACATTCATAACACAGCCTACAATCAAGACACGTTATACAAGATGAGATGGTCAGCCACAGCTGCACACCAATACGCAACAGACATCGGCTGGGCGTACAAACAAGTAAACCGGATGTACAGCCTGTATTCATTACTGGATGGATACACACTGTATTATGATGTTCCGGAGTATCAATAAATAACAACTGAAAAACTTATGAACCGGTATGTAATCTCTATTTGTTATCTTTTTACTTTTTCTAACATAGGCTGAAGCTCTGGATGCTTCAGCCTATTTTTAATTTCATACTTCAATCTTGTCAGCAACAATCATAAATACGCTCATTCTTGAACCATTTGGAATGGCAGCATCATCAGGTCTGATTTTTGTGTTTCCTTTGATAAAACCTATCTCAAGAACATTTGATTTTTCACCGCCGGCAAAATACCAAGACCCCATGCGGATATCCTTCTGTTTTAAACGAAAATCTCCCTCTATTGCTTGATGAAGTAAACTGATATAGCGCTCATTTAAATTAACTTGGAGGTTTCCCCCAGTATTGATAGTAATATTTTGGACTAAATTTGATGTGTATGATGGTAAATAACCTGAAGCTGGAACCACCCATTTTTTATTTTGGGCATTATATTCTAATATGAATGTTTGAATAAAAGGTTGGAATCTCTCTGGTGATTTCTCTTGATGACCGACCGTTTTTAATAAAGGAGTCCGAATGATAGGTACGTGATTCATAAAATTTTCATAAGAGTGGTAGGCATAAATTCTGCTTATTCTACCGCCTTCTTTACCGCTGGTGATTCCTACCATCAGAGATTTTGCTCCAGTTTCGGGATTAGTGTACATGCAAATCCCTTCAGGTTCACGGAAATTATTTTCATATCGATAAGAAAGGTCACTGCCAACAGTAATTTCTTTCTGTAACAAAATCTTACCGGAAGTATCGAACACAGTAATGAGGTTAGGATACGTTTTGCTGTTAGTATCTCCTGTATACCAATATAAATAGCCGTCATCTAAAAAGAACCCTTGTAAGTAATGAAGTTCTTCAGGAATGTTTATCGTATATAGAGGGTTATTTTTATTTGCTATTGCATCGTCCAGGTTAAAGACTGTAACCCATTGTTTATTATTGACTGTATCATATTGTCTGAGTGCCAGCTGTCTATTTTTCATATCAAGTGCAGGTGTAACCCTATGATTTAAAGGGAGATTAGAGAAGCGCTGAAGTTCCTTGGAATTTTCGTCTAAAGTAGCACCAGCTTTATATGGAAAACAAACTAAATCACTTTTATCTGTTTCATTCGGTCTATCGTATAGTGACCAGATATAAATGGTGCCGTTTCGGTTTTCAATCCCGATATTTGTACCGTGTCCTCCATGTTTCAATAGCATGCTGTCTAATTGCAATCCCTCAAAAGAAAGACGGGTTATCCGAAAGCTTTGAGGGCTACCGCCTCCCATCCCGGTTGCCACTTGTGTCGTATAAATTTGATGATTTTTTTCGTCGAAATTAAATGATTGAAGGACCGTTTTGTCAGCAACACGAAGTTCAGTAAATAATTTTGGAGTTATTTTTGTGAAATTAAACAGTTCTTTTTGGGCCATATGTTCATCACCTCTATCAATTTTTGTTGCCGCCAGAAGCAACTATTTATATTAAAACAAACATATGTTCGGTAGTCAAGAGAAAAAAGAACACTTGTTCTGTTTTTGAACAAGTGTTAAACAAATGTATTATATTTGATCTTTTATAAATTGTAATAGGTTCTTACTGGAATTTCCTCTAGAATACATATTCCACTTTGCTGAAAAATCTTTAATTGCGGGAATATTAAAGGAAGCTCTGAGGATTTCATTCAGCAATGATTCACTCTCATAACAGGCTCTTCCCGGTATGACTGAAAGATAATTATCAATCAACCCACGTTCTTCATTATATTTCTTAAAATCATATGTGTAGAAAAGAATCGGTTTATTTAAAATAGAATATTCAAATGGAACGGAGGAATAGTCAGTGATTAATATGTCTGCCGTTAAAAGCAAATCATACAAAGAGTAATCTGAAACATTTTTAATATAATGACTAGAAGAGGTAAAGGCTATATTGTTTTGAACTGCGGGATGCAGTTTTACGTATAAAACATATTCTCCGTTTAACTGATGAATGAGTTGCTCTTCGGTTAAAGGCAATTGTATTGTGTTCATATCATAATCTCTAAAAGTCGGTGCGTAGAGAATGATTTTCTTTTTGTTTTTTTGAAAATCAGCATTCTTCTTTTTGCTATCAGTGTAATATGGATCAGTTAAAGGCACACCTGTTCTTAATAATTGATGATCCTTTACTCCAAAAGATTTCTTAAAGATATCTGCCATTTCTTCAGAGCCAACGGTTATATAATCAAAAGACCTGTATACCTTTTTGAACCTTTTCAAATCAGTTGGTGTTCGTTGCAGGTTTGTTATATCCTCTAAACCAAATTTTTTTAAAGAGCCGTTTGCGTGCCAGACTTGGATACACTTGGTTTGAGGCCGTTTATTTAACACGCTTGTTAACAAGAAGTAATTATCTGTAAGAACGATTTTACTGCTAAACATGAGATATACGGCTCTAAAAAGATGAATAGGACTTTTTTCTATTAAAGAATATGTTTGGATATGAGAAAATCTCTCAGCTATAGAGGATGCCTGCTGTGTATACAAAATGTTTAAAGTAAATGGGTACTGTTTTCGTTCATATTCCTCCAAGATCGCTTTTGCGTTTGCTTCAAACGAGATAAGAAGTGTTACATTATTCCTAGGTTTAACCCATTGCAGAAAAAAGGCGATTGCTGATAACAAATACAGATAGCAATTCGCCAATAATGATCTTATTTTCATTTTTATCAATCCACTTGTTTATATATTTTCGTTTATAACTGTTTTGTATGATCTTTTTCAGGTTTTGGATAAAAAGTCTTTCCGGTTTTTTCTTCCTTTAAAACAGCTAAAGCGTATTTTGGAATGCTGAGCATTCTTTTCCAGCGCCACGGATTTGTCACTAAACGATAAAGCCATTCCAAATTCAAACGAATCATCCAGGAAGGAGCCCGTTTGACATTGCCGCTAAACACATCAAAGCTTCCGCCGAGTCCTATTGAAACAGCCTGAGGGAATAAATGTCTATAGTTATGAATGAACTTTTCCTGATGAGGGTATCCTAATGCTACGAATACCATATCTGGCTTTGCATTTGCAATGTGTTTTGCTACTTTGGCTCTGTCTTGGACATATCCATCTGAATAGCCCGTGATTTGTATATTTGGATATTCAGAAGAAATTTTGGATACGACATTCTCTATAACATTTTTCTTCGCACCGTATAGAAATATACGTTTTTTCTTTTTGTTAGCAATGCCGAGCAACTCTTTAAACACGTCGAATCCTGCGATTCGGGATTGAAGTCTGCTGTTAGTCAATCGGGACATCATGACTACTCCAATGCCATCAGGCAAAATAAAGTTTGAAGAGGACAATACATTAAAGTAATCTCTATCTTTAATAGCCGCATATCCTATTTCGGGATTTACCGTAGAAATAAATGCCCCGATTTCCTGATCAATATAATGTTGTTCAAGGTGATTCATGAAGGATGTGAGGTCGCTGTTTACATAAGAAATATGATGAATAGTTTCAGTTTGCATGTCCGGATCCTCCTTCCCTTAATAAAATCTACTTATATAGTTAAAATCCCAAGAGATAAAAAAACAAAATAACCTACCGTATATTTTAACATAAAACCCGAACAATGGCTTAACATTATCTTTACATTAAATTTAAATATGTTTCCATTTTTACAATTGGATGAACGAATGAACGATAATCCTTGCTACCAAAGGAGTTTTAGTTTGTTTACATATTTTGGATTGTTTTTCTCTGCATGAGCACTTAACCTTTTGTGGGCTGTATGCTATAATTAGTGATCAGTGAAGACATACGAGAAATATGTCGATATAAGGAATGTAAACAAAATAGTTGCCCAGGGTATTTAGAATTCAATCGCTAACGACGGTAGTGTTTTTAATATTGTTTTTTTAACATTAGGAAGGAGAGTTTCTCTAAATGAAGAAAGTCATCACTTACGGAACTTTTGATTTATTGCATTGGGGTCATATTAAATTGCTTGAACGTGCAAAGCAACTTGGTGATTATTTAGTTGTTGCTATTTCAACGGATGAATTTAATTTACAAAAGCAAAAAAAGGCTTATCATAGCTACGAGCACCGTAAATTAATTTTAGAAACTATTCGGTATGTTGATGAAGTGATTCCTGAAAAAAGCTGGGAACAAAAAAAGCAGGACATTATTGATCATAATATAGATGTTTTTGTTATGGGGGATGACTGGGAAGGTAAATTCGACTTCCTTAAAGATCAGTGTGAGGTTATCTACCTTCCTCGAACTGAAGGCATCTCTACAACAAAGATTAAAGAGGAAATTGCTGGTATATAATTTGGGGTCCTGATATCATTGGCTTAATATCTAAAAAAGTACTTCTTATTGAAATAAGAAGTACTTTTTGATGCTTACATTGATTTTTATACAAATGTATCCGGGAAAGATATCAATTTCAATGAGCATACATTCTAGGAGCCGAAGGGAGTAAGAAATGTCTTTACATGCGGTGAGTGAATTTAATATAAAACAAAAAATACCTGACATGAATTATTATTTTATTTCTGGTGGCCTGCCGAGTAATTATGGAGGTCTGACAAAGTCACTGTTATTGCGCTCAAAATTATTTGGAGAAGAATGTAACAGAAAAACATTTTTTTTAACGTTTCGCTTTGATCTTGAATGGGCTTCTAAAAAGCAGGATTTGTATAAAAACGGTAAGATCGATGAAAAATATACAAGCGTTATAAATCTATATGATGATTTTTTAAGTGTGAAAACAAATGGGAAAAGATCATATGAGGAAAAATTAGGGCTTGAACAGATAAAAAAGCAAGCTGGTATGGGGAAATTCGCCAAAACTGTATCGAGGCTATTTGGCAAAAGAAACAGTGAACTTTCCGTAACTTATTATGCTGACGGAAAGACAATCCGTTATGTTGATTATTGGAATGACAAAAGTCAGCTTATAAAGCGAGAAGAATATACAAAAAACGGCGGTCTAGCACTTGTTACTCATTATGATGAGCAATTAAATAAGATGTTTTTGCAGGAATATGTCAATAATAAAAATCAAGTTTATTTAGACAAGCACTATGTATGGAACAGTGAAGAGAAGGATGTTCAATTCTCACATTTCACTTGGTATTCTTTAGAGGGCGAGAAAAAAGTTAAAGACGAATCGGAATTGCGTCAATTTTGGATAGATTATTTACAAAATGAAAACGAAGTACCGAAACTGTTCCTAGTTGATAGCCGGCCTCAGGATAAGCATGTTTTCAAAGTGAAGAAATCACCTTCTGCTTATTATGGAGCTATCATTCATAATAAACATTACGGCAATAATAAATACCAAATCAAAGGCCGTTACAAAGAAGTATTCAGTCAAATGTATAATCTGGATGCCATCTTTTTTATAACGGAAGAACAAATAGACGATTTCAGATTAATCTCAGGAGATCAAGAGACGTTTTTCTTTACTCCGCATACAATCGATAAGCCGCTTAATCCTAATGTATTGAATGTGCCGAGTGAAAAATACAAAGCTGTCATTATTTCAAGACTTGCATCAATGAAGAATCTAACACATGCAGTAAAAGCTTTTAGCTTAGTAGTGAAAGAAATTCCCGAAGCTAAACTAGATATATTCGGATCTGGTGAAGATTTTGAAAAAATAAAAAAAGAGATTGAAGAGCATAAACTTCAGAATAACGTCTTTTTGAAAGGTTATACAAATAATCCGGATTTGGAGTTTCAGAAAGCGTGGCTTACGATATCAACCTCCCACTTTGAAGGATTCGGCCTCTCAAATATGGAGGCACTAAGCAATGGGTGTCCTGTTGTAACGTATGATTATGATTATGGAGCAAGAAGTCTTGTAAGTGACGGGGTTAATGGATATGTCATTGAGCAGTATAATATAGAAAAACTGGCTGAGGGCATCATCACTTTAATGAGAGATGAAAAAACTCATCAGGAATTCTCAGAACAAGCTTTTAAAATGGCTGAGAAATATTCAAGATCCAACTATATTGGAAATTGGGGTTATGCATTGAACCGAATGATTGAGGTTCGTGAAGAAAAAGCAATGCTCTCTAAAAAGATAGGGAAAAAAGAGCTGCCAATCAGTTCATATACTAAGGATCAGGATGAGGTTGAACTTGAACTTGACCCTCACGCTCAGGAAGACTTAGTTAAACAAATAAGCTTAGTGGGCTTGGACAGAAAGAATAAGGCTGAGATTATTAATATTCCCTTACTAAATGACAGTCATTTTAGAATTGACCTGAAAAAAGATATTAATATTGAAAAAATAGCAGCTAACAAAACTCAGGTCATTGATTTTTATATTCGTTTTATTGGAACTAATCATATAAAAATCATGCGCAGGGTTTCGAGTGAGGAAATAAAGATTGACAGGAATCATGTGATGACGGATCTTGGTTATTGCATAGAACCCTATACAACTGTAAAAGGTAATTTCTCTTGGAAATTAACGGAGCTGAAAGAAGGTTAATACCCTTAAAGGATGCAGTGCTGTTATTGTGAACCTTATATAAGGAAGCAGTAAGGTAAGAGCTTTTATACAGAGGAGCAGACAATAGTAATGAGTGAAAATACTGTGATTAAATGTATTTTGAAAAGCTTGAAAAACAGATTAGGTAAACTGGAATTGTCGATTGTTATTGATACTGAACAACAACTTTTAGAGAATCAAGAGTTATTTTTAAAGTTAAAAGAGAGACGTTCAGGTACAGAAGCTGAATTTATGCTTCAAAATACTGATTTATTGGAGTACAAAGCAGATATTGATGTTCATCTTTTGCCTATGCCGCTTGAAATGGGCCAAACGTATGACTTTTATGTAGTATTTGGCGAAAAAAACGAAGATACAGAACCGCAACAGCCGCAAGAAAAGCGTCTTTCTGCTGTAGTAGATACGGTTGAGCTTGCATTTCATATTGATCAAACAACCGGACTTTTGGTTTTACCATATAAAACTGATAAAGGCAATTTTTCAGTAAAGGTAAAAAGGGAAGCCAAAATTGTAAGGTTTGACGACATAGGGATTAATTCTGAAGAAATTACCCTAAAGGGTTATGCGGGTTATCTGAGTTCTGAAAATCAATATCAAATAAAAGACATGAATCTTATCATGAAAAAGGGCGGAGAAAGGCCGGTTGAGGAAAAGTTTCCATTGCAGCTTGAAAGAAAAAAGCAAGGGATTGACCAAATCAGAGAAGACGGTTTTATGCCGCAATTATATCATTTTGAAGTGAAAATTCCTTTAAAAGAAATTCCTTTCTCCATCGAAAAACGTTTTGTTTACCGTTTATTTATGGAGTATGTATGTACTGATGAAGAAAAAACGGAAATTGTGTTTAACAGTACTGCTTTGGTTTTAGGGGACCGAAAAAATAAACTAAAAGGTTTAGTGAGCGTTGTGAAATCGGAAAACGGACCGATTCGTTATGAGATTTTCAAGAAGAAAAAGAAACAAACTGTATGTATCAGAGTAAACGACTATAGCATGAACACAAGGATTAAGTACTTTGTTAAAGGCAAAAAGAAACGGTTTGTATCAAAAATCAAAAAACTAACAAAGTTGAGAAACAGGTTCATCACTAAAACTTACAAATCACTATTTATGATGGCCAGCAAGATGCCCGTTAAACGAAAAACAATTATTTTTGAAAGTTTTAACGGAAAACAATACAGTTGTAATCCGAGAGCAATTTATGAGTATATGCGGGAAAACCACCCGGAGTACAAAATGTACTGGAGTGTAAACAAACAATATTCAGCTCCATTTGATGAAAAGAAAATTCCTTATATCAACCGACTTTCGATAAAATGGCTTTTTGCTATGGCGAGGGCGGAGTACTGGATTGTTAACAGCAGGCTTCCATTATGGATTCCAAAACCTGAACACACAACATATGTACAAACATGGCATGGAACGCCGTTGAAAAGACTGGCAATGGATATGGAAGAAGTGCATATGCCTGGAACAAATACAAAGAAATATAAGAGGAATTTTATAAGGGAAGCTTCTAATTGGGACTATTTAGTTTCCCCTAATGCATATTCATCTGAAATTTTTGCCCGGGCGTTTCAGTTTAACAAAACGATGATTGAGTCTGGTTATCCAAGAAATGATTTTCTTCATAATGATAATAATGAAGAAACAATATCAGCGATTAAAAGCAGATTGGACATTCCAAGTGATAAAAAAGTAATTTTATATGCCCCTACATGGAGAGATGATCAATTCTATGCAAAAGGACGCTATAAATTTGACCTTGATTTAGATTTGCATCAGCTTAGACAAGAACTTGGAGATGAATATATCGTTATTTTAAGAATGCATTATCTTGTAGCTGAGAATTTTGATTTGGGGCCTTATGAAGGTTTTGCGTTTGATTTTTCTGCTTATGAGGATATTCGTGAATTGTATATGATTTCTGATTTGCTGATTACTGATTATTCTTCTGTATTCTTTGATTATGCAAATTTAAAACGGCCAATGCTTTTCTTTGTACCTGATATTGAAACTTATCGTGATAAGCTGAGAGGTTTCTACTTTGATTTTGAAAAGGATGCACCGGGTCCATTAGTGAAAACAACTGAAGAAACCATTGAGGCTATTAAGGAAATTGCATCACCTAATTACAAATTACCAATTTCATTCGGACCTTTCTATGATAAGTTCTGTTACTTAGAATCAGGACGTTCATCTGAAAAAGTAGTAAATACTGTATTTAGAGAAGAATAAATTCTGGCATTTTTTAAGATCTGAAAGCTGTCGAAGTCTCGGCAGCTTTTTGACACTTATTGAGAAGTGAAAAAAAATGCAGGATCTGTTACAATTATCAGCGGTGCTTTCAATTTCTTAAACAGAAAGATTTCCAAAAATCAACTAAGTCTAAGGAAGATAAAAAATGAATGATTTATTGCGAATACTGAGAGAGCAAATAACGTCATTTCCTTTAATTTTAAGATTGGCGGCTTATGAAACGAAATCTAAATATCAAATGAATTACTTGGGTGTTCTTTGGCAGTTTTTAAACCCGCTTATCCAAATGCTTGCCTACTGGTTTGTATTTGGCATGGGAATTAGAAAAGGTGGGCCTGTCGCGACCGGAGCCGGTGAAGTGCCTTTTATTGTTTGGATGCTGGCAGGGTTAATTCCCTGGTTTTTTATCAGTCCAACTATACTTGATGGTTCAAACAGTGTATTTAAGCGGATTAAGATGGTAGCTAAAATGAATTTTCCGATTAGTTCTCTGCCTTCAGTGGCCATTGCTTCTAACTTATTTAGCTATTTTATTATGATGGTGATTTATATCATTGTACTGTTAGTTAACGGAATATATCCAAGTTTGCATTGGTTACAATATATTTACTACTTTATTTGCTTGATTGCCTTTATGTTTTCTTTTAGTTTGTTTAATTCAACAATCAGCGTGCTGGTAAGGGATTATCAGTTTTTACTTCAAGCTGTAACAAGGCTTTTGTTTTTCTTGTTACCAATTTTTTGGGATATCAATTCAAAACTCGGTCAGAATCATCCAGAATTATTACCTGTTTTGAAGCTGAATCCACTATTCTACATTATTGATGGGTTCCGCAACAGCTTCTTAGACGGCCAATGGTTTTTCCAAGATATGAAGTACACGCTGTATTTCTGGCTGATGACGTTCCTTTTATTGTTAGTAGGTTCTATCCTGCACATGAAATTCAGAGACAAGTTTGTTGACTTTCTTTAATACGTAAGGAGATTGTACGATGAAACTAAAAGTTTCGTTTCGAAATGTTTCAAAGCAGTATCATTTGTATAAAAAACAATCGGACAAGATTAAAGGATTGTTTTTTCCGGCTAAGGATAATGGTTTTTTTGCTGTGCGGAATGTCTCCTTTGACGTGTATGAGGGAGAAACAATCGGCTTTGTAGGGATAAACGGGTCGGGGAAATCGACCATGTCTAACCTGCTGGCTAAAATTATTCCGCCGACCAGCGGTGAAATTGAAATGAACGGCCAGCCGTCGCTGATTGCGATTGCGGCCGGTTTAAATAATCAATTAACGGGCCGGGACAATGTCCGGCTCAAGTGTTTGATGATGGGATTAACCAATAAAGAAATTGATGACATGTATGACAGTATCGTTGAATTTGCAGAGATTGGCGATTTTATTAATCAGCCGGTTAAAAACTATTCCAGCGGGATGAAATCGCGACTCGGTTTCGCGATTTCCGTTCATATTGATCCGGATATTTTAATTATTGATGAAGCGCTCTCCGTAGGAGACCAAACGTTTTATCAGAAATGTGTAGACAGAATTAATGAGTTTAAAAAACAAGGAAAAACCATTTTCTTTGTCAGCCATTCCATCGGCCAGATTGAGAAAATGTGTGACCGCGTTGCTTGGATGCATTACGGCGAACTTCGGATGTTTGATGATACAAAAACCGTTGTGAAAGAGTACAAAGCATTTATTGACTGGTTTAATAAGCTCTCGAAAAAAGAAAAAGAAACATATAAAAAAGAGCAGACGGAAGAGCGCAAGAAAGAAGATCCTGAAGCTTTTGCCCGTTTCCGCAAAAAGAAGAAAAAGCCAAAATCACTGGCTAATGCTATTCAAATCGTTATTTTGTCTATTCTGACAGTCTTCATGGCGGGAACGATGTTCTTTGATGCTCCGCTTCGAACGATTGCTTCGTTTGGCGCTATTCCGCAGAATAAAGTCAAGAATCACCATAGCGATGCAAAGGGCAAGATGGAGGAAAGCCTAACTGCAATGAATAAAAAAGGCTTTATAGCTGATGAAGAAGTGACAGTCTATAAAGACCAAGATCTGAAAAAGAAGGCCGGTGTTACACTGCCTTTCGGTACTGCAGTGACGGTAAGCGCAAAAGGCAAACAAGCAGCAAAAGTTAAGTTTGACGGACATTCTTATTTTGTGAAGCAGAATGCTGTTGCGACTGATGTGAAGAAGGCGGAATTGCCGGCTTCTGCTTTTACACCTCATGTCCAGCAAAACGCAGCAGCTTCCTATGAATACTTCCTGAAGTTCCTCGGAGACAGCAGTGACAGTATTCAATCGAAACTGAACGGCTTTACAGAAGGAGAAACAGCTGACGGCAGAAAGACTTTGGATTTTGATTATGAAAAGATCAGCTATGTATTGGAAGATAATAAAGCTTCACAGCTTATCTTTCACAACATTTCTCCCGTTACTCCAGCGTCATTATCATTAAGTGATGGAGATGTATTGTATGACAGCAGCAAGAATCGTTTTCTTGTGAATACAGCAAATCAGATCTTTGCAGTTGATAATGAAGAGCATACGTTGACCTTGATGTCGAAATAATAAAAGGCTATTGGATGAATGTCCAATAGCCTTTTATGTTTAGATTTCTTCTTTGTTTAATAAGTTTTCCATGAATGGAACGAGCTGTCCGCGGAGTTCTTTATCTTGCATCGCAAATTCAAGAGTTGTTGTGATAAATCCAAGCTTTTCACCAACATCATAGCGTTTGCCTTCAAAATCGTAAGCAAACACTCTTTGAATTTCATTCAGCTTTTGAATGGCGTCTGTCAGCTGAATTTCTCCGCCTGCGCCAACCTGCTGTTCTTCTAAGCACATGAAAATCTCAGGTATGAATATGTAACGGCCTAAGACGGCAAGATTAGAAGGTGAAGTGCCTTTAGGCGGTTTCTCAACGAAGTTTTTCACCTGATAACGGCGGCCTTCACTCGTTTTCCCCCATTAATTAGCGCAATCCTGGTGTTTCTACCTGAACAATATCGTTTCCAAGCAAGCAAACGGCTCATATCGGATAAAGTTGCGCGAGCACCAGACCGCGAGTCCGAGTCCTTTAGTCTCCTTTTGGCGGATATTAGTGAATGCCAGCCAGATTAGAAGCATTTTTCACTTTTTCAAGAAGTTCGGTTTTTCCTTTATCTAATTGATTAATGGGTTTGCTTTTGTATTGTATAAACCCTCCTTTTCATCTAGATGTCTATAAAAAACACGTCTCATTCGTATAGTTTGATTAAAGTCTCTTTGCCTGAAAACATTTTACTCTATCTTACCACAAAAATTTTTTGGGACTTTTAACATTCACATTACAATTCCTTCACGTTTTGACGATGTATTAATATGAGGAGAGCGTACAAAATAAATGATGCACATAAAGAAAATCGTTTTACTTAAAAATGCGACAAAAGAATCGATTATTCCCAAAAAGAAAACTTGTTATAATGAGTATGGACGAGACATTAGGCCTGCAAAATTTATACATCAATACAACGTAGATACCAAAAAATGCTGTTGATTGACATTTTTAAAGAGCCTTAACTTTTATAGGAACTTATGCTATTATTGTTCATTATTAATGGTTCGTAAAAAATATGTCGAAATGATTAAAAATCTGTTAGTTTTTTGATTTTTTTCTGGTACTCTCAGTTGAAAACGGTTGGAAGGTGATGTTATCTAATGAAGGAAGTGATAACGTACGAATATTTGATTTATTTCACTACGGACATATGAAGTTGCTGGAAAGAGTGAAAAATCAGGGTGATTTCTTAATCGTAGGATTATCTACAGATTGAATTGAATCTGCAAAAACAAAAAAAATTGCATTATTCTTATGAACATCGGAAATTTATTTTGGAAACAATCGATTTTGTTAATGAAGTCATTCCCGAAAAAAACTGGGAACAAAAAATCTCAGATATTAAAAAGTACAATATAGATACATTCGTCATCGGTGATGACTGGAAAGGGAAATTTGTTCTTAAAGGAATATTGTGAGGTCATTTACCTTCCGAGAACAGAAGGCATCTCAACTATCCAAAGCAAAAAAGACATGGCTAGTTTATAGACGCACTAACTAAAAGAGGCTTGAAAAATAAATTCAGTTGCTTCTTTTTTTCTTGTTTGCACAAATATAAATCTTCAGTCTTTAAGGAGTTAATGATGAAATCTTTTATTATAACCAAATGCAGAAGTTTAATAGTTAGGACTTATTCAGTTCTGTTTAAGATATTTGCTCTTCTGCCGATAAACAATAAATTAATTTTATTTGAAAGCTATTCTTGGAAAACAGTTTAGCTACAATCCCCGAGCAATTTACGACGGTACCACAACTGAAAAGTATAAACAGAATTTTGTGCAGGAAGCCAGCAAATGGGATTATTTAATTTCCCCAAATCATACTCCACTGAGATTTTTAAAAGGGCATTTTAATCCAAAAACAAATTTTGGAAACTGGTTAACCGCGAAATGACATTCTTTATTCTGCAAATAAAGAATCATTAATCAAAAAGATAAAACAAGAGTTAGGAATTGGGGAAGATAAAAAAATTATTTTATATGCACCAACTTGGAGGGACAATGAATTTTATGAAAGTTGGCCAGTATAAATTTAAACTCCAATTTGATTTAGAGGAAATGAAGAGGGAACTTGGGACTCTGTGATTATTCTTTTAAGAATGCATTATCTAGTTTCAAAACAATTTAATTTAGGAAAATATAAAGATTTTGTTAAAGGTCTCTCTTGATTTACGGATTATTCTTCTGTCTTTTTTGATTATATGAATCTAAAAAAACCATTGTATTTTTTGTATATGATCTTCCGGCTATTGAGACTCCATCAGAGGTTGTTACTTTAATTTTCAACAGCGCCAGGAAACTTGGTTCAAACAAGTGAAGAACTTATAAAAACAGTAAAAGAGTTGTTACTTAATCCTTATATAGATCATAACAATGAGGATTTTTATAATGAATTTTGTAATTTAGAAGGTGGCAAGGCTTCTAAAAGAGTAATTGAAACGATCCTTTAACTTCTAAATAAAGAGGTACTAACATGTTTTCTATCATAATACCAATATATAATTCTGAGTATTATTTAAGGGACTCAATAGAGAGTGTCATTAACCAGTCAATTGGATTTAAGGAAAATATAGAACTGATATTAATAGATGATGGCAGCGTTGACAGCAGTCCTCAAATTTGTGAATTCTTTAAAAATCTATACCCTAATAATATTAAAATCTTGAGAATTGAAAATTCCGGACCTTCTACTGCAAGAAATTGTGGGTTATCAAATGTGAGTGAAAAATCTAAGATCATTGGTTTTCTTGATTCAGACGATGCATTCTCTCAAAATGCGCTGCAAAGTGTTTATAATTTTTTTTGCGATTCCGAAGATGTAAATGTTGCGGTATTACCTGTTTATTACACAGGTGAAAAAGAAGGCGAACATAAATTAAATAATAGATTTGAAAAAGGAACAAGGGTTATAAATATTCTCAACGATTATAAGGCTATTCATTTTTATATTGGCGGCACTTTTTACAGAAGACGTATACTAAATAGTATCGCCCTGTTTGATGAATCTATAAAGTTTTGGGAAGACGCTATCTTTTTTAACAAGTTATTGCTGAAAGAAAAAAGATACGGAGCAGTCGCAGAAGGAAAGTATTTTTATAGAAAACGAAAAGAACAGAACTCATTAGTTGATCGTTCATGGTTTAACAAAAAAAGGTACACATATTTGTTGAATGAATGTTACATGACTTTGTTGATGGATTCAATAAAAAAATATGATATAGTTCTGCCTTATTTGCAATTTTTAATTGTATATCATATGAAACTGTTTTTATATCCGAACTATAGAGATATTTATAAGTCTGTTTTAGATCAACAAGAACAAAAAGTTTTTGTTGATGACTTTATTAAAATTTTAAAATTTATTGATCCGCAATTTATAAAAGAACAAGATATGCCAATGTACTATAAAGAATTTATGTTTCACTTATTAGAAGCGAATATAGAACCTCTTGAAAATATAAAAAAAGAAAGAGTATTACAAAGTTCATGTACTGTTACTTCGACAAAAATAAAAGGGCTTAGGCTTGAATTAACAGGGCACTTTATTAACCAGTATTATGAGATGAAAGAAAATGACAGAGTATATATAAAATATTTTAATAGATTAAAAAAATGCAAACGAGAAGAACTTAAAAAAACAATTGAAGTATGGGGATATAAATTAAGAGATTTTAGACATGCTGGTTTTGTTGTTGAAATACCAATTTGGGCCTTTGCATTTGACTTTGTCCTAAAAACACCAAATGATGCTTTAGAACTTAACCATGTAAACATTTTTAAAAGTTTGTTTACAAGGATTTTTAAAAAATAGGTAAGGAATGCTTTTTATAAATTTTACTAAATTAATCAAGTTTTTTCGAAAATTTAGCACTGCACTATCTTTGTTTTTTACATTTATTTACCCGGATTCTTATTCATATAAACATTTTGTTAGGAGCAATCTTTTATGAACGAAAAGAGTTTTAACTATGATTTCAGTGTTATAATGCCGATTTATAATGTTGAGTTATATCTAACTGATGCTATAGAAAGCGTCATTAACCAGACTATAGGTTTCGAGAATATTCAGTTAATACTTGTGAATGATGATAGCCCAGATAAAAGTGAAGTCATTTGTAAAGAATATGCTCAAAAATACCCGAAAAACATTGTATATGTAAAGAAACAGAATGGTGGAGTGAGCAGTGCCCGAAATTATGGTTTAAAGTATGCTGAAGGAAGATATATTCAATTTTTGGATCCGGATGATTTAGTTTCAGAAGAAACATTCGAAAATGTTTTAACCTTCTTTAACCAACATAAGAATCAAATTGATATTGTAGCAATCCCTATTTTTTTTGAAGAAGGAAGAACTGGAGAACATAATCTAAATAATAAGTTCTCTTCTACGAGAATATTGGATGTAGAAAAAGAACCACATCATATAATAACTCATTGCTGTTCTACATTTATACAAAAAGATGCCTTGAAAAATATCAGGTTTGATGAAAATTGTAAAATAGGTGAAGATGCCAAACTAGTTAATTTAATTATATCGCACAAGAAAAAGTATGGTCTGGTTAAGGAGGCAAAATACCATTATAGAGTTAGAGAAGATGGATCGTCTGCCATGCAGACTGCTAAAGCAAATAAGAATTGGTTTAACCATTCACTTATCACTTTCTCCAAGAATTTAATCGATATCACCCAAAATAATGAACAGAAAATACCTTTGTTTCTTCAATACATGGTTATGCATGATTTGAAGTGGAAATTATTGATTAAGGATATTAGTGAAACACCTTTAGATGAAAATGAATACTGCGAATTTTTAACATTGATTCGAGAGGTATTGTCGTATATTGACGACGATGTCATCATTGATACAAAAAGCGTCAGCCATTTCTATCTATATCATGCTTTAAAAATAAAACACGGTGAAAATTATAGTAGGTATGTATATGAAAGAGAAACTGAACAGGATTATTATTTATACAGAGAAGGAAAAATTGTTTCGAAATTATCGGATCAAACACTAACTATTGAGATTTTAGAAGAAAATGAGGATTCTGTTCACATAGAAGGTTTTTGGAGCTCTCTGTTTAATTCTAAAGGTTTTAATTTTTATGCTAAAATTGGAGAAACAAAAATAAAAGCAAAGAATATAAAAAGACAGCATAATGATTATATAAGTTTAGGAGAAGTAATAAAAAAATATCCTGGTTTCTCTATAGATATTCCCAAAAGCTATCTAGCAGACAATCAGCATATCGAATTTTTTCTAACAAAGGGTAAAAAAAGAAAGATGACAAAACTTCGCTTTTTCAAGTATTCAGGTTTGTCAAATGTTCTATATAATTCTTATGCAGCTAAAAAAGATTATATCTTTTATTATAATTATAAAAAATTAATGTTCGAAAAAAACAATGTTAAAAATAGATTTATAAAAGAGTTTCGTTTCTTAAAATCCCTTCATAAATCAGGTGGGAAATCAAAGAAACGAAAATCAGCTATTAAGAAGGCAATGGTGGCAAGGATGGCACACCATGTTTTCACTATATTTAACAGAAAACCAGTATGGTTATTCATAGACAGACAAGATAAAGCTGATGATAATGCCGAGCACCTCTTTAAATATGCAATCAACAAGAATGATGGGGTAAAAAAATACTTTGTAATAAAAAAAGATAGCAAGGATTATGGCAGAATTAAAAAATACGGAAAGGTTATACCATACAGATCTTTTAGACATAAAATTTTAACCTTATCCTCTTCCAAGGTAATATCGACACATGCAGATATATGGGTTGTAAATCCATTTTTTAATATGGAAATTTATTTTAGAGATTTATTTAATTTTGAGTTTGTCTTTTTACAGCATGGAATAACAATGGCAGATCATTCTGAATGGTTAAACAAATACAGTAAGAATATCAAATTATTAGTCACTTCAGCGAAACCTGAATATCGGTCTATTGTGAAAGGAAATTACAATTATAAAAAAGAAAATATCTTTTTGGGTGGATTTCCGAGATACGATAATCTTAAGAAGAGTGAAGGGGAAAAGCAGCTTCTAATAATGCCTACATGGAGAAAAGATATTGTATTACCTAAAGATCAGGCAAAAGGAGTAAGACCGTACAATCCGAAATTTAAAGAAAGTGAATACTTTGCTAGGTATAATGCTTTGATTAATGATGAACGGCTAATCGAATTTGCTAAGAATAATAATTATAAGATAACCTTTTTCCCGCACCCGGACATTCAACAACAGATTGTAGATTTTGAAAAGCACGATTATGTAGAGTTTGCAGATTATAATAGCAGCTATCAAATGTTATTTAATTCTTCTAATATAATGATTACTGATTTTTCATCCGTTGCATTTGATTTTGCATACGAGAAAAAGCCTGTGATCTATTATCAATACGAAAAGTCATACCATTTTAAACTTGATTACTATGATTATAAGAAAATGGGCTTTGGTGATGTAATAGAAGATCATAATAGTTTAGTTGATAAAGTTATCTATTATATGAAAAATGATAGTCGTATGGAAGATAAGTATAGAAAAAGAGTAGATAACTTTTTTGCATATACTGATAAAAATAATCGGAATCGTATTTATAATGCTATTTTGCAATTAGACAAAAGTAAAGTTGCTAAATAAGCTTGGTTTTGCTCTATATTGACACTTCAAAATGTTGGGAGAAGTTCTGCGGAACTTCTCTTTACTTTTTAAAAGTGAAAAAACTTAACATCTGTTACAATATTCACCAGTTCTTTCAATTTCTTTAACCGAGAAAGGTTCCATCTTTCAAGACATTTTTGATGAGATCGTTCTTTAGGCCATCAATCATGACATGGTGGGCGGACGTTGTCCTATGCCGATTCCACTCAGCTTAAAGCAAATGCCAATAAGCATAAATACACTAGAAAAACGATTGAACAGGATATACAAAACTATATCAAAGATTTAAATAAAGCCATCCAAGAAGGTCGGGAGGAACACGTAAAAAAGCCACTGATGGCCAAAGAGGAGGTTAGAGCTGAAAAAGAGATCCTCCACAGTACAACTGATCCGGATAGTGGATATCTGTATCGGGAAAACAAACGCACAACGGATATGAAATACAACATGATCACCGATGCCTATGTCACACCTGGAAATGTCCATGATTCTGTGCCTTAGTCTTGACCGGTTAGATCACCAAATCGCACGATTTGGTTTTCAAGTAGAAGCCGTCGCCCTTGATTCCGGATATTTAACGATTCCGATCTGTAAAGGATTATCTGAACGGCAGAATCTTTGGTGTGATTGCACATAGACGTTATCACCCTGCCATCGGCTTGTTTCCAAAATTGAAATTTCATTATGACAGTGAACAAGACAGATACATTTGTCCAAATCAAAAAACACTTACATACTCAATAACTGACCGAAAAGGCTACCGGTCACATAAATCAAATCCTGAAACCTGTTCCGGATGCCCATTGCTTGAACAATGCACAAGGTCAAAGAATAGCCAGAAGGTCATCACCCGACATGTATGGGAGGGCCACAAATAAAAGGTCAGACAAAATCGTGTGTCTGTTTCAGGAAAAAATAGAGCTCAGCTTTGCAAATTCAAAACAGCTGCACGGGCTTCGCTATTGTGGTTGAGGGGAAAACGGAATGTGAGGCGAACAATTTCTCCTCACAGCCACATGCCAGAACATGAAGAAGATTGCCACCTACCTAGCCAAGCAGGGCTAGGTAGATGGGGGCTCTTTTTCTGTTTTTGAAATCAGCTAAAAATCTAAAGAAACATTACAAAACAAAAAAGCTTGTAGAAAAAACATCGTTTTCTCTACAAGCTTTTTTGTTTAGATTTCTTCTTTGTTTAATAAGTTTTCCATGAACGGAACGAGCTGTCCGCGGAGTTCTTTATCCTGCATCGCAAATTCAAGAGTTGTTGTGATAAAGCCAAGCTTTTCACCAACATCATAGCGTTTGCCTTCAAAATCGTAAGCAAACACTCTTTGAATTTCATTCAGCTTTTGAATGGCGTCTGTCAGCTGAATTTCTCCGCCTGCGCCAACCTGCTGCTCCTCTAAGTACATAAAGATCTCAGGCGTAAATACGTAACGGCCTAAGATGGCAAGGTTAGAAGGTGCTGTACCTTTAGACGGCTTCTCAACAAAGTTTTTCACCTGGTAACGGCGGCCTTCACTTGTCAGCGGGTCGATAATACCGTAGCGGTGAGTTTCTTCTTCAGGCACTTGCTGAACACCTATAATAGAAGAAAGTGTTCTTTCATACTCATCCATTAACTGGCGCAATCCTGGTTTTTCCGCCTGAACAATATCGTCTCCAAGCAGAACAGCAAAAGGTTCATCGCCGATAAAGTTACGCGCGCACCACACAGCATGTCCAAGTCCTTTAGGCTCTTTTTGGCGGATGTAGTGGATGTCAGCCAGATTAGAAGATTTTTTCACTTTTTCAAGGAGTTCAATCTTTCCTTTTTCTTCAAGGTTTCTTTCAAGCTCAGGAGAGTAATCAAAATGATCCTCAATCGCACGCTTGCTTTTACCTGTTACAATAATAATGTCCTCAATACCGGACTCAACAGCTTCTTCAATTATGTATTGAATGGTTGGCTTATCTACGATAGGAAGCATTTCTTTCGGCATTGCTTTCGTAGCCGGGAGAAAACGCGTTCCTAGTCCTGCTGCTGGAATTATCGCTTTACGTACTTTTTTCATTTAAAGGCACCTTCCTTATTAACGAAAATATTTATGACTAAAACTATTTTCTATTTACCCTGTTCATTGTGTTTTCACACATTTTTTATGATATAGGATAAACCAATTTTAAACAAGTTTTATCCTTAAGTTCCCTAGCAATAAAGTTCACTTGACCATGAATAAGTGAATAGGAAATGATTTAAAATGAAACAAATTCATGTAGAATAAGGGGTATGATTTTATTTTTGCAGAAACCAGGTGACAATTATGAAAAAATTAAAAGTCATGACCGTCTTCGGAACCAGGCCGGAAGCGATAAAGATGGCGCCGCTCGTGCTTGAATTAAAAAAATATCCTGAAATAGAGTCCTATGTAACGGTGACTGCCCAGCACAGACAAATGCTGGATCAGGTGCTTGAAGCGTTTTGGATAAAACCTGATTTCGATTTGAACATTATGAAGGAGCGGCAGACGCTGGCAGAAATTACGTCAAATGCGCTTGTGAAATTGGACGAGCTGTTTAAAGACATCAAGCCTGATATAGTGCTTGTCCACGGTGATACGACGACGACATTTGCCGGAAGCCTTGCCGCGTTTTATCATCAAATTGCTGTCGGGCATGTAGAGGCCGGTCTTCGCACAGGCAATAAATATTCTCCGTTTCCTGAAGAGCTTAACCGCCAAATGACCGGTGCTATTGCTGATTTGCATTTTGCACCGACAGGACAGGCAAGAGACAACTTGTTAAAAGAAAACAAAAAAGCCGATTCTATTTTTGTAACGGGCAATACAGCGATTGACGCGCTTCGCACAACAGTTAGGGAAGGTTATTCACACCCTGTCCTTGACCAGGTTGGTGAGGATAAGATGATTTTGCTGACGGCTCATCGCCGTGAAAACTTAGGCGAGCCGATGGAAAACATGTTTAAGGCCATCCGCAGAATTGTAGAGGAATATAATGATGTACAGGTCGTTTACCCTGTGCACCTTAACCCTGTTGTCCGGGAAGCGGCTCAAAAGCATTTTGGCGACTCTGACAGAGTGCATCTGATTGAGCCTTTAGAAGTGATTGACTTCCATAACTTTGCGGCAAAATCCCATTTCATTTTGACTGATTCCGGCGGAGTGCAGGAAGAAGCGCCATCGCTCGGGAAACCGGTTCTTGTGCTTCGAGATACGACTGAGCGCCCTGAAGGAGTGGAAGCAGGAACGCTTAAACTTGCGGGGACAAATGAGGAGAACATTTATCAGCTTGCAAAAGAGCTCTTAACTGACGCGGATGAGTATCAGAAAATGTCCTATGCTTCAAATCCGTATGGTGATGGACAGGCCTCCCGCCGGATTGTAGAGGAATTGCTGTTTCACTACGGATATCGGAATGAACATCCGGACTCTTTTACGGGTAAATAAAAAAGAAGCTTTGCACATAGGTGCGAAGCTTCTTTTTGTTTTAGCTTTCTAAGCTTTCTTTCAGTTCATTTGTGATGTCTGCTAGCTCGCTCTCATCTGCTTTATAGTAATAGACGTCTTTGATTCTTGTGCCTTCGCCTTTCAGTTCGTGCTGCTTGATATGTTTTCGGGCGCCTTTGTAATCGGACTGGATATCCCACATATTATCAAACGTCAAATTGGTTTTCACATTATTTTCAACGACCTTAAACATATCTCCAAACTTTGTAACGGAAGAAATATTTGCCCCTTTGTTAATGATTCCTTCGATCACTTGGCGCTGACGGTCCTGACGTCCGAAATCTCCTCTTGGATCTTCTTTTCTCATTCGTGTATACGCTAATGCTTCTTTTCCGTTCAGTGTGATTTCTCCTTTGCCGAATGAATAACCGTCATAGCTGAACGCAAATGTGCTGTTAACTGTGATGCCGCCGAGTGTATCAACCACGTCTCTAAAGCTTTCCATGTTGACTTTTACAAAATAATCGACCGGAACATCGAGGAAGTTCTCAACCGTGTCAACTGTCATTTGTGTACCGCCATATGCGTACGAATGGTTGATTTTATCCATCGTGCCTTTTCCGATAATTTTTGTATATGTATCACGGGGAATACTGACCATATCTGTGGTGTTCGTTTTTGGGTTAACGGTCATATAAATGAGCGTGTCGGCGCGTCCTTTATCGCCTGAACGTTCATCCACCCCCATAATTAAAACAGAAAACGGGTCTTTTTTATTAATATTAACCTCTGTATCCCTCTTTTTGGATTTATCAATACTTTCATGAATACTTGCCACGGTTGAAGCGGCTTTATGCCATAAGTAGTATGCATAACCGCCTGTCCCTAACACAAGGATTCCAATAATGGTTAATATCGTCAGTAATAAAGTTTTTTTCTTTTTTCTGCGTTTACTTCTCATTCTTTGCACCCCATCTGTTCAGTTAATTTGATTATGATTGAAATTTCCAGTAAATACAACTCTTTTTAATAGAAGAAACAAAATCCTATAATAGTCGATTTTTATAAAAAAAAGTTTCACTGTTTCTTAATTTTTCTTTAAAATATTAAATGACTGACGATAAAACATAATGAGGTGAGAAAAATGAAAAAATTGATTGGTTTAATGTTCTTTATACTGCTCCTTGCAGGTTGCGGGGCTGATAATCAAAAGAGCCAAGGTGAAGATGTGTCAACAGACAGTAACATCGAAACAGCAGAGGGTGTTTATGTAGGTTTAGCAGATACCCACACAATTGAAGTAACTGTAGATAACGAGCCAGTTGTTCTTGATATTACTGAAGAATCAACAAGTGAGCTTGAAAAATTCAATAATGGCGATAAAGTTACGGTGAAATATGAAGAAAATGGCGAGGGTCAACTTCTGTTAAAAGATATTGAACGTACCAACTAAGATATGAGGAGGAACCTGAAATCTTGAATTCTTGCAAACGCTTGATCGTATGTTCACTTGCTGCAATCTTACTATTTATTCCAACAGTAACTTTTGCAGCAGACTCAAACATTTCAGTCAAATTGTCAAACTATATCGGTAATAAATCAAGTATCAGTCTATCCCCAACAGGATTTTATAAAGTAACTGGAGATAATGTTGCTGTAACAGATCGTTTTGCAGGTGCTTCACGATATGAAACCGCGACTCTTGCATCCGGCAGTCAGTGGAAAAATCCTAATACAGTTATTTTGGTAAATCGGGATATATTTATTGATGCATTGCCTGTTATCCCATTAGCAAAAAAACTAGATGCACCAATCTTATTTACTCAGCCTGATACGTTAACGAAAACTACTGAAAAACAAATCGCTAAATTTAACCCGGACAATATTTTAGTCATTGGGGGAGCACGCAGCATTTCAAAAGATGTAGAAAACAAGCTGAAAACATATGGCTCAGTTAAAAGGATAAGCGGAAAAAATAGATATGTATTATCTGAGAATATCGCTAAACAGATGGGCAGCTATGATAAAGCTATCGTTGTAACCGGAAAGGTATTTCAAGATGCGTTAGCCATAGCTCCTTATGCTGCAGCACAGGGATATCCTATTTTGCTTACTGACAAGGATAAACTTCCGGATTATGATTTGCCAAAACAAGTAATTATAATCGGCAGTTCATTTAGTGTCAGTGACAGTGTAGAAAATGAAATAAAAAAAACTTCAACTGTACAGAGGATACCTGGATCAACCAGATATGAACTCACAGCAAATATTATTAAACAATTAAAGTTGAAGGCTGATAAAGTCGTAATGACGAACGGAACAAAGTACGCAGACGTATTAGTAGGTGCTTCGCTTGCTGCGAAGAAAAACAGCCAAATTTTATTTATTAAACAAGATAGTGTTCCTGCGGCAGCTAAAAGCATAACAAAAGAAAAAGCCACATATGCATACGACTTTATTGGAAGCACCAGTTCAATTTCTGCAGAAGTCGAAAATTCACTTGCCGATGAATTTTATTTAGCCGGCGGAAGCAACTATACTCTGAAAATCAACAATGGGAAATTAAATCTCGAAAATATAAAAACATATAGTAACTCTCTGAGGATTAAACCTGAAAAGTACTCGACTTCTAACAGAATAAGTCTTAACGGGAATCAGTATCTTGGAACGGTTAATTTCTCTATTGAATCTACTAAATATATCAGACCGGTTAACGAAAATATTCCATTTGAGGATTATTTAAAAGGGGTTATTCCAAATGAAATGCCTGCAAGCTGGTCACTTGAAGCCCTAAAAGCACAGACTGTGGCTGCGAGAACCTACTCCATAACAAAAACGGGAACTACTGTACCTGATACAACAGCTTTTCAAGTTTATGGAGGATATAGTTGGAATTCAAACACCAATAAAGCGGTTGAGCAGACAAAAGGAAAAGTTCTGAAATATAACGGATCTCTTATAACAGCAACTTATTCTTCAAGCAATGGGGGTTATACAGAAGCGAGCAACGAAGTCTGGTCATCAAGTGTACCTTACTTAATTGCGAAGAAAGATTCTAAGGATCCTCAAATAGGCTGGACGCTTGCACTCTCAAAACAACAGCTTGACACGAATTCGCTTGACTTAAATAAGCCATCTTCTTGGTGGTCTTCAGCAACTGAAACTGATGCTGCGAGGTTATCCGGAGTTAAAAATTGGATCTTGAAAAATAAAGAAACAGGAGCAGCTTCTGTAAAAATTGCGAGTATAGAAGATTTGAGCTTTAGCGGTACAACACAGGGGCAACGTGCAAAAACAGCATCTATGAAAGTTAAGTATTTTGTTAAAAGCAGTACTGGCTCCTACAACTTAAGTAAAATTACAACCATCACTGTTCCGACAACTCAGCTAAGAACAATGATTGGTGCAACTGTTTTTAAAAGTACTTATGTGACTGTAAAAAAAGATAATTCAAAGTACACAATCAGCGGCAAAGGTTACGGTCACGGCATCGGAATGAGTCAATATGGAGCTAAGGCAAGAGCAGAAGCAGGAGATTCATATAGTTCAATTTTGAAATTTTACTATCCTGGGACAACTCTGACAAGTTATTAATTATTTTAAGGTGCTAAAGGCCATTTAAGGAGGAAAAGTAATTGCGCTCTTATATAAAAGTCCTAACAATGTGTTTTCTGGGACTCATTCTTTTTGTACCAACAGCATTGGCCGATAATTCGGTTAAAAGAGTCGGAGGAAGTAATAGGTACGGTACTGCAGTTCAAATATCAAAGCAGATGTACTCAACAGCGAGTACAGCGGTTATTGTTGGCGGAAGTTCATACGCAGATGCCATTTCAGCGGCACCTCTTGCTTATCAGAAGAATGCACCGCTGCTTTACACAAATGCTGATAAGCTCTCTTCTGAGACGAAAACAAGGCTAAAAGAAATGCGAACAAAAAATGTGATTATTGTAGGTGGTACGCCAGCTGTTTCCTCTAATACTGCCAATCAGATCAAAAGCTTAGGCATCAGTATTAAACGAATTGCTGGAAGTAATCGCTATGATACAGCTGCACGGGTCGCAAGAGCAATGAACGCAACCTCAAAAGCTGTCATTTTAAATGGGTTTTTATATGCTGATGCTCCAGGGATCATCCCTTATGCAGCTAAAAATGGCTATCCTATTCTGTTTACAAACAAAACCTCTATAAATAGTGCGACAACAGCAGTGATGAAAGATAAGAGAATTACAAGTACTGTGGTTGCAGGAGGTACCGGAAGTATTAATAATACGGTGTATAACAAGTTGCCTTCTCCTACAAGAATTAGCGGTTCAAACAGGTACGAGCTTGCTGCTAATATTGTACAAAAACTAAACCTGTCAACGAGCACAGTATATGTAAGTAATGGTTTTAGTTATCCAGATTCAATTGCAGGAGCCACTCTGGCAGCAAAGAACAAGCAATCTCTTATTTTGACTAATGGTGAAAATTTATCTGGCGGCGCACGAAAAATTATCGGCAGCAAAAACATGTCAAACTTTACGATTATCGGAAACACTCCAGCTATAAGCACTAAAGTAGCTAATCAGCTAAAGAATCCTGTTGTAGGTGAAACAATTTTTATTGATCCAGGCCATGGAGATCAAGACTCGGGAGCAGTAGGAAATGGACTGCTTGAGAAAGAGGTAAACCTTGATATAGCGAAAAGAGTCAATACGAAGCTAAATGCTTCTGGTGCTCTTCCGGTAATGTCGAGATCTAATGATACGTTTTATTCTTTACAGGAAAGAGTAAGTAAGGCAGCCTCTGCCCAAGCTGATTTGTTCATCAGTATTCATGCGAATGCCAACGATAGCTCATCTCCAAATGGCAGTGAGACCTATTATGACACAACATATCAGGCAACAAAGAGCAAACGATTAGCAGATCAAATTCAGCCGAAACTTGCAGCTAATCTCGGGACAAGAGACCGTGGAGTCAAGCAAGCCGGATTCTATGTTATCAAATATTCTAAAATGCCAAGCGTTTTAGTTGAGACTGCTTTCATCACAAATGCAGCCGACGCAAGTAAACTGAAACAAGCAGTTTATAAAGATAAAGCCGCCCAAGCTATTCATGATGGTACAGTTTCATATTATAGATAAAAAAAAAGAGACAAATCTAAATAACAGATTTGTCTCTTTTTTTTTATCGTTTAAATGATTAAAACAAGGGCTTGTACATAAAATGATAAAGAACATTAATATAATTTATCAGAAAAAACACGTAATTCACACTTCTTAACAATCCATTTACAACCAATTAACATCCGTCTGCTAAACTGACTGGCATAGGTCATCATAACATCCCAAACAAATCGTGAGGTGTGTGTCAGTGGGTGCAGAAAAAAGCATGAATGTGAGTCGCAAATTCTCAGTGCAGCAAGCATCATTTGCATTATCTGAAAAAACGGCTCGTTATTTGGCAGTAAAGCGCGTGATGGATATTTGGTTTGCGCTGATTGGATTGGTGGTTGCGCTGCCAATGATTGCGGTATTTTCAATATTGATTTGTTTGGAGACGCCGGGGCCTGCCATCTATACGCAGGAGCGTGTAGGAAAAGGCGGGAAACCTTTTAAGCTTTATAAGCTTCGTTCCATGAAAATAGATGCCGAGAAGTCTGGTGCGGTTTGGGCGCAGAAGCAGGATCCGCGGGTGACACGAATTGGAGCATTTATCAGAAGAACGCGAATTGACGAGCTTCCTCAGCTGTTTAATGTGCTGAAAGGCGATATGAGCATGATTGGACCTCGCCCGGAACGTCCAGTGTTTACGGAAAAGTTCCAGAATGAGATTCCGGGGTTTACACAGCGTCTGGCTGTCAAACCGGGATTGAGCGGCTGGGCGCAGGTGAACGGCGGTTACGACATGACGCCGAAGGAAAAGCTTATATTTGATTTATATTACATTCGCAATCTGACTTTCATGTTGGAATTAAAAATTATGTTAAAAACTTGTAAAGTAGTCTTGACAGGTGATGGTGCAAGATAAACATCTGCATTCGCCATCAAACTGAGCTTAAAAAGAAGTAGGGAATATGATGCCAAGTATTACAAAACAAATCATGAGCGGCGCAAAGTGGACAAGTGTTTCAACAATCTGTATTACAATCATTCAAATCGTTCAGTTTGCCTTGCTTGGAAATATGATGACCTTAACGGAATTTGGACTCGTCGGCATGATCACAACGGTTACAATATTCGCCCAGATTGTGCTTGATATGGGTTTTGGCGCCGCGTTAATTCAAAGAGATGACGCCACGGAGCGCCAGCTGTCAACATTGTATTGGCTGAACATTATGACCGGCATTTTGCTGTTTGTGCTTTTATATGTGTGCAGTCCCGTCATTGCGGGATTTTATCAAAGAGAAGAGCTAGTGTTTCTCATCAGGATTTTGGGGATTATGTTTTTGGTAGCTCCGATCGGACAGCAGTACCAGTATATGCTGCAGAAGGAGCTGCAATTTAATACGTTAAGCAAAATAGAGATTTTTTCAAATGTATTGTCCTTCGGATATTTAGCGATAGCGGTTTTTATGACGGATGCGATTTTGGCGTACGTGGTTTCTCAGGTGCTGCTGCAGTCCAGTAAAGGGATTTTATTCTGGGCTGTATACCAAAAAAAATGGCGTCCATCCTTTGTTTTTGATCTAAGGGGAATGAAAGAGTTCTTCTCCTTTGGAGCCTTTCAGCTTTCATCCCGTCTTGTGAACAGGCTGGGGGCGAACATCGATATGATCTTAATCGGCCGGTTTATCGGTGCCGAAGCGCTGGGCATTTATAATCTTGCCTACCAGATTGTCACCATTCCGGTTTTGAAAATTAATCCGATTGTGACACGGGTCGCGTTTCCCATTTTCGCCAAAAACAAATACGAAAACAGCGTGATCAGAGAAGGCTTTCTAAATATGACAAAAATGCTTGCGCTTGTATCGTTCCCGCTGTTAATCGGGCTCGTATCCGTGTCAGACGCCTTTATCGCAGCTGTTTTCGGAGAAAAATGGCTTGCTGCTGTCCCTGTTCTGAATGTTCTTGCCATCGTCGGGATACTCAGGGTGCTGATGAATCCGAATGGTTCTGTGCTTCTTGCTAAAGGAAGAGCGGATTTGGCTTTTTATTGGGACTCCGGCGTCATGCTGCTGTATGGTTTGTCGCTGTTTGCAGCTGTTCAGACGGGCAATCTTCTGACTGTCGCTTGGGTATATGCCGTCATCAGCGTTTTCAATTTTCTAATCGGTCGCTGGCTGCTGGCATATGTCATTAAGCTCAATCTTTCAGCTTATTTTAAAGCCGTTATGAAGCCGTTTCTGATCACAGCGGGTATGGCCGTTATCGCGTTCGGCGCGAGTTTAGGAACAGAACGCTTCAGCTTGCAGGCGGAAATGAGGCTGGCAATTTCAGTGGCTGCCGGGGCGCTCTGCTATCTCTTTCTTTTGGGTAAAGCGTACCCTCAGATGAAAAGCAAACTACTAAGAAAAGGACGTTTGTCATGAAGATTTTGTGGATCACAAGCGTATATCCAAGCAGTCTGAAACCCGGCGAGGGTGTGTTTCATGAAACACAGGTGCAAGAGCTGCTGAAGCTCGGGCTGGATATCACTGTGATATGCCCAAGACCTTTTCACCCTGCGCCTGTCCGTATGCTGAAAAAGGCATACCGAAAAAAGGATGCCAGACCAGAATATGAAATACGGAAAGGAATCCCGGTTTACCGGCCTTTCTATCCCGCTGTTCCCGGCCAGCTGAAATGGGCTCAGCCACACCGGCGCATTGGGGCAGCTGTTTTAAAAACCGTTAAACAGCATGACTTGAACCCTGATCTGATCCATGCGCACTTTGCTATGCCATCGGGCGGGGCTGCGGCAGTCGTGTCAAAGACAATCGGGATTCCGTATATTTTAACTTTGCATGGAAGTGATGTGAATGTCTATCCTCACTACAGCAAAGGCGCGTTTAAAGCCTTCAAAACTGCGATTGGTTCCGCATCCGCAGTTCTTGCAGTCAGCGAAAAGCTTCAGGAAGAAACCAAAAAACTTTCTGGCTTTGACAGTACGGTTTTGCCGATCGGCATACAGCTCAGCCGTTTTCAGGAAAATGATCAGACAAAAGAAGAAATCAGAAAAAACCTCGGGCTCCCGCTTGACCAGCGCCTTGCTGTCTATGTGGGCAGGCTCGTTAAGGAAAAAGGCATTTTTGAATTGTCAGAAGCCATTGAGATGATGGACGAAGCGCCTCGAGCCGTTTTTGTCGGAGACGGTCCTGCAAAATCTTTGCTGATGCAAAAGGGACATATTGTAACAGGCCAAGTGCCGAATCACAGGGTGAGAGAGTATTTGCTCGCCGCAGATATGTTTGTGCTCCCTTCTTATAGCGAAGGAATGCCGACAGTTGTGATCGAGGCGCTGGCACTGCGGGTTCCTGTCATCTGTACAGATGTCGGTGGAGTGGCTTCATTATTCGGAAAGCACCGGCATTTGCTGATTGAACCGAAATCAGCTCAAGCCTTAGCAAGCACGATCTCTTTATACGCACAAGATCAAATATGGCAGCCGGAAGTGGCAGATGAATTATATCAAATCATTCACACTCAATATGACGCCGGGAAAAATGCTAGGGCGCTGCATGATCAGTATCAGATGGTTCTGAAAACACCTGTTTAATCGTAAGTAACTGCGACCAATATAAATAGGAAGATGAATTTACAGGAGAGGGATGAGGGCTGTGAAAAAAATTGCTGTCATTGGAACAGGATATGTAGGACTCGTATCAGGCACCTGCTTTGCGGAAATCGGAAATAAAGTGATTTGCTGTGATATCAACGAATCAAAAATCAGAAGTCTGAAAAACGGAGTAATCCCAATCTATGAACCAGGACTTGCAGATTTAGTTGAAAAAAATGTGTTAGAACAGCGTCTGTTTTTTACTAACGATATTCCGTCTGCCATTCGGGCTTCAGACATTATTTATATTGCAGTCGGGACCCCGATGTCTAAAACAGGCGAAGCTGATTTAACGTACGTCAAAGCGGCTGCGAAAACGATCGGTGAACATCTCACCGGCTACAAAATCATTGTCAATAAAAGCACAGTCCCAGTCGGTACCGGAAAACTGGTTCAATCTATCATTCAAAAAGCTTCGAAGGGAAGATGCTCCTTTGATGTTGTATCCAACCCTGAATTTCTTCGGGAGGGCTCAGCGATTCATGACACGATGAATATGGAGCGTGCCGTCATTGGGTCAACCAGTCATAAAGCCGCTTCCATCATAGAGGAACTGCATCAGCCTTTTCATGCTCCTGTTATTAAAACGAATTTAGAAAGTGCAGAGATGATTAAATATGCTGCAAATGCATTTTTGGCTACAAAGATTTCGTTTATTAACGATATCGCGAACATTTGCGAGCGAGTCGGCGCGGACGTCTCAAACGTTGCTGACGGCGTCGGGCTCGACAGCCGGATCGGCAGAAAGTTCTTGAAAGCGGGTATTGGGTTTGGCGGCTCCTGCTTTCCTAAGGATACAACCGCACTGCTTCAAATTGCCAAAACGGCCGGTTATCCATTTAAGCTCATAGAAGCCGTCATTGAGACAAATGAAAAGCAGCGCGTTCACATTGTAGATAAGCTCTTAACTGTGATGGGAAGCATAAAAGGGAGAACCATTTCCGTGCTCGGATTGGCCTTCAAACCAAATACAAACGATGTGAGGTCCGCTCCAGCTCTCGATATCATTCCAATGCTGCAGCAGCTGGGCGCACAAGTGAAAGCATATGATCCGATTGCCATTCCGGAGGCATCAGCAGTCCTTGGCGACCAGACCGAGTATTACACAGATGTGTATGCTGCGATGGATGGAACCGACGCATGCCTTATTTTGACCGATTGGCCGGAAGTAAAAGAAATGGAGCTTGTAAAAGCAAAAATGCTTTTAAAACAGCCAATCATCATCGATGGCAGAAATATATTTTCACTCGAAGAAATGCAGGCTGCGGGATACATTTATCACTCCATCGGCCGTCCTGCGGTTCGGGGAACAGAACCTTCCGACCGCTACTTTCCGGCTTTGCCAATGGAAGAACTGGCTAAGGATTTGGGGAGTGTCAATTTATAAAAAGAAAAAGGGTTACTTGTTTGAAGTGCCGGCTGCTTAGGCTCGGCCGCCGGCTCCTGAAACATCAGGAAAGGGGTTAAGCATGTGAGTATCAAACGTTCAGCGGTTCATACGCTTGCGTTACTGGCCGCTGTCATATTGGGGATCGTCCTATTGCTGGGAGCCATCCGCACAGATACAGGTATTATGCAGATGGCTGCCGTTCTCGCTGTATTGGCTATCGGCCTGTTTGCGCTGACGCTTGCAGCATCATTTACAACAAAAGAACAGCTGTTTATGGCCGTCATCTATATTTTGATTGCCTGCACTTTTTTAAATAATGCTTTTTTCGCGATTCATCTTGGATTCTTTAGTTTGTTTCTTTATCGGCTTTTGCTCATTGCCGCCGGCTGCCTCCATCTTGTGGGGGTACTGCGGAGCCGAACACATATTGAAAGGTGGAGCGGGCTGCAAGTAAAAGGGATTTTGCTCTTTTTCGCCTTTTGGTTTTTATATGGCCTTGTTTCCTTGCTATGGGCCAAATCAGTTACAGACGGTCTGAAATATTTAGCACTGCTGGCGATGGGGATATTTTTTATTTATCTTATTGTGATGTATGTGCAAAAAATGGAACGTCTGATGATTATTTATTCCATCTGGCTGGTGATGACGGTATTTCTGATGATCATCGGTTTTTACAATCATATCACGCATCATCATCTCCCGAGTTCGACTTTGTACAGCGGACCGGAATATAAGCAGCATTATCCGACCTCAGTCTTCTTTAATCAAAATGATTTTGCGACATTTTTGTCTATCAGTTTCTTTTTTTACATCGCAATGGTGAAAAACATAAAGAACGGTTACTTAAAGGGAATTGGTCTTGTGCTCTCGCTTGGTGCATTGTATTTAATCTTTGCGACTGGTTCCAGAGCCAGCCTGCTGGGCGTTTTTGCGGGAATAGCCGTCTACATTTTTATTGTCTTGCCGCCTGTTCTGAAAAAAATCGCTATTTGGCTGTCGGCAGCAGGAATTGCGGTCTTTGCGGCTCTTTTTGCCAGCCGGATTTTCGCAGTGTTTTGGAAGCTGTTTCTGGCTCCTCAGACGTCTCATTCATTCCAAGAGACACTCCCGTCCAATGTGGCCAGGGCCAATCTGTTAAAAAACGCATGGCACTTCTTCCTTGACTCATACGGATTCGGAGTGGGCGCAGGAAATGTGTCTTATTATCTTGAGCATCATGCTTTATATGATACTGATAATGTGACAGAGGTGCACAATTGGCTGGTAGAGATTCTGGCAAACTTCGGCTTGCTTATCATGCTCGGCTATCTGGCCATTTATTTATACCTGATATGGGTGCTTTACAAGTTTTATGAAAGAAAAATGGAAAATCAGTCAAAACTGATCATAGAAGGGCTCATCACAGCTATGGTCAGTTTCCTGGTATCCAGCATCAGCCCAAGCTCTGTCTCAAATTTATTTTTCCATTGGGTATTTCTGGCGCTCGTCATCGCCGCGGTGAATGTCTTAAGGCGATCCAGGCAGCAGCTTGAGCCCATATACCGGTAAACAGACTACAAAAAAGCAGGGAGACTTATATGAAGGATATAGTGATAAGATTAGCCCGGCGCATAAAGAAAAATATCATCTGGATTATATTAGTGCCGCTTATTTTAGGTGCGGCGGGATATATACTGCCGTCCCAAATCGCGGATAAAAAGAGTTACACAGCTGAGGTTACTTTAGCTGTGGGGAGCTATGATCATCCGGTTTATAACAGTACAGAAGAGATTCCGCTCCTGCTGAGGAGTGATGCTTTTTTGAAGGAGGCGCTTCCTGACGAAAAAGATGAAGATCTTGCGGAGATCAAAGAGAAGCTCACCGTGAAATCGGAGTCTAAGTCTTTACTGTCTTTGAGCTATGCCGACCAGGATCAGGAAAGAACCGAATCGGTGTTAAACGCTGTTTCCTCCACCTTTCTCAAAAACGACCAAAAGCTGTTTGAGGAAAGAGAAGCCGTTATCCGCCGCAGCATAGACGCGCTGGAAGGTGAAACGGTGAGCGAGGATTCCAAGGTGGATAAAGAAAGATTTTTGTATGAGCTGAAAAACACACAGCTTAATCTGAAAGCGGCCAGTGCCGTTGATTCTGAAACCGTAAGTGAGGCATCAGGCGGAGGAATGTCCCCGAAAAAGAAAGCGGTTCTGGGTGTTCTGATCGGCATAACGATTGCCTTTATGTTCGTTGTCATTCCTGAATTTTTCAGAGAGTCCTTTTAAAATCATACGATGGAGATGTGATCATGACCAACTGGAAACCTCTCGTATCTGTCATTACACCTTCTTATAATGCGCGTGACTATATTGAAGACACGATTCATTCAGTGTTAGATCAGAGCCATCCTCATTGGGAAATGATTATCGTGGACGATTGCTCAACAGACGGCACACGCGACATTTTAAAGCAGTATGAGAAGATAGATGAAAGAATTCATGTGATCTTTCTGGAAGAGAACAGCGGAGCCGCGATAGCAAGAAATAAAGCGCTGGAACATGCCCAAGGACGTTATGTGGCATTTTTGGACAGTGATGACAAATGGAAAAAAGACAAACTGAAAAAGCAGCTTAATTTTATGATGGAGCGGTCCTGTGCGTTTTCCTTTACAGGCTACAGTTTAATGTCGCAGGACGGGGTGCCGATGGATAAATTCATTCATGCTCCCGAAAGCCTGACATATGATGATGCTCTTAAAAATACCATTATCGGCTGTCTAACGGTGATGATTGACAGGGAACAGACGGGACAGATCCAAATGCCGAATATTAGAACGAGGCAAGACTTGGCAACATGGCTGTCTCTTTTAAAAAAGGGTTTCACAGCATACGGAATGAATGAGTGTTTAGCTGAATACCGGCTTGTCAATAATTCGATTTCAAGCAACAAATGGAAGGCTGCAAAAAAAACATGGTTTGTCTACAGAGAGATCGAACGGCTCCATTTAATGAAAGCGACATGGTGTTTTGTTCAATATGCAAAAAACGCAGTGAAAAAAAGACTGTAACCGCAAACAGAGAGAAAAGGTGATGAAGGTGGAAACAAAAGCAATGATTCACGTCATCGTGGCTACTGCTGAATGGGGAAAAGATCAATTGAGGTACAGACGGCATCGATTGGCTGAATTTTTAGCTGCTCAGGAAGAAACAAAGGAAGTCATCTGGGTATGCCCGGCTCCGCGCACCCAAAGGATGGAATTTCAGCAAGTTCAATCCGGCATCCGGCAGTTTGCCGTAAAGGACTTGCTGCAAAAGAAAATGTTTCGCTTCGGACGGTATACCGATGTGTTTTATAAGCATAAGCTCTCACCTTTATTAGAAGAGCTGAAATCCGCTTCAGCCAGAGGTGAACGCTGCTGCTTATGGTACACGTTTCCCGGATTCCCGCTGCTGTCTTCACTGTATCCTTGGGATCAGGTGATTTATGATTGCAGTGACTTGTGGGCAGCGCCGATCAGCGGACGTTCCAATATGCTTTCCGAGTTCAGGCGGAAAGTCATCAAAACAGCGGAGCTGCGAATTATCGAGCGTGCCGATTCCATTACTTGTTCATCGGAGTACCTGCACAATGAAGTTGACAAAAAGCTGACAGCGGGACAAGAAAAGGTTCATACCGTTGAAAACGGTGTTGAATATGACCTGTTTTCAGAACATAAAGCGGTTCCCGATCGAAGCATCTTGCAGGGAAGAGAGGGGGCTGTACTGGGGTTTATCGGCGGGATTAAACCAAAGCTGGATTTTAAATTGATTGAAGAAGCGGCTCTGAGAAAACCCGATTGGACATTTTTATGGGTCGGCCCGGACGCCACCAATGGTGACACAGCGTTTCAAGAGCTTCTGAAGCTTTCCAATGTGATATGGACGGGGCCGGCAGATCCGAAAGAAGTTCCACACTTTATGGAACTGATTGATGTCGGTATTATGCCTTATAAAAAGTCATCCTATAACCAAGCGGTTTTCCCGCTTAAGCTATTTGAATTTTTAGCAGCAGGAAAGCCGGTCGTCGGCTCTAACCTTCCGTCAACTTCTAAAATGCAAAAACCGTATATTTACGAATATATGGAAGGCAATGACCATAATGATTTTATAGCTGCGTGCGAGAAAGTGCTTGAAAAAGACGGAGACGAGACATACAAAGAGATGCGGCGAAACATTGCCCGCACACAAGATTGGGATGTTTTATTCAAACAAATCATGAAATATACAGGTATTCAAAAACATGCGTAGTCCTTTAATTGGGATGCGTGTTTTTTGATTATACGTGTTTCTTTTTGATGAAGCTTGTTATAATAACTAAGGAGAAGGTATAATGGAAGGAACGGTTCTCTATATAAATAAAGACTTCATATAATTCCAAAGGAGACTTCTTTATGCTTGACGAACGCATGATTCGCATTGTTGTTGCGTTTATTGTCTCGCTGCTAACGGTTTTAATCATAACCCCAATCGTAAAAAGGATTGCGATTAAAATAGGTGCAGTTGATCAGCCCGGCAATCGAAAAGTACATGATAAAATCATGCCCCGAATGGGCGGGCTGGCCATATTTATCGGGGTGGTTACAGGTGTGCTTGTATCCGGTATATACACAGAAACAAGAATGACGGCTATCACAGTCGGGGCATTTATCATTATTGTGTTGGGAATTCTTGACGATAAATATCAATTAAGCGCAAAAGTTAAATTTATCATTCAATTAGCCGTAGCTATTATGATTGTAAGCACGGGCTTAAAAATGGACTTTTTCTCAGTACCTTTTTTAGCTGAGCGATTTGAATTGGGCTGGATGGCATATCCGCTGACTGTATTATGGATTGTCGGCATCACAAACGCGATGAACCTGATTGATGGATTGGACGGCCTTGCAGCAGGTCTTTCTGTTATCGGCCTGTCCACGATTGCAGTTATGGCGCTATCTGGCGGAAAAGTACTCATTCTGTCACTTTCATTAGTTGTTATCGCAAGTACGCTCGGATTTTTGTTCTACAATTTTCATCCGGCAAAAATCTTTATGGGGGATACGGGATCACTGTTTTTAGGGTATGTCATTTCCATTCTCTCATTGTTAGGGCTGTATAAAAGCGTAACATTGTTCAGTATTGTCATTCCGATTATTATATTAGGCGTGCCGATTTTTGACACAACATTTGCAATCATAAGACGGATACTAAACAAACAGCCGATTTCGGCGCCCGATAAATCACATATCCACCATAGGCTGATGGCCTTTGGCCTTTCACATCGGATGTCGGTCATTGTCATCTACCTGATTGGATTTATTTTCAGCATCAGTGCAATCGTGCTGAAAAGCGCTACAATTTGGCTTTCCCTGTTTATTATCTTTATCTTAATTATATTTATGCAAATAATAGCAGAAGTTACGGGACTCGTGAATGAACGTTTTAAGCCATTTACAAAATTCTATAAACGTCTTGTGAAAAGAAATTAAAAATACCGGTTCTACTATGAGCCGGTGTTTTTTCTGCGCAAAAAAGCCCGATCCGTTAAAGGACCGGGCTTTTTTTCAATATGATGAGTCAGTTGTTGAATTTGTTGTGCCGTTTGAGCTTGTGCTGCTGTCATTTGTGTAGCCGCTTCCGCTCGTAGTGCCGTCTGTTGCAGTGCTTCCGTCAGTGCTTGAACTGCCAGTGCTGTCTGATGTTGAGCCATCGGTACTGGAGCTGTCAGTGCTTGAACTGCTCGTATCAGGAACATAATCTAGATGTTCTTGAAGCGTTTTTCTGACGTTTTCCAGATTCGCAGCATCCGGTTCAAAATAATACGTGTTGTTAGGCCCTAAATACAAATCAGAACCAGTAATTGACAGCGTGTCAATTTTCTTGCTGGTAAAGCCGCTGTAAATTTGCTGTAAGGCTAAACCTTCAGTAATGCGAATATTGGTTTCTACGTTTTCACTGGCTGTTTCTGCGATTTTATCAATTTTTGCAATATTGCTTGCACTGGACATCCGATCGATCAACGCGTTTAAAATTTGTTTCTGTCTGTCATTACGGCCGAAATCTCCGCGTTTATCCTGCTTTCTCATGCGGGCATACGCCAAGGCTTTTTCGCCATTTAAATGCATCTCGCCTTTTTTGAAATAAATACGTTTGCTTTCGTCCACATCGCTTTTTTCATCAAAGTCGAAAGGTACATCTACATCAATACCGCCAACTTCATTAATAACATCTTTAAATCCGTCAAAATCGACTGTTACATATTTATCGATGGGGATTTGCAAGAAGTTTTCAACAGTTTCAACAGTCTCATCTTTTCCGCCTTTGCTGTAAGCGGAATTGATCTTTGTTTTGCTGCCGGTTGTGTCACTTGCTAATTGCACACGTGTATCTCGCGGAATGCTCAGCATTTTCATGGTTTTATTTTTTGGATCAAGGGTAACTACAATAAGAGAGTCAGATCTCCCTTTTTGTCCTTTTGTCGCGTAATCTTCGATTCCCATAAATAAAATAGAAAATGGTTTTTTCTTCATATCTACAACTTCACTGCGAAGATTTGATTTATCTCCGCGGGAAAGCGCATCGTATGAATCATCCGCAGCGTTAATGGTTTTATATAGTTTATATCCTCCGAGACCTACAACTACCAATAATGCAAGGACGAACAACAACATAATCCTTTTTAAAATTTTTCTGCGTTTGCTCTTTTTCTTTTTGCGCACACGCACTCTAACGCGTTCAGCCATTATTCAGTCTCCTTTATGTGATTGACGGCTTTTTCAAGATACGTCAACTCTCCCTCTGTAATATCACTTTTTCCATTTGTTAACTCTGTCATCCACTCAGAAAACGATTGTGTTTCTTTTTCTTCTACATATGCTTCGAATTCTACGTTTTCTGCATAATGAATTTCTTTTAATAGAAAAGGTGATTCCCTTAATTCATTTTCAATCTTGCCAAGCCAAGTATAATCTGCGGAAGTATGCATAACCCTCATAAGCTTCCGTTCTACAACATCTATATGGTTTAATCCTTCAGACACTGACTTCCCATAAGCGCGGATTAAACCGCCTGCTCCCAGCTTTATGCCGCCGAAGTAACGCGTAACAACAGCACAAGTATCCTTAAGTCCGCGTTTTTTTAGCACCTCGAGCATAGGTACTCCTGCGGTGCCGCTCGGTTCTCCGTCATCATTGGCTTTTTGGATATGATCGTTTTCGCCAATTACGTAAGCTGAGCAATTATGAGTTGCATTCCAGTGCTGTTTCTTTATTTTCTGTATAAATTCCTGTGCTTCTTGTTCGGTAGAAACACGGCTTAAATGACAGATAAAACGCGATTTTTCTATAACAATCTCGTGTTCTCCTGCTTCTTTCACAGTAAAATAGCTGTGCAGCATGCTTGCTGACCCCCTGCTAAGCATAAAAGACCGCCTATACAAATTCGTACAGTCTTTAGAATTTTTGTGCGTATTTTGTTATCATAAAGAGTAAGAAGGTACATAAAATTGTTTTTTTCTAGAATATACGCATTCTTTCATTATAATTCGACACAATTTGCAGATCAATTACATTTATAATAAAAATATATGACAACACCGTGACGGAGGGAAATTATGAATAAAACAAAGATGGATTCCAAAGTTCTGGATTCTATTTTGATGAAGATGCTGAAAACCGTTGACGGGAGCAAGGATGAGGTTTTTCAAATCGGGGAGCAGTCACGCCAGCAGTATGAACAGCTGGTCGAAGAACTGAAACAAATTAAACAGCAGGTTTATGAAGTCATCGAGCTTGGTGATAAACTTGAAGTGCAAACCCGCCATGCACGAAACCGTTTATCCGAGGTCAGCCGCAATTTTCATAGATTCAGTGAAGAAGAAATCCGCAATGCTTATGAAAAAGCCCATAAGCTGCAAGTAGAACTGACGATGATCCAGCAGCGTGAAAAGCAATTGCGCGAACGCCGGGATGATTTGGAACGCAGACTGTTAGGCCTTCAGGAAATCATTGAACGCTCAGAATCACTAGTGAGCCAGATTACGGTCGTGCTGAACTATCTGAATCAGGATCTTCGTGAGGTTGGGCTGCTTCTTGCCGATGCGCAGGCAAAACAAGATTTTGGCCTGAGAATTATTGAAGCGCAGGAAGAAGAGAGAAAAAGAGTCTCGAGAGAAATTCATGACGGTCCTGCACAAATGCTGGCAAATGTTATGATGAGATCGGAATTAATTGAACGGATATTCCGAGACCGAGGCGCTGAGGACGGATTCCAGGAAATCAAAAATCTCCGCCAAAATGTGCGGAATGCCCTTTACGAAGTGAGACGGATTATATATGATTTAAGACCGATGGCCCTTGATGACCTAGGCCTGATTCCAACTTTGCGGAAATATCTATATACAACCGAAGAATATAACGGTAAGGTGAAAATACACTTTCAGTGCATCGGCGATACGGAGGAAAAACGACTCGCGCCTCAGTTTGAAGTTGCGCTCTTCAGACTCGCACAGGAAGCTGTGTCCAATGCGTTAAAGCATTCTGGATCTGAAGAAATTACAGTCAAAGTTGAGATTACAAAGGATTTTGTGATTTTAATGATAAAAGATAACGGCAAAGGATTTGACCTGAAGGAAGCGAAAGAGAAGAAAAACAAATCATTCGGCTTGCTTGGGATGAAAGAAAGAGTAGATTTATTGGAAGGAACCATAACGATAGATTCAAAAATAGGTCTTGGGACATTTATCATGATTAAGGTTCCGTTATCTCTTTGACTATGATTTGTAAAATAGAGCCAAAAGGCATATTGACCGAATACCAGAGTATATAGAACAATAATACAAGGAGGCGTGGCTTGTGACTAAAGTAAACATTGTTATTATCGACGACCATCAGTTATTTCGTGAAGGTGTGAAGCGGATATTGGATTTCGAACCTACCTTTGAAGTGGTAGCGGAAGGAGACGACGGAGATGAAGCGGCTCGTATCGTTGAGCACTATCATCCTGATGTCGTGATCATGGATATCAATATGCCGAACGTAAATGGCGTGGAAGCTACAAAGCAGCTTGTAGAGCTGTATCCTGAATCTAAAGTAATTATTCTATCGATTCACGATGACGAGAATTATGTAACACATGCCCTGAAAACAGGTGCAAGAGGTTATCTGCTGAAAGAGATGGATGCTGATACATTGATTGAAGCGGTTAAAGTAGTTGCCGAGGGCGGTTCTTACCTTCACCCGAAGGTTACTCACAACCTCGTCAACGAATTCCGACGTCTTGCAACAAGCGGAGTTTCTGCTCATCCTCAGCATGAGGTCTATCCAGAGATTCGCAGACCATTACATATTTTAACAAGACGGGAATGTGAAGTGCTGCAAATGCTTGCAGACGGAAAAAGCAACCGCGGCATCGGTGAATCATTGTTTATCAGTGAAAAAACTGTTAAAAACCATGTCAGCAATATCTTACAAAAAATGAATGTAAACGACCGGACGCAAGCCGTGGTGGTCGCCATTAAAAATGGTTGGGTAGAAATGAGATAGCATGAAATTGGACTTGCCTTTTTGAGGCAGGTCTTTTTTTAGGCTTCTGTTTCCCTTACAATAGAGTCATAAAGTGATAAGGCAGGTAACGAAGCTATGAATATTGCAGTAGTAACAGATAGTACGGCATATATTCCAAAAGAAATGCGTGAACAAAATCATATACACATGATTCCTCTCCAGGTTGTTTTTGGGGATGAAACATATCATGAAGAAACAGAAATGGACTGGAAAAGCTTTTACCAAGAAGTGAAAAAGCATACAGAGCTTCCATCCACTTCTCAGCCTGCGATCGGCGAGCTGGTTGCTTTGTATGAAGAGCTCGGCAAGACATATGATGCGGTGATCAGTATTCATCTTTCTAGCGGAATTAGCGGGACGTTCAGCAGTGCAGCTGCAGCGAATACAATGGTCGATAATATTGAAGTATACCCGTTTGACTCAGAGATCAGCTGTCTGGTTCAAGGTTTTTATGCTCTGAAAGCAGCTGAATTGATCAGAATTGGAGCGTCATCGCCGGAAGATATTATAAAAGAACTGGAAGAAATGAAAAAAACCGTTCGGGCATATTTTATGGTGGATGATTTAACACATCTTCAGCGAGGCGGACGATTAAGCAGTGCTCAAGCCTTTATTGGGAGTCTTCTCAAGGTAAAGCCTATTCTGCATTTTGACAATAAGGTAATTGTGCCTTTTGAGAAGATCCGCACACGCAAAAAAGCAATTTCGCGGATTTACGAGCTTTTAGATGAAGACGCGAGTAAGGGCATGCCGATGAAAGCTGCCGTTATTCACGCTAATCGAGCAGAAGAAGCATCGAGTATTATTGAAGAGCTCTCTGCAAAATATCCGCATGTTGAATTTTATAACAGCTACTTTGGTGCGGTTATAGGCACTCATCTTGGTGAAGGTGCAATAGGAATCTGCTGGTGTTTTAAATAAAGATGAAATCTCCGTTTTAGAAGCGGAGATTTTTTTATATTCTCTTTTTAGCTGTTAGACAGAATATTTTCATTCCGGCATAATATCTCGCAAGGAGGCCGTACTATGCAGACTAAGACATCAGAAACGAACAGCCTATTCTCTATAGAACTGCAGCAGCAGCTTCAGGGCCGTCATCTGCTTAGAACAGAAATCCCATTTTCTGACGAGATCATTGATTGGCATATCGAGCATGGTTATATATCTGCCGAGGAGTCTATATCAAAAAATAAATGGGGGTATAGATGCAATAGATGCGGTCAAAATGATCAACAGTATTTTTCTTCGTATCATTCATCAGGAGAAGATAAAGTATACTGCCACTCTTGTGTCATGATGGGCAGAGTGAGTGAGGATATTTCTTTATATTCCTGGTGCAAGGAGGCAGAGGCGAACTGGAAGCCTATAAAACTGACTTGGGATGGAAAGCTTTCAATCGGACAGCGAAAGGCCGCTGACGTCTTAATTGAAGCAATTTCGAAGCAAGAAGAGCTCCTTATTTGGGCTATTTGCGGCGCAGGTAAAACTGAATTATTATTCCCGGGTATAGAATCGGCATTAAATCTAAGACTGCGTGTTTGTATTGCAACCCCGCGCACCGATGTTGTATTAGAGCTTGCTCCGAGACTGAAGGCTGCATTTAAGGATGCTGATATTTCAGCTCTATACGGAGGAAGTGATGACAAAGGGCGTTTATCTCCGCTTATGATTTCCACAACTCATCAACTTTTGCGCTATAAAGACGCATTCGACGTCATGATCGTTGATGAAGTGGATGCTTTTCCATATTCCGCTGATCAAACTCTTCAATTCGCTGTTCAAAAAGCGAGAAAGAAAAACAGCACTCTTGTTTATCTAAGCGCAACACCTCCTAAAGAATTAAAAAGAAAAACGTATAAAGGTGAGTTAAAATCCGTTCGCATACCGGCCAGATACCATCGGAAGCCATTGCCTGAACCGCGCTTTCAGTGGTGCGGAAACTGGAAAAAGAAATTAACCCGAAACAAAATCCCAAATGCGGTAAAAAGATGGATAGAACAGCATGTGAAAGAAGGAAGGCCCGTTTTTTTATTTGTTCCTTCCATTTCTGTTCTGGTAAAAGCTGCTTCCTGTTTTAAAAACATGAATTATCGAACAGCGGCTGTACATGCGGAAGATAAGCTCAGAAAAGAAAAAGTGCAGCAATTTCGAGACGGTCAGTTTGATCTGTTAATCACAACAACAATATTAGAAAGAGGTGTCACAGTTCCTATGGTCCAAACAGGCATCTTAGGGGCAGAATCGCCCATCTTTACGGAAAGCGCGCTTGTGCAAATCGCGGGAAGGACAGGGCGGCATAAAGAACATGCAGACGGCGATGTCATTTATTTTCACTTCGGAAAAACAAAGAGTATGATAGAGGCTAGAAAACATATAAAAATAATGAATGAATTGGCTTTAAAAAATAAATTGATAGACTAGTTAATATTTAAAAACATGATACAGTATACTCATATAACTAATGAGGAGCTGTAAAAATGCTTGTCAATTCAAAAGAAATCATGATGCAAGAACTTCTTGACCGATATATGGGTCAGCTTCATATGACCTGCACTTGCCAAGTATGCAAAAATGATGTACTTGCACTTTCTTTAAACCAAGTAAGACCAGCTTACGTCACTGATTTAAAAAAGATTGCATATACGAAAGCTGAGCTGGTAGATAAACAGAAAAACACGGCTATGCTTGTGATTTTGGCTGAATCAGCTGCTGTGGTATCGGAGAATCCGAGTGATCAATGCGAAACGAGACAGGAGGAGGCTCTAAAAAACTGATCTGTCTATTATGTGATTCACAATTTTCTCAAGCTGTTTCATGGTGCTCACTATTCTTATTAAAACCTGACGACAGGGTCTGTCAGTCCTGCAGAAACAAATTACAGATCATCAAAGGGGCCATCTGTCCGCTTTGCGGCAGGCCTCAAACCGCTCATGAAGTGTGCGCGGATTGCGAGGCATGGAAATCAAGAATAGATGACGGCTTAAGGCTCAGTCAAAACCGTTCTGTTTACTTATATAATGACATGATGAAAGAAACGCTCGCCCGAATGAAATTCAGGGGAGATGCAGCGATAATAAGCGCTTTTAAAAATGACTTTTCCTCAGAATTCTCTGCTGTCTATCCAGATAAACGCCTTGTGCTCGTTCCCATTCCGTTAAGCGAAGAACGGAAAGTTGAACGCGGCTTTAACCAGTCACAAATGCTTGCTGAATGCTTAAACCGGCCCATCCTCAATCCTCTCATCCGCCTGAATAATGAAAAGCAGTCTAAGAAAAAGAAAACGGAGCGCCTGCTTTCAGAGCATGTTTTTGAAACAAAAAACAGCTCGGTTGAGGGTATGGATATCGTTTTAATCGACGATCTTTATACTACGGGCGCCACTTTGCACTATGCTGCCCGCTGTTTATTGGAGAAAGGCGAAGCTGGTTCTGTGTCATCTTTTACCTTAGTGAGAAGCTAAATGATTCAATTTTTGTGCCGATATAATGTCTAGAAATTACTGCAGGCATATTAATGAATAAGGAGTAAACATGATGGGTGAACTGGCGAATTGTCCGAAATGCAATGCTTTATTTTTAAAAACAAAGCTGCAAACCGTGTGTCAGGCGTGTATTAAGGAAGAAGAAAAATCATTTGAGACTGTGTATAAATTTTTAAGGAAACAGGAAAACAGGCAATCAACACTGAGCCGCATAACTGAGGAAACAGGTGTGGAGGAAGAGCTGATTTTAAAATTCATCAGGCAAAAGCGAATCCAAATCACTCATCTGCCGAATTTGGCATACCCTTGTGAAAGGTGCGGGACATCGATTAGGGAAGGCAAGTTCTGCAAGGCTTGCCAGTCCGATATAAAGGATCAAATAGATCATCTGAACCAAGAATCCGCATTGAAAACAGAACGGGAAAATAGTAAAAAAGACACATACTATGCCTATAATACCAAAAACAGCTGATTCCCTAAACTAACTGAAAACGCAGTCGATAAAAGGGTTAGATTGTTTAAAGACTGCAACGGAAAGCGAGAGGAATCCTATGAAAATCAATCAATTTGGAACACAATCCGTTAATCCATACCAAAAAAATTACGAAAAGCAAGCAGTGCAAAAAAATGCTGCACAGCCTAAAGATAAAATCGAAATTTCATCGCAGGCTAAAGAGCTGCAAAATGCATCCGACGCAGTCACTGGTTCACGCCAGGAAAAAATCGCGCAGCTAAAAGCGCAAATTGAAAACGGGTCATACAAAATAGACACAAATCATATAGCAAAAAATATAATTAATTTTTATAAAAAGCAGTAAAAAAGGAGAAAGCCATGTCAGCAAAGCCAATTATCGAACAATTGAAGCGACTTTGCGTTCTGCATGAGCATTTGCTCAAGCTGTCTGAGGAAAAAACGGAAGCGCTCAAAGCCGGCAAAACAAAAGAGCTTTCTAACATTTTGACAAAGGAACAAAAGTATATTCAAGCTATCGGGCAGACAGAAGATGACCGGATCAAAGCGGCTTCCGCCTTTCTCGGATTCAGCGAAAATAACACCATTTCTGCTTGTATCGCCAAAACTTCAGGCAGTGAAAAGGAAGAGCTTGAACTTTTGTTCGAATCTCTTACTAAAGTTCTCGGGCGTCTAAAAGAAGTGAATAAGCTGAATAGACAGCTGACAAGAGATGCGCTGCAATTCATCTCTATTTCGTACGATATGCTGGTTCCTAAGGATAATAACTTTAATTACAGCAAACAGATTAAAGCTGAGCTTCCGAAGAACAGCCGAATGAAACTATTCGATTCGAAAGCTTAGCAGAAAGGAATTCAGAATATGACATCTACTTTTATGGGGCTTGAAACTGCAAGGCGGGCGTTAAGCGCCCAGCAGGCAGCGTTAAGCACGACTGCAAATAACGTGGCAAATGCCAACACTGACGGTTATACAAGACAGCGAGTCTCGCTGGAGGCAACTGACTACTTCCCTGCTGTATCAAAAAACGCAGAAAAAACCGCGGGGCAAATGGGAACGGGCGTTCAAGGGAAGTCAGTTGAGAGAATAAGAGATATCTTTCTAGACTACCAATACCGCCTCCAAAACAGCAGTTCTGGATATTATGATACGAAGGCTAAAGCCTTGTCCCAAATGGAAGGAATTATGAATGAGACTGGTGGCAGCGGATTAAACAGCGTGCTAAATTCATTTTGGAATTCTCTGCAAGAACTATCCAATAATGCAAATGAGGACAGTGCGCGTTCTGTTGTCTCTCAAAAAGGACAGGCTGTTGCTGATACGTTTAATCATATTTCTGAGTCCCTTACAAAAGTTCAATCGAATTTAAAAGCAGAACTAGATACTAGTGTACTAGATGTTAATTCACTGCTATCTCAATTAAACAGTCTCAATAAGCAAATTGCACAGGTAGAACCAGTCGGTCTGCTTCCGAATGGTTTATACGATCAACGTGATTTGCTGATTGATAAATTATCTTCAATTGTTGATGTCAAAGTGAGCTACAACAAATCAGGCGGGAATGCGCTTGCTTCTTCGGAAGGAACTGTATCGATCGAAATCCTGGATAAAAATAAACAGTCGCTGGGAACTGTTCTGGACGGAAAAAATTATGAGGTTTCAGAGCTGAAAGCTAACTATGATAATGAAACGGGCTTAGTGACAAGTATTTCAATTGGAGACACTGCTGTTCAAGCTGAGTCGTTCAGCAGCAATGGATCACTGTTAGGATTTATACAGTCTTATGGATATGTCACGGCAGACGGCAAAGAAAAGGGCATATATCCGGAGATGCTTTCTGATCTTGATCATATGGCGCTCGAATTTGCAAAAGCTTTCAATAAAGTACACCGACATGGTCTGACAGAGAGCGGTGAACAAGGCGGGGACTTTTTTGATTTTACCGGAGGTGAAACTGAGCCGGCAAAAGGCGCAGCAGGTAAGATTAAAGTCACTGACAGCATAATAGATTCAAAAGGCGCGAATATCGCTTTCTCACTTACTGGAGCAGCAAACGATAATTCAAACGCAACGAATTTAGCAAATGTGTTAACCGGGGACATCACTATTAACGGAAAAGAAACGAGTGTGCTAGATTATTATGCTGGTCTCATTGGCGAGTTGGGGATCAAAGCTCAAGAGGCGAATCGGCTGGCATCTAATACAGAAACACAGCTGAATGATGCAGACATAAACCGTCAGCAAATGAGCGCTGTTTCTTTAGATGAAGAAATGACCAATATGATTCAATTCCAACACGCATACAATGCTGCCGCAAGAATGGTAACGTTACAAGACGAAATCCTTGATAAAGTAATTAATGGCATGGGTGTCGGGGGAAGGTAGGTAGATCAAATGAGAGTAACACAAGGGATGATACAGCAAAACTCATTGAGATATATCGGTTCAAGCTACTCAAAGCTGGATAAACTTCAATCACAGATTTCTTCCGGAAAAAAAATCTCAAAAGCTTCCGATGATCCAGTAGTAGCTATGAAAAGCTTAAAGTACAATACGCAATTATCTCAAGTTCAGCAATACCAAAGTAATGCTTCTCAAGCCTTTACTTGGCTTGAAAACACAGAAACAAACATTACTGAAGGAATTGACATTATGTCAAAGGTCAGAGAGTTAGCTGTTCAAGCTAAGAATGACACAAATGGTGGAGCAGAATTGCAAGCTATTGGTGTAGAAGTAAAACAATTAAAAGAACAGCTCTTAAATATTGCTAATACACAAGTGAACGGCAGATATATCTTCAATGGCACTAATTCAGATACTCCTCCAGTTAAAGACAACGGTGACGGAACTTATACGATTTCTGATACGGCTGACGTTATTGTCAATATATCGGATAATATGTCATTAAAGGTAAACTCAGATCCGAAGGCAGCCTTTGGCGGTACTTCTGGAAGCGGACAAAATGTGTTTGAAATGCTAAATTCATTTGAGACAGCACTTAATTCAGGCTCTTTGGACGATGTGGACAGCGTTTTAGATGATATTGATCAATTTTCTGACGGTATGAGTGCAGAACGATCTGATATTGGAGCGAGATATAATCGTCTTGAACTGATTAATACAAGACTTTCAGCTCAAGAAGAAACAGCTACAAAAGTGTTGTCAGACAATGAAGACGTAGAACTGGAAGAAATAATAACTGAATTTATTGCGCAGCAAAGCGTGCACAGGGCTACTCTGGCTGTAAATGCGCAAATTGTTCAGCCTACATTGATCGACTTTTTAAAGTAAGCGGCTCTCAGGAGTTCGCTTTTTTTATAGTTTAGGAGGTAGAGTGATGCAAATTCCCAGATTGATTATGCATAGTGTTCAAGGGAAAATTGGTTTAACAACGACGCCTGCCAGCTTAAAAATGGAGCAGCCGCAAGCCGACTTGGAAATTGAACAGCCAAGCGCGGAAATGGAAATATCGGTGACCCCGGGAAAACTCACGATTGACCAGACGCAAGCATGGGAAGAATTAGACAGAAAGCATATATCCAAAAGAATCGAAGAAGCTGCCCAACAAGGGCATGAGGATGTAATGGAGGGGATAGCCCGTACCGCAGAAGAAGGAGACGAGCTTATGAGAATTGAAAATATGGGGAACCCAATCGCTTCACAAGCAAAGAGGAACTCTGAGATGCACCAAATTCAACTAGGCGAACATTATGCTCCTTCTCTTTCAAGGGTGAAAATACAATATACCCCGTCACAGCTTGATATTCAGATTACGCCGCGAAAGCCTGTTATTCAGGCTGAACCGCATAAACCAATTGTTGAATATACGCCTGGAAATGTTGAGATTGACATGCTCCAATACCCTGATTTAAATATAGAGGTAGAAAACCTAAAAGAATCACTCGAAAAGTAAAAAGAAAAGGATCGTGAACAATGATCATTCATACTAAATACCATGGCCAAATGAATGTAAAAGAAGAACAAATCATTCTTTTTGAAAACGGGATTCCGGGCTTTTTAGAAGAAAAACAGTTCGTCATTCTTCCGCTTTCAGAAGACTCTCCATTAGTGGCGCTGCAGTCCGTCACTTCAGAGAATCTTGCGTTCATCGTTGTAAGTCCGTTTATCTTTTTTAAGAATTATGAATTTGACCTTGATGAATCAACTGCTGAACTTTTGGATATCGATAATATTGAAGACGTAGAAGTGATGACATTATTGACCATGGCAGAGCCATTCGAAAAAACTACTGCTAATTTATTGGCTCCTATTATTGTGAATCGCAAGAACATGCTGGCTAAGCAAGTCGTTTTACACGACTCCCCATATACGACAAAGCATCCGATTGGAGGAGAATCATGCTAGTTTTATCGCGGAAAATAAACGAAGCGATTCAAATAGGTGCTGATATTGAAGTGAAAGTGATTGCGGTTGAGGGTGACCAAGTGAAAATTGGAATTGAAGCCCCAAAGCATATTGATATTCACAGGAAAGAAATTTACTTGACCATTCAGGAAGAAAATAACCGTGCGGCAGCGTTATCCAGCGATGTGATCTCCGCATTATCCTCACAAAAAAAGTGAGGATTTTTTTTTATTTTTGTATTAACAAAATCAGAGACAATCCGATATTAATGATGTAGCCGGGAGGAGACGCAAACACTCCGCCAGTTACAAAAAAACAAGGCACAAGGACGTGCCTTAATAACATATTCAGGGAGGAACAAAACAATGAGAATTAACCACAATATCGCAGCACTTAACACACTAAACCGTTTGTCTTCAAACAACGGTGCTAGCCAAAAGAACATGGAGAAGCTTTCTTCTGGTCTTCGTATCAACCGTGCAGGAGATGACGCTGCAGGTCTTGCGATCTCTGAAAAAATGAGAGGACAAATCAGAGGTCTTGAAATGGCTTCTAAAAACTCTCAAGACGGAATCTCTCTTATCCAAACAGCTGAGGGTGCATTGACTGAAACTCACTCTATTCTTCAACGTGTTCGTGAGTTAACTGTTCAAGCGGGTAACACTGGTACTCAAGATGCAACGACAGACCTTGTAGCAATTCAAGATGAAATTGATAACCTTCTTGATGAGGTAGATGGAATTTCTCAACGTACAGCTTTTAACGGTAAAAACCTTCTTGATGGTACGCAAACGGATGGATTCACTTTCCAAATTGGTGCTAACAAAACTCAACAATTAACTGTTAACATTGGTGATATGAGTACTACAGGTCTTGCCATTGCAAAAGCAGATTACAAGGTAACAGCAGCTACAGCAGCTAACACAGATGCACTTTTAGATAAAGTTGATGCTGCAATTAATACTGTATCTTCTGAGCGTGGTAAACTTGGTGCGGTACAAAACCGTCTAGAGCACACAATCAACAACCTTGGTGCTTCTTCTGAAAACCTAACAGCTGCTGAGTCTCGTATCCGTGACGTTGACATGGCTAAAGAAATGAGCGAGTTCACAAAGAACAACATTCTTTCTCAAGCTTCTCAAGCTATGCTTGCTCAAGCGAACCAACAGCCTCAAAACGTACTTCAATTGTTACGTTAATTTTGAAAAAGACCTTGGCGTTTGCCGGGGTCTTTTTTTATATTCCTAACTCCACATCTTCCCCCTGGCTATCTATAACTCGTGATATAATAAGGGATTCTCCACTAACCTATAAAAGTATTTCCAAACAAGAATTCTAAAACAGATGAGTTTTTTTCCATAAATATGTGTAATCTTATCTCGACTTAGTCGATATAAACGATAGATTGGGACATAGGGGATGATCAATTGAACATTGAAAGACTCACTACGTTACAACCTGTTTGGGATCGTTATGATACTCAAATACATAATCAGAGAGATCATGAGAGTGAGGTTCCTGTTCATCAAGTTTCATATACCAATCTTGCTGAAATGGTAGGGGAAATGAACAAGCTTTTGGAACCTTCGCAAGTTCACCTGAAGTTTGAGCTCCATGAGAAGTTAAATGAATACTATGTAAAAGTAATAGAGGACTCTACAAATGAAGTCATCCGCGAAATTCCGCCGAAACGGTGGCTTGATTTTTATGCGGCTATGACTGAATTTCTTGGGTTATTTGTAGATGAAAAAAAGTAGATGAGGAGTGGTTTGAAATGGTCACGAGAATAACAGGTCTTGCGTCAGGAATGGATATAGATGATATCGTATCAAAGCTGATGCAAACAGAAAGAGCGCCGCTTGATAAGCTGACCCAAAAAAAACAGACGCTAGAATGGCAGCGTGACAGCTATCGTGAAGTCAACTCAAAAATAAAAGAATTACAAGATTATATGTCTAAAAATACGTTGACATATCCGAGCACGTATCAGAGCAAAACTGTGACCAGCTCCAATGAGTCTGTGTTAACTGCTACAGGAAGCGCAAGTGCGCCAAATTCGTCTTCTACTGTTGAAGTAGCGAGTTTGGCAACTGCAGCAACGTATAAGGCAAATAATTATACGGGATACACACAAGGCGATTATAATTTGGCATTTAACGTTGTAGCACCTGGTGAGACAACGGCAAAAACAGTGAACATCAGTGTGACGAGCGCCGATACCATTGATAATGTGATTTCTAAACTTAACAGCTCAGATCTAGGAGTATCAGCATTTAAAGATAAAATATGGAACGGTACAGAGTATGTAGAAACGATTGCGTTTTCTTCTAAAGCAACAGGTGCAGGAGGCAGCATACAGGCAGCAGACTCTGCTACATCCGACTTTATGTCCGGTCAGCTTGGTTTTTCTTTAGACGCTGAAAATAAGCTCACTGCTTACAAAGAAGGAACAAATGCAAAGGTCACAATTAATGGCTTTGAAATGGAGAAGCTGACAAACAACTTTACGGTTAACGGCGTTACCTACTCGATCAAAAATACAACTGCAGCCACAGGCCCTGTTACCACATCTGTTTCTAATGATGTTGACGGGATTTATAACCAAATTAAAGAGTTTGTAGATAAATACAATGAATTAGTTGACAGCCTGAATGAAAAGCTTCAGGAAGAAAAATACAGAGACTATACTCCGCTGACGAGTGAACAAAAAGAAGCAATGTCTGATAAAGAGGTAGAACTCTGGGAGAAGAAGGCAAAAAGCGGTTTGCTGAGAAATGATTCCAGCATCAGCACCGGCACGAACCAAATGCGCACTGATTTTTATACTCAAGTTAATGCAGATGGGAAAACCTATCAATTAACTGAATTTGGCATCACAACCTCAAGTACTTATCAATTGCGGGGCCATTTAGAGATTAATGAAGACAAACTGAAAGCAAAAATACAAGAAGATCCACAAAGTGTTGCCGCCTTATTTACAAACGGAACGAACAGCAGTGCCTATAGTGATAAAGGGATTATGAAACGTATCGGTGACACACTGAAAAGTACAGTGAAAAGCATTGAAGCAAAAGCCGGCAATTCAACAATGGGAGCAAGCGACTATTCAATTGGGAAGAATTTGCGTTCCATCAGTACTGAAATCACCGATATGCAGGACCGATTGAACACAGTAGAAAACCGTTATTATAAAAAATTCAGTGCAATGGATTCTGCGATTCAAAAAATGAACGAACAAGCGTCCTATTTATCACAGCTTCTTGTACAATAAATGTAATTTGGAGGATGACACATGGCAATCCAAAATCCTTATACAGCCTATCAGCAAAATTCAGTGAACACTGCTACACCCGGTGAGCTGACACTTATGCTGTATAATGGCTGTTTGAAATTTATAAGACTTGCATCTCAGGCCATTGAGAATGATGATATGGAACGTAAAAATGAAAATCTGATTAAAGCGCAAAATATCATTCAGGAATTAAATTTTACACTTAACCGCAACATAGAGCTTTCTGCTTCCATGGGTGCGATGTACGATTATATGTATCGAAGATTGGTACAGGCAAATATCAAAAATGATACGAGCATGCTGGCTGAGGTAGAGGGCTATGTAAAAGATTTTCGCGATGCTTGGAAACAAGCCATGCAAAGTGAACGAAAGGACCGGCACGGATCAGGCGGGATCGCATGAAAAACATAGATCAACTATACACTGAGACGGAGAGTATGCTGTCACACATACAAAATACACCGGAAAGCGATGAACTTTTAAAGCAAATTGAAGACTTTGTGTCTAAACGGTCTGAACTTATTCAGGGGATATCTCTGCCGCTTTCAGAAGAAGAGCGAAAGCAGATGAAGCTTGTCTTGACATGGGATCAGCTTATTGTGAAGGAAATGGAAAGACTGAAGCAGTCAATCGCAGCAGAACTTCAGCAGGTGAAAAGAAAACGTGCGATGCATACGACGTATTTAAATCCTTATAACAACATCACGATTGACGGCAGATATTATGACAAGCGTAAATAGGTGAGTGCCTTGAAGAGCATTGAGGATTATACGCTTTTATCAGCTTATTATCATCTTCTTTTTACCATTGAGGAAGGGCTGTGCTATTTGATAGAGGCGGAACAGAATTTATCAAAAACAGAAGGGGATCGGATCTACCAAGATCTGATCCAAGCCTTTTTTTATTTGGATTCAACCCATTCAACTCTTCTTTTCGTGATGAACACACGGTGCGCAGAAGTATGCGTTAAGGCCTTTGACGAGATTTTTGCAGAATTTGATCAATTGGTTTCTTTCTCATTCCCCTCTCATGAATTCTGCGAGTATTTAAAAGGACATTTTCTGATTCACTATAGGAAATGGATGCTGTCCATTCATCGATGTATGGAGCCCTTTGTGATTAATTGACTTTGTGTAAGGCATTTTTTCTTATTGCCAGCATATACATATACCTCCCGTAACCATAGGAACATCAGCATAAAACGGCATAATTCGACAAAGTTCACTGAATTTTCACAAAAGGTTTACGTTTCAGCAGGAATTGTAAAGGGTAAAGGAGAAATAGATACATATCCTTAATAAAAGGGAGGCGTTCTTTGATGAACTATAACATCAGAGGAGAAAATATTGAAGTGACACCCGCGTTAAAGGATCATGTCGAGAAGAAGATCGGCAAGCTGGAGCGTTATTTTGAGCATAGTGTAAATGCCGATGTGAACGTCAACTTGAAGTTTTACAATGACAAGGAGTCCAAGGTTGAGGTTACGATTCCGATGACAGATCTGGCGCTTCGGTCTGAAGTGCATAACGAGGATATGTACAATGCAATTGATCTCGCTACAAACAAGCTGGAACGTCAAATCCGTAAGCATAAAACAAAGGTAAACCGCAAATTCCGTGAGCAGGGTCTTCCGAAATCTTCAGTGGCAAACGGCCTCGGCTCTGATACAGATATTGCGGTTCAGGACGAAATAGAAGAAGATGAAAGCTTAGAAATCGTCCGTCAGAAGCGCTTTAATTTAAAGCCGATGGATAATGAAGAAGCGATCTTACAAATGAATATGCTCGGCCATAACTTCTTTGTTTTCACAAATGCGGAAACAAACCTTACAAACGTCGTGTACCGCAGAAATGACGGGAAATATGGCCTGATTGAACCGACTGAATAATGAAGAGCAGCCTTCCGTGATTTTCGCGGAAGGTTTTTGTTTTTTCTTATTTGCAAATTCTTTGGAAATAAGAGAAGGTATGATATGATAATGAGAGGTATACATGGACTAGTAAATTATTGATACATGCTTGTCAAACAGGCATGTGATGATAGAGGAGCGTTATAAATGCTTGGAATTTTAAATAAAATGTTTGATCCAACAAAACGTACGCTGAATAGATACGAAAAAATAGCTAACGATATTGATGCGATTCGGGGAGACTATGAAAATCTCTCGGATGATGCGCTGAAACATAAAACAATTGAATTTAAAGAGCGCCTTGAAAAAGGGGCGACAACTGATGATCTACTTGTTGAAGCATTCGCAGTGGTTCGGGAAGCTTCTCGCCGCGTAACCGGCATGTTCCCGTTTAAAGTCCAGCTTATGGGGGGCGTGGCTCTTCATGACGGAAATATCGCGGAGATGAAAACAGGGGAAGGTAAAACATTAACGTCTACTCTGCCTGTTTATTTAAATGCCTTATCTGGAAAAGGCGTGCACGTCGTGACAGTCAATGAATACTTGGCGAGCCGTGACGCAGAGCAAATGGGGAAAATTTTCGAGTTTCTCGGCTTAACTGTCGGACTGAATTTGAACTCAATGTCGAAAGATGAAAAAAGGGAAGCTTATGCGGCTGACATCACTTATTCTACAAACAACGAGCTCGGCTTCGACTATTTGCGAGACAACATGGTTCTTTATAAAGAGCAAATGGTGCAGCGTCCGCTTCATTTTGCGGTAATTGATGAAGTCGACTCTATTTTGATTGATGAAGCGAGAACACCGCTTATCATTTCAGGACAAGCTGCAAAATCGACAAAACTGTACGTACAGGCAAATGCTTTTGTACGAACGTTAAAAGCAGAAAAAGACTATACGTATGATGTGAAAACAAAAGGTGTACAGCTCACAGAAGAAGGAATGACAAAGGCTGAAAAAGCGTTCGGCATCGACAACCTGTTTGATGTGAAAAATGTGGCGCTCAACCACCATATCAACCAGTCCTTAAAAGCGCACGTTGCCATGCAGAAGGACGTTGATTACGTAGTAGAAGACGGTCAGGTTGTTATCGTTGACTCTTTCACGGGTCGTTTAATGAAAGGCCGCCGCTACAGCGAAGGGCTTCACCAGGCGATCGAAGCGAAGGAAGGGCTTGAAATTCAAAATGAGAGCATGACCTTGGCGACGATTACGTTCCAAAACTACTTCCGGATGTATGAAAAGCTGGCCGGTATGACGGGTACGGCTAAAACAGAGGAAGAGGAATTCCGCAACATCTACAACATGCAGGTTGTGACGATTCCGACAAACCAGCCGGTTGTTCGTGATGACCGTCCTGATTTAATTTACCGTTCAATGGAAGGAAAGTTTAAGGCCGTTGCTGAAGATGTTGCCCAGCGATATATGACAGGACAGCCCGTTCTTGTCGGTACAGTTGCAGTTGAAACGTCTGAATTGATTTCAAAGCTTCTCAAAAACAAGGGTATCCCGCATCAGGTATTAAACGCCAAAAACCATGAGCGAGAAGCGCAAATCATTGAAGAGGCCGGTCAGAAGGGCGCTGTGACGATTGCGACAAACATGGCGGGGCGCGGAACAGACATTAAGCTTGGCGAAGGAGTAAAAGAGCTTGGCGGACTAGCCGTTGTCGGAACGGAACGCCATGAATCACGCCGGATTGACAATCAGCTGCGAGGACGTTCAGGACGTCAGGGTGATCCGGGGATCACACAATTTTATCTTTCTATGGAAGATGAATTGATGCGAAGATTTGGTGCTGAGCGGACAATGGCAATGCTTGACCGCTTTGGTATGGATGACTCCACTCCGATTCAAAGCAAAATGGTATCCCGTGCGGTTGAATCATCTCAAAAACGCGTTGAAGGAAATAACTTCGATTCACGTAAACAGCTTCTTCAATATGATGATGTTCTTCGCCAGCAGCGTGAGGTTATCTATAAGCAGCGTTTCGAAGTCATCGACTCTGAAAACCTGCGTGAAATCGTAGAAAATATGATCAAATCTTCTCTCGAGCGGGCAATTGCGGCCTATACACCAAGAGAAGAGCTTCCTGAGGAGTGGAAGCTTGACGGTCTTGTTGAGCTTGTTAACACGACTTACCTTGACGAAGGCGCGCTTGAAAAGAGCGACATCTTCGGCAAAGAGCCGGATGAAATGCTTGAGCTCATTATGGATCGCATCAAGACCAAATATAATGACAAAGAGGAAAAATTCGGCGAAGAACAAATGCGCGAATTTGAGAAAGTCATCGTGCTTCGCGCCGTCGATTCAAAATGGATGGATCATATCGACGCAATGGATCAGCTTCGCCAAGGGATTCACCTTCGTGCTTACGCGCAAACAAATCCGCTGCGTGAGTATCAAATGGAAGGCTTTGCGATGTTTGAGCATATGATTGAATCCATCGAGGACGAGGTTGCCAAATTTGTGATGAAGGCTGAGATTGAAAATAATCTGGAGCGTGAAGAGGTTGTACAAGGCCAAACCACGGCTCATCAGCCGCAAGAAGGCGATGAAAACAAAAAAGCAAAGAAAGCGCCGGTTCGTAAAGTGGTTGACATCGGCCGAAATGCGCCATGCCACTGCGGAAGCGGAAAAAAATATAAAAATTGCTGCGGCCGGACTGAATAGTTCGTTCGGGCAAGTTTGCTGACCGCGGCGCCTTGAGCGCCCGCGGATCTTTTAATGAGGTGAATGGAATGGAATTATCAGAAATCAGAGTTGAGCTCGAAAATATGGCTTCTCGTTTAGCGGACTTTAGGGGGTCTCTTTGACCTCGAATCAAAGGAGACCCGCATTGCTGAGCTAGATGAGCAAATGGCTGATCCGGAATTCTGGAATGATCAGCAGAAAGCTCAAACGGTCATCAATGAAGCAAATGGTTTAAAGGATTATGTCAATTCCTATAAAAAATTGAATGAATCCCATGAAGAACTGCAAATGACTCATGACCTTCTGAAAGAAGAGCCGGATCAAGATCTTCAGCTTGAGCTTGAAAAAGAGCTAAAGGCTTTAACGAAGGAGTTCAATGAGTTTGAGCTTCAGCTTCTTCTCAGTGAGCCGTATGATAAAAACAACGCAATTTTGGAGCTGCATCCGGGTGCGGGCGGTACTGAGTCACAGGATTGGGGCTCTATGCTTCTCAGAATGTACACCAGATGGGCTGAGCGCCGCGGCTTTAAAGTGGAAACGCTCGATTACCTTCCTGGTGATGAAGCCGGTATTAAGTCAGTCACATTACTGATTAAAGGGCACAACGCTTATGGATATATCAAGGCGGAAAAAGGCGTCCATCGTCTCGTGCGGATTTCTCCGTTTGACTCATCAGGCCGCCGCCACACTTCATTCGTATCTTGTGAAGTTATGCCTGAATTCAACGATGAGATCGATATTGATATCCGTACGGAGGATATTAAAGTTGATACGTACCGTGCAAGCGGAGCAGGCGGACAGCACGTCAACACGACAGACTCAGCTGTTCGGATTACCCACTTGCCGACAAACGTGGTTGTGACATGTCAAACAGAACGTTCACAAATTAAAAACCGTGAAAGAGCGATGAAAATGCTGAAGGCAAAGCTGTATCAGCGCAGAATTGAAGAACAGCAGGCCGAGCTGGATGAAATTCGCGGTGAGCAAAAAGAGATCGGCTGGGGAAGCCAAATCCGCTCTTACGTATTCCATCCGTATTCCATGGTAAAAGACCATCGGACCAATACAGAAATGGGTAATGTTCAAGCCGTAATGGACGGAGATATTGACGTATTTATTGACGCATACCTTCGTTCTAAACTTTCATAAGCAGGAAACACACCTGGCATCTACAGGTGTGTTTTTTTATTGGCTGCATATCCTTGCTTTCACTGCTGCTTTAGCATATTACCACTGTGTTTGGGTGTTATTTACATCTAAACGGGGAAGGATTAAAATGCTATCGGAGAGCATAGGAAGAAACGGAGGAAGGTTGTAATGATGGATGTACGGAATAAAAGTCTTCGGGTTATAAGGGATTATGTATACATACTGATAGGGGCAGCAATTACAGCAGTGTCCTTTAATGTCTTTCTGCTTCCTAACAAAATAGCCGCAGGCGGTGTCAGCGGGATCAGTACCATTTTACAGTCATATGGTTTTGAAGCGGCCTATGTGCAGTGGATCATTAATATTCCCTTATTTATAGCCGGTATCATTTTGCTTGGCGGTAAATTTGGACTCAAGACACTCGCGGGTTCTGTCTTTTTGCCGCTTGTTGTGTTTTTGACGAGAGACATTCAGCCTGCTACACATCATGAGCTTCTGGCGGCAATTTTTGGCGGAGTCGGCATCGGGATTGGAATCGGCATTGTGTACTTAGGCAAAGGATCAACCGGGGGAACGGCATTAGCGGCTCAAATCATTCATAAGTACACAGGTCTCTCATTAGGGACCTGTCTCGCGATCATTGACGGTTTAATTGTTGTTACGGCGATGATCGTATTTAATATAGAGCAGGGACTGTATGCCATGCTTGGGGTGTATGTATCAAGCAAAACCATTGATGTCGTCCAAGTCGGCTTCAACCGCTCTAAAATGGCGCTTATCATTACAAAACAGGAACAGGCCGTGAAGGAAGCTGTTTTTAAAAAAATTGACAGAGGCGTTACGAAAATTTCTGCAGTCGGCGGATATACTGACGATGAACGACCGATTTTAATGTGCGTGGTTGGCCAAACTGAATTCACGAAATTGAAACAAATCGTCAAACAGATTGATGAGACTGCTTTTGTGATTGTAGCAGATGCAAGCGAGGTGCTGGGCGAGGGTTTCAAACGCGCTTAAACGAGGTTATAATATGGAAGAGATCGTAAAGGAGTTGTGCTTCTCAACATGAAATCAAAACTATCGATACTAATGCTTGTATTTGCCATTTCTGCCCTGCTGGCTGCCTGCGGTTCTAACGATGCAAAAGAAGAGAAGACAGACAACGGCAGCAAAACAGAAGCCTCTGCGTCTGAAGGGGAAGAATTATATCAGCAGAGCTGTGTAGGCTGCCACGGCAAGGATTTAGAAGGTGTGTCAGGACCTAATCTCCAAGAGGTTGGGGGCAAATACGACGAAGAAAAAATTGAAAGCATTATTAAAAACGGACGGGGCAATATGCCGAAGGGGCTTGTAGATGATAAGGAAGCCGCTTCAATTGCCAAATGGCTGTCAGAGAAAAGGTAAGATGAGAAAATCTTTGCCGCGATTCGGGCAAGGATTTTTTTATGCCGAAATCATGATGAATGAAAAGAAACTGTAATAGTATTATGTCTAAATTTGACGTATAATGAAGTGTGTTGAAAATCAAACTTTCAGATTTTTCATCTTTTTACAAATGAATGGGTCATAAACTGTCGAATGCTTTCGAAGAGTATGACCGTGCGACATAAAATGATATAAAAGATTAGGTGATTTCATGATAGAGATGAAAGAAGTATACAAAGCCTATCCGAACGGTGTAAAGGCGCTAAACGGGATTTCAGTTACCATTCATCCCGGAGAGTTTGTTTATGTTGTCGGACCGAGCGGAGCGGGTAAATCTACTTTTATTAAAATGATATACAGAGAAGAAAAGCCGACAAAAGGGCAAATTTTACTCAATCATAAAGATCTCGCATCGGTTAAAGAAAAAGAGATTCCTTTCGTGCGGCGTAAAATAGGTGTAGTCTTCCAGGACTTCAAGCTTCTCCCGAAACTTACTGTGTTTGAGAATGTGGCTTTTGCCCTTGAAGTAATTGGAGAACAGCCGTCTGTCATTAAAAAACGGGTGCTTGAAGTGCTTGATTTGGTGCAGCTGAAGCATAAAGCGAGACAATTCCCTGACCAGCTTTCAGGCGGGGAGCAGCAGCGTGTCTCTATAGCCAGATCAATTGTGAACAGCCCTGATGTTGTCATTGCTGATGAACCTACGGGAAACCTTGATCCGGATACGTCTTGGGAAGTCATGAAGACGCTGGAGGAGATTAATAACCGCGGAACAACAGTCGTAATGGCGACACATAATAAAGAAATCGTAAACACCATTAAGAAACGTGTCATTGCAATCGAAGATGGTATCATTGTGCGTGATGAGTCAAGAGGGGAGTATGGTTCTTATGATTAAAATTCTCGGGCGCCATTTGCGTGAGAGTTTTAAATCTCTCGGGAGAAACACATGGATGACGTTTGCATCCATTAGTGCAGTAACCGTTACGCTGATTTTAGTCGGCGTGTTTTTAGTGATTATGCTGAATTTGAATAACATGGCTACGAATGCTGAAAAAGAAGTCGAAATCAAGGTATTGGTTGATCTGACTGCAGATAAGAAGGCACAGGACAAGCTGCAGAACGAGATAAAAGACCTGAACGGCATTCAAAGTGTCACTTTTTCATCTAAAGAAAAAGAGCTTGACCAGTTAGTTGACAGTTTTGGGGACAGCGGAAAATCCCTGACGATGCAGGATCAGGAAAACCCGCTGAATGACGCGTTTGTCGTGAAAACGACCGATCCGCATGATACGCCAAGTGTCGCGAAAAAGATAGAAAAAATGGATCATGTTTATAAAGTTACTTACGGAAAAGAAGAGGTCAGCCGTTTGTTTAAAGTGGTCGGCGTTTCCCGCAACATCGGAATCGCGTTAATTATCGGCTTATTGTTTACGGCGATGTTCTTAATTTCCAACACCATCAAAATTACGATTTTTGCAAGAAGAAAAGAAATTGAAATCATGAAGCTTGTTGGTGCGACGAACTGGTTTATCCGCTGGCCGTTTTTCCTTGAAGGATTGCTGCTCGGCGTATTCGGTTCAGTCATTCCGATCGCGCTTGTATTGAGCACTTATCAATATGTTATCGGATGGGTCGTTCCGAAGGTTCAAGGATCATTTGTCTCTCTTCTTCCATATAATCCGTTTGTATTCCAAGTCTCGCTTGTATTGATTGCGATCGGCGCAGTGATTGGAGTATGGGGAAGCCTGACTTCCATCCGCAAGTTTTTGCGGGTATAAACATAAGAAAAGCCATCCCGATTGCGGGACGGCTTTTTTCTTTTGCCTTCTTTTTCTTCTATGATTACATGAAATCTCCATCCTTTACATATACTATCTCTAGGTTTTGCAAAGACAGTCTGGCATACAGGAGGAGTAAAGGATGAATCAAAAAATAATCGCTGTGATAGCGGCGGGGAGCATGCTGTTCGGAGGCGCCGGCGTATATGCGGGAATGAACCTGCTGGAAGCCGAAAAGCCGGAAGCCGCAGCTGTTGCCGCAACGGCCCAAGCTGACTCTGATCGGGCTGCAGCTATGGATAAAATTGAAAAAGCATATGAATTGATTTCGAATGAATATGTAGAAAAGGTTGATAGAGAAAAGCTGCTTGAAGGAGCCATTCAAGGGATGCTGTCTACATTAAACGATCCTTATTCCGTCTATATGGACAAGCAGACGGCAAAGCAATTTTCTGATTCTCTTGATTCCTCTTTCGAAGGCATCGGGGCTGAGGTTGGAGTGGAAGAAGGCAAAATCATTATTGTGTCGCCATTTAAACAATCTCCTGCGGAAAAAGCCGGGCTGAAGCCGAATGATGAAATCATCAGTATTGATGGAGAATCGATGGCGGGCAAGGATTTAAATGACGCTGTCTTAAAAATAAGAGGAAAGAAAGGTTCCAGCGTGTCAATAAAGATTCAGCGGCCCGGGACGAAGAAGCAATTGTCATTCCGCATTAAGAGAGCTGAAATTCCGCTTGAAACGGTGTTTGCTTCAGAGAAAAAAGTGCAGGGGCATTCTGTCGGGTATATCGCCATTTCTACTTTTTCTGAGCATACTGCGGAGGATTTTGCAAAAGCATTGGGCAAGCTCGAGAAAAAAGGAATTGAAGGCCTCGTGCTGGATGTTCGAGGAAACCCGGGAGGATATCTTCAAAGTGTTGAAGAGATTCTAAAGCATTTCATTACAAAGGATCAGCCGTACATTCAGATTGCTGAACGCAATGGAGATAGGAAACGTTATTTTTCAACATTGACCCATAAAAAAACATACCCGGTCAATGTCATCACAGATAAGGGGAGCGCCTCTGCCTCCGAAATTCTTGCAGGCGCATTAAAAGAAGCGGGACATTATGATGTTGTAGGTGACACGTCGTTCGGAAAGGGAACTGTTCAACAAGCTGTACCGATGGGAGACGGCAGCAATATTAAACTGACGCTTTACAAGTGGCTGACGCCAAACGGGAACTGGATTCATAAGAAGGGTGTTAAGCCGACCATTGCGATAAAGCAGCCTGATTATTTCTCCGCAGGTCCATTGCAGCTAAAAGAGCCTCTTAAAGCTGATATGAACAATGAAGATGTGAAACATGCACAGGTTTTGCTGAAAGGACTCAGTTTTGATCCGGGTCGGGAAGACGGCTATTTCAGCAAAGAAATGAAAAAAGCGGTTTTGGCCTTTCAGGATCAATACAAGCTCGCAAAAACGGGTGTGATTGACAATCGCACCGCGGAGAAAATAAATCATTTAATTGAAATGAAAAAATCAGATGAAAAAAATGATTTGCAGCTTCAAACGGCGCTTAAATCATTATTTGTCAATTAAAGGAGATGGTGTTCCATCTCCTGTTTCTTTGTGCTTAATGAATAAATAATCCATAAGTCACATAAAAATTGAGCTTTTGACAAGATATTAAAAAATTTTTCACAAATAAACATTTATAAAGGACCGAGATTACCCGATATCAATATATGAGAGAGACTTTCTAACGAGAAAATATGCATTTAAAATGAAACTTTTGCAAGTTGCCTAGTCTTTGTTTACTTCATACAATATAAGAAGGTTCTAAAAAGAACAGTAATCAGGTTTATGGCAGCTGAACTACAGTATTTAAAAGAGAAACGTTAGCGAGAATGCTTGTTAGCACTCCAGTACTGCTGCTTATACTGGCCCGTGCTTATCTGTACAAAGAAAATGGGGGTTCACAATTGAAGAGGGCAAGTATTGTGCGTGAAAAAAAATATTATGAATTAGTGGAACAATTAAAAGACAGAACACAAGACGTAACATTTTCAGCTACAAAAGCACTAAGTCTTCTTATGCTGTTTAGCAGGTACCTAGTGAATTACACAAATGTTGAATCGGTCAATGACATTAATGAAGAATGTGCCAAGCATTATTTTAATTACTTAATGAAAAACCATAAACGATTAGGAATCAATCTGACAGATATAAAGAGGTCGATGCACCTGATCAGCGGGTTATTGGACGTTGATGTAAACCATTATTTAAAGGATTTTTCACTATCGAATGTCACGCTGTGGATGACGCAAGAGAGATAAACCCTCCTGAGGATATCCAAGCCATTTAATATTTGATAGAATATGAGTAATATGTTTGGCTTGAGGCGGTGAAAGATAGTGTCTGTTCAATGGGGATTTGAACTGTTAAAAAGTGCGGGCCTGTTCTTTTTGCACCCGCTATTCTGGTTTTTTGTCATTGTAAGTCTGGCTTTCGGATATGTAAGGATCAAGCGTGAGCGAAAAACCTTTCATACAAGAATAGCAGACATTTATGATGAACTGAAATTTACATATACAAAAGGGTTAATTCCCGGTATCCTTTTGTCTATTGTTTTAGGGGTACTCGGAATTTCTATTCCTCTCGGTATGCTTGCAATTATTGCCGTTATGACTGCAGCGGCAGCGCTCACTCTTCGCGCAAACTGGATGTCTGCTGCATATATCGTCAGTGTGAGTATGCTGATAGGTTTTGGACTGCAAGTGAATCAGGCTGAACCTTTTCTGGATCGGTTTCAGCAAGGCTTTGCGGTCGTGTGGCCGGCCCTGGCGGTGTTTTTGGGTTTATTGGTTATCGCTGAAGGAGCGGTTGCATATCGTTCTGCCCATGTGAAAACATCACCGGGATTGGTCGTCAGCAGCCGCGGTTTGCCGATCGGTCAGCAGCTTGCAAACCGTATATGGCTTTTGCCGCTGTTTATTCTTGTACCTGGCAATGGATTAGAATCACACCTCAGCTGGTGGCCTGTGTTTTCTGTCCCCGGAGGGTCATTCCATTTTCTGTGGATACCCTACTTTGTCGGATTCGGCCAAAGGGTGCAGGGTTCCCTTCCTGAAACCAGTATAAGAGTCACAGCGAAGCGAGTCTGTATACTCGGGCTTATTGTCTCCGCTCTCGGTGCAGCGAGTTTGCTGTGGACGCCGCTTGCGGGTGCAGCTGTCTGTGCGGCTGTATTAGGACGTATTTTTTTGTCCGTGAAGCAAAGGGTAAACGACAATGCAGCACCGTTTTATTTCTCCAAGCGTGATCAAGGCTTAATGGTGCTTGGCATTATACCAAATACACCGGCTGAAGACTTGGAATTAAAAATCGGAGAAATTATTACGAAAGTCAACGGCGTGCCCGTTAAGCACGTATCTGATTTTTATGAAGCGCTCCAGCGCAACCGTGCGTATGTGAAGCTTGAAATTATCGGTCTGAACGGGGAGATTCGCTTTGATCAGCGTGCGTCTTATGAGGGAGAACATCATGAATTGGGCATTCTGTTCGTAAAGGATGACCGTGAAGATGAGGCAGCCGCTTTACCTGGATCATAAAAAAACAGCCCGGCACCACATATTTTGTGTGGCGCCGGGCTGTTTTGTTTTACGCTGAATTTTGTTCCATGCGTGCCGTTTCGTCAGATTTGATGCCTAACGAAACAAAAACGCCAATGATGGATACCGCGAAGAGAATAATAAATAACGTGTGATACCCAGAAATCAGGCCAATTAAGGCTGACGAAATAATGCTTCCGAAATAACGGAAGGTCGAGAAAATACCGGAAGCCACTCCGGACATCGCGGGCTCCACTGTGGCAAGGGATGACACCTGCATGCTGGTCAGTCCGACTCCGGATGCAAGCCCTCCGAGAATAAGAGAGATCATCAGGAAGAAAACGGAATGGGAGCTGCTCAAGAGCAAAAATAACAAATTGGCTCCGGCCATCATCGCAAATGAGAGAAATATGATTTTTTTCGCACCCCATTTATGATGGAGCTGAGCGCCTGCCCAATTGCTCGCCGACATAAATATCGAAAAGACGGAAAGCGCCATGCCGCTGTTAGACGTATTTAGCCCAAACTGGTTTGTCATGAATAACGGCATAATCAATAAGACGGCATACATCATTAGATTGCTTAACAATACGGATAGATTGGCATTTGTAAAGGTTGAGCTTTTAAACAGCGCAAAATCAATGATTGGGTGCTTTGTGCGTTTTTCCCGTCTGAAAAAAAGCGGGACAAAGAGCAGTATCAATATGCTGTATAATGCATAGCCCCATGAAGACTCATTTTTCGTCAGCAGGATAATCGAAACGATGCTGCCTGCCAGCAAGAGAGAGCCGATGATATCCAGCGGCGCCTCTGATTTGTTTTCTTTATATTGAGGAAACATGGTCAATGCTGTAAATAAAGCAATGGCGAGAAACGGGATGTTGACCCAAAAAATCGAATGCCAGCTGAAGCTGTCAATCAAAAGAGAGCCGATAAACGGCCCGAGAGCGGCGCCCAGACCTGCGCCGAGCCCGAAATAGCCAAATACTTTCGGAAGGCGTTTCTCTGATACAACGTGCCGGATAATGGCAATGCTGTTTGGCGTGAGCAGTGCCCCGCCGACAGCCTGCAAAGCCCGAAATACAATTAACAAAAACAGGCTCGGCGATAGAGCGCAGCCTAATGAAGCAATCAGAAACAGGCCGACGCCCCATAAATACATGGTTTTGTTGCCGTACATGTCACCGAGTTTTCCGGCTATCGGCTGTGTGACGGCCATGACGATTAAATAAACAGTAACCACCCAAGTGATGCTTGCGATGGATTCGTTATACGTATGTGATATAGATGAAAGCGCGACTGCGATCATCGTTGAGTTAATGGGAACCAGGATGGCCCCCAATAAAAGTGAGACGATCAGCGCCCATTCTTTTTTTGAGCTCATTGGGATCCTCCTTTTGTTTTGCCAAGGAGCTAACGGGCAGTAATTCCTTTGACGAATACAGCTGTACTATGCTCCAGCATTTTTTCCTGGGGCATTGAAATCACTCTGTCTCCTAAATGAAGACGGTGTACAAAGTAACCGAAAATCATCGAAATAAAGACATCGGCATGTTCCGATTCATCTCCTGTCTGAATAGCCCCTTTCTCACCCATGCTTGTGAGGTAATCAACTAAAAGCTGTTTCATTGATTGGGGATATTCAGTCACATGGTTGATGACATCCTGAAACATGGCCGGTTCACGAAAGCTGATTTTAATTATATCTTTTCTTTGTTCAAGCTCTTCCAGCAGACAGGTTCCGATATGCAGCAGGTCTTTATACAAATCACCCTCTGTTTGCTCAAAGATGCGATTTCGATTTGCAGAATGCTGAGAAAGCAGAGCCTCGACAAGCCCCTGTTTGTTTTTAAAATTCCTGAAAATCGTCGCTTCACTTACGTTTGCTTTTTCTGCAATTTCTTTTGTCGTCGTTGAACGATATCCTTTTTTGACGAGCAGCTGCATGGCAGCGTCAAGGATTCTGCGGTTTGTCGGTCTCAATACGTTTCACCTCACGAATATACTGGCAGGACAAGTATACACCTGCCCCGCTTGTATAATAAAGAGGGTGGGCGCATCAGGACCGGCTGACAACTGTGATTTTGCCGCTGTTTCCGTCTACAGTGACGATGTCTCCATCTCGAAGCCTTTCTGTCGCTGCACGTGTGCCGAGAACAGCGGGAATGCCGTATTCCCGTGCGATAATCGCTGCGTGAGACAAGATTCCTCCTGTGTCTGTAATAATGGCTTTGGCATCTTGAAACAGGCTGGTCCATAGCGGTGTCGTCATTTTGCAAACCAGGATGTCTCCAGGCGCGAATCGAGAAAACTCACTGGCATCCCGAATCAATTTAACCGGCCCTGTTGCGATACCGCTTGATGCTGCAATTCCGAAAATATCATTCTCCGTGTTGTTTTCATCTTCTATGACAGCACCGACAATTTCTTCAGCCGCTTTCAGCTGCGCTTTTGTCGGTGTACCGAGATAAGCAGGCGCCTGTGCCAGCTCATACTCATGAAAGATTTGTCTCCGTTTTTCAGCCTTCTCTTGAAGGGGTACGGGATGAAGGAGCGCGTTTTCCACCTCGTCATCATATAAGAACCAAAGGTCTTCTCGATCTCGGATCACACCGCTTTTTGCTAGCAATTCTCCTACCTTCAGCAAAAAGACCCTCGCCTTGGCATCCAGCATAGCATCAATGTAAAAATGATGATCATCCTTAATATTGGACGAATTCAGCGTCCATTGATAATAACGTTCAAATTCTTTCTGCAAAACGGGATCCTCAATGCTTTGCAAGAATTCATTGTACAACTTCTCACGTTTTTCAATGGTCTTCTTAAATTCGTTGTCAAAATGATAGCCATTGCGGACGTAGTTTTGAATATGAGTCAATGCGTAATATGGATTCTCTGCCCAAGTCTGTTCAATCAGATCGTGGCTTTTTACAGATCGCCATCCGTATTCCTGTAAAAATTCATTGACTTTTTGCAGGAAACGTCTGCCCTCGTCGATTTGTTCTAATTTCTTCTGCAGCTGTTGCGGCTCGGTATGCTCAAAAATGGCTGTCAGACTCGGATTTTCTCGCACTTCAACGGAGAATTGCCATAGGCGGCGGTCTGTTTCCAGCGATTTGTTCATGACTCCTGTCAGCATTTCATAAAAATGTGAGTTTTCAGCTTCACCCTGAATGTTTTGATACATTGCTTGCAGTTTGTTCGTCAACAGAATTTGCGGGAAAACGATATTGAAGTGTTCCTCATAGGCCGTGAGATAAAAGGCCTTCAGTTTTTTAAAGGCATCCAGCGCACTTTCCGGAGTGTGTTCCGTTTGTGCGAGTTGGTCCAATGTCCGGTAAAACGGAAGGTACGTGTTATGAATGATGTCGTACATGCGCTCGGCCAATATCGGAAAAAGCTCTTCGGCACTGTCCTCAGGAGGCTGTTGTTGTCCGCCTTGATTTTTTGAATAAATATGTCCCCGGTAAACTTTTACTTCATCGACGATGACACCGATCGGAAACTGCTGCATACTTTTCTTTAAGCCGTATTCAAGTGCGGGCACAATAAAAGATGAAAATAGCGGACTGACCGGGCCTTCGATGTTGGACTCCATATTGAGCCAAAAATCATCCATATCCTCGTTGGTGATCATGAAGTTCCGTTCTTCCTCAGCCGCTTTTTTATCCTGTTCAATGGTGGTAATTGGCCGTGCCTGCAGAAGGTACAGTTTATGATCGGCGATCCCGAATTCTAAATCAACAGGATATCCGTATAGGGCTTCGGTTTTTTTGGTGATTTCAGTCAGCTCAATTACCTGTTCATCTGTAAGGCAAAAACGGCTGCGCATGTCTTCGCTCGTTTCTTTTTCGGCAATGCCTTCTGCTGCGGACTCCATGTAGATCTCTTTTAAACCCATTTCTTTCTGAATCTCAAATGAAGCTTTATGAACGATATACGTGTCAGGAGTGACGCTTCCTGATACGACCGCTTCTCCCAGGCCGTAGCTGGCGCTGATTAATAACTCTCTCTCATCATGGGTAACGGGATTTTGGCTGAAAATCACACCCGATATTTCTGAATTAATCAGGCCCTGCACCACAACACCCATTAACGGCTCTGCGATTTGATTGTTCATTTTCTTCTTATAGCGGCTGACCCTGCCTGAGAAAAAGGAGGCCCAGCATTCTTTCACCTTAGCCAGAAATTCTTCTTCTGTTTTTATATTTAAATAGGTTTCATATTGACCGGCGAATGAAGCCCCCTCTAAATCTTCTGAGGCTGATGATGAGCGGACGGCCACGGAACGATATGATTCTCTCAGCTCGTAAAAGGAGCTCGTCAGCTCATTCTTTAGCTCATCTGAAAATGCTCCGGCAATAATGGTATTTTCGATATTTTCGCTTGAATCATGAAGCTGATTATCCTCCATAAAACGGGCGAGAGCGTTCGTTTGAATGATAAACCCATCTGGAACAGGAAGTCCGTGTTTGGTCAGTTTAATCAGATTCATGCCTTTTGCTCCAGCCAGCTGACTGGATTCTTCAGCTTGGCGAAATAACACAGAGTACATGTTTAAAACCCCACTTTCCTTAGTATTTTTCTCTCTATCTTTTATTTTTGGGAGCCAATGTTCAAAAAAAATGATAGTGAACACTATCAATCAATTGTAGGTTTAAAGGAAAATGCTGTCAAACGCAAAAAGCCCTAAATAAAATGAATATTTAAGTTAGTTAGATGATCATGAAAAATAAAACTGAAGCGGGTCTGTTTGCTTATTTTTTCGTATTCGTAAATCGTTTCACTGAGCTTTCAGATCACTGTTCGCCAAGCTTCCTTCATTAAACGAGACTTAATACCTATCTTCCTGCTGATTTGACAATCGGTACAGTTTCAGCTCTCATTCAGCAGCACTAAAATCAATTTCTCTTTATATTTGATACCGTCCCTTTTGCCTGAAGATGATTTGTTAATTTTTGAACCGAATAAGTAAAATCATCATAGCTTGTTTAAGAGAAGAGTTTTGCGGCAGAAACCATGATTGAATTGAACTGAAAAAGGGTATGGTGTAGAAAGAGGGAACCATTGCACGATTGTCCGATTCTTCATTTTTTACTATAATCAAATCAGATGAAGAATCCCTGAGGAGGGTTTTTGTGATTACAAAAGCCGTTTTTGCATTATTTTTCCCTTTTATGCTTGTCGTCCTATTTACGAGAGTGACCTTTAACCATTACGTGGCGATCGCTCTTACAGCTGCATTGCTGTTTGCCTCTTATTTAAAAGGCTATACAGAAACGTATTTTATTGTAGGATTAGATGTTGTCTCTCTTGTGGCCGGCGGACTTTACATGGCCAAAAAAGCTGCTGAGAAAAAAGAAGAATAAACCGGACATAATGAATATAAAGATGAATTCCTGCTTTTACGTTTTAAAAGCAGGTTTTTTATACATGAAAATAGCTGGAAATAAAAAACCACCGAACTTTAGTTCGTATTTTTGGTGATTTTGCTTTCCATTGTGTTACTATATCTATAGGAAGATTTCGTTAAAGAAACGGAGGCTTATTTGTGAAAGATCGCTTTGAGTTAGTCTCAAAATACCAGCCCCAGGGAGATCAGCCGAAAGCCATTGAAAAGCTTGTCAAAGGCATTCAGGAGGGCAAGAAGCATCAGACTCTGCTGGGTGCAACAGGAACGGGCAAAACATTTACGGTGTCCAATTTGATTAAAGAAGTCAATAAGCCGACACTCGTCATTGCCCATAACAAAACACTTGCCGGACAGCTTTACAGCGAGTTTAAGGAGTTTTTTCCGAACAACGCTGTCGAGTATTTTGTCAGCTACTATGATTATTATCAGCCGGAGGCGTATGTGCCTCAAACGGATACATTTATAGAGAAAGATGCCAGCATTAATGATGAAATTGATAAACTCAGACACTCCGCTACATCGTCTCTGTTTGAACGGAGAGATGTGATTATCATTGCAAGTGTGTCTTGTATTTACGGTCTCGGTTCGCCTGAAGAATACCGTGAAATGGTTGTGTCATTGCGTCCTGAAATGGAAATTGAGCGCAACGAGCTGCTTAGAAAGCTTGTTGACATTCAATATGCCCGCAACGACATTGATTTTCAGCGCGGTACGTTTCGTGTGCGCGGAGATGTAGTGGAAATTTTCCCGGCATCCCGTGATGAACACTGTGTAAGAGTCGAGTTTTTCGGAGATGAAATTGAACGGATCAGGGAAGTGGATGCCCTGACCGGAGAAATTTTAGGCGATCGTGAACATATTGCGATTTTCCCGGCATCCCACTTCGTTACGCGGGCCGAAAAAATGGAAAAAGCGATTCAAAATATCGAGAAGGAGCTTGAGGAGCAGCTGAAGGTCATGCATGAAAACGGCAAGCTTCTGGAAGCGCAGCGCTTAGAGCAGCGGACGAGATATGATCTTGAAATGATGCGAGAAATGGGATTCTGCTCCGGTATTGAGAACTATTCAAGACATTTGACGCTTCGCCCGCCGGGTTCAACGCCGTATACGCTTCTCGATTATTTTCCTGACGATTTTATGATTGTCGTGGACGAGTCGCACGTGACGATTCCTCAGGTGCGCGGCATGTTTAACGGAGACCAGGCGAGAAAGCAGGTGCTTGTGGATCACGGATTCCGTCTTCCGTCAGCGCTTGATAACCGCCCGCTCCGTTTTGAAGAATTTGAAAAGCATATGCACAATATCGTCTATGTGTCAGCAACACCAGGGCCATATGAGATTGAGCATACCGATGAAATGATAGAGCAGATCATCCGTCCGACAGGGCTTCTTGACCCGCTTATTGACGTGCGGCCGATTGAAGGGCAGATTGATGATTTAATCGGTGAAATTCAAGCGAGAGTTGAACGGAATGAACGGGTGCTTGTGACGACTTTGACGAAGAAGATGTCAGAGGATTTGACCGATTATTTAAAAGAAATCGGCATCAAAGTTAATTATCTGCATTCAGAAATTAAGACGCTTGAACGGATCGAAATTATCCGTGATTTGCGTCTCGGCAAGCATGATGTGCTCATTGGCATTAACCTCCTGAGAGAGGGGCTTGATATTCCGGAAGTATCTCTGGTTGCGATTTTGGATGCGGATAAGGAAGGCTTCCTGCGTTCGGAGCGTTCGCTTATTCAGACGATCGGACGGGCGGCGAGGAACGCAGAAGGCCGTGTCATCATGTACGCCGATAAAATGACGAAGTCTATGGAAATTGCAATTAATGAAACGAAACGCCGGCGCGAGCAACAGGAGCGGTTTAACGAAGAGCACGGCATTACGCCGCAAACGATTAATAAAGAAATTCGTGACGTGATTCGTGCGACTGTGGCTGCTGAGGACAAAGCGGAGTATAAAACAAAAGCTGCGCCGAAGCTGTCGAAAATGACGAAGAAAGAGCGTCAAAAAGTCGTCGAACAAATGGAGCACGAAATGAAGGAAGCCGCCAAGGCGCTTGATTTTGAAAGAGCCGCGGAGCTTCGCGATTTACTTTTAGAGTTAAAAGCGGAAGGATGATGAAAGAATGGCTATGGATCGGATTGAGGTGAAGGGAGCAAGGGCGCACAACCTGAAAAATATTGATGTGACCATTCCGAGAGATCAGCTTGTCGTTGTTACAGGACTGTCTGGATCAGGGAAATCCTCCCTTGCCTTTGATACCATATATGCAGAAGGGCAGAGACGCTATGTCGAGTCGTTATCCGCCTATGCCCGCCAGTTTTTAGGGCAAATGGATAAGCCTGATGTCGATGCGATTGAAGGGCTTTCTCCTGCCATCAGCATTGACCAGAAAACAACGAGTCGAAACCCGAGATCTACTGTCGGTACGGTAACGGAAATTTATGATTATCTGCGTCTTTTGTATGCGAGAGTAGGAAAGCCGCATTGCCCGGAGCACGGAATCGAAATCACGTCACAGACCATTGAGCAGATGGTGGACAGGATTTTGGAATATCCGGAGCGGACGAAGCTTCAGGTGCTGGCGCCTATTGTGTCCGGCAGAAAAGGCGCTCATGTAAAGGTGCTTGAGCAGATCAGAAAACAAGGCTATGTCAGAGTCAGAATTGACGGCGAGATGGCCGAGCTCTCTGATGAGATCGAATTAGAAAAGAATAAAAAACATTCAATTGAGGTTGTCATTGACCGGATTGTGGTAAAAGAAGGCGTAGCAGCCCGTCTGTCGGATTCATTGGAGACAGCGCTTCGATTAGGTGAAGGGCGTGTCATGATTGATGTGATCGGTGAGGAAGAGCTGATGTTCAGTGAGCATCATGCCTGTCCGCATTGCGGATTTTCAATCGGTGAACTTGAACCGCGGCTTTTTTCATTCAACAGCCCATTCGGAGCGTGTCCAACGTGTGACGGTCTCGGTATGAAGCTCGAAGTTGATGCAGATCTTGTTATTCCCAATCAAGATTTGTCATTGAAAGAGAATGCAATTGCCCCATGGACGCCGATCAGCTCACAATATTATCCGCAGCTTCTTGAAGCGGTCTGCACTCATTACGGCATTGATATGGATGTGCCGGTAAAGGATCTGCCGAAGCATCAGCTGGATAAAGTCCTTTATGGAAGCGGAGATGACCTGATTTATTTCCGTTACGAAAATGATTTCGGGCAAATACGCGAAGGTGAAATCCAATTTGAAGGCGTATTGCGCAACATTGAAAGACGTTACAAGGAGACAGGCTCGGATTTCATCCGTGAGCAGATGGAGCAATATATGTCCCAAAAGGCTTGTCCGACTTGTAAAGGTTATCGGCTAAAGAAAGAGGCGCTTGCGGTACTGGTCGACGGACGTCACATCGGAAAAATTACCGAGCTGTCTGTCGGAAATGCCCTTGATTTCTTCAAAGGCCTTACGCTATCTGAGAAGGATATGAAGATTGCCGATCTGATTTTGCGGGAAATTGTGGAGCGTTTAAGCTTTCTGGATAAGGTCGGACTTGATTATCTGACACTGAGCCGGGCAGCGGGAACATTGTCCGGGGGAGAGGCGCAGCGGATCAGGCTGGCCACTCAAATCGGTTCGAGGTTATCCGGTGTGCTTTATATTTTAGATGAGCCATCAATTGGTCTGCACCAGCGTGATAACGACCGTTTAATCAGCGCGCTGAAAAACATGAGAGACCTGGGGAACACACTGATCGTCGTAGAACATGATGAGGATACGATGATGGCAGCCGATTATTTAATTGATATCGGCCCGGGTGCCGGCATCCACGGAGGACAAGTTATTTCCGCGGGAACTCCGGAAGAAGTCATGGCAGATCAAGATTCGTTAACAGGCAGCTACTTATCAGGGAAGAAATTTATCCCGCTGCCTCCCGAGAGAAGAAAACCGGACGGCCGCTATATTGAGATTAAAGGCGCTTCAGAAAACAATCTGAAAAAGGCAAATGCCAAGTTTCCGCTAGGGACGTTTACAGCGGTTACGGGCGTTTCAGGATCGGGGAAAAGCACCCTCGTCAATGAAATACTTCACAAGGCATTAGCGCAAAAGCTTCATAAAGCAAAAGCGAAGCCAGGCAGCCATAAAGAAATCAAAGGCCTCGAACATTTAGACAAAGTCATTGATATCGATCAGGCGCCGATTGGAAGAACGCCGCGGTCAAATCCTGCGACATACACCGGTGTTTTTGATGATATTCGCGATGTGTTCGCACAGACAAATGAAGCGAAAGTCCGCGGCTATAAAAAAGGCCGTTTCAGTTTTAACGTGAAGGGCGGCCGATGTGAAGCCTGCCGCGGTGACGGGATTATAAAAATTGAAATGCACTTTCTTCCTGACGTATACGTGCCATGTGAAGTGTGCCACGGCAAACGCTACAACCGGGAAACGCTTGAAGTGACGTACAAAGGAAAAAGCATTTCTGACGTGCTTGATATGACGGTCGAAGATGCTCTTTCTTTCTTTGAAAATATCCCGAAAATTAAGCGCAAGCTTCAAACCCTGCACGATGTTGGTCTGGGTTATATTACGCTCGGCCAGCCGGCAACTACTTTGTCGGGCGGTGAAGCGCAGCGGGTAAAACTTGCATCTGAACTGCACAAACGCTCAACCGGGCGCACGCTGTACATTTTAGATGAACCGACAACAGGTCTGCACGTCGACGATATCGCCAGACTTCTTGTCGTGCTTCAGCGGTTGGTTGATAATGGGGATACAGTGCTTGTCATTGAGCATAATCTTGATATCATCAAGACGGCTGATTATATTGTTGATCTGGGGCCCGAAGGCGGAGCCGGAGGCGGCACCATTGTCGCATCGGGAACACCGGAGGAAATCACTGAAGTCGAAGAGTCGTATACAGGGCGTTATTTGAAGCCTGTTATGGAGCGTGACAAAAAACGCATGAAGTCACTCTTGGAAGCGAAAGAAACTGCAACATCTTAAAACCCTCTTTTCAGAGGGTTTTCACTTTTCTTTGCAGTATTTATTAAAACGTCTTCTTATACAGCTGCCGGCTCACATTCATTAAATCTTGAACAATATGAGTGCTGCTGCTGTCCAGGAGAACTTTTATATATTGAATGTCATGAGAGATGGGAAGAGGCCCGTGAATCTGTTCAAGCTCGGCTAACATTTCACGGTTCATTCTTTTTTGTTCAAGAATCAGTTTTAAAACGGATTCTTGTGTTACTGTATAGTCACTGGGATCTTTCTCCATTGCTTGTCCAGCCTCCTTGATTGCCGTAAGCTTTTTACATATTGTAATCGGTACGGATGAAAGATTCTACTTCTAAAACTTTTTAAAATCCAATTTCCGTAAATGGAAGCATGTCTAAAGGATGATTTTGAAACCTCTGGAGGTTTTATACGTATATCTATCTGAGTAAAACGTCCTGACTTATTGTCACGGATGATTAACGATGGGAGTTGAATAAATTGAACCGTAATCAAGCCATAATTGCATCACTTTGTTATTTCAGCGTCTTTATTGCGCCGGTCATTGTGCCGATTGTCGCTTATTTTGTTGTTGATGAGAAAGAGACAAAACGTCACGCGATACGTTCTCTGCTTTCTCACATTGTTCCTTTTGCCGGCTGGCTGGTCTTATTTATCGCTTTTCTTGGCGGGGCTATTGCCATTGATGGGGACAGTGTGATGCCTGTATTTGTGATGATTGGCGGCGTAATCGTATATTTCTTAGTTGTGATTGGCATTATGATTTGGAACGTCATTCAGGGCATTAAGGTGCTGCGTGCAGCATAAGTAGATCATAGGGAGGAGATCGAATGAAGCAGGAAAAGGAACGAATCCTCAAGCTTGTGGAGGAAGGAAAGCTGACGGCACAGGAAGCACTGACGCTGATTGAAAAGCTCGACAGCGACTATAAGGAAAAAGAAGAAAAAATCACGGCTCTGTCAGTTAACGTTCATGAAGAGGATGAGCCATTCACAGCGGCCAAAAAAGATGGCAACAAGCCGTCTTTAGGGGCGAAGCTGTTCGATTGGATTGATTCTGCTGTGAAAAAGGTTAAAGAAGTTGATCTTGATTTAAACTTCGGGCACTCGTTTGACGTACAGCATATTTTTCAATTTAAGGATACTGATTTTTCCAGTGTAGAGCTCCAGATCGCAAACGGCAGCGTAAATATTGTTCCGTGGGAAGACGAGGATATCAGAGCGGAATGCCAGGCGAAGGTATATCGCACTGACAGCCAAGAAGCAGCAAGGGACGCTTTTCTTCAGCATATTGAATGTGAAATCAAAGGAAATAAGTTTTTTATCCGTACAGAAAAGAAAACGATGAAAACCAATGTCACATTGTATATTCCTCAGAAGGAGTATGATAAGATTCGGGTGAAGCTGTTTAACGGACCGATCAGAGGGGAACATTTACATGTAAAAGAGTTCTCGGCGAAAACGACTAATGGCGTGCTGTCGTTCTCGAATTTGACGGCTGAAAAAGCTTCGGCAGAAACGGCGAACGGCCAAATTAAGCTAGCCAATCACAATTGCGGCACAATAGAAGCGGAAACCATTAACGGGCTGATTGATCTGCGCGGAAAAAGCGAATCCATTGATGTTCAAAGCTTTAACGGAAATATCGCGATTACTGTAACAGAATCAGACTGCCGCTCGATTTACACAAAAACGACGACTGGAAATGTGGAGCTGTCGATTCCGGATGATCTTGCGGTGAAGGCTGAACTGAAAAGCAATCTCGGTTCGCTGTCCCACGAATTAATAGATGTTGACATGCTGAAAGAAAAAAATGATACCATTCAAAAAGAAATGATGTTCACTTCTAATCAAGCACATGATCAAAACATCGCCGTTTTCTCCGAATCATTAACTGGCGCCATCAAATTAAAGTATACACAGAGGTGATCGAATGAATAGATTATATCGTTCAGAAAAAAACAGGAAAATGGCCGGCGTCATCGGCGGCCTGGCGGAGTATTTCAACTGGGATGCGTCACTCCTCAGAGTGATAACCGTCATTTTAGCCGTTATGACAAGCGTTATTCCTGTTCTGCTCATTTATATCATTTGGATTTTTATTGTTCCGTCAGAAAGGGATATGAAGTAACATGGTCAAATGGGCAGTCAGCATTTTAGTAAATGCTTTATTATTAATCGTCATTGACGGTTACATTGATTCCATTCATATCAGCAGCATCGGGGCAGCGATTATTGCCAGCCTCATTTTATCAATCTTAAACGTGCTGATTAAACCGCTCTTGATTATCTTTACGCTGCCTGTCACAGTTGTGACGCTGGGCCTCTTTTTGTTTGTGATTAATGCCATCACCTTGATGATGACAGCGTCCATTATGGGTGACAGTTTTCAAATTGACGGCTTCGGATCAGCCATCTTGGCATCTGTTGTCCTGTCGGTGTTCCATTTGCTGATTCAAAAAGGCATTTTAGAACCGCTTCGAAAAAAATAAAAGCTGCCATGCAAATGGCAGCTTTTTTACATAGGATGTTTTTCTTGTTTGATGTCATGTTTCGCCTGATGCATATACGGCAGAAGGCAAAAGCTCAATATGGCAAATGCGATACCCAAAAGGCCAAATGACATGAAAGACGGCATTCGTGTCAACAGATAAGCTGATATCATCGGGCCGGCCGCCATACCTGTATATCTGACAAAGTTAAAGATTCCGATCGCGCTCCCCCTGTTATGTTCAAACTCATTGGTGATCATCGTGGAATACAGGGGAGGAATAACCCCCATCGAGACACCGAACAGCGCCAATGTGAGAGCCATGAGAATGATCGAGACGGAATGGGTAAAAGCAAATGAAATGATGCTGACCGCTGCAATTGCATTGCTGTAGACAAACAATGTACTTAGAGGAACTTTTGCCTGTATGTTTTTAAACAGAAAGGTACCAGCGATTGTGCTTAATGCCAGAGGCAAATATAACAGTCCCGCTATTTGTACATCCATATGATAATGTTCCGTCAGCAATATCGGAAGATAGACAATAACCGCAAAATAAATGAAAAAGAGAAAAAAGCTTAAGGTCAGAATGACATTTCCAGCTCTGTTTGTGAAAATGGATTTATAATGAGTAAGCAAACTGCCTGATTTTGCATCTTGCTTTGGTGCGCTATGAAAATCCTTAGGGAAGAAAATGCTGTTTGTTGCTAATAAAATAACAGAGATCACCGTCAGCATCCAAAAGATCCCTTCGTGTCCGAAAGCCCCGCCGAGAAGTCCCCCGAGAACAGGAGCAATAGCCGGGGCGGCCGAAAGAAGCATTTGATACGTACCCATGGCATTTCCGCGATCACTGCCTGTAAATAGCTGGCCGATTGTGGTGGCTGCAATGAGAGGGAGTGCTGCGGAACCGGCTGCCTGTACGATTCTAAAAATAAGAAACAAAGTAAAATCAGTGGTGACGGCACACCCGAAACTGGCTGCCGCCGTTGTCAGTATTCCAGCAAGCAAGACATAACGCGCGCCTTTAAAATCGATGATGGCGCCCAAGATAATTTGCATAATGGCTGTCACAATCATAAAAACTGAAACTGACAGGTTTACGAGGGTTACAGAGACATGGAATGATTCTTTAATAATCGGGATGATGGGTGAATACATATTTTGGCTTAAAGAAGCAAAAAATGCGCTGAAACAAACAATATATAAGATCAGCATTGCTTTTGATTTCGTTTGAGCCATAAAGAACAACCCCCTTTTTTACTTTACAGGTTTCTCTGAAGCATCATCTGTTTGCTCAGCTTCAAGTCTGGAGGTAAGCTGTTCTAAAAATTTCAATACAGCATTCTGTTCATCTTGTGAGAATGAATCAAGGAATTGGTAAAATGCCAGCTCCTTTTTTTTGTGCAGCTTTTCATGCAAATCAAAAATCTGTCTGCCTTTACGGGTTAATTTGAAATAGACTTCTTTTTTGTTATCAGTCAGCTGATAGCGATTGATAAATTCCTCTTTGATCAGTTTTGTGCTGATTTTCGTTACGTTCGCTTTGGATAAGTTCATTTTTTTGGCAATTCCCGTATTATTAATCGGTTCATGTTGGCCAATACAGTCAATGACATGGATGCTAGTCATGTTTTTGGGAACATCAATCACATCTTCTTCTGCGGCCTCCTTAAAGAACTGCTGAAGTGAAGTATTCGCTTTTTGTTCATTAAGATGCAGAAGCCGAACGTATATGTCGTATATCATCTGTTTTGTCAGACCGGACATAGGCTACCTTCTTTCTTTGAATGAATGGTTTACCAGGAAATAATAAAAATTGTTTACTGGTGAACGATTTGATTTTATCTGTTCTTGTTTTTGTTGTCAATTGCTGGTGCTTAAGGAAGCTGAAAAATGACCAGTAAAAATAGTGTGGAAACCATGGAATTTGCACTTATTTTCAATTTTTCAGAGCTGATGATATTGACACATGGCAGAATAAGGGATGGAATGACCGTTGTTTACTGGTAAATATTAATTATGATAATCGTCTATGAAATGAAAAAGGTTATTACTGAAAATAATCCGTTGAAGCTTTAAGTGCTGTCTATCAATAATCCATCTCATTTTAAGAGGTAAATGAGGTGGAATCTGTACTGTGCTTATCTCTTTTTAATGCGAACTCTTGTATCGCTTGAAATCATTCATTATGAATGCTGTTATCCATCAATCTGCCTCTCTGATTTTATCGTTAACCGGTTAATTAACTTCGATTGACTGGATATTAGTGGTGATTTTGAGAGGCCGATGTCTTTTTGATCTTTTTGTACAAAAATTAACTCATAAGCTTCCCTGTTCAGACGCAAAATACGTGAAAAGGGAGGTGTCGTGATGAGAAAATACACAGTCATAGCTTCTTTATTATTGTCTTTTCTGTTTGTTCAGTCTGGCGGCCATCATGAAGCGAAGGCCTTGCCCGTTATAAAGCAGGAACCGTTCCAAACGCCTCATTACATACCCTTGCTTGAAAACCCTCCTCAAATTGAAGTGAAGTCTGAAATGAAGGGCAACCTGATCATTCAGGCGCATGTGCGTGACAGTGAGTATCAATCGTTTTCTGCCTTTTTGTTTTATAAACAAAGCAATGAACTGGGCTATAAAATGGTGCCGATGGACCCAACCCCTGGAGCCATCCGCCAGTTTTTGGCGCAAATTCCGAAGAGGTCAATCTGGAATAGCGAGCTCGAGTATTACATTGTGTTCTCGAATGGAAAGCAGCGGGTGGAGTCAGAAACGAAGACACTGAAGCTGGATGGATTTCAGGCTGATCTCGCCCATATCCCGGAGCTGCTGATCACCGAGCTTGCGGTTGATACAAAAAATACCGGGCGTACAGACGGTTATGAATTTATTGAGGTATATAATACAACCGACAGAACAATTGATTTTAAAGACTATCACATCCGCTATCGCTATCCGAAGGAAGGGCCGGACTCCGACCTGATTTGGAGACCTGAACAGCGGGTCGTCATTCCTTCTGGCGAAACCTGTGTATTTTGGCTCAAGCCTGTCGGACATCCTGAATTGACATCGGATGATTTTAACCGGCACTATCAGACACATTTGAGAGAAGGGGAAAATCTGTTGGTGCTGGAAGGAACAGAGGGCATGGCGAATACCCGGCCGCGTGCGGTTGCGATATCGACGAATACAGGGAAGGATATTTCAGTTGCGCACTACCGAAAGCATGCGCTGCGCCGCCTGTCGTCTGTGCTTTATAAATATCCTCTCGATGGAACAGCGGAACTGCTCAACATTTCAATAGCAGAAAAAAATCCGTCACCAGGCTCGATTTTACAGGCGCAGGTTCCAGAGCAAAAACGAAAAATGAGGCTTGATAAAGAAAAGCCGGTTATAGAAGATTTAACAGACCGCAAGCCTGTCCGTCCGGCTGAAAGCATTGAACTGCGGGCTGACATACGTGATCGCAGTTTAGTGAAAACGGCCGCCTTTTATTATCGGACAGATGAAAACAAACCGTTCAAACGCATTTTCGCTGAAAAAGACCGCAACGATCATTTGTACCATTATATTGTCTACTCACCTGAGCTGATCGGGAAGGATCAGCTTGAGTATTACGTTGTAGCCGGTGACGGGATCAATGAAGCGAAGACGCCTGTCAAAATGATTGATATTAAGCAAACAAGCAAGTCGCACGGTTTGCGGATGAATATAGAAAACAGAGATACACTTTCGGGGACACAGTTTCTCAAAGCGACTACGGATGGGGGGACTGACAGCATTAAGCTGTGGATTGACGGAAAAAAACAACTGACAGAGCCCGCCATGGAAAAAGAAGTATATTTTGCGTTCGATACCCGAAAAACGAACCTTTACTTTAAAAATGCTGTAACGATGAACGGCAAGGTGCTAAAAGTCTTCGATGATACGACAAATAAATACCGCACCTACTCTGTCCCTTTGCCGGAGACGCTGCTTCAAAAAGGGAAGCAGCTGCAGCGTATCACGATACGATCGGGTTCAAAGGTATCTCCGTTTGATACGGCTGAAAACCGTGATGACTTTTTAGTCAAAAATGCCCGATTGGTATTATCGGATGGAACGGTGATCAGGGATGAGCGTATTTCTCCCGAGAAGGAGCTTTTTATTGGGGATAATCAGCGCTCAAATAAAAGCTGGCCGTTTCAATTTCATTTGCCTGACGGACTGTTTACGTCACAGCTGCTGAAGTGGGATACAGAGAAGCTGACTGAAGGAGCCCATCATATTGCAGTAAGCGACGGGAATGAAAACCTGAGTTTTGTAGTGCGGGTTGATAATTCAGGGCCGCACATCGAACCGAATGTGACGGACGGACAGACGTATAAAGGAAACCTGGTTCTGCAGGCAGATATGTTTGATAAATGGAGCAAAATAGAGGAAACAGAGGCATTTTTAGATGGTGACAGCATTACGCTCCCGTATCATACGTCAACTTCTGAGCTGTCTCCGGGCAAACACACGCTGAAAGTCTCAGCAACAGATTTGGCTGGCAATAAAACGGTTATTGAGCGGACATTTAAGACAGAGCGGGAGCATCCGGACCAGCCGGAAATCGTAAATAGCGATGCCGATACGCACAAAGCCAAGCTTTCGGTGCGGGTGAAAGATCCGACGAATGACGCGATGGATGTGTCTTTTTACAGAGGCTTTCAATATACGGCGCAAAACAGAAATAATGTGAAAATTTTTAAGCATGCGTCACTGACTGAACCTCCGAAGAGCTTTGTCCCGGAAAGTGAGACGCCGTTTACCAATGAAGAAATGAATCGGGTGTCAGGAGCTGACGGAAAAACAGTGTCAACTGAAGAGAAGGAGCTTTTTCCTTATCACCGTTTTGAAGTGACGGTTGACCCGTCCATTGATGAGAATGATTTAGCTGAAGCCGTTTGGAGAGGAAGCTCTCTGCTGGGGAGAAAAGTGACAATGTACGCTTGGAATTACCGGACAAGCCAGTGGCAGCCGATTGACAGCTTCGTTGCCAAAGATGACAAAAAGTTCACGCTAAAGGCGTCTGTCATCGCTTCCGATTATGTGCGGAAATCTAAGATGAATATTATTGTTCAGGACGAAATTCCTCCTGCGAAGGATATGTATACCTTTGTCTGGATGTCAGACACGCAGTATTATGCAAAAAGCTATCCGCATATTTTTGATAAGCAGACTGCATGGATCAAAAATAACCAAAGGAAGCTGAATACGAAATACGTGTTTCATACAGGGGATATTGTAGATGATTCCGCGGATATCAGACAGTGGAGAAACGCTGATCAATCAATGCGTGTCCTGGACAACAGCGGAATTCCTTACGGCGTGCTGGCCGGAAACCACGATGTCGGTCATAAGGACGGCTCCTACAGGGCGTTTGGCAAATACTTTGGCAGCCACCGTTTCGATAAGAGACTGTATTATGGCGAATCGTACAAAAATAACCGCGGGCATTATGACCTCATATCAAGCAGCGGCAATGATTATATTATGCTGTACATGGGCTGGGGCATCACGGACGAAGACATCGCATGGATGAATCAAGTGCTGAAGAAGCACCCTGACAGGACAGCTGTCTTAGCTTTTCATGAATATTTACTCGTAAGCGGAAACAGAAGCCCGATCGGCGAGAAAATTTTCAAGAAAGTTGTCAAGCCAAACCCGAATGTCGTGATGGTGTTAAGCGGACATTATCACAGCGCGATGAGAAAAACAGACGAGCTGGATGATGACGGAGACGGAAAACCGGATCGTCTCGTACATCAAATGCTTGCTGATTATCAGGGCGGGCCCGAGGGCGGCCAGGGTTATTTGCGTTTGATGCAGTTTGACCAGGCAAACAATGTGGTGCATGTATCCACATACTCTCCGTATTTGGATGATAAAAACTTTTATGATACAGATAGTTACGGCAACAAGGATGAGTTTACGCTGGAGCTTGATCTGAAGCCAAGAATGAAAAGAGTAGAAACCGATTATTTTGAATGCAATGTCTATACAAACGAACAGCTCGGAAAACGCGAGAAAGTGAAAAGCGGGGAAACCGCCGAATTCCTTTGGGAGAATCTAGAGCCGAATTCTGTTTATTATTGGTACACCATTGTGGAAGACAGCTTTAACGGAAAAACGAAATCACCGATCTGGAAGTTCAAGACGAAAAAAGAAACCTATCGTCCAGCGCCAGACCAGTTTGATTTTCGCCGTGTCTCCAATCCTTAAAAAGGGGTTGGAGATTTTTTTATGACAGCCGATCCATGTAGTGAACAAAAGTATAACGGTCGCCCCTGTATACAGATTTTACATGCTCAAAAGCAGTTCCGTTCTGCAAATACGTTGTTCGTTTAATCAACAGGACTGGCGCCCCCTCTTGGATGCCAAGCATGTTTGCTTCATCCTGTGTTGCGGCGCTCGGTTCAAGCTCTTGTTTGGCGCGGGAAATCGGCGCGCTATTGTACCTTTCGATATGCTCGTAAATCGACGACTTGAAATGAGACGGATTTAATTCACCTGCCAGCTCAAATGGGATGTGTGAGGCTTCGATCGCCATAGGAATATCATTCGCCAGCCGAACCCGTGTGATTTTGTGGATGCGGGACGGGTGCCCGCATCCTAGTATGGCGGCCAGCTCCTCAGTCGAATCGATAAGCTGATAATTGATGAGCCTGCTGCTCGGCCTCATGCCGCGGCTTTTCATATCTTCGGTAAAGCTTGTAAGCCCTTGGAGCGCTTGCTCCATTTTTAACTTGCTGACAAAGGTGCCCCGGCCTTTCTGGCGATAGAGAAAACCTTCATTGACCAAATTAGAAAGCGCTTGGCGCACTGTCATCCGGCTGATCCCGAATTGCTCGGCATATTCCCGCTCGGAAGGGAGCGGCATATCCGGTTTCAGCTCTCCGCTCTTTATTTGGGCTTTTAATTGCTCCATAATCTGATAATAAATCGGGATAGGAGATTGTTTATCGATATTCATAGCGAAAATCCTTTCAATGCCTGAATCCCGCGGCTTCTTGATCAATCAAAACCGAAACGTTAGGATGCAGGTGCAAAGCAGACGCAGGGAATTCCTCGCTGACTTGTCCGTCCAGCAGCCTTTTGGCAGCTTCGGCTTTGCTTGTGCCGGAGATAAGCAGAAGAATCCGCTTGCTTGTGAGAATCGTTTGAATTCCCATTGTTACGGCTTTTTTTGGCACACTGTCAATGGAGGGAAAATATCTGGCATTGGCCTGACGGGTTTGTTCATTTAATGCCACGACATGTGTGCGGGACTGGAATGATGTACCTGGCTCATTAAAGCCGATATGCCCGTTCCGGCCGATGCCGAGAAGCTGAATGTCCGCTCCGCCAAGTGATTCAATCAATTGTTCGTAGCGTTTGCACTCGGCTTCCAGGTCACTTGCGTTTCCATCAGGGATAAAATGCCGGCTCGGTTGACTGTCGATATGCTGAAAGAAACGGTCATTCATATAGCGGTGATAGCTGTTTGGGTCATCACCTGAAAGCCCGGCGTATTCATCTAAATTAATCGTGGTGATGTTTTGAAAAGAAAGATTCTCTGTTTGGTGCAGGCGGATCAGCTCGCGGTACGTGCCTTCCGGTGTCCCGCCTGTCGCTAAACCGAGAACAGCATCAGGCTTTTCCCTGACTGTTTCAGCCACAATGCCGGCAGCTTTTTGGCTTAATGCCTCATACGATTGACATTCGATTACTTTCATATATGATCAGCCTCCTTGGATTTAAATGCAATGTTTCCGCGGCAGATGGTGAGAAGCACCTCACATTCACTGCTGACAATTACAAGATCCGCATCTTTTCCCTCTGTTATACTGCCTTTTCGGTCAAAGATGCCAAGCTGTTTGGCCGCGTTTGCTGAAGTTATATTTGCTATATCCGTCCAAGAGCAATTCGTAAACGCGCGCATATGCCGGGCGCCTTCATTCATTTTTAAAATCGAACCGGCAAGCGTCCCGTCCGGAAGAAGAGCTGTTTTCCCCTTTACTGTCACACTTTGTCCGCCGAACTCGTAGACTCCGTCTTTCAGTCCTTTCGCCCGCATCGAATCGGTGATCAAGATAAGCTTGCTGCTGCCTTTTGCTAAAAAAGCAAGCTTTGCCGCTAACGGATGGGAGTGGATACCATCAGCAATAAGCTCTGTGACATAACCCTCATGGGCGAGGGCTGTCCCGATTACTCCGGGTTCACGATGATGAAACGGGCTCATCGCATTGTATAAGTGAGTCATATGGCTGGCGCCTGCTTCAAAGGCTTCCAAAAGTAATGCGGAGTCTGCATCCGTGTGTCCCATTGACGCGATAATCGACTCATCCTTTAAATAACGGATCAGCTCAAATTGCTGGTCCTCCTCCGGCGCAAGCGTGACGATTTTGATCAGTCCGCCTGCCTCCTGCTGCCACTTCTTGAAAAGTGCCAGATCTGAGGGCCTGATCCATTCCTTTGGCTGCGCTCCGGCCCTTTTAGGTGATACAAAGGGACCCTCCAAATGAATTCCGATCAATTCCGCACCTAAGGAAGAGGATTTCTCCGCAGACATCCAATCTCTCGCGTTTACCAGAGCTTGAGAAATTTGGCCGTGCTCCTGTGTGATGGTTGTCGCTAAAAAACTCGTTGTGCCTTCCTCAGGCAGTCTTGAGGACATGGCATCGAGCGCGGAAAAGCTCGCATCCATTGTATCTGCGCCATAGCCGCCGTGAATATGAATATCAATCAGCCCCGGAAGCAATACGGCATCCTTTGGGCCTTGAATTTCCTTTGAGTATTGCTCTTTTGGCCGTTCTGTTGAGACAGCGCTGATTTTTCCGTCCTTGACCCCAACATAGCCGTTTTTGATCACTTCATTTTCTGTCACGATACTGATTCCGCTGAGAAGAAGACTATCTGCCATAAATGATCCGCCTTTCTGGAATATGAATACGTTTATTTTACTCTTTTTCAGACTAGTGATCTAGACCAGCTGACACGTTTGCCAATCTTTTATAAAATCTGTTTTAGGTTCAAGCCCGAAAGTGATAAAATGAAATTATTGTTGAGCAAGCTCGGGTTATCCCGGAACAGGAGGAACATATCGTGGCAAAGGTTCGGACAAAAGATGTAATGGAACAGTTTCATTTGGAATTAATCAGCGGAGAAGAAGGAATTAACCGCCCGATTACGATGAGCGATTTATCAAGACCAGGCATTGAAATTGCCGGATACTTTACATATTACCCCAGGGAGCGCGTGCAGCTTCTGGGGAAAACAGAGCTCTCTTTCTTTGAACAGCTGCCGGAAGAGGATAAAAAGCAGCGAATGGACTCTCTATGCACGGATGTAACACCAGCTATTATTCTGTCTAGAGATATGCCTATCCCGCAGGAGCTCATTGACGCTTCCGAGAAAAACGGCGTGCCTGTCCTCAGATCGCCTTTGAAAACGACCAGACTGTCAAGCCGATTGACCAACTTCCTAGAAAGCAGACTTGCGCCAACCACAGCCATTCACGGTGTGCTTGTAGATATATATGGCGTCGGAGTGCTGATCACAGGGAAAAGCGGCGTCGGAAAAAGTGAAACCGCGTTGGAGCTTGTGAAAAGAGGCCACCGCCTTGTTGCTGATGATTGTGTTGAAATTCGGCAGGAGGATCAGGATACCCTTGTCGGAAACGCCCCTGAGCTCATTGAGCATCTGCTTGAAATTAGAGGGCTCGGCATTATAAACGTCATGACGCTGTTTGGTGCCGGTGCGGTCAGAAGCAATAAACGAATTACTATTGTGATGAATCTTGAACTCTGGGAGCAGGGCAAGCAATACGACCGTCTTGGACTCGAAGAAGAAACAATGAAAATCATTGATACAGAAATTACAAAACTCACGATACCTGTCCGTCCGGGACGAAATCTCGCGGTCATTATTGAAGTGGCTGCTATGAACTTCAGATTGAAGCGGATGGGCTTAAACGCCGCTGAGCAATTTACCAACAAGCTGGCGGATGTCATTGAAGACGGTGAACAAGACGAATAGGAGTTGGCAATAAATGAATGAAGCGATAGAACCACTCAATCCGATAGCGTTTCAGCTGGGGCCGTTAGCCGTCCATTGGTACGGAATCATTATCGGCCTCGGTGCTTTGCTGGGGCTTTGGATTGCCATGAGAGAAAGTGAGAAACGAGGACTGCAGAAAGATATTTTTATCGATCTCGTCCTTTTTGCGATCCCAATCGCGATTATTTGCGCACGGATTTATTACGTTGCATTTGAATGGGATTATTATGCCGAACATCCGGGTGAAATCATAAAAATCTGGAAGGGCGGCATCGCGATTCACGGCGGCTTAATCGGTGCCATTTTGACAGGCTATGTCTTTTCGAGAGTGAAAAACATTTCTTTCTGGAAGCTTGCGGATATCGCGGCGCCAAGCATTTTGCTCGGTCAGGCGATCGGCCGCTGGGGAAACTTTGTCAATCAAGAGGCACACGGGGAGGCGGTCAGCAGAGCCTTTTTAGAAAACCTGCACCTGCCTGAGTTTATCATCAATCAAATGTACATCAACGGCCAATATTATCATCCTACTTTTTTATATGAATCACTATGGAGCTTTGTCGGCGTTATGATGTTGCTGCTTTTGCGCAGAGCGAATTTGCGGAGAGGCGAGCTGTTTTTAACCTATATCATTTGGTATTCAATCGGAAGGCTCTTTATTGAAGGAATGCGGACTGACAGCTTAATGCTGACGAGTTCGCTTCGCATCGCTCAGGTGATCTCAATCGTATTGATTGTTTTGGCTGTAGCAGCCATCATCTTCAGACGCGTCAAGGGGTACTCGGCGAAGCGTTACGCAGAGTAGACGGTAACAAAGGGGGATGAGGGATGAAGAAGATTTTTCTGGCCGGTATTGCGGCAGGTCTTCAAACAACATGGACACTCGGCAAAGTCATTTTTCCGGTAACGCTGGTGGTCACTTTGCTTCAGCATACGCCTGTCATGGATTGGCTGGTACGGCTGATTACACCGGTGATGGGCCTGTTCGGGCTTTCCGGTGAAGCGGCGATCCCGCTTGTTCTTGGGAATATGCTGAATCTGTACGCGGGGATTGCCGGGATATTGACACTGGATTTATCCGTGAAGGAAGTTTTTATCTTAGCGGTGATGCTTTCATTCTGTCATAACTTGATTATCGAATCGACAGTCGCAGCAAAGGTCGGGATCAGGATTGGCATCATATTGGCAGTGCGCATTGGTTTGGCAGCTGCTTCTGCAATCGTCATTAATCTCATCTGGCATGGCGGGCAGGAAACGGCGCAGTACGGTTTTATCGCTGCAAAGAGTGATGCGCCTGACGGCTGGCTGGCGATGCTGGCCGAGGCTTTCATGAAAGCCGGTCTTGGCGTTTTGCAGCTGGCGGCAATTGTGATCCCGCTGATGATCATCATTCAATTTATGCGAGACTTAGGCTGGCTGCACACGTTTTCGAAGTGGCTGTCTCCGTTTACGCAGATGCTCGGCATGAATAAAAATACCTCGATGACAATGGTTGCCGGCTTGACAATCGGTCTGGCCTACGGAGCGGGTGTCATGATTAAGGCAGTCGAAGATGACGGCGTTGGCAGGCGCGACATGACACTGGCCTTTATTTTTCTCGTTGCCTGCCATGCCGTCGTTGAAGATACACTTGTCTTTATTCCGCTTGGCATTCCAGTTTGGCCGCTTTTGCTGATCCGGGTCACTACGGCTGTGCTGCTGACAATGGCTATATCGTATACGTGGAAAAAATGGAAACCCTCAGCGGTTGGAAAGGAAGCAGTATGACTGATAAACAAGTTACGACAATTCTGTTTGATTTAGACGGGACCCTTATTAATACGAATGAATTAATTATCGCGTCATTTTTGCATACGCTGGAGCATTATTACCCGAGCCGCTATAAACGTGAAGATGTGCTTGCGTTTATCGGCCCGTCTCTTTTTGAAACGTTTTCTTCAATGGATGCTGAGAAAACTGAAGATATGATCAGCATGTACAGAACATACAATCACCAGATGCATGACACACTTGTCACCGAATATGAAACGGTTTATGAAACGCTGGATGAACTAAAAAAAGCAGGCTTTACATTAGGAATTGTGACAACAAAATTAAGAGATACTGTCAATATGGGCCTTAAGCTGACGGGCATCGGCGAATTTTTCGAAACCGTTGTTACACTTGATGACATCACGATGGCAAAGCCTGATCCCGAGCCTGTTCTGCTGGCGCTGAAACAGCTGGGAAGCGAGCCTGCGGAAGCCATCATGGTCGGCGACAACTATCATGATATTCTGGCGGGTAAAAACGCCGGCACAAAAACAGCCGGGGTCGCTTGGACGATTAAAGGCCCGGAAGCGCTGGCGAAACATGAGCCTGACTATATGCTTGAGAAAATGAGTGATCTATTACAAATCGTTGGAGTGAAGTAATCTGTGAGAAAAACAGACCGGCATCCGGTATCAGGTGCTAACTCACTGTGGCATGTCTATCAAACGGTGCCTTTTTTGAAGGTAGTGAAGAATTTCATGATTATTCAAATCGCGAGATACACACCGTTTATAGGGATGAAAAACTGGCTGTACCGTACATTTTTGAGGATGAAGGTCGGGAAGCAGACATCCTTTGCCCTCATGGTGATGCCCGATATTATGTTTCCGGAAAAGATCTCAGTCGGAACGAATTCAATTATCGGATACAATACGACCATTTTGGCCCATGAGTATTTAATTCAGGAGTATCGAACCGGTAAAGTCCTGATCGGAGACGAAGTGATGATCGGAGCCAACACGACCATTCTGCCAGGCGTAGAAATAGGGAATGGCGCAGTCGTGTCCGCCGGAACGCTTGTCCATAAGGATGTGCCAGCCGGAGCATTTGTCGGCGGAAATCCGATGAAAATCATATACACAAGGGAAGAAATGCAGGAAAGAATAAAAAGCCCGCTGAATAAATAGCGCGGGCTTTTTCTGTATATTAAAATTGAGTATTGTTTTTTTCCGTTACGTGCTGAACGCCGATCCATTTCTTGCCGACGTTGGAGTATCTTGTGTTCGTCATGGTGACAGTGCTCGTTTTACTGTCCGTACGGAAAATCGCTTCCTTCATGTTTGTGATGGTGCATCTGTCGATAATGACATCGGTATGGAAGGTCGACCCGCCCAGCTGTCTAATAAACTTTCCGCCGTTATCCGCAGTGAAGTTTTTCACTGTAAACGTGCTGGCTTTATTGATTTGAAAGATTTTATCAGAAGCTTTTTGGGCAGAACCGCCGTCAATGGTTACTTTTCCTTCCTTCTTCACAGTTAACGCGTCCTCACCAACATCTTCCCACGTCACATTCTGAATGTTAACGTTTCCATAAGTGTGCACGCCATCAGCAGCAGGAGCTCCGAGCACTACATTTTTCAGAGTTGCTCCGTCTTCCACACGAAAAACAGGCTTTTGATTTTCGGATTGGCTTCCGTCACCCAATTCTTTTCCTGCTACAAACCGCTGTCCCTTCCCGTCATATGTTGTATTTTTTGGCACGATAATTGTTTCATGAACCACTTTGTCAGCTGCAAAAGCAGTTGATGTCTGAAACTGGCTGAAGCCCATAACCAAACTGAACATAAATAGGATAGACACGATTTTTTTCAATGATAAAATCCTCCCCGGATATCTTTAGTTTTGTAAGAGAAGCGTCAGCATCTTGCACCGGCTTCTCTCACATAGATCGGGGCAAGGCTGAATCTGTTTTAATCATAAAAATAGCCAGCCTGAAAGTAAAGACAAATTTGGATGGAAAATGGAAAATGCGCCATTGTTACCTGATTTAAACATCAAGCATGAATATTGGCGTATTTGCTCAGGAGAGAGCATAAGAAAAGCTTGTGAAAGCGGGCAGCTTTACTTTTGAACGACGATGGCTTGGCTGCCCATTTGCACCCACGCTTTTTCGAAGCTGGTCCGGTCTGTTTTTCTGTTTTTATAGCCATAAGGGTCATTCACATACACGTAATTTTCATCATAACCCGTGACGGCGACACTGTGTTCGCTGTACGTGATATCGATCGTTCCGTTTGGCGTTTTCCATGTCTGCATGTTGTCAACCGGCGTAAAGTTGGCTGTCGTGATAACCCAAACCGGGTTGCCTTTCTCAAGCTGCTCATAAACAGCAGAGATGCTTTTTCCTGTCAGATCAGAAACGCTGTCTCCCGCATAGGTTTTAGCGAGCTGATAGATCGGGCCGTGATAGACACCTAGCCCCGGGCCGTTCGCCATATCACCGACAAATCCATCATTCGGATCACCTTTTAATCCGCTGCTGTATGTCAAAGGCACTGTTGCGATCTGGTTTGCCAGTGTATTCTTTGTCACGTTGTATCCCGCATAGTTCAGCACCATTGCAAGGCTCGTCACCTCACAGCCATTATAGAGCTTTGGGGCATCCATCTGATTGAAAAGCGTGACGTCCATCGGCTCAGCGCTTCCTTTCAGTTTCTTCTCTTTGTTTGCAGCTGTTTCAGATTCATTCTTCGTTGCACCTAAATCAATTTTGAAAAACGAAATATCTATATCTTTTGCATATATTTTGATGCCGAAGAAAATGACAGCAGAAAGTATGATCAGTACACATAATGTTCGCAGTGTTTTCATCTTTAACTCCTTGTTCTCTATTTGATTTGTATTATAGCATGCCAAACATCAAGAATTTGAGATATGACCTACCTTTCATCATTTATTCATGACTTTTTCATATTTAGGAGGAGGATTTCTGAACGAAAAAGATTCGTGCGAAAGTTAAGCATTGATTTCCATTCTTTCATCTGCTAACATATTATCATATTAGCGAACTAAAGGATTCGGAATTTTCCTTCAAACGATTACGGAGGTGCTCGGGTTGATGTTTATGTTTGAAAAACCGCACGGCATGAGAGATACACTGCCCGGTTTATATGAAACAAAAAAAAAGGTGAGGCAATCGTTAACCGATATGATAGATAAATGGGGCTATCAATTTATGGAAACACCGACGCTGGAGTTTTACGATACGGTTGGTGTGCAGTCAGCAATTGAAGAGCAGCAGCTGTTTAAGCTTCTGGATCAGGATGGAAAGACACTGGTGCTTCGCCCGGATATGACAGGGCCGATCGCAAGGGTGGCGGCATCAAAGCTGCTGAAACATGATCATCCCCTCAGAGTCGGCTATGCGGCAAATGTGTTCAGAGCTCAGGAACGCGAGGGCGGACGTCCTGCCGAGTTTGAGCAGGTTGGAGTGGAATTGATCGGTGATGGCACGACAAGTGCGGACGCAGAGGTCATTGCCTTAGTAGTCGGTGCGTTAAAAAATGCCGGCTTGACTTCATTTAAAATTGCAATCGGCCACGCAGGCATTGCAGATGCCCTGTTTGTCGAGGTGCTCGGGAATGTTGAACGAGCGGACGTACTGCGGAGGTTTTTATATGAAAAGAATTATGTCGGCTACAGAGAGCACGTCAAATCTCTTCCGCTTTCCTCCATTGATAAAAACAGATTGCTTGAGCTTCTCGAATTGCGAGGGAGCATAGAAGTATGCGGACGTGCTGAAGAAATCGTCGATTCAGCGCAAGGAAAAAGTGTGGTTGATGAACTGAAGGCGCTGTGGGAGATTCTTGAGGACTACGGATGTACGGAAAATGTCCGTCTTGATCTGAATATGGTCAGCCATATGAGCTACTACACTGGGATTTTATTTGAAGTGTACGCGGATAATGTAGGCTTTGTGATTGGCAGCGGCGGCCGTTATAACAAGCTTCTTGGACATTTTAATTCACCGGCGCCGGCGACGGGTTTTGGGCTTCGGATTGACCGGATGATTGAAGCGCTCCATATGAAAGACGAACCTTGTGAAATGGATGCTGTCATTTTCAGCAAAGAACAGCGGGTGCAGGCCATCGCTTTTGCGAATGAAGAGCGTTTGAAAGGTAAAAAAGTTGTTCTTCAGGATTTACTGGGGATTGAAAATATTGATCAGATGACAAAATCATTTGCGAATGTCACCTATTTTATCGGTGCCAGAAAGGAAGAGCAAAATGGGTAAGTTACTCACAATGGCAATGCCAAAGGGGCGAATATTTGAAGAAGCAGCAGGGCTGCTGCGGCAGGCGGGATACAAGCTGCCGGAAGAGTTTGAGGATTCCAGAAAGCTGATCATCGACGTGCCGGAGGAAAATCTCCGCTTCATTTTAGCAAAGCCGATGGATGTCACCACATATGTGGAGCACGGTGTGGCAGACGTCGGAATTGCGGGGAAGGATGTCATGCTGGAGGAGGAACGCGATGTATATGAGGTGCTGGATTTGAAAATCAGCAAATGCCATCTGGCGGTTGCCGGACTTTCCGATACAAACTGGAGCGGCGTCGCGCCGAGAATCGCCACAAAGTATCCGAATGTGGCTTCCAGTTATTTTAGGGAGCAGGGAGAGCAAGTCGAGATTATTAAACTGAACGGCTCTATCGAGTTGGCACCTCTTATCGGGCTTGCGGACAGAATAGTCGACATCGTATCTACAGGACAGACGCTCAAAGAAAACGGACTCGTTGAAACAGAGCATATTTGTGATATCACCTCCCGCTTTATCGTCAACCCAGTAAGCTATCGCATGAAGGACGATGTCATCGACGAAGTGGCATCCCGTTTATCTCTTGTTGTGGAAGGAGAAACGGCAAAATGAAAATCAAAACGATCAGCGGCGCGGACCGGCTTTCTCTCAAGCGGTCAATTGATGCCGGAACGGAAGAACAAAGAAAAGCGGTCCGATCCATTATTGAACATGTAAAAGCAAACGGTGATCAGGCCGTTCGTGACTACACGGCCAAGTTTGACGGCATCAAGCTCGACAGCGCATTGGTCACAACAGAAGAAATTGAAGAAGCATACAGCTTGCTGGATCCCCAGCTGCTGCAGGTGATCAGGCAGGCGATCAAAAACATTACTGAATATCACGAAAGGCAGCTTCAGTCTTCCTGGTTTTATCACAGAAAGGATGGCACAATGCTGGGACAGAAAGTGACTGCACTTGATTCTGCCGGCGTTTATGTGCCGGGCGGAACTGCCGCATATCCGTCATCTGTTTTGATGAATGTCATTCCGGCGCTTACAGCGGGCGTGGAAAGAATTGTTCTTGTCACACCTCCGGGAAAAGACGGACGGCTGTCTCCGGGAGTCTTAGCTGCAGCTGCCGAGCTGGGCATCAAAGATATATACAAAATGGGAGGGGCTCAGGCAATTGCGGCGCTGGCGTACGGAACAGAAACCATTGAGCCGGTGGATAAAATCACAGGCCCGGGAAATATTTATGTCGCGCTTGCCAAACGAGAGGTGTTCGGTGATGTCGATATTGATATGATTGCCGGACCGAGTGAAATCGTCGTCCTGGCTGATGAAACAGCTATCCCGCGGGAAATTGCCGCCGACCTGCTGTCACAAGCGGAACACGACATGCTCAGCTCATGTGTGCTTGTCACAGATTCCATGCCGCTGGCTGAGGCCGTTTCAGCCGAGGTGAACGAGCAGCTTAAAACCTTGCCGCGCAGAGATATTGCGGAAGCTTCAGTGAGAGATTATGGATCTATTTATGTGGCTGAAACGATAGATGAAGCGGTCAATACAGTCAACACGCTCGCCCCGGAGCATTTAGAAATCATCACACAGTCTCCCGAAGCTTTGCTTGGCAATATCAAGCACGCAGGTGCGATTTTCTTAGGCCGATACAGCCCTGAACCGGTCGGAGATTATTTTGCCGGACCGAACCATGTGCTCCCGACAAATGGAACGGCCAGATTTTCAAGCCCATTAAACGTCACGGATTTTCAAAAGAAATCGAGCATTATTTCATATAGCCAATCAGCCTTTGAAGAACATGCGGATAGCATTGCGGCCTTTGCCAGACTGGAAGGATTAGAAGCGCATGCGAGATCAATCGAAGCGAGAGAATGGAGGAATTCAAAATGAGAAAAGCGGAACGCGCCAGAAAAACAAACGAAACAGATATTGAGCTGGCATTCGCAATAGACGGCGAGGGACAAGCGGATATCAAAACAGACGTGCCATTTATGACACACATGCTGGATTTATTCACGAAACACGGACAATTTGATCTTTCCATTAACGCGAAAGGCGATGTTGATATAGATGATCACCATACAACTGAAGATATCAGCATTTGCTTAGGTCAGGCGCTGCTTGAAGCCTTAGGCGATAAAAAAGGAATTAAACGCTACGGATCAGCGTTTGTTTCGATGGATGAGGCGCTTGCTCAGGTGGTGGTTGATTTAAGCAATCGGCCGCACTTGGAAATGCGTGCTAACTTTCCGGCAGCGAAAGTCGGAACTTTCGATACTGAGCTTGTACATGAATTTTTATGGAAGCTGGCGCTTGAAGCACGGATGAACTTGCACGTGATCGTTCATTACGGCACAAATACGCACCATATGATAGAAGCTGTTTTTAAAGCATTAGGACGCGCGCTTGATGAAGCGACAACGATTGACCCGCGTGTCAAAGGGATTCCGTCAACGAAAGGGATGCTGTAAATGATCGGTGTGATAGATTACGGAATGGGCAATTTATACAGCGTCTCAAAGGCGCTGGAGCGTGTCGGCGTGCCATACTTTGTTTCTGGCATGCCAGAGGAGCTGAGGAAAGCCGATGCTTTCATTTTGCCGGGAGTCGGATCATTTGGGGATGCGATGGACAATTTGCGCAACGCCAAACTCGATCAATTCATTCACGATATGGTATCAGAGGGGAGACTGCTTTTTGGGATCTGCCTTGGCATGCAGCTATTGTTTGATGAGAGCGAAGAGCATGGAACCGCTGCAGGCCTCGGTTTGTTAAAGGGAAAAGCGGTCAGGCTGAAGCCGGAAGATCAGGAGGGAAACAAGCTGAAGGTTCCGCATATGGGATGGAACCGCCTTTCCTTTCATAACGAATCTCCGCTGCTGGCAGGAGTGGAGGAAGGCTACGCTTATTTTGTCCATTCCTTTTATATTGACGGAATGGATGACGGCGCGCTTTTGGCAAGCGCCGAGTACGGTGTGCGGGTGCCTGCGGTTGTCGGAAAAGAGAACATCTTCGGCGCCCAATTTCACCCGGAAAAAAGCAGCACGGTCGGAATGTCTATCTTAATCCAATTCACAAAAATGGCAGCAGAACAGAAGGTGAAAAAATGAGTGCTTTTACATTATACCCGGCCATTGATATGAGAAACGGCAAATGCGTACGCCTCGTTCAAGGTGATTACAGCAAGGAAACTGTATACGGTGATTCACCGTTCGACATGGCCTCTTTATTTGCGAGTGAGGGTGCTGAATGGATTCATCTTGTTGATCTTGACGGCGCGAAGGAAGGAAAAAAAGTAAATGACCGTCATGTCATCGAAATTGTACAAAAGCTCAATCTGAAAGTCGAAATCGGCGGCGGCATTCGTTCGGAAAGCGACGTCTACGATTACTTATCGGCAGGAGTCGATCGCGTGATCCTGGGAAGCTCTGCTGTTTCTGATCCGCCGTTTGTAAAAAAAATGCTGAAAGAGTATGGCGAAAGGATAGCCATCGGGCTGGACGCAAGAAACGGCTTTGTTTCAACAGAAGGGTGGCTGGAAACATCAAGTCTTAAGGCGGCTGAACTCGGCAAAGAGCTCGCCAACGAAGGCGCAGAAGTTTTTATTTTTACTGATATCGCGACAGACGGGATGCTGTCAGGCCCCAATATCGAAAGCACAGTGGAACTCGCAAAGGAAACCGGAAAATCTGTCATCGCCTCTGGCGGAGTCAGCTCTGTTGCGGATCTTGAAGCTCTTGCCCGTTATCATGCGAATGGGGTTTCTGGAGCCATTATCGGAAAAGCACTGTATACCAACCAGTTTACACTTGGCGAGGCGCTTGAAAGGATGAAGGGGAAATGATAACAAAACGGATTATCCCATGTCTTGATGTGAAAGAAGGGCGCGTTGTCAAAGGGATTCAATTTCTTGAGCTGAAGGATGCCGGCGACCCTGTCGAGCTGGCGGAAGTATACGATCAGGAAGGCGCGGATGAACTGGTGTTTCTTGATATTTCTGCCTCGCATGAAGGCCGCAAAACGATGGTTGACGTCGTAGAGCAGGTTGCTGCAAAGCTTGCGATTCCGTTTACAGTCGGAGGCGGCATCAATCAGCTTAGCGATATGAAAACGATTCTGCGTGCCGGCGCGGACAAAGTTTCTGTAAACACGGCAGCTGTTCTCCGTCCCGAGCTGATTACCGAAGGCGCGGAGTTTTTCGGCTCTCAATGTATCGTACTCGCCATAGACGCCAAGTACGACGAAGAGTCTGACACGTATAAGGTTTACACGCATGGCGGCAGAAAGAAAACGGATTGGGAAGTTACAGCATGGGCGAAGGAAGCTGTCAAACGCGGCGCCGGAGAAATTCTCCTGACCAGCATGGACTCAGATGGGGAGAAAAAGGGTTTTGACCACAGGCTGACAAAGCTCGTGTCAGAAGCTGTTCCGGTTCCTGTCATCGCTTCAGGGGGAGCAGGAAACGTGCAGCATATGCTCGAGGCTTTTACAAAAGGGGAAGCGGACGCCGCGCTGGCTGCCTCCATTTTTCATTATAAAGAAACATCAATTAAAGAAGTGAAATCATATTTGAAAGAGCACGGGGTGAATGTGAGATGAAACAGGCAGATGAACTGCGTTTTAACGAAGACGGATTAATCCCCGCCATCGTCCAGGACGCGGCAAGCAAAGAAGTGCTGACACTTGCATATATGAACAGGGAATCGTACGAAAAAACACTGGAAACGAAAGAAACGTGGTTTTACAGCCGCTCGCGGCAAGAGCTATGGCACAAGGGAGAAACATCGGGGAATACGCAAGCCGTCAAGGGCATCCGATATGACTGCGACCAAGATGCACTGGTCGTGCTTGTAGAGCCGTCCGGTCCGGCATGCCACACAGGCAGCTACAGCTGTTTTACAAAGGAACAGACAGAAGAACAAACTTCCGGCCGATTTGACATCTTAAGCGAGCTGGAGCGCGTCATCGCAGAACGCCAAGCGGAAATGCCTGAAGGAGCTTACACCACTTACCTTTTCGACGAAGGCGTCGATAAAATTTTGAAAAAAGTCGGTGAAGAAGCATCAGAAGTCATCATCGCCGCCAAAAACCGTGATCACGAGGAACTGAAATGGGAAGCGGCAGACCTGCTGTATCACCTCCTTGTCCTGCTCAGAGAACAAGCATTGCCACTAGATGATGTGCTGGAAGTGCTGAGAAAACGCCATTCTGAATAGTAAATGAAAAGAGCCTATGGATAACGGCTCTTTTTTGTTGTAAGAAAAATGTAATGGGTATTTAGTAATGTAATAGGTGTTTCACATTCCGAATTGATAAAAGAAGGTCAAAACCAAGTCTGATTTCCTATTTATCCAAATTCCGCCATGATGTAACATGGAAAAGGATAATATAATCACCCCGCAACCGGGTCAATAGTATTACTTTTGAAAAATAGAATGATCTCACAAAACCCTTGGAGGTTCGTAATGAAAAAGATTATCTTTATTTGCTTCAGCTTATTACTTGCCCTGACAGGAGGATGCAGTATGAACGACAATGAAAAAAACAGCAAAAACAATGAAAATAAAACTGAAGCCGTAAAACCAAAAGACATGGATCCAAAAGACCTGCCGCAAGTTCCGGCGTTTCAGGACGAGAAAACGAGAGAATACATGGTGTCAACGAAGGAAGAGGAGCCTGGGTACTATTTGCTTGAGTCTAAGTTGAAAGGATTTAGGATGTTGTTTCCGGAGGATGCGAAATATCTATCAAGAAGGTCATCTTTAACTGGGGAAAACAAAGAAAGTATTGGATTTAATAGTTATGATAAAGACACCAATGTAATGTTTGATGGCCATGTAACATATTACAAAGAAGAAAGTTTTGTGAATGAACCTGAGACAATGCTAGATATTGTTAGTGGAAAAAATGATTATAAAGGTGAATACAAAAAAAGTAGCAAAAAGAAAACGGATATCTACTTTGCTAAGAAAAAAGACATCTTTGACGATATTGATAGAAAATATAATGATTCATACAGTTACTTCGGGTATGTGAAATCTATAGAAGAAGATAACTTAGGAGTAGAATACGCCTTTACTTTCGGATGCAAAAATGAAAATCAACCATGCTCCTTAGATGAAGAAAAGGCTAAGAATAAAGTAGAGAAATTAATTAATTCTATCACCTTTTTAATAGATAAAAAGGAGAAATAAGATGGAAAATAAAAATGTATTTGAGAATGAGAACGTAAAGTTACGGCTAATTGATTTAGAATATGACTATAAACAAAAGTTTGCCTCAATCAATGCAAGTGAAGTTAAGGAAGCCAAAGCGGATTTCGAAGCAGATGTACGGAGAATTTATAAAGAGGAAACCCACCACGATGTTCCGGAGAATACAAAAATTAAAATATATACCTCCAGTGAACTTGTAAACCAGAATACAAGTATAGAAAGTTCGACCAGAGAATCAGGTTACGATGGGACGGCAATCCATATAATAGATAAGAAAAAACATATCGATCAGCTTCATATTATTTCAGAAGGCAGTGCTGATAATAAGGATTGGTCGTATAACTTTTTTGGTCTCTTTTTAGGAATCGATCATAGTCAGTATGAGGCTACAAAGGAGTTTACTAAAAAAGCAAAGAAAACAGCAGGTGACTCTGAGGATTTAAAAACATTCGCTTTAGGACATTCCCTTGCTAATAATAACCAAGTAATGGTGCAATTGATTAATGGAGAATATGATGAAGTTTATGGTGTAAATGGGGCTCAAGTCAATATCGATCAATTACTTGAAACTGATGAAAGTTTATATAGATATGTTATTAGGAAATTTAGTTATAAATACGAAGATATTGATTCTGTCCCACCAGAAAAGTTAAAAAAAGAAATCCAAAAATATTATGAAGACAAAGGCGTAACAGCAAACATCACCCAGCGCATCTCAAAGGATGACCCGCTGTACGGTGCGAGCGGCAAGGCGGATTTCATTACATTCGGTGATGTGAAGATGGCGGATACAAACACAAGTGTAAAAGGCATCAGAAATATTATGGATGGGGTCCCTGATGAAGACGTGAGAGCGATTCAAGAATTCCTTCAAAAATATAAGGATGACTATGAAAAAGATGGCTTGAACGGTTTTGTAAAGGCTGCAAGCGGGATAGACATAGAATTGATAGAAAAAGTAAAGCATACAGACGGCGTTTTAGCGAAAGCAAGTGTTGTTTATGAAAATTTTGATGATGTTAAGCAAATGTATGGCCGAATTAAAGAGCAGCTGCCAGCCTTTTTAGGTTTTCTTCATACCCTGTTGGGAAACAGCGGGCCTATTGTAGATCAGCTTGCTGAAAATGGTTATATAGATGATACACAGAAAAAAGTCATCAAAAAAGAGTTATCTAATCTTAATGCGAGTATGAGAGGTATAGAATCACGATACGAACATTTCATTGATCATTTAAAGCATGGTCAATTTACGCAAGCTTTAAAAGACGTTGGTGAAATAGTGGAGTATGTAAAATCAATGATTTCTTCTTTTGAAACACTAAACAAAGAAACAAAAGACGCATTAAAACTCATCGTCGACGGCCACAGCATCGTTCAAATGCTGAACGCGTTATCAAAGGAAAAAGGCTTCAGCTATAAAGGCTCCGATATTTACTTTACAGGGAAGGGCGGCTCGGGAGAAAAGATTAAAGTCAATATCTCTTCCGCTGTCAGAATCTATCAAAACGGCATGAAGATCGTTGAAGATATGGAAGATGCGATTTCCGCGTACCAAAAGGTATTCCGTCAGGAAATCGATGAAGAGTTTATAGACAAAAAACAGGCAATCATCACGTCGATTCAACATATGGAAGAAAACCCTTCGCAATATGCCTTCGATCTTCAATTCCGGCTTGCGGCCGGTTTCAGTCACGCATTCGATAAATTAGAGAAAATATCAGTTCATGAATCGTTCCATACAGGTGCTCTCCCTGCTAATGACGGAATTGTTGCAGAACTAAAAAAACAGACATCGGAAAAAAAGAATTTTATCAAAAATATCCGCGAGAGCATCGAAAAGCTATTTGAAAAAGAAGAAATGATCTCACAGCTATTCGATTTTCAGCCTTAGGAGGAATAGACAGAGTGACTTCCTTATTTTCAGAAAGTGAAACAGAAGTTGTATCAACCACCTATATGTTTCTAACCCATGACGAAATGAAGGGGAAAGCAGGCAGTCTCAATAAACCCATCAACGACATTCTCAGCCTGACTAAAAAATTTGAGTCTGCATTAAAAGAAGAAATCAAAGGGCAAAAAGGAATGATTGTCAAAAAAATAAAAGAAGAGCTTGAATCGAAAAGCGAAAAGCAGAAAACTGCACTTCAAACGATAAAAGAAGAGCATACTGCAAAGGTTGACCGGTTCAAGATGATCATTGAAGACCTGAGGCAGCAAGAGGTTACCTTAACGTATCGAAAAAAGAAGCCTGAAAAGGATCTATAATATGAAACGTCTCCTATTCGAGTCATGAATAGGGGATTTTTATTTTAAGTGTACAAGAAAAATATACTGAAAAAGTCTCTCTCCATTGTTATGATTTAGATAGAGTAAAAATAATCCTATTATATTCCGTTCAACCTTGCTGACCGCGTAAAGGGATTGAAACAGGAGGAAAAATACTATGTCAACACAGCAACCTAAAAGAAAATTCAAAGCCTTTTTTGCATTAGTGAAACAGACAAACCCATCCTATGGAAAGCTCGCTTTTGCGCTGATTCTCAGTATTGTGACAACACTGGTCAGCCTGCTGATTCCTTTATTAACGAAACAGCTTGTCGACGGTTTTTCTATGTCAGCGCTGTCCGGCACGCAAATCGGGCTGATCGCGCTCGTATTTCTTATTCAGGCCGCTTTAAGCGCCTACGCTACATACGCGCTAAACTATAGCGGGCAAAAAATCATCTCTGGGTTAAGGGATTTATTATGGAAGAAATTAATTAAGCTTCCTGTATCTTATTTCGATACTAACGCTTCCGGTGAAACTGTCAGCCGGGTCACGAATGATACGATGGTGGTAAAAGAGCTGATCACCAGCCATATCAGCGGATTTATAACAGGCATCATTTCGGTCATTGGATCACTCACCATCTTATTCATTATGAACTGGAAGCTGACGCTGCTTGTTTTAGTTGTTGTTCCATTAGCTGCGCTGATTTTAGTGCCGATCGGCCAGAAGATGTTCTCCATTTCTCGGGAAACTCAAGATGAAACCGCACGTTTTACAGGGTTGCTCAATCAAATACTTCCGGAAATCAGGCTTGTGAAGGCTTCAAATGCAGAGGAAGTCGAATACAAACGCGGAAAGCTGGGGATTTCTTCATTATTCCAGCTGGGGGTTCGTGAAGCGAAGGTGCAATCGCTTGTCGGGCCGCTTATTTCTCTCGTATTAATGGCCGCACTCGTGGCTGTTATTGGATACGGCGGTATGCAGGTGTCATCAGGCGAATTGACTGCCGGAGCACTCGTGGCTTTTATTTTATATTTGTTTCAAATCATTATGCCGATGGGCCAGATTACAACGTTCTTCACACAGCTGCAAAAATCAATCGGTGCAACGGAACGGATGATTGAGATTTTGGCAGAGGAAGAGGAAGATACCGTCACAGGAAACCAAATTGACAACGCACATCTGCCTATCCGGCTTGATCAAGTGTCCTTTGGCTATAAGCCTGGGCAGATGATCTTGAAGGATATCAGCGCCGTGATTGAAGCGGGAAAAGTAACAGCAATTGTTGGGCCGAGCGGCGGCGGGAAAACCACGCTGTTTAAACTGCTTGAACGTTTCTATTCTCCGACTGAAGGGACCATTCGATTGGGAGACGAGCCGGTGGATACGTATTCGCTCGAATCGTGGCGTCAGCATATCGGCTACGTGTCACAGGAAAGTCCGTTAATGTCGGGGACGATCAGAGACAATATTTGTTATGGGCTGGAACGTGAGGTAACGGATGCCGAAATCGAAAAAGCAGCGGAGATGGCATACGCTCTTAATTTTATACTGGAGCTGCCGAATCAGCTTGATACTCAAGTGGGCGAACGCGGCATTATGCTGTCGGGCGGACAGAGACAAAGAATTGCGATTGCCAGGGCACTTCTCCGTGATCCGAGCATCCTGATGCTTGATGAAGCCACTTCCAGCCTCGACAGCCAATCTGAAAAATCAGTGCAGCAGGCACTTGAGGTGCTGATGGAAGGCCGGACAACAATTGTCATCGCTCACCGCTTATCGACTGTTGTAGATGCAGATCAGCTATTATTTGTTGAAAAAGGGGAAATTACGGGACGGGGCACGCACCATGAATTAATGGCTTCCCATGACCTTTACAGAGATTTTGCTGAACAGCAGCTTAAAATGAATGCGGATTTAGAAAACAAAGCCGGGTAAATTCTGGTCGATTCAGCCAGTAAAAAAAGAGGAGGGATTTTCCCAATCCTTCCTTTTGAACTATTGAGGGGCTTACGATTTATGGTATACTACTGACGGTAATATTGTATAAAACGGAGGGTAGTTGTGGGAAAACACACTTCTGAACATAAAAATCACGCACAAATTGTCCAGCTGCTTCAAGATGGACATTATTTTTTTCATAAAGGTTTGAAAGCGTATAAAGAACGCAATCTGAAGCGGGCAAGCAAGCTGATCCAGCGCGCGGTTCATTTGGAGCCGAAGGATTCAGAGATGCTTTCGCAGCTTGCGGTCATTTATTCTGAGATGGGGCAATACCAGGAATCAAACGATTTGCTTGATTATATTTTGGCGAATCTTGAGACGGAAATGCCGGAATGCCATTATTTTAAAGCAAATAACTTTGCCCATCTGGGACTCTTTCAGGAAGCTTATAAAGAAGCTGCTGCTTATTCAGACGCTGATCCGGACGGTGAATTTTCCGAAGAGAATGATAGTCTGCTAGAACTGCTTGATTTAGGAGACGGCGGGCCTGAGGATTCTTTATATGATCAGGATGAATTGCTTATTAAACAGGACCGGGCGAAGTCCTTGCTTGAAAGCGGTCAGCTTGCTGAAGCCGTTGCAGCCCTTGAGGAAATCACACACGAATATCCTGAGCTTTGGTCCGCTTATAATAATCTCGCCCTTGCCCACTTTTATTCCGGCAATGTTGTGAAAGCGAAACAAACGGCTTATCAAGTGCTAAATAATAATGAAGGAAATCTTCACGCATTATGTAATCTTCTCGTTTTCTACTATTATGAAAGAGAAGATGAAAAGGTGGCAGAGCTGAGTGATCAGCTTTCAAATGTATATCCGATGTTATTTGAACAGCGCTATAAACTGGGTGCCACTCTGTCGCTTGTCGGCCGGTATGATATCGGGTACAAATGGCTCAGATCACTATATAAAAGCGGTTTTGAAGGAGACGACACATTCTACTATTGGCTCTCGTGCTCTGCTTACTTTACGGGCCATAAAGAATTTGCCGAAACGGTATGGAGAAAAGTCGAGTCGCAATATCCAGGAGCAGACCGTCCGGCTCCATGGATTGAGCGGCGGGAAGTACTTCCTTCGTCAGTAGAACAGCGATTGGCGGCCTATTATATCAGCAGCACCAAGGGTGAAACGGAGCATCTTGAAGCCGTGATACGCTCGAAGCGCATCACCGCTCCTTTTGAAAACCATTTTGTTAAGCTGCTCTTAAACGGAGATTCCGCAGCAGCAGATGTGTCAGAGGATGCGCTTTTCGCTTATCAAACGGTTAAATTGCTGGAAGAAGTAGAACAAGATGAGATGAAAACAGAAGTCATGAGCTGCTGGGTATTCCATGTGATACAGCAAATCCGCGCAGCGGGGCCGCTGAAAAATGTGAGCGGATGGGCTGCGGCTATCTACTATATTTGGAAAGAAGCCCATGGCAAACATGACACCAAAAAAGATACGGCAGCCCAATTTGGCATCTCTCCGGCTACTTTGACGAAATATATGAAATATATTGATGATATTTTAGAATAGTATATTGATTGAGAGTTGATTCGCAGAATCAACTCTCTTTTTATTCTAAGAAGTATATTAAGAAAGTAATATCGACAGGTTTTTTATCAATTTAAGAAAAATGACAAATGATGTGCAACCTGACATCTGTTTGAAACACAAATGTAATAAAATTTATCGCTAATTTGTCGAAACTTGATGGTATAATGATTCTCGTACATAAGGAATTAGTGTTTTTTACATATGATGTGAAATAAACGCTATACACCCAGATTAAGAGATGCACAGAATAATTAACCATAAACAATCATCATTCCTCGTAGAGTATGAGGAACGAAACTTGATGTTCAAAATACAATTCCAAATGAGAACAGGTTCACAGTAAAAGGGAGGATATAAAAAGTGAGAAAGAGTTTATTGACACTTGGTTTGGCTTCCGTCATCGGGACAAGCAGTTTTTTGATCCCATTTACAAGTAAAACTGCATCGGCGGAAACATTAGATGAAAAGAAACAAAAAATCGAAAGCAAGCAATCTGAGGTTGCTTCCAGCATTGAAGCGAAGGAAAAAGAATTAACTGAGCTTCAGGAAAACCAATCAAAGATTGAAAAAGAACTGAAAGACATTAACGCTAAGGCGCTCGATACAAGCAACAAAATTGATGATAAAAAAGAAGAAAACGATAAAACAAAAGAAGAAATCAAAAAACTGAAAAAAGAGATTAAAGAAACAGAAGCACGCATCGAAAAACGCAACGAAATCCTGAAAAAACGCGTTCGTTCTTTACAGGAAAGCGGCGGATCTCAAGGATACATAGATGTCCTTTTAGGATCAACGAGCTTTGGTGATTTTATCTCACGTGCGACTGCGGTTTCATCTATTGTTGATGCAGACAAAGATTTAATCAAGCAGCAAGAGCAGGATAAAGCGAAGCTTGAAGACTCTGAAGCAGATCTGAATGATAAGCTGAAAGAAGTACAAGCTGCACTGGCTAAATTAGAAACAATGCAAAAAGATCTTGATAAACAGCTTGATGAAAAAGACAAGCTTTTCGACGAAGCAAAGGACAGCCAGAAGAAAACAGCTGACGCGATTTCTGAATTAAAATCAGAAGCAGCTGACCTTGCAAACCAAAAAGCAGATACTGAAGAAGAACAAGCGCGTATCAAAAAACAACAAGAAGCTGCGGCTGCCCTGATCAAAAAGCAGGAAGAAGCACAAAAAGCATCTGATGAAACACAAACAGATGACAGCCAATCGGCTACAACTGAAACAGCAAAAGCAAGCTCATCTGATGATGATTCTTCAGACAACTCTTCTAAAGGTTCATCTAACAGTTCGTCTAACGGCTCATCTTCTAAGAAGAGCAGCAGCTCAAGCAATAACTCAGGCGGCACTGTCATCAGCAACTCAGGCGGAATTGAAGGCGCGATCAGCGTTGGTTCAAGCATTGTCGGACAATCTCCGTACAAGTTTGGCGGCGGACGCTCTCAGTCTGATATCAACAACCGTATTTTTGACTGCTCATCATTCGTTCGCTGGGCTTACGCTTCTGCAGGTGTCAACCTTGGACCTGTCGGCGGAACAACGACTGATACTTTAGTTGGAAGAGGACAAGCTGTAAGCGCGTCAGACATGAAACGCGGAGACTTAGTTTTCTTTGACACATACAAAACAAATGGTCACGTTGGAATCTACTTAGGAAACGGTACGTTCCTTAACGACAATACATCTCATGGTGTATCTGTTGACTCTATGAACAACGTGTACTGGAAAAAAGCATTTAAAGGCGTTGTAAGACGTGTTGTTCAATAATAAATAAGACAAGGGCCTTCTATGGACAGAAGGCTCTTTCTTTATTAACATACATACCCTTTTGAAATATATTTAATCGCGTTTTGAAAAAAATGAGCAAAAAAATGGCGTATCACCATGAGATTTTATAGGATATGGGTAAGGAATACGTTTGATGGGGATTCTTATCATATAAGGAAGAGCCCAACTCGAAAAGACGTTTTAAGGAGTGAATGAGTGTGTCAGAAGAAAAAATATATGACGTGATTATTATCGGCGCGGGTCCCGCTGGGATGACGGCCGCTGTATACACATCTAGAGCAAACTTATCGACATTAATGATTGAAAGAGGAATTCCGGGCGGCCAAATGGCAAACACGGAAGATGTTGAGAACTATCCAGGTTTCGAAAGCATCCTCGGACCTGAGCTTTCCAACAAAATGTTTGAACACGCGAAGAAATTCGGCGCGGAATACGCTTATGGCGATATTAAAGAAATTGTGGACGGCAAAGAGTACAAAGTTGTGAAAGCCGGTTCAAAAGAATATAAAGCACGTGCTGTTATCATTGCCGCAGGTGCAGAGTATAAAAAAATCGGCGTGCCTGGCGAAAAAGAATTGGGCGGCCGCGGTGTTTCGTATTGTGCAGTATGTGACGGCGCTTTCTTTAAAGGCAAAGAGTTGGTTGTTGTCGGTGGAGGAGACTCAGCGGTTGAAGAAGGCGTGTACTTAACACGTTTCGCTTCAAAAGTAACGATTGTTCACAGACGTGACAAACTCCGTGCGCAAAGCATTCTCCAAGCGAGAGCGTTTGATAATGAAAAAGTAGATTTCTTATGGAATAAAACCGTGAAGGAAATTCATGAGGAAAACGGCAAAGTCGGCAAAGTGACGCTTGTGGATACGGTAACTGGTGAAGAAAGTGAATTCACAACAGACGGCGTATTCATTTATATCGGTATGCTTCCTCTGTCTAAACCGTTTGAAAACCTTGGCATCACAAATGAAGAAGGCTACATCGAAACTAATGACCGAATGGAAACAAAGGTTGAAGGGATTTTCGCAGCCGGAGACATTCGCGAAAAATCATTGCGCCAAATCGTAACGGCTACAGGTGACGGAAGCATTGCGGCACAGAGCGTACAGCATTATGTCGAAGAGCTCCAGGAAACGCTGAAAACCTTAAAATAAAAAGGGTTGTCATATGAGTTTCACATAACGTTACTGGGTTTTAATTCCGCTGTAACAGTTGTGTAAAACTTATCGGTTATGATTAATAAAGTAATTGACCCCCTTTTTATAATGAATACACTTTTGGCACGGATTCTCCAGTTATCCGTGTCCTTTTTTTGTCCAAAAATAATAGACAATTTCCTTTCACAACAAAATCATCTGAACGCGGGAAAGAATATGCTGTAAAATAGAAGAAAAGATTGTCAATGTCTCTTCATTGTGAGAGGCATCTTGAAACGGTATAATAAAGAGAAGATGACAGGACGAGAAGGTTAGGTGACGTACTTGCAAAGAGTGACAAATTGTGTTCTCAAGGCGGATGACAACGTTCTTCTTCTTCAAAAGCCAAGACGCGGCTGGTGGGTCGCGCCGGGAGGCAAGATGGAGAGCGGAGAATCAGTCAGGGATTCCGTCATCAGAGAATTCAGAGAAGAGACTGGTATCTATATCATAAATCCCCAGCTAAAAGGCGTTTTTACCTTTATTATTAAAGACGGTGACCACATTGTGTCTGAGTGGATGATGTTTACGTTTGTTGCTGATTCCTATACGGGAGAAAATGTGTCTGAATCAGAAGAAGGCATTTTGCAGTGGCACAATGTGAAGGATATTCAAAACCTGCCTATGGCCCCGGGAGACGGCCATATCCTCGACTTTATGATGAAGGGACAAGGGCTGCTGCACGGCACATTTACGTATACACCGGAGTTTGAGCTGCTCAGTTATCGTTTAGATCCGCAGCACATCAAATAGAAAGACAAGTCAGGGGGGAGAAAGATGAGTGTTAGTGAATCACATGATATTCAGCTTGTCATTATAACCGGTATGTCGGGAGCGGGAAAAACCGTTGCGATTCAAAGCTTTGAGGATCTCGGCTATTTCTGCGTCGATAATCTGCCGCCTTCATTGCTTCCGAAATTTTTAGAGCTGATGAAGGAATCAAATTCGAAAATGAGCAAGGTCGCGCTTGTTATGGATTTGCGCGGCCGTGAATTTTTTGACCGGCTGATTGAGGCGCTGGATGAAATGGCGGAAAATCCGTGGATTACACCGCGAATTTTATTTTTAGACGCGAAGGATTCGATTCTCGTGACAAGATATAAAGAAACGAGACGTTCGCATCCGCTGGCAGTGACTGGTCTTCCGCTCGAAGGCATCGCGCTGGAACGTGAGCTGCTTGAGGAATTAAAAGGCCGCTCTCAAATGATTTATGATACATCAGACATGAAGCCGCGCGATCTGCGCGAGAAAATTGTAAAGCATTTTGCGACAAACCAAGGAGAGACATTTACGGTAAATGTCATGTCATTTGGTTTTAAATACGGTATTCCGATTGATGCCGATCTCGTCTTTGATGTCAGATTTTTGCCGAATCCATATTATATCGAAAGCATGAGGCCGCTGACCGGAAAAGATGAAGAGGTATCCTCTTACGTCATGAAGTGGAATGAAACACAAAAGTTCAATGAAAAATTAATCGATTTACTCAGCTTCATGCTGCCGTCCTACAAAAGAGAAGGAAAGAGCCAGCTCGTCATTGCGATCGGCTGCACAGGGGGCCAGCACCGCTCTGTGACACTTGCCGAGCATTTAGCTGACTATTTCAAAAAGGATTACTATACTCATGTTACTCACCGGGACATTGAAAAGAGAAGCCGGAAATAAGATGGGACAAAAACCGAAAATCGCAATCTTTGGCGGCGGCACGGGCCTTTCTGTATTGCTTCGGGGCTTAAAGCATAAACCCGTTGATATTACGGCGATTGTCACAGTTGCTGATGACGGAGGTAGCTCGGGGCGGCTGCGGAACGAACTGCAAATCCCGCCACCAGGAGACATCAGAAATGTACTTGCCGCTTTATCCGATGTGGAGCCGCTAGTTGAAGACCTCTTTCAGCACCGCTTTAATAAAGGGAACGACTTAACGGGGCATTCACTCGGAAATTTAATTTTGGCAGCGATGACGAATATAACCGGTGATTTTTTTCACGCTGTCACAGAAATGAGCAAGGTGCTGAATGTAAGAGGAAAGGTGTTGCCGGCAGCCAATGCCAGTGTTGTTCTGCATGCCGAAATGGAGGACGGCCGCGTGGTCTCAGGCGAGTCCACTATTCCGGAGTACGGCCAGCGTATTAAGCGCGTTTTTCTGACGCCTGAAAACATTGATCCGCTGCCGGAAACGATAGACGTGATCAGGGAAGCGGATCTGATTATTATCGGACCGGGGAGCCTTTATACCAGTATTCTTCCTAATTTGCTCGTCCCAAAAATTGGAGAAGAAGTGATCAAGGCGCCGGCGAAAAAAGTGTATATCTGCAACGTGATGACACAGCCCGGAGAAACGCTGCATTATACCGCTGCCGATCATGTGAAAGCGCTCAATCAGCATATGGGCTGCGGCTTTATCGATACCATACTTGTTAACAGTGAAGACATTCCTGACGAAATAAAACGTAAGTACGCAGTAGAATCGGCGCGTCCTGTTGATTTTGATATCGAAGAGCTGAAAGCGATGGGGCTTGAAGTTATCAGAGATCAAATCGTAACACATAAAAATGACGTAATTCGTCACGATACACATAAAGTGGCTTCTCTTCTTGTCGATTTACTGAAAGAATGAAGCCTTGAAATGAGGTGGCTATATGTCATTTGCATCGGAAACAAAAAAAGAATTAACGAACCTGGAAGTGAAGGACTGCTGCATTAAGGCAGAGCTGTCTGCGCTTATCCGAATGAATGGATCTTTATCATTTGCTAATCGCCATCTCGTACTTGATGTTCAAACTGAAAATGCAGCGATTGCCCGCCGCATCTATACATTGCTGAAAAGACAATATGATGTGTCGGTTGAGCTGCTGGTCAGAAAGAAAATGCGGCTGAAAAAGAATAACGTCTATATTGTGCGTTTTTCAGAGAATGCAAAGTTCATCTTAGAGGATTTAAAAATACTTGGCGAGAATTTTGTGTTTGAGCGAAATATTTCAAAAGAGCTTGTCAAAAAGAGATGCTGCAAGCGTTCTTACATGAGAGGGGCATTTTTGGCGGGAGGTTCAGTCAATAACCCTGAAACCTCCTCGTACCATCTGGAAATTTTTTCTCTTTATAAAGAGCATAACGATTCATTATGCGACCTGTTAAATGAGTTTCATTTAAACAGCAAAACGCTCGAACGGAAAAAAGGCTATATCACTTATTTAAAAGAGGCGGAAAAGATTACTGAATTTCTGAACGTGATCGGCGCACATAATTCGCTGCTGCGTTTTGAGGATGTCAGAATCGTCAGAGACATGAGAAATTCGGTTAATCGCCTTGTCAATTGTGAAACAGCCAACTTAAACAAAACCATCGGGGCTTCGCTCAGACAGGTAGAAAATATTAAATACATCGATGAAAGAATCGGCTTGGAGGCGCTTCCTGAAAAACTTCGGGAAATCGCGCAGCTGCGGATTGATTACCAGGAAGTGACGCTGAAAGAGCTGGGAGAAATGGTAGCGAGCGGAAAAATCAGCAAATCAGGGATCAATCACAGGCTGAGAAAACTTGACGAAATCGCAGAACAGCTGCGGACAGGGCAAACCGTCACTTTAAAATAACCGTAAAGAAAAGGGGAGATCTTATGGTTCAGCAGAAAGTGGAAGTTCGATTAAAGACAGGACTGCAGGCGCGTCCTGCTGCTTTGTTTGTACAAGAAGCAAACCGGTTTACGTCAGATGTGTTTCTTGAGAAGGATGGGAAAAAAGTAAATGCGAAAAGCATCATGGGACTGATGAGCCTTGCAGTAAGCACAGGCACAGAAGTCACATTGATTGCCGAGGGAGAAGATGAACAAGAGGCGCTGGAAAAGCTTTCGGCGTATGTTCAAGAGGAAGTTTAGGTGATGCAAAATGAATGATTTTCTGAAAGACTGTTTTAAGAAAATCGGCTGGAAGAAGGATCATGTCAGCTTTGACGATCTTCCCCTTTTTCTAAAAGCAATGGCGTACCGATACCCTTTTGAAAACCGGGCAGTTCTTGCAAAAGAGAATTATAAGGTAACCAAAGAGGAGCTTTGGCGCCGTCTGATCAAAGAGCAGCATGGGGGACTATGCTACGACCTGAATGGTTTTCTTTACTATGTCTTACACGATGCCGGTTTTCATGTGAAGCTCATTCGCGGAACAGTTTATGCAGGAAAGCAAGAAGAGTGGGCATTAGAAGGAACCCATGCTGCTGTATGGCTGTCGGCAGAAAAGGGAGATTACATTGTTGATATTGGTTTTGGCATCAACCTGGCGCTGGAGCCGATACCGCTTTCCAGAGAAACGGTACAATCTCCTGTGGGAGCCTTCCGAATCAAGGAAAAAGCGACGGAAATGGGCACTCATGTTCTGTTGATGGACAAAGGAGAAGGCTGGCAAATCGGTTATGCCTTTACCCTTGAAGAGAGGGATCCCGGTGATTTAGATGACATGAAGGACCTGATTCATTCTCATGAAAAATCTCCTTTTAACAAATCACTGCTCGCCTCAAAGTTGACACCGAACGGGCGGATGGTCATGTCAGACCGCCATTTTACGATTCATGAAAACGGCGGAGAAGGCCAAAAAAGTGACATCGCCCCTTCAGAGTTTGAAGAGAAATTAAACACTTATTTTTTGTAATGTGAAAAGCTTGCAGACATACTGCAAGCTTTTTCTTATGAACAAGTATTGATTACTACATCAAATGCATCTTCCGGGATATACAGTTTCCCTTTTTCATATTGATAAGGAATGTGATTCTCTTTAAAGCACTCTTTTTCGTATTCAGTCAGTGAATCTCCAATTTCTATGTATTCCCCGGTATAGTTCGGCTGGCATGCTGAAAGAGTTGACGTAATGGTTACAAGTAGCATGATTATCTTCATAATGACACCTACTTATTAAGAAATTTTTACCTTTTTTCATTCTACCATAACGAATAGAAAAAGACCGATTTACTATCCCCCACATGCTATAATGAATTTTGGAATCTTCTAGAAAAATCACCGTGCTAGACATATAAGGGGGATAAATGTGTATCGGATCTTACTCGTGGAAGATGATGAACGGATTGCTTCATTGCTGGGCGGCCATCTTCAGAAATACGGATATCATATAAAAATAGCTGAAAAGCTGAATGACATAAAGGAAGAATTTACGGAAATGAAACCGGATCTTGTGCTGCTCGATATTAATCTCCCTTTTTTTGACGGGTTTTATTGGTGCAGGCAAATCCGTACCATTTCCAATGCTCCGATTATTTTTATCTCGGCGCGGACTGATGAACTGAATCAGGTGATGGCGATTGAGAACGGGGGCGATGACTATATCACAAAGCCGTTTCACTTAGAAGTCGTCATGGCCAAAATCAAAAGCGTGCTGCGCCGGACTTATGGTGAGTATTCTCCTTCTTTGTCTCAGGAATCAAGACTGGTGGAGCTTGGCGGTCTAACGATATATCCAGATCAATATGAAGCGGAGTGGAAGAACAGCCGCATCTCGTTTTCACAAAAAGAATTTCAGCTGCTTTCGATTTTCATAAGAGAGCATAAAAAAATTGTCTCGCGTGATGAATTGCTGGAGGCATTATGGGACGACGTCGATTTTGTTGATGATAATACATTAACGGTTAATGTAAACCGGCTGCGGAGAAAGCTGGAGAATGCCGGATTGAAAGACGCCATTGCAACCATCAGGGGGCAGGGCTATGTATTTGAAGTCAATCGGAAGGATGAACGGGAGTGTTAAAGACTTATATAATCGACCGATTAGCCATTATTCTTTTTTCGTTATTAAGCATAGGTGCCGCTATGTTTATTGCCTATTTAAGCATTATAGAGAGCGGTGCCGAGCCTTCTGCAGAAAATATGATGTACATATGGGTTCTGCCTGGTGTCCTTTTGGCGGCTGGTTTTACTGCCGATTACATCCGGCAAGTGTCCTTTCTGGCATTTTTGAAAAAACTGGCCGACCAGGCACCCGCTTCAAGTGACATAGGGCGGTCACTTGAAGCCCGCAAGCCAAGAACAAGAGAGCAAGCCCTCTGGACAAAAATGATTAACGCGCTTGGTGATCAATATGCCGGAAAGCTCTCACAATATATCAATAAACAAAAACAGCATTATACATTTACGAATCAATGGATTCACCATATGAAAACACCCGTATCCGTCATCTCCTTAATGATTCAGGAAGGAAAGAACGGGACCGCTTCTTCCTTTCAGACATTTTTAGAGGAGCTGGAAGATGAAAATGAACGGTTTCGCCACGGGCTGGATATGATGCTGCAAACAGCCCGGCTGGAGGAGTTCGCTTTTGATGTTAAACCAGAAACCTTTGATTTGACAGAGCTTGTCCGCTCATTGATCAATCAGGAAAAACGGCAGTTTATTAAACGGCGGCTTTTTCCGAAATTACATGTGCCGCCAAACGCCGTCCAGGTTTCCAGTGATCAAAAGTGGCTTTCCTTTGTTGTGGAGCAAATCCTTTTCAATGCCCTGAAATATTCAAAGCAAGGCGTTGGGGACCATATTACCATCCGGATTGAAACGCAAGGCCATGAAACGCGTTTATCAGTTGCAGATGACGGTATCGGCATTCCGGCGCAGGATCTTCCCCGGATTTTTGATCCGTTTTTTACTGGTGAAAACGGGCGAAGCATGACGCAGGCGACAGGAATGGGCCTATATTTGGCGAAAGAGGTGTGCAGCCAGCTGGGCCATAAACTGTCCGCTCAATCAAAAGAGGGAGCGGGCACCGTGATGACAATCGTCTTTTCAAGTGACATCCTGGCGAATGTGACAGCATTGTAAGGTTCGAAAGCGAGATTGAAAGAAAGTTCGATGGGAGGCTGCTGACTTCCTTTTTATAATAAAGAAAAAAGGAGGATCAGAGGCATGAACGTGCTGCAAACAACGAAGCTGTCAAAAACATATTATTCAAATAAAGGAACGATGTCATATCAGGCGCTTAGCGATTTTGACCTCAGTGTAAATAAAGGAGAATTTGTCGGCATCATGGGGCCGTCGGGAAGCGGAAAAACCACGCTCCTGAATTTGCTGGCCACCATTGATAAGCCGACCCAGGGCGAGATGATGATCAACGGCATAAAACCGAAAACGTTAAAGGATCAAGAGATGGCTCTGTTTCGCAGAAGAGAGCTGGGCTTTGTCTTCCAGGACTTTAACCTGCTTGATACGCTGACGATTCGGGAAAACATCCTGCTTCCGCTCGCGTTGGACAAGGTAAAGCTGAGTGAAATGGAAAACCGCTTAGATGAACTGGCAGATACATTGCAAATCAAACATATTCTGGACCACCGTACATACGAAGTGTCCGGAGGCCAGCAGCAGCGTGCGGCCTGTGCAAGAGCCATTATTCATAATCCGGCTCTGATATTGGCGGATGAACCGACAGGCAACCTTGATTCAAAATCTGCAAAACAGGTCATGAACACGCTGGCTCAGCTAAATGAAGAAAAGGAAGCAACGATACTATTGGTTACGCATGATGCCACAGCGGCAAGCTTCTGTAAACGGATCGTCTTTATTAAAGACGGAAGATTTTTTTCAGAGATCCGCAGGGGAACGAATCAGCAGGTGTTTTATCAAAGTATCCTAGATACCCTGAGTGTGTTGGGAGGCGATTTTCATGAATTTGAGAACCATCGCCCGTAAGAACATTATTGGGAATCTGCAAAGATATGTTGCTTACTTTTTAAGCTGTGTGTTTGCCGTCTCGGTTTTTTTCGTCTTCACATCTTTTATTTTTCACCCGGATGTGACGGAAGACAATGTATATGGCGGAAGCCTTGTGAAAACGTGTTTGAGCGCGGCTCTTATCGTCATTATCGTGTTTTGTATATTCTTTATTTCTTATTCAAATTCAGCATTTTTACAAGCGAGAAAGAAAGAATTTGGCTTGTTTACGCTGTTCGGGACATCAAAGCAGCAGCTCCGAAAGATGATTTATTATGAGCAGTCGCTGATTTCTCTTGCGGCGATTGCGGCCGGTATCGGCACAGGGCTGTTATTTTCAAAACTTTTTTTTATGGTCATGACATGGATGCTCAGTGTGAAGGTGCCGATCTCGTTTGCGATTGTACCGAAAGCATTTGTGCTGACGGCGGTCGGTTTTCTCATATTGTTTCAAGTCCTGCTTATTTTATCGCTGGGGCAGATTCGCAAGCTCGAAATCATAGATTTGATTAAATCAGCTCAAAAACCTAAAAATTTACCGGCCTATTCAAAATGGCTCACTGTGCTGTCTTTGCTTTGTCTGGCTGGCGGTTATTATCTGTCTGCCACAGCCAATGCGATCGACATGATGTTTCGTGTCTTTCCGATTTTGATTTTAGTGTTAATCGGCACGTATTTCTTTTTTACACAAAGCAGTGTCGCGTTTTTCCGCATGCTGTACAGAAAGAAACACAGCTTTTACAAAGGAACCAATATCATTGTGCGTTCCAACATGATATTCAGGCTGAAAGATCACGCACGCATGCTGTTTTTAACCTCTGTGATTACAGCAGTCATTTTAACCGCTACAGGTGTGATCTATATGTTTTATGCTGATTTAGAAAGGCAGGAGGAGCAGAGCATTCCTCAATCTGTTGCCTGGGTGGAAAAGGACGCTTCCCGCTTTCAGGTTATGAAGCCTGAGACGGCTGAGAATACATTGAAAAGAGCAGATGCTGAGATTAAATATAAGGTGAATGCCACAGGTATTCCTGTTACATTTCAATCAGACTTGCCGTATGGAAACAGGAAAGCGGAAGCAGAGGCCTTGCTGATCTCAGAGAAAATCTATAATCAAGTCGCAAAGGAAAAAGGTTTTCCCGTTATTCATTTACAAGAAAATGAAGCGTTTATCAATGTTCCGTTTCAAATGATGGTGAAAGATACGTTCGGGGAAGGGGAAAAAGCAGCGTTTCATATGAAGTCAGGAAAATCACTTTCCTATGTCATGAAAAAGCAGCAAAACAAAGGGATATTGATGTCAGTCGGAGGAGTCAGCCGTTTATTGGTTGTCAGCGAAAAAAGCTTTGACAGCCTGACACAGGAGGTGCCGCTGAAGGATCAGACGAGAGTGGTAGGCTACGAGCTTGAGCATTGGCAGGAGACGGTGGACGTCTCTGAGAAGCTTGAAAACATGGTGCCGAAAGAACATACATCTGATTTTCAAACGCGTGCTCCGAGTTTTCAAGTTGTGAAGCAGGGAGTCGCATTAATGCTGTTTATCGGTTTGTTTGTCAGCGTGCTGTTTTTTATCGTTCAAGGAAGCATGCTGTATTTGCGGATGTTTACTGAAATAGAAGATACGAGAGTGCAAGTGTTAGCATTAAAGAGAATGGGGATTACGGACAAAGAGATTCACTCCATCCTTGGAAGACAAATTGGATTTTTGTTCTTCATCCCGTTTATCGCGGGCACGATTCACGCCGGTTTTGCGTATGTGGCGTTAAGCAACATGCTGAATGCTAACTTATTTCTTGAGGCCGTGATTGTCATCTTCATTTATTTTGTGTTCCAGGCTGTTTATTATATCGTCACTCGTCATATTTATAAGCGTGCTGTTCTCCAGCATATGTAATATGAAATCCGGTCTTCATCAGACCGGATTTTTTAATTTACTGAAATTCTCTTGTCAGATTTTTCGGTGTTTCCCCTTTGATAGCTGCGATCATGTTTTCAGCGGCCTGTTTACACATATTGAAGCGCACTTTCGCTGTTGCTGACCCAATATGCGGCAGTAGGGTGACATTGTCGAGCTGCAAGAGCGGGTTGTCTTTTGCGACAGGTTCTTCTTCGTACACGTCTAAACCGGCACCGCGAATCCAGCCTTCTTGAAGAGCGCGGATGAGGGCTTTTTCATCAACCGTCTTTCCCCGGGAAATATTGACGAAAATTGCGGAATCCTTCATCAGTTTAAATTCACGTTCCCCGATCATGTGATACGTTTCGTCAGTCAGCGGAGTAATCAGCAGAACAAAATCTGATTGCTCCAGCAGTGTGTCAAGCTCAGCGTATTTGACGCCGATGCTTTCTTCAGTTTCTTGTTTGCGATGGCGGTTATGATAAAGCACGTCCATATCGAAACCGAATTTGGCGCGTCTGGCCGCTTGCTCGCCGATTCTGCCCATGCCGATAATGCCTAATGTTTGATGATGGACGTCAATGCCGAAAAGGTCTTCTTCTTCAACCGTACCCCATTTACCGGCCCGGACGAAACGGTCCAGTTCAGCAACACGTCTGGCCGATGATAGAATTAAAGAAAAGGCCAGATCGGCTACTGTGTCATCCAGTGTATAAGGCGTATGAGTGCCGACGACGCTTTTTTCTTTCATCGCTTCTATATCAAAATTATCGTAGCCGACGGATTGATTGCTGACGACCTTCAGCTTAGGAGCATGTTCAAGCAGCTCACTGTTGATGGATGGCCCAGATGTTCCAGTAGTTAAAAGCCCTTCAGCATCTTTCATTTTTTCGAATAGCACCTCTTGCGGAAGTGTATCCTCCTGCCATATCTCATAACGGCAATGCTCACTGATCATGTTTTCAATCTCTTCAGGAATCGGTTTGGTGATAAATACAAATGGTTTCAACAAGGCTCCCCCTTTATGGCTGTTGTCTATTTTATTATATCGGAAAGAAATAGAAGTTAGAAATATTGCTGCGTTTGTTGGAATTTCTGGTTCTTTTGAACTTAAAATGATCGCGGTGATTGAAAAAATAGCAGCCTCTGCTTAAATAAGTTTTTTAATTATCTGAATTCGCCTATATTTTTTGTCAGACAAATCACCAAAATATCAGCAGAACCTGGATTATAGGATTCAATAAATATAAATTTTATTATCTTTGAAAGATATAAATTTTTGAGTTTTTATTTTACAGTCCAATTAGATCGTCTTTTGTTGAAAGCCTTTTCGCGGCCTGTTCCTATGCTATAATTCCTTACTGTAAGCTGGGTAAGAAGGCTTGCAAAATCATATGGATGGGAGATGAATTAGAATGGTTTCTTTAACATCAATTTTGGAACACAATCAGCAGTTTGTCAGAGAGAAGAAGTACGAACCCTACAAAACGACAAAATTTCCTTCAAAAAAGCTCGTTATTGTTACCTGTATGGATACAAGACTCACAGAACTTCTTCCGCAAGCAATGGGGCTTAAAAACGGCGACGCTAAGATTGTAAAAAACGCGGGAGCCATCGTTTCTCACCCATTTGGAAGTGTCATGCGCAGCATATTGGTCGCCATTTATGAATTGCAGGCTGAAGAGGTTTGCATTATCGGCCACCATGAATGCGGGATGTCAGGCCTGAATGCGGCCTCGATTCTTGAAAAAGCAAAGGAACGCGGGGTAGAAGCAAGCTGCCTGAGTTTGCTTGATAGCGCCGGATTAGATTTAAAAACTTGGCTGACCGGCTTTCACAGTGTGGAAGAAAGCGTTTCCCATAGTGTCAATATGATCAAGAATCATCCGCTGCTGCCAAAAAAGCTGCCGGTTCACGGGCTTGTGATACACCCGGAGACAGGCAAACTTAATGTCGTGATTAACGGTTATGAAACTGAGTTCATAAAGACTAATTCATAAGGGAGGTTTTAACAAAATATGCGATTCTCTGGGAGATTCAAGGGATATAATTTGCAGAAATTTCAGAAAGACCTAATTGCAGGTATCGTAGTAGGAGTCGTGGCAATTCCTTTAGGGATGGCGTTTGCCATTGCCTCGGGAGTCGAGCCTGAATACGGGCTGTATACTGTTGTCGTGGCGGGGATCTGTATTTCTTTGTTCGGGGGATCTAAATATCAAATTGGCGGTCCGACAGGCGCGTTTGTCCCGATTTTATTCGGTATCGTGATGCAGTACGGGCTGGAAAATCTGCTGATAGCGGGGTTTATGGCAGGCGTCATGCTGGTGCTGTTCGGATTGTTTAAGCTCGGCAAAATTATGAAGTACGTGCCGAAGCCAGTTATCGTCGGGTTTACGGCTGGAATTGCCGTGTTAATCTTCACTGAACAAATCGCTAATTTTCTCGGTTTGAAAAACGTAGAAAAACATGAGAACTTTCATCACAACATGTTTGAAATTGCACAGAAGCTCGGCACCTTTAACGGATATGCCATTTTGACAGCAGTCATCGGACTTGTCATTTTGCTTGTATCCGCCAAAGTGATGCCAAAGATACCCGGAGCTTTATTGGCTCTTCTCATTTCTACGCTTGTTGCAGTTGTGTTTTTCCCTGATCGTATGGCAACGATTGGCTCAACCTATGGAGAAATTCCTCGCCATTTGCCGGAATTTCAGTTTCCGGAGCTGACAATAGATAAAATGGTCATGCTGTTTCCGGCAGCGCTTGTCATCGCGCTTCTTGGCGGCCTCGAGTCAATATTATCCGCGATGGTTGCCGATAATATGAAAGGGTCAAAGCACGACAGCAACAAAGAGCTTGTCGGCCAGGGGATTGCGAATATGGCCGCGCCGCTGTTTGGCGGAATCCCGGCTACCGGAGCGATTGCGCGGACGGCAACCAATATTAAAAACGGAGCGGTTTCACCTGTCTCAGGTGTCGTTCACGGCGTCGTGGTTCTTCTTGTACTGCTTGTATTCGCGCCTTATGCTTCCCACGTTCCGCTTGCAAGTATGGCGCCGATATTGATGGTTGTCGCATGGAATATGAGTGAGCGGAAGGAAGTCGCAAATATGCTGAGACTGAAAAACGCCGATTCCTTCATTTTAGCCGCTACCTTTGCCCTGACGGTTTTGTTTGATTTAATCGTCGGTGTGGCGACCGGATTGCTGCTCGCATTTGTGTTCTTCATCAGAAGAATGAGTGAAGCGACTCGTATTCACAATCAGGAGTCTCATCCAGCTCTTGCGAAAGCGGCTAAGAGGGAGCAGGGGACAGATCCTTCCGTCAGCATGTACTCCATAGAAGGACCGCTGTTTTTCGGATCGATTGATTCGCTTGAATCATCACTGTTAGAGCATGTACAGAAAAAGCCGAAGACCCTCATTTTACTCATGAATAAAGTGCATTACATGGATACGTCCGCAGAAGCGGTGCTTGTGAACATCATGAACAGAATTAAGCGCCACAACGGAAAGCTGATGATCGTAGGGCTGCAGTCTCAGCCTAAAGAGCTCCTGCATAAAACAGGCCTCTTTCACAAAATAGGAAAGCAGCATTTCTTTGATCATCATGATGAAATCACAGGATGAAAAAACGGCCGACTAACGGCCGTTTTTTTATGCATGCTCAAATCGCTTTGTCAGTTTTTCTTGGTGGGCTTTCATCACGTCTTCTAAAGAAACGCCGTACATATCAGCAAGTATGGCGATATTTCCGATGACGTCTCCCATTTCTTCAATCAATTCTTGTTTTTGCTCAGCTCGTGTCGATTCTTTCTCATCCGGCCGGTCTCTGCCGATTTCATACGCTCTGACAGCCCGTGCCAGCTCTCCGGCTTCCTCCATTAAAAACCCGACTCGAATAAATGGTCCGTATTCCGTCCAGCCCCTTTTTTCGTAAAACTCTTTCATCCATTTTTCAGCATCAGCCAGCTGCAACATCATCACTCCTGCATTCTTTATGTATTTCATATTGATATTATCACATGAAGGTGGGACAATATATAGTGTGTTTTTTGAATGTTGACACGATATATAGATGCGGAGATGACGAGATGAAAACAATTTGTGTATTTGCGGGCTCAAACCCGGGGGGAAATGAAGCGTATAAAAGAAAAGCGACAGAGCTTGGCGTGTATATGGCAGAGCAGGGAATCGGCCTGGTATACGGGGGCTCTCGTGTAGGGTTGATGGGCGCGATTGCCGATGCGTTAATGGAAAACGGCGGCACCGCAATTGGCGTGATGCCAAGCGGCCTGTTCAGCGGAGAGGTTGTCCATCAAAATCTGACAGAGCTGATTGAAGTCAACGGCATGCATGAACGGAAGGCAAAAATGAGCGAACTGGCTGACGGCTATATCGCCATGCCGGGCGGTTTCGGTACATATGAAGAATTATTTGAAGTGCTTTGCTGGGCGCAGATCGGCATTCATCAAAAGCCGATCGGACTGTATAATGTCAACGGATATTTTGAACCGATGATGAAAATGGTCAAATACAGCATTCAAGAAGGATTTTCTAACGACTCTCATCTTAAACTGATCCACAGCTCTTCACGGCCCGATGAGTTAGTTGAGCAAATGAAGAACTACTCATATCCGATTTTAGAGAAAAAGTGGACAGAAATTTAAAAAAGAGCCCTCCGAAAGGAAGGCTCTTCTCGTTTTACTTTTGCTCTTCTGTGTTGCGAGTCAGAATTTTGTCAATCAGGCCGTATTCAAGCGCTTCTTCAGCAGACTTGAAGTTATCGCGGTCTGTGTCGCGTTCGATCACTTCAAGCGGCTGGCCAGTACGTTCAGCAAGCACTTTGTTTAATTTGTCGCGAAGCAAGAGAATGCGTTTCGCGGCAATTTCAATTTCTGTAGCTTGACCTTGAGCTCCGCCAAGAGGCTGGTGAATCATAACTTCACTGTTCGGAAGCGCATAGCGTTTGCCTTTTTCTCCGGCAGCAAGCAAGAACGCGCCCATTGACGCAGCCATACCGATACAAATTGTAGATACCTTCGGCTTAATAAACTGCATGGTATCATAGATCGCCATACCCGCCGTGATAGAGCCGCCCGGGCTGTTGATGTAAATAGAAATATCTTTTTCAGGGTCTTCCGCTTCTAAGAATAAAAGCTGTGACACGATGGAGTTCGCAACGTTGTCATCAATCGCAGATCCAAGCATGATGATACGATCCTTTAATAAACGAGAATAAATGTCATACGCTCTTTCCCCGCGGTTCGTTTGTTCAATGACTGTAGGTATTAAATTCATAATGCTCCTCCTTCACCTTTTAGGTAAGTATGTAGTTACATGATACATTTTTGGTCAATAAAGGTCAAACAAAAAGCTGGCTTGACATGCAAACTCTTCTCTTTTTCCCATTTTCCCCAAAAATACAATGGTTCAAACCATCGTATGTGAGCTTCTGAAAGAAGATGATGTGTCTTCTTAAAAAAACAGCCCTTTAAAATAGAGGGTTGTTATTTCAGCTGAAATACCGTATAATGAGTTATGCTGACGTTATCATCACGCAGTGAAAATATGTCAATATGCGCTCGTAGCTCAGTTGGATAGAGCGGTGGTTTCCGGTACCACGTCTGCCGGGGGTTCGAATCCCTCCGAGCGCGTCCAATAGAACAACAGGAAAGACAAGGGTTTGGCATTTTGCCGCTCTTGTCTTTTTTGTTTCCAGAAAACTTCTCGTGAGTACATAATTTTTCCTCCTGCTGGGCATCGTAGGTGATGAACAGTATTGAATTTGTTAAGGAGGAAGACAATGGGAATTTTAAGCGGTAATCCGCAAGAAGAACCGATGCATTACGGTGAGGTATTCAGTTTGTGGAGTTATGTGATGGCGGGAAATAAAATGATCGGCAATTACCAGATGTTATTGCATCATGTTGGTGATGGCGATTTAAAGAAGCTGCTTCGTGAGTCCATCGAGAAATGCCAAGATGAAATCAAACAGGTCAGTAATATCCTGAAAGAAAATGGCGTGGGACTTCCGCCCGCTTCTCCTGAACCGCCGGATGCAGATCTTAATGACATTCCGCCGGGCGCGCGGTTTCTCGATCCGGATGTGGCCGCATCCGCAGCGGCGCAAAATGCAGCCGGTCTTGTGACATGCAGCAAAATTATGGGGCAGTCGATTCGCGAAGACATCGCCATGATGTTTGGGCAATTTCATATGACCAAGGCGGCAACAGGGGCAAAATACTTAAGGCTGCTGAAAAACAAAGGCTGGCTCATCCCGCCGCCGCTTCATCTTCATAAACACCAGGATGATGAGTAAAAGATAAAAGGCATATACAGCTTTCTGTATATGCCTTTTATGATTAAGACGTAAGACGCAGGCCGATGACGCCGGCAAGTATCAGGCAAAGAGAAATCAGCTGAGAAAGCTGAAACCGTTCCTTAAACCAAATCAGGCTGACTGCTGTTACGCCTATGCTGCCTATACCGGTCCAGACGGCATAAGCAACACCGGAAGGCAGGACTTGCATGGCCTGCGATAGACAGTAAAAAGATAAAGCAAATCCGGCAGTCATCACAATAATCGGCCATTTTTTCTTTGTGCCGTCTATATATTTCATGGCGATGGCAGCTATAATTTCTTCTATACCCGCAATGAATAATAAAAACCACGCCATTATTTTTCACCTCTCGGCTGAGTTTTATTTTCTTTTGTGAAAAGCTTCATTCCTAAAATACCGGCTAGCAGCAGCATCAAAAAGAAGATTTGCGCTGCTGAGAAGGATTCTCCTAAGAAGATCCCGGTCGTGTAGGTTCCGACCGTTCCAATTCCGACAAATACGGTATACGCCGCGGCCATAGGAATTTTTCGATAAGAGCGGATTAACAGTATAAAGCTTATCGCTATTAATAGAAAAACGATAATCCAATCAAAAAGCGAATCCGCATGTTTGAGGGAGGAGGCCCAAACCACTTCTAGAAGCCCTGCTATCAAAACAAGTACCCAATACAACATTAACACCTCTTTTTATGAATGAACGTCAGTCATTTTTAGGCGTTAAAAAATGAGCGGTGACACCCAGTCATTTTTTAAGCTTTACCTAAGCTCCGTTTTAAGAAGGTAAAAATTTCTTTTTTAGATACTTCAAGGTTTTCATCTTGTTCAAACCCGATATAAAACCGTTCTGCTGTGTTCTCAACCAAATTGATGATGGTTCTTGCCGTCCACTTTGCATTGATGCCTTCGATCACATCTTGGCTGTCGATCGCCTTGTTGATGATGTTCTCAAGCCAGGAATAATAAGGCTGATAAATGGTCTCCCATTTTTCCATGGAATGGTCGATGGCAAGCCCCGAATAGCAGAGGACAATAATATCTTTATGGCGCTCTGTGATATGAAACGTCTCATCAATTAAGGTTTGTAAGACGGTCCAAAAATCTTCCTCGCCATTCTGTCTTCCTTTGATTTGCTCTAGCGTATGAGTGAGAAGGTTTTCCGCAATGGCCGGAATCAGAGCATTTTTGGATGAAAAATATAAATAAAACGTTCCTTGGGCAGTGCCGGCTTTTTTTACGATCTCTGAGATGGAGGCTTTATCGAGTCCCTTTTCAGAAATGACTTCAATCGCCGCCTGCAGAATCTTTTCATATTTTCCTGATGTTTGTTTTGGCATGAGGAACACCTCCTGTAATGACTGACTATCATTCATTTTATCTCGAGTGACGGCGTTTGTAAAGCGAAAAAAGAAGCAAGAGAAACTCCTGCTTCTTTATTTATCATAATCAATCGCGGCTTTCGGGAGCCCGGTATACTTTGCCCAATAGTAAATCGCAAGCGAGCCGATGGCAACCAATATCAGATCGACGGGATTGCTGATAATGCCTAAGCCATGCCCGAAAGAGCCGATATAGGAAAAAATCAGCATCATGACATAAAATCCGACGAGCCACCAGGCTGATTTTAGCTGCTGGGCCAGGCTGACGTCTTCTTTAGGCGCGTATTTGCTGAAGCAGAGATAGATCAAAAACATGACGAGCTGTGAGCCGAGAAGCCAGGAAACAGTTGTCCATCCTGACCAGTACACAATAAAAGCTGTGAAAATAAATGAAAGCGGCCCGATGATGCTCATTCCTTTCAAATAAAACGGCCTGTTTAAGTCCTTCGCATTTACTCTCAGTGCGGCTGAACAAATTGGTGCAATCGCATAAGAAAGGATGAGAGCGACAGAACAGACATTGACGAGCGCGTTCCACGAAGGGAAGGGGAGCGTCCAGAAAATCGACATGGCAAATGAAAGCCAGAGTGAAGCACGGGGTGTTCCCGTTTCTTTATTGACCTTTGAAAATATGCCAAATAATGTGCCGTTCCGCGCCCAGGCGTAAACGAGGCGAGACGTCGTGTTCATAAAAATATTCCCGTTTCCTCCCGGAGACAGAATGGCGTCTAAAATGACAAGCGTTGCAAGCCAGCCTAAACCGAGCATGACCGCAATGTCTTTAAACGGCAATGAAAATTCACGGCCGATTGCCGGCCAGCCGTTTTTCAGCGTTTCTGTCGGAATCGCACCGATAAAGGTGATTTGCAAGATCGTGTAAATAATGGTTGAAACGATAATACAGATAATTAAAGCGATCGGGATATTGCGTTTCGGATTTTGCACCTCACCGGCAACAGACACAATAGGGTGCAGCCCGAGATATGCAAACATGACACCCCCGGTCGAAATGGCGGCCTGTATGCCTGTAAAACCAAAAGGTGCAAACCCTTCAACCGACAAGTTTCCCGGCTGAAAATGAAAAAACAGCACAATAATGATCGTGACCGGTACGATATATTTAAAAATAGAAATAATGAAATTGGCTTTTGCAAAGGTTTTAACGCTCCAGTAATTCAGCAGGAAAAACAAGCAGAGCAAGGCAAACTGCAAAATCCAGCCTGCAATGGTCGGTGAGTCAGAGCCCTCTTTGGTCAGGCCCGGAAACCAATAGGCCACATATTGCCGGACGGCTGTGACTTCAATTGAAATCAGGCTTGTGTAAGCGACAATTGTGACAAATGAAATTAAATAGCCGACCAAATGGCCGTGTGAATAAACCGGATACCTGATGATGCCTCCAGTGCGGGGTAGAGCGGCTCCGAGTTCTGCGTACACCAGTCCGATTAACAGAATAATGGCTCCTCCGATAATCCAGGAAAAAGCGCCGGAGGGTCCTGCTTTTGAAGCGACATTACTGACAGCGAACAGCCATGCTGATCCAAAGATAGCTCCCATCCCGATCAGAATCAGATCAAACAGCGACATCGATTTTTGAAAATTTCCTTGTTTAGACATCCGCTTCCTCCTTAGAAACAAGCCTTATATTTCTTACAATGCCCAATATGAAACAGAGAATACCGTTCTGAAATAAAAAACAGGCGCAGCCCGCGCTGCACCTGTTTTTATTCATGAATCGAATCAAAGTGTTTCACTGTTATATTTTTGAAGGAGGCTGTGCCGCCATCAGAAAAAAGGGTAATACCTTTATCTTCAGGCTTTGGGAAGACTTCATTTGAAAAAACGGTTTTCCCGTCGTCAACAAATACCTCTACCGTTGTTTTATCGACAAGTATTTTCAAATGCACCTTACGTTTGCTTACATCATAAGGAGCTTTGCTTTCGACATAGGTATTGCTTTTGTCAGGCTGATTTGTGGCTGCTCTATTGACATATGCATAGCCGCCTTCAGCGAAAATGCCGACATCAATATGGCGTTTTTGGTCTTCTGATTCTCTGAGCCTGACGCCAGCATTCTTCAGCTCTGACCAAGAAAGATCCGTATCAAGCTGGTACGTATCACCTGTTATCGACAGAGTTTTTGATCCGTGCACATCCTTATCCTCTATTTCGTCAGTTGAAACAGTCAGCTGCTCCAAAGCTTCAATCGGCTGTGAGACGAGGCTGTATGTTCCGTCCTGCTCCTGCAGTCGGAGTTCGCGTATGACAGAATCTGTGCCGTTAAAGCCGTTCTTCATTGTCGGGGTGTTGTTGGCATAATCCCAATTGTTCATCCAGGCAAGCGCATACCGCTTTTCTAATGGATCTGTGCTTTTGCTGTCTTCGAACGTCACACCGCCGTACCAGTCGAAGCCATAGTCAAGCCATTGAGCTTCAGTCTGATCCGCTGTAAATTCTTTTCCGTCGAAGCTTCCGGTCCAGTAGGCGTACGTATTTGGTTTGCCCCACGGTTTACCGTTCGCGCTCGCACCGAGAACCCATTTATTCGTTCCGTCGCTTGCCCGCATCATGTAGAGGTCAGGACATTCGACCATTCCCGCCTGCTCTGGGAAGAATCCGCTTGTGTAATGCCAGTCCTTAAGATTATCGGATTCATAAAAGCCGATTTTTGATCCTTCAGCCATGACCATGACCCATTTGTTATCCTGGTCATCCCATATCACTTTCGGATCTCTAAAATCGTCTGTGCCCGGATTAGGCATAACGGGGTTGCCAGTGTAGAATTTGAAAGATTTTCCTTTGTCTGTGCTGTACCACAAATATTGTTCCTGCTTTTTGTCTTTGGCTGAGGGCTGTGTCACAATCGCGACAAGCGCATTTTTCCCGAAGCCGGCTGTGTTCTCTTTATCCACCACGACGGAACCAGTCCAAATATCACCGTCCGGGTTTGTATATTTCGGAATCGCCACGCCTTCATCTGTCCAGTGCACCAAATCGTCTGATACGGCATGGCGCCATTCTGTACCGTTGCCTTTTGGGTAATCCCGGTTATATAGATAGAAATAATGATACTTGCCATCAAAATAGATCGGTTTTTGAGGGTCATTTTTCCATTTATCCGGCGTCGTAAAATGATATGCCGCCCGGTAGTCCGGCTTTTGGACAGATTTTGATTTTTTGGCCGGCTCCTCGTTTGACCATAAGTCAATAAACAAAAGTATTCCTGTAAAGATGAGGAATACGGCTGACCATTTGCATGTTTTTTTATATTTCATTTCGGATTCTCCGCTTTAGATTTTAATAAAGAAATAAAAGAAAATGCCAATAGGGTATCGGCATTTTCTTTTGCGTTTTATTTGTTAACTGTTAGTTGTCCTTGTTCAAGAATGCTGTTTTTCACAACAGATGTCTTTTTGCCTTTGATGTTCAGTAAGAAGCTTGGTGCAAACGTTGCCTGTTTGTCTGCATAGAAGCCTCTGTTTGTCATGTAGCTTGTAATAACGACATTGTTCCCTTTAGCTTGCGGTACGGCAAAGTGTGAGTAAGTAAAGGTCACATCGTTAGGATCTAGATCCATTTTCAGCACAAGTCCGGTTTTGTTCAGCGGCTTGTACGGGCCTGTTAAGGAGTTAGAGACATAACCCAGCATGTAAATATCGTTAGATGTAATGCCGTCGATTGTCATTTTTGATCCTCTAGAGTCAGTGAACAGATACCATTTGCCATTCATTTTGAAGACATTCGCACGTTCGATTTCGTCAGTTACTGTGTTAGATGTGATCAGCGGTTTCATGACTTTCTTCAGTGTGTAGTCATCGTTGAGCTCAATCATGCCAAGTGCGCCGTTAGCTAATTCTGCAGTGCGTTTTTTATCGCTTTGCAGAAGTTTTTGACTTTCTTGACGGAAGAATGATGAGCTTTTGCCATAATAAGCTTTGTTAAATAAAGATTCTTCGCCTTGGTAGCCGTTTTCAGTTCCTGTGTTCGCTTCAAATACCAGGTATTTGCGGCCGTGATCTTCCACATAGTGAGGGTCTCTCAGCGTATGGTTATCGCCTGAACTATAGTTGCCCTCATCAATGAACTGCTGAACATTTTGATATGTTTTGCCGTCGCCGTCAAAAATGGACTTGTGATCTTCTACACCGTTAATCGTAAGAGAACTGTCTGAAGTTGACACGTTAACCTGTGCAGTTGTCAGTGTTTGTTTGCCGTAATGTTTACCGGAAAAGTCAGTGTAGAATAAACGGATTTTGCCGTCAGATGTAAATGTAGCTGATCCTGACCATTCTTGTGTCTGATCTTTTAAGATGGGATCATTTGCATCAAACTTGTCACTGTCTTTAAAGACACGGCCTGCGTTCTTCCAGCTGTCAATGGAAGTCTCGCCAACTTTTTGATAGAACATGTAAATCGATGTGTCATCCGCGTTTTTAGGGTCTCCTGCTAATGCAAAGACAACATGGTAGCCATGATAGTTTGCGACTGTGCCGTCAGCGTTTTGCAATGGCCAGCTGTCCCACACGTCCAAACCTTTTGCGGAAGAGATGTTTTTAATCTTCGATTGGTCAAATTCAGGCACCTGATATTTTTCATTCTTTTGCTGTTCAGGGATTTGCAGCATGTCGTGGCGGGTAATATGGGAAATGCCGTATGTTTCTTTATACGGTTTGTGATCTGCTTCTTTCGCAAACGCTTGAGTCGCGCCTCCTGCCAGCAGTGCGGTTGTAAAGGTTAATACTGTTGCCTGTTTGGCAAACTTTTTGATGTTCATCGTTCATGTCTCCTTTTTTATGTACTGTGTTAGCGGTCTGCTTTCTTCCAGCCCTCCTGTTGATAATGGCAAGTCGGTTACGTGCAATAAAAAAAGACCTAAAATATGTAAAGGGGTGACGTCAAAGAATACACTTTGCCCTTAACACATTTTAGGTCTTGCCTGCTTTATCAGTAACAAACCTGCGTAATTTACTTTTCGACATTATTCTATTAGACACTGATTCTTATTTCAACGGGTCTATTTTCCTCTTTTGTTTGATAGAAAATGAAGAAAAAGAATTTAAGAGTACAGGTCTTATGGACTAATCCGGCTGATTATTTCTTTGCATCTTCTACAGGTTATAAAAAGCTTTCGCATGGGCATAAAGTTCCTTTTTATCAGGCCTATCCGAACAACACAAAAGTGATAAAGAAATGTAAATTCATAAATCATTCACAATATGTGACAGTATAAATAAAGCCATTTTAGCTTCATAAGGGAAGGAATGATAATAAAAAAGATTTTAAACGGTGGTCCTTTTTCTTCTAGCATATAAGTGTTGACTTATATAAATGGTGGATTATACAATGAACGCGGAAGGGAGCTGATGCTTTGATGAAGCATGCCTTGACATCTGCTGAAATCAGTCACTGCCTGAAGCTTCTTCATGATCAAACCAGGCTTTTGATCATGAAGCTGCTGGAGGAAAAAACATACTGTGTCTGCCAGTTTGTCGATATGTTTGACATGAGCCAGCCAGCTATCAGCCAGCATTTACGGAAGCTGAAACAGGCCGGATTTGTGAAAGAAGAGAAAAAGGGACAATGGCGGTTTTATTCAATTAATTCGGCTTGTCCTGAATATGGATTGATTCAATCGATTCTCGGTCACATCAGCTCAGATGATGACGTGTTGCAGTCTATTCAGAAAAAAGAAACTCAAGTTTCTTGTAAGTAGGAGGTTCTCGTTTGAGTTCAGCAGTTTTAGCAGCAAGTATCTTTATTCTTACACTTATTTTTGTTATTTGGCAGCCGAAAAATCTGTCTATTGGCTGGTCAGCCTGCGGGGGAGCGGTTTTGGCTTTGCTTGCGGGGGTTGTGAGCGTAAAGGATGTGGCGGACGTTACCGGCATTGTATGGAATGCGACTCTGGCGTTTGTGGCGATCATTCTCATCTCGCTCATTTTAGACCACATTGGCTTTTTCGAATGGGCTGCTTTGCATATGGCGAAGGCGGCCAAAGGCAGCGGCCTTCGTATGTTTATTTATATTTCCGTTTTAGGCGCCGTCGTGGCGGCATTTTTTGCCAATGACGGTGCGGCGCTTATTTTAACGCCGATTGTGCTTGCGATGGTGCGGGCTTTGCGTTTTGAAGAAAAGCTGGTGTTCCCGTTTATTATCGCGAGCGGGTTTATCGCTGATACAACATCGCTTCCGCTTGTGGTCAGCAATTTGGTGAATATCGTGTCGGCCGATTTCTTTCACGTTGGGTTCATTGAATATGCGGCACGGATGATTGTCCCGAATCTCTTTTCGCTTGCGGCAAGTATACTCGTCTTATACTTATTTTTCAGAAAAGGGATTCCGAAACATTATGATCTCAGTCAGGTGAAGAAACCGGCTGATGCCATTAAAGATATAAACATGTTTCGTATGTCATGGCTTGTGCTGGCCATGTTATTAATCGGTTATTTTGTAAGCGAAATATGGTCCATCCCCGTATCCTTTATCGCCGGTGCGGTGGCTGTTTTCTTTCTTCTTATGGCGAAGAACAGCCCGGCCGTTCATACGAAGCAGGTGGTCAAAGGAGCACCGTGGGCGATTGTGTTTTTTTCCATTGGGATGTATGTCGTCGTGTACGGGTTAAGAAACGCGGGCTTAACAGACCTTTTGTCCAGCCTTATACAGGCAGCGGCAGACCAGGGGCTGTTGGCGGGAACCATGGGAATGGGCTTTATCGCGGCTGTTTTATCATCGGTAATGAATAACATGCCGACCGTCATGATTGACGCTATTGCGATAGCCGGTACGGATACACATGGAATGATGAAAGAAGCCTTAATTTATGCAAATGTCATCGGTTCTGATCTGGGGCCGAAAATCACGCCGATTGGGTCGCTGGCGACGCTGTTATGGCTTCATGTTCTCGCGCAAAAAGGAGTGAAAATCTCTTGGGGGACATACGTGAAAACAGGGGTGATTCTGACTGTTCCGACCCTGCTGATGACGCTTTTCGGCCTGTATATCTGGTTATTGATCATTCACTAAAACATCTGGGAGATGAACAAACATGTCTAAAAAAACCATCTACTTTTTATGCACGGGCAACTCCTGCCGCAGCCAAATGGCTGAAGGCTGGGCGAAACAATATCTAGAAGATGAATGGAATGTATACAGCGCGGGAATCGAAGCGCACGGGCTCAATCCGAATGCTGTAAAAGCGATGAAGGAAGCGGGGATCGACATCTCCGGCCAAACATCAGATATCATCGATCCGGCTATATTAAACAGTGCTGATCTTGTCGTGACGCTTTGCGGAGACGCGGCTGATAAATGCCCGATGACGCCGCCTCACGTCAAGCGCGAGCACTGGGGCTTTGATGACCCTGCAAAAGCGGAAGGATCGGAAGCGGAAAAATGGGTGTTCTTTCAGCGAGTTCGTGACGAAATCGGCGAGCGGCTCAAGCGCTTTGCGGAAACAGGTAAATAAGCTGGAAAAGCCGGGAGGATGGTCTCCCGGCTTTTTTGTGGCTCTCATCGCGGTGATGATGATGGCTGTACCCGCAGATAACCAGGGGATACCAAACGATATTGCCATTGGTAATTCTCGTAATCGCAATTTAAAATGTGGATTGATCTTATATCTTTTTTATAGGTCTTGTAATAGAAGCAGTAATCCGTTTTGGAACTAGCAGCTTTCATTTTTGTTTTTGAGTTTAGTCGGGCAGATACCGTTTCAAAGCCTGTAACGATCAATATAATAATGTATTGCGAAAGCAAACAAATGATAGAAGCGAAAGAAAACGTATAAGGAGGAATAAGTCAATGCCGCCACGGCCAACGAAATGGATTAAGAGAAACGATCGACCGGAACCTCTTTTATCACCAAGTGTCATGCAAGGCAGAAATGGAAATACCACATCCACTCAACAAAACCAGCTCTTCGCACCAATTACATCAGATACGAACCAGCCTATTTCTGCTTTCAGAGCCACCAGCAATGCGAACCTGTCAGTGGCTGCAAATGCAGCTAGCGGAGTCCGATTTCAAAATGTACAATTTGATTTGGCGAATGAATATAACCCCAACACATCTACATTTTCACCGAGAACAGCAGGCGTATATTCTTTAAATGCATCAGTTGAGTTTCAACCGAATGCGATTGTTGACTTCAACTTAGAAGTCGTATTTCTCGTGAATCAAGATGTGGTAGGCGGAAATAGCCAATTTCAAGCAGGAAATCTTCCGGCAGTCGTAGCCATTACGGAAATTCTTCAGTTAAACGCCGGAGATACGGTGACAGTTGCAATGAGAAGTACTGCCGCCGGATTCATTCAAGCGACTCCGAGAACCCGTTTTGCAGCCGCCAGAGTTCCTTCTCCGACTGCGTAAAAAGGAGATTTTGATTCAATGTAAATCTAAAGTTGATTTTTCCTGTTAGAGGATTGATCAGCTTTTTTTATATTTTCAAAATAATTGAAACATTAACAGCTCAGTATCGTACGAAAAAGGGGAGGTGGAGCAATGAATCAGAATAAAAAGAAGGAACTTAAGACTTTATTTGAAACATTAGGTGAAAGAAAACATTTCAACGGGGCGGTTTTAGCCGCAGAGGATGGCGACATTTTATATCATCACGCTTTCGGTTATGCGGATTTGCCGGAAAAACGGCTTTTGCAAGAAAACTCTTTGTTTGAGCTGGCATCACTATCAAAGCCTTTTACAGCGATGGCAGTTGTTCTATTGAAGGAGAAAGGGATTCTTGGTTATGAGGATACGGTGGAGCGCTGGATTCCCGGATTTCCTTATGAGGGTGTTACGATTCGGCACTTATTGAACCATACATCCGGGCTTCCCGATTATACGGAGTGGTTTGTCGCCAATTGGAATAAAAGCGAGATTGCAGTGAATCAGGATGTTGTGGATATGCTAATGAATGAGCAGCCGCCTTGCTATTTTGCTCCGAATGAAGGCTGGCTGTACAGCAATACGGGGTATGTGCTGCTGGCAGTTTTGATTGAGAAGGCATCCGGCATGGGCTATGCGGATTTTTTGAAACAACATATTTTCACCCCGGTCGGCATGGCGAACACGAGAGTATATAACAGAAGGCTGCGTCCTGAGCAGATTGATGGCTATGCGTATGGTTATGTGTATGATGTGCATTCCGGACAGTACGTTCTTCCTGATGATCTGGAGGAAACCAGCTATGTTGTGTATCTGGATGGAATACAGGGAGACGGTACAGTGAATTCTGTCACAAGCGATTTATTTCGGTTTGATCAGGCTTTATATCAGGACAAATTGATCAGCAAGGCTTCTAAGGAAGCCGCGTTTTCGCCTGTACAACTGAACAATGGGGAAACGGTTGACTACGGATTTGGCTGGGTGCTGCAAAACAGCCCTGAAAAAGGACGAATTGTCAGCCATAGCGGAGGCTGGCCCGGCTATTCGACGATGATGATCCGATATATAGACCATCGTAAAACGCTGATCTATTTGAGCAATATGGAACAGGATGCTGATTATGAGCAAGCGATACTGAAGGCGGCGGAGAATATTTTATTTGACCAGCCTTATGAAATCCCGGAACGTTCTGCTGATAAAAAGAAAAAAGACATTGATACAGCGATTTACAGCCGCTATGTTGGCAGCTACTCCATTCATGATGGGACAGCTGCGACGGTGACAGCCGAGAACGAGCGGCTTTATCTGCAAATTACCGGACAGATGAGGTTTGAATTATTTCCTTCCTCGGAAACGCGTTTCTTTCTGCAATCATTGCCTGTTGAAGTTGAATTTATGTTAGGGGATGGTGCTGCGAAGAGCTTTATCATTTATCAGGACGGAACAGAGGAAGAAGCGGTCCGGACGGATAGAAAGGAATGAATTTGATGATTGGCATATTAGCTGGAATGGGGCCAAAATCGACCTCTCCGTTTTTAGATAAGGTCATTGATTACTGTCAGAAGCTCTATAGCGCTTCACATGATATCGATTACCCGCAGATGATGATTTATTCCTGTCCGACACCCTTTTATGTCGATCGTCCAATCGATCATGATGAAATGAAAAAAGCGATTATTGATGGAGCCGTCAAGCTGGAGAAGACCGGTGCGGACTTTATTTCTCTTCCTTGTAATACCGCGCATGCCTATTTTGAAGACATCCAGCAGGCATTGTCGATTCCTTTGTTACATATCATTGAGGAAACGATGAAGGAGCTTCCGGATTCAGCACAAAAAGTGGCTGTTTTAGGAACAGACTCAACCATACAATCCTGTATTTATCAAAAAGGGTTGAAGGCGGGCGGACATGAGTTTATTCATGAGAAACATTGGCAGCGGGAAGTCAATCAGCTCATCGCCGCGATCAAACAGCCGAATCATGTTCACAAGACTCAGGACATATGGCGGGAGCTATATTTGGAAATCAGTAAAAGAGCGGATCTCATCATTTCGGCTTGCACAGATTTGAACACGGTGTTAGATCATTTTCACGGTGATATCCCGATTATAGATTCCTCTGATTGTCTCGCAAAAAGCACGGTCAGCACGTATCTTGCTTATCAAAACGAACCATTCAACAAGGGCTGTATGTAATCGGCTCTTGTTTTTTTGTGTTCTTATCGTTTGACAGCCTCATGCAATGTTGTTAAAGTAAACATGTAAATAGTTACATGATCTCTTCTGGAGGTCAGGTGGTGCTTATGAAGAATCCAGTTTTAAAGAAATTCGTCTCTCTAGACATGAAGGTTGATCCTCCGATCACCATTGGTGAGACAGGCTTAGGGCTGAGACGTTGGATTCCGATTCGATCGGGAACAATAACCGGGGAAGTGAAGGACGTATTTTGCCGGGCGGAGCTGATTCGCAAATCATTCGCGCTGACGGCAGAACAGATTTATCTGCCAGATATGTCATAGAAACAGCAGATCATGAACTGATTTACATTGAAAACAATGGAATACGGCAAGTCAGCGAGCCGTTCCGAACCCAAGCAGCTGCCGGTGAAATGATTGACACCGAGCATGTTTATTTCCGCACGGTGCCGACTTTTGAGACAGGCAGTGGAACCTATCAATGGCTGCATGACCGCTTGTTTATCGGTTCCGCAGAAAGAACCCCTGATTACGTTCGATTAGACATTTATGAAGTAGAGTAAAAGACTAAGGAGAGTGTGAAATATGGAAAACTTTATCGGAAGCCACATGATTTATACTTATGAAAACGGTTGGGAATACGAGATTTATATTAAAAATGACCATACAATTGATTATAGAATTCATAGCGGAATGGTTGCCGGACGCTGGGTTCGGGATCAGGAAGTGAACATTGTCAAACTGACAGAGGGCGTATATAAAGTGTCTTGGACAGAGCCGACAGGCACAGATGTTTCGTTAAACTTTATGCCGAATGAAAAACGCATGCACGGCATTATTTTCTTCCCGAAATGGGTGCATGAACATCCTGAAATTACGGTCTGCTACCAAAATGACCACACTGACCTGATGAAAGAATCACGCGAAAAATATGAAACCTATCCAAAATACGTAGTGCCTGAATTTGCGGAAATTACATTTCTGAAAAATGAGGGAGCCGATAATGAGGAAGTCATTTCTAAAGCGCCTTATGAAGGAATGACAGACGATATTCGCGCAGGAAAATTGTAAAAAAACAAAAACCCGGTAAAGAGAATGACTTCTCTTTACCGGGTTCTTTTTGCTGAGTATGTGGGCACCATCACAATTCCTGCGAAAAACAGTATGATTCCAATCCAGCGAATGGGCTGGTAATAAGCTGTGTCTCGCAAAAAAACGACTGCTGATAAAATGAAGATACATGCTGCCACAACGATGACGGCACCCATGCAGCCCGATTTCCCCATGTGATTCTCCTTATGAGTTTAATAGTTTTTTCCGCTTCTCACCATCAGGATCATGCTCAATAGAAAGTTCGCAATTCAAAATCAAGGTTTCTCGTTTGTCTTCAGTATAAGCCGGCCATTGTACATCTTCGCAGCTTGGATTTCCTGTTTTTGCGAAGGCAAGCCATGCTGATTGTATCGTGTGTGAGAGCTGTTTGACCTCATCCGTAATGTCTGCTTGTACCATTCGTTTCAGTCCGTTTAGATTGCCGAACACAAACGGCAGTTCCAGTGCGTGAAACGCTTTATTGTATGGCGGCTTGTCCGGATGCCAGTCGAATCGGTACATCCAGACAGGTGCGTAACGGGACTGGGCGGAGGCGCAGGCGACGGCCGGGCGCCAAAACAGCAAATCAGTCATGATATGAATTTGGCTTTCGAGAGAGCGCGGATACAGATCGGCCACTTTCTTTGACAGCGGCTGACCCAATAGATACTCAAGCGCTTCATCTATCGTTTCCTGAGAGTGAACTTCTGAATCCGGTGTGAAAAATAAATACCCTTCATCACGATTTGTTCCGACTAACAGCGGAATGCCGTCAGCAGCCCCTTGAGCAATGGCTTTCTCAGGCTCAGCAGGCAGTGTTTTCGGATCAAGTGCAGGCTGGAAGAACAGCTGAAAGATATTTTCATTTTCGGTTTTTCGCAGCTGATCGGCGGCTTTAAGCAAATCTTCCGCAGACACAGTATGCAGCCTGTCCAATTGGTGGCGGTCAATTCCAAGGATTCGTAAAAAAGCATGCCCGGTGCTGGCCGCTTTTTCTTCCGTCATGGTTCGGGAAGATCCGCTTTCCAGGATTGCTTTCTGGAACAGGCCTTTTGCAGCAGGCATGGCAAGCAGTGCGGCAATGCTCATACCGCCTGCTGATTCTCCAAACACCGTTACATTTCCCGGATCGCCGCCAAACGCAGAGATATTGTCCCTGACCCATTTCAGAGCCGCGGTTTGGTCAAGCAGTCCAAGGTTGTCGGAATACGCTTCATCAATGGAAGACAAATGTAAAAAGCCGAATGGCCCCAGCCGATAGTTCAGTGTGACGACAATGACATCCCCCTGAGCCGCCAGGTTTGAGCCGTCGTATAAAGGCTCACTGCCTGCGCCGAGATAAAATGCGCCGCCGTGAATCCACACCATGACAGGACGATTTTTGCCCGGAGTGTCAGGTGCAAATACATTTACATACAGGCAATCCTCAGACTGGCGGGGCAGTTCAGGGTATGAATATGACAGTAAATCAGGCGGCTGCGGGCAAACCGGGCCGTACGCAGTTGCGTCCAGTACGCCTTCCCAGGCTGCCGGCGGCTCAGGTGCTTTAAAGCGCAATTGTCCGACGGGCGGCTTTGCGTAGGGGATGCCTTTCCATATTTGGACACCGTTTTTTGAAATGCCTTTCACTGTGCCGTATTGCGTTTTGACCATTGATTCAGACATAGCGTTCTCTCCCTTTTTCCCCCATTATAAACAGATTTGTCCTGATGATGCGAACCTCATCCCCTTATCTGATAGTCATTTTCCCATCGTTTTTAAAAAGGTTTTGACTTCTTGAACTGTCAGGCCGATTTCTCTCGCTTCTGCCATCAGCGCTTTCCACTCTTCTATATTCGATTCTGTCAGCTTTCGGTTTCGGTAGGAGGCGGTTTCAGGCTCCTCTTTCTTCAGCTTGTTCGTAAAAGTGAACAATTCTTCCTTTTCCATTCCAGCTTGAACAGCTTGCACAAGATGCACACGCCATTCATCCTCTCCGCCGCTGATTTTTTGATACATCATCGTTTCAGCGTCGAATAATTCTGTTAATTCGACATCCAGGGTTGCTGATACTTTTTTTAAAAATTGAACGGATGGATTCTTATGAACGCCTCTTTCAATCTTGCTTAAATAGGATTTTGAAACGCCTGACTCGATAGCCAGCTGATTTATAGAATAGCCTTTTCTTTTGCGGTACAAACGGATAATTCTTCCAATCATAATATGAAATTCTCCTCTATTCCTGTCGTTATTTCGTTCATTATAAGGAATTATTTGTTCTTTATAAAATTTAAAATAATAAGGGAAGCGCAGTAAATAAGAGGAAAATCATGATATTGTTCTCTAAAGAGAACTTATTGGCTTATTTTGCAATTTTTAAATAATAAAGTTTTCTTTTATAATCCAATCATTAACAGAAAGGGGCTTGGGAAGCCAGCCGTGAGAAGGCTGAAGGCTATGAATATATGAATGAGAATATGAGTTTTAAAGAATTATACGCGATTGTCAGACATAGATTCGTGCTGATTCTGCTCATCACAATAGGCGTCACCTTTATTACTGGTTTTGTGCAATTTAAGGTTATTTCACCGACTTATCAGGCGTCGACTCAAGTGCTGATTCATGAATCAGACGGTGAAGAAAACTCGAATCTCAGTGACATCCAGCGAAATCTTCAGTACAGCAGCACGTTCCAATCCATTATAAAAAGCACGGCCTTGATGGAAGAGGTCAAGGCGGAATTGCATCTTTCTGAATCGGCTTCCTCGCTGAAAGGAAAAGTGATGACCAGCAGTGAAAATGAATCAGAAATTATCACCGTTGCTGTTCAGGATCACAATCCGGAGCAAGCGGCTAAGATTGCGAACACGTTAGTCAGCAAGTTTGAAAAAGAAGTAGATGAAAGAATGAATGTCCAAGGCGTACATATTCTATCAGAGGCGAAGGCTTCTGAAAGCTCGATGATCAAGCCGTCCCGAATGAGAAATATGGTCATGGCTTTTGGGGCGGCCGTGATGGGCGGCATTACACTGGCTTTTTTTCTGCATTTTCTCGATGATACGTGCAAAAGCGCACGGCAGCTCAGCGAGAAAACCGGATTGCCCTGCTTAGGCTCCGTCCCTGATGTCAAAAAGAAACGGAATCGCAGGGTTGGATAAAACATTTCGAGGAGTGAAGTGAGTGGTCTTTAGAAAAAAGAAAGCAAGGCGAGGTTTGGCTCAAATATCCGTTTTACATCATAAATCAATTGTTGCGGAACAATATCGCACCATTCGGACAAACATTGAGTTTTCATCCGTACAGACCAACTTGCGGTCCATTCTCGTCACCTCCTCTGTGCCTGGTGAAGGAAAATCGTTCAGTGCAGCGAATCTTGCGGCAGTCTTTGCGCAGCAGCAGGAAAAGAAAGTGCTGCTGGTGGACGCCGATTTAAGAAAACCGACAATTAACCAGACGTTTCAGGTTGAAAATCTGACCGGGCTGACAAATGTGCTGGTCGGCAATGCTTCCTTAAAAGAAACGGTGCAAAAGACCCCGATCGATAACTTATATGTGCTGACAAGCGGACCGACGCCGCCGAATCCGGCAGAACTGTTATCCTCGAAGGCAATGGGAGATTTGATATCAGATATCTATGACCAATTCAGTCTGGTGATCTTTGATTCTCCTCCGCTTTTAGCTGTCGCGGACGCTCAAATTTTAGCGAACCAGACAGATGGAAGCGTGCTCGTTGTCTTAAGCGGAAAAACAAAAACCGATACCGTCCTGAAAGCGAAGGACGCACTGGAGCAATCCAATGCAAAGCTGTTGGGCGCTCTCTTAAATAAAAAGAAAATGAAAAAATCAGAACACTATTCCTATTAATTTGTGCTTTTAGGTGATGTCTCCTTACCTGTATCAATGGAGGCACTCGGCTCCGCTGTGGGCAGCTTGAACAGGCTGCCTTAGATGCTGGTCGTCGCTGGCGGGGCGTGAGGACGGGTTAAATGCCCACTTATTTGATATACATAGGAAATGTTATCGGTTTAGCTGCTGTCGTTTTTTAGATGACGAAACCGCCGCAGCTAAACCGATAAAAGTATTAGGGGGGAAAAGGTTGAGTTACCGGAGAAGACTGTCAATGATTATCGCGCTGGATACTTATCTCGTTTTGAATTCAGTTATTGCAGGATATCAATTTTTAAAAGATTCTTATCAATTTTATGACTCCGGAGCATTATTGCTTACCGCTGTCAGCTTGCTCCTCAGCTATCATGTATGTGCTATCCTGTTCCGTCAGTATAAACAAGTCTGGACATACACCGGGCTTGGCGAACTGATCGCTCTGCTTAAGGTCATTACGATTTCAGCCGCTGTGACCGGCATCATTCAGTACGCTGTGTATCATACAATGTTTTTCCGGCTGTTAACGGCGTGCTGGGTGCTTCAGCTTCTGTTCATCGGGGGGACCCGCGTTTTATCGAGAATAATAAAAGAAAGCATCAGAAAAAAACGCAGCACGTCGGCCCGCGCATTGATTATCGGAGCGGGATCAGGCGGAACCCTGATGGTCAGGCAGCTGCTGCAGAAAGACGATCCTGACATTACACCTGTCGCTTTTATTGATGACGATCAAACGAAACATAAATTAGAAATTATGGGACTGCCCGTCATCGGCGGAAAAGAAAGTATCATGCCTGCGGTGCAAAAGCTCAAAATTAACTATATTATCATTGCGATTCCTTCTCTCCGTACCCATGAACTGCAGGTGCTATACAAAGAATGCGTGCGGACCGGAGTGAACATCAAAATCATGCCTCATTTTGATGAAATGCTGCTTGGAACGCGCACTGCCGGGCAAATCAGAGATGTAAAGGCTGAGGATTTACTCGGCAGGAAGCCGATAACCCTCGACACAAGCGAAATTTCAAACCGCATCAAAGAAAAAACAGTTCTCGTCACAGGAGCGGGCGGTTCAATCGGCTCGGAAATCTGCCGGCAAATCAGCGCGTTCCAGCCTAAGGAAATCGTTCTTCTCGGCCATGGGGAAAACAGCATTCATTCTATTTATTCTGAACTGAATGGACGATTCGGCAAACACATCGTGTTCCACACAGAAATTGCGGATGTGCAGGACCGCGACAAAATGTTTACCTTAATGAAAAAATACGAACCGCACGTCGTCTATCATGCGGCTGCCCATAAGCATGTGCCTTTAATGGAGCACAACCCCGAAGAGGCAGTCAAAAACAACATTATCGGAACAAAAAATGTGGCGGAAGCGGCAGATATGTGCGGGACAGAGACATTTGTGCTCATTTCATCTGATAAAGCGGTGAACCCGGCCAATGTAATGGGGGCAACAAAACGCTTTGCTGAAATGATTATTATGAATCTGGGGAAATTCAGCAGAACAAAATTCGTCGCTGTCCGCTTTGGCAATGTGCTCGGCAGCCGAGGCAGCGTCATTCCGGTTTTTAAGAAACAGATTGAAAAAGGCGGTCCCGTTACGGTGACACATCCGGCGATGACCCGCTATTTCATGACCATTCCCGAAGCGTCACGGCTTGTCATCCAAGCTGGAGCGCTGGCGAAAGGACGCCAAATTTTTGTTCTTGATATGGGCGAGCCCGTGAAGATTGTCGATCTCGCCAAAAACCTCATTCATTTATCTGGCTACACGACGGAGCAGATTCCGATTGAGTTCACAGGCATTCGCCCGGGTGAAAAAATGTATGAGGAGCTGCTGAACAAAAATGAAGTTCACGCCGAACAAGTTTTTCCGAAAATCCATATCGGCAAAGCGGTGGACGGCGACTGGCCATTGCTGATGCGCTTTATAGAAGATTTCAATCAGCTGCCGGAAGCCGAGCTCAGAGAGCGGCTGTTTGCGGCAATAGACACATCAAACGAAATGACGGCTGCCGGCGTTCGTTAGGGGGAGTGGAGATGACGAAAAAAATCCTATTTTGTGCCACTGTCGATTATCACTTTAAAGCTTTTCATCTTCCTTACTTTAAATGGTTTAAACAATTAGGCTGGGAGGTTCATGTCGCTGCGAGCGGGCAGACGCGGCTGCCGTATGTCGATGAGAAATTCTCCATTCCGATTCGAAGGTCACCCTTTCATCCTCAGAACATTGCCGTTTACAGACAGCTGAAGAAAGTGATCGAAACCAACGAGTACGACATCGTCCATTGCCATACGCCGGTCGGCGGCGTTCTTGCCCGGCTTGCGTCACGGCATGCGAGACGAAACGGAACAAAGGTGATCTACACCGCTCACGGATTTCATTTTTGCAGCGGAGCGCCGATGAAAAACTGGGTCCTTTATTATCCGGTTGAAAAATGGCTTTCTGCCTATACAGACTGCCTGATCACCATAAATGAAGAAGATTACACACGAGCGAAAGGGCTTCAAAGACCGGGCGGAATGACAGAAAAAATTCACGGCATCGGCGTTAATACAGACAGGTTCCGGCCAGTCAGCCTTGAAGAGCAGCATAGGTTGAGAGAAAAGCACGGCTTCCAAAAAGATGACTTTATATTGATCTATCCGGCTGAACTGAACCTCAACAAAAATCAGAAGCTGTTAATTGAAGCTGCCGCACTGCTGAAAGATAAGATTCCTGAGCTCCGTCTTGTTTTTGCCGGAGAAGGAGCGATGGAACAAACGTATCGGGCCTTAGCTGAAAAGCTTGGAGCTTCCCGCAATGTTTGCTTTTACGGCTTTTGCCGCGATATTCACGAGCTGATCCAGCTTGCGGATGTATCTGTCGCCTCCAGCATCAGAGAAGGCCTCGGCATGAATGTGCTTGAGGGCATGGCGGCAGAGAAGCCGGCGATTGCCACTGAGAACCGTGGACACCGGGAAATCATCCGGGACGGAAAAAACGGGTTTCTCATCAAAATTGGCGACAGCGCCGCTTTTGCCGATCGCATTGAACAGCTCTACCTTGAGCCGGAACTGCGGAGAACACTCGGACAGGAAGGCCGCCACACAGCCTTGCGCTTTTCGGAAGCGCGAACGGTAGAGGAAATGGCAGATATTTATTCCTTGTACATGGATATGGATAAAAAGGAGAAAAGCGTATGAATTCAGGACCGAAAGTTTCTGTCATTATGGGCATTTATAATTGTGAACGCACTTTGGCGGAAAGCATTGAATCTATTCTCAGCCAATCCTATAAAAATTGGGAGCTGATTATGTGCGATGATGCGTCAACAGACGGCACGCTCCGTATCGCGAAGCAGTACGCCGCTCATTACAGCGACCGCATCAAGCTGATTCACAATCAAACAAACAAGCGGCTGGCCGCTTCGTTAAATCACTGTCTTTCTTATGCGACAGGCGAGTATATCGCCCGTCAGGACGGAGATGATCTGTCCTTTCCGCGCCGTCTGGAGAAGCAGGTTGCTTTTTTAGAAAAGCATCGTCACTACCAGGTGGTCGGCACCGGCATGCTAGTGTTTGATGAATTTGGGGTAAGGGGCACACGGATGCTGCCTTCTGTTCCGGAGCCTGCCATCATGGCGAAAGGGACGCCGTTTTGCCATGGGACAATCATGATGAGAGCCAGCGCTTACCGTACGCTGAAAGGCTATCGTTCGGTGCGGCGGACAAGACGAATGGAGGATATCGATTTTTGGCTCCGCTTTTTTGGGGAGGGCTTCCGAGGCTATAACCTCCAAGAAGCGCTGTATAAAGTAAGGGAAGACAGCGACGCATTCAAGAGGCGGTCTTTTACCTATTCAATCGACAACGCTATTCTTGTGTACCAGGCATGCAGACGCCTGAAGCTTCCTTTTTCCGCTTACATCTATATCGCAAAACCGCTCATTCGCGCGATTATGCCTCCTGCTGTGATGAATCGTTACCATAAAAAAAGAGTGATGAATCAGAAGGAAGGGCTTGTGAAACATGAATAACAGCCAGCAGCGCGTGCTCCATGTTCTCAGCGGCATGAACAGGGGCGGCGCGGAAACCATGGTCATGAATTTATATCGGAAAATGGATAGAAGCAAGGTGCAATTTGATTTTTTAACCTATCGAAATGATCCGTGCGCTTATGATGAAGAAATTTTATCGCTAGGCGGGCGGCTTTTTTATGTCCCAAGTATCGGACAAAGCAATCCCCTCACATTTGTGAAGAATATAAGAAACACAATAAAAGAAAACGGGCCGTTCAGCGCGGTTCATGCGCACACAGATTTTCAAACCGGCTTTATCGCGCTTGCGGCAAGGCTAGCCGGGGTGCAGGTCAGAGTATGCCATTCCCATAACACCTCGTGGAAGACCGGCTTCAATTGGAAGGACCGCCTGCAGCTGATGGTGTTCAGACGCCTCATTTTGGCATATGCGACTGAATTGTGCGCTTGCGGAGAAGATGCGGGCCGGTTTTTGTTCGGGCGATCAAATATGGAGCGGAAGCGTGTTCATCTGCTGCCGAACGGAATCGACCTTGATCTGTTCTCTCCCGCCGGGCAGGCGGCCGATGACGAAAAAAAATCACGCGGCATAGCGTCTGACCGTCTGATCATTGGTCATGTGGCCCGATTTCATGAAGTGAAAAATCACGCGTTTTTGCTGAAGCTTGCCGTTCACCTGAAAAAACGGGGAGTTCGCTTTCAGATGGTTCTCGCAGGAGACGGACCGCTGCGGGAGCAGATGGAGGAGGAAGCGCAGCGGCTGAATCTGCTTTCAGATGTCCTCTTTTTAGGAACTGAAGAACACATTCATGAGCTCATGCGCACCTTTGATGTATTTGTCATGCCGTCGCTGTACGAAGGCTTGCCTGTTGTGCTTGTGGAAGCGCAGGCTTCGGGCCTTCCGTGCATTATTTCCGACACGATCACAGAAAAAGTCGACACGGGCCTCGGACTTGTGAAAAGGGTGAGTCTCTCTAAGCCGATGGACATTTGGGCTGAAACGATTGTAAGAGCGGCCGCCGCAGGCAGGCCGAAGCAGGAGCTCGTGAAAGATACCCTTGCGAAACTTGGCTATGATGCGCGGCGAAATGTGGGTGCATTGATGAATTTATATCAGATTAGCACTGAAAAAGGACAATAAAAATGATTGTGTATGTCGTCAATATGGGAATTGTATATATTTGGTCTTGGTTTGCTAAAATGTGCGGCGGCCGGGATGAGTCACTTGCGACCGGCTATCGTCCGAACAAGCTTCTCATTTGGATTCCGCTCGCCTCACTTGTGCTTGTTTCGGGGCTGCGTTACAGGGTCGGTACAGATTTTCAGACGTATACGCTGCTGTATCAAATGGCAGGAGACTATCAAAATATTTGGCAGATATTCGGTTTCGGCACGGCGAAAACGGCAACAGATCCGGGCTTTACCGCACTGCTATGGCTGATGAATTTTATCACGAAGGACCCGCAAATCATGTATGTGACCGTTGCGGCCGTGACCTATATCTTTATTATCAAGACGCTGGCAGACTACGGAAGACCGTTCGAGCTGAGTGTCTTTTTATTTTTAGGAACCTTTCATTATTACGCATCCTTTAACGGAATCAGACAATACATGGTGGCAGCCGCTTTGTTTTGGGCGATTCGCTATATCATCAATGGAAACTGGAAGCGTTATTTTCTGATTGTGCTGGTCAGTTCGCTCTTTCACTCCTCGGCGGTGGTGATGATTCCGGTCTATTTTATTGTCAGAAGAAAAGCCTGGTCACCGGCAATATTCGGTCTCTCAGCTTTATTTCTCGGCATGACCTTTTTATATCAGAAATTTATTTCGGTATTTGTCGTTGTCCTTGAAAACAGCTCATACAGCCATTATGAAAAGTGGCTGATGACAAATACAAACGGAATGAATGTGGTCAAAATCGCTGTTTTGGTCCTGCCGCTGTTTTTGGCCTTTTGTTACAGGGAGCGCCTCCGAAAGCTGTGGCCGCAAATCGATATTGTCGTCAATTTGTGCCTTCTCGGGTTTTTATTCGGGCTCTTGGCCACAAAGGACGTGATCTTTGCCAGGTTTAATATTTACTTCGGACTGTATCAAATGATCCTAGTCCCTTATTTTGTCAGGATATTTGATGAGAAATCGAATGCGTTGATCTATATCGCCATTGTGGTTTGTTATTTTTTATACAGTTATTTGCTTATGCCGGTTGATTCTTCCGTTCTGCCGTACAGAACGATTTTTTCCCGGTAATTTATGCAAGAGGAGCCGGTCATTATGGAAACACCTGCGGTTAGTCTGTTAGTCGCTGTTTATAATACAGAAACCTATATTAGAAACTGCCTTGAATCTTTAAAGAACCAGACATTGGACAATATTGAAATCATCATCGTCAATGACGGTTCGGCAGACGCCAGCCCGGACATCGCTGAGGAATATGCAGAGAAGGATAAACGATTCAGAGTCATTCACCAGGAAAACCAAGGGCTCGGTGCGGTCCGGAACAAAGGGATCGAGGCGGCCCGCGGCGAATTTGTGGCTTTTATTGATTCAGACGATTGGATCGAGCCTGATTATTGCTTGCAAATGGTTCAGGCAGCATCGGAGGAAACCGATCTGGTCATTTGCAACTATGCCGCGGAGTTTGAAGATACTGAAAAAACCGTTGTCTCAGACATTGCGGAAACCTATCAGGATCAGCCGAAGGAGTCTTATATCAAGGCGTTATTCGAAGGGAAGGTCAGGGGATTTTCATGGAATAAACTGTACCGAAGAAGCATGATTGACGCACACCGGCTTTCGTTCCCGCTCAGAGGTGAGCTGGAGCATGTCGAGGATCAGTTTTTCAGCTTCAGGGCACATTTTTTCGCCCGCTCGGTTTCCTATGTAAAAGCGCCTCTCTACCATTATCGCATTCACCTTTCCTCCATCGTGCAGGGTTATCAGAAAAAACTGTTTGAATCAGGACTGGCGCTGTATCAGGCGAACGCAGGGTTCTTACAGGAGAACAACAAGCTGGAGGAGTACCGAAAGGAGCTTGATTTCTTTATCGTTCTCCATGGGACCATTTGTCTTTTGAACGAATGGAAAACAAGCGCCAGCCGGCGTCTTTTGGAAAGGCTCAAAACGGTCGGCGTGATTTGCGCTGATCCGGTGTTTCAAGGCAGTCTGTCGAAAACGGGGACAGCGCCTTTTGACGCAAAACGGTCATGCCTGCTGCTGATGGCGAAATACAGAATGATTCCGCTCGTTGCCATGGCGTCCGCCGCGTATCAGCGAGTGATCGAGTACAAAATGAAAATCAGAGGGTGAAGACATGTCGTTACATTCATTGAAAATCAATCTTGCAGAATGGCTGCTGCTAAAGGTCAAGTACCCGTCCCAATTTTGGCTGGGTGCGGCCGATCAGCCGGTAAAAGCTGCCGCACATAAGAAGAAAATCATACTGACCCTGCTGCCTTCCCATGACAATTTGGGGGATCATGCTATTGCTTATGCCAGCAAAGTGTTTCTTGAGCAGGAATACTCCGATTTTGAAATCATTGAGGTCGATATGAAGGACATATACAAATCAGCAAAAGCGCTGATTCGCTCCCGCCACCCGGAAGATATGGTCTTTATCATCGGCGGCGGAAACATGGGGGATTTATACCGGTATGAAGAGTGGACGCGCCGCTTTATCATTAAAACGTTTCATGATTATCAAATCGTCCAGCTACCGGCAACCGTTCATTTTTCTGATACGAAAAAGGGACGAAAAGAGCTGAAACGGGCGCAGAAAATTTATAACGCGCACCCCGGTTTATTGCTGATGGCGCGTGATGAAACTACGTATCAATTTATGAAGCGGCATTTTAAAGAAAAAAAGATTCTGAAGCAGCCCGATATGGTGCTGTATTTAGATAGAAGCAGCACCCCTGCGGAACGCGAAGGGGTGTATATGTGTTTGCGCGAGGATCAGGAAAGCGTGCTTCAGGAGGATCAGAGAAACCGCGTGAAGACCGCTCTTTTTAATGAATTTGGCGAGATCAAAGCTTTTACGACAACGATCGGGCGCCGGGTCAGCCGCGGCACACGGGAACAGGAGCTGGAAGCGCTTTGGTCTAAGCTGCAAAGTGCTGAAGCCGTTGTCACAGACAGGCTGCACGGCATGATTTTTTGTGCGCTGACAGGAACGCCGTGTGTAGTGATCCGGTCTTTTGATCACAAAGTAATGGAAGGCTACCAATGGCTGAAAGATATTCCAACCATGAAGCTGATTGAACAGCCGGAGCCGGAAATTGTGACAGCCGCAGTGAAAGAGCTGCTGACAAAAGAAACAAACCGTGCCGGCTTTCCGCGGGAGATGTATTTTAAAGGGCTGCGGGATAAAATCAGCGGTGAAGCACAATGACACCGCTCGTCAGCATTATTGTCCCGATGTATAACGTTGAACCATTCATTGAAGAATGCATCAATTCACTGCTTGCCCAAACGCTGTCCGATATAGAAATCATCCTTGTTAATGATGGAACACCCGATCGATCTGGTGAGATGGCAGCGGCATACGCGAAACGGGATGCAAGAGTTCAAGTCATTCATAAAAAAAATGGCGGCTTGAGTTCGGCTCGAAACGCGGGAATCAAAGCGGCGCGCGGCACGTATATCGGGTTTGTAGACGGAGACGATTATGTTGCTCCCGCCATGTTTCAAAGGCTTGCAGAAGAAGCGGAGCAGCACCGGCTCGATATCGCTGGCTGCGGATTTTATAAACAGTCCGAAGACAGGCAGGTATACGTACCGCCGCAGCTCGAAACAGGCCGTATGCTGACAAAAGCGGATATAGCTGAGCAGCTCCAACGTGCCCACGAAACGAGATTTATCTGGTATGTATGGCGATATGTGTATCGCCGTGAGCTTTTGGAGAGGGCGAACCTGTGGTTTGATGAAGACATCCGTTTTGCTGAAGATTCACCCTTTAATTTATCTGCTTTTTATGAAGCCGATCGGGTAAAAATGCTGGATGAAGGATTGTACATATACCGTGAAAATCCGAACAGCCTGACGGAAATTCCTTATAAGCCTGCGATGGATGAAAATATCCAGAAACAATATCAAGCCAAACTCGCATTCTACAATCAGTGCGGCTTAGCGGATGTGTGCAAAGAGGATTTAGATGTGTACATTTGCAAGCACCAGCTTCCGATGCTTCTGGCAAACGCCTGTGCCTCATCGCAGCCGCCGAAAGACATCAAAAAACAGATCAGACAGATTTTATCCTATGACATGGTGCGGCAGGCTGTCAGACACACACCGTTCCAGCATGAGAAATTAGGCAGAGGCGAGCGATTGGTCTTAGGACTGTGCAAATGGCGGCTGATCTTTCTCATCAAGCTGTTTTTTGAGACACGCGGAACCATGAAAGGCAGTGCGAAGCAGGCATGAAATTCACCATTAACTTCAGCGCCAATCTCACAGCTTTTCTTCTGTCCGTATTCCTGTCTGTCTGGATGACGCCTTTTATTGTCAAAACGCTCGGTGTCGAGGCTTTTGGCTTTGTGAATTTAACGCAAAATGTGATTAATTATTTTTCCATTATCACGGTGGCGCTCAGCTCCGTGGTTGTGCGTTTTTTTTCTGTCGCAGCCCACAGGGGAGAGCAGGAAAAAGCAAATGCGTATATCAGCAATTATTTGGCTGCATCTGTTTTGATTTCATTGCTGCTCCTGCTGCCTCTTGTGAGTGCGGCTTTTTTTATTGACCGCGTTATGAACGTCCCTCAGGATCTATTGGCTGATGTTCGGCTGTCGATTTTGATTGGGAGTCTGCTGTTTCTTTTAACATTTTTGATGGCGGGGTTTGGGGCGGCGCCGTTTTATGCCAACCGGCTGTATATCACCAGTTCGATTCAGGCGGTGCAAATGCTCATCCGTGTATTGTGTGTGCTGACGCTGTTTGCCTGCTTTACGCCAAAAATCTGGCAGATTCAGCTTGCCGCTTTAGCCGGTGCCGTCATAGCTTCTATTCTGTCTTTCTGCTTTTTCAGAAAACTGATTCCATGGTTTTCATTTAGGCTGAAAGACTTGTCATTCCGCATAAGCAAGGAACTGTTTCAGGCAGGAACCTGGAACTCAGTCAATCAGATCGGCGTGCTGCTTTTTTTGCAGATCGACCTATTAACCGCCAACTTGGTGCTGGGTGCATCTGAAGCGGGAAAATACGCGGCGATTATCCAGTTTCCGCTGCTGCTGCGCAGTTTGGCAGGAACAGTCGCATCTCTATTTGCGCCTGTCATTACTTCTTATTATTCAAAAGGCGATATGGACGGCTTGGTCAAGTACGCCAATCAGGCAGTGAGACTGAACGGGCTTTTGCTTGCGCTTCCGGCTGCATTATTGGGAGGTTTGGCCGGGCCTTTTCTGACGATCTGGCTTGGACCGTCCTTTTCCTCTGTAGCGCCGCTTTTATATATTCACGCCGGATATTTGGCGGTCAGTCTTGCCTTTATGCCGCTGTTTTATATATGGACCGCCTTTAATCAACAAAAAACACCGGCGCTCGTCACCCTGCTGTTAGGCGCAGTGAATGTTGTGCTGGCGGTCACATTAAGCGGGCCGGCGCATCTGGGGCTTTACGGCATTACGCTGGCCGGGGCGATTTCGCTTGTGCTGAAAAATGTTATCTTTACGCCGCTTTATGTATCACGCATTACCGGCTACAAAAAGCATGTGTTCTTTACAGGCATGTTCGGTCCGGTCTTTGCCGCATTATTTGCTTGGGCGGTTTGTGAGGCCATCCAGTTATGTATCACCATTGAAAGCTGGACATCACTGATTGCCACAGGTGCTGCCGTCAGCTGCTGCTACGCGGTTTTCGCTTTTATGTTTGTTTGTACGAAAGAGGAACGACAGCTGGTGCTGAGACGGTTTAGAAAAACGAAAGGAGCTGTAAATATTTGATCCTGAAACGTCTTTTTGATCTGACGGCCGCTATTTTTTTATTGTGCTGCACGGGTGTCATTATTCTATTCACTATCGCCGTAGTCAGGCTGAAAATAGGATCGCCTGTCTTTTTTAAACAAGTACGGCCCGGCCTGCATGGGAAGCCGTTCACCCTTTATAAATTCAGAACGATGACGGATGAACGGGACAGTGAGGGAAACCTGCTGCCGGATGCAGTCAGGCTTACGAAAACAGGCAGGCTGATCAGAAAGCTGAGCATTGATGAGCTGCCGCAGCTTCTGAATGTTTTGAAGGGGGACCTCAGCCTCGTCGGTCCCCGGCCGCTGCTGATGGACTATCTGCCGCTTTATACGAAACAGCAGGCACGGCGCCATGAGGTAAAACCCGGGATTACAGGCTGGGCGCAGGTCAACGGCAGAAACACGATTTCCTGGGAAAAGAAATTTGAACTGGATGTTTGGTACGTTGACAACCGTTCATTCTTGCTCGATTTGAAAATTTTATGTCTGACGGTACGCAAAGTTCTTGTGTCAGAAGGTATTCAGCAAACCAATCATGTAACCGCAGAACGCTTTACAGGAAGCGGAGATGTGTCCTCATGAGAAACGTGGCCATTGTGGGAGACGGCGGTCACGGAAAGGTGATCAGAGAACTCATAAGCGCCCGTTCAGACACGCGCTTAGCTGCGGTGCTGGACGATAAATTCAGCACATTTGCTGCCGGGAAAGAGCTGTACACAGGCCCCCCGGCAGCAATTCCTGAATTGCGCAGGCTGATCCCTGATGTCATGTTTGTGATTGCAATTGGAAACAACAGCGTCAGAAAACAGCTGGCGGAGCGGCTGGGGTTATACAAAGAAGATCTCATCACATTAATCCACCCGTCAGCCATCATCAGCAAATCGGCTGTCATCGGGGAAGGAACGGTTATTATGGCCGGTGCGATTATTCAGGCGGATGTTCAGATCGGCGCCCATTGTATCATCAATACGGGCGCGATTGCAGAGCACGACAATCAGATCGGCGATTTTGTACATCTTTCTCCGCGCGCCACGCTTTCTGGTGGTATTGCGGTTCAAGAAGGGGCTCATGTGGGCACCGGGGCCTCCGTCATTCCGCAGGTTACTATTGGCTCTTGGAGCATTGTCGGCGCAGGCTCCGCGGTGATCCGCTCTATCCCTGCCGGGGTAACGGCAGCCGGCACCCCGGCGCGCGTGATTTCCTCTATTCAAACCTAAAGCAAAGGATGGTTACATGCATAAAAAAATCTACTTATCCGCCCCTCATATGAGCGGCAGGGAGCAGCACTATATTTCAGAAGCCTTTCGCTCAAACTGGATTGCGCCGCTTGGGCCGCTTGTGAATACATTTGAAGAAAAATTGGCTGAACGAGTCGGCGCCAAAGGGGCGGCTGCGGTCAGCTCAGGCACCGCCGCGATTCATTTGGCGCTACGTTTGCTGGATGTAAAAGCGGGAGACACCGTGTTTTGTCCGTCCTTTACATTTGTGGCAACGGCAAACCCGATTTTATATGAAAAAGCGATGCCTGTTTTTATAGATTCTGAGCCGGATACCTGGAATATGTCTCCGAAAGCACTTGAAAGAGCGCTTGAGGAAGCAAAACGAAAGGGAAATCCGCCCAAAGCGGTCATTGCCGTCAACCTGTACGGACAAAGCGCGAAAATGGATGAGATTGTAAGCCTGTGCGGCTTATACGGAGTGCCGGTCATTGAGGATGCGGCTGAATCCCTCGGTTCGGTCTATAAAGGGAAGCAGAGCGGGACATTCGGCCGTTTCGGCGTTTATTCATTTAATGGAAACAAAATCATTACCACTTCAGGAGGCGGGATGCTTGTGTCAGACGATGAAGCCGCCATTGAAAAAGCAAGATTTCTCGCTTCACAGGCCCGCGATCCTGCAGTTCATTATCAGCACAGTGAAATCGGGCACAACTACAGATTGAGCAATATCCTTGCCGGAGTCGGCATTGCCCAGCTTGAGGTGCTGGATGAGCGGGTGGAGAAAAGACGGGAGATTTTTACGAGGTACGAAAAAGCGCTTGGCAGCATAGATGGCGTCTGCTTTATGCCGGAATACTCAGAAGGCGTGTCCAACCGCTGGCTTACTGCTCTTACGCTCGATAACGGACTGATTCCTTATGACGTGGTTCAGCATCTAGCTGAAGAACAGATCGAAGCGAGACCGCTTTGGAAGCCGCTGCATACCCAGCCTCTGTTTACATCATCTGCATTTTATTCCCATACAGATTCTGAAAGTGTGTGCGAGAACTTATTCAGGCGAGGGATCTGCCTCCCATCCGGAACAAATATGACCGAAGAAGATCAAGACCGAGTAATCGATGCGTTGTTACACTTATTCCAAACAACAGAGGTGAAGAGATGGACAGCAAGCATTCAATGATCAGCCTGAAGAAAAAACTGGCCGGGCTGCTCGAAATGATTCCGAAGCAATCCGAAATCATTTACGCCGACTATCCTCTATACGGAAATGTAGGGGATCTATTTATTATGAAAGGAACGGAAGCCTTTTTTGACGAAAATGACATTCGGGTCAGAAACCGCTGGAATCCAGACAATTTCCCAATCGGGCGTAAGCTTGATCCGAATCTGATCATCGTCTGTCAGGGAGGCGGCAACTTCGGGGATTTATATCCGTACTATCAAGGATTTAGAGAGAAAATCGTTCAAACCTATCCAAACCACAAAATCGTCATTCTGCCGCAATCCATCTATTTTCAACATGAAGACAACTTAAAACGGACGGCTGACATTTTCTCTGCCCATTCAAATCTGCATATCATCACAAGGGAAAAAGCCTCCTATGCAACGGCACAGGCGTACTTTCAAAACAATCATATCAAGCTATTGCCTGATATGGCCCACCAGCTGTTTCCCATCATTCCGACACAGCAGCCGACCGGCCAAAAGCTGAGATTTATCAGAACAGATCATGAAGCAAATGATGAGCTTCAAAGACATGCGCAAGCGGAAAGCTATGACTGGCGTACAGTGCTGTCAGCTTCAGACCGCCGGACAATCGCTTTTCTCCAAACGCTGAACGTCCTGAACAAAAAAGCGGGCAATCCTCTGCCCATCGCATTTATATGGAGAAAATACTCGGATTACATCGTCACCAAAGCCATTCGCTTTTTCAGCCGTTACCAATCGGTGGAAACGTCAAGACTGCACGGCCATATTTTGTCCTCTCTTCTTCAAAAAGAAAACACGGTCATTGATAATTCCTACGGTAAAAACGCCAATTACTATCATACTTGGATGGAGGGAGTGCCAAACACTCAAATCATTCGGGACGCCTCAAAGAAGGAAAACCTTCCTGCTCACATGTGAGCGGAAGGTTTATTTTGATTCTCCGCGTTTTACTTTGTTGTAAGCCTCATCTAAATGCTGAATCCGCTTCAGGACAACGGCGTTTTTTGTCAGCTGATCCTGCACAAGTGTGGAAACGACAGAACGATAGTAGCTGTTCATTGCGTGGATCTTATCCTCAGACGGGTTCATTTCAATATGCTGCTTTAAGTTTTCAATAAAATACGGTACAGAAAAAAGTTCAGACATTTCTTTGGCAGCTCCTTTTTCATAAATGTATACGGTGTCATCCCAATCATGTACAATGAAGAAAGGGGAGTGAGCAAGATGGATATGAAACTTCAGCAAGTACAAGTACTAAAGCCTCAACTGACACAGGAGCTCAGGCAGGCCATCACGCTGCTTGGCTATCATTCGGCGGAACTGGCCGAATACATTGATGAGCTCTCACTGGAAAACCCTCTTATTGAACGAAAGGAAACAGACACACCGCCACTATCTTATCATAAAACAAACAAAAACAGGATCAGCAGGCAGGAGGCGGGCCTTCAATTAAGCAATCCGCAAAAAACACTGCAGGATGTCCTCAAACAGCAGTCGCTGGATATGAATCTGTCAAACACTGAAAAAAAGATTTTTAATTATCTGATACATTCGCTTGATTCAAACGGATATCTGGAGGAAGATGTGGAGGAGGCAGCCCGGCGCCTGTCTGTTTCGGCAGAGGAAGCGGAAGCGGTTCTGAGAAAACTACAGTCGCTTGAACCAGCGGGAATCGGCGCAAGATCTCTTCAAGAGTGTATTCTGCTGCAATTACAGCGTCTCCCGAACAGAAATGAACAGGCAGAACTGCTTGTTTCAGAACACTTTGATGTATTTGCGCAAAAAAACTGGAAAGCGCTTTCAAAAGAAACCGGAATCCCGCTTCACGCGATTCAGGACATTTCTGATAAAATTGCTGCGCTTCACCCAAGACCCGGCCTTCTGTTTGCCAGTCCGGAGCAGGATATGTATATTGAACCTGACATTTTCATCATCGTTAAAAACGGCCAGATCACAGCGGAACTCAACAGCCGCTCGTTCCCGGAGATTGAGCTGCATCCGCAGTACAGGCCGCTTCTATCGTCGGGCGCCTGTCAGGATACGGTTTCCTATTTATCTACGAAATATCAGGAGTGGCGCTGGCTGAGCCGCGCGCTGAGGCAGCGGAAGCAGACGATCACCAGAATTGTAAATGAGCTGACCGCACGTCAAAAAGATTTTTTCCTGAAAGGGCGGAGCGCTATGAAGCCGCTGACACTGAGAGAGGTGGCGGATTGTCTGGGCCTGCATGAATCAACCATCAGCCGGGCCATTAAAGGGAAAACGATACAAACGCCTTACGGATTGTTTGAGATGAAGATGTTCTTCTCAGGAAAAGCAGAGGCCTCTGGGGATGGCGATACATCCAACTATGCGGTCAAAACGCATCTTCAAGCATTGATTCAGCAAGAGGATAAAACAAAACCCCTCTCAGATCAAAAGCTTGCTGACCTGTTATATGAACAGCACCGCATTCAAATCTCCAGACGTACAGTGGCGAAATACCGCGATCAATTGAACATTCCGTCATCGGCAGCCAGAAAACGGTACAAATAAAATCCTCCCTGTAAGGGAGGATTTTTTTACGGAATCATCCAGCTGAAAAACTGGTGCTGCAAAAAGGTGATGATACAGACGAGCAGCAGCAAAAACAAGCTGTGCTTGATCGTAAAGCGGAAAAGATCCGACTCCTTCCCGGCGAGTCCGACTGCCGCACACGCGACCGCGATTGACTGCGGGGAAATCATTTTGCCGGTGACGCCGCCTGATGAATTGGCCGCGACCGATAGGACAGGGTCCATTCCGACCGATAAGGCCGTTACTTTCTGCAGGTTTCCAAACAGCAGGTTAGCCGACGTATCCGAGCCGGTAATAAAGACGCCGAGCCAGCCGAGAACCGGCGAAAAGAAGGTAAACATCGAGCCTGTCAGCGCCAGCGTCATGCCGAGCGTCGTGCTCATTCCCGAGGAGTTGGTGACATATGCAAAACCAACGACCGAGGCGATCGTCAAAATCGGAAACTTCAATTCCTGCAGTGTTTCGCTAAAAACAGCTCCCCATTCTTTCCACGCAATGGACGTGATGAATTTTGACAGCACTGCGGCAATTAAAATCGCGGTGCCTGCCGAGCCGAGCACCTCAAGCTTATAAACCGCTTCAATCGGAGTGCCGTCAGCATTGACGATCTGATTGTTCAAAAAAGGCACCCCAGGAGCAAAAGTCAGCTTTTCTCCAATCACATTCAGCCATTTTAAGACAATGGCTGTGCCTTCGTAATGCCCTGTCAGCGCGGATTTGACCGAAGGAATGCCCCAAACAGAAATCATCACCGTCAGAAGCAGAAACGGCGACCAGGCCTTAAAAATCTGCCCGCCGGTGTAAGCCGGTGCATTAGGGTGCAGTTTTGCCGTTTCAATTGCGGCGGCCGATTCCTGCTCCCCCGCAAACCGGAATGTCTTCTTCGGCTTCCACCATTTCAAAAACACAGCTAGCGCAGCCATCGACACTAGCGCCGACAAAACATCCGGCAGCTCCGGCCCCAAAAAGTTGGAGCTGAGATATTGAACAGCGGCAAAGGAAACACCGGAAACAAGAATCGCCGGCCATACCTCAAAGGCTTTCCTGAATCCGCTCATAATGATAATTAAATAAAGAGGAATAAATACAGATAAAAACGGCAGCTGCCGCCCGACCATTTGAGAAATCTCCATCGCCGGAATCCCTGTCGGTCCTTCTACAGCTGTAATCGGAATCCCAATCGCCCCGAAGGCTACTGGCGCCGTATTGGCAATCAAACAGATCCCCGCCGCATAAAGAGGGTTAAAACCGAGGCCGACAAGCAGTGCGGCCGAAATCGCGACCGGCGCCCCGAAGCCCGCCGCTCCTTCTAAAAAAGCCCCGAATGAGAAAGCGATCAGCAGCGCCTGAAGCCGGCGGTCATCGGTAATGGAGAGAACAGAGCTGCGAATAATATCAAACTGTCCCGTTTTTACAGTGATTTTATACAAAAAAACAGACGTCACAATGATCCAGCCAATTGGCAGTATGCCGTATACGGCTCCTTGTGTAGCGGACATCAGCGCTTTTTCCGCCGGCATCCCGTAAATCAATACAGCAATCAGCAGCGCGATTCCCAAGGTGGCCAATCCCGCCGTATACCCCTTCATTCGTTTAATTGCGAGTGCCCAGAAAAAGAAAATAATCGGTACAAGTGCGGCAAGCGCAGATAAAAGCAAATTTCCCCCTATAGGCGTATATGCCTGTGTCCATTGCATCCCAAACCCCTCCTTCAAACATAACTGGCTATGTGTAAGCGGTTTCTAAAGATGATATGATCATCTGATGACTAGATAATAAGACCAGTTACCTAGCATTATATTTTGAAAAAAATCAAAGTACAAGACTTTTTGACGAAATTGTCTAAATCTTTTGGCGGCGCCCAAAAGGGAGTATAATAGATCGTAAACAGCCAGACCTACAAGTTGCGGGGTGAATTGCATTGAAATATAAACAGATTAAAACAAAAAAGATATATGAAGAAGTAGCGGATGCATTATTAGATATGATCAAAACCGGCCAACTGAAGCCGGGGGATAAGCTTGACTCCGTTCAGGCGCTTTCTGAAAGCTTTCAAGTCAGCCGTTCAGCGGTGCGCGAAGCGCTTTCCGCATTAAAAGCGATGGGGCTTGTCGAAATGAAACAGGGAGAAGGCACCTACCTGAAGGAGTTTGAACCCGATCAAATTTCTCAGCCTCTGTCAGCCGCACTTTTAATGAAAAAAGAAGATGTCAAACAGCTGCTCGAGGTCAGAAAGCTGCTTGAAATCGGCGTGGCTTCATTAGCTGCCGAAAAACGGACAGAAGAGAATCTCCAAAGCATTCATCAGGCGTTAAAGGAAATGGGAAAGATTGAAGCAGACGGGGAGCTAGGTGAAAAAGCAGACTTCGCCTTTCATTTGGCACTCGCTGACGCTTCACAAAACGATCTGCTCAAACATCTGATGAATCACGTATCATCATTGCTGCTGGAAACGATGAGAGAAACGCGGAAAATCTGGCTGTTTTCCAAGAAGACCTCGGTACAGCGGCTTTATGAGGAGCATGAACGGATTTATAATGCCGTGGCTGCCCAGGACGGAGCAAAGGCGGAAGAAGCGATGCTGGCACACTTGACGAATGTGGAAGATGTCCTTTCGGGATATTTTGAGGAAAACGTGCAATAACCGACTCATTTCCCGGGCAATTTTGCTGGTGCGTACAAACAACCAAGACTGAGCTGTAATGGTTCAGTCTTATTTTCATTGTGCGGCTGACACAGCTTGACATTTACGAAAAAGAAAGTAAAATATTTTACTAAAACGACCACTGGCATGTTTGAAAATGGAGGCAGATATAATGGCGACAATAAAAGATATCGCACAAGCCGCGGGATTTTCGATTTCAACCGTTTCCCGTGTTTTAAATAACGATGAGAGCCTTTCTGTACCGGACGAGACGCGTGAAAAGATATATGAAGCCGCGGAGAAACTTAATTATCGCAAGAAAACTGTAAGGCCGCTGGTGAAACACATTGCTTTTTTATATTGGCTGACAGATCAAGAGGAGCTGGAAGATGTCTATTTCAAAACAATGAGATTAGAAGTAGAGAAATTGGCGAAAACCTTCAATGTCGACATGACGACCTATAAAATAACGGACGGTATTGAATGCATTCCAGCTCATACAGAAGGTTTTATTGCCGTGGGCACCTTTTCTGATAAAGAATTAGCGTTTCTCAGAAATCTGACGGAGAACGGTGTTTTTATTGACTCTTCACCTGATCCCGACCATTTTGATTCAGTAAGGCCGGACTTAGCGCAAATGACGAAGAGAACGGTAAACATCCTAGTTGAAAAAGGGCATAAGAATATCGGATTTATTGGCGGCACGTACAAAAATCCGAACACGAATCAAGATGAAATGGATATTCGTGAAAAAACGTTCCGATCCTATATGCAGGAAAAAGGGATGCTGGACGATCGCTATATTTTATGCCACCGCGGCTTCTCCGTCGAAAATGGCTACCGCCTGATGACTAAAGCGATTGAAGCATTGGGTGATCAGCTTCCGACCGCCTTTTTTATCGCGGCAGACCCGATTGCGGTCGGCTGTCTGCAAGCCCTGAATGAAAAAGGAATCGCGATACCGAACAGAGTGAGCGTCGTGAGCATCAATAACATCAGCTTTGCCAAGTACGTCTCTCCGCCGCTGACGACCTTTCATATTGATATCAAGGAACTATGTAAAAACGCTGTGGAATTATTGCTTGAGCAAGTGCTGGAAAAGCGGAAAACGGTTAAAACGTTATATATGGGAGCTGAATTAATCGTCAGAAAGAGCATGAATTAAATCGTATTTCAAAATGGCTTAGTATTCTAAGTCATTTTTTGTTTGGTAAAAAAATTTACTTATGAGAGTAAATAGTTTGTTTACACATTTTCTCAGTCATGCTATATTATTTTTAAAGCGCTTTCATCTAATACGGAAGGGTGACAATTGATGAAAATGGTAAAAAAGTACGCCGGTGTCATGCTCTGCGCGGCTGTCAGTTTATCTTTAGCCGCCTGCGGACCGCAGGAAAGCAGCAGCGAAAAAACAAGCTCAAAGGGCTCAGAGCTTGTCGTGTGGGAGGATAAAGAAAAAAGCATCGGCATTAAAGACGCTGTTGCCGAATTTGAAAAAGAGCATGATGTGAAGGTCAAAGTTGTTGAAAAACCTTATGCCCAGCAGATTGAAGATTTGCGTATGGACGGCCCGGCCGGCACAGGGCCTGACGTGTTGACCATGCCCGGTGACCAGATCGGAACGGCTGTCACAGAGGGATTAATCAAAGAATTAAAAGTTGAAAAGGATGTTCAATCGCTCTACACAGACGCATCCATTCAGTCTCAAATGGTGGATCAGAAGCTTTATGGCCTGCCTAAAGCCGTCGAAACAACAGTGCTTTTTTATAACAAAGATCTCATCTCAGAGGACGAATTGCCGCAAACGCTGGAAGAGTGGTACGACTACTCTAAAAAAACGGCTGATGGCAGCAAGTTTGGATTTTTAGCCTTATTTGATCAAATCTATTACGCGCAAAGTGTCATGGGCGGGTACGGCGGATATATCTTTGGAAAGGATAAGGATGGAAACGATGATCCGTCTGATCTTGGAATCAATAATGAAGGCGCTGTCAAAGGCGCTGAGCTGATTCAGAAGTTTTATCAAGACGGCTTATTCCCGGCTGGCATTGTCGGAGAGCAGGGAATCAATGTACTCGAATCACTGTTTACAGAAGGAAAGGCTGCTGCGATTATCTCAGGCCCGTGGAATGTAGAAGCCTTTTCGAAAGCGGGAATTGATTATGGCATCACGAAGCTTCCGAAGCTGGAAAACGGCAAAAACATGAGCTCCTTTATCGGCGTTAAAAGCTACAATGTCAGCGCATTTTCAAAACATGCAGAGCTGGCGCAAGAGTTAGCTGTTTTTCTGGCAAATGAAAAGAATTCCAAAAAACGATATGAACAAACGAAAGAAGTTCCGGCCGTTCAATCATTAGCAAGTGACACGGCTATTATGAAAAGCGAAACGGCACGGGCGGTCACCGAGCAATCCCGCTACTCAGAGCAGACGCCGAATATACCGGAAATGAACGAAATATGGACCCCGGCGGATTCAGCATTACAAACGATTGCAACAGGAAAAGCGAACCCAAAAAAAGCCTTAGATCAGGCTGCTGAAACGGCCAAAGGGCAGATGAAGGCAAAGCATAGCGGAACATAAAGAGAAAAGTAGATTTGTATTGTAAGAGAGGTGAAAACGGTGCAGCATCGTAAAGTCGCTTTGTTATTGTCAATCATTCCGGGCCTTGGTCAATTCTACAACAAACAATGGATCAAAGGCCTCCTGTTTCTCCTCTTGGGCGCATCGTTTTTTGCGGTATTTGGAGATTTGCTGAATATGGGGCTTTGGGGAATCTTTACGCTGGGAACAGAGGTGCCGCGGGATAACTCGGTGTTTCTGCTGGCGGAAGGCATTATCGCTGTCATTGTGACATGCTTTGGACTTGCGGTATATTATGTGAATTTGCGTGACGCTTATCAAAGCGGAAAACGCCGTGATGAAAAGAGGCCCTTGAGCTCTCTCAAGGAACAATATCAAAATATCATCGCTCAGGGCTATCCATATGTCGTCAGCGGACCATCTCTGTTTATTTTAATTTTCGCGGTGATCTTTCCCATCTTATTCAGCTTTGCCTTAGCTTTTACAAACTATGATTTATATCATTCTCCTCCTGCTAAATTAGTAGATTGGGTTGGTTTTCAAACCTTCACTGATATTTTTACTGTCGATATTTGGCGCTCGACCTTTTTTGATGTGCTGGCTTGGACGGTGGTGTGGACGCTTTGTGCTTCCACTCTGCAAGTCAGTCTGGGGATATGGCTGGCGATCATTGTGAATCAGAAAGACATCCGGTTTAAACGGTTTTTCCGGACTATTTTGATTTTGCCATGGGCTGTTCCCGGATTTGTCACGATTTTAATTTTTGCCGGTTTGTTTAACGATAGTTTCGGCGCAATGAATCATGACATCTTGGCTTTCTTTGGCATTGATCCGCTTCCGTGGATGACAGATGCGAATTGGTCGAGGCTAGCGCTGATCCTCATGCAAGGCTGGCTTGGTTTTCCGTATATCTTCCTTGTTTCAACGGGTGTTTTGCAATCGATTCCTGAAGATCTTTATGAAGCGGCGACAATCGATGGTGCTTCCATCTTCTCAAAGCTGAGATACATCACGCTCCCGATGGTGTTCATTGCGATGGCTCCGATTATCATTACGCAGTTCACATTTAATTTTAATAACTTCAATATTATTTATCTTTTCAATGGAGGCGGTCCGGCTGTTTCCGGATCAACAGCCGGCGGAACAGATATTCTCGTATCGTGGATTTATAAATTGACGATGCAGTCCAGCCAATATTCCCTTGCGGCTGCTTTAACCATTTTATTGTCTGTGTTTGTGATTGCCATTGCATTGTGGCAATTCAGACAGACGAAGTCTTATAAAGAGGAGGGCTGAGACATGCTGGCAGATATGAAGGTCAGAAAATTTATGCGGCTCCTTTTCTCTTACTTGTTTTTAGCCTGCATGGCGGCCATCATTGTGTATCCTCTCCTTTGGACGGCAGGCGCCAGCTTTAATCCCGGCAACAGTTTAATCAGTACATCCCTCATTCCGAAGAATCCGACGTTCGACCACTACAAAGAATTATTTGCGGGCAAAGAAAACCTTCAATATGTGCAGTGGTATATCAACTCGATAAAAATCAGCCTGTTTACGATGGCTGGCTCACTGATCTGTGTGACGTTTACGGCCTATGCGTTTTCCCGCTTTCGGTTTAAAGGGAGGAAATACGCATTAACGCTCTTTTTATTGCTGCAAATGATTCCTCAGTTTTCTGCATTGATCGCCTTGTTTGTGCTGGCTCAAATGTTAGGGATGATCAACAGCCATTGGCTGCTGATCCTGCTTTATATCGGCGGCCTGATCCCGATGAATACGTACTTGATGAAAGGATATATGGATTCCATCCCGATCGATTTGGACGAAAGCGCAAAGATTGACGGGGCAAGCAGCACGAGGATCTTTTTGCAGATCATCCTGCCTTTATCAAAACCGATGGCGGCAGTGGTTGCGATGAATGGATTTACCGGCCCGCTCGGAGATTTTGTTTTGTCATCAACGATATTGAGAACACCTGAATCATATACATTGCCCGTAGGCTTATTCAATTTAGTCAATGATGTCATGGGAGCAAGCTATACGACATTTGCGGCGGGTGCCTTGCTCATCAGCATACCGGTTGCCGTCATCTTTATCATGCTGCAAAAGAATTTTGTGTCCGGATTAACCGCAGGCGGAACGAAAGGATAAGAGAATATGGGGGAGAAAATCATGTCAAAGCTTGAAAAAAAGCACGTTACAAAAGCGAAGTTTATGCTCCACGGAGGAGACTACAACCCTGATCAATGGCTGGATCGGCCGGATATTTTAGCCGACGATATAAAGCTGATGAAGCTTTCACATACCAATACGTTTTCTGTCGGCATTTTTGCATGGAGTGCACTTGAGCCGGAGGAAGGTGTATATCAATTTGAATGGCTTGATGATATTTTTGACCGTATCCACAGTATCGGCGGCCGTGTCATTTTAGCAACGCCGAGCGGAGCGCGTCCTGCCTGGCTGTCGCAAACCTACCCTGAAGTGCTGAGAGTCAATGCCTCAAGAGTGAAACAGCTGCACGGCGGACGGCATAACCACTGCCTGACGTCCAAGGTCTATCGTGAAAAAACGCGGCACATCAACCGTTTATTAGCAGAAAGGTACCGCGGTCATCCGGCGCTTTTGATGTGGCATATTTCCAATGAATATGGAGGAGAATGCCACTGTGACCAATGTCAGCAAGCTTTCAGAGAGTGGCTGAAAACGAAATATGACAATAGTCTCAAGATATTGAATAACGCGTGGTGGACGCCGTTTTGGAGTCATACATTCAATGACTGGTCACAAATTGAAAGCCCTTCCCCGATTGGAGAAAATGGCTTGCACGGCCTGAACTTAGACTGGCGCCGGTTTGTCACGGATCAAACCATTTCCTTTTATGAAAATGAAATCGTACCGCTGAAAGAGCTGACGCCGGACATTCCGATAACAACGAATTTTATGGGTGATACACCAGATTTAATTCCTTATCAGGGTCTCGACTACAGCAAATTTGCAAAGCATGTGGATGTCATCAGCTGGGACGCTTATCCTGTGTGGCACAATGATTGGGAAAGCACAGCAGATTTGGCGATGAAGGTCGGCTTTATCAATGATCTGTACAGAAGCCTCAAGCAGCAGCCCTTTTTATTAATGGAGTGTACGCCTAGCGCTGTCAATTGGCATAACGTAAACAAAGCGAAACGTCCGGGCATGAACCTGCTTTCATCTATGCAAATGATTGCCCACGGATCAGACAGCGTCCTCTATTTCCAATTTCGAAAATCACGAGGATCATCGGAAAAACTGCATGGGGCGATTGTGGATCATGACAACAGCACAAAGAACCGCGTCTTTCAAGAAGTGGCAAAAGTCGGGGAGACATTGGAACAGCTGTCTGAAGTCGTTGGAACGAAGAGACCGTCTGAAGCTGCTATTTTGTATGATTGGGAAAATAATTGGGCGCTTGAGGACGCTCAGGGATTTGCAAGAGCGACAAAGCGTTATCCGCAAACACTGCAGCAGCATTACCGCACATTCTGGGAACAGGATATCCCGGTCGACGTCATTACAAAAGAACAAGATTTTTCAGCGTATAAGCTGCTGATCGTCCCCATGCTGTATGTAATCAGTGAAGAAACCATCACGCGATTAAAGAAGTTTACGGCTAACGGCGGAACCTTGGTGATGACGTATATCAGCGGAATCGTCAACGAGCATGACTTAACGTATACAGGCGGCTGGCACCCAGACTTGCAAACGATATTTGGAATTGAGCCGCTCGAAACAGATACGCTGTATCCGAAAGACCGAAATGCCGTCAGCTACCGCAATCAAACGTATGAAATGAAAGATTATGCAACGGTGATCGAATTGAAAGCCGCAACGGCAGAGGGTGTGTATCAGGATGGTTTTTATGCGCATATCCCTGCGGTTACAAGCCATCAATATGAACAAGGAAAAGCGTATTTTATCGGCGCGCGTTTAGAGGATCAATTTCACCGGGATTTTTATCAAAGTTTGATAAAAGAACTGTCTTTGTCTCCGGTTTTTCCGGTTAAGCATGGTAAAGGCGTCTCCGTACAGGCCAGACAGGATCAGCACAATGACTATATCTTCATCATGAATTTTACGGAACAACAGCAGCTGGTTTCGTTTGATAAGCGTGTGAAGGATATCGTTACTGGTGAAATGCTTTCAGGAGACCTGATCTTGGAAAAATATGAAGTGAGAATTGTCGTGAACTCACATTAAGGTGTGCCTCCGCTCTATATGGGCGGGGTGTTTTTTGAAATCACTTACGTGAGAGGGTGGAAATATGAAAAGCAGTATCATCATGCTGTTAGCCGCTGTTATCGTCTGGAGCGGGATCGGAAGTTCAACGGGATATGCCGCCGCAGAGGGGGAGAAATATGTGTCAGAGCTTCAGGCAAATGACCTTTTTGTTAAAAAGGTAGCGGGCATGAACAATGACTTTATCAAAGGAGTTGACGTGTCGAGCATTATTGCTTTAGAAAACAGCGGTGTAACCTTTCACAATGCAAGCGGGAAACGTCAGGACATCTTTACAACCTTAAAGCAAGCAGGCGTCAACTATGTCCGCGTCCGCATTTGGAATGACCCGTATAACGCTTATGGCAATGGTTATGGAGGAGGCAATAATGATGTTCAAAAAGCCATCCAAATCGGAAAAAGAGCAACCGCGAACGGGATGAAGCTGCTGGCAGATTTTCATTATTCCGATTTCTGGGCAGATCCTGCAAAACAGAAGGTGCCAAAGGCTTGGGCGAACTTAAGCTTCGAAGCTAAGAAAGCGAAGCTCTATGAATTTACAAAACAAAGTCTGCAAGCCATGGTCAAGGAAGGCATTGATATCGGTATGGTACAGGTCGGAAACGAAACAACAGGAGCATTTGCCGGGGAAACGGATTGGAAGAAGATGAGTCAATTATTCAATGAAGGAAGCCGGGCAGTCAGGGAAACAAATCGTGACATATTGGTCGCGCTGCATTTCACCAACCCAGAAACGTCAGGACGATATTCATATATTGCTGAAACCCTCAACAAAAACAAAGTCGATTATGATGTATTTGCCAGCTCATATTATCCATTCTGGCACGGTACGTTACACAATTTGTCCTCCGTGCTGAAAGCTGTTGCGGATACGTACGGCAAAAAAGTCATGGTGGCGGAAACGTCATACACCTATACGGCTGAAGACGGAGACGGACATGAAAACACAGCGCCTAAAAGCGGTCAGACACTGCCATACCCGATTTCAGTGCAAGGCCAGGCAAATGCCGTAAGAGATGTGATGGACGCAGTGGCAAAGACAGGAACAGCCGGATTGGGCGTTTTTTATTGGGAGCCTGCGTGGATTCCGGTCGGCCCGAAGACGCAATTGGAGAAAAATAAAACGATATGGGAAACATATGGTTCCGGATGGGCCTCCAGCTATGCAGCCGAATACGATCCTGAAGACGCAGGTAAGTGGTATGGAGGAAGTGCAGTGGATAATCAAGCTTTGTTTGATTTCAACGGACATCCGCTGCCATCCTTACAGGTATTCAAATACGCGGAAACAGGCCATATCCCGAAAAAATAATGAAAATCCATGAGGTGTAACAACGCATTGTTATCTCTCATGGATTCTTTTATTTTACATCTACTAAAATAAAACACTCATCATCGTTTTTGGGCTCAGCTTGAAGAGATGAGAGGATTTTGTTTTTCAGCTCAGCTATAGGCAAATCAGGATGATCCTTTATTAAACGGTGTAAATAACATGATGCCGTCGGGTCCATCACACCGTCTGTATACAGAAGCAGCCTTCCGCCGCATGTATAGTCAAGGGTGCTTGACTGAAACACCGCTTCTTCAAACATCCCAATCGGCGGTGCGGTTGCGTCCAGCGTTGATTGGGTTCCCTCGGCATCCTGCCATAATGCGGGCGGATGGCCCGCGTTGACATAATCAATTCTTTGCCGGTCTGTATCAATAATGAGGCAAATAGCGGTACAGTAATGCCTTGCTTCCTCGTCGTTTTGAAACAAACTGTGAAGATGGTAGTCTAATTCCTTCATGACTTTGTCGGGACTGATCCCTTGTGTCATTAATCGCTGGAATAAAGGATGGAGGGACATCGTAACTAATGCAGAAGAAATGCCGTGTCCCATCACATCAAGGAGGATCAAACCGTAGCGGTGCTGATCGATTTGATAAAATCCATATAAGTCGCCTGATAAGTCACTGGATGCTTTATAATACGAATCAATCTGAATGTGATCATTCAAGATCGGCTCGGTTAATGAATTTTCTTGAATCTTCCTGGCGAGTTCAAGCTCTCTTTTTGTATTCGATCTGAATTGCTGATTTTCCTTATTAATCGCAAGAAGCTGTTCCTGTTTCTCCTTCAGCGTCTGCAAAGCAATTTCCAACTCTGCATTTGCTTTCTGTTTGGCGAGCAGTGCTTCCTCGGCCGCGTTTCTGGCAATCAGCAGCTCATTTTCATATTCGTTTCGCTTCCGCATCGGAATGACAACGCATTCTGTTACAGCAGCCTCCTGATCCGTCCTCTGAACAGCGTTTACAAGGACAGGGATTTCTTCCCCATTGTTTGTTTCCAGGGAGATGTACATTTCCTCAATGTGTTGCTCCAGCTGCAAAAGCGGAACAAAATAAAGCTGATAAAAAAGCTTTGCAGGAACGGTTAAAAGAGCATTGATATGCTGACCGATCACCTGTTCCGATTCATAATCAAGAATCTTAAGCAATGTGTGATTGACAGCTAAAATTGTACCCTCTTCTGATAAAGTGAGGAAACCGCATGGTGCATGATTCAATTGTTGATCCATTCAGAGGGTCACCTCTATCCCTTTCGTTCCTAAATCACGTATGCTTTCAAATAATTGCTGATCAGCTGTATCGTCTCTTCAGGATGGCTCATATGCGGGCAGTGCCCTTGAGCCTTCATCTGTTTCAGTGTGCTGTAAGGAAGATGCTTTTGCATATATTCACCTACTGCCGACGGTGCAATGACATCATTCGAACATTGCAGAATAAGTGAAGGCACGGTCACCTTTGGAAGATCCCTTCGATGATCTGAAAAAAACGCAGCCTTTGCGAATTGCCGTGCAATGATAGGATCAGTAGAACAAAAACGGCTTTCCAGCTCTTCCTTAATTTCTGGCCGATCTGGCTGATTCAATACAGTTGCCGCAAAAACGGTTGCCCAGCCTATGTAGTTTTTCTCCATCATATCTATTAACCCAAGGAGCTGTTCTTCCTCAAAACCCCCGTAATACTCAGGCGGATCATTTAAATAGCAAGGAGAAGGCCCCACCATAATCAGCTGTGAAAAAAGCTCGGGACGTCGTAATGATGCAAGCATGCCAATCACAGCCCCGACAGAATGCCCCACAAACACGGCTTTTGACAGATCTAACGCTTCACAAACATCCAGAACATCCTGGGCATAGCCGTCAAGTGTGCGGTAACGATCCATATCATATGCGTGCAAATCAGAATTTCCCGCACCTACGTAATCAAATAGAATCAGCTGGTATTCGTCTTCAAAGGCCACGGCATTCCACACGCTCTGATCACACCCGAAACCAGGTGCAAATACAATTGGTGTTGTGCCGTTCCCCCTCACTTTCACATGATTCCTAGTTAAAATAGCTTGATCCATAGTCGGCTCCTTTCAGCCAAAACGACATGAAGATTAATATGTATATCATACCACTTCAAGGCGTGAATTGCGGGCTTTCTATGAAAGTAAATAGGCGTCTTGCAGAAAGGGGACATGCGGCATGGAGAGCTGGATTGATTGGAAGATGTAGCGGAAGGATTGCCTAGGTGCCGGATATAATATAAAGCGGTAATATCATCTGAATGACACAAATGACATTTGTCATCTCAAATCATGACACCCCTTACTAAAATCATCTGATCCGGTATTTTACAATCAATGTAAGCAATCAGGAGGTGCTCATAAAATGATTGAGGTTGTGTCAGTAAGAAATGTCACAAAACATTTTCAGCAAAAAACAGCAGTGAAGAACATTCATTTCAGCATAGGAAAAGGAGAGATTGTGTCCATCCTTGGCCCGAATGGCGCAGGGAAGACAACAGCGATCTCTATGATGCTGGGATTGCTGAAGCCAAGTGAGGGTGAAATCAAATTATTTAACCGTCAGCCTGATGAAAAACAGGTGCGTGAAAAAATCGGCACCATGCTGCAGGAAGTAAGTGTCATGCCGGGATTAAAGGTCTGCGAAACCCTCGAGCTTATCCGCAGTTATTATCCCCATCCATTATCCATGAAAGAGCTTGTCTCGCTGACAGCACTCACAAAAGAAGATTTGAAAACACCGGCAGAGAAATTATCCGGCGGACAAAAACGCCGTCTGAGCTTTGCTTTGGCACTTGCCGGCAATCCGGAGTTACTTGTATTTGATGAACCGACTGTCGGAATGGACACGACATCAAGACACCAGTTTTGGAAGACAGTGAACAGCCTGGCGGATCAAGGCAAGACCATTATTTTTTCAACTCATTATTTACAGGAAGCAGATGATGCCGCGCAGCGCATTTTGTTTTTTGCTGAAGGACGGCTTGCCGCAGACGAAACGCCGAAGCAAATCAGAGCAAGGATTCAGAAGCAGTCTGTTTCCTTTAAGGTTTCATCGGATGAATCATTGGAAAAGCTTTATCGGCATCCGGAAGTAGAACGAGTGACTCAAAAGCATCAGCGAATCAGCATTCAAACGTCAAATACTGATAAAGTGTTAGCGCTCATCTTTCAAGAAAACATCAATGCACATGATATTCGAATCGATCAAGGAACGCTTGATGAGGCATTTCGACAGCTTGCTGACGGGAACAGGGAGGCGATGTGAGATGAACATGCTGCGGAAACAGTGCATAGCTGAAATGAAAAGGGTGCTCAGGAATAAATACTTTGTGTTTTGGTCGCTTGTTATGCCGATTGCCTTTTACTATCTCTTTACAAACGTAGTAAATACCAATGTCGCTGACAAGGGCGCCTGGAATGCCCATTATTTAATGTCTATGACCACCTTCAGCGTAATGGGTTCGTCTATGATGACGCTTGGAATCCGTTTGGTACAAGAACGGGCACAAGGCTGGTCAGTTTTTATCCGCATCACGCCTCTGCCGGATCATATTTATTTGGCGGCTCAGATGATCGGGCAAAGTGTCATTCATCTTTTATCTATTACTGTCATCTTTCTTGCCGGCGCCATCATAAACGGCATTGACTTGTCACCGTTTGAATGGGTCATGAGCGGGCTTTGGATTTTAATTGGGGCATTTCCGTTTTTAGCGTTAGGGACTTTAATCGGTCTCATGAGAAAAGTAGAAACGGCAGCCGGGGTCAGTAATGTGCTTTACATGCTGCTGGCGATAAGCGGGGGCATGTGGATGCCGATCGAGGTTATGCCGGACATATTGAAAAACATAGGTCAGTGGCTCCCGTCTTATCATTTTGGGAGCGGAGCGTGGGCTCTTGTTCAAGGCGAGCTTCCAACCTGGAAAAATATTCTGATGTTAATCGCTTATTTAGTGATCTTCATGCTACTATTTAAGTATATAAGACGAAAACAAGAAGCGGTGTAATACATGAAACTCATAAAATCCATATTTCCCAAGCAATTCGGTTTTTTCCCTTATATCTTTTTGGTGTATACCATTATGCCGTTTCTTTCTTTATTGAGAGAATCAGGAAGCAAACAAGTGCTGGGATATGGCATGCTGCTCCTATTTGTTGTGACATATCGTCAATTGTTCGTCAGTGCGGACAGACCTTCATTTACGTATTGGTTATGCGCGCAAATGGCCATTATTTTTATTTATAGTTTGTTTTATCATATCAGCTATATTTATTTAGGCTTTTTCCCGGCAAACTTTGTGGGCTATTACCGTGAGAAAACGAAGTTCAACCGTGCTTTCTTTGGTCTTGTCTTCATGCTGATATTTCCTTGCGTGTATCATTTTCTGGCGGATTCGGCCTCGATCAGGGAGCTGTTTTCTGTTCTTCCGTTTCTGGTCATTATGCTGATTTCTCCCTTCGGAATTCGTTCCATGTTTCGAAGAATAGAGCTTGAAAAGAAGCTTGACCAAGCCAACGAACATATAAAGGAACTCACCAAAAGGGAGGAACGTGTTCGGATAGCCCGCGATCTTCATGATACACTCGGCCATACCCTCTCGCTTCTCACGTTAAAAAGCCAGCTGATTCAGCGGCTGGCGGCAGCCGATGCAGAACGGACCAAGATTGAAGCGAAAGAAATGGAAACAAGCTCGCGTGCGGCACTCAAACAAGTTCGTGAGCTTGTAGCGGATATGAGAACGGTCACCATGACGGAGGAGCTAGCCAACATTCGGCACATTTTAAGAGCGGGTAATATTACTTTTCAATACGAAGGGACCGAAGATTTTTCAGACATATCCCCCGTCACTCAAAATATTGTCAGTATGTGTATGCGGGAGGCAGTGACAAATATCATCAAGCACAGCAAAGCGACCCATTGTGCAGTCACCATTTCTCAATATGCCGACAAAATGACCGTTCTCATACGGGATGACGGAACAGGAGCGGTGAAGGAGAAGATGTTTGGGAATGGATTGCGGGGAATGCAAGAGCGGCTGATGTTTATTGACGGAGAGATGACTCTTTCAGACCATAACGGAACGGTGTTGACACTGACGATTCCGCTCATTAGAAAAGCAGAATGATAGGAGGACGAAATAGATGATTCGTCTGTTTATTGCTGAGGATCAGCGAATGCTTTTAGGCGCTCTGGGATCCTTGCTTGACCTGGAAGAGGATATGAAGGTCATCGGACAAGCGTTAAATGGAGAAGAGGCGCTGAAAGCCATTCTCAGGCTGGAGCCGGATGTCTGCATCATGGACATTGAAATGCCGGTTCACAGCGGGCTGGAGGTTGCAGAGGAGCTAATGAAAAAAGGCTGTAAAAGCAAGGTCATTATTCTGACAACCTTTGCCCGTCCAGGATATTTTGAACGCGCCGTCAAAGCCGGCGTACACGGATATCTTTTGAAGGATGGGGAAATTGACGATCTGGCAGATGCCATACGAAAGTGTGTAAAGGGAAAACGGATGTTCAGCCCGGAATTAACCTTCAACATGATTCGTGATGAAAATCCGCTGACTGTAAGAGAACAAGAAATACTGCGGCTGGCTGCTTTAGGCAAGACAACAAAAGACATCACACTTGAACTCTATTTATCTCAAGGCACAGTCCGAAACTATATTTCAGAAATCATCCAAAAACTGAATGCGAAAAACCGGACAGAAGCCGCTAGTATTGCTGAGGAGAAAGGATGGATTTAATGAGGAACCTGGTTAATCATACATAACTAGGTTCCTTTTATTTACATGGTTATTTTTCGGTTATCTATTTGTCCGTCCGCAAAGCTTGTACTATACACCAAGGTTACGGGATATGTCAGGTTCAGCCTTCATCGGTGCTTTTTTGTTTGAAACCCTTTTGCGCTAATGAGGGGAGGCGCGGGTTGGATCGTCCTTCTCAGTGCTCTTTCGTTCCTTTATCTCTTTGTGAAAACATATAAGAAATACGCAGGAACATTAAAAAGCAATGTCAGCCCTTTTGAACGCTCTGTCCTATGTACAGACATTTTTTTATTGCTGAAATCATTAGAAAATGCTTTCAATTTTGTGTCCAAATAGTGTACGATATTGGTAAAAGCTTTAACTTCAGGTCATCAGATGACCAGATCATATATTGGGGATGAGAGAGGGGTTCATCATGAAAGTCTCACTTTTTGTCACTTGTCTTGTTGATATGTTTCAAACAAACGTAGGAAAAGCAACGGTAGAGCTGCTTGAGCGGCTCGGATGTGAGGTTGATTTTCCGGAGGGGCAGATCTGCTGCGGCCAGCCGGCTTACAACAGCGGTTACGTAAATGACGCCAAAAAAGCAATGAAACGAATGATTGAAACGTTTCAGGAGTCAGATTATGTCGTCAGTCCATCCGGTTCCTGCACCACAATGTTCAGGGAGTATCCGCACCTGTTTAAAGATGATCCGAAATGGGCGGATAAAGCGCAGAAGCTGGCGGATAAAACGTATGAATTAACAGATTTTATCGTCAACGTCCTTGGGGTAGAGGATGTCGGCGCGACCCTTCATAAAAAAGCGACCTTACATACGTCATGCCATATGACGAGGCTGCTCGGCGTATCTGAGGAGCCGATGAAACTGCTGAGCCATGTGAAGGGGCTTGAATTCACGTCACTTCCGGGGAAACACAACTGCTGCGGATTCGGAGGAACGTTCTCTGTTAAAATGGCGCAGATTTCTGAGCAGATGGTTGATGAGAAAGTCGCATGTGTGGAGGAAACGGGAGCAGAGGTGCTCATCGGCGCTGACTGCGGCTGTTTGATGAATATCGGGGGACGGCTCGGCCGAAAAGACAAGAATGTCAAAGTGATGCACATCGCCGAAGTGCTCAACAGCAGATAACACTGGATACAGAGGGGGAAAAGGATCATGGCGATGAAAATCGGTACTGACGCTTTTAAAGAGCGGGTATCACAGGGGATTGATAATGAATTTATGAGAGGCGCTGTTTCGGGTGCGCAGGAGCGTCTGCGGACGAGACGGCTGGAAGCAGCCGAAGAGCTGGGAAATTGGGAAGAATGGCGGTCGTTATCTGAGGAGATCAGACAGCATGTCCTTGAAAATCTTGATTTTTATTTGGAGCAGCTTGCATCCAATGTATCAAGCAGAGGGGGACACGTTTATTTTGCTGAGACAGCTGAAGAAGCTTCCTCTTATATCCGCAGCGTGATTCAAAAGAAAAACGGCAAAAAAATCGTAAAGTCTAAATCTATGGTGACAGAAGAAATCAATCTGAATGAAGTGCTGGAGAAGGAAGGCTGTGAAGTCGTCGAAACCGATCTCGGCGAATATATTTTGCAGATTGATGATCATGACCCGCCGTCACATATTGTGGCACCGGCTCTTCATAAAAATAAAGAGCAGATTCGCGATGTGTTTAAAGAAAGACTGGACTATAAACACACAGAAAAACCGGAAGAGCTCGTTATGCATGCGCGCGGCATTCTCCGGAAAAAATTTCTGGAAGCCGATATCGGCATTACCGGCTGCAACTTTGCCATTGCCGACACGGGTTCAGTCAGCCTTGTAACCAATGAAGGAAACGGGCGGCTTGTCACGACATTGCCGAAAACACAAATCACTGTCATGGGAATGGAGCGCATTGTCCCGTCATTTTCCGAATTTGAAGTGCTTGTCGGCATGCTGACAAGAAGCGCTGTCGGACAGCGGCTGACGAGTTATATCACGGCCTTAACCGGCCCCAAACTGGAAGACGAAATCGACGGTCCGGAGGAATTCCATCTTGTCATTGTTGACAATGGCCGGTCCAACATTCTCGGCACCGAATTTCAGTCTGTGCTGCAATGTATCCGCTGTGCAGCCTGTATCAATGTCTGCCCTGTGTACCGCCATGTCGGCGGACACTCATACGGCTCGATTTACTCGGGGCCGATCGGAGCCGTTTTATCGCCGCTGCTCGGCGGTTATGACGATTATAAGGAGCTGCCGTACGCGTCTACACTGTGCGCGGCTTGTTCAGAAGCCTGCCCGGTCAAAATCCCGCTTCATGAGCTGCTTCTCAAGCATCGTCAGAACATCGTCGAAAAAGAAGGCAGAGCGCCGATCAGTGAAAAGCTTGCGATGAAAGCGTTCGGTCTTGGGTCTTCCTCTTTGTCGCTTTATAAAATGGGCTCGAAATGGGCGCCGGCCGCCATGACGCCTTTTACAGAGGACGACAAAATTTCGAAAGGACCCGGCCCGCTTAAAGGCTGGACGCAAATCCGCGACTTCCCGGCACCGCATAAATCAAGATTCAGAGACTGGTTTACAGACAGAGAAACAAGTGAACGCACGAAGGAGGAGCAGTGATGACGAAGGGAACCATTCAGAATCAAGAGAGCTTTTTAAACCGGATCGCGTCACGCCTTGGCCGAGACAGAAGAACGGGTGGCGTGGCCGTCCCTGAGTGGGAGCATCAGCCGCAATATAAAACATTTGAAGGGTATTCGGCCGATGACTTAGTCACGGTGCTCAAAAACCATTGTGTCAAAATCCATACTGAGCTGATTGAGACGGATTCAATCGGTCTGTACGATGCCTTGCGCGAACAAGTCAGCCGGTTTTCCGGAGGGCCTGTCATCATTCCGAAGGACCCCCGGTTTGAGGCTTACGGTTTAAAAAGCCTGCTCACCAAAGACTGGCCTGGTGAAGGAACGCAAGTCTGGGAATGGGATGCTGACCAAGGTGAAGAAAATATCAAAAAAGCGGAGCAAGCGAATGTGGGGATTACATTCAGTGAAATCACACTGGCCGAGTCGGGTACGGTTGTCCTTTATTCTTCAAAAGACATCGGCCGCTCTGTCAGCCTTCTGCCGACAACTTATATTGCCATTGTGCCGAAATCAAGCATAGTGCCGAGAATGACACAAGCCAGTGATATCATCCGGAAAAATATGGCTGACGGCATCACGGTTCCCTCATGCATTAACTACATTACAGGACCGAGCAACTCCGCCGACATCGAAATGGATTTGGTGGTCGGTGTTCACGGTCCGGTTAAGGCGGCTTATATTCTCGTATCTGACCGCTGATCTAAAAAAGCCCGGCAACTTATGCCGGGCTTTCTGCTTGAAAAAAACTTCATTTTCCAAAAAATTGGCCGATGAGAAGAATATGACGTAAAAAAGGAGGGAACGAAATGAAAAAATGGCTGATCATAGCTGTTTCACTAGCGATTGCGATCGTTCTGTTTATGTATACAAAAACAGAAGCAAAGGCGGCCGGTATGACATTAGGCTATACAACCGGGGATACGGCATCATACCATTCTCTTACGAAGTACCATAAATATATCAGCTCCATTGCCACTGATACGTTTGCGTTTGATAAAAACGGACGTGTGATTGGCGATGTCCCGGGCAAGCAGCTTACATACGCGAAAAAAAATAAAATCAAAACGTGGGCCGTCATTTCCAATTATAATGACGCTATTTATGATTTTGACGGAAACTTAGCGAATCGGGTCATGACTGACAAAACAGCGAGAAAACGATTCACAGACCAGCTCATTTCTTTGGCAAAAAAGCACCACTATTACGGAGTCAATATTGATTTTGAGGCAGTTAATCTGAAAGACCGCTCTGCATACTCAAGCTTCATTCAATATGTCTCACAAGCTCTGAAAAAGAAACATATCAAAACAATGATCTCCGTTCCGGCCAAAAGCGCCGATGATAAAAACGATGACTGGAGCTGGCCGTATGATTATGCGAAAATCGGGAAATATGCCGACTATGTGCAAGTCATGACTTACGACGAACACGGTATTTGGGGCGAACAGGGCTCAGTGGCAAGCACAAGCTGGATCAAGCGCTCGCTGCAGTTTTCTGTCAAAAAAATCAAAGCAAACAAAGTGATCATGGGGGTCCCTGCGTACGGCTATGATTGGGATCTGAAAGACGGAAGCAGTAGCTCAGCGAAGGAATGGAATGACATCAAGTCCCTCATTAAGAAGCAGAAAGCAAAGCCGGCATTTAATAAAAAAACAGGTTCTATGACGTTTTCTTACACTGACAAAAAGAAACATAAACATGTCGTTTGGTATGAAAATGAAAAAACAATCGAAACAAAAAGCCGTCTGGCGAAACAATATAAAATAGCCGGTGTCTCTGTCTATGCTTTAGGACACGAATCGGAATCCTTCTGGAAGGCCATTCAGAAAGGGACAAAATAACAATTTCTTTTTTCTCGCAAGTTATTGACAGAGAAAACAGAAGCACGTATATTATGTTAATATATTCAGATCATAAAATTTAAGTTTTTCAGAAAACTAAAACACATAGATTGGGAGCAGTAAAAGAAAGGTATCAGTACAGAGAGCTGCGGGATGGTGCGACGCAGCCTGATTCTTCTTTGAACTCGCCCGGGAGTGGTAGGACGAAACGGAATAGATTGAATATTCCCCATGTTTTAACGGCTAACCTTCGTTACAGGGTCAAAAAGCTGGATTCTTCTAGGAAGGATCAACAAGAGTGGTACCGCGGTCAGCCGAAGGCTCGTCGTCTCTTTATCTATTCGTATAGATAAGAGACGGCGGGCTTTTTTTGTTTTTGAAGACGAGAAGGAGAGGAAAAAGAGGATGAAAAAGGACAATCAGACGTTAAAACGCACGATGACGTCCCGCCATATTATGATGATGGCGCTGGGCGGTGCAATCGGAGCAGGTTTATTTAAAGGAAGCAGTTCGGCAATCGATGTGGCAGGGCCATCGGTCATTATCGCATACCTGCTCGGCGGCATTATTTTGCTGTTTATAATGCAGGGGCTCGCAGAAATGGCTGTGCGCAACCGAAACGCGAGAACCTTCCGTGATCTTGTGCAGCAGGTGTTAGGAAATTACGCTGCATATTTCTTGGACTGGATCTACTGGAAAATGTGGGTGCTTAACATTGCGGCTGAGGCTGTTGTAGCTGCGATCTTTATTCAATATTGGCTGCCGGGCTGCCCGATCTGGGTGCTGGCATTAGCAATTTCTCTTGTTGTTACGATTGTGAACTTGCTTTCTGTAAAAATCTTCGCCGAAACTGAGTATTGGCTGGCTATGATCAAGATTACCGTTATTGTTATCTTTATTTTATTAGGATTGCTGCTCTTATTTGTATCATTCGGTGATCACACAGCGGCCGGGTTTTCGAATCTGACAGAGCACGGCGGATTTTTCCCGCACGGAGGTACCGGGCTGATCACGGCCATGCTTGTCGTCATCTATTCCTATGGCGGTACAGAAATTATCGGTGTGACGCTGGCTGAGACAAAAAATCCGGAACAGGTTGTCCCGAAAGCAGTCCGCAGCACATTAACACGCATTGTCGCGTTCTACCTGCTGCCGTTTTTCATCATTGTCAGTCTGATCCCGTGGAATCAAGTGAATTCAGTTCCTGAAAGTCCTTTTGTGATGGTCTTTAAAATGGTAGGCATTCCGGGGGCGGACCATATCATGAATGCAGTCATCCTGCTTGCCATCATTTCCTCTATGAATTCAGGTTTATACGGATCGTCCCGCATTTTGTATACACAGGCAACTGACGGAAGACTGCCGCGGATCTTTTCTAAGCTATCATCGAAAAACGTCCCGATGTTTGCGATACTGATGTGCACTTCTTCTTTATATATTGGCGTATTGATTTCTCTGTTCGCCGGAAGCCAGACATTTAATTACTTAATGGGGTCACTGGGATATACAGTCTTATTTATTTGGCTGATCATCGGATTGGCCCATTTGAAATCAAGAAAACATCAAACAGAAACACCGGCTTATTATGTCAAATGGTTCCCATACACCACATGGTTTGCGATTCTGGCATTACTTGCCATTTTGATCGGGGTCATCATGACAACGTCAATTGTTATTACCATCATTACTGCGGCGATCTACCTTTTGATTACGATTGCGTATTTGGTCAAAGGACGCAAGCACCAGTAAATAAAAACTCTTGTCATTAGACAAGAGTCAGCTTGTAGAGAAAACGATGTTTTTTCTACAAGCTTTTTTGTTTCTTTAGATGCTTATTGTATTTTAGATACAGAAAAAGGCTCCCACATATCTATCCCTGCTTGGATAGGTATGTGGCAATCTT
>NZ_JAXKQF010000031.1:0-223 GCF_034296245.1 Bacillus sp. V26 | reverse complement strand
TCAGGTTGATAGGTCTGAGGTGGAAGTGTGGCGACACATGGAGCTGACAGATACTAATCGATCGAGGACTTAACCTAATGTCTAATGATGTCACACCTGTTATCTAGTTTTGAGAGAACACTCTCAATTGTTTGGTGGCGATAGCGAAGAGGTCACACCCGTTCCCATGCCGAACACGGAAGTTAAGCTCTTCAGCGCCGATGGTAGTCGGGAGTTTTTATAG
>NZ_JAXKQF010000030.1:0-255 GCF_034296245.1 Bacillus sp. V26 | reverse complement strand
GGATAACTCCGGGAAACCGGGGCTAATACCGGATGCTTGTTTGAACCGCATGGTTCAAACATAAAAGGTGGCTTCGGCTACCACTTACAGATGGACCCGCGGCGCATTAGCTAGTTGGTGAGGTAACAGCTCACCAAGGCAACGATGCGTAGCCGACCTGAGAGGGTGATCGGCCACACTGGGACTGAGACACGGCCCAGACTCCTACGGGAGGCAGCAGTAGGGAATCTTCCGCAATGGACGAAAGTCTGACGG
>NZ_JAXKQF010000002.1:0-658171 GCF_034296245.1 Bacillus sp. V26 | reverse complement strand
ATCGAACCACGACCGCCATCGTAGAACGCACTGTCAAAGAATACATTTATTATTATAACAACATTCGTATTCAAACGAAACTAAACAGCCAATCACCGATAAGCTATCGGCAATTGGCTGTATAAAAAGGTGTTTTGATCCCTGTCTCAAAAACGGGGGTCAGTCCCATATCAGGTGCTTTTCGCTTTCAGCTTATTCAAATAATCAATCGCATCCTGCATCGTATCAACAGGCACGATCTTCATGTCCGAATCAATGTCTTTCGCTGTTTTTACTGCATTTTTGTAATCAGAATTGCTGGCGCCGTTTTGATTCGGAGCGAAGAAAATGTCTTTGCCGGCTTTGTCTGCGGCAACAACTTTTTGGTCAATGCCGCCGATCGGGCCGACTTTCCCGTCAACATCAATCGTTCCGGTGCCTGCAATGTCGTAGCCTTTTGTTTCATCTGTTTTTGTCAGCTGATTATAGATTTCAAGCGACATCATTAATCCCGCTGACGGGCCGCCGATATTTTCGATTTCGAAATCAATATCAGGCTTTACCTTGACGTTTCTGTCCGTATACAGCGAAACCCCGATTCCGGCACGGCCAGGCTCATCAGGAAATTGTTTTAACGCAAGGGTGACCGTCTTTTCTTTTTCTTCTCTTTCGATTTTTAACTTTACTTTATCCCCGGCTTTTTTGCTGCTGATATAATCGATCAGCTTTTCAGCAGACTGATAGTTTTTTCCGTCCGCACTGATGATTTTATCGCCGACTGCTATTTTCCCTTTCGCCGGCATGTTTTCGACAACTGAGCTTGCGTAGATGCCGTTAAAGGAATAGCTTACTTTTTTTCCTGCCTTTTGATATGCGGCGATGACGGCATTTTCCTGGGAGCTTTTCATCATTTGCAGCTGCCGTTTCATATATTCCTTATCTGATTCGCCTTCTTCCTTGATGCTTTCATCAGGAACAATTTCATAATAGGGGTGCATTTTAGCCCATGCGTATGTAAATGGATTAGCCGGTCCCACTTTGACAGTCATTAAGGACAGACTCCCTGTTTCCGAGTAGCCCCCCTCCACTTTTATCAGTGAGCCGAGCTCTGTCGCTTCTCCCGGTTTTGTAATATAGTATGGCAGTTTTATAAATGATACAACGGCAATCAGTATGAGGATGACAAGCATCCAGCTGAAATGTTTTTTACGTAGCAAGTTATTAGCCCTCCCAATTCTCTATTTCTTTTTTTATCTGGCTGATGGTTCGGTTTGTTGCCTGCTCGCCCGCTGTTATCATCTCTTCAATATTGGCAAACGAGCTGGAGCTGTATGTTTCAAGAGAAGGGCGAATCATGATATCAGCGGCGATCGTCTGATGTCGCACCAATTCATTTTGGAGTATATCCATACTTTGCATGATTACATCAAAAATATGCGCCGCCGTTTCGGTTTTCCGAACCCTGGAGACATCTGAAGCGATGATAATGTCAGCCCCCATATCTTTTACAACAGAAACCGGAATACGGTCGACCACCGCGCCGTCTACGAGAAGCCGCCCGTCCAGCTTCTGCGGAATAAAAATGCCTGGTATGCTGATGCTTGCCCGAACCGCATCTGACACTGATCCTTTGCGGAAAACAATCTTTTCTCCTGTCTGCAGATCACACGCGACAATTCCAAGAGGGATTTTGAGTTCCTCAATCGGTTTGCCGAATGTATAAGCATGCACGAGCTGCCTGACGCGGTCACCTCTCAAAAAACCGAGTTTCGGTACCGTATAATCAGCATAGAGCCGCCGTTTGAAAGCCTTGGCGACTTTTTTCATCGTTTCCACGTCATGCCCCGCGGCATAGAAGCTGCCGACCAAAGCGCCCATACTGCTCCCCGCAATCATATCCACATCAATTTGGTGCTTATGTAAACTGGAAAGCACGCCGAGATGAGCAAGTCCTCTGGCGCCTCCCGATCCTAACGCTAACCCGATTTTAGGTTTGGCCAACATGTTAACCTCCTGCCCGAATTCCCTGTATACGGAATTCTATGGTCTAAACTGAACCCCTATGCTCGTATATTAGTACAAAGGGTCAAGAGGACAGGTACTGCTTGGCCGTTTCGAGTCATACCATATTTTATCATGATATACATGTCATTGTGCATTTTTAGCGTCGGGGAGGTAAGAATGAACTTGTCGAAGATTCATACACTTTTGATTGCTGCGTTTTTTATTTTTTTAACAGCGACTGTCATCTCACATCCGCAGGCCTCATTCGAAGCCTCTAAAACCGGGCTGTCTATGTGGTGGGAGGTCGTATTTCCGTCTTTGCTGCCGTTTTTCATACTGTCTGAGCTATTAATTGGCTTTGGTATTGTAAGGTTTGTCGGTGTTCTCCTTGAGCCTTTTATGCGCCCTATTTTCCGCGTGCCGGGTGTCGGCGGCTTCGTTCTGGCCATGGGCATGGCATCAGGGAACCCCGCGGGCGCAAAACTGACGGCAAGGCTGCGGCAGGAAAAACAGATTTCAAGAGTAGAAGCAGAACGGCTTGCTTCCTTCACCAATTCATCCAACCCGCTCTTTATTTTTGGAGCTGTCGCCGTCGGCTTTTTTCAGAATGCGTCATTAGGTATTTTATTAGCATCTGCACACTATTTGGGCAATTTGGCTGTCGGTTTAACGATGCGCTCCTACGGGCGTAAAGAAGAGCGCCAGCTCATGAGAAACAAAACCATATCTTTGCCTTCTATCAAAGATGCTTTACATGCGCTTCACACCGCAAGGCTTGCGGAAAAACGGCCTTTAGGAAAAATTTTGGGCGACGCTGTAACCTCATCCGTTCAAACGCTTCTAATGGTAGGCGGCTTTATTATTTTGTTTTCTGTCTTTAATCGTTTGTTATCCGTCGTACAGCTGACCGATATTCTCTCTATTGTTACAAAAGGCGCACTGACCTTGTTTCAGCTTCCCGCTCAATTGGACATTCCTCTATTATCAGGAATGTTTGAAATCACATTAGGAAGCAAGCTTGTCAGCGAGACAGATGTCTCCCTTTTGCAAAAAGCTGTTGTTGTCAGCTTTATCCTCGGATTCAGCGGCTTTTCCGTTCAGGCTCAGGTGGCAGGCATTTTATCAGAGACGGACATCAGATTTAAACCATTCTTTATCGCGCGTGTGCTGCAAGGCATTTATGCCGCCGTTTTTGTCATTCTGTTATGGAAACCTCTTTACACCGCGTGGAATGACCATGATCAGTACGTTTTTAAATCTCTTGATACAGGTGAGCTGCCGACAGCTCTTATCAGCGGATGGAATCTGCTTGTGCAGATTGGCCCTGCTGTCACGTTATGTGCACTGTTTACGTACATTTTCATTTTTTCTTACAGACTGACAAACGGTACAAAAAAAGGATGAGCTTAAAAACACTCATCCTTGCCTGAATTTTTCCTGAAGCGCCTTCTCGACTTCCGGCGGTACAAATTCTGACACCGCACCTTTATACTTTGCCACTTCTTTTACTATGCTTGAGCTTAAGAAAGAATATTGGTTATTTGTCATCATAAAAAAGGTTTCAATTGATTCATCAAGCACACGGTTTACGGATGTTCCCTGCATCTCGTACTCAAAATCAGACACCGCTCTCAAGCCTCTTAAAATGGCTTTTGCATTTTTTCTTTTTGCATAATCAATTAACAGCCCTTGTGACGTTTCAACTGTTATGTTCGGAATGTCTTTTGTCACTTCTCTCAAAAGCTCACAGCGTTCTTCTACACTGAATAGCGGCTTTTTTGAAGAATTGTTCAGCACACACACATACACTTGATCAAATATATTGGCCCCGCGTTTAATGATATCCAGATGCCCGTAGGTCACCGGATCAAAACTGCCGGGACAGACAGCTATACTCGTCACATCACAACCCCCTCTTTTTATAGATCGCCACCCCTGTCAGGCCGTAGGTTTCTTTTCTTGTTATCACTAGATCACCTACTGCTTCGGGAAGCTCGACGTCTTTGTCATGCTCTGCGACGATAAAGCCGCCATCCTCCAGCATTTGTTGTTCGTCTATCACACTTAAGAGCACCTTCAGTTTTTGTTCCTTATACGGAGGATCAAGAAAAATCCCGTGAAAACCCGCTTCTCTTTTCGCAGCTGCGTGCAAAGCACGTTCCGCATCATTACGGTACACATCTGCATATGCTGTAAGCTCTAATGTTTTCAAGTTCGATTTCACCGTTTGAATCGCTTTAAAATCACGGTCAACAAATACACAATGGTCAAACCCTCGTGAAAGCGCTTCAATACCAAGACCTCCGCTTCCTGCGAATAAGTCAAGCCCCCTGCCCCCATCAAAATAAGGGCCAATCATATTGAAAATGGATTCCTTCACTTTATCGGTTGTCGGTCTCGTTGATGTTCCTGGCACTGCCTTTAGTGAACGGCCTTTTTTTGACCCAGAAATTACTCTCATGTTCCACACCACTTTTTCTAAAAGCTATTTTGTTTCCTTGTTCGGCCGGACGCCGTTATGTATAAGAAAAAAACCAATCCTATCTTATCATAAAGCATTCTTTCAAACAATGAGCGCTAATCTTCATATACAAGTGTATAAGCGGAATGATCATTGTCCATACTATAAGCAACAGCATCCAGAGGATGTTGTTGCCAACCGCGGAGAAGACTTACGTTTCCCCATAAGTTCTTCCTCCGGTTTCTCCTCTCCCTTTGCCTTCTCCTTAACTTGTTAAGGAATAGAAGGACCCCGCAGAAACCTGCGGGGATTTTTTTATACAGCTATATTCCGATTTTATAATCATATTCTTTTGCTTTATCAAGCTTTGACTCAAATTCCAATTTTAAAAACGGTTTATATGAAGGCTCAACTTTCTTAACAAAAGAATAAGATGAGATCTTGTCCATCGTTTTTTCAATTTGGCCCATATCACAATACAGCACGACATATTTTAAGCGTTTTGACACATAATGCACATTTCCGAACTTTCTCAGCATTTTGCTTTGCTTTAAAGAATGAAGATACACAATCATGCCCTGGCGTCTATTCTCCAATACATTCACCTGCCTGATTTCTCTTATATGTAAAAGACGAGACGGCCAGTCTCGTCATGACACTTTGCATCCGCAGCCGCCACCTGATCCGCAGCCGCCTCCGCATGAAGACAAACCGTCAAAATAAGGATTCCCAGTCGGAACTTTAATATGCTCTGATACAGCTGTCCCAATTTCAACGCTGATTTCATCAAGAATAGACTGCAGTTCCGTCTCTGCTTTTTTGAAGTCGGCCACCTTATCGTTCAGGTCGAGCTCCCGTTTGATCTCCCTCATTTTTCGGGATATTTCTCTATAGTCAGGATGATATTTGCCAAAACGCTGCACATCCTCATATTGCTCTTTTATTTTGATAAAAGAACGAATAATCCGCCCTGCCTCTTCATCTTCCTGGAGACGCTTGTAACAATTGCGGTAGTTCTCAGCCGTCTCCGACTGCAGAATCATCTCGGCAAGCTGCTGAGCTTCACTTTGAAGCCGCACGGATTCCATCGTCGCATACATAGCACGCACCTCCAGTTGTTAGTTTACCATGAAACCAGCCAATTGGAAAATGCTTAGCCGCCCTTAAAAATAGAGTTGTAAAAGCCTCCCCAGTTTACACAATGAAAAAGACCCATTTTCGGGTCTTTTAATCTTTTGTCCGCATCGCTTGGAACATTTGCATCATCATTTGCGCCATTTGAATCCCGTTCGTAAATTGATTCACCCGATGCGGAATGGTTTTTTCGTAAAAATTCATCATCTCAAGCTGAAATGAAGCCAGGTCATCCGGCTTTCTCGCAAGCTTCCGGTACCATATCGGCTGTTCTCTTAAGAATCGTTTTCGTTCTTTATCTGCTAAAATAAATTCCTGAACGTCTTTGCGCATATAAGCTCTCCTTTATTAATCCTTCCGAAAAGTAAAAGGATGCTGTCCGGGTCCTGGCTGAGATTGCTTCTGTCCGCTTCCGGAAAATGTGTTGAGAAGGCTTTGCAACGATGAGATCGACTGGCTCATTTTATTGATCTGTTCATTCATTTGATTGACATCCATCTTTTTCACAGCTGTAACCATTTTAGAAACAAAATCATTTTTTTCTGATGTTTCGGGTACCGCTTCTGCGGCTTCCTCCGGTTCTCTGTACGGGTCCCAAATTGGGTCTTTCTCTCCGAAAAGGACCCAATTTTCGTACACGTCCTGCCAGCTTCTTTGTTCTATGCGCACTTCTTTGATCAGCTTGGGATGTTTTTTAACGAATTGTTTAAAGTCATTAATTGAATGATTGGCATGTTGATTCGCCACAATCCTCACCCCCTCCGAAAAATATACCTACTACAATGTATCGGTTTGTGAGCCATTGTGTTCGCCTAATATTCACCGAAAGATCATTTTCTCGTAAAACAAGAAGCGCAGAACAACAGAAGCTTCCTCCCTCGATAAAGCCGGGGCCTTAATTGTTCCTGAAATCAAGATTCCTGCCTTTTGCAAATGTTTGGGATGCCGCATTCCAAAGCCCGTCAGAACAAGATCCCTAATCGGATCCGGCCGGTCTTAAAGTCTCCTCATCAAAAAAGAGCTGGACTGATCCAGCTTCAGCTCCTTAAAGTTCATTTTTTGGTAATGTTACTCACAGTATCCATTGAGAAAGCTTCGTCTGCTTCAATTGCCTTGTTCTAAAGCCTTTGCAGAAACAATAAAAAGCCGCAGAACCTGTTGTCCGCGGCTGATTTCAGCGTTTAATAAAGTTTTGAGTGTAATACTTCCGGTCTACACCGACGCCAAGGTGCGTGTAGTCTGAATGTAGAAGCGCTTTTCGATGGCCTTCACTATTCAGCCAGCCTTCTACAGCTGCCGGACCGTCCACATAATTGTACGCGATATTTTCTCCCGCTTGCTCAAAGTCGACATCCCCTTTTTCTAAGCGGTCCTTCAGCGTGCCGTATTTCTTCGATACATGGGAGAAATAGTTGTTTTCTTTCATATCCTCACTGTGGCCAAAAGCCACTTCGGCCGTCGGCTGATCCCACTCAAGTTTAGCTAACCCATGTTTGACACGAATAACATTGGTCAAATCGAGTATTTGCTTTTCACTCGTTGATTGGATCTCTTTCCACTTATCTTCCGTAACGGTTTGCGGTTCTACTAACTCACCGCGGTACACTACCTCATAAGGTCTTTGCTTGACAAAGGTTTGCGCATCAAACGCCCTGATGCTGGATAGCTTCCCTTCAAATTTGTCCATATACAGCTGGACGTACATCTTCCCTACTTTTACAGTCGGTCTGGTGTTGATATCCTCTTCAGAAAACTCAAATCGATAGGAATTCCCTTTATACTCTACATTTACAAACGGAGCCACCTGGGTTGTCTTAAATACTTCTCCCGTTGACTCACCGATTTTGAAGGGCTTTGCGTTAATATCATTTCCCGCCGCAAATAATGTGACCACTTTATTGTGCAGCATCCCGATTTGCACATACTGGTCTTTTCCCTGATTGTAAACCCACCATTCGTAATCATAAGCCGAAGGGTCAATACGTTCCGGTTCCCCAAGTTTTTTCTTTACATCGTCGGCGGATTTGCCCATAAAGGACAATAATCCTGAAGTCGGCATATGTATTCGTTTGCCGCTTGCCGCTTCCTCGTTAGAGACTTGAGGTTCGCTGTCATTTGATTTTTTTTCAGGAACAGCCCCATATTGAATAAACAGAACATAAGTTCCGCAAATAATCAAGAGGATAACCATGGCTCTTAATATATTTTTCAATCTATCACCCCCGTGATGTGAATTGCATGTCTTGCCTTATTTTTCATTACAATACAGCCTATTTAACATGTCAAAGATTTATGTGTTAATGCAAAAAGCCTTGCTCTCTGTTTTCGTCCTCTGAAATATCTGATAAAGCACTGCCGGCACGTTCATTTGTTTGTTCAGATAAGGAAAGATCGCCAAGCGTGACAATACCAGTCAGCTTGTTGTTTTTGGTTACAGGTATGCGCCTGAGCTGATGGGATGCCATTAAATGAAGAACCTCATCAACTGGCGCGTCCTCTTCCACACTGACAGGTTTTTCAGTCATAGCGTCAGTGATTTTTTGCGAGTTTGGCCTTTTTGAGGCGATGCCTCTTAACACCAGATCACGATCGGTTACGATGCCGACCAGTGTTTCTCCATCCTCATCAACTACCGGAATGGCTCCTACATCCGCGTCTTTCATCTTTACCGCAGCTTCATATACATTATCTAATACCGTGCAATATTGCAAGTCAGCTGTCATCAGATCTTTTATTTTTGTCATCCGTAAAACCTCCTTTTATCTAGTGATATTTTCGTCAAATTTTCATTTTTGCATACTTTCAAAAGAAGAAGATTCATTGAAAGTTTAACGCTTTCATACTATGATTGTCAGGAAAGGTAATTTTTATAAGGAGGGGTCAGTGTTGAAGTTTACTGATAGCGGACTTGAAGGGGTAAAGGCTGAGCTCAGCCTCTTGGACGATTTGATGGAAAGCAAGGGACTCATCAGAGCCGGTCAATGGGATTATGAAAGAGTGACCTATGACAGAAAGTTTTCGACGATTGAGGGAACGTTTTACCTGCGGGTTCAAGGCATTGCGACAGAGGGCGATGTCGGAAGCGGCCGCGCCGTTATTCAATTAATGCCCCCTCTATTAGGAAAACACTATTACCCGCACGGAGTGGAATACGGAGAAACAGAAGAATTCCCAGTGCAGGTTGTGACCAAAAGCAAGGCACTCATCCAGGACATCTCCGACATGCTGAAAACAGTTCAAATGTAATAAAAAAGGTACAGCCGATTGCCGCTGTACCTTTTATGATATCGTCTGCTGAATATAAGGCGGCTCCTCCTGTCCATCCTTTTCCCTTTCCTTCTTCACCCATTGGAAAAAGACAATAGCCAAAAAAGCGCCGTACACAATTTCCTGAATGATTTTCATCATAACTGCCCCAAGCTGCTGATCCTCTAACAAAGGAAGTGTGTTAAACATTTCCGGTCCTGTTAACGGAACCTGTCCCAGCATATCCGCAGGAACACAAAGCTTCATGGCTTCCGCCCAGGCAGACGGATCGGTATAAGTGGCATATAACGGCGTGCCGCTAAACATGATCAGTGCACAAGCAGGCGTGAGCAGCATACCGTCCGCCATAATATAGCCCAGCTTCATCAGGCCGCTGAGCTGCGGGAGCCGAGCCACCTTGTGTACGAGCGGCCACCACATAAAAAACGCTAACACGAAGATGAGCCAAGTCATTAACGCATGGTAAAGCGTATCCGTTTTGACAGTATCAAATATTAGCGGCACATGATATAGTGAAAAAATGCCGTTAAATAAAAGCAATGCAATTAAAGGTGTAGAGAAAAATGTAAAAAACGGTTTAATGGCAGGCCGAAAAATCATTTTTTCCCAGGCCCATGCGGGAATCCCTGCGATTAATAAAGGCGGAACCACTAAATACAAAACAGCCATCTGCACCATATGGGCGCTGAACATAATATGTCCGAGCAGATCAACCGGGCTTCCTTCGGCTGCATATAAAAACAGCATCGCCGACAGAAAACAGGCCATTTCTTTACCCGTGATACGGTTAGGCTTTGAAGTCAACCGTCTGTAAAAAAAGATGTAAAGCACCGTGATGCCTAAAAGGATACAAAAAAGATAAGGGCTCCACATGGCGCGAAACCCAAACACGTCTAACTGATTCATGTCTTCACCTCCGGCGGCTGCTCAAATTACCACCATATAATTGTAACAAACGCAAGCACCGTAATGAACGCGACAAACATGCCTGAATACAGAAACAATGCCGGCGCTTCATGCCCTTTCTGATTCATATGCATGAAGTAATACAGCTGAAATATCACTTGAACAGCCGCGAGCAGTATAATGAAAGGAATCGTAAACCAGCTGCCGATGCCGTCTGTTGCCACAGTCAGAAATGCAACGAGCGTAAGGCCGATCATCAGGCCAAAAGACATGACTTGATATTTCATCTCCTGAGCATGCTTCTTTTTCTTATATTCAAGGTCGCTGCTGATATGTCCTCTGCTTTTTTTATCGACCATGTTTATCCCACCATCCCCATTAAATATACAACGGTAAAGATAAAGACCCACACGACATCAATAAAATGCCAGTAAAGACTGGCCACGTAAAACTTAGGCGCTGTATATAAGCTTAAGCCCCTTTTTGCATTGCGGATCATCAGCGTACTGATCCACAAAAGGCCAAACGCCACGTGTGCACCATGTGTGCCGACAAGCGTATAAAACGATGAGCCAAGCGCCGAGCTTGTGATGGTAAAGCCAAACTCATGTGTGTAATGCTTAAATTCATAAATTTCCAAGCCTAAAAATCCCGCACCCAATAACAAGGTAATTCCCAGCCAGAGCTGCATTTTGCCAAATGAAAAGTTTTTCATATGGTACATCGCATACACACTCGTTAAACTGCTCGTTAATAAGAGCATTGTGGCGATAAAAACGAGTGTGACATCAAACATTTCTGTCGTAGGCGGGTCACCGGCGTTTGAATTCCGTAGTGCAAGAAAAGTGGCGAAGAGAGACGCGAACAGAACAGTCTCTCCCCCAATAAAAAGCCAAAATCCTAAAAATTTATTTTTCCCTTCCAGTGTTGCTTTTTCGGGAGAAGCTGGAAAGGTCTCTGCGGTGAATTTTTCTTCAATTTGCATTACGCCTTCACCCCTTTATCATCGTTCGGCAGTTCCTCTTTGTGAATATGATAACCGTGATCATCAATCAATGAACGGAGCAGCATTGTAAAAAATGTGATGCCAAGTCCGATAAAGATCACCGGCAGGCCCCAAGCGTGCTCGGTTCTATACAAGAGACCAAAGGCAGCGACAAAGAGACCGAAGGAAATGATCAGCGGCAGAATTGAACCGTTTGGCATATGGATATCATCAACCGGTTCAGCCGGCGTCATAGATTTGTGTCCCGCCTGCTTCTCGATCCACAGCGGGTCAAGCCCTCTGACAAATGGAAGCTGTTTAAAATTATATTCAGGCGGCGGTGACGAAACAGCCCATTCAAGCGTACGTCCGTCATGCCATGGATCATCTCCGACATATTCACCCTTCACCGAAGTCCATATGACATTGACAAGCAGGAGGATAACTGCTGCTGCCATAAAAAACGCCCCGATTGTACTGATCAAGTTGCCGGTTTCAAGGCCCTGGCCTGGCAAGAAGGTATACACACGGCGCGGCATTCCCATTAAACCGACAAAGTGCTGGATGAAAAAAGTAAGATGGAAACCGATAAAAAACAAAACAAATGAAATTTTCCCCATTTTTTCATGCAGAATTTTACCAAACATTTTCGGCCACCAGAAATGAACACCGGCTAATAGCCCGAATACGACTCCGCCTATAATGACATAGTGAAAGTGCGCCACAACAAAATACGTATCATGGAACTGGTAATCTGCAGCTGCCGCAGCCAGCATGACACCTGTCACACCGCCAAGCACAAAGGATGGGATAAATGAGACGGCATACAGCATGGCCGTCGTGTACTTCACATTTCCTCCCCAAATCGTCAGCAGCCAGTTAAATATCTTAATCCCGGTCGGAATCGCGATCGCCATTGTAGCAACTGCAAAGATTGCGTTCGCAATCGGTCCGAGACCTGTCGTAAACATGTGGTGCACCCAAACCATAAAGCCAAGAAAACCAATAAGCACGATCGCAAAAACCATTGAAGAATATCCAAACAATCGCTTTCTGGAAAACACAGGGATGACCTCTGAGAAAATACCGAAAGCAGGCAAAATTAGAATATAAACTTCCGGATGTCCGAATATCCAAAATAAATGTTCCCAAATAATCGTGTTACCGCCAAGCTCTGGATTAAAGAAATTTGTGCCGAACAGTCGATCCAGCATCATAAGAGCCAAGCCAACCGTTAGCGGCGGAAACGCAAACAAAATCAATGCCGACGCCACAAATGTCGTCCATGTAAACAAAGGCAGCCTCATGTACGTCATGCCGGGAGCCCTCATGTTAATAATCGTGGCCAAAAAGTTAATCCCGGCTATCAGCGTCCCCAGTCCGGATATTTGCAGTCCAAGGACGAAAAAGTCTATGCCGTGCCCTTTGGAATGAAGCGAAAGCGAGGCATATGACGTCCATCCCGCATCTGGCGCTCCTCCCAAAAACCAGCTTAAGTTTAAGAAAATGCCGCCGAAAAAGAAGAGCCAAAAACCAAGCGAGTTTAAAAATGGAAACGAAACATCCCGCGCCCCTATCTGCAATGGGACAACCGCATTCATCAAAGCAAATAAAAGCGGCATCGCAGCCAAAAAGATCATTGTCGTCCCGTGCATCGTCATCACTTCATTGTACGCTTGAGCACTGAGAAAAGCATTTTCCGGCTTTGCAAGCTGGATTCTGATAAACATCGCTTCAATTCCCCCGACAAGAAAGAAGAATCCCCCTGCGATTAAATAAAGTATCGCGATTTTTTTATGGTCCACCGTCGTCAAATAATCCCAAAGCATAGATCCGCGCGTCCGTTTTTCTGTAAGCGCATTCAACATATGTGACCTCCCCCAATATCTCCCTTTCTTCCCTACTTACTTTCTGCTTTCAAGCCTTTTAAGTATTCATAAAGCGCGTCCATTTCACTGTCTGAAAGCTTCGGATATGTTCCTGTCATTTTGTTCCCCGGCTTTATGCTCTCAGGGTCTTTCAGCCAGGCTTTCACATTTTCTTTATTCGCATCCTTCACCCCTGCCACTTTTGTCCTTTCACCGAAAGTAGCAAGGTTTGGCGCCGTTCTTGCTGCCTCTGCACGCTTATCATTTGGCTCCACCGCATGGCAGCTCAGGCAGTTCTTCTCTTTGAACAGCTCTTCCCCCTGCTTAGCCAAATCACTTTCTGCTGCCGTCTTATAGTTTTTCATATCTTTTGTCCATGACTGGAATTCTTTCGCAGAAAGCGCCTTTACTTTAAAATCCATGAGTGCGTGTGAAGGCCCGCAAAGCTCAGCGCACTTTCCAAAGAACGTATCTCCCGCCTCTTTGCTGCGTTTTGAATCGAAGGTTAAGAAGAACGTATTTTCGTTATCAGTATTGGTATCAATTTTTCCTCCTGCTGAAGGAATCCAGAAAGAATGTTTTACATCAGAGGCTTTTAAACTGAAATAAACCCGCTGGTCTGTCGGTACGATCAGCTCCTGGCTTGTGATAATGCCGTAATCAGGATACTCGAACTCCCACCAATACAAATTTGCTCTGACATTGACAACGAGAGCATCCTCGGCTTTGCGGTTTTTCTTATCCATAGGTGATGTATCTGCGAGTTCAAGCGTATATAATACGACAGGGATAACAAGAATGATGAGCAGCAAAATAGGGATCACTGTCCAGGTGATTTCTAAAAATTTATTCCCTTCCACCTGTTTTGGTATCGTGTTCTCCCCAACCCGCGACCTTCTGAATCTCACAATCACATAAAAGAAGATAACAGATACGACTGCTACGACAACAACCATAATCAATGTACTGAGCACTGTCAGGTCATACTGTTTATCAGCCACCTCGCCAGCAGGCTTGAGCGTGGATAAAAAAGGTTTTCCACATCCGCTTAACAGAAGCGGCACTAAGGCTAATAATGAGATAAGACGCCAATGCTTTACCATTTCACCCAACCCCTTTTCTGGTCAATACAACGGCGGAGAATAGATTGATTATTAACGCAATCCAGCCCGCCTCCCAATAAAGCACTTACATTTCCTCTTCTCTTAAATTATGAGTTTTTTTACTCAAAATGCCATCTATGTATAAAAGTAAAGCCGCCTGATTAAACAAAAGGTCAAGGCGGCATTTACTAGTTGTCATCGTTTATTTTGAAGCGATAAAACAAGCAATGTATCTATTTTTTAGAAAAGCGTAAAGACAACCATTGCAACGAAATAGATTGTCATGTAATTCAGTGAGTAAACGAACATCATCGTCGCCCACTTCATGATATTTTTTGAACGGAAGCCCATCAAGCCAAGAATCAGCCAGCCGATATTTAACAGCAAGCCGAGAATCACAATCGGAAGACCGAGGCTTCCTAAAAAGAATGGAAGCGGCATCAGGCACGCAACCCATACAATAATTTGTCTTTTCGTTACTTCAAATCCGTATACAACAGGAAGCATTGGGATATTCGCGGCTCTGTAGTCCTCAGTTTTCTTAATGGCAAGCGATAAGAAGTGAGGAATCTGCCAAATGAATAAAATCATAAATAATACCCATGCCACGACGCCGATATTTCCTTCTACTGCCGTCCATCCAATCAGAGGCGGCACCGCTCCGGAAACACTTCCTACTACTGTGTTAATCGTATAGCGGCGTTTCGTCCACATTGTGTACAGGACAACATAAGTAAATACTCCGATAAAACCAATAACAGCAGCCATCACAGTGGTCATCAGCAGCATGATCAATCCTAAAGCAACAAGCAAAATTCCAGACCATAATGCCTGATTCGGCTGAATTTTACCCGTAACCGTCGGTCTTACTTTTGTACGCTCCATGATATGGTCAATGTCCCGGTCATACCAGTTATTGATCGCACAGGACCCCGCAATAATCAAAGATGATCCAAATAAAGTAAGAAGAACGGTGTTTATATTGCCTAAAAAGCTTAAACCGGAAATATGAAAAGCAAGCCACATTCCAGTAAAAGTTGTGATGAGATTAGAATTTACGATCCCTATTTTAATGAGGGACAGAAAATCTTTCCATGCCGTTGTTTCTTCAATTTGTCCGTCTATAGCTGTATCATTTAAGATTCTGGAGTTAGCCATAACGTAAACCTCCCTTACAAACCTAACGCAGGTTTAAAATAACCTGCAACTCTATCATACAAGATAACAACTTGTAAAAAAACATCCTATTAAATATTAAACGAGAAACAGGAATTTATTTGTGAACTTTTTATGAATTTTACCAAAGATGAAGGCAAACGCCAATTCGATTATGCGTTTACCTTATTTCTATCAGACCCGGCATGAATAATCAAGTATACATTTCCAGAAGTCGTGATTCTATTATATTTTTGTGAACAAAGGGCTCTAAGAATTGCCACAAAACACATATTCGCTTACACTTGGTACGTATAAAAAATTGCAGCAGTTTGTTAAGAAGGTGGATATTGTATGAATAAAGCATTAAAAGCTCTCGGTGTTTTGACAACATTTGTGATGCTTATTGTTTTAATCGGGGGAGCCCTCGTTACAAAAACAGGTTCCGGCCAAGGATGCGGCAGACAGTGGCCGCTGTGCCACGGGCGTTTCTTCCCTGAACTGAATCCCGCTTCTATTATTGAATGGAGCCACAGATTCGCAAGCGGCATCTCAATTATTCTTGTATTAAGCCTTGCCTTTTGGTCATGGAGAAAAATCACACCTGTTTTCCGTGAAACAACGTTTCTCGCCATCATGTCCATTATCTTTTTGTTTCTTCAGGCACTGCTTGGCGCGTTGGCTGTCGTGTTCGGTTCAAACGCGCTTATTATGGCGCTTCATTTTGGGATTTCACTCATTTCTTTTGCGTCTGTTTTAATATTAACTTTGCTTATATTTGAAGCTGATAAATTAGCCAGAAAACTGGTCAAACCACTTCAAATCGGCAAGAAAATGCAATTTCACATGATAGGTATTTTGATATATTCCTATATCGTTGTGTATACTGGCGCATACGTAAGACATACAGAATCCAGTCTGGCGTGTCCTGATGTGCCGCTGTGCAGCCCGCTGAACAATGGACTTCCGACCCAATTCCACGAATGGGTGCAAATGGGGCACAGAACTGCAGCCTTGCTCCTGTTTGTATGGATTATCGTTGCCGCTGTTCATGCGATTACTTCCTATAAAGAACAAAAGCAAATCTTTTGGGGCTGGATTTCGTGTCTTATTTTTATCACGTTACAGGCACTATCCGGCATTATGATCGTGTATTCTGAACTGGCGCTGGGCTTTGCGCTTGCGCACTCATTTTTTATTGCCTGCCTGTTTGGGGTTTTATGCTACTTCTTATTATTGATTGCACGCTTTCGTTACGAATCAAGACGGGCATAAGGCATAAGACACAAGACCAAAGCTCTTATACGCTTTGGTCTTTTTTATCATTCCATTTCGGCAGCTTCATATATTTCAATTTTCGGTTTGCATACTGAACTTGATGATTTATATAAGGTTTGGATAATCTGGGGCGATGATGTATTCTAAACGCGCTGCTCAATCGATGTTTGGGACAGGGTTTTAATTAAAATAACTTTTCCTCAAGAAGTCAATTCATTCTCACCAGAAAAGAAGCCGTAATTATACGAAGCTTATTAAGCATCCCTCCCTGATCAGCTTTTCTCATTCCTGCCCCCCGCGAGCAGACAACCGATGCGTCCTTCACACACGTTTGAAACTGCCCCCGCTCGTTGCAGCAGCTGCACGTTCATATCTCGTTCCTCACTAAAAAAGAGTGTATATCAAATGATATACACTCTTTTTTGATTATGTTTTTTCAATTTCGAGAAGCAGATCTCCCGTTTGGATCGGCTCTCCATTTTTCACATGAATCTGTTTAATTGTTCCTGAGAATGGCGCCTGAACCGTTGTTTCCATTTTCATGGCTTCGTTGATCATCAAATGATCACCTTTATCAACTTTTGCACCCGCTTCTGTCAGTACCTTGATGACAGTTCCAGGCATAGAAGCCGCAATATGACTTGGATTTGTACGGTCTGCTTTTAATCTTTCCTGAACGGAAGACTTAATGCTTTCGTCCTTTATGACCACTTCACGCGGCTGGCCGTTCAGTTCGAAATAGATCACGCGAGTTGCATCCGGCTGAGGTTCACCGATTGAGATCAATTTGACGATCAGCGTTTTCCCGCGTTCAATTTCCACCTCTATTTCTTCGCCTAATGTCATGCCATAGAAGAAGGTCGGAGTATCTAATACCGAAATATTTCCATAGCTTTCAGCAGTTTTTACATAATCAGAGAAGACTTTAGGATAAAGTGCGTACGCCAAAGCATCCTGGTCTGAGATCTCCAAGTTATGCTGCTCTTTAAACTCCTGTTTGATCGCTTCAAAGGATACCGGCTCAAGCAGTTCTCCCGGTCTCACTGTGATCGGCTCCTGCCCTTTTAAAATGAGCTTTTGAAGTTTTTCCGGGAATCCGCCATGAGGCTGTCCAATATTTCCTTTGAAAAGCTCAATAACAGAATCAGGGAAATCTAATGATTCGCCTTTTTCGTAAATGTCCTTTTCAGTCAGGTTATTTTGCACCATGTACAGCGCCATATCCCCGACTACTTTAGAGGAAGGCGTAACCTTCACGATATCACCGAACATATCATTTACTCGTCTGTACATCTCTTTGACTTCGTTCCAGCGATCGCCCAGGCCTACTCCCTTCGCCTGCTGCTGCAGGTTACTGTATTGGCCTCCAGGCATTTCATGCTCATAAATTTCAGTATGCGGAGACTTCATCCCGCTTTCAAATTCACTATAATATTTACGAACTGATTCCCAATACTGGGATAGTAATTCCACGCCTTGCACGTTCATTTCCGGACGGCGGGAGTTGCCTTCCATCGCATGGTAAAATCCGCTCGCGCTAGGCTGCGATGTTAAGCCAGCCATTGAGCTGACCGCCACGTCCACGATATCAACGCCTGCTTCTACTGCTTTTGCATACATATAAATTCCGTTGCCGCTCGTATCATGCGTATGAAGATGAACCGGAATATTGATCGTTTCTTTCAGCGCAGACACCAGCTCATATGCGGCTTGCGGTTTTAACAGACCTGCCATATCTTTAATTCCGAGAATATGGGCCCCTGCAGCCTCAAGCTCCTTCGCCATAGATGTATAATAAGCGAGATCATATTTTGTACGGGTTTTATCAAGAATATCACCTGTATAACAAATTGCCGCTTCAGCCACTTTACCTGAATCCCGAACGGCATCGATGGCTAACGTCATCCCTTTTACCCAGTTTAAGCTGTCAAAAATACGGAAAACATCAATACCCGATTGAGCGGATTGTTTCACAAATTCCTTAATCACATTATCCGGATAATTCGTATAGCCGACAGCGTTTGAGGAGCGAAGCAGCATCTGGAACAGCGTATTCGGCACTTCCTTGCGGAGGTCCTCCAGACGCTTCCATGGATCTTCCTTCAGGAAGCGGTAGGCTACATCGAAGGTCGCGCCTCCCCACATTTCCATGCTGAACAGCTCCGGCCATAACGCAGCCGTCGGATTAGCGATTTTTTTCAAATCATGTGATCTGAATCTAGTCGCCAGTAAAGACTGATGGGCATCCCGGAATGTTGTATCAGTTAATAGAACAGATTTCTGTTCCTTAACCCAATTTGCAAGCCCTTCAGCGCCTTTTTCATCTAGAATCTGTTTTGTTCCTCTTGCAGGCTGCTGATCAACGTCGACTTTTACAGCTAACGGCTTGTCAAACGCCGGTTTTTCTTTTTTGCCGATTCCAGGGAAACCATTCACGGTCACATTCCCGATATAAGTAAGCATTTTTGTTCCGCGGTCTTTCTGTTTAGGGAAATTAAACAACTCAGGCGTTGTATCAATGAAAGACGTATCATATTGTCCTGTCAGAAACTTTTCATGCTTTGCGACATTTTCAAGGAACGGAATGTTTGTTTTAATTCCTCTGATCCTAAACTCCTGAAGGTTTCGAACCATTTTGGCCGCCGCCTGTTCAAACGTTAAAGCCCAAGTTGAAAGCTTAACGAGCAGTGAATCGTAATATGGCGTAATAACGGCGCCTTGGAAGCTGTTTCCTGTATCAAGACGAACACCAAAGCCTCCGCCTGAACGGTAAGCCATGATTTTCCCTGTGTCAGGCATAAAATCATTTTGCGGATCTTCAGTCGTTACCCGTGACTGAATCGCATAGCCGATTGTAAAAATGTCCTTCTGCTCCGGAATGTTGACTTTTTTGCTATGTAGGCTGTGGCCTTGGGCAACAAGTATCTGTGTCTGCACAATATCAACACCGGTAATCATTTCAGTAATTGTATGCTCAACTTGGACACGCGGATTTACTTCTATAAAATAAAACTCGTTGTTCGCGACAAGGAATTCAACCGTACCAGCATTTATATAGTTCACGTTTTTAGCAAGCGCAACCGCCGCTTCACAAATTTGATCTCTCAATTCAGTTGACAGCGAAACGCTCGGCGCTACTTCAATCACCTTTTGGTGGCGTCTTTGAACAGAACAATCCCGTTCAAAAAGATGAATCACGTTGCCCTGATTGTCTCCAATCACCTGAACCTCAATATGCTTAGGGTTTTCAATCAGTTTCTCTACATATACTTCATCATTGCCAAAGGCTGCTTTTGCCTCTGATTTCGCACGTTCATATGCTTCTTTGACTTCACTTTCACTTCTGACAATTCTCATGCCGCGTCCGCCGCCGCCAAGCGAAGCTTTAATAATAATCGGATAACCGTGAGTTTGTCCGAATTGTTCGACTGCTTCAAGCGTTTCTGCAGGGCCGTCGCTTCCTGGTATAACAGGAATTCCGGCTTTTTCCGCCTGCTCACGCGCTTTTACCTTATCACCAAACATATCTAAATGTTCAGAAGTCGGACCAATGAACACGATCCCTTCTTCTTCACAGCGCCTTGCGAAATGTATATTTTCAGATAAGAAACCATATCCCGGGTGGATCGCATCCACCTTGTTTCTTTTCGCAATATCAATAATACCTTCAATATCCAGGTAGGCATCAATTGGTTTTTTCCCTTCGCCAACCAGGTACGCTTCATCGGCTTTGTAACGATGATAGGAACCGGAATCTTCTTTTGAATAAACCGCAACTGTACGAACATTCAATTCTGTACAAGCGCGGAATATACGGATTGCAATTTCTCCCCTGTTTGCTACTAACACTTTTTGTATCGATTGCTGTGACAAACTTTTTTCCCCCTTACCCGAATGGAATATAATCTATCATATCGGAATATCCTTCACGTGTACACACTTGTTTTTTACAGATAAACAGTTTTTTCAAGCTGCTTCTTTTTCATTCCCTTTGGCGCCAAGGACTCTCTCTTTTTCTTATTCTCTGAATATTTCACAAACATGCTGATATTGATTAATATCCCCATGCTTCCCAATAACAGAAGTAAAGAAGAGCCTCCGTAGCTGATAAACGGCAGCGTAACACCCGTAATCGGGATTAGCCCACTGACACCGCCAAGGTTAATAAACGATTGTACGGCAATCATGCTTGAAATGCCGATTGCCAGAAGACTTCCAAACGGGTCCTCGCATTTTCTCGCAATATAGAAACCTTTTAATACGATAAAGCCCAGCAGGAAAACAACAAACAATACCCCAAAAATGCCAAGTTCTTCAGCAATCACGGCCATGATAAAGTCAGTATGGGATTCTGGAAGATACCCGTATTTTTGGATACTTTCACCGAGTCCGAGACCGAAAATACCGCCCGATCCAATCGCATAATAAGAATTGATCACTTGCAAACCAGATGAATCCGCATATTTAAACGGATCTTCCAGACTCTCAAAACGAGCTAAACGCCCTTTAGTTAAAATGTCATCCTTATTTAAATAAATAAGCGGGCTGACCAGGATTAAAACAATTCCGCCCAACAAAACTAGCCTTGCCAGCGTCTTTCCGCTGAAACCAGAGCACAAAATCATACACGTTGCGATTATGGCGATAATCATCGCTGTACCAAAATCAGGCTGCATGGCAATTAAACCGCAAATAATAACCGTCATCACCACAGGAGGCGCAACTCCCGTTAACAGGTGATCAATATAGCTTTGTTTTTTTGCATATACAGCTGCTAGATATAAAATGACCACCAGCTTGACAAATTCACCCGGCTGGATACTCATTCCGCCGATTTTAAACCAGCTTTGCGCATTTCCGGCAACATGCCCGAATACAAACAGTGAGATAAGCGCAAACACAGAAGCAAGCAGCATTACTTTTTGAAACTTTTGATGAGCCAGTGCTTTGTAAGGAAACACGGCCATAACAATAAAAAGGATTCCTCCTGCAATTAAAGCAAACAGCTGCCGCATGAAAAAATAATTACTGCTCACCCCATACCGAGAAACAGCCGTAATCATACTTGAGCTGTACACCATCACCAAACCGAATCCGCATAGTAAAACAATTGCGAATATCAGTGAGTAATCATAAGATTTTAGCATTTTTTTTAACATAACATCCTCTTCCCTGCTTCCAACTTCCATTACCTATGGTTTTTATGTATTTATATTTTTTATTTTACTACAATTTATCAAATGACACGAAGATTCTCTATACGATTCGGATGAAATGCACAAAAAGAGACCGTCATGATACGGTGAAAAAAGCAAGCGGTTATAAAAAAACCCAAACTGTTAATTAGTTTGAGTTTTATCATTTATTTACCTGTAAACGCGTCGTGCAAAGCAGACAATTCGCGTTCTAATGTGTATAAAAGGTCTTTTCCATCTTTTTCGTCAACCAATCCCAGGCGGACAGCAAAATCGATTTCCCTCGAAAGTCCGAACATTTGAGTATCTAATACCTCTTCATATAGAGGACATTGAGGCATCGTTAAGTTATCCATTTGTACTCGGATCAGCTTCAAAATCTTCTCAGCGTCAACTTTCAGTAGCTCAAAAGCTTTTTGCCGATGGTCAACTATCATCTCTGAAGCCAAAAGTATCCCTCCGTTCCCCAGGCGAGTACCTAATTCTTCTATTTATCATAAAGGGTATCAGCAGAAAATGCAAGAGGATTTAAACAGATGACATAAATTAAAAAATACTCAGCTTGTACGTTTCAGACATTATTTTCAAAAGCTTTACACCTGCAATGCTGTTCCCTTTTTCATCCAAAGCCGGGCCGAAAATGCCGATGCCAAAATCATAGGGTGAAATGCCCATAATCCCTCCTGACACTCCGCTTTTCGCAGGAATTCCGACCTTAATCGCAAATTCTCCGCTTGCATTATACATTCCGCAGGTGACCATAAACGTCTTGCAAATTCTCGCGACATCTTTCGAAATGACTTGTTCTCCTGTTTCTGGGTGCCTGCCGTTGAGCGCAAACACAGCCCCGATTTTTGCTAAATCAAGACTGTTCATCTCAATCGCACATTGCTTCGTATATAAATCCATTACTGCTTCAACATCATCCTCAAAAATCCCGTACTGCTTCATATAATAACACAGCGCCCGATTAATCATAGATGTGCTGTATTCAGACTCTGCTACGTCCCGGCAGTAGGTGATGCCTTGGTTGTTTGTCAGTTTTCTGATGAAAGAAAGGAGATAATCGAGTCTCTCTTTAGACGTTTGTCCTTTCAACAAGCTGGTTACAACCAATGCTCCGGCATTTATCATAGGATTTAGCGGTTTGCTCGGATTCACGGTTTCAAGCTTAATGATTGAATTAAACGGATCACCGGTCGGTTCCTGTCCGACATAACTGAAGACTCTGTCCTTGCCGTATTCCATTAACACAAGGGCAAGCGAGAGCACTTTCGATATACTTTGAAGAGTAAATGTTTTTTCTACGTCACCCGCTGACAGACAAGTATTATTGGAATAATAAATCGCTACCGAGAGATCGTGCTGATCAGCTTTTGCTAAAGCGGGAATGTAGCTGGCCACCTCTCCCTTGTCTGTCACCTTTTTCGCTTCTTTCACTAACGCTTCCAGCTCGTCATTATGCCGGCATACCATGCGACCACCCTCGCTCCCTGAGCATCTCAATACATATAATTTGTTACACAAAGTGACAATTCATGCGAAAACTTTTATAATTTTAAGAGAAGGGGGTTATACCATGAGCGTTATACAAGTAAAAGGCAATGTTACATATCCGATTACGATTGATCCGAGCGTATGGATTTTTGATGATCGCAAATTTTCATTTGACCGTAAAGGGGACGGCCAGGAAGTCAATTTTCATACGGCTGAGAATGAATCTGGCCTTGATACTGAACGTGTTATTAGAGAAGGACGGATTGCGCCGCCTACATTAAAGACGGAAAAACAATTTGAGAAACAAAAACTGATGAACGGCAGCTTCGCAATGAAATTGGGAAATGTGCTGAAAAATGCCGAGCCGCTCAGCTCTGCATCACAATGTGTATTTATTACAAGTTCCGGTAAAGCCGCCGTTCCTCTTGAAACCGCGCTGAACAGTATTGTCCATTTCAGCCAGGCAGGCAAGCCGATTCAGGAAGGCGGCCCGGTTCATATTTATTTTGAAGATCCAGTTGATCACAAACAGCCAATCACCAATATAAAAGAGATCGACATCATTTAAATCGTCACAGCAAGTCAGCGGCAAGCTGGGCAAGCCCGGATCTCTCACCTTTTAAAAGCTTCACACTGCCGGAGATGGGTTGTCCTTTAAACCGCTCAACGACATATGCCAGACCATTATTCAGACTGTCTAAATATGGGTGATCAATCTGTTCAGGATCGCCCATTAAGACAATTTTACTGCCTTCTCCCACTCTTGTAAGAAGTGTTTTCACTTCATGCCTGGTCAAATTTTGCGCTTCATCAATGATTATAAATTGATCAGGAATGCTTCTCCCTCTGATATACGTCAGCGCCTCTACCTGGATCGAACCGATCCCCGCCAAAATCGCCTCGAGCTCTCCCGGTTTCTTGGCATTAAACAGAAACTCTAAGTTATCAAAAATCGGCTGCATCCAAGGCTTTAGCTTCTCCTCTTTTTCACCCGGCAAGTATCCGATATCCTTTCCGACAGGAACAATCGGCCTTGCCACGACCAGCTTTTTATATATCCCTAAATCTTCTGTCTGTAAAAGCCCCGCTGCCAAAGCAAGCAACGTTTTCCCGGTTCCGGCTTTTCCGATCAGCGTCACCAGCGGAATATCTTCTCGCAGCAAAAGCTCTAACGCCATTGTCTGCTGAACATTTCTTGGCCTGATTCCCCATACGTGTTCATCATCAAACACAAGTCTTTTTAGGACCGTGCCCGTTTTATCCGCAATACCGACGGCAGAGGACGACCCTCCTAATTCATCCTTCATTAAGGCAAACTGGTTTGGGTAAAATGCATGCTGCTTCATATCCTGAACTGAAATTTGTTTTTTTCCGTAAAAAGAGCTAAATAGCTGCTGGTTTATATATAAATCCTTATATCCGCTGTACATTTCATCATTGTCCACAACCCTGTCATTTAAGAAATCTTCAGCAAGAAGGCCGATGGCATCCGCTTTGACTCTGACTAATACATCCTTGCTGACAAGGATCACAGACCTACCGTCTTCCTTCGTCTCTTCTTCAAGGCTTAAGTTTTTAGCAACGGCTAATATACGATTATCATTCGTTTTTTCGATAAAGATTTCTTGAAGCTGGTGAAAGGAGCGGTGGTTCAATTCAATTCGCAGCGTTCCCCCCGTATCAAGCGGAACCTTCTCATGCAGCCTCCCCTTCAGTCTTAGCGCGTCTATCAGCTTAGATACGTGCCTCGCATTCCTCCCAACTTCGTCCATATATCGTTTCTTGGAATCAACCTCTTCTAAAACGACAGCAGGGATGACAACTTCATTTTCTTCAAAAGAAAAAATAGCGTTAGGATCCTGTAATAACACATTCGTATCTAACACATAAATTTTACTCAAGTCTCAGCCTCCTGATATAAGGGTGGTCAAAGTTCTTCCTGCTTCTCTTACGATGAAAAAGGTGAATGCCTGCTAAAATATATGTTTTTGTGAATAAAGATAGAAGGTTAATTCAACAATAAAATTAATGAATGCATTTCAAGGAGGGAAACCGCAAGTGCGAATTCTTTTCATTATCATACAGCTCACACTCATTTTGTCCGCATGCGCTGTTCAACAAGGAAGACAGGAGCAAAATATTGAAAAAGAATCAACAAGACAGCAGGAAACAAAACCGATTCACGTAAAGGACACATCTCAGGAAACAAAAGACAATGGAACTAGAACTGATATTGCCAAGCATCTTGTCGGCGTTGCTGAAAAAGTGCCGGATGTTAAGGATGCGACAGCTGTTGTGCTTGGAGGATATGCTGTAGTAGGAATTGACGTCGACGATAACCTGGATAGAAGCAAAGCCGAAACCATCAAATACTCTGTGGCACAGGCTTTAAAAAATGATCGGCACGGCGCCAATGCAGTTGTGGTTGCTGATCCTGATACCGTCAGCCGTCTCAATGAAATGGGAAGAGAGATCAGTGAAGGCCGTCCTGTTACGGGGATTTTAGATGAACTGGCCGCGATTGTCGGCCGGGTGCTTCCGGAAGTGCCTAACGATGTGATTGACGATGAAGATGAACCGCAAACCAAGCAGCAAAACGATCAATTAAACAGAAAGCAAGAGAAGGAAATGGAAACGGAACAAAACGATCAATCTGATCATCATATGAAAAAGAACAATAATGATTAAGCTAAAGCCCTTAAGGCTTTAGCTTTTTCTTATTTTGGACAGCATCTGATCCATGATATAATGCATATTAGAGTGAAAGAGGTGATATGATGAGGGTCCAATGTTCCATTTGCGATAAAATTGAAACGATTGATGATGAAACCCTGATCGCGAAACGGCTGAGAAACCGTCCGATCCATACATATATGTGCCAGGAATGCCATGACCGAATTGCCAAAAAAACAGAAGAACGGCTGAAAACCGGAAAGTTCACATTTCACCCGGGACAGCAGAAGAAAGAAAAAGTTAAAAAATAAAGCGTCAGCTATTCATACAGAATACAAAAAAAGACTCAGCAAGATGCTGAGTCTTTTTTCATGATTTTGCGGACTGTTCCTTTTTCGACTGATACAGCCGAATTTTGTAAATGATTAAAATCAATGCAGCGACGACCAATCCCTCTGCCACAGGCAAAAATACACCGAGAAAAGTCAAAACAGTGCAGCCTAAAGCCAGAAATAAGTACACCACTGCTGATTTTAATACCGGAAGCCGTTTTGCAAATCCAAGCTTAAACACAATAACAGCTAAAACAAAAATGGTGCCATACAGCAGCCACATGCCTGCTGCTGGCTGCCGGTCCACTTGATATAGAGCGGCGAAGAACGACAGGCGTTCGCTTACGTCATTCAAAAAGATTCCCTCCCCTGCAGCGTACGGGTTCTATCTTTTCAAATTCTGCAAGGGATTAAGACAATCCTGCTGTTTTTTTCTTTTTAGCCGCTTTTTCACGTTCGTTTTTATTAAGGATTTTCTTTCTTAAACGGATGGATTCAGGCGTTACTTCGCAGTATTCATCTTCGTTTAAGTACTCTAAAGATTCTTCAAGAGACATGATGCGCGCTTTTTTAATTGTTGTTGTTTGATCTTTCGTTGCAGAGCGGACGTTTGTCTGCTGTTTCATTTTGCTGACATTGACAACAAGGTCGTTGTCACGGTTATGCTCTCCAACAATCATTCCTTCATAAACTTCAGTACCAGGTTCAACAAAGATCACACCGCGGTCTTCAATCCCTTGAATTCCGTAAGATGTCGCTTTTCCGTTTTCCATTGACACAAGCACACCTTGACGGCGTCCGCCGACTTGGCCCGCCTGCATCGGCTGGTAACTGTCAAACGTATGGTTCAGGATACCGAAGCCGCGTGTTAATGACAGGAACTCTGTTGAGTAACCGATCAATCCGCGGGAAGGCACTGTAAAGATTAAACGGACTTGACCGTTACCGTTGTTAATCATATCGATCATTTCACCTTTACGCGCTCCCATTGATTCCATTACAGAGCCTGTATGCTCTTCCGGAACATCAATTTGCACGCGCTCTACAGGCTCACAGCGTACACCGTCAATTTCTTTGATGATAACTTCAGGTTTTGACACTTGAAGCTCATAGCCTTCACGGCGCATGTTTTCAATTAAAATAGACAGGTGAAGCTCACCGCGGCCGGAAACCACCCAAGCATCTGGAGAAGCTGTAGGCTCGACACGCAAGCTGACATCAGTCTGCAGCTGTGACTGAAGGCGCTCTTCAATTTTACGGGCTGTCACATATTTCCCTTCACGGCCGGCAAACGGGCTGTTATTCACGACAAATGTCATTTGAAGTGTCGGTTCATCAATGCGAAGCACCGGAAGCGGTTCTTGGTGCTCTACAGGACAGACTGTTTCACCGACGTTGATATCTTCCATACCGGAAACCGCAACGAGGTCTCCCGCTTTTGCTTCTTCAATTTCCACCCGTTTTAAGCCTTGGAAACCAAAGATTTTTGTCACACGGAATGATTTAGCTGTACCGTCAAGCTTCATAAGAGAAACCTGCTGACCGACTTTCATCGTACCGCGGAAAACACGTCCGATTCCGATACGGCCTACATAGTCGTTATAATCAAGAAGTGCAACTTGGAATTGAAGCGGCTCATCTGCATTCTCAACAGGTGCCGGAACATGCTTAATAATCGTTTCATATAAAGCTTCCATGTTTTCATCTTGCTGCTTAGGGTCAAGGCTCGCTGTTCCATTAATCGCGGAAGCATATACCACCGGGAATTCGAGCTGTTCTTCATTTGCGTCAAGCTCGATGAACAGGTCAAGAACCTCATCGATAACTTCTTCAGGACGTGCGAAATCACGGTCGATTTTGTTCACAACAACAACCGGGTTCAAATTTTGCTCAAGAGCTTTCTTCAGAACGAAACGAGTTTGAGGCATGCAGCCTTCATATGCGTCAACGACAAGCAGTACGCCGTCAACCATTTTCATAATCCGTTCTACCTCTCCCCCAAAGTCTGCGTGTCCAGGGGTATCCAAAATATTAATGCGTGTATCTTTATAGTTAATCGCAGTATTTTTCGCCAAAATTGTAATGCCGCGTTCGCGTTCAAGATCGTTTGAGTCCATTGCGCGTTCAGCAACTTGTTCGTTGGCACGGAATGTACCAGCCTGGTGTAAAAGCTGATCGACTAGAGTCGTTTTCCCATGGTCAACGTGGGCAATAATCGCGATGTTGCGAAGATCATTTCGAAGTTTCACTTTTTCATCTCCTAAAAAAATTAGATAACTTTCATATTATACCACACATCCTCTTTAAAAGCGTCACGTTTTTCTGTAAACTTATTATAAGACGTAAAAGGGGATGGAAATATGAAAAAAATGAATTGGCTTTTATTATTATTTGCATTTGCAGCGGTTTTCAGCATAATGCTGATCGGCGTCTTTATCGCCGAAAAAAGCGCGTGGGGCATTATCGCCAGCATTGTGCTCGTTTGCGCCGTTATGGGAAGCGGATTTACGTTAAAAAAGAAAATGCGCGAGAAAGGATTACTCGATTAAAAGCTTATCCTTGCTAAAGACATTGTAATCAAAAACACCGCAAATGAATGCGGTGTTTTTTCGTTGCGTAAGGCTTATCTCCCCTGTTTCCTAGGCGGGAAGAAGCAAAACAACATCCATTCATGGACAATCGTTCTAAATATGACACTTTTAACCAAACGAAAGTGGTTCGACATTGATATACACAAACTACCATAAAGCCTATTTTCCTCACACCAGCCTCTCCCTATAATGGGATTTGTACCACAATTCACAAAAGGGAGAGACGAAACATGAAGAAACCATTTGTAAAAAAAGCCATACTTACAACTGCCGCACTGACCTCAGCCACCCTGCTTACTTTCGGTCCTGATGCCGCAAGCGCAAAAACAGTTAGTCACAGCACACCTGCTTTGCAGGAGACAATCACAAATGAAGACCTGAATACATTTTTCGATTTATTAAATCAATGTATATATGAAGAAGACGGAGTTTATTATTTCGACAGTGAAAAAGCTGTCGAGTTAGGAATGACACAAGAAGAGGCTCAAATCATTGCGAAATTGTGGGAATCGACATCTGAATTTTTCGATATTGTTTCACAATGTGTGTATGTTGAAGACGGCAGCTACAAATTTGATACAGAAAAAGCTGTTGAGCTCGGCTTCACAGAAAAAGAAGCACTCGCGCTTGACCAATTTTTCGCCGCTGTTTCCCTTAAAATTCATATTCTGCAGGCATCCATTGTTTCAGAAGATGGAGCGTACAGCTTTGATAAAGATGCAGCTTTAGAAGCTGGTGCGACACCGGAGCAGGCTGATTTTTATGAAAAGCTCTTCGGTGCACTGTCTCAAGAACAGCTTGCAGCCATCTACCAAATGCTTCATCCGCAAGCTTAATGTAATAAAAGCGCTTGTCCGTAAATCCGGCAAGCGCTTTTCCTTTATATCAGCAGTTTGATGATCAGCATCACAGCAAACACAGCGCCAAACCAGAAGGCTGCTTTAATAATCAGCAAACCATAGTATCTTTGTTTAAAACGGATTTCTTCTTCAGGCAGAACAGCATCTTGAGGGGGCTGTTCATCTTTAAACTCAAAAGGCTCAGACATCTGTTCAAACATTTCTCTGCAGCTGCGGCAGGTGTTCATATGCTTTTCAATGAAGTTTTCCGTTTCTTTTTCACCTTCAATATACAGAGGGAGAAGGTCTCTTACTAGAAAGCAGGTCATATCCGCTCCTCCTCTCTTCTTTTCGTCATGTTTTTCTTGAGCTCTAATCTAGCCCGGTGAAGAGTGGTTTTCACTTTCGAAAGGCTCCAGCCTAAGATTTCGCCGATTTCCTCATAAGAAAGCTCTTGAAATTCTCTTAAAATCAAAACGGATTGGTGCTGATCCTTTAGCTGCAGGAGCTCTTGCAGTATATCTGTTCAAAATGCAATACATAATGACTGAATAAATCAAACACGAACAACAATCCTTTACTTCTTATTGAGGCCTCATCCGGTTAGACAAGCCGCTTGTTAAAAAGTTTCAATAAAAACCAAAAATTTCTCATCTCCCCCTTCGATATAAAGACGACATAACTCTTGCAATTCATCCATCACATGACACTTGACTCATCTTGATATTATTCAACAAAAATAAACACAGGACAATTCTATCAATTTTGTCTAGTTATGTTAGTTTTTGTTGAGAATACCAGATTGCTCGTTTAATATAACGATATAAAGATTTTTCAGTATTTTCAAAAAGGGGGATTTATTGTGGGTTTAGGTAAGAAATTGTCCGTCGTTGTCGCTGCTTCGTTTATGAGTTTATCAATCGGCCTTCCGGGTGTTCAGGCTGCTGAGAATGACCAGCTTAAGGAGAATCAAACAAACTTTCTCCCTAAAAGCGCGATTGCACAAACAGAGCTCTCTGCTCCAAATGACAAAGCTGTCAAACAGTTTTTGAAAAAGAACAGCAAAGTGTTTAAAGGCGATCCCGCCAAAAGACTGAAACTTGTGGAAAGCACAACTGACGCTCTTGGGTACAAGCACTTTCGATATGTGCCTGTCATTAACGGAGTGCCTATTAAAGATTCGCAAGTGATCGTTCACGTCGATAAATCTGACAATGTCTATGCGATCAATGGAGAATTGCACAATCAGTCTGCTTCAAAAACAGAAAACAGCCAAAAGGTATCCTCTGACAAAGCACTGGCACTCGCTTTTAAAGCCATTGGCAAATCACCTGACGCCGTTTCTAACGGAAGCGCAAAAAACAGCGATAAAGCAGAGTTAAAAGCGGTAGAAACAGAGGACGGCGGCTATCGCCTGGCTTACGATGTCACGATTCGCTATGTCGAACCTGAACCTGCTAACTGGGAAGTCTTAGTGGATGCCGAATCAGGCACCATTTTAAAACAGCAAAATAAAGTTGAACATGCAGCCGCAACAGGATCAGGGACAACACTAAAAGGCGCAACAGTTCCTCTGAATATTTCTTATGAAAGCGGCAAATATGTTTTAAGAGATCTGTCAAAACCAACCGGCACTCAAATTATCACGTATGATTTACAAAACAGACAAAGCCGCCTTCCGGGAACACTTGTCTCAAGCACAACAAATAAATTCACAACTTCATCACAGCGCGCAGCTGTAGATGCCCACTATAACCTGGGTAAAGTGTACGATTATTTTTACTCGACATTTAAACGAAACAGCTATGACAACAAAGGCAGTAAAATCGTTTCTTCTGTTCACTACGGCAGCCGTTATAATAACGCCGCTTGGACAGGGGATCAAATGATTTACGGTGATGGAGACGGCTCCTTCTTCTCCCCGCTTTCCGGCTCATTGGATGTGACTGCGCATGAAATGACACACGGTGTCACTCAAGAAACAGCCAACCTTGTCTATGAAAATCAGCCTGGGGCATTAAACGAGTCGTTCTCTGATGTGTTCGGTTATTTCACTGATACAGAAGACTGGGATATCGGTGAAGACATTACGGTCAGCCAGCCGGCTCTCCGCAGCTTATCCAATCCGACAAAATATGACCAGCCTGACAATTACGCCAACTATCAAAACCTTCCGAATACAGATGAAGGCGATTACGGCGGTGTACACATAAACAGCGGAATTCCAAACAAAGCCGCTTACAATACTATTACAAGCCTAGGCATATCTAAATCACAGCAGATTTATTACCGTGCGTTAACAACGTACCTTACGCCTTATTCCACTTTCAAAGATGCGAAGGCCGCCCTCATTCAGTCTGCCCGTGACCTTTATGGCTCAACTGATGCCGCAAAAGTTGAAGCAGCCTGGAAAGCCGTCGGTTTGTAATGTCTAAATGAAAAGCCTGAGATATCTCAGGCTTTTTCTTGATTTTCAAGTTTGTTTAAAAATCAGCAGCTGTTTCATGATAGCCGTCATATGACCACCTTGCCTCTGAACAAATCGCAGACAGTGTAAATACAAACTCGGTCATTATCCGCCAAATCAGCCGATTGTTAAAAAAATCGGGCTTCATTGATGTCAAAAGAGATTGTTGAAGAAGGTGAGCTTTTCCACACTCATGAAAACTCTCATCCCGACTGCTGGACCGGAACAAATATACTTCAGGTTCTAGAGCTAGGCACAAGCCGCTTATGTTCATCGCGAGGCGACTCCGCTTCTCATAATGTACGGTGATCAGAATGACGTTGTTCTGTATAAGCAAAGCGCTGATTTATACAGAGCACTTACAAAAGCAGGTCATGGTGAATTATGTATAAAGTAAAAGGTGCCGGACATATCGGTTTACCCAAGACCAAACACTTCGTATTGTAAAAACATTCTTTCATTCTCATTTAAACAGCCAAAAATTGAATAGAAGAATCTTACTCTTCCAGCCTCAAATACATTGACAAAAATTTTTATTTATGCTATAATTTACTATTAATATTTTTGTGTGTATAATAAGGTTCTCCTGGCCAGGGGAATCTTATTTTTGTTTATCAGGAGGACATGATATGAGGGAAAATGAGTCCAGTTTAACAGCTTTGATATCAGCATTTAGCCGAGCCTATCACAGTCAATATGATACACCTGAAATTTTTGACGATTATCTCGCCAAAGACCTTATTTCTGAAAAAGAGTTTTCTGATATTAGTCAAAATATGATACAAGGCATACAGTTTTTCAATAAAGATATTGCCCAAAAGCTTCAAGATGACCCAGAGGAGATACTAAAGTGGATTACACAAGTCCAGCTTTCCCCTACGCCCTTAGCTCGAGCAGCATATTGTGAGAAAGTATTGCGCAACGAAGTGGTGCTGGGAGCAAAACAGTATGTCATTCTTGGCGCCGGATTAGATACATTCTGCTTCCGGCATCCAGAGCTGGAAGACAGCTTAGACATATTTGAAATTGATTACCCGGCTACACAGCAATTGAAAAAGAAAAGACTGGATGATGCAAGGCTTACTATTCCAGCGAATCTTCATTTGGTTCCTATGGACTTTACCAAAACGTTTTCATATCAGCCTCTCTTAGATGAAGGCTTTGATAACGAAAAAACGTTCTTCAGCCTTTTAGGAGTTTCTTATTATTTGACGAAAGAAGAGAATAAAAGCCTGCTTAACCAATTATTTGCCCATGTCCCCTCCGGAAGCTCTATCGTTTTTGATTACGCAGACGAAACGCTCTTTGAAACAAAAGGAAAGTCTAATAGAGTTGAACATATGGTGAAAATGGCTTCAGCAAGCGGTGAGCCGATGAAATCGTGTTTTACTTATCTTGAAATCGAAAAAGCATTAGATTCAGCTGGTTTACTCATCTATGAACATGTAACACCAGCCGAAATCAATGACCTTTTCTTCAAGAAACGAACGGATTATTTGTCAGCGTTTGAAACCATTCATTATATACATGCCGTAAAAAAATAACCCCCCTGGTTTTTCACCAGGCTCGCCTCTCAATCGATCGTTAAAGATTGGGAGGTTTTTTGCGCATGAAAATAAGCTGCCGTCATGTATACGGCAGCTTAAACTAAAGGCTTTACCATGATTATGTACAGCTTGTCAGCCTCATCTTTCTCCGTCTTGAGCTGTTCAAAGCCGCATTGGCTCAAAAACAGGATCCATTCATTCCGGTCAATCGGAACCGCTGTAAATAGTGCTCTATGTTTGTCTTGAAGCGATTGGCCGATCTGTTCAATGATCTTCCTGGCATGTCCCTTTCTTTCTTCAGCAGGATCAACCAGCACTGTTCCCAGCCATGGCTTTCCGTTGGAAGGAGCCCATTCAAGATGATAACTGACGGCAACAGGCAGACCGTTTTTTTCCCAAACAAGCCATGATCCGTTATACATCGAGTAGGAGATCATATAGCTTTCTGCATCTTTCTCCCCAAACTCCTCCTCTTTCCATACAGGATGAACCTCCGCGAGCATCTCCAACAAGCAGAGGTCGTCCTGCTCAAATGGCCTACTTTCCAGCATGAAGATACTCTTCAAATATTGTTTTATGTATAGATGGGTTTCCGGCCAGCACACAGTGATTTTCTAAAAAGGTGAACGGTTCTCCTTCAGTCGTTGTATAAATGCCCCCTACTTCGTTTAACAGCACACAGCCGGCTGCGTAATCCCAAGGAGCAAGCCGCATCGTAATGTAAGCGTCAATTCTTCCCGCAGCGACGTTTGCCAGTTCTAGAGCGGCAGATCCATAGGAACGTGTTCCTCTCACCCTTTTCACAAGCGGTGCCAGCACACCCGGATCAATTCTTCTGTTTTCCGTCACCCATGTCGCATTAATGGCTAGAATCGCTTCTTCAATAACGGTTTCCTTTAAAGGAGACAGCTTCGTATCATTCATATAAGCACCTTTACCGCTAAACGCGTGATACAGTTCATCATGCACCACATCGTAAATTAAACCGATTTTGCCAATTCCATTTTCAAAAATACCGATTGAGATTGCAAAATTTCTTTGCTGGTGCACAAAATTCATCGTGCCGTCAATCGGATCGATAATCCAGACGACACCTTCCAATGAGTGAAGTTTGTCTCCTTGTCCTTCTTCTCCGAGTATGCGATGCCCCGGAAAGGTTTCTTGGATGCGGTCAATAAAAAACTTTTCCGTTTCCTTGTCAATATTGGTGACTAAATCATTCGGATTTGATTTTGTTTCAATTGTCAGGCTTTCGTGCATCGACCGTTTAATTCTTGCGCCTGCTTCTTTTATCCATTTCTTTGCAGTCTCATCAATTTCCGTCCAATTTGTCATTCATGCGTACCTCTTTTCTATGTAGACCTTTATTTTATAGGATACTGATAACGGCGGTGAAAAAGCAAGGAAAATGAAAAATATGCCTTCTCACGTAAAAACGAACCATTCACGCGGTTCGTTTTCACTATAGCTTTTTACCCGTTGAGGCGAATCCATTCTTTTCTGAGACGTTCAAGTTTATTTTTGCTTAGCTCAATTTGTTCGTCATTTTCCTTTTGCATTGCCTCATAAAGGGTTGCCAATTCATAATCAACCTCTAGTCTCCAGACAGCTACACGGTTGTTTTTCTCTTCCCTAAATCCCTCTTTCACAACTTGCCTCATTGTCTTTCGCCCCTTCCAGAGATCATTTGTTTTAAAAAAGCATCCCATTTTGCCATTCAACAATGATACTTCTTATATCCTATGATTCTTCTATTTACCTGTAACATGATTCTGAAAATTGTGTGTTTACCTATTCGTTTATTACCACATTCCCCCTCTCTTCAAACGCGTGCTCATCTTTTTGCTGCGCGTTCTAACTGTGATAAAATATGTATACTTAGCATGAAGGAGGAAAATCATGACACAAATGCGTTTTACTGAAGAAGACTTTAACACATTTACAATAGACGGCTTAGACGCGCGCATGGAGGTGTTAAAAGAGCGGGTTCGTCCGAAGCTGACTGCTTTAGGCGAGCACTTTGCCCCGACATTATCCGCTTTAACCGGAGATGAAATGTTTCCCCATGTGGCCAAGCATGCAAGGAGATCAGTCAACCCTCCTGCAGACAGCTGGGTGGCATTCGCAAACAGCAAAAGAGGCTATAAAAAACTGCCGCATTTTCAAATCGGCTTGTGGGAGAGCCATGTTTTTGTTTGGTTCGCGATCATTTATGAGTCCCCTATAAAAGAAGAATACGGCAAATTGCTTGAAGCGAATCAAGACAGCGTTACAAATCACATTCCAGACAGCTTTGTTTGGTCTGCGGATCACACAAAACCAGGGGTCCATAAGCAGTCAGAAATGGGCAAGGAACAGCTCAAGACAATGTTCGAACGGTTGCAGACAATAAAGAAAGCCGAGCTGTTATGCGGCATTCAGCTTCAAAAAGAAGAGGTGCTGAATATGAATAACCAAGAATTCCTTCAGCGAATCGATGATGCCTTCCAGCACCTTGCATTTCTGTACCGCTTAACCCAAAAAGTATCACAAGCATAAAAAAAGAGCCGGGACCTCATCCGGCTCTTTTCCTTTTACATCTTAATCTTTGCCTGGTCAGATTCCTTCGCCTGCTTGACCGTACGATAAGGAGAGTATGTACTTTGTTCCTCAAACTCGCCGCACAGCTTTTTTTCTTCAGCTTTTCCCGGCACAATTTCTTTGAATCGCCGATACGTCTTTAGCAGCTCTTCACGGTCGGCTCCCTTTTCATAAGCCAGCTCAACCTGCTGGAAAAATGCAATCACATCCACTGCTTCTTCGGTTGTCCAATCTTCATTCATCGGATATTGGTATTCCATTTTCTTCACTCCTTATAGATTCGCTTTCCTTTTACAAAAAGCATCTTCATTTGATCATAAATTGTTCTTTACATTCTTTCAAGTTCATAATATAATTCATTTGTTTTACGTCTAAAAAACGGTTGAGAAACTGATTTTAATACACACTAATATGCATAGGTATTACTACAAAGGTGGGAAAACAATTGTCGCAACATGAAACACCCTTATACACAGGCCTGAAAAAGCACGCAAGCAGACAGCCTGTTCAATTCCACATTCCCGGCCATAAAAAAGGGGCAGGAATGGATCCAGAGTTCAGACAATTTATCGGTGAAAACGCGTTAAGTATAGATTTGATTAATATTGAACCATTAGATGACCTGCATGCGCCTAAAGGCATTATTAAAGAAGCGCAGGATTTGGCGGCCGAAGCTTTCGGCGCGGATCACACCTTTTTTTCTGTTCAGGGAACAAGCGGTGCAATCATGACAATGGTGATGGCTGTCTGCGGACCTGGAGATAAAATCATCATTCCAAGAAATGTGCACAAATCCATTATGTCAGCTATTGTATTTTCCGGAGCTGTCCCAATCTTTATTCATCCTGAAATTGACAATGAACTGGGCATCTCTCACGGCATTACACTTGAATCCGCTAAACGTGCGCTGAATGAACATCCTGATGCCAAAGGGCTTCTTGTGATCAACCCGACATATTTCGGAGTAGCTGCTGATTTAAAAAGCATCGTAGAACTAGCCCATTCCTTTGATGTGCCGGTTCTGGTCGATGAAGCACACGGCGTTCATATTCATTTTCACGACCAATTTCCGCTTTCAGCGATGCAGGCAGGTGCAGACATGGCTGCCACAAGTGTGCATAAGCTAGGCGGATCACTGACACAAAGCTCTATTCTAAACATGAAAGAAGGCCTTGTTTCTAAAGACAGAGTGCAATCGATACTCAGCATGCTGACAACCACGTCTACTTCTTATTTGCTTCTAGCCTCTTTGGACGTCGCCAGAAAACGGCTTGCGACAGAAGGCTATCAGCTTGCTGAAGAAACGTTGAAGCTTGCTAATCAGACGAGAGAACGTCTGAACCAAATTGACGGCATTTACTGTGTCGGTTCTGAAATTCTCGGTTCTAAAGCGGCTTACAATTATGATCCGACAAAATTAATTATTTCAGTTAAAAACCTCGGGCTCACAGGACATGATGTCGAGAAGTGGCTGCGGGAATCCTTTAATATCGAAGTAGAGCTTTCAGATCTGTACAACATTTTGTGTATCTTCACACCTGGTGACAGCCAGAACGATGCAGATCGCCTTGTGGAAGCTTTAAAAGAGATAGCGCGTCAAATGTCAGCAAATGATGTTACGCATAAACAGACAAAGGTACTGCTTCCAGAAATCCCATTACTGGCGATGACACCGCGTGACGCTTTCTATGCAAATACAGAAGTTGTTCCATTAAAAGAAGCAGCAGGACGGATTATCGCTGAATTTGTGATGGTGTATCCTCCTGGAATTCCTATCTTTATCCCCGGCGAGATTATTACAGAAGAAAATATCAGCTACATCTTCAAAAACATTGATGCCGGGCTTCCGGTTCAAGGACCGGAGGATTCTACTTTGAGCATGATTCGAGTCATAAAAGAGCAAAAAGCTATTCAATAAATACAAAAAGCATGCGGCTTAGCCGCATGCTTTTTCTTACTCTTCATCAAGAGGACACTGACATTGTCCGCAGCATGTTCCGTATAACGTTGTAACCTTCTCATCCTCGAAGTAATGAATGGCTTCGTTACAATCTTGGCAAACAATCGTACCCATCTCTCATTCCCCATTTCTTTTAATTTTGAAAACGCTTAATTTCTTTTGTTGGTATTATATTAATATGTCACATTTAAAATGTCAACAACAAACTGTATAACACATTTATTTCAAAAACTTTTAATGTTACATGTTTTTTATTTTCGGTTACCTGAATTATCATCTTCTTAACATACGCTTTCATTCGATACTTATGCTGAAAAGACATTGTGATTTCATGTTTTCGCGAACTTTTTTTGAATAGTGTAACGAAATTGCAAATGATTCGCGATGAATAATGTGTGGCGTTCAGAGTATTGGGTTTAAAGAGATGTTATCTCTCTTTAAAAACGTTTTCAATTATATAACAATTAGGTAACAAGAAGCAGATGACGCGGTTACTCGTGATAAACTAAAACTAGTTTACTATGGTTTATACAGAGGAGAAGATAGATGCGATATCGCGCGGTATTTCCCATACTGATGATAGTATTTGCTTTATCGGGCTGCACCCTTTCCACAATCAATCCAATAAAAAAAAGCCGAATTGACAGCATTCACCATACTCAAATCCTATTTTTTTCTGATGAAAATCAAATTGATCAAGAGGCGTCATATTATGATGCTCTGCTTGATTTAGAAAAGGATTATCCGGATCAAATAGATAAAATGAAGGTATACGATAACAGAAAAGGCTGGGAAGATGAAATCGAAACCGTCCCTACTCTCATGGTAGTTGATCAGCGGCATGTCGTTGTGAAAATAGAGGGATGTGTGAAAAAGAAAGAAGACATCATTAAACCATTACAGCATGTACTGTCTAAATAAATAAAACAGCCCTCGCTTACAGCGGGGCTGTTTTTTATGTCATCTGTATTATTTTACGATGTGAATCGGGCTTCCGATTGCCACTTCAGCAGCTTCCATTGTGATTTCACCCAATGTTGGATGCGCATGAATTGTCATAGCGATATCTTCAGCAGTCATGCCGCCTTCGATAGCTAAACTTAATTCAGAAATCATGTCAGAAGCGCTTGCGCCGGCGATTTGCGCACCGATTACAAGGCCATCCTCTTTACGAGTGATCAGCTTCATGAAGCCGTCAGTTTCGTTAAGAGAAAGCGCGCGGCCGTTTGCTGCAAATGGGAATTTAGCAGCAACAATGTCAAGGCCTTCTTCTTTCGCTTGTGCTTCAGTGTAACCGACTGATGCAAGCTCAGGCTCAGAGAAGACAACCGCAGGAATACCAAGGTAATCGATTTCTGCAGGCTCTCCAGCGATCGCTTCTGCAGCAATCTTACCTTCGTAAGATGCTTTGTGAGCAAGCGGCGGTCCTTCAATGATATCACCGATTGCATAGATGTTAGGTACGTTCGTGCGGCACTGTTTGTCAGTTTTGATAACACCGCGGTCAGTCATTTCAATACCGACTTGCTCAAGACCAAGTTCATCAGTATTTGGACGGCGTCCGACAGTAATCAGTACGTAATCAGCATCAACGGTTTTTTCTTCACCTTTTACTTCGAAAGTGACTGTTACGCCGTCAGCTTTTTCTTCAACGCCTTTAGCCATCGCGTTTGTATGGATTTCAACGTTGCCTTTTTTCTTCAGTCTGCGAGTTACAAGGGAACTCATTTGTTTTTCGAAGCCTGGAAGAATTTCATCTCCGCCTTCAAGAATAACAAGCTCAGTGCCGAAGTTTGCATACGCAGTTCCAAGCTCAGTTCCGATGTATCCGCCGCCGATAACAACAAGCTTTTTAGGAATTTCTTTAAGAGCCAAAGCGCCTGTTGAATTTAGGACACGCTCAGTATATTTGAAGTTTGGCAATTCGATAGGACGAGAACCAGTCGCAATGATTGCGTTTTTGAACGTGTATGTTTGAGCAGAATTCTCATCCATTACACGAACTGAATTGCTGTCTACAAAGTAAGCTTCGCCTTTTACTACATCTACTTTGTTGCCTTTAAGAAGACCTGCTACACCGCCAGTAAGCTTGTTAACAACAGAAGTTTTCCACTCTTGAACTTTTGTAAAATCAACTGTTACGTTCTCAGCAGTGATTCCCATGTCATCAGAATGCTTAGCATTCTCATAACGGTGGCCAGCATTGATCAGCGCTTTTGAAGGGATACATCCAACGTTCAGACAAACGCCTCCAAGAGTTGCTTTTTCAACGACTGTTACTTTTTGTCCAAGCTGTGCAGCGCGGATGGCAGCTACATAGCCGCCAGGTCCCGCACCAATTACAAGAGTATCTGTTTCAATAGGGAAATCTCCTACTACCATAACATTACGCCTCCATTAAAATTAATTGTGGATCGTTCAGTAAACGCTTGATGTGATTTAGTGCATTTTGCGCAGTCGCTCCGTCGATCATACGGTGGTCGAAGCTGAGAGAAAGAGCTAAGACTGGAGCTGCTACGATTTCGCCATCACGAACAATCGCTTTTTCTGCAATGCGTCCGATACCAAGAATCGCAACTTCTGGATGGTTGATAACCGGAGTGAACCATTGTCCGCCGGCTGAACCGATGTTTGTAATTGTGCAAGATGCGCCTTTCATTTCAGCCGGAGCAAGCTTGCCTTCACGAGCTTTTGTTGCAAGGCTGTTGATCTCATCAGAAATTTCAAAGATCGCTTTACGGTCTGCATTTTTTACAACTGGCACAAGCAAGCCTTTTTCAGTGTCAGCAGCAATACCGATGTTGAAGTAATGTTTTTGGATTACTTCATCTGTTTTATCGTCAATTGACGTGTTTAAAACAGGGAATTTTTTCAGTGCAGATGTAAGAGCTTTTACAACGTAAGGCAAGTATGTCAGCTTGATGCCTTGATCAGCAGCAACCTGTTTGAACTGTTTACGATGTGCAACAAGGTTTGTTACGTCCACTTCGTCCATTAGTGTTACGTGAGGAGCAGTATGTTTAGAGTTAACCATCGCTTTTGCAATTGCTTTACGGATACCGCTCATTTTTTCGCGAGTTTCTGGGAATTCACCCTCTGGAGCCGGTGCAGCAGCCGGTTTAGCAGCTGTTTCTTGAGGTGCAGCCGTTTCTTGCGGCGCAGCTTCTTGCGCTCCTCCGTTTACAAAGCTGTCGATATCTTCTTTCACAACACGTCCGTTGTTGCCTGAACCTGTTACTTTACGGATATCTACGCCTTTTTCACGAGCGTATTTACGTACAGAAGGCATAGCGATCACGCGTTTGTTCGGGTCAACTTCAGCTTGATCCTGCTGTCCTGCGCCAGTTTCTTTAGCAGGCTCTTCAGCACGCTCTTCTTTCGCAACATCTTGTCCAGCTTCACCAGTAGACTGAACTTGTGCTTCAGTTTTTGCGTCGCCAGACTCATCGCTGCCTTTAAATTGAAGGTCTTCGTAACCAGGTGCATCAAACGTAATGATCGTTTGTCCAACAGTTGCAACCGTTCCCTCTTCAACTTTTAATTCTAATACTTTTCCTTTAACAGGTGAAGGAATTTCTACTACTGCTTTATCATTTTGGACTTCCGCCAGTACATCATCTTCGTCAACCTCATCGTTAGGCTTGACAAACCATTTTACGATTTCGCCTTCGTGGATACCTTCCCCGATATCTGGAAGTTTAAATTCAAATGCCACAGTTCTCGACCTCCTAGTTTGATTAAGCAATTTTAAAGTTTACAACGTAAGCATTGAAAACAGATATATAATAGAGGGAAAACGTTCATCTTCCCTCTCGATTATGCAGTTTGATTAAAATTCAAGTACTTTTCTTGCTGTTTCAAGAACATCTTTATGGTTTGGAAGCCATACGCTCTCCGCTTGAGAGAAAGGAAATACTGTATCAGGCGCAGCCACGCGAAGTACAGGTGCTTCCAAGCTCAAGATCGCACGGTCATTAATTTCTGCTACTACGTTTGCAGCAATACCGGCTTGTTTTTGTGCCTCTTGAACAACAATCGCGCGTCCTGTTTTTTCTACAGATGCGATGATTGTATCAATGTCAAGCGGGCTTACAGTGCGAAGGTCGACAACTTCAGCAGAAATGCCGTCTTTTTCAAGCTCCTCGGCAGCTTTTAATGATTCATGAACCATTGCGCCGTAAGTGATGATTGAAAGGTCAGTACCTTCACGTTTTACGTCAGCTTTGCCAAGCTCAATTGTGTATTCTTCTTCAGGAACTTCCTGACGGAAAGAACGGTAAAGCTTCATGTGCTCTAAGAAAACAACAGGATCGTTGTCTCTGATCGCAGAAATCAAAAGTCCTTTGGCATCGTAAGGAGTTGATGGAATAACAACTTTGATACCAGGCTGTTGTGCAACAAGACCTTCTAAGCTGTCAGCGTGAAGCTCAGGAGTATGAACACCGCCGCCGAACGGAGAACGAATGGTTACAGGTGAAGTCCAGCGTCCGCCAGAACGGTAACGCATACGAGCCATTTGGCCAGAAACTGAATCCATTACTTCGTAAACAAATCCGAAGAATTGGATTTCCATTACCGGACGGAAGCCGTTTAAGCCTAAACCAAGGGCAAGACCGCCGATACCAGATTCAGCAAGTGGCGTGTCAAACACACGGTCTTCACCGAATTCTTTTTGCAATCCTTCTGTCGCACGGAATACGCCGCCGTTAACACCAACGTCTTCTCCGAAAACTAAGACATTTTCGTCATTTTTCAGTTCTGTGCGTAACGCATCCGTGATTGCTTGAATCATTGTCATTTGCGCCATGGCTTACTTCGACTCCTTCTGTGTATAAATTTCAAATTGCTCCTCAAGGTTATGAGGCATTTTTTCGAACATGATTTTCATTAAATCAGTTACTTTTTGCTTAGGCTCAGCATCCGCTTTTTTGATCGCCTGCTTAATTTCTTCTTTTGCATCCTCGATTACTTTTGTTTCTTCTTCTTCAGACCATAGGCCTTTGTTTTCAAGGAACGCACGGAAGCGTACAAGCGGATCTTTTTGCTCCCACTCGTTTTCGATTTCTTTTGTGCGATATTTAGTCGGATCGTCACCAGCCATCGTGTGCGGGCCATAACGGAAGGTCAGTGTTTCAATCAGTGTCGGGCCTTCACCGTTAATCGCCCGTTCGCGTGCTTCAGCAGTTGCAGCGTATACAGCAAGCGGATCCATTCCGTCTACTTGTACACCCACAATACCGGCAGCTACTGCTTTTTGTGCAATTGTGCCTGCTGCAGATTGTTTTTCAACTGGAGTTGAAATCGCGTAACGGTTGTTTTGTACAACGAAGATCGCAGGTGCTTTATAAGCGCCGGCAAAGTTAATTCCTTCGTAGAAGTCCCCTTGTGAAGCTCCGCCGTCACCAGTGTAAGTGATTGCGACAGCTTTCTTACCGCGTTTTTTAAGACCTAGCGCAACACCGGCCGTTTGAATGTATTGAGCACCGATAATGATTTGTGGAGAAAGGGCATTCACATCATCAGGCATTTGGTTTCCTCGGAAATGTCCGCGAGAGAACAGGAACGCTTGATATAATGGAAGGCCGTGCCAGATTAACTGAGGCACATCACGGTATCCCGGAAGAACGAAGTCTTCTTTTTCAAGCGCGAAATGTGTAGCAATCTGAGAAGCTTCTTGGCCCGCAGTAGGAGCGTAGAATCCGAGACGTCCTTGACGGTTTAATGAGATAGAGCGCTGATCAAGCACACGCGTAAATACCATGCGGCGCATAAGCTCTTTCAGTTGATCATCAGTTAAATCAGGCATCGCCGCTTCATTCACGACTTCTCCCTTTTCATTTAAAATTTGGAACGTTTCGAACTGCTTTTTAATGGCATCAAATTGCTTCTTACTATCAACGATTACTTTTTTCGTTTTTGCAGCCATACTAAAGTCACCTCTTCCTTTCTTTTAAACAGTCATTAGACGTGCATTCCTTTTATACATACAAACTTAGGGTACCCTAAAGTATCAGCAGTAAGTCGTATATATTTTAGCCGATCCCCAGTTTGCCGAAACCATTTATGTAGGATAGTTACACTCTGCTTTGAACTGTATTATTTCGAAGTTGTAAAAAACTAATACAACACCGCTTAACATGGATTAGTTTACACCATATAAAGAAGAACCGTCAATCGTTTTCATCGCTGATTTTCAATAAATGTATTCGCTTTACATTTTCTATAAAAAAACAGATGCAGCCTGTACCTCAAACTGTACTAGTATAACCTATCGCACTGTACTACAATAGAAATTTAAATTTTGAATAGAATTTAAAAAAAGAGCTGATCATAGTCAGCTCTTTTTTATATGATAGCCTGCGGCGTCATATAAATCTTCGCGGGCTTTATTATATTTCTCCGTTTGCACATCAAATTCTCCGCTTTGTTTAAGGACTTTTTTATAAGATGCATTCGCTTTTTCAATCTGCTGATCAAGCTTATCCAGCGTCAAGTCTTTGTCTTTCAGCAGCTTATACAGTTTTTTATCAAGTTTAATGGCTTTTTCATATTCTTCAAACATAGAGCTGTATGCAGCATATCTTTTTTTCATATGATCTGCCGCAGTCTCGGCTTTTGCCTTGATGTGTTTATCCTTAATATTTTCTGCGGATTTTTTGGCTTCCTCAAATTCTGATTCGGATTTTTCGATGCTCTCATTTTCAAGCTTTAGATGTTCTTCGCGTTTATTTACATTCTCTAGCGCTTCGTCTGATAATGAAACGATTTTTTTATAATCATCCATATTGAGCTTGATGACATCATTGTAGAGAGCATGTTCTTTCTTCTCTAATTCTTCGAGCGTTTTCTGTTCTTCTTGAAACGGTTTTTCTAGATCAGCGACTTTTTCTAATGAGTCATGAAGTGAATCCAGCGGGTCCTGTCCCACACATCCGGTTAATAGTAAAGCCACAGCGCAAAAGGCTCCGATTTTCACACCGTAGCGCCGTTTTATTCTGTCTTTCACGTTAAATCCCCCAATCTTGACAATTTCTACTATAGAATCCATAGAGATATTTGACAATAGCCAGGTGGTTATCGCATGGCTTTCTGAGTAAAAAATAAGATCTAATCGTGAAAAATCAGGACAGATGACCATACAACTTTTTTGTTTTTACATAGGTTATTGTAGACGCTATGCCTACTACAAGGCTCTGGCGTAATTAAAAGAGGAGGTTATGTTCATGTACGGTTATGGATATGGTTACGGCGGAGGCTGCTGCAGTTATGGTTACGGATATGGCGGAGCAGGATATGGCCGCACATTTGCGTTAATCGTTGTTTTATTCATTCTGTTAATCATTGTTGGAGCTGCTTATTTAGGCGGAGGCTGTTGCTAATTACACAGTAAAACACTGACCAGCCTTTACGGCTGGTCATTCGTTTCGTTGCACCTTTACGAAGAAATCCGATATAATTTACATATTAAGCTTTAGGAGTGAAGTTTCTTGATTACTATGGAAAACATCGTGCGCGACGGCCACCCTGCCTTAAGAGAGACAGCAGAGCCTGTCGGGCTGCCTGCCACAGAAGAAGAAAAACAGCAGCTGGCAGATATGATTGAATTCGTAAAAAACAGCCAAAATCCGGAATTAGCTGAAAAATACAATCTGCGCCCCGGCGTAGGACTTGCGGCACCTCAAATTAATATTAATAAACGGATGATCGCAGTCCATGCAGAAGATGCTTCCGGGAAGTTATACAGCTATGCATTGTTTAACCCGAAGATCGTCAGCCATTCCGTTGAAAGAAGCTATTTAACAAGCGGTGAAGGCTGCCTGTCAGTTGATGAGGCAATTCCCGGCTATGTTCCGCGCTACGCTCGTATCAGAGTGAAAGGAACAACACTGGAGGGAGAACAAATAGACATTCGTTTAAAAGGATTTCCGGCGATTGTATTTCAGCATGAAATCGACCATTTAAATGGCGTTATGTTTTATGATCATATCGATAAAGAAAATCCATTTAAAGAACCTGAAAACGCGATGGCGATTGACCGCTAAAAGAAAATATGCGGCTGACACTATAAGTGCCAGCCGCCTTTTTATTTTAGCAGGCCTAATTCTTTGACAGCATAAGCAATTCCATCCTCATCTACAGGCTTTGTTACAAAATCCGCAACTTCTTTTAATTCAGGAACGGCATTTCCCATGGCAACGCCTGTTCCGACAAACTGAATCATTTGCAGATCATTTAATCCGTCACCGAAGGCATATGTATCGCTGATATCAAACGGAAGGCGCTCGATTACTTTTTTAATCCCCTCTGCCTTTGATCCGCCGCGCGGCAGCACATCAGTCGAAAGCTCATGCCAGCGCACAAGATCGAATTCTGGAAAAGCCCCATAAACTTTTTCTTCTTCATCCTGGCAAAACAACAGAAGCTGAAAAATTTCTTTTCCTTCATAGAAAAGGTCATCGGTTTCAGGATAGTCGGTTTTCAGGCTGCCGATTCCCTCCAAGACATGAGGATGGTCAGCAACAGTCGCTTTCATTGTATCTTCAGCCATAAATACAACCGGGTGGCTCCCTTCTCCCGCCTGCTTTAACAATCTTCTGATTGCCTCTTCAGGCAGCGGATTCTTATAAATCACTTCATTTTCAAAGACGACATACTGACCGTTATAGGAAATAAATGAGTGAATGCCTAACTCCTCTAAAATCGGCTTCACCAGAAACGGGGACCGCCCGCTGGCGATAAACACATGGTGCCCCTGCCTCTGAAGCTCCGCTACCGTTTTTCTTGTGCTTTCCGGTATCTTTTTGTCGTGATCATATATCGTGCCGTCAATATCGAAAAAAATTAATTTTGAGTCCATCGTTATTCCCCTTTATCGTCTAAATCTGCAATTCCCACACTCATCATACAAAAAGATTTCAGTTCAGCAAACCATTTCCCTCAAAAACAAAATAAAATTCCATTAATATCCACGAAAAGTCCGTGCTAAACTCCGCATACTATTTGTATAAAACAGCCTTGGACAAGTATCAATCGAAGGAGGGACCGCGTTATGCTTCGGAAATTAAAAAAGAAACTCAGAAGACAATGGAACGGAATGCTCCGAAGGAAAGCCATTGCCTGATAAGGGATCTGTCCCTTTTTGAAAGGTCCTTATTTTGCTCAAGACTTTCCTTATATTCCGTTTTCGAATATAATAGAATAAGCGAGTCTAACATACGGCATTTAAGGAGAGATTTGGATGATTTATAAGGTATTTTATCAAAAAAAAGCTGAGGAAGTACCTGTTCGGGAAAAAACAGATTCACTTTATATTGAAGGCGTATCAGAGCGTGACGTCAGAACGAAACTGAAAGACAAGAAATTTAATATTGAATTTATCACACCTGTTGACGGTGCTTTTTTAGAATATGAGCAACAGAGTGAAAATTTTAAAGTATTGGAGTTATGAGCGGTATGAAATTTGTAAAAAACGATCAGACTGCTGTTTTCGCCCTCGGAGGACTGGGTGAAATCGGTAAAAATACGTATGCGGTGCAGTTTCAGGATGAAATTGTGCTGATTGACGCGGGGATCAAGTTTCCCGAGGACGAACTGCTCGGTATTGATTACGTCATTCCCGATTACACGTATTTAGTCAAAAACGAAGATAAAATTAAAGGGCTTTTTATCACTCACGGGCACGAAGACCATATCGGCGGCATCCCGTACCTGCTTAGACAAGTCAATATTCCCGTTTACGGCGGTAAACTCGCGATCGGCTTACTTCGGAATAAACTTGAAGAGCACGGATTATTAAGACAGACTAAGCTTAACATCATCGGTGAGGATGATATCGTAAAATTTCGCAAAACGGCTGTGTCATTCTTTAGAACAACACACAGTATTCCGGATTCCTACGGTATTGTTGTAAAAACGCCGCCCGGAAACATCGTACATACTGGAGATTTCAAATTCGACTTTACTCCAGTCGGCGAGCCGGCAAACTTAACGAAAATGGCAGAAATCGGCAAAGAAGGCGTTCTGTGCCTCCTTTCAGACAGCACAAACAGTGAAAACCCGGAGTTCACTATGTCTGAACGCCGTGTCGGAGAAAGCATTCATGACATTTTCCGCAAGGTGGACGGCCGAGTTATCTTCGCTACATTTGCGTCGAATATTCACCGCTTGCAGCAGGTAATTGAGGCTGCTGTATTAAATGGAAGAAAAGTTGCCGTATTTGGACGCAGTATGGAATCGGCTATCGAAATCGGACAAACTCTCGGCTATATTAACTGTCCTAAAAATACGTTTATTGAACATAACGAAATCAATCGCATTCCTGCCAATAAAGTAACGATCCTATGTACAGGAAGCCAAGGGGAACCGATGGCGGCTTTATCCAGAATTGCAAACGGCACACACCGGCAGATTTCAATCAATCCTGGAGATACAGTCGTATTTTCTTCATCCCCTATCCCGGGCAACACAATCAGCGTGAGCCGCACAATTAACCAGCTGTATCGCGCGGGGGCCGAGGTTATTCACGGACCTCTTAATGATATCCATACATCCGGTCACGGCGGACAGGAAGAACAAAAGCTGATGCTTCGTTTAATCAAGCCTAAATTCTTCATGCCGATTCACGGTGAGTACAGAATGCAAAAGATGCATGTCAAGCTTGCGACAGATTGCGGCATCCCTGAAGAAAACTGCTTTATCATGGATAACGGTGAAGTATTGGCGCTTAAAGGCGATGAAGCTTCAGTTGCCGGTAAAATCCCATCCGGTTCAGTATACATCGACGGTAGCGGTATCGGTGATATTGGAAATATCGTGCTTCGCGACCGCAGAATTCTTTCTGAAGAAGGTCTTGTGATCGTCGTTGTCAGCATAGATATGGATGACTTTAAGATTTCAGCGGGCCCTGACTTGATTTCCAGAGGGTTTGTTTACATGAGAGAATCAGGTGATTTGATCAATGACGCCCAGGAGCTCATTTCAAACCACTTGCAAAAAGTCATGGAACGAAAAACCACTCAATGGTCAGAAATCAAAAATGAGATCACGGACACGCTTGCTCCGTTCTTATATGAAAAAACGAAACGCCGCCCAATGATCCTTCCGATCATTATGGAGGTTTAAAAAAAGATGCACTCACTTAGGAGTGCATCTTTTTTATTGCAGTGCTATATGCTGAAATGACTTTACATCAAACAACCCTGTTGTCGTCATTTTGATGTCAGGAATGACAGGCAAAGCCAAAAATGAAAGCGTCAAAAATGGGTTAAACCGGTCTTTGAAACCGATGAATGAGAGCTTTTCATGAAGCGTCATTAAGCTTTGATTCACTAATTCTGCAGATTGGTCGGATAATAACCCCGCAATCGGCAGAGGAACCGAGTGAAGTTCTTCCCCATCTTTTATAACTGTTAATCCGCCGCCAATTTCCTGCAGCTTATTAACTGCGGCTGCGATATCGGTGTCATTTGTCCCCACGGCAATGATATTATGCGAATCGTGTGAAATCGTTGTTGCAATCGCCCCGCTTTTCAAACCAAATCCTTTCACAATACCAAGTCCCGTTTCTTTTAATCCCTTATGCCGTTCCACGACTGCAATCTTTAACAAGTCAAGATCGATATCAGGCTGAAAAATGGGTGCTTCCGGAGCCGGAACACTCACCAGGCGTGTTTCAAGCTGATTTGGTATGATTTGAATGACATTCATCTGCTGCTGGGGATCAATTGGCATATGAAAATCCTGTTCGGAAAGAGGAGCAGCAAGGTTAACGGAATGAAGCAGCGCCGGGTCTGGTGTTAGCGTATGAGCATGCGCCTGACAGACTGCTTTATTATCTTCAGCAACAGTTTGTCCTTTTACCAACGTCTTTGTGACAGTGACATTTTCCACATCTGAAATAAAGAGCAAATCGGCGTCAAATCCCGGAGCAATCGCTCCCTTTGTATCTAGTCCGTAGCATTCCGCTGCATTCAGGCTTCCCAATTGGTATGCCAAAAACGGATCAAGACCTGCTTGAATAGCCATTTTCACCTGATGATTCACACTTCCCTCTGACAATAAATCATCTACGTGTTTATCATCAGTACAGAAAAAGAAACGGCGCGCATTCTTTTCATTAACAGCCGGCAGCACTTTCATTGTATTTTTGGCGACTGACCCTTCTCGCATCATGACGTACATTCCTCTTCTGATACGATCCAGCGCTTCTTCCTTCGTCGTTACCTCATGATCGGTCAAGACAAAAGCGGTTCTGTAAATATTGATGAGATCAGTTGACAAGCCTGCTAAATGTCCGTCAATCCGTTTCCTCGCGCTCCGGGCATCAAACAGCTTATTAACCATGTCTTCTTCACCCTGCTCAACCGATACATAATCCATCACTTCAGCCAGACCCAATACCTCTTTCTCTTCGTAAAATGGCTTCAAATCGGCCGCCCGAAGTACCGCACCGGATCGCTCAAAGCTGGTGGCAGGCACACTGGAGGGAAGCATAAAATGGATATTCAGCGGTGTTTGACGAGCCTGTTCAATCATAAATTTGATCCCTTCCTGACCGGACACGTTCGCTATTTCATGCGGATCGGTAATGATGGTCGTCACGCCATTCGGCAATACGGCTTTTGCAAACTCGATCGGTGTCACCATTGATGACTCAATATGTACATGACCATCGATAAATCCCGGCACAATGACTTGCCCCTCTGCATCAATGGTTTCTTCACCTTCATACTGGCCGAGGCCTACAATAACTCCGTCTGTTATCGCAATATCTTCATAAATCCACTCATGATTATATACGTCCATGATTTTCCCGTTCTTAATGACGATGTCAGCTTTTTGTCTGCGGGCTGAAGCATTCAGCCTTTTGACCAGCGCTTCTTTATTCAAATGGCCCCCTCCTCTTTTTTATTTATATGGTACAATATGCTATCGGAACGCTTATCCGTAGTCAATAAAATTTTAGTAAATTGGCGCTCAGTTCATTAAAGTTGTTATATTCTGATAATATTAAAAAACCGCCCCTAGGGACGGCTTATATTTCTTCTATTTCGTATGAAGAACTCTTTTCTCAAAACGTGAAATATCCGTAACCGATCCAATGACGATGAGAATATCTTCTTGATGTATCACTTCAGTCGCAAGCGGTGACACGATGACTTCCTTGCCCCTTTTAATCGCTACAATATTAATCCCGTATTTCGCCCGTATATCTAAATCGAGAAGAGTATTTCCGGCAAGACGGCTGTTGGCCACGATCTCGACAAGACTATGCTCTTCTGACAGCTCCAAATAATCAAGTACATTGTTGGAAACGATATTATGCGCAATTCTTTTTGCCATATCACGTTCCGGGTGGACAATGTGATCCGCGCCGATTTTGGACAGCACTTTTTCATGGTAATCGTTCTGAGCCTTAACTGTAATCGTATTCACACCCAGTTCTTTGAGAATCAGAGTTGTTAATATACTCGCCTGAATATTTTCACCGATCGCAACAATGACGTGGTCAAAATTCCTCAAACCTAAATTTTTCAGAACAGATTCATCGGTCGAGTCTCCGATGACGGCATGTGATGCAATCTTGGCATACTCGTTGACTTTATCTTCATCAATATCCATCGCCATGACCTCGACGCCCTCTTCGCTCAATGCTTTGCATATACTTCCACCAAAACGGCCGAGTCCAATTACGGCAAATTCTTTTTTCATAGTGGTGCTCCTTTACCTAACATCATATTGATCAAATTTTAACATATTCTTTTGAGGCAGTGTTAATTTCATCAACCTTGTGGCAGCGAATTCATATGCTGCTTAAGCCGTTCAGTAAAGCCAGGGGTCAAATAAAGCTCCGCCCCCCGTTCAATCTCGATTTGATAATGCTGAGGAGGTGCTGTTTCTGCTTCTTTTCGGAGGACGAGAAAGGTTAAACAATCGGTATAGAGCTTTCCCCCTGCTTCAACGTCTACAAATGCCGGCCGATAGGTAAGAGATTCAACCCCTTCCCTTTTATACAAATAGGCGATAGCTGAAAAAGGAAGACGATATAACACCCCTTCTGTCGTGCCTCCGTCTTCAGTGATATCCGCTCTTGAGCCGTCTGGTCTTTTTAACGTAAAGCGGGTTGTATACCCTTTTAATACAGCTCCTCCCACTGGATCTTGAAAATAATGATCAACCCCTGCTTTTTGAAAACGGGCATTGTCCATACAAGATCCGTAGGCAAAATAGTACACGGGATCTTTAGATTTGCTGATCATCTGATGTTCTTTCCAGTCACCGCTGCCTATTTTCACAAGGTCAGCATTATCATCTTTTTTCATATAATATACAAGTGCTTCCTTGATTCCAGCATCAGTTTCGACATGTACAGATTTCTTGTAGTAGCTTTGATAAAAAAGATCAAGCTTATGTATACACGATTCATCTGCTTCATATATCTCACCGCAAATATAGCCATCAGCCCCAAACACGGCCGCGGGTTCCTCGGCTGCCGTATTAAAAAGACTTCCCTTTGTCCGCGCCTGCTCACTGATACAAGCCGACTGTGATAACAAATGATGATTTTTTTCATGCTTCCTTAAGGTCCCATATACAAACAGAAGCGAGTTCATCTTGTTTTTCCCCTCTCAGCTGTCAGATTTCAAAGGCAAAACAACTTGAAAGATGCTGCCTTTTCCAGCTTCACTTTCAATCTTCAATTCCCCGTTATGTTCCTTTAATATTCTCAAACAAATGGCGAGCCCCAGCCCTGTGCCTTTCTCCTTTGTTGAATAAAAAGGTTTTCCGATTTGCTCAAGCTTTTCCTGTGACATGCCGTTCCCTTCATCTTTTACGCTTATTACGGCGTGTGAAGCTGTTTTAGCAGTGGAAATCGTTACGACACCGCCTTTTGGCATTGCTTCAATTCCATTTTTAATAATATTGATAAAAACCTGCTTCAGCTGGTTTTCGTCCCCTTTAATCATACAGGCTTCCGTCTCACCAAAATTCTTTTCAATAGCAATATTGGACAATATGGCATTCGTATCAAGCAATGTCGTGACTTGTTTCAAAATTTCATTGATTGGGTGCGTTTTAAATGTAATTTCCTGCGGCTTCGCCAGCAGCAGCAGCTCGCCGAGCACCAGATCAATTCTTTTAATCTCTGAAAAGATGATATCAAAATAATCTTTTCTATCCGGATATGATGTTTTCATAATTTGAAGGAATCCGCTGACGGACGTTAAAGGATTTCTGACTTCATGTGCAATGCCGGCAGCCAGTTCACTCGTGATTGACAGTTTCTGCGACTCCCTCGCAAGCCGTTCATTAATTTCCAGAAGCTCATCTTCAGCCTCTTTCCGCTCAGTGATGTCTGACATTGTACCCAGGCTTCCGGTAAATTGCTCATCTCGGTCATAGTAAAGTTTATAGTGGACCTCGCCCCAAAAAATCGTCCCGTTCTTTGTCACATATTTTGCCGTAAACATCCCCGAGGACGCTTTGTTTTTGATTTGAGTATTAATGTGATCAGCTACATGCTTTTCTTTTATGAAGTAATCATTATACATTGTTCCCATACATTCACTGATCGAAAAACCTGTGATAGCTGCCCACGCTTGATTTAAGTATGTAATTTCGCCTTTTGCATTGGTTTGAAAAACGATCTCCTGTAAATTATCCATGATGCGGTTCTTCTCATCAGAAAGCTGTTTATACTTCCATTCATTATCTTTCATTTTCTTGACCAGCTGTTTTTTCTCATCGACATAATACGCCAGCATCCAGACACTGAAAATCGTTACTGCTGTATACACAATGTCAACAGGCCAATTAATCGGGTTTTTGCCTATAAAATAAAATAAATAATCCCAAAACATAATAAAAATCATCGCCAAAATAATGGAAATGATACGTGCTTGATATTTTCTCATATGACCACCTGCCGCTTGTGTTTCTCTGTTTATTGTACCATTCTTCGACAAATAATTGAGTAAAATATGTAAAGTATCCCAAATCATTCATTACCTTTTGTTCATGATGTCATATCTTAGGCGGCGGTAATCAGAAATCGGCACGCAAAAAAAGGCGGAGATTACACCATTCCGCCTTTTTCAACATATATTATTCTTTTAAAGCGGCTTGAATTTCTTCGAGAAGCAGCTGTGCGCCTTCAGGGCTTAACGTAATTTTACCGTTGCCGTATTCTTTATTTTCTGAAGTGATTTCCCCAGTCATTAAACAAATGCCATGAGGTTTGTACTTTTTCAAAATAATTTTATCGCCCTCGACAAAAAACTCAATGCTGTCTTTAATAGCAATATCCAGTGCCCGTCTTAACTCTATCGGCATAACAATACGGCCTAATTCATCTACTTTTCTTACAACACCTATTGATTTCATAAAAACCCTTCTTCCTTAAATGTTTCTTTTTTCATGTAATATTCAAGGTTGTACCTCAATATATCGTAGACGTACGAAACTTAGAAAAAGTTTCCCGCTTTCTTGAAGAATCGCAAGATATTTTTTCCATAAAACCGAAAAATGTATTACTTCTGTTACACCCTTCCGCAGTTTTTTACAAAAACATTTCTTTCCCGACGCACACCCCCAAAAATCGCTTCTTTTCTTAGAAACTTTAAATGTAGAATCATATAAAATCAGGATAAAGATTGGGTGAAAACATGTTTCAATCAACTGAAATTGGAATTGACTTAGGAACAGCTAATATACTTGTTTACAGCAAAAATAAAGGAATCATCTTAAATGAACCTTCTGTTGTCGCAGTAGATACAACGACTAAAGCAGTGCTTGCGATCGGGACTGACGCGAAAAATATGATCGGTAAAACACCGGGAAAAATTGTCGCTGTCAGACCGATGAAAGACGGCGTTATCGCTGACTACGACATGACAACTGATTTGTTAAAGCACATCATGAAAAAAGCCGGAAAGAGCATCGGCATGTCGTTCAGAAAGCCGAATGTCGTTGTGTGCACACCATCAGGCTCAACCGCAGTAGAACGCCGCGCCATCAGTGACGCGGTGAAAAATTGCGGAGCGAAAAACGTCCATTTAATTGAAGAACCGGTGGCAGCTGCAATCGGAGCGGATTTGCCGGTTGACGAGCCGGTTGCTAACGTGGTGGTAGATATCGGCGGCGGGACGACGGAAGTCGCGATTATTTCCTTTGGAGGCGTTGTCTCCTGCCATTCAATCAGAATTGGCGGAGACCAGCTTGATGAGGATATCGTTGCTTTTGTGCGGAAAAAGTACAATTTGCTGATCGGTGAACGCACAGCTGAGCAGGTTAAAATGGAAATTGGCCATGCATTGATTGAGCATGTGCCGGATGCAATGGAAATTCGCGGACGTGACCTTGTAACTGGGCTACCGAAAACCATTATGCTTCAATCAAATGAAATTCAAAACGCGATGCGTGAATCTCTCCTTCATATTCTTGAAGCGATTAGAGCCACACTTGAGGACTGTCCTCCTGAATTAAGCGGAGACATTGTCGATCGCGGCGTAATTTTAACAGGCGGCGGGGCGCTTCTTAACGGGATCAAAGAATGGCTGTCAGAAGAAATCGTAGTACCTGTACACGTGGCGCCAAACCCTCTTGAATCCGTGGCAATCGGCACCGGCCGTTCTTTAGAGGTGATTGATAAGCTCCAAAAAGCGGTTAAATAATCCTTTTCTCGCAAAATCTCATAAAGTAATTGAAATTCCTGCTTCTTTTTTCCTCTCTCGCTTCATATTGTGGGAAATGGAGAAACGATAAGGAGGAAACAGATGCTTAGAGATTTAGGAAGACGGGTAGCGATTGCAGCCATTTTGAGCGGAATCATTCTTGGGGGCATGAGCATTTCACTGGCAAACATGCCTCATGCGCCTGAAGGCACTGTAAAAATAAATCATCCATAAGTGTTGAAAAGCCCAAGACCATTTTGTTTTGGGTTTTTCTCTTTGCACTCCTTTCTTTTCTTTATAGGAGATTATTTGATATGATGAGAAAAAAGCACGAGGAGGAAAGATTGATGGATACATTTTCAGAGAAACTAAATACATATGCCCAGCTGGCGGTTGAGGTCGGCGTTAATGTCCAAAAAGGCCAGTATGTGGTGGTAAATGCTTCGACGGAGGTGCGCGATTTCGTCCGTCTGATTGTAAAACATGCATATGAAAAAGGCGCAAAAAATGTAACAGTGAATTGGCAGGATGACGAAGTGGCCAAATTAAAATATGAACTGGCGCCGTTTGAAGCCTTTGAAGAGTATCCTGAATGGGAAGCGAAAGGCAGAGAAGAGCTTGCCAAGAAAGGAGCTGCTTTCATTTCAGTCGTATCCTCAAACCCAGATTTACTGCAAGGGGTAGATTCCAAACGGATTGCCGCCTTCCAAAAAGCTGCAGGCAAAGCGTTACATACATACAGACAATACATTCAATCTGATAAAGTGAGCTGGACTGTCGTCGGTGCTGCATCAGCAGGTTGGGCTCAGAAAGTATTCCCTGGCAAATCAGAAGAGGAAGCGACACAGCTCCTGTGGGAAGAAATTTTTAAAGCCACACGCGTAAACGAAGAAAATCCGGTTCAAGCGTGGATCAATCATGATCAAAACCTTCATGAAAAAGTTGATCATTTGAACCAAAAACATTATGCCGCTTTACATTACCAAGCTGAAGGAACTGATTTAACAATCAAGCTGCCGAAAAAACACGTTTGGGCAGGTGCCGGAAGCGTAAATGAAAGCGGCCATGAATTTATGGCCAATATGCCGACAGAAGAAGTATTCACACTGCCGCAAAAAGACGGGGTAGACGGGTTTGTATCGAGCACAAAACCGCTCAGCTACGGTGGGAACATTATCGAAAACTTCACGCTCACATTCAAAAACGGCCGTATTGTTGACATTAAAGCCGAAAAAGGAGAAGACATTTTAAAAGAATTGGTCGAAACAGATGAAGGCTCTCACTATCTTGGTGAGGTAGCTCTTGTTCCGTACGATTCGGCTATTTCACAGTCAAATATTCTTTTTTACAACACTTTATTTGATGAAAATGCGTCAAATCACCTGGCGATCGGCAGTGCCTATGCTTTTAACATTGAGGGCGGGAAACAGATGTCTCGCGAAGAGCTTGTCAAAGAAGGCTTAAATGAAAGCATTACCCACGTAGACTTTATGGTTGGTTCTAAGGATATGAACATTGATGGAATTACTGAAGACGGAAAAAGAGAGCCTATCTTTAGAAATGGAAATTGGGCTTTTTAAATAAAGAAGGAGGCTTTCGCCTCCTTCTTATTTTTTTGCTTCATACATTTGCAGATTGGCATAAACTGTTTCTAATATTGGTGTTGAAAGAGACAAACGCTTTGCTTTATCAAGCAAAAAGCCGTGCAGATGATCTCCTTCAGTCGTTTGGCCATTTTCCATATCACGGAGCATGGAGGATTTCATATGATAAGACATGCTTGTCATTGTGCGGAAGCTGTCTTCTTCAAGCTCTGGATCAGCGGGAACTCCTTCCTTGCGCAAGATCATGCCGATTTCCCCAATGAGTGTTCGCGCAGTATGCTGCCCGCTCTCTGTTTCAAGGATTGGTCCAAGCGGCCTTTGAAATAAGGTTGTCATTCCTGCTTGTGCTGCAATAAACAGATATTTTTTCCAGATGTCCTTCTCAATATGCCCGCTAATGATGACCTCTGCCTTCACTCCTGCAAATGCTTCCTCAAGCTCTTTTATCCGTTCCGTGCGCTCACCGTTCCATTCACCGAACACAAAGCGATGCGACGCACTTGTATGGTTGATTTCTCCCAGATTGTTTAAAGCACTTTCTATGAAACACAGCCCGCCCAGCACCCGATCTTTCGAAAATGCCGTAAATAGCTGCTCATAGTGACGATAACCGTTTAAGAAAGGAATAATGATTGATTCGCTGTGGACAAAAGGTTTGACATCGCTAATCACCTGACCGAGTGAATATGCTTTAGAAGCGATGATGATCACATCAAACTGTTCTTTTTCTCCTGCAGTGATTACTGCGGGCTGAAAGGACACGTCACCCTTTTCACTATGAATAACTAGTCCTGTTTGTTTTAACTGTTCAGCTCTTTTTTGACGGACAAGAAACGTCACCGCATTCCCTTTCTCTGCAAGCCGTCCGCCAATATAACCGCCTACTCCACCTGCTCCGACAATTAAAAATTTCAAGTTAATGTCCCCTTTCTTTTCTATGTACAAAAAAAAGCAGAGAATTCTCTGCTTTTTTTATTACGCGTATAGTTCAGCCAGTTTTTTCTGCACATCAGCATTTTCAAGGAACTCGTCATAGCTCATTTGCTTGTCAACAATGCCATTAGGCGTAATTTCTATGATTCTGTTGGCAATCGTCTGTACAAACTGATGGTCATGTGATGTAAACAGCATAGCGCCTTTAAAGCTGATTAAGCCATTATTGAGCGCTGTAATAGATTCTAGGTCTAAGTGGTTGGTCGGTTCATCCAAAATTAAAATATTGGCGCCAGAAAGCATTGCTTTCGAAAGCATGCAGCGAACCTTTTCTCCCCCGGATAAAACATTTGCTTTTTTGTGTACTTCTTCACCGGAAAACAGCATGCGTCCTAAGAAGCCGCGTAAAAAGCTCTCACTTTGATCATGAGGAGAATATTGGCGAAGCCAGTCTACAAGATTTAAATCACTGCCTTCAAAATATTCGCTGTTGTCTTTAGGGAAGTACGCTTGAGATGTCGTCACGCCCCATTTAAACGTTCCGCTGTCAGCTTCCATTTCCCCGGAAATGATTTTGAACAAAGTAGTAACAGCCAATTCATTACGCCCTGTAAAAGCAATTTTATCTTCTCTATTCATAATAAAGCTGACATTGTCGAGAACTTTTACACCGTCAATTGTTTTCGTTAATCCTTCTACCCGGAGAACGTCATTACCGATTTCTCGTTCCGGTGTGAAATTAACGTAAGGATAACGGCGTGAAGACGGTTTAATATCATCAAGAGAAATTTTATCAAGAAGTTTCTTTCTTGAAGTCGCCTGTTTTGATTTAGACGCATTTGCGCTGAATCTGGCCACAAACTCTTGAAGCTGTTTAATTTGCTCTTCTTTTTTCTTATTCGCTTCTTGAGAAAGCTTCAAAGCAAGCTGGCTTGATTCATACCAGAAATCATAGTTTCCGACGTAGATTTGGATTTTGTTAAAATCAAGGTCAGCAATATGTGTACACACTTTATTTAAAAAGTGACGGTCATGGGATACAACAATCACAGTGTTTTCAAAGTTAATCAGAAACTCTTCCAGCCACTGAATTGCCTGAAGATCCAAGTGGTTCGTCGGCTCATCAAGAAGCAGGACATCGGGCTTGCCGAATAATGCCTGAGCCAAGAGAACCTTCACTTTTTCGGAACCGCCAAGGTCTTCCATCTTCTTCGTGTGAAGATCTTCTGAGATGCCGAGACCTTTTAGAAGGATCGCAGCTTCACTTTCTGCTTCCCATCCGTTCAGCTCTGCAAATTCACCTTCGAGCTCTGCCGCACGAATTCCGTCTTCATCCGAGAAATCAGGCTTCATGTAAATTGCGTCTTTCTCCTGCATGACCTCGTATAAACGCTTATGTCCCATAATCACAACTTTTAGCACTTCATACTCTTCGTACTCAAAGTGGTTCTGTTTCAGGATGGCAAGACGCTCGCCAGGACTCATATGAACATCGCCTGTCTGAGGCTCAATTTCTCCTGATAACACTTTCAGAAACGTTGATTTACCAGCACCATTGGCACCAATTAACCCGTAACAGTTGCCTGGGGTAAATTTAATATTTACATCTTCAAATAACTTGCGATCCGCAAAGCGCAAGCTCACATTATTTACAGCAATCATTTAATATCCTCCATCATGTCTATCATCATTAAAAGTATACCATGAATGGAAGACAAGAGAAATGCTTCCCTGATAAAAGCAGGCAGAAACACTTCTACACTAAAAGGGAGAAGCTGTGGTACAATTGAAGGCAAAGAGGATGCATCCAGATGGAAAAACATACATTCTTACTCGGAGGAACACATTGAGGCTTTTAACACTGACTGAATATTGCTTATTGATCTTTTTTACAGGCTTTTACCTTGCCGTAACTGGCTTTACCGCCAAAGATATCGGCTTATATATCGGGATCGCCCTGATTTATATCTTCTCACATATCTTCTCTAAACGGTTATTAGAAAAACGCGGCAAAGAGAACAAGCAAGTGCATCTTTTCTTCAGTGTGCTGGCCATTATCGGTTCAGTATTTGTCACTGTATTATGCATTGCATTGGTCGCTACTTTTTCCAATTAAAAAACGCCTGCTGTCCAAAGGCCAGCAAGGCGTTTTTATTTGGTTTGGCGCATCTCATTAAACGGGAAAAATACAAACTTCGACGTACCCACAATCCGATCTTCCGCAATCAGTCCGAGGCCATTTCTGCTGTCCATGGAGTTTAGCCGGTTATCCCCCATGACGAAATATTTGCCTTTCGGTACTTTCACCGGGCCAAAGTCGCCTGTAAGACTGACACCAAGCTTTTCTGCCTCTTTTTTGTTTTTAGACAAATAAGGCTCGGCAACTTTTTTTCCGTTTATATAAAGCGTGTCATCCTTCATTTCCACGGTTTCTCCAGGCTTACCGATCAATCGTTTGACGTAATGGATTTTTGAAGTCTCACCATTGATAATGACGATATCTCCCCGCTCCAGGTCACCGATATAGTGTACCGTTTTATTGACAAACAGTCTTTCGCCGTCATGTAAAGTGGGGTACATAGATGAACCTTCGACTAAATACGGTTCAAATAGGAAGTGGCGGATAATGAGTGCCAGCAGGACAGCAATGACAATTGCTTTTCCCCATTCCCAATACGTATTGGTTTTTTTCTTCCCCGCTTTTTCAGTTTTTGTTTGATTTTCTTCGGTCAAAGTGTTTCCTCCTAGACGATTGCTATGTCAGTTGTTTCCCTTCTTTTACTTTATCATAATTTATTATAAAATACATAACTTAACCGCGCTGCCGCGAGAAGATAGAGAAAAAGCGTCCTTTAGTAACAGGACGCTTTTTTCCTTATTTTTCAGTTACAGGTTTTTTCACGATACCTAGGATCATCGCCATAACCACAGCACCAATTACAATACTTAATAAGTAAAGGAGCGGATGGTTTGTAATAAAGGCTACGAATATGCCTCCGTGAGGTGCAGGAAGGGTTACACGGAAGAATTCAGTTAATCCGCCGGCAACCGCTGCACCGACCACAGCAGCTGGAATTACGCGAAGCGGATCAGCCGCAGCAAACGGGATTGCGCCTTCTGTTACGAAAGCCGCACCCATGAAGTAGCATGTAATACCTGCTTCACGGTCACGCTGAGAGAACTTGTTTCTGAAAATTGTTGTTGCAAGTGCGATACCTAATGGAGGAACCATACCGCCGGCCATGATCGCTGCATGAGGCGCATAGTTGCCTGCATCAATCATCGCGATACCGAACGTGAAGGCTGCTTTATTAAGCGGACCGCCCATGTCGATCGCCATCATACCGCCTAAAATAATACCCATTAACACTAAGTTTCCAGTACCAAGGCTTTGAAGCCAGTCTGTTAAGAAATTCATGAATGCTGCTACAGGTGTATTGATTACAAATTGCATTAATACACCAGTGATAAAAATACCAAACAGCGGATAAATCAACACAGGCTTCAATCCATCAAGTGACTGAGGGATAAACACAAATACTTTTTTCAATAAAATCACGACATAACCAGCAAGGAATCCGGCAATCAAACCGCCTAAGAATCCAGCATTCGCTTGAGTGGCCATAAACCCGCCGACCATACCAGGAGCAAATCCCGGACGATCTGCAATACTCATCGCGATAAAGCCGGCCAGAACTGCAACAATCAGTTTTAATGCGTTGTCGCCGCCGATAAAGTTCAATGCTGCAGCAAACGTATTGTAGCTAGGATCATTCGGATCTGAAGAATGGATACCCCAGAAGAATGAAATTGCAACGAGTATACCGCCGCCCACTACGAATGGAAGCATGTTGCTGACACCGCTCATAAGGTGCTTATAAAACGCGTTTCCAATGCCGCCAGATTTGGCTTTTGGTTCATTTTCATCACTTTGTGCAGAAGAACCGCCGCCGCTGCCTTGATAAATCGGTGCGTCTTGGTTCACCGCTTTTTCGATAAGCTCTTGCGGACGTCTGATACCTGCCGTTACTGGAACCTGAAGCACGCGTTTGCCTTTAAAGCGCTCCATTTCAACCTGCTTGTCCGCTGCGACAATGATTGCAGGTGCATCTTCAATTTCTTGAGCAGTTAACTTGTGCTTAATACCGCTTGAACCATTTGTTTCAACCTTAATCTCAACACCAAGCTCTTTCGCTTTTTCTTTAAGGGCATCCGCTGCCATGAAAGTATGGGCGATACCTGTCGGACAAGCTGTAACCGCTAGGATTTTACCTTTTCCGGCTGGTGCTGGTGCCGTTTCTTCTTCTTCTTCCTCTTCGTCATCATCTTTATCATGCTGATTGATAATGTCAATAATCGCGTCTTCTGATTCAGCTTCAAGCAGCTGTTTGCGAATTTCTTCACGCATTAACAGCGTAGACAGTCTTGACAGTGCTTCAAGGTGAGTGTTGTTTGCACCTTCAGTCGCTGCAATCATGAAGACCAAGTGTGCCGGCTGGCCGTCTAGTGATTCATAATCGACACCGTCTTTTGAACGCCCAAACGCAATCGCCGGGTTGATAACGCTTGCCGTTTTCGCATGCGGAATAGCAATTCCTTCACCGATACCCGTTGAACTTTGGCTTTCACGATTTAAAATGGCTTCTTTGTAGGCTTGTCTGTCATTTAATTTTCCAGCCTTATCAAGAACTGTGACCATTTCGTCAATAACGTTTTCTTTTTCTTTGCTTTCAATATTAAGCTTTATCGTATGCTTCGTTAAAAGCTCAGTTATTTTCACTTTTGTTTCCTCCTCTATAGACGTGTGACCTTAACTTCAGGAAGAAGCTGCTGGACAAATTCTTCTGTACCAAGTTCCTCAGAAAACGCGGTAGCGCTGCCTGATGTAACTCCTAAGCGGAAAGCCTCTTCAAGCGGCAGCTGCTTGGAAACACCGGCAAGAAAACCTGCAACGACAGAATCTCCTGCTCCGACTGAGTTTACTAATTTCCCCTTTGGTACGTTTGCAAAGTAAACGGCATCCTTCGTAAACAGAAGCGCTCCGTCACCGGCCATGGATACGATTACATGCTCAGCGCCTTGTTCTACAAGCTTTTTCCCATAAGGAACAGCTTCTTCAACAGATGAAATCGTCGTTCCGAACATTTCACCAAGCTCGTGATGGTTCGGCTTCATCAAAAACGGTTTCATTTCTGTTGCTTTCATAAGCGCTTCGCCAGAGATATCTAACACAACACGCGCGTTCTGCTGTTTGCAAGCCTCTGCGATTTTTTCATAGGTATCTTGAGGCAGTGAAGAAGGAATGCTCCCAGCAAGAACGACAATATCCCCCTCTTGCAAAGATGTAAACTGTTCTAAAAAGGCATTGAAATCTTCGTCTGAAATCGTTGGTCCCTGACCGTTAATTTCCGTTTCATCACCTGTTTTCAATTTTACATTGATGCGGGTATCTTCTTTTACTTCAGAAAAAGCCGTTTCCAGGTTTTCTTCGCGCAAAAATGTTTTGATATATTCTCCGGTAAATCCGCCGATAAATCCGAGCGCTTTTGACTGAACATGATGTCTTTTCAGCAGTCTCGATACGTTGATGCCTTTTCCCCCTGGATACTTTGTATCGTATGCGGAACGGTTCAGGCCTCCTACAGTAAAATCTTCAACGTGAACAATATAATCGACAGATGGATTAAGTGTTACAGTATAAATCATGGTTTCACTACCTTTACGACAGTTTTTTCTTGGTAATTATCGAATGTAAGCTCTTCAGCGTCAGTCGTAATGATTGTTGCGTCGCCTATGCCGGCAAATGCCGAAAATGAAATTTCTCCAAATTTCGAAGGGTCCGCTAAGACGTAAGCGTGTTTTGCCTGTTTGACAGCCTTCGTTTTCAATAAGGCTTCATCAGGGTCAGGCGTTGTAAAGCCGGCCTCTGTATGCACACCGTTTGCCCCCAGAAAACTCTTATCGAATCTGTACTGATCCATGGCAATCAGTGAAGCGCCTCCGATAACCGCGCCCGTTCTGTGCTTTACATATCCTCCAAGCAGATAAAAAGATATTTCTTTCCTTATCAATGCGTCGATGTGCATAACCCCGTTCGTGACCACAACGATATCTTTGCTTTTATCCATAAAATCAATCATGTGCAAAGTCGTCGTGCCCGCATCGAGATAAATGCAATCCCCTTCCTCCAAAAGTGAAGCGGCTTTTTCAGCAATTTTCAATTTGTCTTGAAGGTTTTTGGATGATTTTTCAAGCATATCAGGTTCAAGTCTGATATCGGAAAGCTTGGCAGCTCCCCCGTGAACACGCTTTAAAAAACCGCGTTCTTCAAGCGTTGATAAATCTCTTCTGATTGTAGATTCAGAAGCATTTGTAAGATTTATGAGCTCTTGAATCTTTACCACATCATGCTTTTCTATTTGATCAATAATCAACTGATATCTTTCAGGAGTTAGCATGCTTCACCTCCTAATGAAAACGTATTCATTTTGAATACAATTTCATTGTAAACGCTTTTTTTACAATAGGCAACTAAAATCATTCAAATTCATTCAATAACTATCAAAATCTTTCACGTTTCTCCATATTAACGTATGTATATAGGGTTTGTAAACTGTAAATTCGACAAAAATAAGGACAATTGTATGACTTTTTCTTCTTATCTTAATGTAAAAAGTCTTTTATATTCATAGTAAAAAGCACCAAAACATAAAAAACCTCATGCATATGCATGAGGTTACTCGTAACGCAGCGCTTCAATCGGATCGAGCTTGGCAGCTTTATTTGCAGGAAGCATTCCAAAGACAACGCCAATAAGCATACTGAACAGCACGCCTCCGCATACGACCTGCCAGGATACTAATGACGGCCAGCCGGCAATGGCAGAAACCAGCGCTGCTCCTCCGTATCCGATCCCGATCCCAATCAGTCCGCCGATGAGCGTTAATACGACTGATTCGATTAAAAACTGGGTCAGAATTTGTCCTCTCGTCGCTCCGAGAGACTTCCGAATCCCAATTTCCCGCGTTCGTTCTGTCACTGACACGAGCATAATATTCATGACACCGATTCCGCCAACTAAAAGCGAAATGCCTGCAATTGAGCCGATAATCGTGGTCATAATTGTTGTGATCTTTCCAATTCCTGCTGCAATCTCTTCCATGTTCATTACTTGATATGAATCCTCAGTGCCATGATGGTCATTCACCAGCTGTGCCGCTTCTTTTCCGATAGATTTTATATCATCAGCCGATTCGACCTGCAATGACACATTACTGAAGTCACTTGTACCGAAAGACGATTTCATCATATTAAACGGCACATACATTTCACTTAGTCCGAAAGACAGCAAACCTGTTTCTTTCTTCAGCACACCGATAATTTCCACAGGCTGGCCGTTTACCCAGACAACTTCACCGAGAGGAGAGGATTTATCAAACAGCTCTTCGGCCATTTTTTGTGATATAATGCCCGCCCTTTTTCCCGCAAGAAAGTCATTATCAGTAAAGGTTCTCCCGCTTTCTATTTCTAAGGAATTCACATTCATATATCCGTCGTTGATTCCGTTAATGGTTACATCGGTTTCTTCCTCATGATAACGCGCCTTCATGCTTTCAGAAGTCGATGCAACCACTTGTTTTATCCCTTCTATATCTTTTAATCCGCTAATATCGTTTTCTGTAAAAGTTGACTCCGTTACGGCGTTCGGATTGCTTGCAAGCTCTTCGTCACTCGGCATGTAGTATAGTTCCACCGTATTCCCCGGACCGCTGATGGACTGCTTAAGCATTTGCTCGCCGCCCTGTCCTACAGCAACGACAACAATAACAGAGCCAACACCAATTATGATTCCGAGCATCGTTAAAATGGAACGCATTTTATGTGCAAGAACAGAGCTCAAAGCCATTCTGACGTTTTCTAACAGACTCATTCCCCCACGCTCCTTTGTCCGGAGCCGGGAGGAACAATTTCTCCGTCTCGCACCATGATGACCCGGTTCGTGCAATCTGCAACTTCCGGCTCATGGGTGACAAGTACAATCGTTGTTCCCTCGTCGTTTAACGCTGTAAATTGGTCCATAATCGCTGCACTTGTTTTCGTATCCAACGCGCCAGTCGGTTCATCCGCCAAAATTAATTTTGGTTCATTGACGATTGCCCTCGCAATGGCCACACGCTGCTTCTGACCGCCGGATAACTCATTCGGCATATGGAGCATTCGATCGGCTAATCCGACCTTTTCTAAAGCTCTTTCGGCTCTCTCTTGGCGTTCTTTTTTTCCAATGCCGGAATAAATCATCGGCAGCTCGACATTTTTTTTAGCGTTCAGCCGCGGAAGAAGCTGGAATTGCTGAAAGACAAAACCGATGGATTTGTTGCGGACTGCGGCCAGTTCTTTGTCTTTATAAGATGAGATGTCTTCACCGTCCAGCTTATATATACCGGAAGTCGGACGGTCTAGACAGCCGATAATATTCATAATCGTTGATTTTCCCGATCCTGACGGCCCCATGATCGAAACGTATTCCCCTTGATTGATGTTCAAATCAATCGAATGAAGAACATCAAACGTTTCTCTGCCGATCTGGTAGCTTTTTCGCACATTTGAAAGCTGAATCATTTATGCTTTCACTTCCGTTCCGTCAGCCAAATCATCAGCAGGATTTAAAATGACTTGATCATCCTTAGAAATTCCTTCTTTTATTTCCGTTACATCATCTGTTACTTCACCGATTTTGACGTCGACTCGCTTTGCTTTACCGTCCTTTACTGTATACACATAATATTGATCATCTTCTTTTTTAACTGCCTTAGAAGGAAGCGTATTGGTTTTCCGCTTATCCGTTTCGATATTCATAATGAATTTAAAACCTGGCTTTCCTTCAGGAAGATCACCTTTTATTTTGACTTGAAGCGGATATTGTACCGCCTGATCTGTGCCAGCTGCTGCCGCGGCGTTATCCTGCTGATCCGGCACTAGTCCGACAGCTGAAACTGTACCTTTCCATGTTTTATCCTGAATGACATCTGAAGTGAGTGTGACCTTTTGGCCTTTTTTGACTTTAAGTGTATCGTATTCAGACAATTTCCCTGAAACGACAAGGTCTTTAGGATTGCCGATATGTATGACGGGCTCTTGAATATCTGACTTTTTTGATGCCGCTTCCTGGTTGACAGAAATCACAGTGCCTTCGATCTCGCTTTTCACTTGAAGATCTGACACTTGATTGGCAAGCGACTGCCGCTGAAGCTCTGTTTGCTTTAATTCTATCTGAGCCGTTTTTTCCTGCATTTCAAGCTCTGTGCGCTCAGAGTCAACTTGTTTTTCTGCTTCTTTCTTTCCAAGCTGTTTTGTCAGTTCTTTTTCTTTACTGTCCAACGCTTGTAGCTTTTCTTGAATCTGATCGATTTGCAGCCGGTTCGATTCAGCGGTCAATTGATTCTGTTCTTTTTCCAGACTAAGCTGCTCATTCGTATAAGTGACTAACGGCGTACCCTTTTTAACTTTGTCGCCTTCCTTCACTTTAATGTCGTTCAAAGTTCCTTTATCGGCTTCATAAAACACATATTGTTCATTTGAAAATTTAAGTGTGCCTGGAACCATAACCGTTGACGATATCTTTTTTTCTTCTAGACTGCCCGTCTCCACCTTCTGGCCGGCGCTGCCGCTTGTCGGAGCGGCAGACCGGTAAATATTAATTCCTATAAAAAGAGCGACTAATGCTGCAATTCCAATTCCGACCCAGACTTTTTTCATCTATTTATGCACCTGCCACAGAGTTTATCGCCCCTGAAACAAACGAAAATGCGACCAAAAGGACGAAAAGAATAATAACAGATATCCACCCTGCTTTTTTGGAGATGCCTCCCGTTTTGTGAAGACCGATCGCTAATAATACATAGCTCCAAATGCTGAAGATTTCAAATGTATTTAATACATTGGCTAAAGGCATGTCTGAAGGAATAATTCCCGCAAGTGACGTCATGCTGTAAAGTGAACTTGTGTCAGTTGTAAAAGCAACAATTCCGTTGATTAATAATCCTAAGCTGCTGATTAAGGAGACAAACAGACCGAGAGAAAGCATTTTCTTATACGTCGTTACGCCTCCTGATATTTTCACACAGAGCCAATAAATGAGAGGTGCAATAAATAAAGCTGCAATTCCGCCGAGAATCGAACCTGCCATTGCTCCAAACTTGGTAATAGTGGCGACAGTTGAAATCTGCTCAGGCGATAAACCTTCAGTATCCGTCGCTTTAAGAAGCTCGCTATAATCTGTTCCGAGACCCTGCAATACAGCACCAACTATGATGATTGCCGCAACAATTAAGAGCGGGCCCCATACAACCGGCCTTTCTCTTATTCTCTCAAATTGAGTTCCAGGACTTGTGATCACTCCAAAAAGGGATGGCTTTTCAGTTGACACTCCGCCGTTTTTTTCTACATTTGCTTCCATATATAAAACCTCCTTGAACATATCTAGCTGATAATACGAAAGGATCTAAAAAAAGTTTCATATTTTTTTAAAAAATATCCAAATCATTCAACAGGCCTTCAGATTTTCAAGCTGAAGGCTTTTATTCGGCAGCTATGCTGTATTGCGCTTTCACCAGTCCTGCATAAATACCTCCTTTCGCAAGCAGCTGTTCGTGGCTGCCCTCTTCCATTTTCCTGCCGTGATCAAGAACGATGATATGGTCGGCGTCGCGGATCGTGGACAGTCTATGGGCAATCATGACGGCTGTACGGCCTTTCAGCAAAGTTTTTAAAGCCTGCTGGATTTTGACTTCTGTCTCTGTATCAATGCTTGCCGTGGCTTCGTCAAGAATGATAATAGCAGGATCTGCGAGCAGCGCTCTTGCGAAGGAAATGAGCTGGCACTGACCGGCGGATAATACGCTGCCCCTTTCTTCCACTTCTGTTTCGTATCCTTCTGCTAAACCAGAAATAAACTCATCCGCTCCGACTGCTTGAGCAGCTTTTATCACTTCTTCGTCTGACGCATCCGGCCTTCCGAAACGAATATTTTCCATAATCGTTCCGGAGAAAATAAACGTATCTTGAAGCACAATGCTGATTTGAGAGCGTAAACTGGCAATGGACAGGTCTTTTACCGGAGTGCCGTCTATTTTAATGGTTCCTCCTGTTGCATCATAAAATCGGCTGATTAAATTGGCAATCGTTGTTTTTCCGCTCCCTGTGTGTCCGACAAGTGCAAGTGTCGAGCCTGCAGGAATAGAAAAGGAAACGGCATGAAGTGCCTTTCGTTTTTCATCATAAGAAAATTCAACCTCTTCAAAGCTGATATGGCCTTTAATATTTTTCTTGTGAATGGCATCCCGCTTTTCCTTGACGTTCGGCTGTTCGTCTAAAAACTCGAAAATCCGCTCTGACGAGGCCATCCCCATTAACAATTGGTTATAAACCTGGCCTAATCTTGAAATAGGCTCCCAAAACATGCCTAAATAGAAGGCGAAAGATACGAAGACACCTATTGTAATGGTTTGGTTCATGATGAGTGTGGCGCCATACCAAATTAATACAGCCGTTCCTATCGCATTTGTCATTTCTACCAGCGGACGGAACACAGCATTTTTTCTTGTTGCTTCCCGCCATGATTGATAGTTCTCCTGATTGACTCCGTCAAAATACGCCATGTTTTCTTGTTCCTGCGTGAAAGCCTGCGTTACGCGGATACCTTGTATGCTTTCGTTTAAATGAGAGTTCAGCTTTGATTGCTTCAGACGCACCGTTTGCCATGAACGGCGGATTTTTTTTCTGAGACTTGTTGAAATAAAAAACATAATCGGCAGAGTCACCATGATGGCTATGGTCAGTTCAGGACTCAGCGTGAATAAAATGATGACAACTCCCGCCAAAAGCAATAAATCTGTTAATAAGTTAATCACGCCGCTTGTGAAAAGCTCCTGAAGGGAGTTAATGTCATTCATAATTCTGACGAGAATAGACCCTGCCGATCTCTGATCAAAAAATCGGTGGGACAAGCGCTGCACATGCGTAAATAAATGCTGGCGCAAATCGTAAATGACATGCTGGCCAAGCTGGTTCATCCATCTGATCCTTAGCATATTGGCTGCATAATTAACAGCGTATAAAACGCTGATCAAAATAATCAGCTGCATCAGCAATTCCGAATTCTTTGCTGTAATGGCTTGATCGAGAACATAAACACCGATCAGAATGGGAATGACAAGCTTCACAGCTGTCCCAATCAAAACGGTGAGAAAAGAAAGCGGCAGAATTGTTTTTCGGTATGGTTTGACATAGCTTAACAGCCGCCACATTTGAGCCCAGTTAAACGGTTTTTCAATGATTTCATCTGAAGAATAATAGAAACGCTCCAAAATCCCCTGTTTTTTTGCTTGTTTCATATGTTCCTCCCTATCCGACCTGATGCGGCTCATTTATCATATTGACATCCCGGTATTGCAAATCGTATATCTTTTTGTAATAGCCGTTCTTGGCAAGAAGCTCGTGATGATTGCCTCTTTCACGAATGCTACCTTTATCAAAGACAAGAATTTCATCTGCGTGTTTCAGTGAAGAAATGCGGTGAGCGATGATAAAGGTTGTGCGGTTTTTCATGACTTCTTTTAACGCAAGCTGTATGCTGTGCTCAGTTTGCATATCTACTGCACTTGTGGCGTCATCTAATATTAAAATGCTCGGGTTTAAACAGATGGCTCTGGCAATAGCAATACGCTGCTTCTGGCCGCCTGAAAGCCCCAGCCCCCTTTCTCCAAGCATGGTGTCATATCCGTCAGGCAGTTCCATAATAAAATCGTGGGCCTGAGCTCTTTTTGCCGCATTTATAATGTCGCCCATCGAAGCATCCGGCTTCCCGTATGAAATATTTGATCGAATAGTAGATGAAAATAGGAATGATTCTTGAAGTACAACTCCAATATTTGAGCGAAGGGTTTTTAATGAATAATCTGTGATAGGTTTATGATCAATCGTGATGATTCCGCCTGCAGGACTGTAAAATCTAGTGAGGAGCTGTGTGACTGAGCTTTTTCCAGATCCCGTAGGGCCCAAAAGTCCGATCATCTTTCCGCTTTTTGCTTCAAAGCTTACATTGGAAAGCGCGTTCGTTTGTTCATTTCTGTATGTGAGAGTTACATCTTTGAATGAGACATCTCCGGTTAGCTTTGGCTGATGTAAAGCATGAACGTGGTCTTTAATGTCTTCCTCTTCATCAAGAATGTCTAACAGACGCTCTCCTGAGGCTTTTGCCTGAGAAAACATATTAATCACAAAACCTAAGTTCATGATTGGCCACATCATATAATTGACCAGACTGAAGAAAGCGACAAGCTCACCCGGATTCAGCTGATTTTGCATGACCAAATAGCCGCCGTATGAAAGAAGAGCCACAATACAAATATTGCCGATAAACTCCATCAGCGGAAAATACGCAGACCAGATGGATGACGTTTGTAAATATTTTGTTCTGTAGGCCGCATTTGCCTTATTAAAGGCGCTGATTTGAAAATCTTCTCTTGATAGTGACTTAACTGTGTTGATGCCGCTGATATTTTCCTGCACCTTTGTATTGAGTTTCGCAAACGATTTTCTGATGCCTCGGAAGGCGGGGTGTACTCTTTTGTCAAACTGATATACTGCGACCGCCAGAAAAGGCAAAGCAGCGATTGTTACCAGCGTAAGCGGAACCGAATAGTAAAACATGACCGATAAACTGATCGCAACCAGCAAGCCGAATCGAATAAACTCAGCAAGCCCGTAGGATAAAAAAAACCTGAGCCCTTCAACATCGGCTGTCAGCCTGGACATCAAATCACCTGTTTTTGCGTTGTCATAGTAAGAAAAAGAAAGCCTCTGCAGTTTTGCATACAGGCCATTTCTCAGCCGATAAACAGATTTGATGCCAAACATATCACCTAAATACTGATGAAAAAAAGTAGCGGTTCCTTTTACAGCCATAACCGCAATAAATCCCAGACTGATCCATGCTGCAAGCTGATACTGCCTCCCGAGTACGATCTCATCGATTGTAATTTGCAGAATGATCGGATAAACGACCGTAATGACTGTCATCAAAAGCATCGCCAGAAGCGACCACATAAACACCTTTCTGTACGGCCAATAAAATGCTTTTAATCTTTTAAATGTCTCCATACCCAGCACCCTTCCAGTTTTTTCACCCTTACTATATCGATTCCCGAAATAAATTTCTATCATTTTTCGAAAATTCAATCTAATGGTGGAGATGGTCTCTTACTTTATATGGCGGGACTTATGTAAAATAAATGCCTACAGAAAATCATTGTATGCAGGATGATGAGCAGGATATGCAAAAAACGGAGAGATATGGCTTTTAACGCAAAAACCGGACGGCTTTATCGCCGTCCGGTTTTCATCCCCCGCTGACAGGTGGAATAACAGCCACCTTGTCACCGGAAGATACTGAGGTATTTTCTTTGACGTAGTTTTCATTTACAGCAATCATAGCCGTATCAATTGATTCAAGTCCGTATTGTTCCTTTAATACCGCTTTTATATCATCGGTTGTTGCTTGTTCCATATCAATTTCAAGCGTTGACGTGCCGGCCTTTTCAGCAAGTCCCGCAAACAAAAGAATGTTAATCACGCTGCTCCCCCTCACTTACATCTGGTTTTCCATTCGGATAAGCTGTTGTCTCAAGCTGGTCACCGATCCATTGCTCTCCGTCTTCCCAAATTTCTTTTTTCCAAATAGGCACAATCTGTTTAATGCGTTCGATTGCATACTCATTGGCTTCATAAGCGGCTTTTCGATGGGGAGAAGACACAGCGATGACAACTGCCGCTTCGCCGATATCCAGTACACCGATCCGATGTGTGATAGCAGCCGAAGCACCTTTCCATTTCTCTTCTATTTCAGCCCCGATTTGGGCCAGCATCTGCACAGCCATCGGTTCATAAGCCTCATATTCCAGCCGGATTGTTTTTTTTCCGTTTGTCCACTCCCGAACTGTCCCGATAAACGTGGTAATAGCTCCGGCTTCCCGTTTCTCTACTTTCTTTATGATATCTTCAGTAACGATGGGTGTTTTCGTAATCTCAAACCGTCCCATTACACAGATTCCCCCTTCAGCTGTGAAAGCACATACTCAACTGCTGCAGGATCATCCGCGTGAAAAACGGGTAATCCTTGGTGTGCAGCCATTTGTTTTTTTTCTCTGTATATAATTCCGATTATATTTACTGCCTGCAGTTCAGCCAGATCATCCTTATCTCGTACTATTACTACTTTAGGATAAGGAGCTTTTTTAAAGCCTTCTATGAGCAGGCAATCCATATCGAGAAAGCGATATAACTCGATCAGCTGCGGGAGATCCCATTTACGGCGGGCCGTAAGCTGTAAAACACCCGCTCCTTCTACTGCTGTTACATCAGCTCCCGCAGCTTGGTAACGGTCAGTGTCTTTTCCTTCAGTGAATGCTTCCGGTTCGCCGCCATGACCGTGATGCTTCAGGCAGCCTGCATGCAGTCCCTGTTGTGCGGCTTTTTTAAGAATATGCTCTATCAACGTTGTTTTTCCGCTGTTTTGGAATCCTACAATTTGGACGATCGGGAAAGGACGGACCAAGGCCACTCACTTCCATTCTCTTCTCTGATCAGCAGCACGTGGACCGTTCTGCCTGATTCGTAACCTCTCGTACCGCCCGGCAGGATGATAAACGCATTCGCTTCTGCAAGTGAAGTGACAGAGCTTGACTTATCTAATCCAACGGGAGCCGCTAACAGCTTTCCTTCCTGATGGTGTACATAAGCACGTACAAATCGGGTAAAAGGATTCGGCTTCGGAAAGTCCTTAGTTAAAACAGCTTCTGCGCAAATTGGATGCGGTTTATCATGAAGCAGCCATGACCGGATCATCGGTTTTACAAACAGTTCAAAACCGACATAGCAAGCCGACGGGTTACCTGACAGCCCAAACAGCAGCATATCGTTTGCATGAGCCACGGTCGTTACACTTCCCGGGCGCATAGCAACTTTATTAAAGAGCACATCAGCTCCGAGCCTTTCATAGATTGCAGGCAAAAAGTCAAAGTCACCCACTGACACGCCGCCTGTTGTGATTAGAAAATCAACCTTTTCCATTGCTTCCTCGACCGCAGCAAAGCTTTGATCAAGATCATCGGAGATTTTCCCTAAGTAAAGAGGTGAAGCGCCCGCTTCGATAACTTGTGCATATACCATACTGGCGTTGCTGTTACGGATTTTTCCCGGCTCCAGCGGGTCACTGACATTCAGCAATTCAGTGCCGGTAGCGATAATCCCGACAACAGGCTTTCTCACGACAGGCACAGAAGCGTATCCAAAGGTTGCCAGAAGAGCTGTTACCCCCGGGGTAATTCGCGTGCCCTTTCTGACTAAAACACTCCCTTTTTGAGCATCTTCACCTGTTTTTGAAATATTATCCCCTGGCTGGAAGCGGCGTTTTAAAGACATAAACGGCTGACCATTCTCTTCAAAGGTTTGAGTCAGCTCAATCATGACCACGGCATCCGCGCCTTTTGGAATTTGCGCACCTGTCATGATCCGCACTGCCTGAAACGCAGCAAGTTCTTTCTCAGATACAGCCCCTGCTCCGATATGGTCAATGACCTCAAAGCGGACAGGGTGCTCGCGTGAAGCTTCAGCCGTATCACATGCTCTGACAGCAAAACCGTCATATGGCGAACGGTCAAATGCAGGCACATGGTGATCTGCCGTTACATCTTCAGCTAAAAATCGGTGAAGGCTGTTTTCAAGCGCCACCCATTCTGTTTCCCCTCGTTTTTGAAATCGGCTGACACGCCGAACAGCTTCATCTACCGGTATCGGTGTTCTTTTCTCCAGCATTCTAAACCCTCCTGTTGTTACAATCCGATTACTCTTGCCAACACAGAATTGGCTTCTTTCACATCACTTGTTCCGTGTATCAGAGCCCGTCCGTCATTAAAAATGACGATTCTGAAACTTTCATAATAGATATGAAGCAAAAATGCATTGGCCTCTACCTTGCCGATTGTTTTCAGCCGACTGGCGAGCTCCTGCTTCGGTATTCTTTTTAATGACTCTGATCTGACTTGAACCGTATCACGGCCGCACAGCACAGCCGCTTTTGGCGTGTTCCAGTCTTGAAGATAAGGATAAACTGCGTGTGCGCCGCATGACGGACAATCTTCGACTCGTACATTGCTAACGTTGATTTTCATATGTGAATTGTTCCAGACATCAAACGTGACAAAGCCGCGCTGTATCGCTTCTGTGTTTCCCGTTAACAGTTTCAGCGCCTCCGCCTGCTGATAGGCTGAAACCATATGGACAGCAGGCGGAATAATCCCCGCTGTATCGCACGTCGCTCCGCCGACAGGAATTTGCTCAAACAAACAAGACAAACAAGGTGTCTCCCCCGGAATAATTGTCATGAACATCCCTTGGCTGCTTACACAAGCGCCATAAATCCACGGTGTCTTTGTTTTCTGAGCTAGGTCGTTGATAAGCATGCGTGTTTCAAAATTATCTGTTGCATCGATGACAACATCCGCTTTTTCGATCAGCGGTTCAAGCGTTTCAGCCGTCCCCTCTGTAACGTATGCCTCAATATGTATGCCGCTGTTAATAGCGGATAAATGTTCTTTGGCAGCCATAGCTTTTGGCATGCGGAGTTCCGCATCGCTTTCTGTATAGAGCTGCTGCCTTTGCAGATTGCTCCATTCTACATAATCACGGTCAATGATGGTGACGGTTCCAACTCCCGCTCTCGACAGCCCTTCAGCTCCGGCTGTTCCGAGCGCTCCTGCTCCTACGATCAGCACGCGGCTGTCTGCCAGTCTTTGCTGGCCCTCTTCTCCAATTTGCTTAAATCTGATTTGCCGTGAATAACGCTCTTCCATCAAACCTGATCTCCTTATCTTTTATGTCAATCATACCATGATTTCCGCCCGTCAGTCCCACCAGGAGAATGTCTTGAGTTCTTCCAAACGCCTATAGTCATATCGTGTATTAATATTCATAAACTCTTCCGGCACTGCCGCGATTTCCTCCGCCTGTACGTAACGAACTGAAATACGGTCTAAGAAATCTGATAGTTTTAATTTTTTCTCAGATAGCTGTTCATATAGAATAGGTATGATCCTTTTATGATACAGTGCTATCAATGGCTGCACTCGTCCGCCTGATATCGGGATGACTGCATCCGTATCGGCAGTTACCATGCGCCTGAGCTCCGCCATCGTCCTTTTTCGTATCAGCGGTGTGTCACAGGATAGAATCGTATAAAGGTCACCGTCTGTCTTTTCAAAAGCAGTATAGATACCAGCCAATGGGCCCATTCCTTGGAACGGCTCCGCGTCTTGATACACTTCGGTTTCGCCATTCTCTTGAAATCTATCGATAAACTCGGGACGGCTGATGATGACCGCTTGCTCACCCAGCGACTTTTTAGCCCATTCGTAAAACATGCGGCCTCTCCATTTTACAAACGCCTTGGGCTCCCCAAACCGGCGTGAAGCTCCTCCTGCTAAAAGTACACTTATATGTTTCATGCTCTCACCTCTAGTTACCAAAAGCATAGCAAAAGCAAGGCCCCAACGCCAATGCTTGTCTGTTTATTAAAGAGGAATAGCTGTTCAGTATTTGCATATTGTAATGTTAACATCATGAGGGAGATGGTTCGATTGAAAAGAACAGGTCCTTTTTTCCATGACGTGTCACAGGAGAACCTTTATTTAAAATCAGAGCTGTCCAGATGCCGTAAACTAATTTCCGAGCTTGAGGCAAGCTACTTCCATCAGAAAAATAACAAACTGCTCAAAGAAAATACCAATATGAAAGAAAAACTTCAGCAGCTGTCCGCTGAGCTAAAGCAAATGTCAATGAAAGAACAACACGCCTCCTATACGAGCCATACACTGCATCAAATGAGAGCCGAACTGCTCGATAAAATCGTCACCTTGCAGGAGCTTCTTTCCGCAGAAACCTACAAACGCAAAACCGAAATCGAAGAAAAACATAAGCTTCATATCGAAAAAATCAAAATTGAGGAAGAAAATAAAAATTTGCATAAACAAATTATTCATCTTAATACCTCTATCCAGCGGGAACAGAACGAATTGTTTCAAGCGAAGCAGCAAGCTGAAACGATAAAAGCCGAAAACGGACGCTTGAAAGAGCAAATGATAGAAAAAGAATACCAGCTAAAACATATCAAAATAGAAATAGATCATATGAAAGACCGAATCATAGAAACGAAAGAAAGGCTGCTTGAAATAGAAAAAACAAAAGAAAAACTATTTCAAGAAACTATTATTTCGTACAAACGGCAGCTTGATGAAAGTGATGCCTGGATTGCTTCTCATTTTGCCGATATTGATGGCGGTGCGAAACAGAAAGAAAAAACGGCAGAAGAAGCTCAAAACGTTTACGCACCGTCAAGTCATGTAGAGACCATCCTTGAAGATGTCACAAAACAAGTAAATGAGCTTCAAAAACAGCTGACCAGAGCCCAATCAGCTGACCAGCTTATCAACCATAAAATTGAAGAGCTGAAGAGCCGTGCCGCCGAAGAAAAACCTTATCAAAAATGGGTGTATAAGCTTAATCTTGAAAAAGAAAACAAACCTTCACCGAAAAAAACCCAATAATAAAAAAACTGCTTGAGCTCCCAAGCAGTTTTTCTGTGTGCTTATTCTGTTGCTGATTCAGCTGATTCGATGTCACCCTCTAAAATGTACTGGCCGCGATACGGTTTTTTCACTTCCGGATACATTTTAATTAAACTTTGCATAAACGTTGTCATATTAGGGATTTCAAGACCGCTTTCCTTTTCAATCTCTTTTTGAAGTTCAGAGCTTTTAATTGCCGCGTTGTGGCGTTTTAATGTTTTAATAGCTGCTTCACGCAGTTTAGCTGCTTTAGATCCCGGTCTTGCCGTTCCTCTTCTTCTTCTAGTCGCTCCATCTGGTATACCGGCAGGAAGAGAGGAAATAGATTGAAGCTGAGGCTGGGCGGACTGCTGCTGTGATGGCGGCTGATAGCTTCTGATTTCCTGAGCTGCAAGCTCGGCGAGAACTGGCAGAGAGTCAGTTTTTCTTTCAGAACGGAACTCCTTTTTCGTTTCGGAAGGGCTTCCATTTCTGTCCAGCTCTCTTAATTTTGCGTATATTTTATCGCGTTCAATTTGATATTCACGAATGACTTTCACTTCAGCTTCATTTAATTGTTCTAATCGCAAGCGCAAAGCTTCTCTTTCATTAAACATTCCTCAATGTACCCCCTATCAGAATTAACATCTTTAATTAAGATATTAGATTACAAAAGTAATTTTATCAACTATTATTTTAGCATTTTACTATTATATTTACTCTATGAAAAATTCCTTATTTTCTGAAAATGTTTTATTTTTTAACAGAACTCTTTATTCACAAGGGTTCAAGAGCTTATGTCAGTCATTTGGAATAAAGTTGAAAATATATCTTTTAATTACTTCTTTAATGAAATTTAGTGTAATATCTACAATTTTCGCGTTCAGAGATATGAAAAATATCTAAATATGCAGAAAAACATAAGAAATTAGCTCTTGTTTTAGAAGATAAATCATTAAAAAACGTTTTTCTTATTCCCAAATATGGAAAAATAAGCTTCTTACTCTTTTCCTTTTTTGCGCAAATAAAAAAACCTGATTACATCAGGTTTTTAATTTGCGCACAATTATTCAGCTGCTTGTTCTGTTTCAGCCAGAACGCGGTTCACACGTTTTTCAAGCATTTTCATGCCGCTGCCGCCGGCTTGAAAATGACGAAGCTGTCCGGTTTTATCAAACACATAGTACGCAGGCACATACTCGTTTTCAAATGCGTCGGTTAAGGCGTGGTCACTGTCAACAAAAATAGGCTGAGTAATGTCATGTTCAGCAGCTACTTCTTTGATTTTGTCGAGATCCAGGTCATCTTCGGAACGAGGCATATGAACAGCTACAACGTTCAGCTTGTCTTGATATTTGTCCCGGAATTCATTCACCTGCGGCATTGCTTCTTTGCACAGGTGGCAGCTGATGGACCAGAAATGAATAAGTGTCGGTTTTTCTCCAATCAGTTGTTCTTTTGTTACTTCACCATTGAACCAAGCTTTTTCTCCTGTCAATTCAGGCATTGGCTGACGTAATTTCATCGCTTTTCCCTCCTAGTGAGCAGTAAGAGTCAAAAAGGCCTAACGAATTGTTAGACCTTTTTCTTTCGTTCTCAAAAAGAATTAAAGTGTTTTTTGACCTGGTTTCCAGTTAGCCGGGCACAGTCCGCCTGTTTGAAGTGCTTGAAGCACTCGAAGCGTTTCATCAACGTCACGGCCGATGTTGTTATGGAAAACCGTTTGATATTGTAGCTCGCCTTCAGGATTGATAATAAACAATCCGCGAAGTGCAACGCCTTCTTCTTCAATTAAAACGCCATATTCACGGGATACTTCATGGTTAGTATCAGCAGCAAGCGGATATTTCAGCTGACCAAGACCATTTTCTTTACGGTCTGTGTTGATCCACGCCAAGTGAGTATGGATTGTATCAGTTGAAACGCCGATCACTTCAGCATCAAGATCTTCGAATTCGTCATAACGGTCAGACATCGCTGTAATTTCTGTCGGACAGACAAAAGTAAAGTCCATTGGATAGAAGAAAAGAACTGTCCATTTGTCATTTTTCATATTTTCTTCAAGACTTACTTTGCCAAATTCCTTATTTGCAAGGACTGCTTCCATTTCAAAACGAGGAGCTTGTTTACCTACCATACGTTCTGCCATATGTATCCCTCCAATTGATAGTTTGGCTTTAAAAGCCAGATGGACAAGAAAATAAAGGAAAATATTCCTTATTTCGTCAATAACCTCACAATGACCATTATATCGAACCGCATTTTTCCAGTCAATTTTTAACAAAGAATACATGTCTTTGCCTTCGACATTTTACGGTAAAAAGTTTAACATGTTCATGTATAGGGAAACAAACTTTAACATGCTGCAACACATTCAGAAAGGAAGCTCCAACATGGATTTCATTACACAGTATGATTGGGCAGGTCTTGTCACCAGTGCGGGTGTTTTACTCATTAAGCTCGTCATTATGATTTGCCTCTATTTTATCGTTCGATCTGTAGGCATGAGAATTATTAAACATCTATTTGCAAAATTTGAAGCCCAAAACAGCCTGTCTATCGGACGCGCTCACACGCTCCGAAGCCTGACACTTAACGTATTTGCTTACATATTGATTTTTATTTTTTTCGTTATGGTTCTGGATTTGTTTCATTACGACCCGAGCGCTCTTTTAGCAGGTGCGGGAATCGTAGGTCTGGCGGTCGGTTTTGGCGCCCAAGGCCTTGTCAGCGACATCGTGACAGGTTTTTTTATTCTGCTTGAAAAACAATTGGATGTCGGAGATTATATAACCGTTGCGACCTTTGACGGAATTGTGGAGCAGGTCGGTTTAAGAACGACCCAAATCCGCAGCTTTGACGGCACACTGCATTACATTCCGAACCGGAACATCACAAATGTAAGCAACCATTCCCGCGGAACGATGCAGGCGCTGGTTGATATTAAAGTCCCGGCTGAAAGAAACCTCGATGAAACCATTCACATCTTACAACATGTATGTGACGAAACGGCAGCTGCTCTTCCGCAAATAAAAGAGGGTCCTAATGTCATTGGCATTCAAGAGCTGGGAACCTCTGAATTTGTGATCAGAGTCATTGCCAAAACAGAAAATATGGAACAGTGGCGGGTCGAACGAGTGCTGAGAAAAGAAATAAAAACCGCACTCGACCGCGCTTTTCCTAAAGAAACAGAATAACAAAAGAACCGAAGCTTTTGCTTCGGTTTTTACTTTACTGAATTCTGCTTTCAACTTCGCTGCAAATTTCTTCAGCAGTCATCCCGGAAGCTGTAATGACTGGTGCTTGTGTTACTGTATCGGCAATACCTTGCACATTGTTGTCTAGCCCTGTTACGACACAGCAGTCACAGCCTTTTGCATCTGCAGGACTTTTCATCATGACAACGTCATATCCTTTTTCTCTTAATGCAGCTTCTACATCTGATAACGACTGTTCAATTCCTATTTTTTTTGTCATAAAGAACACCTCCGTTAAATAGGGTGCTCATCATATGGCATTTTATTCTTTCCATTGTACTTAATTGGCATAAACAGAAAAATAACCTGTCATCACGTTAACCGCTGTTTCGATCGCATTTTCATCAGGATTCAGCTTTGCGTGATGGAGTCCGTGCGCGGAATCAGCGCCGAGCCAGAACATGAAACCCGGGTATTTTTTCAGCATGTAGCCAAAATCCTCTCCGGTCATCGCTTCTTTTGCTTCGATTACTTGTGCCAATTTTTGCTCAGCAACAAAAGACATAAACTCCTCTGTGAGCCCGCTTGTATTGTAAACTTGGTGATACACAGACGGATACGTCACTTTTCCTTTACAGCGGAAGCCGATTTCGATTCCATTCACTAAATCTTCGATCCGTTCCTTTACCTGCTTCATGGATTCTTCAGAAAGCGTGCGGATTGTGCCTTCCAGGTGAGCTGTTTGCGCAATAATATTTTGCGCGGAGCCGCCCGTAATCGTACCGATAGTAATCACAGCGCTGTCCAGCGGGTCTGTGTTTCTGGAGATGATTGTTTGCAATTGAGTAACGAGAGTGCTTGCCGCTACAACCATATCCTCAGCTAAGTGCGGATAAGCGGCATGCCCCCCTTTGCCTTCCAGGTCAATGACAAGCTCTGATGTATTCGCAAAAAGCAAACCGCTTTTTGTCGCGATGGTGCCGACCGGAAGCTCTGGAGCAATATGAAGCGCAGTAATGAGATCAGGCTGCCACTTTTTTAAGACGTCGCTCTCAAGCATCGGTTCCGCTCCGCCTGGCCCTTCCTCTGCCGGCTGAAATAAAAAGAGCAGATCATGCTTAACAGGGTGATGAACAAAGTGGTCGATGATGCCCAGCGCTATCGTCATATGCAAATCATGTCCGCAGGCGTGCATTTTGCCGTGATGCTCTGATGCGAACGGCAGGCCTGTCTGCTCTTCGATTGAAAGCGCGTCAATGTCCGCTCGGTATCCGAGCATTTTGTCCGGCGCTGTTCCGTTCACTTTTACAAAAAGCCCGGTTCTCCATTTCTCAATTTCAATTCTGTCTTTCGGATATTGCTCCAAGACGTTTAATAAATATTGCTGTGTTTTGAATTCCTGAAATCCAAGCTCAGGAATACGGTGCAGATCTCTGCGGATTGCAATGAGCTCCTCTTTCTTCATTTTCATTTCCTCCTGCCTATACGAATAAGGCGTGGATATATCATCCACGCCTTTTTGATCAAATCATTCCTTACAGCTGGCGTAATTCCTGCTTGATTTCAGTTTTGCCTTTTGTTTTCTCATCGATATCTTTGATTTTCTTAGCAGGTGTTCCCGCAACAACTGTGTATGGCTCAACATCGTTCACTACGATCGCTCCCGCAGCGACAACAGCTCCTTTACCGACTGTTACACCTTCGAGTACGACAGCATTTGCACCGATCACAACGTCGTCTTCAATGACAACCGGTTTAGCGGATGGCGGCTCAATAACGCCCGCAAGCACAGAACCCGCACCGATGTGACAGTTTTTACCGACAGTAGCTCGTCCGCCAAGAACAACGTTCATATCGATCATTGTACCTTCTCCGATAACTGATCCGATATTGATAGAAGCTCCCATCATGATGACTGCGTTATCGCCGATTTCAACTTGGTCGCGGATGATCGCACCCGGCTCGATGCGCGCTTTGACATCTTTAAGATCAAGCATAGGAATCGCAGAGTTGCGGCGGTCATTTTCCACCACGTAATCTTCGATTTTGCTTTGGTTTTCTTCAATTGCTGTTTTGATTTCGCTCCATTCACCGAAAACAACACCAGTGTTTCCGTTTAGAAAAGCTTTCGCAGATTCACCGAAATTGATTCCTTCCAGCTCACCTTTTACATAAACCTTTACAGGTGTAGATTTTGTGCTATTTTGAATAAATGAAATAATTTCATTTGCGTCCATCATTTTCATATGTATAGTCCTCCTCCTGATTTTCTACCTCATTACTGTATCAAAGGAAAGATACAAAGACAAGAAAAAAAGGAAACACCCGCTCGGCAGTTCCCTTTGCATCTATCAGACAGCACAGCCGCTTTTTCTGGCAAATTGTCTGCCGAATTCCTTTAATACTTCTTCTTCTTCCCCTTCAGGATTCATTTCAACCTTTACGGAAGGAAGCACAATTTCGCCGCCTCGTTCTTTTATTTTCTCTTCAAGCGTATCTACAGCACCGCAGAAATATTCATATGCTGTATCACCGGAACCGAAAACGGCGCATGTTTTTCCGGTAAAGTCAAGGGCTTCCATTTCTTCGGCAAGGTCAAGAAATTCGTCAGGCAGATCACCGTCTCCCCATGTATAGGTTCCTAAGATGATATGTTCATAATCATTAAACAGCTCGGCATCATCAATGTCCATCGCTTCAAATCGATCTACTTCCGCTTCCGCCTCCTGAAGACCCTTTTCAATCAAATCAGCCATGGCTTCTGTGTTGCCTGACATCGTTGCGTAAACCAGCAAAATCTTCCCCAATTCCGTATTCCTCCTCTAATGAATCATTGCTGAAACCTCGTACGGCTGGACAAATTTACATTCATACAAGCCTGCACAAAAGAAATTTTCTTTTTGATTGGCGACTCTCCATCCATGACCTTTAATGGTATCGAACCATTTTAGCTCTTGGGCCTCAAGATCAGCCTGATAAATCCTCGAATAGCCATTTTCGTCTTGAGCCGTTGTGACATAAATAATGCCATCATCCTCTGAAATATCAAGAAACGATTCTTCCTTTTTGATCATGCTGGAATGTATCGTGACTTCTTCAGCCGTTAAAATATGTTGTGCAGTGACGGCTCCGCGCTTTCCTTTTGCAGAGCCCATTGCAGCAACCAGCCATTTTTCATCGAACACAAGCATGGATGCCGTCATACGGCTGTCTTCTTTTTTTACCATCCGGACAGCGCCTTGTTTGAAATCGTAAGCCCAAATCCCTCCGAAACATTCGTGTATCTGTGTACCAATATAAAGATTCCCGCCATGCAGACACAGTGAACGGATAACAGGCGGATGTTCAAATTCCGCAAAGGGTTTGGCAACCCGCCACGAAATACCGAAGTCTTCTGATACATAAATGCAATGCTTGCCATGGGCGCAAACAAATCCATCATTCCTGCCGGTAATCGACCACACTGTCGCATTTGTCGGGAAGCTCGACATCGTCCAGCTTTTCCCTTCGTCAGATGAACGAATGATCGTTCCCTTTTCACCGACACCGAATAAGTAAGGACCGATGTAACTGATGCAGTGTATTTTCGCTTTTAAACGAAAAAGCTTTTTCCAGCCTTGTTCCAAAGAATAATGAAAAATGCCTTCTCTTTTCACTGCCACAAAATAGCCAGAAAACGCCGATGCTGCAACAGCTGTCGCCCCTTTATGAAACATGGCTTTTTCCCTTGTTCACAAAGTCTGCCCATGCAAGAAAACCTCTTGCAAATTCTCTGCAGCTTTCCACGTCATCATCCGTTTCAGGGGCAAGCTCAATTTTAAGTGTTTCTTGATAGACAGCAGCTCCCGCCTCTTGCAGCATGTCACTGAACAAATTGACAGCTTCGCAAAACTTTGGATAAGAGTAATCCCCCGAGCCGAAGCAAGCTGTTTTCAAACCGTTCAGCTGGAGCTGCTGAACCTCTTCGAAAAAGTCCTCTGCTTCGTAAGGCAAATCGCCATCTCCCCATGTGTAGGTGCCAATGAGCACATAATCATAAGAAGTCAGAGCCGATGCCTCCGCGTCATCCATATCGATGCAATCAATGTCTAGACCATATTCCTGCAGTGTATCTTTTATAATTCCGGCAATGTCTTCGGTATTTCCTGACATGCTGGCATATGTAATCAAGGCTTTTGCCATGTTATCACCTCATAATTGATAATGATTTTCAATATCATATGTATCACTTTAAATGATAATGATTTTCATTGTCAACATATAAATAAAAAAAGACAGCCTTTTGCTGTCTTTTCTCTTAAAATGGGTGCTCTTGATCAAGCATCTCCTTTACAACTGAAACAAAAGCTTGAACTTGCTTCAGTTCAAAAGCAGGTTCATAGCCTAATAACCAAGTATCCCGCCCGATAGGATTGCCTTTCACGTCTAACAGAGGCATTTTATTGACTTTATCTTCGTTCTGAAGGGTAACAGACGGCAAAATCGCATATCCGATCCCGTGCAGTGCCATCTGTTTGCACGTTTCAATCTGATCAACCAATATAGTCTGTTTTGGCGACGTTTTAAATTTTTGATGCCACCAATGCTGAATCTCCTGAAAATAAGTGCTGTCGCTTTTAAATTGGATAAACGGCCGTTCTGTATGAGCAATATCTTCTATACAAGAGATTTCAGTGTCGACTAAATACAGATGGTCTGTCATTAAATAGTCTTTGCGGCCTTTCCACTCGGGGTTTCCTCTAATAATGCCAATATGAACCTGATCCTCATAAAGGCTTTTCAGCATTTCGCTGCTCCAGCCGGTAATGAGCGAGACCTTTGCATTCGGATACTTTTCCACATACGTTTTTAGAACTTTTGGAAGCCAATGCTGGCCGATGATGGAGGCGACGGCAAGCTTCAGTGTGCCGTGAATTTCTCCTTCGAGTTCATCGATATTTTCTCTAATTCTGTCCTGCTCTAACGTAACGTCATTCGCAAACTGAATGATTTTCTCTCCGGCCGGCGTTACTGTCAATCCTTTTTGGGATCTTAAAAATATCTTTGTCCCCCACGCCTTTTCAATGGTTTGTAAACGCTGAGATAAAGCCGGCTGGGATACAAAAAGCCGTTCCGCCGCCTTTCTCATATTTAACTCCTCAGCTAAAACTACGAGCATATGAAGCTCTTGAAGCTGCATGTCGTCCTCCTTTTTATCATCAATAAGTTTTTCTTATCTTCTATTCTAATAAAATCTTAGTTTATGATTCAAGTCCTTTTCACCCTAATTTATGTATGCGCTTTCTTTATTGCTCTGCAAATAGAATAAAAAATAGGCTGAGCAGCCTACTTGTTCAATGAGCGAATATGCTTATGCAATTCCTTCAAAACCACTCTTCTTGTGAAAATCCCCTCAAAGACCTGATCATCATTTTCAACGCAAACAAACCCGTTATCAATGACCATGCTGAATCCTTTGATAATCGGATCATTTATATGAAGACGCGGAATATCAGTCAGCATAACTTCCTCAACGGTAATTTGGTCAAGCTTTTCAAATTCAATTCTTTCAAGACCAAAAATGCTGTTCATGATCATATTGGTTCCTATTAAGCCGTGTAAACGATATGACGCATCCAGCACCGGGATGGCCGTGTACCCTGTTTTTGTCAGCACTAATAAAGCGTGCTCCAGGTTGTTCCCAACTTGAACGTGCGCTACTTTGTCCGCCTCAATCATAAATTGTCCGACTGTTGCCTCAAGAAGCTGATCTGATTGCAAGCTTATCATGTTTTCGACCCCTTTTCATTTTCATCAACACATACATTCCCTATACTACAATAATATAAACTTTATCAGTATTTGTCGAAAAGTTTCCTTCAATAAAAAAGATACTCTTTGGAGGAGTATCAATTATAAGATGTGCCATTAATTTTCAAATCGAAATCGGTCGTATAGCGTTACAAGTTTTTTGTAGGTGGTTCCGTCAACGTTTTTGGTTCCTGTCTCTATATCGTTGATCTCACTGCTTAAAAGCTCGATAGCATACTCATGGTTGATCAGGATATTCAGCAGAAGTTTTTGTTCTTCTTCTGTAAATCGTTCACCGATAAGACTCATTCGTAATCAGGCCCCCTGTTTTATACTGAATACCTCTGAAAGCAAGAAAACTTACTTTCAGCTCTACCGCTAGAATAAGTAATCAGAAAACAATCGTCAACCGCATAATTCGACATTTCCCTCGGCTTGCGAGCCGGAATTATTTTGTGAAACGATTTGCATAGCTGAAGGCTGTGTATGAATCCGGTTTGATTTTAGCCTCAATCCCCATTGAAGTAATGCGCCCTGTCATTTCTTGAATCAGTTCTTTTGTAAGCCCTTTTTTCCCAATATCCAAGTGAACCTCAAATGTAAGATCCGCCCCTTCGCCTGTAAAGGGCAGGAGCAGATCGGTAATATCCATCAAGTGTCCATCCAGAATATAGGCGGCTGTTTCTTGACTGTACGCCGTTTCTAACGAAATCTTTTCACGAAGGCTATGTATGGGTCTGTCGACTGCGTGGTTTTTCAAGCAGCCCCAAGCTCCCTTGCCTGTACGATGCAAATGTAATGCAGTAATAAACTTTGTGTAATCACGATAAACCTGTGAATCGGTTCCGATCGATAACACATATGAAGAACGGGGATCCCTTCGAATAAAGGCTTTAAGCCGCTCCATCACATCTTGAAAGGTCATCTGTGCTTCTGAAAGATTATAAAACAGAAAAGAATCGGCCATGACGACACCCCTTTTCAAGGATTTACAACCATGAAACAAGTATGTTCCTTACCGTTTATTTCGATTACATGCTGCAAAGCGAAAGCTTGTTTCCCCTATATCAAGAGTCTTACTGCAGAAGTTCAAAGATTTCGATTGAAACCATGTCGATATTATCAAACGGATATGTGTTCGGCTTTTCACCTTTTTGGAAAACCGTCAGTTCAAACGTTTGATTTTTTTCGAAATATTTAACACTGCATATTTTCTCACCATTTACTTCGAAGTAGCGCTGCATTGGCTCGTTAGCCGCTTCCGCCGTTTCTTGCAGACTTTGCAGCCGTGTGATGATACCCATTAATTGTGACATTCTAAAAAAAGACTCCTTTCAAAAAACAACTTCAAATCAACAAGTATTTATTATAATACAAGTTCTATTGAGCATCATACCATAAAGTCGGACAGGATGGCATTTTCCCTGCTGAATTTAAGAAAAGAAAAAAAGTGAAAAAACTATTTTTACGTAGTTTGAGGCTTTTTTTGGAATGTCATACACACAATTATGATTTTTTTGATATTCCGGCAGAATCCAACAGCCTTTTTGCAATTTCGTCAAAATCCTCTTTTGAAATCCCGGGAGCAAATTCCTCCGGCACTTCTCTGAAATCAGGAACGGGCGCTCCCTTAGGGCTTCCCTCAATGACATGAAGCTCACTGCCGTCTATCGGATGCTCACCTTTCCAGATTTTATTGATATCCTTGTAATCCGTATCACTGAATGTATACAGCTTCGTATGAATTCCCTGCTCTTCGAATTTTCTGGCTGTATCAAAATGTTTATTATCAAGATTCGGGATCGGAAGCATTTTGCCGATATTTACGCCGGTCGCAATCTCAAGCGCTTTGGCATACGCCACGATATGAACGCCGCCGCGCACGAGCAAATAACCGATCATTTCTCTGGCCACCGGGTGATCAGTCATTTCATACACTCTCATTTTGTGAGTTCGGGCGCCGCATTCCAGGAAAAAGTTATGGAGCAAATCCAGCACCAGATTTCCGCTGTTAAACACATTTTCACCGGTCCAGGCTTTCCCCATCGAATCAAACGGATAAGACGTTTGAGCCGTTTCAATAAAATGCTGGGAATTTCGTTTATTTTTTGCATCTCTCATCGGTGTAACGTCGGGATCACCTTTAAATGTCGAACCTGTCAGCATTAAGGATATCGTATTAGACACAAGCTCAACATGGCCGAATTCTTCAGCGGTAATGCTTGATACGAGATCGTAAAACGGTTTTAATTTTTTCTTGCTGCGAAAGTTAAAGGATTGGAACATATAATTATTGAGAGTGGACATTTCACCAAATTTGCCGCCTAACAGCTCTTGAACCGCCGCTGCCGCATTTGGGTCAGGATGTTCTGGGGTTGGAAGGTCAATAAGCAGTCTGTTGCTCCTTTTGAACATGTTTTTACCTCCTAGTGCCGTTGTTTACCACTAATAAGGTTTATTGTTTCTATGGATTGTCTTATGCGTTGACAAATAAAAAACTTGGCGGGGGTAGCGCCAAGCTTTTCGGATCTTGATCTGATAGAGGGGTTGGGGAACAGAGAGTAGCTTCTCTCTATAATTAAATGATAATGATTCTCAGTATCAATGTCAATCGTTTTTTGATATTTTTTTCAATTCATAAAAAAAACGGCTCTTCAGCCGTTTAAATCAACCCATCCTGCTCATATAAATAAGAATACGGCAGGTCTATAAATAAATATATTTGATCATCCATCGGATATGAAAACGTTCTGATCATTTCGCCTGTTTCCAAATCGCTGTACAAATCACTGAAAAACCCTTTTCTGAGGTTTCTCATTCTCATGATGTTCTCCAGAAAATAAGGACGCCAGCTCCAGTTCTTCTCCGTATACTCCGGCTGGTAAATCCATTCTCCGTCTTGTTTAAAAACATTTCCAGTCAGCTGATCGCCTTCTCCATCACAGATATAAATTCTAAAGCTGCAATCCGTCAGCTCTTCCGCCAGCTTTTTAATAAAATCATCATCCGGAGACTGGCTGTTTTTTCGCAATGATGTAACAGCTTGGTGCACCCGTTTGTAAAACTGTTCAGAGTGCTCATAGACGGTTTCTAGTTTCTTTTTCTCATGTGTAATAAATTGGTGAAATTCAGTCTTAAGTCTTCGCTTCAATACATCTCTCTCTAAAAACGTTTCTGACGGGGACACCAAATAATAGCCCTGAAAATAGCGGCCGCCGTTTCTCCATGCGTATTGAAGCTGAAAATTCGCCTCAATATCTTCGTAAAGCAGCGCCGCACCGATTTTTCTTGCTAATAATGAAATGCTGTACAGCACATGCTCATAAGACGGAGATGGCTGTGAGATTTTCAGCGCCTGTAAATCGATTTTTAACAAATCTGGCGATAGCAGCGCAATTCTGTCCAGATTGCTGCTTTCTTTTCCGATATTATCAACTGCAATTTTGATTCCGTATGTACGATAGTAGGCAAGCATATGGTAAAGCTGCTCAATGTCCCCTTCAAAATTGTGCTCCGTAATTTCAAGCACGAAACGATGAAGTTCGATCCCTCTCGCTTCATATTCTTTCAGAAGCTCAAGAAAGCTTTCGCCGTGATCAAGCATTAAAAGATTGGCATCCTGATTCATAAAAATCAGCAGATCAGAATCCGCTTCTAAAAAGCGGTCAAGAGCCTGGCGGATAATTCTGTTATCAACCTCTAACTTATATTCTTCGGGTATCCCCGCATCTAAAAAAAAGGGTCCGAGACTTTGAATTTCTGAATCTGCCAATATACGCCCCAGCACCTCATACCCGACGATTTTCTGCTCCTCGGCACTGAAAATCGCCTGGTAATATGGGAGGACATCATCAATGTTCGTTAAAATATCAAGTGGATCCAACATGTTATCACCTGCTTCTCTATCTTTGTCTGATTATACCACATTGAATCCAAATATTAATATGCTTTAAAACGGATAAGGATTCAGCCATTGCCCCCCATCCAGAGTGACACATTCCCCATTCATATAGGACGCTTCATCAGAAAGCATAAACGCGGCCAAAGCGGCGATTTCCTCGGGTGTGCCGAGACGGCCGAGCGGCACACTGTTCAGCGTTCGGGACATCGCTTTTTCTGATTCAAAAAGCTTCTCTGCACCGCCTGTTCGTTCAATTGGACCGGGTGCAATCGCGTTTGTGCGGATTCCGTATTGACTGCCCCACTCTACGGCAAGAGTTCTAGTGAGCGACAATACGCCAGCTTTTGCCGCAGCGGAATGAACAACCCCCGCTCCCGCTCCCCACGCATATGTGGCGGCCATATTTAGAATAACACCCCTCTGCTGATGCTCAATCCAGTGCCTGGCTGCGGCTTGGCTGCAAAAAAACGTACCATTTAATACAATCTCAATTACCGCTTTCCATCCATTGGGCGTGAGCTTTTCTGCCGGGCAAATAAAATTGCCGGCCGCATTATTAATAAGTGCATCAAGACGCCCAAACACATGTAACGCTTCTGCAACCATTTGTGCTGCCCCAGAATCAGAACGGACATCCATTTGAAAACAGGCAACTTGGCCCTCAAAGGTTTCAATTTCTTTTTTTGTTTCTTCAAGTGCTTCATGGTTCCGCCCTGTTATCATGACATTCCAGCCCAATTCGGCCTGTTTTTTTGCCATTGCTTTTCCCATGCCGCTTGATCCGCCGGTAATAATAACAACCTTTTTTTCCATTGTATGATCCCTCCCATTATGAATGAGTATTCATTCAATATCATTCTATCATTATATGCCAGCTGCTGTCAGCACATGCTGAGATGAGATTTTTTCAAGTTACAGGTGATATAATAGAAAAACTCTACTAAAGGTTGGTTTGAAATGAAAAAGATGTCCAGAAGACAATTTTTAAAAGGAACGCTCGGCGTTTTTGCGGCCGGGGTTTTAACGGCCAGCGGGGGATATGGCTATGCCCGCTATCTGGAACCGCATATGATTGAGACTACTAAACACACGATTAAAAGCTCTCTCATTCCCCATGGATTTGACGGTTTTAAAATCGTGCAGTTCAGTGATACACATTTAAGCGATTATTTTACGCTTGAAGACTTTAGAACTGTCATCCTGACGATCAATGAAACTAAGCCTGATTTAATTGTTTTTACCGGTGATATTATCGATAACCCTGATACGTATCAAAATTATCAGGCAGTGATTCCTTTTTTGAGAAAGCTGCAAGCACCCTTCGGCAAGTTTTGTGTTTACGGCAATCATGATCACGGCGGCTATGGAACCGATGCTTATAAAAGCCTGATGTCATCAGGAGGTTTTACGGTATTCCGCAACGCCTATCAAAAATTGACGCTCACAGACGGCAGCGAAATTGAGATCGCTGCGCTCGATGATTTAATGCTCGGCAAGCCCGATTATGAAGGCACCCTATCGAAACTAAGCGAGAGGCTTTTTTCCATTCTGCTCGTCCATGAGCCTGATGCTGCCTTGAATACAAAAACATATCCTGTCAATCTGCAGCTATCCGGACACACACACGGCGGGCAGATCCAGCTGCCCTTCTACGGACCGCTTATTACGCCTCCGTACGGAAAAGTCTATACCGAAGGAATGTACCAAACAGGCGACACTCATATTTATGTGAACCGCGGCCTCGGGATGACGAGACTGCCTTTGCGATTTCTGGCTAAACCTGAAATCACGGTCTTTACATTAAAAAGCACAACTTAATGTAGCAGAATGGGTTCCTCATCAATACTTATAAATAAAAAAGGGAGGATGAGGAAACTGCTTACGTACCAGATTAAACAAGGCGATACACTCACCAGCATCGCGGCCGATTTCAGAATCAGCACTGCTGCTTTAATTCAAGCCAACCCGTCGCTGCAATCAGGAGTTATCGCCGGACAGCGCATTGTCATCCCCGGTCTGCCGGACCCAAATACGATCCCATATCATATTGCAGTCTCTATTGGGGCTAAAACCCTTACTTTGTACCAAAATAATCAGGTTATAAAAACTTATCCGATCGCCGTCGGTAAAATATTGACACAAACACCAACTGGCGAGTTCTACATTATTAACCGCCAACGCAATCCCGGCGGCCCATTTGGCGCTTATTGGCTGAGCCTTTCAAGGCAGCACTATGGAATACACGGAACGAATAATCCCGCTTCGATTGGCAAGGCTGTGTCTAAAGGCTGTATCCGCATGCATAACAAAGATGTTCTAGAACTCGCTTCAATTGTGCCAAACGGAACAAGAGTCATGATTAACCGGTAATGTTTTCTTATTTGTTTCAAAAACAGGCGGTTTATAATATGATAAAGTGGGACCTTTAGGGTAAGGAGCGTTTTTATGGATATATTTAAAAATCGTAATTTTGTTCGTCTATTTTTCGCAGCACTCGCTTCTCAAATGGGCACGACAGTAGGCAACATGGCATTTGCTTTTTTCTTGCTGGACCGCTTCAGCAGCCAGCCTTCTTACACAACCTTGGCTGAACTGATGTATTCCCTTCCTACAGTATTTGTGTTTTTGCTTGTGGGAGTCGTTGCGGACCGGTTTGACAGAAAAAAAGTCGCGGAAAACTGTGATTGGATCAGAGCCGCCCTGACTGTCGTTCTTTTTTTCACTTTATTTACCGGCAATATTCCTCTTGTTTTCTGTATTTTGTTTGTCAGAAGCGCTGTAACCAAGTTTTTCTTTCCTGCAGAAAACAGTTTAGTACAAGCCATCCTGCCGAAGGAGCATTATGCGAAAGCGGCCGGGCTTAATCAGATGCTTTTTAGTATCTTTATGGTATTTGGCGTTGGAATCGGTGCTTTTATGTATAACACAATCGGAATTCATGGAGCGATTATTCTTGATTTTGTCAGCTTTATTATTTCCGGCCTGCTTATCCGCACCTGCCGGATTCCGAAAGAAGCCAGACAGCCGAACGGCACATTTAACTGGAGACAAGCTTCTGTCAAGGATTCGATAAACGATTTTAAGGAAGGCATTGTCTACATTTTAAAAAACAAGCTGCTGGCCTCTCTTATTTTCGGTTTCTTTGTTTTTGGTTTTGTGAACGGAGGATTTGCTGTATTGCCAATGTTTACAATGAAGTATGGACTGGCCCCCGACCGTTATGAATGGCATACATCCGTATTTACGATCGCAATCGGGTTTGGGCTTTTGGCAGGAAGTGTGATCGGCACGTTAATCTCTAAAAAAGTGAAACCTCACTTTTTAATGTCGGTGCCGATTTTAATTGCAGGCTTGCTGATTTTTGTCCTTGGCTACACCAAAGTTTTATGGGTGTACTACGCGACTACTTTTGTACTGGGGATGTGCATCGGTCCGGTAAACATCGCCATAGGGGGATGGATGCCTAAGATTGTCCATCCGAAGCTGATGGGACGTGTAAGCGGCTGGCAAGATCCTTTTATGATGTTTGCGCAGTCTTTGACACTTGGCTTAGTGGCGCTGTTATTCCCTAAGTTCGTATCAAACATCGATTATCTGTATTACGGCATGGGCGTTTTCATCTTAGCTGTTTTCATTTTCTATTTTGTGGCACTGCCAAAATACAGTGCGCAGGCTGTGGAAGTGAATGTACAGGAAACATTTCAGGCTCAGCCGAAAAAGAAAGCAAAATCTGTATAATATAAGTTGAAAATGCGCTTTTTTTCCATAGAAAAAGCGCATTTTTGCATTCAATATTTGCATTTCAACCTTAAAAAAGTATAATCTAATCATAAGAAATTTGATAAGAGCAAAGGAGAGAAATAATGGACGACCATGCATACTCGAAAGATCTGCAGCCAACCGTAGAAAATCTTTCAAAAGCAGTTTACACCGTGAACCGCCATGCAAAAACCGCCCCCAACCCTAAATACCTATATCTGCTGAAAAAACGGGCTTTGCAAAAGCTTGTCAAAGAAGGTAAAGGAAAGAAAATAGGGCTTCATTTTTCAAAAAATCCAAGGTTCAGCCAACAGCAATCGGACGTGCTTATCTCAATCGGAGACTACTATTTTCACATGCCTCCAACTAAAGAAGACTTCGAACATCTTCCGCATTTAGGTACACTTAATCAGTCGTACCGAAATCCAAAAGCTCAAATGTCTTTAACAAAAGCAAAACACCTATTGCAAGAATACGTCGGCATGAAAGAAAAGCCGCTTGTGACGAATCGCCAGCAGCCCGCTTATCATAAGCCTGTCTTTAAGAAACTCGGCGAGAGTTATTTTTAATAAAAAAAGCCGATGCCACTTATGGCATCTGGCTTTTTTTATTAATCGATCACATACGTATCCACTTTTTTAATCAGATCGCTGATTTCCGGCTTGCTGATTTGCTCATCGGCGCCGACCACTTCTCCCCGGTGACGCAAATCATCTGTAATTAATGATGAGAAAATCATAATCGGCACATCAGAACTCTTCGGATTGTCTTTAAGCAGCTTTGTCAGCCTGTGTCCGTCCATTTTCGGCATTTCAATATCACTGATGATCATATCGATTTGTTCTGTTAAATCATTGCCGCTTTCGGTAAGGTTCATGATATAGTCATATGCGTCTTTTCCATTCTCAAACGCTGTAATATTGTTGTATCCGGCTTCGGTTAATTCATCTTTTAAAAGACGCATCAGAAGCGGTGAGTCTTCTACAATAATAAGCTTTTTATCAGTTCTTCTTTCGTCAAAGCCCTCGGTATGCATATTGTACGTATCAACACCTGAGTCTGATTCGATATCATAGATGATTTTTTCATAATCAGGCAAAAAGATCATCGTTTCTTCCAGTTTGATAATCCCTGTGAGGTGCCGCTCCATTCCTTGATTTAAGGAAGTCGGTTTTTCAATCGCTTCCCATGAAACCCTGTGAATTTGAGAAACCGACCCGACATGGAAAACAATTTTTCGCTTATTAAATTCGGTGACGATATACTTCTCGTCTTTTGATCCCTCAGGCTCCACCCCGAAAAAGGAAAACAGGCTGATGACTGGGAGAATTTCTCCTCTTAGTTTAATCATTCCTTCTACATGCTGGTGGGAGTGAGGCACTGATGTGACCTCGACAGGCTGAATAATCTCTCTTACTTTCATGACGTTAATGCCGAAAGCATTGCCACCAACGCCAAACTTCACAATTTCTAATTCATTTGTACCAGAATCCAATAAAATTTCGTATTGTTGTAACGACAATTCAATCCCTCGCTATTCGCATTCAGTATTGTACTGTATATATCGGCGAAAATTATAAAAAATGAATGGTGAGGCTCTTCAAAATCCTATTCTGGCGACAGTTATGCTGATAACCTTAAAAAAAGAAACTTTTTTCCTAATGACCATTGACTTTCCAACTGACAGTGATAAAATAGTCAAGGATTTTTCCAAAGAAGGGTGTAAATAATGGGTACTTTAGTAATATTTAAAGAAAATGAAATGACTGTTTTAGAGGATATCAGTGAAGAGACTTATCTTCATATGAAGAAAGAATCTGCTGATCTTCAAGAAGAGCATCCCCCGTACATGATTTGGCACGAAGACCTTCATTTTGACTATGGTTATTGATGAAATTGGCACATATAAACAATAATAGAACATGATACAATAAAGACAATCAAATCGCTGGTTGTCTTCTTTTTTTCTGAGAAGGAAGGTATGTTTAGTAAATAGGCGCATACAATCGAAATATATCGGTTAAAAAGGTGACAAATGGCCAGCTAGTGGTAAAATAGGAGAAACTCATTATATATATTAAGGTGATGAATTATGGAACATTTGCTGAATCCGAAAGCCAGAGAGATTGAAATTTCAGGAATACGCAAATTCTCAAATCTTGTATCTCAACACGAAAATGTCATTTCACTTACGATCGGCCAGCCTGATTTTTTCACGCCGCATCATGTGAAAGCTGCCGCAAAAAAAGCCATTGATGACAACGTTACGTCATACACTCCAAATGCCGGCTACCTGGAATTGAGACAAGCTGTTCAGCTTTATATGAAGAAAAAAGCAGACTTCAACTATGAAGCTGAAAGTGAAATAATGATCACAACGGGAGCAAGCCAAGCCATTGATGCAGCTTTCCGCACCATTCTGTCTCCCGGCGATGAAGTCATTATGCCAGGTCCGATATACCCGGGTTATGAACCTATTATCAATTTATGCGGTGCCAAGCCTGTCATTGTTGACACAACGTCTCACGGGTTTAAGCTCACAGCCCGGCTGATTGAAGAAGCTCTGACTCCCAATACCAAGTGTGTCGTGCTTCCTTATCCGTCAAACCCTACCGGTGTGACATTATCTGAAGAAGAGCTGAAAAGCATCGCGGCTCTATTAAAAGGCAGAAATGTCTTCGTATTGTCAGACGAAATATACAGCGAATTAACATATGACAGACCGCACCATTCGATTGCAACACATTTGCGGGATCAAACCATTGTCATTAACGGCTTGTCAAAGTCCCACAGCATGACGGGATGGAGAATCGGATTTTTATTCGCTCCGAAAGACATAGCAAAACACATTTTAAAGGTTCATCAATACAATGTGTCATGTGCGTCCTCTATTTCTCAAAAGGCAGCGCTTGAAGCTGTGACTAACGGATTTGACGACGCCCTGATCATGAGAGAGCAGTACAAAAAACGGCTCGATTATGTGTATGACCGCCTCGTGTCGATGGGACTTGATGTCGTAAAACCGTCTGGCGCATTTTATATTTTTCCTTCTATTAAATCCTTTGGGATGTCTTCGTTTGACTTTAGTATGGCTCTTTTGGAGGATGCTGGTGTGGCGCTTGTGCCCGGCAGCTCGTTCTCAGCGTTTGGTGAAGGATATGTAAGGCTGTCTTTTGCATACTCGCTGGACACATTAAGAGAAGGATTAGATCGTTTAGAATTATTTGTACTAAAGAAAAGGGAATCGATGCAGACGATATAAACAACGGCGTTTAAGCCGTTGTTTTATTTTTTTGGAAATGAGATTTTAAACGCTGTGCCTTTATCCGGCTGGCTGTCTACCTGGATAACGCCTTGATGATTCTCAATGATATTAAATGTTACCATCAGCCCGAGTCCCGTTCCCTTTTCTTTTGTCGTTAAAAATGGTTCTCCAATACGGTTGAGCACCTTTTCAGGTATGCCCTCCCCTTCGTCCTTGACGGTAACATGAACAGAATGCTTATCCTCTGTTACGATAATGTCTACAGTGCCTCCGTCAGGCATAGATTCTACTGCATTTTTTATTAAATTAATGAATACCTGCTTCAGCTGATTTTGGTCCCCGTTTATATAAATGCTGTCTTTCTCATAACGGGTTCTGATAAAAATCCCGTTTAAATTCGCCTGGGTTTCCAGCAGCGCAGAGACTTCACCGATTAGTTTTTTCAAGTTCAAATGCTCTTTAACGGCATTCTGCTGGGGCTTTGCCAGCATCAGCAGTTCACTGAGTATTAATTCAATTCGGCTGAGCTCAGAGAATACAATGTCAAAATAATGTTCATTTCCTTCCATCGTCGGTTTCATCAGCTGTAAAAACCCTTTGATCGCGGTCAGCGGATTGCGGATCTCATGCGCGATTCCCGCTGCGAGCTGTCCTGCGATAGATAACTTTTCTGATTTAAGCATGAGTTCCTCTGTTTGTTTTCTCTCAGAAATATCACGCAGAATGACTTGAACAGCCGCTTCACCGAAAAAGGTCGTCGGAATGCAGACCATCTCCGTGTAGATGACCCTGTTCTGAAAGGTAAACCATGATTGCTTAACGATTTCCGATTCTGTTTTTTGCTCGGCAATGTTTTGGATTCTCTCTTTCACGTCCTCATGATCGCATGGGTGGAGCTGATCGTATATATTTTTGCCGATTAAATCCTCATAGGTCGCCGCTTCAAACAGCGAAATTCCCGACTCATTCATAAACACCCATTTCCCATTATGAATCACAGCAATAGTATCGATTGAATTTTGAATCAGCAGCTGATATCGTTCACGGCTTTTTTGCAGGATGGTTTGGAATTTTTTCCTTGAAGAGATATCGATTAGCAGAAGCAGTTCAGCCTGCTGGTTTTTGTAGACGGTCGGGGACGCTTTCACTTCTAAATGAACAGGTGTGCCATCAAGCCTTTTCCACGTCTGTTCAATCATTCCGACTTCCATTCCTTTTTGCATTCGTATAATTCTGTTTTTCACGATATCATGATACTCTTCCTCAATAAATTCATAGGACCATTTACCAATAACAGCATCCTTGCTCTTTGCTCCCAGCATGGAAAGCATTGCGCTGTTCACATAGACGATTTTGCCGCTGACACTGATACATAGCGGGCTTGGAAGATTTTCAACTAGCCGCTCATAATCATCCGTTATATATGTAGTTGATTCCGGGTTCGCAGGCTCAATTTCATGTTTTTCGCAGCTAAGCGGCTGATGCCCGGACTCTTCTTCGAGAATCTTCATTTTCAAAATGATTTCCCGTTCCGTCCGCTCAGCTCTCGTCGTCACAATTTCTACTGCAGCCTCCACCCATACAATCGTATGATCTTTTTTAATGAAACGAAAGGTGCACGGCATCAGATGATGTTCATTATAAAAATAGCTTTCAACTAAAAACTGGTCTTCCTCATGCAGAAATGTCTTGAGGAATGATCCGATCATTTCTCCCTGGAGATAACCCAGATACAGTTTGGAGTTGGCTGATATATAAATGATGCGTCCATTAGAAGCCAAGACTGCATGAATATCGGTTTTCGTTTGAAATGGCTTAACATACTGCGTATCCTGTTCCACAGAATCCCTCCTTTGCATGATCATCATGTTCGACATTTACAGATTGACTTTTACCTAGTATGATTCGCTAGAAAATGAGTATTCTCCTTCTATTCTTATAGTGATCTCTAATTTTTGAGTAAAAGAAAGGGCACACAATCTGTCAGATGTGCACCCTGTTTTTTATTTTTCGCTATTTTTCTTTTCGAGCTCTGCGTAAGCGTGTATGGCTCTTTTGGCGATAATTTTATTGATCTTATCATCATCATCTACTGATGGAACAACAACACTAAAGGCCACTTTTGGATTTTTCGACGGGTAATAGCCGACAAAAGTCAGATTATATGTTTTTTTCCCCCACCAGTTGCGATTCGTGCCGTAGTAAAATGTTTCTGCTGTTCCAGTTTTTCCCGATACATCTTCTGTAAAAGTATTTTTTGCTGTTCCTGAAGAGGTTACTAATTTCATACCTGTTTGCACTTGCTGTAAATCACTTTGGGAATTATTGATCTTATTCAGCACTTTAGGTTTCCTTTGCTCGATTGCATTACCGAGTTCATCTTTTTTGCCTGGCTCATGTATGCTTGTGACGATTCTAGGCTGTACACGGTACCCTCCGTTTGCAATCACAGAAATGTACTGTGCCATCTGAAGCGGTGTATATGTATCATATTGACCAATTGCCAAGTCTAAAATTAAGCCCCCTACTACATCAGGTGTCGTTTGCATTCCTGCAGATTCCTGCGGCAGGTCAACACCAGTCTTGACTCCAAGGCCAAACTGGCTGTAGTAATTTCTCATTTTGAGCAGATCCTTCTGATCAGCAGGAAGCGGTCCATGCGGCTTATACGTTACCCCAGCTATATGCATAGCAACATTAAACATATATACGTTTGAACTTTTTTGCAAAGCCGTTAATTCATTGATGGTTCCCATATTTGTGTAAGATTTTTTTATGAGGTTCGTTCCTAAATACATCGGCGCATCGTGGAAATATTTATAATGCGGAATCCCATCCTGATAGCCCGCGAGAACGGTTGCACCCTTTACTGCTGATCCCATTTCATATTGGGTTGTAAAAGCACCGATCGCATAATCTTGAATCTTATTTGTTTCTAAATCTATCTTTTTTCCTGCCATCGACAAAATATCGCCGTTATTCGGATCCATCATCACAACAAAGGCCCGGTCAAGCATATAGTTTCCGCGCGCGCGGCTATTTCTCACTTCTTCTTCAACAATCTTTTCTACCTTTGCCTGCAGCTCCATGTCAAATGAAAGCCGAAGATCATAGCCCCTGCTGCCTTTGTCGATTGTTTTCTGGCTGACGACATTTCCTTTATTGTCTTCCACGTATTCCACTTTTTCTTTATGAGAATTTAAATAGTCCTCATATTGATACTCCAAATAACTTTTGCCGACTCTGTCATTACTCGCATAGCCTCTCGTAACATAAAAGTCTTTCCGGTCGCTGAGCAGCCCTTGATCAGGTGTTGTGACACCTCCAAAAACAGAATAAAGTGTTTTGTCATAAGGGTATTTTCGTGTCCAATCGTTTACGACATCTATCCCCGGCAGCTCTTCTAAATGCTCAGACACAATGGAAATTTCATCATATGTTAAATCATTTTTCGGTCTTTGCGAGGAGTTTTTCTTTTCATCAAGCAATGATCCGTTTTTGCCGTTGCCGTTGCTGTCATTTGGGTCCATCGCTTTTACAATCTGAGGTTCATACGCATTCCCGCTTGAAAATCTTGTGTATATGGCCGCGGTTTGCATTTCTTCGTCATCCCGCTGGATGGCCTTTAATTCTTCAGCTGGGACGCGTTCAACTTGAAGCTTGTAAGCCTGTGTCCCCTTCAGATTGCTTTCAGATTCCTTTAACAGGCCGAGAGCTTTTTTTGGATGAGAAGCGAGCCAGTAATCACGTAAATCTCTATCCTTTAAAAATTCGGTATCAATATCGATCAAAGCGGCAAGCCGTTTAGCTGTTTTGATTTTGTCCTCTGTTTTTGTGCTTGATGTTGAGACATACACAATTTCCGGCACGCTCTGGTTATCAACAGCCACTTTCTCGTTTCTGTCATACATCTTCCCCCGAGGCGCTGGATAATACGCTGTCTTCGCATTAGCTCTCTTAGCGTTTTCTTCATGCTGTTCGCCTTCGACAATCTGAACAACGCCAAGCTTAAAGATTAATGCAGTAAATAGAACAAAGACCGCCAGGAAATACAGATTCATTCTGATTGCTCTGTTTCCTTTGCGCTTTTTCTTTGGTTCACGTCCTATTTCAGTCACTTCTGGTTACCCCTCTCAAATCATTCAATATATTTACATATACTGTTTTTAATTGTAACACCTTTGTAATAGTTGTTACAGCGAAAAGGGATAAAAAAAGTTGTCAATATTGAAATACATTAAAATATAACTAACGATTCAAAAAATAGGAAGTTATGTAACTGTGAGATAAAGTCACTACATACGCATTACTCGCTTGCCATCAGCGGTTCAGCGCGTTTTGATTACAAAAATGACAATCACCATTTGTCAAAGGAAAGTGATGGTTTCTTTATGACAAAAAAGCTATGTTATGATTTTTTTGTAGAAAACAAACAACTCTAGGAGGTTACGAACTAATGAAAAAAGCATTTATTTTATCTGCTGCCGCTGCGGTTGGATTATTCACATTCGGAGGCGTACAGCAAGCATCAGCGAAAGAACTCTCCTGCCAGCCTGTGGTAACGGTCAAAACGGGGAACACAGTGCAAAACCTTACACTTAAGGATGTAGTGAAAAAGCTACATATTAAAACAAATATAAAAACACTAAACGCGGCTAACGAAAAAGAGCTCGAGAAGCTTCTTCAAAAGCACGCGAAACAATCCAACATGAAGATTCAGGATGTTCAAAAGCCGGAAGCTGCAAAGCCAGCTCAAAAGGCTCCTGAGAAAGCCGCTGCTGATAAAAGCACTGCTGCTAAAGCACCGGCTACTCCTGAAAAAACAAGCAATAATACAACAACAGCTGCACCTTCATCTGTAAGTGCATATGAGAAAAAAGTTGTTGAGCTGACAAATGCAGAAAGACAAAAACAAGGTTTAAAACCGCTTCAAATTGATGAAACATTAAGCAAATCTGCACATGCAAAATCACAGGATATGAAAGACAAGAACTATTTTGATCACCAAAGCCCAACTTACGGCTCACCGTTTGATATGATGAAATCTTTCGGAATCAGCTACAAAACAGCTGGTGAAAACATTGCTAAAGGACAAAAAACACCTGAAGAAGTAGTAAAAGCTTGGATGAACAGTGAGGGCCACAGAAAAAACATTCTTAACCCTAACTTCACACACATCGGTGTCGGTTATGTTGAATCCGGCAGCTACTGGACACAGCAATTCATCGGAAAATAATAAAAAAGAGATTGCCTGTTTTGGACAGGCAATCTCTTTTTATTTTACCCAAAGCTTATATATACTTTGGGTTCCGCTGTTTTCTTCTCCTTGTGCGGCAAGTTGGTCATATAATGATTTCGCAAGCGACAAGCCTGGCATTTCTTCACCCATTAATTCAGCTTCCTCTAAAGCAATTCCCATATCTTTGATAAAATGCTTTACATAAAATCCTGGCTCGAAATCACCTTTCAGCATACGCGGGGCGAGATTTGACAATGACCAGCTTCCTGCCGCTCCAGTTGTAATGCTCTTCAGGACATTTTCCGGCTGAAGGCCTGATTTTTGGGCATAAGCCATCGCTTCGGCTACACCGATCATACCTGCTGCAATCGCGATTTGATTACACATCTTTGTGTGCTGTCCGCTTCCTGCCGGCCCTTGATATTGAATATTCTCTCCCATTAAAGTGAAGATGGGCAGGCAAGCTTCAAACGCTTCTTTTTCTCCTCCGACCATAATCGCCAGTGTTCCGTTTTGCGCGCCAATGTCACCTCCTGAAACAGGTGCGTCTAAGGCAAATAATGATTTTTCTTTGGCTGTCTCCGCAATCTTTTTGGCTAATGACGGTTTGGAAGTCGTCATATCAATGAGATACGCGCCTTTTTTAGCATTTTCAATAATTCCGCTGCTGCCGAAATACACTTCTTCTACATCACTGGGATAGCCTACCATTGTAATAATGATATCCGCTTCTTTCGATAGATCTTTTACAGTGTCTTTCCACACGGCGCCTTTTTCCAGTATGCTGTCCGCTTTTGCTTTTGTCCGGGTATACACCAATACGTGATGTCCATCTTTAAGGATATGTGAAGCCATACTGTTTCCCATTACTCCAAGACCGATAAAACCGACTGTTTTTTTCAAGTAAATTCCCCCAGACGTTAGATTTCATTTAGTTAAAATTTATCATTTTCTAGACTACCATATCTAGTAATCATATAGTAGAGTCTAAAAAATAAAAAACCCAAAACTTGAAAAAGTCCTGGGTATCCAATGTTGATTATAATGTAAATTTAGCAATAGCGTTCATAAGCTCTTGGCTTGCATGTTTTAATGTATCAGTTGAGTGTTTGACTTTCTCAAGCGTGATCAGCTGTTCATCGGTTGAGGCGTTGACTTCCTCCGCTGCAGCAGCCGATTCCTGTGATATAGCTGAGATGCTTTGAATCGCTTCAGAAATGGCAAGCTGTTCTTCACTCATTCTTTGTATTTCTTCGTAAATTTGATCAATCCCTTGAACAAGTGACTGCATTTCCGCGGTGATGGTGTTTAATACTTCGCCAGTCTCATGAATTGCGCTGTTTTGTTCATCATTCATTTTACTTGCTTCAACCATTGCATGAGAAGCCTCTTTTGTTTCAAGCTGAATCAACTTCACTGTCTCACTGATATGCTTGGTGGAAAGCGCTGACTGCTCGGCAAGCTTCCGCACCTCTTCAGCCACGACTGCAAATCCGCGTCCGCTTTCACCGGCTCTGGCTGCTTCAATACTGGCATTTAAGGCAAGTAAATTGGTTTGATCCGAAATATTTGAAATCGCAGTAACCACTTCTTCAATATTCTTCGTTTGATTTTCCAAATCCAGCAGCATCGTTTCGACTTTCTTTGTTTCCGTATTGGCTTCGTTTGATTTCATCAGCAGCTGGCCGAGCGCGTCAAGCCCTTTATAGCTTGCATCCTCTGAGGATTTTGAACGTGCTTTCATGCCGCCTGCCTGATCAGCAATCCGTCTGATTTTAGCAGACAGGTTTTCTGATTTTTCGTTAATGGTCTCAACTTCTGAAGCCTGTTCCGTTGCCCCTGCTGCCACTTCTTCGATCGCTTTCGCAATTTGTCCGCTCGTTTCATTGGTTTCAGCGGAGACAGCTGTTAATTGTTCAGAGGTGTCAGACACTTTTCCTGAAGAATGTCTGACTTGTTGCACCATTTCCTTCATGTTTTCAACCATCTGATTAAAGTCTCTTGTTAACATGCCGACTTCATCCTTGGTCTTTGACTCTGCCTGCACTGTCAAATCGCCTGCAGAGACGGCCTTTGTTTTTGCAATCAGCTGCTGGATCGGCCCGGTTATTGTTTTGGCGAGGAAGTAGCTGAGAATAATCGTCACCGCCAGCGCGATGAGTGAGATGAAAAGGTTCGCCCGATTCATTTTATCTGAAATCCACATTAATTTATTTGTGTCAAATTGTGTTCCGACTTTCCATCCCGTTTCTCCAACCGTTTGATACACAATCATTTTTCCCTTTGCATCTTGTATCCCGTTTTTGTCAGATGCAATGGTTTTTAATGTTTGGTCCTTGGAGATATTTTTTCCTTGGTTTGACGGATGTGCTAAAAGATTGCCGCTTGCATCAGCTAAAAAAGCAAATCCATTGTATGGCACCTTTTGCTTATTTACCATGGTCTGGATGGAAGAAAGTTTCAGATCATAACTGGCAACGCCTATCACCTTCTGCCCGTCAAGAATTGCTTTTGAGGCTGTGACGATCATTTCTCCCGTCACGACATCCTTATAGGGTTCCGTCCAGACGACTTTATCCGGTGTTTCAGCCGCGCGCTTATACCATGGTCTAGAAACCGGATCATAATCTTCTGCAAATTCTGCTTTCGGATATGTAAACATTTCTTTTTTTGCGGTGCCTATATAGGCCATCGCCACATAATCATCGTTTTCTTTAATTTGTTTAATGTCATCATTAAACAGTCTGGCAGCTTCTTTACTTGAATTTGTCACAAACGCACGTGTTAACTCTCCATTTGCCAATCTTAACAGCGAAATGTCATAACTCTTTAATTGCAGTTCGATATTTTGTTCAAGCGAGTTTGTTACGTTTTGTGTCGTGTTTTTCCCATCCTCTGTAATCATCGGTTTTAACGTCAGGTAAGAAGAAAGCATCAAAAGAACAACTGTGACGATTAACATGATAGAAACGAAAACAGCAATCTTCATGTGAAGTTTTTTAAACAAACCAATCCCCTCCTATTTTCTATATCGGCCTTTTCACCCAAAAAATGAATAATCATAAAATAAATTATAATGAAACCACAAAATATTTACTGAAAATTCTAACTTATTGTGTTTCAGCAGTTTGGATTACGATATAATAAACAGCACAAGGAGAGTGATTGTCATTTTTAAACAGATGTATGTCCATAATGGCATTAAATTTGAGCGGCTGACGATCAGAAATTATTTGAGAACAGACATAGAGGGCTTGCTTTCTCTTCAGAAAGAGTGTTTTCCCCCTCCATTTCCGCAGGAATTGCTGTGGTCAGAAGAACAGCTTGCCAGTCATATCAACACCTTTCCGGAAGGCGCCTTATGCGCGCTGGTTAATGGTGAGATCGTCGGTTCGGTGACTTCTCTTATCGTGCATTTTGATCCCGATGTTCCCGAGCATACATGGGCGGAGACCACAGATAACGGCTATATTACATGTCATGATCCGCAGGCAAATACGTTATATGTAGTGGATATTTCGGTTTCACCACATTACCGGAAGCTTGGAATAGGAAAATGGCTGATGAATACGATGTATGAATTAGCCGTTGAAAAGCGAATGGAACGGTTACTCGGCGGCGGACGTATTCCTTTTTATCATAAGTACGCACATGAGATCAGTGCTTCACAATATGTAGAGGATGTTATAGAAGGAAAAAAGAAAGATCCTGTACTGTCATTTCTCCTCCATTGCGGCCGTTCACCGCTCTGCATCGTCAGTAATTATTTGGACGATGAAGAATCCTTGAATTACGGGGTGTTGATGGAGTGGAAAAATCCCTTTTATGAAAAAACGAGCTGTAAAGCTGACAGCCCGTTTACGTGAAATATTCAATTTTTGCATTAGGAAAATACGTATCGATATAAGATTCAAGCGTTTCCCGAAGCACATGCTCTTCATCTTTCTGATAAATATATTTTCCGATCCCGTAGCGTCCCCATTTATAGCGCCGCTTTTCTTCATCTAACTCCAGCTTTGTTTTTGGATAATTCTTCTCAATGACTCGTTTCGCCGGCTTCGTAAATCGATGCTGAATCAATTCAAAGGTAATATCATGTCTGACATCCTGCGGCAAAGCGGCATCAAGTTTTTCAAACAGATGTCTGTATCCTTCCTCCCAGCCTTCATGGATGTAAATCGGCGCAACAATAAAGCCTAACGGGTAGCCTGCTTTCGCTACTTTTACAGCCGCTTCAATCCGTTTATCGAGAGGAGAGGTTCCCGGCTCAAAATTCTTAATCACAAAGTCAGCATTTATGCTGAATCTGAATCTTGTTTTCCCGTTATGTTTCGCATCCAAAAGGTGATCAACATGGTGAAACTTCGTGACAAATCTGAGCTTGCCAAGCTCACTCTGTCCAAAATATTCAATGGCATGCTTGAGCGTATGTGTCAAATGGTCGATGCCCACAATATCTGAGGTACATGAAGCTTCAAACCTTGTAAACTCCGGTGCACGTTCTTTCATATACTGATCCGCCTGGTCCAAGATTTCTTCGACATTTACATAGGTTCTGATATAGGGTTTTGTTCCCATTGTGGTTTGTAAATAGCAGTAATGGCAATGCCCCATACAGCCTGTCGCAAACGGGATCGCATATTCAGCTGACGGTTTTGAAGAATCAAACTTTAATGTTTTTCGGACACCGATTACTAAAGTTGATTTTGCATTACGGTATTGCTGAAGATGGTTTTTACCAGGAATATTGCGCACTTGGTTATGGGACGTCGTTTCTCTGATTTCGATGCCCATTTTTTCAAATTTATCATGTAATTCCTGTGCCAATGGATATTCCATTGCTCTCGGTTCAATATAAACGAGCTGCGGAACAAATGGGTTCTGCATGGTGCCACATCCTTTTCCTTTTCTACCGTTACTTTTCTCATAAGGCGGAAAGGATATGAGTTGTAATGTTTTCCTTGTTACTCGTACGGATCGATATCAAATAATTCTTTGTAAAGCGTTTTTGCTTCTTCATAGCTTGCAAAAACAGCATCATCCTCAGCAAACGGATGGTAGGTTTCAAATATAAACAGGGAAAGCTCACCCTCATGGTATGGGTGATGCACAATTTCAGCTTCCTTTATATGAGCAACATTGGCGGCGTGCGGATTTCTGTAGATGACGTAGACTGTATCTCCTGCGTTAAATTCGTTTGACATTCTATCCCTCCTAGCCATGTTATTGTGCCCCGCTGCATCCCTGATTATGAAAAAAACCAGACAGGCCGGAGGCCGTCTGGTTTTTGTGAATTACTTGAATGTTTCTTTTACGAACGCGACAACTTCTTCTGTCGTGCTCATAGATAAGATTTTCTCTTTGAATGACTCAGCTTCTTGTTTAGACAATTTGCTGATTTGTGTTCTTGCCGGAAGGATAGAAGTTGCGCTCATTGAGAACTCATCTAAGCCTAAGCCAAGAAGAATCGGAATCGCAATTTCATCTCCTGCCATTTCTCCGCACATGCCGACCCATTTTCCTTCTTTATGTGCCGCTTCAATTACAAGTGTAATTAAGCGAAGGATTGCAGGGTTGTATGGCTGATACAGGTAAGATACACGTTCATTCATACGGTCAGCTGCCATTGTGTATTGGATCAAATCATTTGTTCCGATACTGAAGAAGTCAACTTCTTTAGCAAACTGATCAGCGATAACTGCCGTTGACGGAATCTCAACCATCATACCGACTTCGATGTCGTCAGATACAGTTTGTCCCGCTTTGACAAGCTTTTCTTTCTCTTCAAGAAGGATCGCTTTCGCTTCTTTGAATTCGTTAACTGTCGCAATCATAGGGAACATGATTTTCAAGTTTCCGTATGTACTTGCACGAAGCAGCGCGCGAAGCTGTGTTCTGAAGATTTCTTGCTCTTCAAGGCAAAGACGAATCGCTCTGTAGCCCAAGAACGGGTTCATTTCTTTAGGAAGCTGCAGGTAAGGAAGCTCTTTGTCTCCGCCGATATCAAGTGTCCGAACGACAACTGATTTTCCTTCCATACGCTCAAGAACCGTTTTGTAAGCGTCAAACTGCTCATCTTCTGTAGGCAGCTGATCTCTTCCCATGTAAAGGAATTCTGTACGGTAAAGACCAACTGCTTCTCCGCCGTTTTCAAGAACACCCTTCACATCATCAGGAGTACCGATATTCGCTGCAAGCTCTACATGATGACCGTCTTTTGATACAGTCGGTTCATTGACCAGCTTCGCCCACTCGGCTTTTTGAGCTAAATAAGCGTTATGTTTTTCTTCATACTCTTTTACAGTTTCCGCAGAAGGATCGATAATGACATCGCCATTAATACCGTCAACGATAACAGTCACGCCGTTTTGGATCGTGCCTGTAGCCGCTTTCGTTCCGACAACTGCAGGAATCTCAAGAGAACGCGCCATGATGGCAGAGTGAGATGTGCGTCCGCCGATATCAGTTGTGAATCCTTTTACGAACTCACGGTTTAATTGAGCCGTGTCAGACGGTGTTAAGTCTTCAGCTACAATAATAACTTCTTCTGAAATCATGCTTGGGTTTGGAATTTCAACGCCAAGCAGGTGGCCCGTTACGCGTTTTGTTACGTCGCGGATATCTGCCGCACGCTCTTTCATGTATTCATTATCCATAGATTCAAACATGGTAACGAACATAGAAGACGTTTCTTTTAAAGCGAATTCAGCGTTTACAGAATCAGAGCTGATTTTTTCTTTCACAGGATTCAGAAGCTCAGGGTCACTGAGAACTAAAAGGTGAGCAGAAAAAATATCAGCTTTATCCTGACCCAGTTCTTTCAAAGCATGCTCTTTGATTTTTTCGAGCTCTTCTTTAGAACGTGCAATCGCTTCATCAAAACGGCTTACTTCCGCTTCAGAATCAGAGATGTTTTTCTTTTCAACCGTTAAATCTGGCTCTTCAAGCCGATACGCTTTTGCAATCGCGATGCCGGCTGAAGCACCAATCCCTTTTAATTCTTGCATTACTCGCCGAGTCCTTCGCTTTTCATTGTTTCTTCTAGAGCGTTAAGAGCATCGTTTTCGTCAGCGCCAGCAGCAGAAATTGTGATTTCAGCGCCTTTAGCGATTCCAAGAGACATAACACCCATGATTGATTTAAGGTTTACAGTTTTGCCGTTATATTCCAAATTAACGTCAGCGTCGTATTTGCTTGCAGTTTGTACAAGAACTGTTGCAGGACGAGCGTGAATTCCAGAATCTGCAGTTACTTTGAATGTTTTTTGTGCCATTTTTATCATTCTCCTTTTAACTTAAAGCTATATTACTTCACAATATTATATCATACAGCCGTACTTGTCATCTGACAAGCACAGCGTACTATATACCCTTATTTTTCAATCTTCACAATGTCTTCTTGCTCTCTGTTAACTGATCCGCTTGCCTTAATGCTGACTGTTTCTCCTTCAGCAAGGTTCGTAAATACGATCGGTGTCATCAGAGACGGTACATTCGGTTTTACTGCGTCCAAATCAACTTCAAGAAGCTTTTGTCCAAGCTCAACGCGGTCCCCTTCTGATACGAAAGACGTAAACCCTTCGCCCTTGAGGCTGACCGTATCAATGCCGAAGTGGATCAAAATTTCTTTTCCACCGTCGGATTGCAGGCCGATTGCATGTTTTGTCGGGAACACATTTAATATTTTTCCTCGTACAGGAGAAACGACGATGCCTTCAGAAGGAAGGATCGCAAAGCCGTCACCCATCATTTTTCCTGAGAAGACTTGGTCAGGAACATCAGTAATCGGGTGAATTTCTCCAGCAATCGGAGAAACAAAGACTTCCTCGCCAATTTCATTTTGCAGCGGTTCTGCAATGACTTCCTCAACCTGCTGCCCTACTTCTTCCTCAGCGGATGTTTTCGGTTCAGGTCTTGGTTTGCGTCCCGCGATGATGTCCTGCATTTGTGTTTTTAATCCGTCAGAACGCGGTCCGAAAATCGCCTGAATATTGTTGCCCACTTCCAGAACCCCGGAGGCGCCAAGCTGCTTCAGACGGTCTTTATCAACCTTTTTCTGATCGTTTACTGTCACACGCAGACGAGTGATACAAGCATCAAGGTGTTTGATGTTTTCCTGGTCACCCATTGCCTGCAGGATCTCGTAAGGAAGGTCGCCTGCTTCTCCTGTTTTCCCGGATGCTGCTGTTTCAGCTGAAGCATCCTCACGGCCTGGTGTTTTCAGATTAAATTTGCGGATCGCAAATCGGAATCCGAAGTAGTAAATAAGCGCAATCCCTAAGCCAACAGGGATGACAAGCCACCATGCCGTCCGGTTCGGTAAAATGCCGAAAAGGAAGTAGTCAATTAAACCGCCGGAGAATGTCATACCAATCTTAACATTCAACAGCTGCATGACCATAAATGAAAGCCCTGCAAACAAACAGTGAATCGCAAACAGGACAGGGGCAACGAATAGGAATGAGAATTCCAATGGCTCTGTGATCCCTGTCAGGAAGGATGTCAGTGCTGCTGAACCCATAATACCTGCAACAAGTTTTTTGTTTTGCGGTTTTGCTTCATGATAAATCGCAAGTGCCGCTGCAGGAAGACCAAACATCATAAATGGATATTTACCTGTCATGAACGTACCTGCTGTTAATTGTACGCCGTCTTTAATCTGCGCCATAAAGATGCGCTGATCCCCGCGGATGATCTCTCCGGCTGCACTTTTGTAGCTGAAGAATTCATACCAGAACGGCGAGTAGAAAATATGATGCAGACCAAATGGAATAAGCGAACGTTCAATGACCCCGAAGATAAATGCAGCAAGGGTTGGATTCGCTTCCACTAATCCAGTTGAAAAGGCATTCAATCCATGCTGGATCGGAGGCCAGATCACTAACATAATAAGACCCAGAATCAGTGCGGAAATTGACGTAATAATCGGTACGAAACGTTTACCCGCAAAGAAACCAAGATATTGCGGCAATTCAATTGTATAAAATTTGTTAAACAACAATGCCGCCAGCACACCGACGATAATACCGCCGAATACCCCTGTCGCCAAGGTAGGTATGCCGAGCATGTTTACATATGCCGGGTGGTTTTCCGTGAAGAACTTGGCTCTTTCGATTGAATCGGAAGGAATGGTTCCGTTTGCAAGAAGAACCGCACTCATGGATACGTTCATCACCAGATAACCGATAATTGCTGCTATCCCGGCAACTCCATCTCCGTTGGCAAGCCCGATGGCTACACCTACTGCGAAAAGAAGCGGAAGGTTATCGAAAACAATCTGCCCAGCGCTTTCCATCACACCCGCTACGAGCTGAACATTGTCATTGCTTAGGAAATGCAGGACTTGAATCATGTCCTTGTTTTGCATTGCATTCCCGATCGCAAGCAAAATACCCGCCGCAGGAAGAATCGCAACTGGAAGCATAAGCGCACGCCCGATTTTTTGGAGAACGCCGAATAATGCTTTAAACATAAGAATTGACCTCCTCTTTTTACTAGTCTGACCTTACAGCTAAAAATCATGACAACGAATTCACAGGCGTAAGTCTTCCAGTTTAACCGTTTACATTTGCCCTTTTACACAACAAAAAAGGCATGAGCAAAATAGGGTGCGCAAAAGAACGAGAATGACCTTCCCGTTTTTTCCCCTCAATCACTCATGCCTGATCGGATCAGTAACACGTTTTTAAAGGATAAACTGAATTTATGAAATTTTATTGGTTAATCGGTACAGATGAAGCGTGAGATAAACCGCTTCCGCCTCATGAACTGGTTTCTTCAATGTTTGCTGCAAGATTTTAATCAATTTCCAAGCTGTATTGTAGCATAGCGGATATTCATTTTTCAATAACAACATTAATTTTTCTGGTTCTTTAGTCGGTTCCTCTTTTTTAATTCTTTCTATCGTAAATCTGATGTGCCGGATAAGCCGTAAATAGTTGACGCTTTCCTTATTTACTTTCATTTGAAACGAGTCTTCAATCACCTCTACAAGCTGCGCCATCAGCTGAGAGTGCTTATTGACTTCGGACAGCGGGCGATTCGTCAGGGCTGAATGAATATGCAGAGCGATAAAACCGATCTCCCCTTCCGGCAGGCAGATGCCCGCTTTTTCATTGATCATATCAATGACTTCTTCGGCAATCTGATATTCATCCGGATAAAGTGACTGCGTCTCCATTAAAAAAGGATTTTTCATATCAAAGCCCTGCTGCTGCCTTTTGATTGCAAATGCAATATGGTCAGTCAGTGCAATATGAATATGTTCATTTAGTGAGCGGTTTGTCCGATTGCTGATGTGGTATATGACATCGTTTGAAATATCAACGAGCTTTTCATCAACATAGTCGAGGAGCTTTTTAAACTGCTTCTGTTCCTTTTCGTCCTTTAAAATGAACATTTTATCGTACCCTTTATCTTCAATCACATCATCTTGTTTTTTTCCGAAACCAATTCCTTTTCCGATCAAAACTACTTCACTGTATTTATGATGAGAAGCAATTAATACGTTATTATTCAGTACCTTTTTCACTGTAAAGGACCCATTCACGATCCTCAGCTCCTTTGTCATTCAATACCTCATATCGTACATAACGAACGGAATGCGCGTCAAACCTTTTTTCATGCTTTCACTAAACAGTCGATCTTTCAATGAGACGGTAATCAAGAACTCTGCTTTCAATCGGCTGACCTTGAATCCTTTTTTCCAGCATGGCAAACGCCTGCTTGCCCATTTCCTTCGCTTGAATATCAATGGTTGATATCCCAAGCAATTGGCTGATTTCATGGTTATCAAAGCTTAAGATCGCAAGTTCATCCGGAACAGACACTTTCTGAGCTTTCGCTTCGAGTAAAAGCCCTGCCGATACCTGGTCATTCGCGACAAAAATAGCCGTCGGCCTTTCTCTCCAGTTGTTCCATTTATGAAAAAGCGCTTTTCCATCGTTCATTGTAATCGCTTTCTCAATCACCCATTCTTCATTGAATGTTTCTCCGATCTCTTCCAATGCTTCTTTATATGCTTTGATGCGAAAATGACTGTTCATGCCTTTTTTTCTCGCTAAGCAAATCGCTATTTTTTTGTGTCCTTTAGCGATTAAATAGTTGAGTCCGTCCCGGAATGCAGCTTGATGAGGAATGCTGATTGTGGAAAACCCGCCCTTGTTTGAATTCTGACAAAGCAATATCGGCCCTTCCCACTCCTTGAGCTTGTCATCAGACAGCGCCTTCGAGCAAAAAATCAAACCGTCAACCTGGCGCTGTTTTAATTGGGACAGCGCAAAGATTTCTTTCTTCACGTCATAATTTGTCTGGAATAAAGAGAGGTGAATGCCTGATTCTGCGGCAGCGTCTGAGATTCCCGCCATCAGTTCCGTAAAATAAGGAAGGCCGATCGTCGGCATCACAACACCGATCATGTTTGAAAACCCCTTCGACAAATGCACAGCGTGGACATTTCTTGTGTACTCCAACACTTCCATTGCTTCAAGCACTCTTTTTCTTTTCTCTTCACTTACATAAGGATGATTGTTTATGACTCTGGAAACCGTCGTAACGGAGACACCAGCTTTGTCTGCAATGTCTTTAATATTAGCCATAAAATCCCTTCTTTCTGATTTCCCTTGATCTGGAATGCGTTTCATACAATACGATAAGAACGTACCGACAGATTAGATGTTTTTTTGCTGAAAGGAGAAGATATAAATGGGTTTCTTCATTTTAATTGGATTATGTCTGGCCGTTCTGGGCGGAAGCTGCCTGGCCGTAAGACCGCTCAATCAAAAACATGAAGTGAAACCATTTCGGACGTTTGATGATTTTTTTATTTAAAACAGATAAAAAAGGACGATGTCGAGAACAAAGTCCTTTTTTATCTCTGCCTGTTACGGCAATATCGTTAATTCCTTCGGATATTGAGTTAGCGCAACCGCCCCGTCTTTTGTTACGTGAACGTCATCTTCAATGCGTACGCCGCCAACATCCGGCACATAAATGCCCGGTTCGATTGTGTAAACCATTCCTTCCTGCAGCAGCGTGTCATTGGCTTTGCTCATCGACGGGTACTCATGCACTGAAATGCCGAGACCATGGCCCAGCCGGTGAGGGAAATATTCTCCGTATCCGGCTTTTTCAATGATTCCGCGGGCAGTTAAGTCCAGATCTCCGATTCTCACGCCTGGTTTGCTTGCTTCTATCGCGGCTTTTTCCGCTTGGAGCACCGTCTCATAAATTTCTTCCTGCTTCGGATTGATGGTTTTGTAAGCAAAGGTTCGCGTGATATCAGAGCAATAGCCGTCCATAATAACACCCAGGTCAAACAAGACAAAATCGCCTTTCTTTAATGTGGCTGTCCCCGGATTTCCGTGAGGCTGACCTGATTTTTTCCCGAATAGCACCATTGTCGAGAAAGACATGCCCTGAATTCCTTTTTTCTTCAGCTCATACTCAATCTGAGCGAGAACTTCCACCTCACTGATGCCTTCACGCAAAGCAGCTGTCCCGACTTCAACACCAAAATCGGCAAGCTTCGCCGCCTCTTTCAGCAATTTAATTTCATGCTCCTCTTTAATCAGACGAAACTGGTTAAGTGTTTCTTCTGCTGATACAAATTGAGCCCCTCCAGCTGAATGCTTCAGTTGTTCGGCACGCGAAAGCGAGATTGAATCCTTTTCTACGGCAAGCGTATGTATGCTGACATTTCGTTTTTTGAGTGCTTTTTCAATGAGCTCCCATGGATTTTCGTGATCGGCATAGCCAATAATTTCGTGATTCCATCCGGCATTTCGGGCCTGGTCTGCCTCCATTCCCGGACAAACGAAAAATGGCTCCTCCTCTTGAAAGATAAACAAACCCATTACACGTTCATGCGGCTCTGTATAAAAACCGGTTAAGTAAAATACATTTTCTTTCGTATGAATAAATGCGGCAGTATGCCCCGCTTCCTTCAGCCATGAAGAGACGCGTTGTATTCTATTCATTTCTTGTTCCTCCCTGCCTTTTGCCATGCATTGTTCTTTATATATTGTAACAGGTTTTACGGGTGTTTGCCTTTCACGGCGACTTTCCGTTTTCCATCATTTTATTTCCTGCCGGTCATCTTGTATACTGAGAGGAGAGTTAAATCGCAGGGAGTTGTTCCGTTTGCTGATGAATTTTTTCAGACGTAAGGCAGTTGTTCTATTAACAGTTGCGGGAATTTCCGCTCCTTTTGTCGGTATGAAGCTGGTGGATTTTTATTATTACAGCTCTATCATAGGCTGTGCAGCCGGCTTCCTTTGCTGCATCCTGGCTCTCATCATTGTGATGAAAAGGCCCGATCAAGAGAAAAAGCAAAGGAAGGTAAAACTTGATCCATAAAAAAACAGAAGCCCATTTGGACCGCTGTTTTTTATTTTAAAAGCCTTAAACCGTTTAGAATCACCAAGATCGTACTTCCTTCGTGGCCTATAACGCCAAACGGCAATTCCATCACCTGTAAAAAATTTGCGCAAATTAACAGGCAAATGACCGCGAGAGAAAATACGATATTCTGCTTTACAATCCTGTTCATTTTCCGTGATAAACGGCACATTTTTACGAGTTTTTTCAAATCGTTTTGCATGAGCACCATATCAGCAGTTTCAAGGGCCACGTCTGTTCCGCCGCCCATTGCAATGCCGACATCCGCCGCTTTTAGTGCCGGCGCATCGTTGATTCCGTCTCCGACCATTGCAATCGTCCCGAATTCTTCTTTTAATCGTTTCACTTCATTTACTTTTTGGTCAGGCAGACATTCTGCTGCAACTGTTGTCATTCCCGCTTCCTTCGCTATCGCTTGAGCCGTGTCCTCGTGATCTCCCGTCAGCATGGCCGTTTTAATCCCCAGACGGCTCAGTTCATCCATGACTTCTTTTGCTTCAGGTCTGATTTGATCTTTCAAAGCGATACAGCCGGCAATTTGATCGTCCTTTTTCACAAACACTATGGTTTGGCCGTTTTGAATGATATCTGATGCAGATTGTTTCAAAAATTGTGCTGACAATTCTTCCCCAATAAATCCTGCCTTTCCGACTTTCCATTTGGCACCCGCCACTTCAGCCATTACACCAAAGCCTGACGTTTCTTCGATTGATATGTAGCCGGACTTGTTGATGCCGCGGCTTTCAGCGTAGCCGGCAATGGCTTGCGCGAGCGGATGGCTGGACTGCTTCTCAATCGCATAGACAGCTTCAAGCACTTCCGTTTCTTCATACCCTTCCGCCAGTCTGACCGTCTCAACCGCGGGCTGGCCTTTTGTTACAGTCCCTGTTTTGTCAAAAGCGATCATTTGCACAGATCCCAGCTGTTCAAGAAATACACTTCCTTTCACTAGCATGCCGTTGCGGGCGCCATTTGAAATCAAGGACAGCGCTGCCGGCATGATGGACGCGACAAGTGCGCAAGGTGACGCCACCACCATAAATACCATCGCGCGATAAAAGGTTTCACTCCAGCTCCAGCCAAGTGCAAAGTGCGGAACAAACAACAGCAGCCCCACCACGATCAGAACGCCTTTTACATATGCATTTTCAAATCGTTCGATAAAAGCTTGCGCAGGTGACACACTGTTTTGCGCAGATTCCACCAATTTGATAATCTTTCGGAATAAAGAATCTTCGCTTGCTTTTGTGACACGGACGGTCAAGGAGCCGTTTCGATTAACAGTTCCCGTATACACAGCGTCGCCGGTGTTTTTTTCTACGGGCATCGATTCGCCCGTTAACGCTGACTCGTCAAGGCTTGTAGAACCAGATTCAATGATCCCGTCAGCTGCTACCCGTTCTCCAGGTTTGATAACAATCGTATCACCTGCCTTAATATCTGCAACCGATACTCTTTTGGTTTCATTGTTTACAATCAGCGTTGCTTCTTCAGGCTCAAGCTTCATTAAAGAAGTTAAATCCCTGCTGCTTTTATTCATCGTGTATGTTTCTAAAGCTCCGCTTAAGGAAAAAATAAAGATTAAAACGGCACCCTCTGCCCAGTACCCAATCAATGCGGATCCCACGGCAGCGAAAATCATTAAAAGCTCAACATTCAGCGTTTTGGATTCGAGCGTTTCTTCGATTCCTTCTTTCGCTTTAGCAAATCCGCCGATGACAAAGGCCAGCAAATATAGCGTTACCGATAACAACTGATGTGAGGAAAGGAGCCAGCCTGCTAAAATAAGAGCACCTGACACAAGGGCTGCGATAAGCTCCGCATGCTGGGTCCAGCTTTTTTCTGGCTGTTCTGTCTTTAATGGCTGATGCTGATCTTGTTGAAGCATCACTTGTTCATTCATATCGAATCCTCCTCCCTAATTGAGAACGAAAATCATCTTCATTTCTCTTATAAAAAACAAAATCGCCGCCCAGAAGGCAGCTTCATCGTTGATTATCCCATGATGTCTTTCTTAATTATAGCATGCAGAAAAAGAATTTCAATTATAATTATTTTAATTTCTTTTTGATAATAATTATCATTAACATCTGTTCACCTTTCATTATATGACAAAAAAGCTGAAAGGCTACGCTCTCAGCTTATTCTTTCGTCCATTCTTTCAATTGTTCAGCCGTCATCGGCCCCACTTTTGTTTCTTCAATTTCACCCTTTTCATTCAGCAAAAACGAGGTGGGAATCGTTATAATATGATATTCCTTCATTAAATCCCCTTTTGTGTCGAGAACAATCGGAAAGGTCAGATGGTTTGCTTTGATAAAGTCTTCAACGACTTGCTGATTTTGTTCTGAATTCACTAAATTGACCGTTACCAGCTTCACACTGTCAGATCGATGAGCCTCGTAAAATGATTGGAACTGAGGAAGTTCCTTTTTGCAGGGCGGACACCATGAAGTCCAAAAATGCAGGATCGTTTTCTGTCCTTTATTTGGGATGGAGATATCCTCTCCTTCTATCGTTTTCATGAGGAAAACCGCAGGAACAGCAGGCTGTTTAGTGGCAGCCTGTGCCGATAGAGGCAGCCATGAAATCATAGCAAATAAGATCAGGCAAATAGTGAGGGGCAAGCGTTTTGTCAACATGGAATCTTCCTTTCATGCTTTTCAAATAGCTTGCCCCGCTAGAGATTTATCATCCTTCAATCCGCGGCATTCGGTTTCCTCCCGTCAGAAAAACAGATACACGCAGCGCTTTGCAAATCGTTGTATAATGTAGGCTCGTCAGCAAAATCATGCCTGTATTCATCCCAAGGATAATCCCGAGCATTTGCAGGTTTTCCATTGAACCCAGCACATACATCATACTCAGCGCAACGAGATGGCTCCACACGTTGTGATAAAAAGCTTCTTTGACAAAGCCCATCCCGATTAAACATGCCTGAAGGGGCATCACAAATAAATGAAAGAGAAAGTACGGCCACAAAAGCTGCAAATAATACTGTGCTTCAGGAGAGTGAAAAAACAGATGGGTCAGGGGCTCCGCAAACTGGAACATGATCCAGACAGCCGGTATGCCATATCCCAACGTGATAAAGATCGACTGCTTCAGCCTTTTTAATACGATGTCATATTGTGAGAGAGAATAAGCTTCAGAAATACTGGGAATCATGACGACCATTAACGAATGGGCGATAAAAGCAGGAAACGACCCTATTGTCACAGCCACTCCGGCAAGCATGCCGTATTGATCGATGGCAGTTGTCCCGGCAACGCCCGCTGCCAAAAGCGCTCCTTTTACTAAAAAGGGCTCAATGGCGTTGACTACGGCGTGGAAAATGCGCAGTCCGGTTGTCGGAATCGATACGGCAAGCAGTCTTTTTCTAACATCTTTTCCTCGCAAATGGATATGCTGCTGAACCGATACCGCACGTCTTGCCAGGATAAACTGTGAATACAAGTAAACAAGCACGATCACATCGCTCACGACAAGGACAAACAGCGAAATCAGCACAGCCATGTCCAGCTCAAACGAGTACCATTGAAAGAAGATGAACAAGCACAACAGCTGGATGATTTTTTTCAGTACATTAGCGATAGCGATCTTCCCCATTTTTTGCACACCCATAAAGTAGCCTCTGGCAATTGACGTAAAGGCGACAATAGGAATCAAGCCGATGACAATTCCTTTGATAAACGGGTGATATGTATCAAACACCGGAATAAAAGGAAGCGCAATACTGGCGGCGGCGGTGGAAAAGGCCGTGAAAACAGCTGTCATTCGAAAGGCGTGCCTCAGCATGCTTTCATGGAGCTTTGGATTTGATTCAGCAATAAATTTAGAAATTGATATTGGCAGCTCCAAGCTTGCGATGACAATAATTAAAAAGATGGTAGGCAAAATACTCATGTAAAGCCCCATCCCGTGCTCGCCAAGCTCGCGCGCCAAAATCATATTCACGACAAATTCAAGGCATTCGGCGAAAAAGGCGGCAATGGATAAAAGAATAATCCCTTTTACAAATCGATTCATGATGTCTCTCCTTGTCTCTTGTACTACCAACATCATATGAGACAAGTTCAAAAATTATTTTATTTTTACTCTTTCTATAAAAAAAAGCACAGCTGAGACGAAGGGTCTCTTCTATGCTTATATGGCAAAGACATGCCTGCCGATTTTTTCAATGATTTTCCTTGAGCGAATCCAGTCATCTGACGCCGTTTTCGGGTTATAAAAGAAAAGGGCTTCTGTTTCTCTGTCCTTAGATGACATCGCTTCTTCAACAGCCTCAATTGATTCTTTGTCAGGCTCTTGATTAATGCTTCCGTTTGCGACAGGTTCAAAGGCATTTTTCTGATAAATAACCCCTCTGATTGTATCGGGAAAGCCCTTCTTATCCGTCCTGTTCAGCACAACGCTTGCAACAGCGACCTTGCCTTCATAGGATTCGCCCTTCGCCTCTGCGTGAACGAGTCGGGAAAGCAATTCTTTTTCAGACTCAGAATAAGTTTCTTTCTTCTCATTCGTTTTCTCTGATTGTTCTTTTTCTTTCTTTTCAGTGTTCGCTGATAGCTTGATCGGCTTTATTTTTTTCTTGTCCTCATCAGCAGACAGTGAAGAGAAAGATATGTCTGTGTCATGATTTATATGGGTAAGCAGCTTAGCTTCTTCATGTTTTGTCTTCTTTGTGTTCAGTAGTGAAGCTTGTGTATGTTCAATTTTCGAAGCAGGCATGAAACAAAGAAGAAAAACAGCTAGCGCAGTAAATTTTGTCGTCATACAGTTTCCTCCTTAAAGTGCTCAAAAAACACTTCATAACCTTAACAAGAGATCAAATCAATTTCACGGAAAAAGATTTTCCAACTCTCCCAAACAGGTATCAGGATGGAATATACCGGGTGACGCACTGATTAATGGCAAAAAAACAGCCTGATTTTCTATAAATCTTGTCATTTCAAAGCATATTTATCCATTTTTGTAATTTTACATTTTATTTACGTCTGTTACATCATTTGTAATAAAAAGCCGGCGTTCTGTCATATATGATAAAAAGGCTTCTCACTTATGAGAAACCTTTTAGCTTCTTGGCTGTTCTAAATATTGAAACACCACATCTCCGCCTTGCTGGGCAATGCCTCGGAAATGCTTAAAATCGTCCTGTTTCGATAAAACGGCCCTGAAATCAAGAAAGTGTTCTTTTTGGACTCTCAATTCTTTTATTTCACCAGTACGAAGCTGTTCAATCTGTTCTGTTATGTCTTCGGGACGCAATCAAAACTCCCCCTTTTCAATCTTTGAACGAAAATCAATATATCATTTTTCCTGCGCCAGGACAATTCCTTAGGACGATAAAACTCCTTATCGCTTTACTTCTCAATAAAAATACTGTTTAATACTTTCAAAAGGAATTATTATGTTTAAAGGAGAGGAAGCTTGTGAAAATCGCTAAGGTCGGAAACGTCATTGAATTTAAAAACGGATTAACCGGTGTTGTTGAAAAAGTTAATGAGAATTCTGTTATCGTAGATGTTACCATTATGGATAACTATCGGGATCTTGAGCTAGATTCACTGACTGTTGTTAATCATAAAAATTACAAGATCATCAGAGACTCCTATTAAATCCTCCTTCATCCACACGCATTCGCAAAAACTGCAAGACGAACAATTAAACACCTTACATACCAAATTAGCTTTCTCAAAAGCTGCCGGCCGGCAGCTTTTTTACATAAAAAAACACCGATTATGAATCGGCGTTCGTGCCTGTTTCCGTTATTTCGATATAAAATTCACTCACGGCTCCCGCTTCGTACAGGTTGGTCAATGACGTTGAATAATTTGTGATTTCACCGCGGAAGGCAAGATTTCGTTCCGGAACTTCGACGTTAAATGCCTTTTCATATAACAGCACAGCGATATCATGATAAGTCTCACTTGTAACATGTAAGGTAAAGGCAATTTTCCGCTTCGGCTTGCTCTCTTCTTGATATGTTGACATTTCTAACGTGACATCGTTTAAACGCAATGTTTTCACTTTGTATCACTCCTTATCAGTTCATGCATCTTAACATAACGCCGTTAACGTTTACAATGAATCTGTTCTGAGCATTATTTTAACCATTTCTTTAAAAAAGACGTCTTTACAAACATACGTTCGATATTTTATAATAAAACAGACGAGCTGCCATCCAGCATCCCGTCTTTTCATTAGAAGGTGACGAGTGGCATTCCCCCCGGATTCACTCGTCTTTTTTTGTATTAATAAATTCTAGAACACGAGGATTTGCAATGTTGATTGAATTCATTAGCCAATAATGCCGCCCTCTGTACCGTCATATTTTTTCACGTACAAACATATAAGCTCGAACTCTATAGTCAATTCATTTCTCCTTCTATAATGCAACAGATAGCCTACCGTTATTCTGAGTGATTCAATTTTAAATTTTTTCAAACGATAATATGCTTGTCATTTGAATTGGCGCAGTTATTATCCGCCACTTATAACTGCGAATGATTTTTGACAACAGACACTTTTTTGCCGTCCTTATAAGATACATATTTCCTTAAGAAAATGGACAAAAATAACCTCGCCTTAGAAAGACGAGGTTACTTCATTCACGTTCACTTTTATTATCTATAAAGTGAACCCTGCGCATCACACTTTGGAATAATTAACGATTATCAATCGTCTCCGGATACAAGTCATGATTCATCATGCGGTACTCGGCCATTTTCTCATACTTCGTGCCAGGTTTTCCGTAGTTTGTGTACGGATCAATGGAAATTCCGCCTCTTGGCGTGAATTTGCCCCATACTTCAATGTAGCGCGGGTCCATTAATTCAATCAAGTCATTCATGATGATATTCATGCAGTCTTCGTGGAAGAAAAGGCGGGTCAAAGTCTTGTCCCACAAGTGTTTGCTTCAGACATTAATCATGAAGTCACACCAATTTCACACCTTACCAAACGATTGATCAAGTTTTTTAGACACTTCAGCGTCCATTGCAGGAAGAACATGAGTATATGTTTTTAGTGTTGTTGTAATTCGTGCGTGTCCCAATCTTTCCTGAACGATCCTTGGGTTAAATTTTAGAATTCCTATTAAAAAGGTAGCGTGTGTATGTCTTAAATCATGGCAGCGAAGTTTAGGTAAATTCAATGCATCTCTTGTTACATTAAATGCTCTCCTATAATTATTAGGGTGTACCCAGTTGCCTGTTTTAGAACATACAATTAAATCGTAGTTCTTGTAGTCCTTTCCTACAATTCGCTTTTCCTTTTCAATCAGTGACTTGTGATTTTTCAAACTCTCACAAAGCATTTTTGGGATACTTATTGTTCTATAAGATGTAAGTGTTTTTACTTCAGGGACTAATCCGTATGATCCTTTTTCATTTATCTTGGCCAAAGTCTGACGGATTGTTATAGTCTTTGCTTCAAAATTAACATCTCTCCACCTTAACCCTAATACTTCTCCCATTCTAATTCCTGTTTGAATCTGAATTTCTAGTCCAATGTAATGCCTGGTTAGATTCAATAAAACATTTCGGGCATTCAAGAACACTCTAATGTCCTTTTCATCCCAAGATCGAACAATCTTATTGTCTACTGGTCTACTGACATCATTTACAACGTTATAATTGAACGTGCTTTGTTTAGAAACTTTCTTCAAAATCTCTGCTACAATGCCATAAGCTGTACGAATTGTTGCAGCTGAAAGGTTTCTTTCTCTTGCTAGTCTATTCACATATTCTTGTAAAACAGCTTCATTTATTTCTTTAATTTTAAACTTCCCAAGATAAGGGATAATATTGTATTCAAACTGTTCTCGGTAATTTACAATCGTACTAGGACGCAAACGAACTGTTTTGTCTTCAAACCATTTTTCTGCGTACTTTCCAAAATTCATATTGAGGTCAAAAGTGGTTTTCTTTTCTTCTTCAACTTCAATCATTATTTTCTTTAATAATTGTTTTGCTTCTTTTAATGTAGGAATGCCTTTGCGCTTTTTCTGAATCCTCTTTTTAGTAATCGGATGAAACCCACCGGAATGGTTAAAGTAATATGTTTTAGTTTTTTTGTCATATTTGATTTCAGTCAATCTAATCACCATTTCCGATAGTACAGAAGCACTTATGCAGCTATTTCATTATAATCAAGCTGATGTAATTTGAAAAGTCACACAAAAAAGGAAAGAAAACTAAAATTCCTGTTCTCTTTCCTTTTTTCTTCATCAATTGATTCATATTCTATTTTTTCTTATTCTATGTTAAGATAGGATAAGAAAAAGTTTCCTATCAGGTTTGCTCACCTTTGAATTTTAATTATGAGGTGATGCATTATTATGACGATTTACGAATCTATCATGGTTATGATTAATTTCTCTTCGCTCTTATTAAATGCAGTAGGTTTATTTGTTGTTAATCGAAAACGGAAAACAGACCTAACCCTTGAGCCTCAGAAACTGAAAGGTTAGATCTACCATGTTTTCACAACGAGCAAACCTTTGATGGACAACTTTTTCAAAAAGCCAGGGTGCTACCAACACCTTGGTTTTTTTGTGTTCCACCAACTAAAATCCACTAGAATCTAGTGGAGCTTCTTGTCTTGATTATAACATATCTTCAGTGAAATGCATTACAAATATATATTAAATGTATAGTGAAATTAATAATAAATGATGAAATGCATTACAAAAAAATATACTAGAGGGTACCATCATTTACCACAGCTCGTTGTTATTTCACCAACGAGCATGCCGAGGTCGTGGTTGTTTTGTCTACGACCTTCTCGTGGTCGTGGATTAAGTCGTTGCTAATTTGTCCACGAGTGACGACCTCATTAAGTCGTAACTATTTTGGTGACGACCTCTCCATATTTCCGGTTTCTAGGCTGCTCAATAGTTCAGGCTGAACTGTCCTTTCGCTATATCTTGCGAAACATATTTCATTTAAGTATATAGATAATAACCATATATACTTAACCAAAGGGTTTTGCAGGTTTACCGTCAAATTTCTCTGTTATTTGTCTTGACTTTTCTTTTGATCTTTTGCTTGATTGGTTGAGACTGTGGACAACGGCTGGACAAGTTGTCTGCCTGAATTTGCTTGTAAAAAAAATAAACAAACTCAGGCAGGCGACTGAAACTTGATTGTATATCCACTTGTGGTATCCGTGTGTTCACCCTATTTGCCGTTGGTTATTCCCCAAACAAGCCTACTGTGTCAAGTGTCCCTAACAGGTTCTCAAAGCTCAAATCTGAGCCCTGATACTTATGGCTTGTCCTGCATCGTCAGAAACGATACACCCTTCCTTCGTCAGCACTTAATGGCAGCTTTCGCCTTTCAGATGCATGTGTAAATAGGGAAACACAGAAGGCATCCTATCCTCATTTATTGCGTCGGCTGAGTCACTACCCTGTCAAGTTTTACGTGTGTTAGCGCATTCCACGGCAGTCTGATCCTTAAAAAAGGCATCACTAAAGACAACACCTTAATTCAGGAGCATAGACTGACTTTATTTAATTGTATGGAGTCGCATTACACGACCCCATATTTAATTATTCCGATCAATGCAACCTTGAGAAGTGTACAATGAAGAAAGACTCGCCCGCCAAAGTTTCTCTTTCTCCATCCCCAGTATATTTTTTGGTTAGACAATCACCACCTTTAATGGATAGGTATATTAAACTGCTAAAACTTCATCATCTGCTTTCCATAAGGTGAAAATGTCTACATACTCTTTTCTAAAGGAATCTTCATCATTCTTGATTACAGTGCATTCAACTACATCAACATCTGGATATTTCTCTTTAACATGTGCAACAAAGTAAGGTAGAGTTTTTTTATAATCACAAGATAAGCCAGAAATTAAACACTTGTTCTTTCTGTCATAAGACTTCAATAAGTAAGAATAATAAAATGATTCCATTCAATTCATCCCCTTGATTAAATTGTTTTGTTTAAATACAATGGAATGGTAAGTAACCACTTGCAAGCAGATTAGGAGAGTGTGCCAGCACTCCCTAATCATCCAAACCAAGCTACAAACTGGATACATATAGCCGGTACAACTACTAACAATACTCCCAAAGCCACCTTGCAGAACCGATCGTTATTTACCTCAGTTTTATTCATCAGCGTCAGCTTCCTCTACGTCATACTCACCCATCTCACATAAATTGTCGCTAACTCTAGGGATAACCGTTTGTCCTCCAGCCAATTCAAACATCACATGTATATGATTAATTGCCATTTGCAACATTACCTCTAAATTGTCTCTTGCGTCCTCTTCACTTTCACCATCTATATTGAACGAAACGGGAAGAGTGATATCAGTATGTATGTTGAAGCGCTTTGTGGGCGCTCCATTATTACTTGTTTCAATGAAATTAACTTCTTCTGATTTGTTATTCAGGATGAAATGGTGAAAGTGATTAGCTATATCCTCAAAGCGTTCCTCGTTAGTGATTGTCCCTAAGCTCGCTACGTTAGTTCCTACAGTGTGTCGGTTAATTTGCATTGTCAGTATCCCCTTTAGTATGTTTTGTTTTTGTCTAAGATTTGAAACTTGTCATACGTGATAAACAAACTACGATCATCAATAAGAACGTTCCATAAGGTTGTGCGAAGTAACTTCTCAACCACTGCATCAGTCAGACTAACGAGACTTTTGTATTGGATATCTTCACCTAAGAAATCTGAATGAAGGCTATCGTACGTCCCATCTCCTCTTTTTAAGACGTGATACAGATGAACTTGACCCTCTTCAGCACCAATTGCGAACTGCTTATAAAAAAGAATTGCAGGTAAATCTCCTAAGTCATTTCTGCGGATGATTATGTGCTTCATCATTATCACCTCTAGTTAATCACTATTTGTTTAACTCTATGTGTTAATAATATATCACCGTTTGTTTAACGTCAAGCGTTAAATTCATTATTTTTTGCGTCTGTTTGTGATATTATTATTTTGAGGTGAATACTTTTGATCAAATTTAAGCTAGATAAACTATTAGAAAAACACGATAAATCAATGTATTGGCTTTCTAGAAAAACAGAAATAAGACCAAATACTATTAGTAAATGGGTTAATAATGAGCAACTGAGCGAAGAAGAAAAAGTAAAATCTATAAATGTTGAAGCGTTAGACAGAATTTGCAAGGTGTTAAATTGCAAACTGGAAGATGTTATTGAATTTGTCGAGGATGATCCTAAAGATTCTTAAGCAAAAGTATTGCTTTTATTTTTTAATTCGTTAAACAAAACCATTGAAATATTTCACGATTCAATAAACCAAAAGTATTGCAATTGCTGTTATACTGTACGGAGAGGTGAACGGGATGGAGAAACAAATACTAGAAGCTATTCAGCAGTTATCTAAAGATATTGCTGAAGTTAAACAGGATGTAAAGGAAATCAAGAATACAGTTACTCGTATAGAGGAAAATGAACCTGAAGAAGTTATGTCCATGCTTAAATTGATCAACAAGAATATTGAGCGTGATCATAGCTATAACGATAAGAAATTCTCTAGCTTAGAGAGACGTATCCATGAATTAGAAGAGAGATTGAATAACTAAGCGACCTACAAGGGGATGGGATAACATGAGTATCAGTAAGATTAGAAGCTTTCTGTATAAGTCCTCACGTATATTAGGAGACGTTCAAGCAGCTAAGAATGGTACGTTGGGTAAACGTGTAGCAAGACGTGCTGCAGGTAAAGCTACGGGTAAAATTATGAGAAGTATATTCAAATAAAAACACCCCCTCACAATTTGTGAAGGGGTTATTTTAATTATTTAGTCTTAATACTTCTCAAAAAAGCACTTCTGTTCTCTGTAGCATTTGTCAGCATAGTAGCATTTTCATTAAGCCTTTGTACTAATGCTTCTTTAGCTTTCCCTTCAAATGAAGAGAGTAAAGCAACATAAACCTCTGCAATAACCTGTTGTGCTGAAGAAAAATCTGATGCGTTTTTTGTATCTTCTTTTAGATTTTGACAATGGGTTTTTAAAGTTGAACCCACAATTTTTTTTAATTCTTCATTTTGTTGCAACCGTCTGTAAAACTCATCTGCATCCATATTAACTCCATATGGCAATTTAAATCCCCCTTACAACCGTAACCAGCTTGCTAATTCATTATCCTTATCTTTTAAATCCTCAGCCATTTTAACAATAAACTCACTAATATCCTCTAAATCTCTAATCAAATAATGAAGAGAAGCCTCAGTTTGATACTGTTCTTCTGAGTCATAAAATGCTGCCCCGTCTTTCACATAAGGTGCGTGAAACAATACAGCTTTATCAACATCGCTTGGATCTAGATCCTTGAATTCTCCTAACCTCTTACCACAAATAGTTTTTACGTCATAAACCATTTTGCTGTGATCATGAGGGAATCGTTCAATTGCTTGTTTCTTTGTTTTTAAGTCTTCGATAGCTGCCTGTAATCGTTTAGCTAATTCTTTTGCATACTTTGCATCCACTTTAATTGTCTGGCCATTCATACCTGAATAAGCTGAGAACGATTCGATATTCTGGTTATAAACACCGTTGCTGCCATCAACACTATGGATATTACCATTCTTATCAAATTTAAAGTTCGAATCATTTAAACTATGAGTATCAGGATTTTTTGCAAATGCTTGGCCATAGAAGGAAGTAATAAGACTCCCTAAAACACCGGGAATACCTAGAGACGTATTAAGCCGGTTTGCACGATCTTGACGTGCGATGCTTGGATCTTTCGTGTATATAGTAGTTCCATTGTGACGGTCGTATTCTAAAAACCAGCCTGAACCCACCATATCATCAGGATTAATGATTGCTTTGTGATACAGATCAAATTCGCCGTTTCTGATTTTCTTCTGTGTTTCTTCATCATGCAGCTTAACAATGGAAGGGTTGTTAAAAGCGACACTATAAATGTTATTGTTTACTCCAGCGTATTCCGCATCTGCTCCCCCAAGTGAGTGACCTGTTGTCGAAATCACTGTGCTAGTGCCAGCATACTTTTTCACTTCATTGGCAACGAGCTTATCACCTTGATCAAATTGAGATGTCTTAGTGACAATTTTGTATTCTCCACTCTTAATCATCATTGCTTGTTCCATACTACCGTTATACTTAGCAATGGCTTTAGAGTTTTCAGATGCATCTTTTTTCATTATGTATTGGACTTTCTTTTTCGGGTCTTTACCCATTACTACGTTGCCGCCATCTGCACTTATAACGTCAGCTTTAATTTGTTCCTGGTTTGTTCCCTGAAAACCTACGACAACATTCTCAGGCTCTTTTGGTTTTATCCATTTACCTTCTTTTTTCTTAGCTTGAACAAAGACGTATACATCTAGCCCTGTATCTGGATCTTTTTTAATTTTCTCCACGTAAAAAGCCTTGTTTGATCCATTTTCGATTGGGGTCTTATTTTCATAGGCTTTTTTCATTTTCTTTTCACTGTATGTATTTTGACTGAGAAAATAATAGTCTTTATCTGTTAAATTAGGTATGTCAGTCTTTGTATTCATGTACAATACCCCTTCCCTCATGTAAAATGTAAGACAGAAAGGATGGTTTTATGAAAAAATACATAATTATCCTTATAGCTCTGGTTATTATAACACTTGGAGGGATATTTATGAAGGAACAACACGACAAAAAAATGGAAGCCCAAGAAACTCAGCAAAAGGAAGAGTTGTACTCTTTGGCTAAAAAAAGAATGACTGACTTTATTGAAACAAACTATAAAGATATTGAACGAATTGATTACACTGATGATTATGAGATTAATCCAATGGGCGGTATTGAAATCAATGGTTACCTCAATGGAAATAAGAAAAAAGAAATCTGGGGAATCTATGATAAAGGAAATGATGAAGTAGGATCATTCACTATCGATGCTACTCGGAAACCTGAGTGCGAAGATAAATTATGTGAGTATTAAAAAAAGGATAAATCAACAAAATAAACAAAAGTGTCCCCTCGAAGAATTTCAAGGGGACTATTTATTTACTTAAACCATTTTGCCGTACTGACCAGACACATATCGGCGTTTACCGTTGTGAATGATCTCCCAGTATCCTTTAGAGTTATTGGAACCTCTAACAGAACCAGCGATATCAATTGTCTTACCAAGTCCAATTGTACCTACGTTCTTAGCTTTAATCCGATCTGGTTTGTCCATGATAATTGCAGCATTTGATACACCAACAATTTTGATCTTGCCGACTGAATTAGTGGATTTAGAAGGTGTAGAGGATACTTTCTTTCCAAAGGTATCTGTACCATATCCTTTGTAGTTAAATTGAAGATGTGGCTGATCCACAAACCCTTTCCAATCACCACCCCATTCAAAACCAATTGATTTAGCATAAGCAATAAATTTCTTAATATCTGCAGCGCCATACCCATTCCATTTAGTATCAGATTTAGAATAACCACCAGTTGGTACAAAGTCTAAAGCCTGACCTACAAGGTGATATGATTTCATTGTTTGCGAAACACCTTTGTTAACATTCTGGCGTTGTTGTGCTTCAGTACGAATGGTTTCATAAATAAGCACACCAATTTTGTTTTTCTCAGCATAAGCCAACAGTTTCTTAGCAGCTACTTTTGTGTTATCCGCAAGTTTATTGATATTGTTCATGTTTCTTGTGTAATAGTACATTGTCATATTAGATTCCTCCGTTTTGTTTATTTTGTAAGGCTATGTTGCTTCAATACAGTCTTTTGAGCTTTACCTTTGGTAGTCACATAGTTGTTTTTGAACCACGCAACCAACGTCATAACAAGTGTAAATACTGCCGAACCAGCTGTGTATAGAACATCAGCTAAATGGTTCAACTGGGCTTCATCAATTGGAATAACAGTCTTCCCAAACATCACTAACAATTGGTTAGCTAATGCAATAAAAAGAAGCACAGTCCGAATGACTGTACCTCTGTCTAAATTTTTGAACATATGTATTCCTCCTATTGTACTTTGCTTTCAATTTTGTCGAGCTTTTCAATTACGACATCATATTTCTCACTAAATTTACCTAAGACTTCATTTTGGGAATCAATTTGATCATATAGTTTTGCTTCCCTTTCCTTACTCGTTTTCATTACATAGAAAAGGAGCCAACAAAACAGCACAGCAAATGGCCCCTGAGTGAATAAATACTGTGTAATATCCATTTCCATAAAGCCCTCACCTCCTTCAGGGCAAAATAAAAACACCTATTCGCTAACAGGTGCAGTTTCAATATTGGACTCCTGGTTTACTTGGTCAGTCCCAACAGATCCGTCAGATGTCCCAGAAGTCCCTTCTGAGGGAGGAGAGTTTTCAATATAGTCCTCCCCCGTTATTTCCTTGTATTGCTCAGGTGTGATGCGTTTTCCAACCACATCATATACCTGTTTCTTTGTCCATAAATTCTTTTCGTAGAAATACTTAATATCAGAAAACCAATCAACCATGTTTAACCTCCCATTGCCACTAAGTAATACAAATTTGCTACTTTTTCAGCTAATACAACAACCTCACTAGGCTCAGGTGGTGGCGGTTGAAGGCTGTCAATGTACTCCTGAGAAGCTGACTCATACCATTCTTTTTTATTGATATCAAACTTTGCTTTATAGAATGAAACTGGTTCAACATCTGTACAGTTTTCTGGAATAACATAGTTCCCATTGCCATCTTCCTCAACAATAACCGGTTCAATAAAAATGTAATTTTCATCATACCTATAGACTTGAATCATACTGTTACTCCTTCCTGGTATCCAATAACAACGTCTATATAGTAACCTCCACCCAACTTACTTGAATCAGCAGGATCGGGATACTTGATTTTCAAATCACCATTCTCATAAACAATGAGATTTGCTGTTCCACCTGTGCCACTCAAGGGTACTGTAACTACTGCTCCACCTGGTGGAACCATTGAAGATGGAATTGAGCCAAATATGATTTCTGGATCAGTTCTCACATGTCCACGTAACAATAGGCATGCTCCCCATTTTCCATAAATAGGCGTCCGAGTGCCTGCAGTCGCACCATTCTTTAAAGTGATGTTAGCGTATGAATACAATAAGTCATCAGTGTTTAAAGATCGTTTCCATCCCGACCAGCCTAAGTTGAGGTCAACATAGTTTGAATACATATTATTTTTATAATCTATAGCTACGACATATCCGAAAGTACCGTTACCGTTACTATCAATGGATGTGAAGTGAAAAAAACCTCTTGTCGATAAGGTGGAGGGCGCATTTGTCGGCTTCCCTGTTGAGTAAAAAGTTCCGAAGGTCTTGCCCGCTTTCACAATTCTCTCCAGAAAGTCGTCTGAATCAGCTATTGATACCAAGACACCTCCGACATCATTTGTAATTTTAAAAAGCTGAGAACCGTTCCATTTCGTACGCTCAGCAGCAGTAATGTGCTTAACAGTGTCCGCAGCGTGGACATCTGTGTAGGCTTTGGCATTAGCCTCGGCAGTATTCCATTTGTTTCGATCATCTACTGTAACATGAATAGTCTTATCAGAAGCATGATTGTCGAAATTTATTTTACTGGCTTGTTCCACATTTAAAACTTTATCCAGACCCACTTGCCCTTTTGTGACCTTATGGGGGTTTTCAGTATCTGAAATGTGTGTATCTGTATAGGACTTAGCTGCCGATAATGCTTCATTCGCCTTTATTTGGGCGCCTTCTTTTGTTTCAATCTTCTCTAAGTCTTCAAATTTAGCTCGTAATTCTTCGATCGTTTGAACAGATTCATTGTAGAGTTCTTCAATCTTTTCTTTTAAAGATTCAAAGTCATCTATGTAATATTCTGCTACAGGTACTATATCTTGATCCATTAAGCTTTGAGTGACTTCAAAACCAAATTTATGAGCTGACATAGCCTGACCATTTGAATAGACCAATACTAATTCGGCTTTAAATGTTCCATACATCTTGATTTCGTCATTATCCAAGACATATTCCGCAATCCCATTTACCTTATCAACCAAAGTAATATCTCGTATTCGTTTCTTTCCATTCGCAGGAACGAGGACAAGTTTCCCCGTAACTGCTGACAATGGTAAAGGTGCATTATCTTTTCGCAAATTAAAAATCAGCTTTGCTGTTCCAACATCCTGTGTCGAGAACTTGAAAGCTGAATTGTATGTGCCTTGTGAAGTTGTGTTTACATCGAATGTGTATTCAGATTGCTTATAAATTGTAATACCTCCCTATCTCATGAATACGATAGCTACTCCGTATCCTTTTTCTTTAGTGTATGGCTGCTTAATCCTCATAACTTTTAAGCCTGTACCGTCCTCTGATTTTGTACCCTTACCGTACTTGGCTGTAACCTTATCCCCTACTTGTACATTTTCATCAATTCTTACATGAACCTGGCCAATTAAGCCGACTATATGCCACTCAGGACGAATTTCACGTGAAACATATTCAATTTCAGGGTTATAGTCAGGGTTTTCTTTTGGACGTTTTAACTGTCTGCCATTCTCTTCAACTGTTTCGTAAATAAGACCGCCAAATTCGTTTCTTAAATAACGATCATTCCAATAGAAACCAGCTCCACCTAAAACTACACCAGCTGTTTCAGAAATGACTCCCAGTATTTCATCACCCTTAAGCGCTTTACGGATCTTATCTCCTTCTAAGGTTACCAGGTATCCAGAATCAATCTGTTTACCGTCTACGGATTCAAAATACTCCGCATAGTCCTTAAAGTCAGATACACTTTCAACACGACCGGTTCCTAAGATGTTTCCATACATTGAATCTAATTCCCACTTAGTATTGGCTGTAGAAGCTCCACTGTCAGCATATCCACCTCTGACACTATAATTGTTATCATTCACAACACCTTGGGATGCTAAAACAATCCTTGAAGCCCCATCACCTTTGGTATGTGAGTTATTTGAAGCAAAGACTGCTTGCCTTGACGATTCTGTAGAAGATCCACCAGAAGAAGCGATAATTGCATTACGGTCACCTTTTGCAGTTGCTCCTCCAGTTACTGCTAAAATAACACTTGTATCTGTTAAAGGATGTCCTGATGATGATGCAGCCCGGAAGCCGCCTTTAATGTTTGTAGGCACACTTGAATATTTTTGTCCGGCAATAATTGCAGCATTTTCATAGCCCACTGCCCGTACATTAATCATATTCGCTTGCGTATTTGGTGAAGTGATACCAGTTGTACCGCCTCGTGTATGGAGGAATCCATTTGTTAAATTGACATAATAAACTCCTCCACCAAGAGCTATACCAACCGGAGCAGAGTCATGAACATGGAAGTTTGAAATAATTACATCATCTGTTCGTTGATCACCACCAGTTACATAGATATCAGTTGATGCTTTCGCAAATCCAGACATTAACAAACCATCTAATGTGATTTTTCTGCTCTTGTATTGGAATACAATCATTGGGCTGTCTTTGTAATCATAAGAAGGATCACCGATTGCAGTAAAACCAAGGACTTGAACACGTTGATATGCGGAAATCACGAGGGCTCTCGGAGATAAATCTTTATAAACATTGTTATTGTATACAGGCTCAATAGATGTACAATTCACCAATGTTACGTCTCTAGCTGTATCACTCCACGGTTCATTTGCCAAATGATGACCAATGTGTCTTAAATCGTATGAACGTGTGTCACGATATGAAACATGGTTAGTAATATGAACATTACGTGATGCTGGCCATAGTTTATGTGCTTTTACCTCAACACCTCTACTATTACCGGATGTAAAGTTATTGAATAACCATATATTCTTAGAACCATCATCAACCTCTATTCCGTTGGAGTTTGAAACACCCTCTGCATGGGCTTCACCAGACGGGTTAATACAATGACAGTTATTAATGAACACATATTCGCTATAGTGAGTTGTAATCCCATCATCACCATAGTTGGATGCTGTACAATTATCAATCCAAACATATTTACAACCTTGCGCTGTGTAATTTGGGTATACTTCAGCTGACCTGTCATATGAAGGAGCAGTAATATCAAAACCATGCAAACCAGCATTAATTGCATTACAGTCTTTTACCCAAAGGTATTTAACATTAGCAAACGTTGCACAGCTAGATTTTATTCCCCCAGCTGCCCTCAATCCTCCTTGACGGTCTTTGTTCCAGTCCAATGAGATCCCTTCAACATATATCCCTTCATTACCAAGTTCATGTGTAGTATTTGTGAGCACCCATTCCTCAGCAGGTGTCTCTTCAGGTAATTTAATAATAGTAATGCCCTGACCTTCTCCAATAAGACGGCAATTTGAAGGAACCTTAATTAAACCCACATATGTACCTGCTGAAAAGTGTACTTCTACGTTTCCTTCACCAATTGCATCTTTGAATGCTTGAGTACAATCTGTTACACCATCAGCTACAGCACCAAAGTCATCTACATGGACAACTCTGTCAATTTTCTTTTTAAAATAATTGTAATCATAAATCATTCGTCCCTGAGCAGTAGCAAATGTCTTGCCATCAATTGGTGATACACGTAAATCTATAAGCTCTTTAACATCTTCCCCATCTTTCGCTGCAATCATATTTTGATAGCTTGCATGAAAGAAATCAAGGAAACCCTGCACAGTAAATCCACCATACGTGACTTGATCAGCTGTATGTGCTACTTTTGCTTTTTTATGAAAGTTCAGAGCGTTTACTGTGTCATTAAGACCTTTTTCAGTTAGTCTTGCGTTATTGTCTAATATATCGAATAGGTTACTGTTTGGCGTAACCTCATGCCTTTTATTTAAATAAATCAATAACTAATTCACCTCTATTTTGTCCCTATAATAAGGATTTTTACTTTTGATCCTGATGGAACTGTTGTAGGGTCTATGACTTTTCCATCTTTATAAATAGTAAGATTAAATCTGTTTGTATCTACATCTTCAATGTAGGAAGTGTAACCATTGTCTTTCAATGTGGTGTTTGGGTCACAAGCTACATAATCAACTGTGTAATCGTCATCAGTATTTAATGTCAAAACATTTGCAGTTTTGGATGTAAAACCCTCACCATAGCTTACAGCCCATGAACCATCTACAAATTGCAAAGAGAAAGTGAATGTTGTTTGTTGTGTGGTTGAAGATGTAGCTATACTTTGTTTAATTTGAGTAATTTCAGTAAGACCTGCTGCTAATTGGTTTTGATAATTCTTAATTGCTTGTTCCTGATTCTTAATACGTTTCTTTTCTTCAAGTTCTGCATCTACACGTGTTTTTCTATTCCCATTAATAGTTAGATCGGGAGCTTGGTTCAAGTTTAGAGGATTATAAGATACACCTGTCGCTCTTAACTTCCCGTCTATCGTAATGCCATTTAAAGGTGTATCAGCGTAAACTCTGACTGTGTCTCCAGCCATTATCGGTTCTTCAATATCCTTCAATGCTTCGTCCAGTAATTCAACGTAATCAGCATCATAACTGACTTCCGAATAAGGATTTACCTTAGTTTTAAGGAGTTCCATCATGGCTTCTTTAGTTGTAATTGAATCATCTGTAACAGTATCAGCCCATGATGGTTGATCATTAATTAGGAATTTCTTTTCATCTGGATGAACGTATGTAACTGGAGGAAAAACATATTTCTCATCTTCATTCTTAAATGATCTAAAGACGGTAATAATATTACCTCTTAGAAGATACATAACAGGATCAACTTTCTTAGTCCCTTTCGTATTCGGGTTATTACTATCTCTGCCTTTGAATGTAGCCACTACTTTGTATGTCTTACTGTCTAATCCCCGAATGATATCAAACTCTTTTTCTGTAGGATTAGAATCCTTATAGACCGATATAGATTTTGTTTGGTCACCTATTTTAAACTCCCATTTCCCTCCCAGCTTAGAAATCAAAGTTTTAAATTTAAAGCCTGTACCTGTAAATGAAAACGTGAATGTAGCACCAATTTTCTTTGTGTAATCTGATTTCAACGTGGAATCATAAGACCATTCACCTGTTTTAGATTCATAGGGCATGGATTGATCACTAATTATGTCTTTATCTTCTTTAAGCTTCCCATATCCTTTTACACGTGTAGTGGTATTATCTTCAGTCGTGGTTATCTGTAGTGATGTTAAATTAGAAATGTTATCAAGCCGTTTTGTGATTTCTTTGCCGGCTTTTTTGTAAACATATATGTGGGTATTGTCAGGGATAATTTCAACTCCATATGTTGATATGATTTCCTCAATAAGCTCAGATGACTTTTTATTTCCAAAGCCTTCAAGCTTCTTTGAACCGATATCTTTAGCATCACTCATTATTGTGTAAGTAAATTCACTGTCTTTTAGAGCATGTTTCATGGCTTCATCAAGTGTTTTTGTTCCTTGAATAGTGTCATGAACGATATGCTTAGTAGTTCTAAATGAGAAAATATGGGTTGCAGTAATATCCTTTGAAAGCAAGTTCCCTTCTTGTTTTAACACTGGTGTATTGATGAAATATTGTTGCTGTTTATAACGAACTTCATCAATAATAATGAAGTTTCTTCCTGCCAGTGCGTTAAATGCAATTTGATTATAGTCTGTTAAGGGGATGGAGAAAGATAAGTCTTTTTTTCCACTCACGTCATCATTTACTTTTGGATCAATATACATTAATTCATGTTTTTGTTTTGTGTTTACATCGTAAACGAACATTTGATTCACAGGCATCACCTCTACTTATAATAAAAATGTGTAATGAACTTGATATTACTAGATGTTGCACCAGTAATTCTAAATTTGTTTTCACCTGGTTCTAGTGTTGGGAACCTTCCTGTCCTATCTGATATTGGTGTAGAGTTTTTTAGTATATGGTGACTTAAAAGCGTAATCTTATCTTTATTAGAATACTTACCATTCAAAGTTAGAGTTTCGTTGGTTCGTGTGTTTGTAATTGAGATATCTGTTCCTTGTAAAAACATTTCAACATTGTATTTATAGTTAACTGGGTCAAGCCTTTCATCACCAATGTTGTCTACAATGAATGAGTTCTTGTTTTTAAATTGATACACAGGAGTGGAACCCCTTCTTATGTTCATACCAAGGTGAAAATTTTCATCTATAAGCTCCATAGATGCTGTACTGTCGTGTAGTGACTCAGCAAGACCTTGAATGGCCGTTAACGTGATATCAACTTCCTGATATGGTTTACCGTTTTCCAAATAAATTGAATAAGAAGAATCATCACTAATTACAAGCCACCTTTTGTAGGGTTGCCTTGTATCAATGACATAATAAGGTGATCTGCTGGTAAAGAAGGCATATACTGCATCTCTTTTTACGTCAAATTGGGATGCATTATGTGCGATTACATTGATTTTTACTGTGATTTTTCTTGATGCATATTTGCCAGCTGTACTTTTCTCATACATGCTCACACCATTCCATAATGGGTGGCTAGATATTGATTCCCTTTCAAATGATGGTGATTCAGGTCGAAAAGAAGCGAGCGAGACACCTTTTATGTACTCGCTCAAATACTTCCCATCTACAATTAAATCTCTTTTCAATCAATCACTCTCCTTATGTAAAGCTAACATTGTTCAATAAAGCTTTTTGGTTTTTCTCAGCATAGTAAGCCTTGTCTTGAAACTTGTTTAAGTCTTGGATATTCAGATTCACCTGTGGATCTTTGACAACAAGTTTCATTAACAATCCAATTACTTGATTTTGTTGATCAATCTGCGTTTGCTGATTGTTTACAAGCTGTTGAATTTGTGACAATGTCTCACTGTCATTCCCTGTATAAGATTGCTGAGCTTCTGGTTTATAACCAACCATATTAGCAGCTTGACTAAGCACTTTATGGGCTTGTGTTCTTCTAAATTTACGTAAAGGTAGTATGAGCTCACCTCTGTGAACCTCTGCCATATGGTCACTAGTAATTAGACCACCTTTATCGTAACCAACATACTTCCCACCTTTGGCCATTGAACGTAAGCCAGGATGATTTAGAATACCACCATAACGACTATTCAGATAGTTAATAGAAGCTAGAATCTGATGCACAGGGTTTTTGATATTCCCATAGCCTTTTTCTTTATGGGCTTCAAACGTACTAGGAATGAACTGCATTAACCCCTGTGATGGGTGACCTGCTTTCCAGTTTGAATCCCATCTGTTTACCACATTCGGATTTCCACCTGATTCCATCATTGCAATTGTTTCTAGAGCTGATGAAAATTCATTACCAAGCCCTTTGATTTTTAATGCTTGAGCAACCCACTTCTTAACGGCTTCAGTTCCACCCTTGCCAAAGTTAGATGATTCACCAAACTTACCTTTGATGAAACCGACAAATTTATCTTTAATAACTGAGAATGATCCTTTTAGGACTTCTCCTGTTACTCCTTTAACATCAGGTAGTTTAATACCGAGCTTTTCAATTACCTTACTAATTAGCTTAGATGGGTTGGTCATGTAGTCAAACACATCTAACGCAAGATCTTTAACCTTGCCAACTGCAGCCTTCGCCCCATTCCACATCTTTGAAATAAAGCCTTCTTTCTTTTTGGTTCCATTTGCGTAAGCTGGAATACCTGAAAGAAACGCTTTAGTCTCTAGAGCTGACAATACTTGTGTTCCTTTTGGAAGGTTCATAAGTGTATCGGTTGCTGGACTCAAACCAACATGACCTGAAGGTGTTATGTAGGCTTCTGAACCTGCATTAGCACCTCTACCATCCCCAAGGATCGCTAAACCACCTTGGTGTGAACCAGTACCATGTGCATATTGTGGAACTTCCCATTTAGGGACTTTAAAATCAACACCGATTTTACCTAGAATCCAGTTAATACCTTGCTGAGTAAAGCCGTTGATGATTTTACCAAATCCACGAAGAGTTCTATTACCGAATTCTTTGATTCCAGACCAAGCTTTACCGCCCATTTCCTTGATACCATCACCCATTTTCTTAGGTAATGCCTTGGCAGCATCGACAATATCCCAGAATTTCTTAACAATGCCGTCTTTCATATCACCGACAATCTTAAATGCTTTGTCTTTTAAATAACCGAACATTTTTCCTGCATTTGTAGCGCCGTCTTTAAATAAACTCTTAATCCAACCCCACATCTTAGGAAAAATCCCCTTTAAACCAGCACCGAGAGCCTTTGCTCCGCCGAGAATTTTGCCGAAAAATGAAAGTTGAATTGCATTCCATACAACCTTAATAGCGCCGGAAAAAATCTGTTTAATTCCTTCCCACATTTTTGAAAAATTTCCAGTCAATAACCCAGAAAAAACGAGAATAACGCCCTGGATAATTGAAATAGCGCCAGTGATAACGCCCTTTATGTTCCCCCACACCGAACTTATGATCGCAAGTACAGCAGGCATTACAAATTGGACAACAGACCAAACATTTTGAAGAGCTTGAGAAATGACAGAGCCGTTTTGTTGCCAAAAATTCTTCCATTGACCAGTGATTTGACCAATGAAAGACACCACGCCACCCAGTGCCTGTTTGACCAAAGGGCCAAGGGTTCCAAAAACTTGGAATGCAATAGTGCCGAGAGTTGAAAAGGTTGGTTTCATGGCATCGAAGCTAGATTTCATATTAGATACGATAGGCTGTGCCTGTTGCTTAAATCCTGAAAAAGCCGTCTTAATGCTGTTTATCCCATCAATAATTTTTTGAACTGTTAAGACTGGGAAGAAATCCATTAACTTATCTGCGCCTTTTGATGTATCACCATTGAAGATGTCAAAAATACCTGAGAAGACCTTTTTAACATTACTTCCAGCGTCAGATATTTTCTTGAAGGTTGGTTCAAGACCTTTCATACCTGTCTCTAAGCCCTTAACTGCAGGTTCTAATACATTAAGTAAGCCATTACCTATAGGAGCTAATGACACCAATGCAGTACGTCCCATCTTTTTAAGCCTATCGCCAAAGTTATCCCTTAAAGCTGCGCCGGCTTTCTGTGTGGCTCCATCAACATTAGTAAAGCTATTTTTAACATTTGCTAATGCTGAGACTCCTTTTTTACCTAGATCCTCAAATTGAGTACCCATGATGGCCTGACCAGCTGTATAAGCTTTTGTGTGATTCTTCATCCCATCAATATCTTTCATGACAGATGTGAAGATTTCACTACCGCCTTTACCAGTCTTCTTAAAATTGGTATATAGCTCTTGTGTGTGCTTGGACAATGATGAAATTGCCTCACCTGCTGAACCGTCTGATAAACGAATATTAAACTCTTTTACCAAGTCACCCACTTTATCTAATTGGAAAGCCCCTGAATCTGCACCAGCTTTAAAGAAAGAGAACATCTTTTGAGCTGAAAATCCTGCTGCTTGAAATTGGGGAGAGTATTCGTTTATTGAGTCAAGGAATTCTCCAGAATAATCGAGCCCATTTTGAAAGCCAGATGTAATTAAATCCATCGATGCCTTATTTGAAAGACCATCAAATGAACTTTGCATAGCATTAATTGACTTGGTAATTTCATTACCTTCTTGATCAAACGCCTCAGAAATAGTCATTGTTCCTTTGGCTACTTCTTTTACCGTTTCATCAGTGGCATCTTTTAATGACTTGATATTCTGTTTTACATTAACTATTGCACTTTTGGCTTCTCCTACGTTTTCTCCAAACCCGTCAGCCCATAAGCTTTTAGCTGAGTTTGTTACCTTCATGGCTTCCTTTTCAGTTAGGCCTAATTGAGCACGTACTTGCCCCTGAGTTTTCTGTGTATCAAGCGCCATTTTAGCACCTAATCCACCCACAGCAAGAGTCAATGCAGCTACACCGGCTACACCAGCAGCTAAAGCGCCCACCATTCCTTTTTTAATAAAAGAGGAGAAGTTTGATGTCTTATCATGAGCCTCCTCTGTTGCATCACCTGTTCCCCTGAGCCGATTTGATAATTGTTCAGTCGAGTCACTAGCGCTATTTTCAGCTTGCTCAAGTCGTAGAATCGCTGTTTCAGTTCTTCTAATTGAACCTTGTAAGGATTGATAAGTTTGTATCTGAGAGTTTAAACGTTGAGCATATTTTTGCGCCTGGTCAGAACCTTCACCGTATTGTTCGACTTGTTGTTGATATGCTTTGTTGTATTCTTCAACTATTCTTTCTTGAATTTTTAACTGATTAGAATAGCCTTCAAGTTGCTTTTTGTTAGCACCAAGCTCATCTCCAACAGATTTAAGCTCTTGAACCATTGCGTTTGTTGCTGATTTAGCAGTTTTAAGATTGTTCTTTAACCCTGTAATGCCACGATTTACACCAGCATCATTCATGGTGGCATTAATGACTAAGTTGCCTATCGGTCTTCCCTCAGTTGCCAAATGGTTTACCTCCTTTCCTCAAGAATTAAATAAAACAGAGAGCCTAAAAGACTCTCTAAATTTTCACTCCGAAGATTTGATATGCTGGGACTATCTTGTTTTCTTCCCTATGCTCAAAATCTAATAATGAAAAGAATCCGTTAATGTCCATCTCATCAACTTCACCGAACTTGTATCCTTCTTTCATTAGATTTTTGTAAAGCATCATAAGTTTTTCAAGATAATCTGCATATGTCATATATTCGCCTTCTAGTTCTGAGCTTTCAGCGCCTTTTCCTTCAGCTGTTGCTTTTTTCTCTCTGCTCCAGTAATTTGATCCATGACATTTCGAATGACTTCATCGAGTTTATCAGAAGCTACACCATCTAAAACATCATCTGCTGTAAACTGATTTTCGAAAACATCAACAATATAGTCGATCATTTCATCATTAGCTTCTAAATCAGTCATTTCTTCAACTTGAGAAGAGATTTCAAGAGCTCTCCGAAGCTTTCTTGCTGTAACTACTCCAACAACATAAGTTTTTTCAGGCACTTCGTTAACAATTTCGCCTAAATTATTAAATTTTGCTTTTGAGTAGTCCTTTAATGTAATACGTACCATGTTTAAAATTCCACCTTTTCATTTTTAGTTTATTTTTTATTCGAATAAAAAATAGACAGCTGCAAAGAGCTGTCTAAATGGTTAAGCCATTACTGTGTCTTCAGTTGTTTGTGTTTCTGTAACTGTAATTCCATAAGCTTTTTGATAAAATTTCTCTACTGTAAAATCAGGGTGCTGATCATGAGCGACTAGGAAAACCAGATCGTCTTTTTGACGAGGCATGAATTGACCTTCGATTGAATCTGTTTGAGCACTAATTTTGTCTTCTTTGGATTTACCTTCAGAAGAAGGGATTGCAAATTTCCCTTTCAAAAGAGCATAGTAAACATACCCTTTATCGTGATGTTTCTCTTTCCAAGTTACACAAACGTAAGGAGGGTTAGTGTCTTTGTGATACTCTTCAATACCATCGACAACATTTACCCCCAAAATTTTTGTTCTGTCTTCTGTTTTCAAATCCGCCATACCTAACTCAAGTTTAGCTTCACTAATACCTGAACCAATTACAGCGAATACACCGTCATCTGCGTAAATTTTTTCTGTTTCAGAGGTTACATCTAACTTTGAACTTTGAACACCTCTAATTCTTTTTACTGTTTCTACTTTCTCCGTCTCACCGTCTACTACAGCATAACGGAGATCAGTCATACCAATACGAGCCATATATTTATCATTCCATTCTTATAATTTTTATAGTTCAAGATTTATGTATTTTGTTGCTCTATAACGTCTTGCATAGCGATACAACGCAATATCAGGATCACGATCAAACGCTGATGCATATTGCTGGTAATCATTGTTCGCCATAATGTCATCTATAATTGATTGAATAACCCTTGCTTCCTCAACTTTCTTAGTCCACAAATCAATTTGAATATCTACACCGATTGTTTGTACTTCATCATCAGCATAATCCTTACGATAGCTTTCTAACTCGTTTATGCGTATCATAGGTGCATTCTCGACAACTTGATTCTCTTCAGGTACATAAACCATGTAGATACGTTCATTAGGCACATGGGAGGTAAGCTCAGGATTACTGCTCAATGCTTGTTCTACTTCTTGAATAGGAAGACGTGAAAGTATGAAGGCACCTCCATTACCTGTTTTGGAACCTTCAGGAGAACTATCGCTCCCGCCTAACATATTCAAATAAACATTTGTTGCAAGTGTCACAGTCCCATCTCCCTAGAATAAATTTGTGCAATTACATTCATGACTTCTTGTGCATATTGATTTTCAGTTCTTTCCATGTAATGCTGTGGAGGTTGTTTAATCGTTCCAAAGTTTGAAAAGTGCATACGTGATGCTGTTTCTTTTGAGTAACCAACACTTACATATACCTCTCCATCTTCTCTGGGCTTTGAGTAAACAACGTTCTCTTTCATATGTGGATTATGTTTACTGTTCCTACCTGGGGGAGTATTTCTTTCTAATCCTTCTGCAAAGATTTTTCCACCCTCTAAAACAGCTATCTTTTTTGCTTTTGTTGATCTCCTAGCTAATTTATCTAAAGCTTTTTCTGTCTCGGCTAATCCCTGCAAATCTTCAGCCATCAACTCACCTTCTTAACAACTATGTCTTTCATGTCTTTTTTTCGTGAGTTAGGTAATACATCTTCTATGTCATAAAGCTCTTCATCATAAAGAACTTTCATGTCATTCGTTATTTTCATTGGCTGATCATACCGCACAATAAAAGTAATTGTGTCTTCAAAGACTGTTCCAAGAGTGGCAACCTTATCACGCAACTTTTGATTCTTAATCTCAGCAAAGCACCAGAAAAGAGTTTCCTTTACTTCTGAGTTCTCACCGTTCTCATCCTTACCATTCTTGATCCTGATAAATGAAATCGGTGTATCAAGTCTGCTGAAGTCCATCAACATACGCTCCTCTCATTTGTTGAATGAGATTAATCACACCAAATGGAACTTCATTTACTTGCTTTTCTGCTGTTGCGCTGCCATTTTCGTACCAATGGCCAATTAACATTGAAGTTGCTAATTCAAATTTGGGATTGTCGGTAAAGTAGGATTCACGATTTTCAGAAAGGGTTACAGCGTCCTTAACGTAGCTTTCCGCCGCAGCTTGGAGGAGCTTAATTTGGGTATCGTGGAAATTGTGGTTTACCCTAAGATAGAGTTTTAAATCCTCAAGTGTCATTGCATCACTCCTTTTCAAAATAGAAAAGAGAGCCGTATAAACGACTCTCTAATTAATTAGGCTGTAGCTGGTTCAGTTGTTTCAACTTGTGGTGTAACTGTTACAAAGTAGCCAGCTTTAGGATCGGCTTGTCGAACATCAAAGCGCACTGCAATTTGAAGCAGCTGACCATAAATGTCATTATCCACCCATTTAGCAGTTGCATCGATACGGTTTACAAACAACCCAGCTCTTTTAAGATCACCAATAAACATAACTGCGTCTCCTGCTTTTGCACCTAAAACTTTGTCATCTACTACACTTACTTTGCTGCTAAGAAGGGATTTGCCAGAAGATGCGGAGATGTTTTGTTGAAGAAGGTACTGACCATTTTTATCTTTAAGAGTATCAAGCCATTGGAAAGCAGAAGCAGAGGATACCACGTCACGGTTGTAAGCTTGTTTTAAATCAACGTTAAAGATTTGTTTGATATCGTCAGTGCTAGATACAGTTTTCTTAGCAAATGATCTTAAAACATTAGCTACTCTGGCATTCTTTGTGTTCCGTTTAATTTGTTGTAGGTAGTTTGCTACAATTGCACTCAAATCTACTCCAGCATCATCAAGAGCTTCTTGAGAAATAGGCAAATATCCACGGTATGTTTCTACTTCCCAAGAAACCTTAGTGAATTTTGGTTTAGCTAATTGAGGGTTTTTCTCAAGTTCTGCAACAGGAATCAACTCAGTGTCAGCATTTGCAAGGACAGGATATGTACCAGAACCAGTTTTTACATCAATGTTGTTAATCATAGCTGCCAAGTCAACGACATCTTCCGGTTCTTGTTGAGGTTTAGTAATAACATCAATTGGGATTACTGCCTCTGCATCAACCATTGCAACTCCATCACGATACTGACCTTTAGAACGGAGGTACTTCTCAAAATTTCTTACTTCTTCACTTCTTTTATCTTCACCAAGTAGATCACGTGTTTCTTGTTTCATTGAGCGCTTTTCCTCATTTCCTTCGTTAGATTTTTGTTCTTCTTTTACTGGTTCTGCTTTTGCTAGACCAGCAATTTCTTCTAAATCGGCTAACTTTGCAGTAAGATCAGTAAGTTCTTTTTGTAATGCTTGAACCTGGTCTTTGATATTTTTAGCTTCATCCAGATTCCCTTCATCAGCTTTAGCCTGCGCTTCATCAATCTTCGCATTTACTTCATCACGCTTTGTAGCAATAAGAGATCTAGTTTCAATCAATTTTTCTTTTAACATATGTAATTAGCTCCTTTTTTCCAAATAAAATAAGCCTTTAAAGGCTTTGGTTTCTTAGTTTCAATAATTCAAGTTGAAATTTTAGTTCTTCAGTTTCCTTCTGATTAGATTCTTTAATAGCCTCATTCAGATTGCGTGCAAACACATCTGTATCGTTGTAGGCTGGGTATGTAACCACTGATATGTCAGTTAGTTTCGATATCTTTCTAATCCGCTGAAAATCTACACCGGTTGTTGGATTCTTTTGTCTAACTGCCCCTTGTGGAGCTAAATGAAATCCAAATGAACAATTCGTAATATTACCCAAACGAATATTCTCATATAGATCATTAGCGTATTGTGTACTTGGTAACGTAACTTCAAAACGCAAACCAACATCGTCAACGTTTAATTTCAGTGTTCCTGATGTTGTTCTTCCAATGATCTGACTAGGTACATGGTCAACAAGTGCTCTTACGTCACTCATATCCGTACCATCTAACGCCCCAGGTTCAATTGTTTCAATAAAATTACCTAACACATTTGATTTCGTATTAAACTTCAAGGCGTATCCAGTAATAACCTTGGCTTTCTCCCCTTCTGAACGGGTTTCCAGACCATCTTCATTAAATAATCTGATTTCAGTTTTACTCACTTCCCTCACCTCCTTCTGATGCTGAAGGTATAGGCAGACTCTTTGCTTTTGCTTTCTGAATCTCGTCCATGATTTCAATATCAACGTAATTCAGGCTCATGAATCGCTTATCTCCATTTGGAACTGATGCTATGCCGTATTGAGCCAGAGCATCGTTAAGAGAGTAAATGCCGTTCTGCAGTAATGCAATGACATTTTCTCGCTTTGTTTTTGCATCTGTTTCCCTAAATTTTCTTGTATCAAATTCAAATGTATATTGGTTATACAGAGGATAAGATAAAAGCTTATAGTTCAACTCAGCAGAGATTGCGTTAAAGTAATTTGAAAGGGTGTTGGTTAGGTAATCAAGGTTTGCTTGTTCAATTGAAGTATTGGTTTGTTCAATTCCAAGCTTATGAGGGGGTAATCCAAACGCTTTAGCAATTTGTTTTGTTCCATGATTATAATTATTGACGATTTCAAGCACCTTTGTGTTAACTTCTAGTTGTTTAAAATCCATCGTGTCATCAAGTACTAAAATGCCTTGTTGATTTTGATCACCAGAATACGTGCTTTCAAAATTCTTCTTCATGTTTTTCCTTGCAATATCATCTAATCCTGACTTTTGAACCTTTAGAATCCCACTTAGATTAGCTCCTCGTCTAAAGAAATCAACATAAAGCTTCTTACCGGCTTCTTGGCTTTCGATCTCTCTTTTAAGACTACTCAATGGTGAAACACCTGTAATCCCATTTAATGAAAAGAACTTAATGTGCAACATATTCTCTCTCTTAATGATCCGTTGTTTCCCATTACTAGGGGTATATGTGTAAATAATTTCATTTGTTCCGTTTGGTTGATCATAAGATACCTCACTATTACGCAAATGAACCAGGTCAAGAGGATTACCGTTAGAATCTCTAATGATTTCTGCATACGATTGAGCGTTCAATAAAGCATTAGCCACGAGAATGAACTTCAGAAAATATCCCGAATAAAACTCATTCGGTCTTTCATTCAATAATTTATAGAGTATGTTCATTTCATCAGCAATACCGTTATTCTTCACCATAATTGGAGAGGATGCTATATCTGAAGCAAGCGTATGAACTGCTGTAAAAATATCGCTATTCTTAATCGCATTAATTGTGGTGTATGTTTCACCATCTGCACCCATAATGATATCTATAAAAGCTTGTTCCTTTGCGCTTACGACATCTGACTCCCCTCCTGTATTCATTGATCTAAAGAATGCCAATTAATCACTTCCTTTCTTCTTTAGGATTAATGATCATTGCAATCAACACTAAGAGGACTCCCGTTGATAACAAACCCAGTAATTCAGAAAATTTATAGGCTGTGATATTAACGAATACTAGCCCAGCTAAAAATAAAAGAGTGTGCAAGTTCATAAAGATAAACTTGACCACACTTATTAATGCCGCCGTAACTTTTTCAAGCTTCATGTTTTCCTCCTTTACAAAGCAAAGTTGTAATTCGCATAGTAATCTTGATCATACTCATCTGAGTAATGATGCATCGCTTCATAATGAGCAATGATTCCAGCTATAATTGGATCAATTTTGTTTCTGTTCTTTTCTTTAACTAACCTTGTTAAATCGTTAAACTCTTTTACAATTGCGTTATTCACTGCTTCTGTTAACAATGGGTTATTATTGTGAATCAAACGCTGATCATAGACACATAACCTCAAATCCTTAACAGGCGCATTTAACTTTGTAGCTACCTGCCCTACTTCAATCTGAGGATAATCTTCTAGCTCATTTAAAACTAGACCAACTATATGTGGGTCAAACAGCAATCCTCTCACTCTCAAGTCATTTTCCTGAATATGATTCTTTATGTAGTCAATAACTTGTTGTTGATTTATGATTCCAGTTTGTTTGTCTGTAATTGTGCAATATCCTTCTACAGCCAGCTGCTTGTAATCGATTTTATCCCTTTGACACTTGGCTTCAATTCCACCTTTTGTTCCAACAAAGGAATGGCTGTCAATGTAAAAACGTTTCTTTTCATCTTCCAATGGATAAATCCATGAAACTGCAGCTAAGTCCTCAACTTTTGCCATATCCAGACCAATGTATACTTCTTTGCCCCTGATATCCGGCGCTTCTTCAACTGCACAAGCATTCCAATCATCTAAAGGAATATAGCTTTGTTCGCTTGCTTGTCTCCATACATTGAAAGTTTTTACATAAAGGGAGTTTAGATTGCGTTGTACTTTAGCTGCTTGAACATCAGTCTTAATATTATCAACCATAAAGGACGCAGCTTCTTCATCTTCTAAGCGAGGGTTTGATTTGATCCATGTCTTAGGCATATCAATTTCTTTTTCAACGTCATCTTGTTCATAAATGGCTATGAAATAATCATCCATCGTTAAATTGCCTTCTAAGACACGATCAAGCATTTGGATTTCCTTATACATAGGAACATTGGGGTTAAGTCCTGCGGTGCTCACAATAGCTAATAAGGAGCTTTTAAGACCTACTTGTCCAGTTTTCAAAACGTTGTACATTTTTAAGTCTGGACTCTCGTGGAATTCATCTATAATAGCAACAGTGGAAGCGAAACCATCCAGTTTACCGGTATCTGAAGCTACAGGATAGGCTTTGCTGTTCGAGGATTTATCTTCTATTGAATCTTTTAAAACTTTTACACTTCTTTTAATTGATTTAGACTGCTTTGATAGGATTCTAAATTGTCCTTGCATGTACTCAAAACCATGTCTAGCCTGTTTCATGGCGTTAGATGCAAACACAATCTTTCTGTTCATCTGTGGTGAGTCACCTAAAATAAACTCTTTACCACCAATTGCAGCTACAATTAAGCTTTTTCCATTACGTCTGGCCATTGAGATCATTGCACGTTTAAAGCGTCTATGACCATTGTCTTTTCTTATCCATCCAAATATAGATCCAATAATCCATTTCTGAAACATCAACAATTCTAAGCCTTCACCAGTCTCAGGATTGGATAAAGTCTCAATAAAACTAATGCTTTCTTGTGCTTCTTCAACATTAAAACAATAGTTGAATGAATCTGTTTTGGATTTCTCAATGTCATCTAAATGCCTTTGACAAGCAAGGATTATTTTTCTACAGGCAATTATCTCACCATTAACAACTTTCCTTGCGTACAGTGTAGTTTCATCAATCATGATTTACCACGCTTCTTGAACTTTTGCATTGGATCTTCTTGTTCATCATCTTCATTATTGAGTCCGACTAATCTTAACCTAGAATCCAATGATAAACCCATCTGTCCAGCAATACCCCGAATTTCTTTAGACATTGCATTCATAATTTCAACTGACGGATTTTTCTTTTTCACTTCAACGCCTTGACTGTTTGTTTCAAACATAATCTGACCATTTTGAGCAATATCCTTTAAGGCTTCACGATATTGAGCAAAACTATTACAATACATAGCTAACAATGTCCTATCAAGCTCGCTTATAGGTAGAGCTTTCAAATATGGATACAGCCTAGTCCATTCATTCTTACCCATTGTAGACAGCCAGTGTGGTGGCTTTGCGTGCAATGGTTCAAAATCCTTCAGCTTTTCCTCATTCTCTTTTCTTACTTCTTTTTGTTCATTGGTAATCTGACCTTTGAGAGTATCAGTCATCTGTTTCCTTCTCGCCAGTGCAGCCACCTCCTTTCGTCTAATTTTGAAAACGAATACTTTAGTTAATTAAAGAATTGATTCCATAAAAAATAAGCTGCCGATAAATCCATATGGAACAAGGAATCTGACAACTTTCACTTCATCAGTTATTTAGTTTAATTTGAGTCTAAAAAGCAAATTTCAAATTTCCAATCTAACAATTTTTATAAAGAAGAGGGGACGCCGATGTCTAAAAAAAATTTTGGGGAGCCCGTTTAAAGTTGGGGGGACTTATTTAATTTCCCCCTAGTTCATTTTATAAAGATCACGTAAAAACTTTTCTACTACATCAATAAATTCTACACAGAAATCTTCGTTCAATAAAATTTTATTATGTCTTCCTTCTATTACATTTTCTAATTCATTTACAGCATTCCTTACTCTTTTTGGGTTTTTAGCTTTATCTATATCACCTCCACAATGGACTATACAATTTCTTATTTGATTGGCATTCAGAATAAAGTGCCATTCCTTTGTGTCATCAGGAAAGTCATCTTTCAAAACTTTCTTTATAAACAAAGATGCTCTTTTAATACCATTCCCCTGTAGGTCTTCTAATTTGATGCTAGTCTCATCAGGCTGATCACATAGATCAATAACCTTTTCTTCTAAAAAAGAATAAACGCTGATGAATAAAGAGTTTCTCATAATAGAAGGAAAGTCATCTCGGTATTGTGATATTTCATCATAATGCCAATCCACAAACTCTTCTATTTCAATATCACTTAGTTCTTTAAACGTCTGTTCATACTTATAAAGCTCTCTTCTTAAATTGCTCTCAACATACTCCGCATATTCTTTAAATGTTTGTAGCTGTCCACTAATAAAAAAATGAAATCTAATTCCTCTAATTTCAGTCATAACCATATCTCCTTTGTTGCCAATTATAACCTATTAGGTTCCAAATGTAATCTGGTTATGATGTGTCTGACATAATACCTCAAGGTTATTCAAATCAGTCCTAGCTTCATAGTTATGTAATACTTCACTTAACTCCTTATGTTTATGGTGAACAACTAATCTTTCACTTAGGTTTCTTTTTCCTTCAGCTGCACACATAGCACATCTATAGTTTGATTCACGTTTCTTTTCTTCCCTAAGCAATCGCCATTCCTTGCTCTGATAATAAGAATACAATTCTGTGTTATCCTTGTTGTACCTTACATTCTTATTGTATTCCTTGTCCGAATGTCCTTTATGCTTATCACAATAGGACAATGACCAATCAATCAAAGCACGACATCCAGGAGCATTACAACGTTTCAAAGGCATTAAAGATCAACACCAAAAACTTCATATGCGTACTGTTGTTGATCAGTATTCAACATTGCTGTCACATTCTTTACTGTTTCCTTATAGGTTTTACCAAGCATTGAAGCTGGAAAAGGTATGCGGCCATCAGTTTTAAATTCATGTTTATCATTATCCTTTAATGACATTGTTGAGTATTCAATCTCATATCCAGCAATAAATGTTTGAAATATCTCTCCATCTTTAAGATTGGTTTCAAATATTGGATATACCTTACCTAAAACAAATTCTCCATTGTTCATTCATCTTCATCCCTTTCGTTATGCGCTTTAATCACTTTTGTCATATATACACCGATTCCACTGTCAGGATCTTCTTCAATCCGACTTTTAAATTCCTTTGAAGCTTCTTCTTCAGTATCAAAAAACAATATGAACGGATCACAATAATCATCAAACACAACGTATTTTGTTTTCATTCACTTTTGCTCCTTCTTAAATACTTGCATGTCTTCAAGTCCACATCTGTTACAAGCCATAATGATAAGCCTGTCCCCGTTCTCAAGAGTCTCATCAAGTTTTTTATTACAGAAACAGTGGTGATGGTCAAATAAAGACTTAAACAACTTTGTTAACCATTTCATACTTTTGATTTCCGATCTCTAATTGATTTAACCAACAAATTGTATTCATCAATCCATTCAGCTGAAACTTCACGATTATTGTCTAAGTATCTATTAATAGCTGCTTTAAGATCTTTTACTCTATGTTCATCATGTAACCATTTGGGTATAACACCTAAAGGCGGCTCAAAAATTTTGGATTTTAAATGATTCTGCCATTTATCAAATAACTCAACTGGAATAGCATATTGTCCTGTATATTTCTTTCGTAAGACATACTCCTTATTTTTATTATCATAAAACCATAAACAACCCTCGAATTCTTTTTTTGTTAATTCTGTTTCATCTTTCTTAAAGTACCAAGTAATAAACTCATAAGCGCTTTGTTCATCAATGTAGGTATCTTCCCTCAATTCACTGTCTCCTATTCTCTTATTATTTTTGAAACTTTTGTCATCCATTAACCGTATCTAACTTACCAACCTAAGAGGAGGTGATACTTATGGCGGGGAATACTGGAAAAAACTACAGAAAAGGTTCTGTAAAACAGAGATCTCAATTTAAAGGGCCAAATGGCAACTTTATTAAACGAGATAGTAAAACAGGGCGTTTTATGGATCAAAAAACATCTCCTGGTGGTAAATTCAAGGGTGTTAGAACAGAAAAGTAAGATTTATGAGAGCACTCAAATGAGGCTCTCTTTCCTAAAATAAAAAAGAAGATACCAGATAGCATCTTCTTAATTAGTTGATTATTTACTTTTGTAAGGTTATTTCCTCACCACGAATACTACGAATTAAGTACTGTTCATTATAAGATGCACGACTTCCATCTGTATCTTCAAATCTAATTTTTGTTATAATTACTTCTTGATCTAACAAATCATCAAATACATCTTTGATAATAGAGTCCGAAGCTTTAACAATTAATTCATCATCAAACTTTTCATAGTATCCCTCACCAATAACTTCATTGCCTTTGTTAATGACCATTTTGCTAAACTTCTGCATAATTATTCCCCCATTGCTGTTATTACTTAAATTGTAGCAGGTCTATTATCCATTGGGAATATTAGGGGACTTGAATTACTTGTAAAAACGGTTTCATCCATTTTTTTCATTAATAACCTTGATATTCATTTAATCTCAGTTTATAATTAGCCTCAGAAGAGATTTAAAAGAAGAGACCCAGCTTAGTGCTAATTATGGTCTCTTTAAAGGGTGAAGCAATTTGAAAATCACCATTGAAATCTCGGGTGAGACGGTTGTTGCAATCGTACTCACTACACTGAACTTCTTCCTCTAAGGGAGAAGTTTTTTGCTATGTATGTAATTTAAAAATTCTCACCCACCAAAATTCCTCAATTGACGTTCGATCTCTTCAATATCTTCCATTGTTTCTCTTCGTCTCTCAATCAAATAATCAAGTTCACTCATTCTGCTGTTAATGTGAAAAAGCCGTGTCTTAGCATCACGCAATTCCTCTTTAAGCTCTTCAATCTTATCGTTCATAGCCTACTCAGCCTCCACCTTGTGAGTTTTGTTATTAATGATTGATTGTACTGTCTGAAACGCACATCCATAAACACTTGCCATCTGCTTACAGAAAGCCAATTTTGCATCTTCCCAATATGTAAATGCTTCTCGAATTTCTCTCACTTGATCTTCAGTAAGCAATTTCCTCTGACTCATCTTCTCTTTAACTCGTTTATCGTACTGTAATGCCCGTGTAGTGAATTTAAGGTTTGCAAATGAGTTATTTGATTTATCCATGTCAATATGGTCAATCTCAAGATTCTTTTCTCTCCAAAAGTCCTTTGTAACTTCACACGCAGCCATCATTACAATCTCATGCATGTAATACGGTTTATTTTTTCCTGCGTCAGTTTTAAGTGCAGTCATCACATATCCAATATCATTTGGCTTTGGATTTAACCATCTATTTGAAACGGTGCTATATACTTTACCTGCTTCAATATCACAAAAATACTTAGTATGTCCTGGTACAACCTTTAGTGTGCTTAAGTCTACTTTCTCTGAAACTTTAATCAAATTTGTTTTCCTCCAATAATTTTAATTTTGTGTACAAGCAGAAAAAGCCCTTCAACCTATTCAGGCGGGCTTCATCTCTTGTATCATCTCAACTAAAATTCAATTGGAGAGGTGTCGTCACGACATGCTCATAATTCCAATTTCCAGTCACCCATTAAAAATTAATGAGTCAATGCAAAGCAGAATTGTTCTTTTGATCATCATAAGTTATAATCAAAATTAAAAATGGCATAAGTATGCTTAAATTTAGAATAAACGAGAGGGATTAAGACTGTTTAAAGGTTTCCCTTCCCCCTGAAACGTTCCTTTCCTCCAATGTTCATGTGCACCTGAACACCTTTGGCGGTCTGCAACTACCCAATAAAAAGCTTAAGGGAGATAGCGTACCGATCAATTGACCAGCACGCTGAAGATAATAAGAGGAGAAATGAATTTGAATTGGAGGTCATAGTAACCCTTCATGTGTAAATTAAGCTTTCGACCTCCCTTAAGCTTTCCTTTATGACGTTTATCTCTGAAACACTGTTGAGCCCAGTCACAGCAAGGCTTAAAGCCACCTTTTTCACTAAACTATTTCCGGCAAAACTGCTGTATCGCTTACCAGGCAAGGGATTGACGGGTTTCTAAAGGTGGTAGCAGACTTTGTTCCCTTATGACGATTATCCAAAAAAGTGCTATAACATCAGTTATGACAAGGCTTCAAGCAACCTTTTCATAACTACAAAATTTGATAAATCTTCTCTATCCCTTGGGGGAGTAAGGCTCAGGGCACTTTCTATTCTAGGACATTCTTTGTTTTCTTTTGCTATTCCCTTATGACGATTAACTATAAAGAGGCTGTCAGCCCAGTCGTATCAAGGGTTCAAAGTACTTTTTTTGATAAAATTTTTCCGATGAAAACGCCGAATCCATTGATACAACTGGGTTCAAGACACTTTTAAAACCGTTACATTCATTTCTCTCCCTTATGGCGATTATCTCCCGAACCCCCTTCAGCCCTTACGGGGCAAGGGCTCAGGGCACTTTTTCCAGCAATATTTTTTCGGTAAAATCGCTGTACCCGTTGGCGGAGTAAGGACGAAGGCAGTTTCTATTTGTCTACTTTCGATTTTTCGATTCCCATTAAATACATTTATTGTATATTTTGTTGCTATTCTTGTTCATTCCCTTATGACAATTATCTCGAAATCACCCACGAGCCTATATGTGACAATGGTTCAAGGTGCTTTTTTGTTAATTCTTTTTTGCCGAGAAACTCTGTACACTGCACCACGTAAGGCGTGAGGACTGTTTCTATTTCGTCATTTTCGTTATCCACTCTGATAAATGACGTCCTGTTTTCCTCTATACCATAACTAGAAAATTTATAAATGTCCTTCAAACCCAGTCGTATCAAGGGATTCAGCGTTTTTCTATTTCGCTACTTTTTCTATTGGCGGACATTATCCCCTCTACCATAACTAAAAAATAAATATCAAGCTTCAAAACCCTAACCAGTCAACAATTTCAGCGTTTTTCTATTTTATTAACATTTTTAGAGCGAGTCTTTCTCGTTGATTCTCTAGCCAAATTTCGTACCTGTATAGATTTAATTTCTTTAGCACAACTGGAGCAATACTTTTTCATTCCCTTAAGGTTACGTTTAGTTTGTTGATGAGCTCAGTAATACGTATCAACTATCACTCAAACATCACAGAATCCATTCTGAGAGCCCTAAATTTATTTTAGATGTATTAGGTATCTATTTAGTTAGAACCACTCAGAAACAATTCTGAAGCTATTTGTTTATCAAAAACATTATCCTTCAAGTACAAAAAATAAATGAAACATCGTGCAGGCCAGCTTGCTGGACAAACCGGACGTAAAGCGCCCTTCTTTACGGACGTATATTCTTAAAAATGTACCCTCTATTTATAAATAATTTATTTACTCTTCTCTTAAAGACTTAGGCTCTGAAAACGTTGATATGACTGGCTTTTTTTCGAAGTTTAAGAGGTTTGTTCTATTAACCATGTAGAGATGAGCCAATTTTACACCTCGTTATCTGAGATAGATGAAGACCTTGGGATGCTGACAAACGATTAACCCAGCTACGCTGTCTTAATCGTTTTTTGTCTGCACCATCCCAAACCCTTCACAGACGATTTTTTGTTATCTTTTTTATTACTTTTTAATAACACCTTTTCTTCTACAAGAGACCCCTAAAAAACCCAGTCATATCAATACTTTCAGAATCCGTTTATTGCTTTTGTTTTCATACCACCTATAAAAAAGCTGCTTATTTTTGATTCATTTTTCTTTATTTAATAAATACCCTTCCCCTTTAAGAGACAGACCCATTAAGCCCTTGATACATCTGACTTTTTTTAATGGTTTATTGCTTACTTTGCAATTAGGGTTATTTTTCACCCACTAAAGGGGGAAGGCTATTTGAAATTTTTTTCATAGTTTCCAAAGAAATTGTTATAGTTTAGCATAAAGTGAATATAATAGTAGTAGAAGACATATAGAAGGCGGTGATTATAATGCAAATGAGCGAAGCAGCTGAGTTAAGAAAAGCTTGGAAGGAAAAAGGTAATCCGCCTTGTGACCATATAGTTAGAGTGACGGAATACAATCTAGGTTCAAGTACAGGTGATAAAGTATGTGTAACATGTGGCTATGCAGATCATCCAGATGCCTTTAAGAAGTAATAAAAAGAGGACGGGGAATTATCTCCCTGTCCTTTTCTTTAGATTAATCTCCCTTAAAATAGGTAGACATCAATTTGACATCTGCCCTTCTTCATTATGTATTAGCCTAAATAACCCAATAGAAAGGAAAGCCATTGAAGGCTCCCCCTACTATGTATGACTTATGCTCCACGACCAAAACCAGCTACGTGGAATGTTTCGTCACCTGATGCAGAGTGGATACCACTTTGTTGACCAGCTACAAAACCAATTGCAAGTGCAGCTACGATTGTCAGACCGATAAATACTTTTTTCATATAGTTTTCACCTCCTTTCAAGTGATATGGTTTGACATCAAACCATTTAAAGAGCAAGCAAGTCCAATATCTGTTGATCCTCACCCATTTCCCTTAATTGATCCAAAGGTAAGCGAACACTAAATAAGTCACCGGATAGCTTAAAATGTTTAATCGATTCATAAAAGTATCTCTTATCCTGGTAAGCGAGTCCTTTTAGATAGAAATGGATACCATAATCGTTATCGATACTTGGTTGCTGCTCTAAGTTGTCCAATATTTCTTTTGCCTGTTGTAAGTTGTTTCTTTTGATGTGATAGTGTGCAATTTCTTGAATGTCTGTAATTTCATTCGAATCAGGGTTTAACCAGAAGTTCTCTTTGTTCCAATGGTTCTCCAAGAAACAAAGGCTTCTAGTTAGCTGTATCTTAGCTAAGGGGTTATTCTCAACGTGATTCAAACCTTTTAAGAAGTATTCTTTTGCTTTTTCATATTCATCAAGCAAATAAGTATTTCCCATCGTTAAATAGCTGTAAGCAATCAGTCTATCAATATTCGTTAAATTAATGCCGTAGGAGCAATAAAAACGAGCTTGAGTCATTTTATTTTGACTGAAAGCAGAAGCACCAAGCAGAGCCATCAGACGGTTATAAAAGGAGCTTTTAATTTCTTCATTGTTCTCGATTAAATCAAGATCTACAATGGTCGACATTTCGGACAGATTTGAGTATTCTGCGTTTCTGAGGTAGTAATACAACGGAATTATGTACGTAAACACTCGCATTTCTTGTGTCTTAGGATCAAGTTTCCCAATTGCTTTAAGCGCCTGATGTGCGTTTATTTCGCCTTTGTCTTGCTTGCGTTTAATCTGATACATTGCAGCCCATTCACGTTCAATTGGACAGCTACTGCTGATTAATTGTTCGATTAATGTGTCAGTCAGTTCATACTGTTCATTAATATCTGACATTTCAAGTTGCACTTTTACATCTACATTCGTTTTTTCAACTTCTCTCTCTTTCGCTAACATCTGAATAACCCCCTATTTGTCACTAATCCAGAGCAACAGGCAGTGGCAAAAGCCACTATCCTGAATCTGAAAATTCGATCTCTTTTGGTTCCAAAATAAGAACATATGATCTCATTATAATGCATCCTCCGATTGAATGATAGGTATTTTTTACTGGTTATGTATTATGCTGACTTACGAATAAGATCGGCAATGAAGTCTGCACCTTTAGCTGTGACAAGGGTAACTGATTTATTTCCTACCGGAGTAGTCTTAGTGATTACTTTGAAATAGCCACTATTTACATATCTCTGATACGGTGCATTTCCTTTCATTAACACTTTTTGTTCTCTCAGGAATCTGAAGAGTTTGATCTTACCCATTCCACAGTTCAGATTCTTAGCGAGTGTACCCATGTCCATTAGTCCATCAGCGTCCAAGAATTGATGATATTTTTCGACTTTAGGCTGATACTCAGTTACCTTCTTCTCTAATGCCTGTGACTTGTCCTGAAGCTTATTTACATTTACAAAGAGGTGTTTAACAGCTGTTTTCTGATGATCCTCTAACTCACCAAAGTATGTATTAACCATCATGTCAGCATTGGCAACATATCCACCAGTCTTGCGGATTGTTTTTAGAATTTGCTTTACTTCCTTTTTGAACTTTTTGGCAATTGATTTCCTTGACTGCATTAACACTTCGTAAAGACCGTCTTCAGTTAGAAACCATGAGTCCTGATCTCCACCAAGGGTCGAAACATTCTTTCGAACCTTTTCATCTTCGTCAACACTTTTAACCATCATATGAGTGGCAGTATGTCCAATCCAAGTTGCAACATCTTTAGCTAAGAATAAAGGTTCTTCATATGTTCCGTAAATTTTAAATTCGTGTCCAAGTAATTCTCTTTGGTCAATAATTTCGAGATGCTTATCCTCTTTTTCTTCAAGCATTGCACCTAGTAGCAACTCATGATCTCCAGTAATCCCTGTGAAATTGTCAGCATTGTAAATTGTCAAATAGCCTTCCCCCTTTTAATTTGTTTTTATGATCCTCGTTTCTTTCGAGGATATTCAAATAATATCATGAACTATAATATATGTCAAGATATTTCATTATAATATATCATGAAATATGATATTAATGAGGGTTATTATAGAAAAATGTATATTTACGCATTATTTACACCACTATATATGATATGATATTATAGTTATGAGGTGAGCAACAATGAATAGATATGTTCTTAATTTTGATGGCACAATTGGTGATTTTATAAAAGCATGGAGAAAAAGAAAAAAAATTAATTCTATTGAATTATCAAAAGAAGTTGGCAAATCAGATGCATACATTAGCCAAATTGAAAACAACAGGAATAAAAAGCCTGATTACGATACTTTGTATAAGATTTTTCAAAAGTTAGGAATTGAAGAAGACCGAATAGAAGATTACCTTGATCATTTCGGGTATTGGTCTCCTGAAAAATGGGAGCATGCAGAGGCTGAAGCTGAAGCTCAAGAAGAAAGACAAAAACAACTTTACAACGATCCAAGCTACATTGAAAGAGAGCTTAAATATTTAGATAATGATGTTGTAAGCAGTAATAGGAGTAGAATTTCTAACAATGGATTTGATTTAATCAAAGAAAAGTCTAATGAATATGTGGGAGAAGTTGCAGAAGTACTCGAAAATATTGTTTATGAACCATCAGGTAAGGGATTTGAAATTGTTAGTGGATTAAATAAACTTACCGGTGAAATGATACTTAATAAACAACTATTCAATTTTACATCAAAATTGTTCAACAGTGATTTACCAAGATTAGATGAACAGGGAATGCTAAAAGTTTTAAATACAGTCATTGAGGAAACGAATCGTATTAACAAAGAAAAAACTGCATTTGGGAAACCTAAAATAATTAAACCAGTTAAAAGTCTAGACTAAAAGTGATGTCCTTTGCAGGGCATTTTTTTGTGGATAAAAAAGAAAAGACGTACTAAATCGTACGCCTTTATCTGCTTCCGTACTATCAATTTTAGCTGCATAAAAGTCACACTTCAGGTTGCACCTCAGGTCACACTTTTTGATACAGTTCCCATGAATAGAGCCATTTTCAGGTGTGACTTTTCCCACTTTTCACTGCATAAAAGTCACGCTAGGTCATACTTTTATTGGACTTAGTGTGGGTTCTCATTAACGATTATCAATCGTCTCCGGATACAAGTCATGATTCATCATGCGGTACTCGGCCATTTTCTCATACTTCGTGCCAGGTTTTCCGTAGTTTGTGTACGGATCAATGGAAATTCCGCCTCTTGGCGTGAATTTGCCCCATACTTCAATGTAGCGCGGGTCCATTAATTCAATCAAGTCATTCATGATGATATTCATGCAGTCTTCGTGGAAGTCTCCATGGTTTCTGAAGCTGAACAAGTACAGTTTGAGTGATTTGCTCTCCACCATTTTTTCATCAGGAATATAGCTGATGTAAATTGTTGCAAAGTCAGGCTGCCCTGTTTTCGGACATAAAGATGTAAATTCAGGGCAGTTGAATTTTACAAAGTAATCACGGTTTACATGTTTATTCGGGAAGGATTCGAGCACGTCCGGCGCATATTCGAATAAATAGTTTGTTCCTTGGTTGCCAAGCAGTGTTACACCTTCTAATTCTGATTCTTTTCTTGTCGTCATGTTTATCTTCCTTTCTATTAAACTCCTCGTTTGTTGCCCCATAACAGGGTATGCAGCTGCGGAAGCACTCTGACAAGATTCAGGTCCGCATCGGCAGCTACCTGATCAACTAGCGCTTCATATTTGCCAAGCAAATGTGCAATGAGTGATTTGTCGTCTGCCGTATGCACATCATCATTACCGACTTGCAGATAAAACGGTATCCCCGGGTAGCGTTTGTGTACAGTTTTGGCAAACTCGAGATCTTCATCATTAAAAATGACAACCTTCAAGCTGACAGCATGCTGTCTGTTATTCTCTTTCAGTGATGTCAAAATGTGATCCAGCTTATTAAAATTCGTCACCATTTTCGAGCTTGGCGGTTTTGGTGAAATCGTCAGATCATCGATCAGTGTAAACCAATCCTGATAGACTGTCCCCTGTGTTTCGAGAGCTGCACGGATATTTTTTTCCTTCAGCAGCTCTATCAAAGCATCCAGCTGTTTTAACAGCGCCGGGTTTCCGCCGGAGATTGTTACGTGGGAAAACGCGTCTCCCCCAATCTCCTTAAGCTCTGAAAAAATCTCCTCGGCTGTCATCCAGCGAATATCTTTTTTAGCAGATCCGTCCCAAGTGAACGCGGAGTCACACCAGCTGCAGGAGTAATCACAGCCGGCCGTGCGGACAAACATTGTCTTCTGTCCGATCACCATGCCTTCCCCTTGAATCGTCGGGCCGAAAATTTCTAATACAGGAATTCCTTTAGCCATTCAAACCACCCTTTTTCGGACGGTATACACAATAACTGGTCGGTGTTTCACGGACAAACACCTGCACACAGCTTGGTTTATTCTCAAGTGTGTTTAAATAAGCCTGCACTTTGTCATAGATCGTTTTCGCCACGACTTCAGTTGTCGGCAGTGAATACCGGTCTTCCTTAGAAAATTCTTCATGATCATTTAAAAGCGTATGGTCATAGGAGCCGTGAACCAGCTTTTTGAGCACACTGAAATTCACGAGAAAGCCGGAATTGTCAAGCTCATCACCGGCAACGGTAATATTTACGGTATACGTATGCCCGTGAACCCTGCTGCATGCTCCCGCACTTTCCCGTGGAATAAAATGAGCAGCAGAGATTTGCATGTCCTTATTCAATTCAAATGAATAAGGATGCTGGACCTGTGGATATATTTGAGATAACAATTTATGCCCGCTCTCCTTTCATCGCCATATATTCTTCATAGCCTCTGGAGCGAAGATGACATGCCGGACATTCGCCGCAGCCGTCTGCGATGATGCCGTTATAGCATGTAAGCGTGTTGTTTTTCACAAAATCAAGCGCGCCAAGCTCATCTGCAAGCTTCCACGTTTCCGCCTTATTCAGCCACATGAGCGGTGTATGAATCACAAATGGCTTCTCCATGGCCAGGTTAACCGTCACATTGCAAGATTTAACGAATTCGTCACGGCAGTCAGGATAGCCGCTGAAATCCGTTTCGCAAACGCCCGTGATAATATGGCGGGCGCCAATTTGGTACGCCAGAATAGACGCAAAAGATAAGAACACTAAGTTACGGCCTGGAACAAATGTTGATGGCAGCTCGCCGTCTTTTGCTTCAATTTCTATATCATTTCTCGTCAGGGCGTTAGGCGCAAGCTGGTTCAAAAGTGACATATCAAGCAAATGATTTTTCACACCAAGCTTATCCGCAATCCCCTTCGCCACTTCAACTTCCTGCGAATGCCGCTGATTATAATGAAATGTTACAGTTTCCACCTCTTCAAATTCCTTTAACGCCCACAGTAAACATGTGGTACTGTCTTGGCCGCCGCTGAATACGACAATTGCTTTTTCCTTTTTCATGATTCCTCTCCTTCTCCGCTATAAAAATCTCGGCGAGAGACATCGCTACAACTGTTAAATATAAAAAAACACCTTTTCGGAAAGGTGCTCTAGAAAAACATAAAAAAGGCCGTATCCAAGGATACAGCACGTCCTTAGTTTTTTATAGAGGGTGTAGCTAGAACCTCTCCCGCATATCGAACGGATTTTCTTCAATTTTTCACTTCTGCTATCTTACCATAATGTTGTTTTTCTTGACAATAAAAAAGATAGCCGAAAAGCCTGTCTCATTTTTTCCGCCTTGATCCTTTTACACAGCGAAAATACCTAATTAAGATCCGTTTCGGGCTGGCGCAGGGTCTAACATAAACGTTTGCTTCATTATTATATATGTATCAATATTGTGATTACAAACTGCGCCGGGGGAGCTTTTTACAGACCAAAGCGCCTATGAAAGCCAGGCTCACATAGCCAAACAGTGGGTAAATGGTTGAAATGAGCTTGCCGTAGCCGATTTGACTCGTGATATAAGCCGTAATCATTATGGCCGCAAAAATATATTTACTTTTAATAGGAAGAAAGCTCTTCACTTGTTTTTCCAGCCCATAAAGGTTTCCGATCACCGATGTGAACACTTCGCCGAATATAATCAACAAATAAATCAAATGTACAGATCGCGCGAAGAGGTAAACCACTTGAGCCATCGGAATATCGTACAAAAATACATCCGGGAGCATCGACAAAGACAAAAAACTTGCGGAAAGCACAATTGTCAGCATTGTACCGCCGATGAAAGCGCCTTTTTTTATCACCTGTTCCGAAGACATTTCATTCGCCAGCGGCACCAAAACAGCCTGGGCAAGCGATAAATTCAAGGCTCCGTACGACACTGCTGATAATAGCCAGTCCCATCGATGCGGCCACACCCACTGAGCTGTATTCCGCGTCTCACTGAAAATAAATGAATCGGCCACCACAATCATAGAAAAGATAATCAAAAGCGGTACAACAAACACATTCACACCGAAAATGCCTTTTACTCCTCTTGTCATCACAATCAAACTTAATCCAATTGTGATCAGCATTCCAACCTGAGCGGACATCCCAAGCTGTTCCTCAAAAAGCGCCCCTGCCCCCGACAGCATGACAGAAGTGACACCGAGAAGAACGAACAGCATAAAGACATTGATAATCCGTCCGGCAGCCGCCCCGAACAAGTATATATTCATTTCCTGATAGGACTTGGCATTGATTCGCTTTGAAATGATCATCAGCTTTGCGCCTAAAAACGTGAACATCCCGCCGCTTATAATAATACCAAGCAATCCGAACCAGCCGAACTTCAGAAAAAACTCAACAATTTCCCTGCCAGTTGCAAATCCCGCTCCGACTACTGTGCCTACATACACAAAAGCGAGCTGATGTGCAGACCCTTTTGATTGTTCCATTTCTCCCCTCCGAACCAACCGCAGTATTGTCCTTTTAGCCTTTTTATAGCCTATGAGACAAGTTCCTTGAAAAGACGAACAAAACATGTTTTACTGTGTAAACAATTCAAAAATATTTTTGAGCAAAAGCCTTGAAAGTCAAAAAAGGTCAGAGTATACTATTAATCAAAGAAGGTCAAACCAGCCGTCTTTTTATATTATTTCATTGGTCAAAGTTAGTCAAAAACAAGACTGCTTTGAGCAAATGGTTTTGAAAGCCAGTGAACCTGGCGTATACTAATAGTCAAAGAAGGTCAAATAAGTCGGCCTTTTTTTCTGAACCGATTGGTCAAAAATGATCAAATTTTATAAGGAGGTTTTGGCAAATGCGTTGTCAACACTGTCATCAAAACGAGGCGACGATTCGCCTTAACATGCAAATAAATTCTGTTCATAAACAAATGGTTTTATGTGAAACTTGCTATCACGAACTGACCCGTAAACCTTCAATGAGCATGGGTCCTCAATCTTTCGGTTTTCCGTTTGAACAAGCATTCCAGCCGAAAGAACAAAGCGCAGCTAAGCAAAGCGAGAAAAAAGGATTGCTTGATGAACTGGCGCAAAATATTACAAACGGCGCAAAAGCCGGTCTGATTGATCCCGTCATCGGCCGTGATGAAGAAGTTGCGCGTGTGATCGAGATTCTTAACCGCCGCAACAAAAACAATCCGGTTCTGATTGGAGAGCCTGGTGTAGGGAAAACAGCAATTGCAGAAGGACTCGCTTTAAAAATCGCTGAAGGCGATGTTCCAAATAAATTGAAAAACAAAGAGCTTTACTTGCTTGATGTCGCATCCCTTGTTGCAAACACTGGCATCAGAGGTCAATTTGAAGAAAGAATGAAACAGCTGATCACTGAGCTGAAAGAGCGCAAAAATGTCATTCTTTTCATTGATGAAATTCACCTTCTCGTTGGGGCAGGCTCTGCAGAAGGCTCAATGGATGCAGGTAACATTCTCAAACCCGCTCTTGCCAGAGGCGAGCTGCAGGTTATCGGAGCGACAACACTGAAAGAATACCGCCAAATTGAAAAAGATGCTGCGCTGGAAAGACGTTTTCAGCCTGTCATGGTGCAGGAGCCCACAATTGAACAAGCGATCAGCATTCTGCAAGGAATTAAAGACAAATACGAAGCATACCATGGCGTGACATTCAGCGATGAAGCACTGAAAGCCTGTGTCACTTTATCATCACGCTACATTCAGGACAGACATCTGCCGGACAAAGCGATTGATTTATTAGACGAAGCTGGATCTAAAGCCAACCTGTTAATTGATGATTTGAATGATGAAGATGCAGCTGAACGGCTGACTGCAATTGAAGCAGAAAAAACAAAAGCGCTGGAAGAAGAGAATTACGAATTGGCAGCAAAACTCCGTGATGAAGAAATCGCACTGGAGAAAAAACTGAACAGCTCTTCTTCACATTCCGCCGTCACAGTGGAAGCTGAGCACATTCAGGATATCGTCGAACAAAAAACAGGCATTCCTGTGGGAAAACTGCAGGCAGATGAGCAAACAAAAATGAAAGAGCTTGAAGTAAAGCTTCACGAACGCGTCATCGGACAAGAAGCGGCTGTTCAAAAAGTGGCCAAAGCGGTCAGACGCAGCCGCGCCGGCTTAAAATCAAAAAACAGACCAGTCGGCTCCTTCCTCTTTGTCGGACCAACCGGCGTAGGGAAAACAGAGCTTTCTAAAACCCTGGCGGATGAATTATTCGGTACGAAAGATGCCATTATCCGTCTCGATATGAGTGAATACATGGAGAAACATGCCGTATCGAAAATCATTGGTTCACCGCCGGGATACGTCGGTCATGAGGAAGCCGGACAATTAACGGAAAAAGTGCGCCGCAATCCATACAGCATCGTGCTGCTTGATGAGATTGAAAAAGCGCACCCAGATGTTCAGCATATGTTCCTGCAAATTATGGAGGACGGCCGCTTAACGGACAGCCAAGGCAGAACCGTCAGCTTTAAAGACACCGTCATTATTATGACAAGCAATGCAGGCACTGGTGAAAAACAAACGAAAGTCGGTTTCCAATCAGAAGACAGCGTGATTGAAGAACAAACATTAATTGATTCACTCAGCATGTTCTTTAAACCTGAGTTTCTCAACCGATTTGACAGCATCATCGAATTCCGTTCCCTTGAAAAAGAGCATCTGGTCAAAATCGTCAGCCTTCTTCTTGGAGAATTGGAAGAAACATTGGCAGAACGAGGCATCAGCTTGAGTGTTTCAGATGAAGCGAAAGAAAAAATCGCTGAGCTGGGTTACCATCCTTCATTCGGTGCGCGCCCGCTCAGAAGAACGATTCAGGAATGGGTTGAGGACGAAATGACTGATCTGCTGCTTGACAATAACGAGATTGCAAGTTTTCACGTCACAGTAGAAAATGATAACATCAAAGTTCAGGCAAAATAAAAATCAGCGGCTTCCTTTTCAGGGAAGCCGCTTTTTATGTGAAATCCTTCTCTCGTCCGAGAACATGTCATTCCATCCCCTGAAGCGCTCATCTCCTTCTTTCTTAACACTTTTCATAAAGAGGGATGGAACATGATGAATATTTATTTCTATTGTTATACGAAAGCACTTTAGAGAATCAGATACGCACGTTAAAAACCGCGGCCTTTCCCCTGCTGAAAAGCCTGCGTTTGTTTATTTCTCCCTTCTATGTATCTTCCTTGAATATTTCATGAACAATTTCACAATGTCCCTAAAGTTCCAGACACTGATACCGATATTAACCATAGACAAGCTAGTAAAAAAGGATTTGGTGAAAATTATGGATAAAACTTCGATTATCGGTATTATTCTTGCTTTTGTTGCATTGAGTGTGGGAATGGTTCTGAAAGGCGTCAGTTTCGCCGCTCTTGCAAATCCCGCTGCCATTTTAATTATCATCGCCGGAACGATATCAGCGGTAGTCATTGCGTTCCCAACGAAAGAAATCAAAAAAGTGCCTGTGCTGTTCCGTGTGCTATTTAAAGAAAACAAACAGCTGACAATAGAAGAACTCATTCCTATGTTCTCTGAATGGGCTCAGCTTGCACGCCGTGAAGGCCTGCTGGCTTTGGAAGCAAGTATTGAAAATGTAGATGACGCGTTTCTGAAAAACGGTCTCAGCATGGCTGTTGACGGGCAAAGCGCAGAATTTATCAGAGATATCATGACTGAAGAAGTTGAAGCGATGGAGGAAAGACACCAGGCCGGAGCCGCTATTTTTACACAGGCGGGAACTTACGCGCCGACACTTGGGGTGCTCGGTGCTGTTATCGGACTGATCGCCGCACTTTCTCATATGGACAATACAGATGAGCTTGGTCACGCCATCAGTGCAGCCTTTGTAGCCACCCTTCTCGGTATCTTTACGGGATATGTATTATGGCATCCTTTTGCAAACAAATTAAAACGCAAGTCAAAACAGGAAGTCAAGCTCCGTGAAATTATGATTGAAGGCGTCCTGTCCGTTTTAGAAGGACAGGCACCGAAAGTGATCGAGCAGAAACTTTTAATGTACCTTCCTGCGAAGGACCGTTTGAAATTTGCAGAACGAGAAGGAGAGGCGCAAAATGGCGAGAAAAAAGAAGAAGAAGCATGAGGACGAGCACGTTGATGAATCATGGCTGGTTCCTTACGCCGATATCCTTACCCTTCTCCTAGCATTGTTTATTGTGCTGTACGCGAGCAGCTCGATTGACGCAGCTAAATTTCAAATGCTTTCAAAATCATTTAATGAAGTCTTTACAGGCGGGACCGGCGTATTGGATTATTCCAGCGTCACCCCTCCTAAAAATGAGTCAGACGGAATCGACGAAGTGGAAAAGGAAAAAGAAGAGAAAAAGGAAAACAAGAAAGAAAAGGAAAAAGCAGCTGATCAAGAAGAACTTAAAAACGTGCAGAGCCAGGTGGAAAAGTTCATTAAAAATAAAAAGCTGGAGCATCAGCTGGAAACAAAGATGACTAAGGAAGGCCTGCTGATCACGATTAAAGACAGCATCTTCTTTGATTCAGGAAAAGCGACCATCCGCCAGGAGGACATTCCGCTTGCAAAAGAGATTTCAAACCTTCTTGTGATTAATCCGCCGAGAAACATCATTATCAGCGGACATACAGACAATATGCCGATTAGAAATTCAGAATTTCAGTCAAACTGGCATTTAAGTGTGATGAGAGCCGTAAACTTCATGGGGCTTCTGATTGAGAACCCTAAGCTTGATGCCAAAGTGTTCAGTGCCAAAGGCTATGGTGAGTATAAACCGGTGGCCTCCAACAAAACTGCGGAAGGCCGAAGCAAAAACAGGCGGGTTGAGGTTCTCATCTTGCCAAGAGGCGCAGCGGAAACAAATGAAAAATAGTAAAAAAGGAAGCCTGATCTATCACAAGGCTTCCTTTTTTTACTTATTATGAAACTGTTTTGCGTTTAATCCTACTCTTTTTAACATTTCAGTGCACATTTCAACTTCTTCTTCGCTTAATACGCTGATCATTTCATCAATTTCAGCTGCATGATCAGGGAAAATATCATCCAAAAGACTGATGCCTTTTTCGGTAATTTGTGCAAATGTTACTCGTCTGTCTGTAGGCGACGCTTTCCGAATAAGGAGCTCTTTTTGCTCAAGCTTATCTACGACGTAGGTGATGCTCCCGCTAGCCAAGAGTATTTTATCCCCTATCTGCTGCAGCGGCTGATCACCTTTATGATATAACAGCTCCAGCACAGCAAATTCAGTAGGATTCAGTCCATGCTTATGAATATGCTTATTCATATGATCATTAATAGACCGATACGCGCGTGACAGCACGATAAATAACTTCAGTGATTTTTCTGTCATGTCTCAATCATCCTTTTAGAAACCGTTACAGAGAAACATTAATAAACAAATACCGAAATGTCAATAAAAATCTTTCCAATATTTCTCTTCTTTTTTATTATTCATGTGAACAACATATTTTTCTTAATTATTTTGGTTATTTTTTCTTATTAAACAAGAAGAAACAATGATATAATACCTCTAATCAGGTGTATGTTGGAGCGATGCAAATTGAAAATACTAAAAGGCGCCTGCGGGAGAATTAAGCTTTATATTGCACTAGTAGTGATTCCGGCACTCGTCATAAGCTTTTTCGTCTATGAAAAAGAAAAAGAAACAATAGCTGCAGAACATAAGCAAGAAGCCAGTGTTATGCTGAACCTTCACCGCAACAAAATAAATTATTTAATCGGGGAAACAAAAGCGAGAATGACGTCCTTGTCTATCGCTATCGACAGACCGATAGATATGAATAAAATGAAAACTGTTTTGGAAAAAACGTTTGATTCCGAACCAAGGTTTTCCGGTCTTTATTTTCTCAATGCTAAAGGAGATGTCACTGCCAGCGCAACAGAATTAAAAACTAAAGTCAATCTGGCCGACAGATCCTTTTTTACAAAAGCGAAAAAAACAAAAAAGACTGTCATTACAGACAGCTATTCAAGCAGGATCACAGGCCAGCCGATTTTTACAATTTGTGTTCCCGTGCTGGATGAAAAGAAAAATGTCACAGATTATCTTGTGGCAGCTATACAAATTGACTATCTGCAAAACCTGATTAACTTGCTGAGCCCTGATGTCTATATTGAGGTTGTGAACGAAAATAACAAAATGATTTTCTCAAGCGGACAGGCTTCTTACGCAAGAGATCAAAAACCTGTCAGCGGTTATCTTGATGATATCAGCTGGAATATGAAAGTATATCCGAATCCTGTCACAATAGAGGAGCTGAGTAAAAGCCTTGTGCTCCCTCTTTCCTGTATTATAGTCTTGCTGAATATTCTTTTTATTCTTGTACTTTATTATTTGCTGAAGCGGCGGACCCAGCTGGAGCGCACGGAAAATGAGCAGCAAAAATTAGAGCTGATCGGAACGCTTGCTGCCAGCACAGCTCACGAAATCCGCAATCCGCTCACCGGCATAAGCGGTTTTATTCAGCTGCTGCAAAAGAAATATAAAGGTGAAGAAGACCAGCTTTATTTTTCAATTATCGATCAGGAGATTAAACGTATCAACCAAATTGTGAGTGAGTTTTTAGTTCTCGGAAAACCGACAGCTGAGAAATGGGAGCTTAACTCGCTTCAGGATATTATCGGAGAAATTATGCCGATCATCTATTCTGAAGGAAATTTATATAATGTGGAGGTAGAGTTAAAATTTTTAACTGATAAACCTCTAAAAGTAAAATGTACAAAAGATCATATTAAACAAGTCATTTTGAATGTTGCGAAAAATGGCCTTGAGTCTATGCCGGAAGGCGGCAAACTCACAATTTCCTTAGGAGCCGTTGATAAAAAGGCCATTATAAAAGTGATGGATAACGGTGAAGGGATATCACAGGAAATGCTGGATCATATCTTTCTTCCATTTGTCACTTCTAAAGAAAAAGGAACCGGCCTCGGGCTTGTCGTATGTAAACGGATCGTGCTGATGTACGGAGGTTCCATTCATATAGAAAGTGAAGTACGAAGAGGAACCGAGGTTACCATTACCCTCCCCGTCTCCTCTTCCTAGCCCCCTGACAGTCTCAGGAGGGCTTATTTATTTTCGTGAACGGGTATTTTCATTCTCCTTGCTTACTGCTCCTCCTGAAAAGAAGAATCGGATCAAACGCAAAAGCATTTTCAAAAGCAAAAAGATGAAAAAGAACACCAAAAAGCCTTTTAACCCTTCCGTTGCATCCAAAAACTCCATATTTCCTCGTCCGGTCACTTTTTGCTGAATCTCAATTGCAAATACAATAACAATGATGATCGTTACGGTATAGATAAAGGACAAAGCCGTCAAGCTCCATTTAGAAAGCCATGTAAATACAGCGTGAGTGACAGCGAAAAAGAAGATGCCAAATATTCCAATTACCCAAAAATGCATTTCTTTGTCGGTTAATTGAATGCCAAGCATCCCGCATATCGAAATAAAAGCATCATGAAATTGGTTTATCATTTCAGTAATGACTACCGCCAGTTCTTTCATCAGTTCCCTCTTTCGTATGAAATTTTCCCAGAAAAAAAGAGCGCTTCTGAAAAGCTCTCTCTTTATATATGCATCAGATAGCGCCGCTATTTATGTGCATCATATGCAGGCATGACGTCTCTTCGGGGCCACAAGCCTAATTTCTTCACAAGGCCTTGAATTCCTTTGGAATGTTCGTTTTCTTGCATGAGCTGGTGGTATTCGTTCATTAAAGAATCCAGCTCCTGACTGTGCCTGATTGTGTCATGCCCTGTAAATCCCTGCTTACTAGCGGCGTCTATCATTAACTTTCTTTTTTCATCAATAGACACCAGCAATCTTTCTTGTTCAGAAGAACAGCCCATTCAATTCACCCCTCGCCGCTAAGAAATAGGAAACAAGTTTGATTGGGTTATTGTGCATTATTACAGATTATACTTTATTTGTAAACATATTTTTATTAAATAACTTAATTTTTCATTTATAATAGATATATTGATAGGATTAGAAGAACAATACCCAGACGAAGACCATCTTAAACACACCGGCAGGCAGGAGGAATGCTAAATGAAGAAAAAAAAAGCGATAATGCTCGGTGCGGCAGGCGGAAAAGCTATTCTAAAAAGGAAAACCCGCAAAAAATTAATCAACCATATCACGATCTTTTGTCACATGCTTCGCGATTGGCGAAACGGTGACTATCCCCGTTCACAGATTAAAACACTGTTGCTTCTGACAGCTGCTGTCTTTTATATCATCATGCCGATTGATATGATTCCGGACTTCGTGCTCGGTTTAGGAATTCTTGACGATGCTGCCGTTCTCGGTTTGATTTGGACGCTGGTCAAAAAAGAAATGTCCCAATACGAAGAATGGCGTTTACGATAAGCAAAAAAAGCCCCGCCTTTATGGACGGGGCTTTTTCTTCTTATTGGTTCACGCTGTCTTTTTCATAAATCGGAACCCAGCCTTCAGATGTAACAAAGATCCGCACCGCCACAACTTTTCGATCCTCTTGAAGCGTGAAATAATGGCGGATATTTTCAGGTACTGAGATTAAATCTCCAGGGTTTAAACGGACATCAAAAAATGTACCGTCCTTGCCTTGAATGACGAAAATTCCGTGTCCGCTTACGATAAAACGGACTTCATCGTCTGTATGGTGATGTTCTCTTTTAAAATTTTTAAGCAGTTCATCCAGTTTCGGATTAGCGTCGGACAGAGAAATAACATCTTGGGCTTTGTAGCCGCGGCGGGCTGAGATATCTTTAATTTCAGCGTCGAAAGTGTCAAGAATTTGCTGTTTTTCTTCTTCAGACAGGTCATATTTTTCTGAAAGCTGTTCAGGGAGCTTGGCGATATCCCATTGCTCATAGATCACCTCTTGGCTGTCCAGAAAGCTTGCCACTTCCTCTTGATTTTCAATCGTTGTATTTGCCTCATCATGAATTCGAATTGTTGCCATTTGCGGTTCCCCCTTTTATTTAACCAGCTGATGCTGGAGAATTTTCAGCTTCAAATGATAGCTGAATAAAAATTCATATGCTTCAAGCACTCTTTTCGCTTCAAATGCTGTTCTTCCCCAAGCAGTAATGCCATGGTTCCGGATCAGGACAGCTCCTGAATCTCCAGTAACCTGATCCGCGAAAAGCGCTGCGAGAGTCGGAATATGAGCCGGATTTTCTATAATTGGAATGGACACTTCTGCATTCTCTTCCCACAGGCCGAGCGCTTTTATAATTTCTTGACCTTTAAAAGTGATTTGGTTTTGATCTCCATACAGCTCTGAGATGACGTTATTGTTGACCGTATGAACATGAAGACAGCATCCGGCATTTGTTTTATTGTACAGATGTGTATGCAAAAGCGTTTCTGCTGACGGTTTCAGATGATGTCCGCTTTCGGCAGGCTCTCCGTTCTGATCTACCAACAGGAAGTCTTCATCCGTTTCTTTTCGTTTATCTTTTCCGCTCGCCGTTACGAGAAATTGCAATGGCTCATCAGAAACCTTGATGGACAGGTTGCCGCTGGTCGCCGGAAACCAATCTCTTTCTGCCAATTCCCGTTTTACTTCGGCAAGCTCGAGCCAGCGCTCTTGTTTTGCAGCCATTTCTTTACCTCCGTTACGTCTTCAATTGCTTTCTTTATTTCGTGAAAATCATGGTATGGGATATGATTCAGATGATGCTCCTTGCATTCATTTAATAAATAATCCCTTGCAAAGCAAAGATCAGACAGCTTTGCCGCCTCTACATCGGTAACGGAGTCACCGATCATGATGATATATTGATCAGGCTCAGAAAGCTCTTTAATAACAGTCGGCTTGCAGCACCCGCATTGATTTGTGCATGTGCCTTTGCAAGTATGAGGCCAATCAATATGAATGAATTCGTTCACAAAGGACGCACGGTTGCAATAAATATGATCTTTCTCAACAATTCCTTCAAGCAGCGGATAGACAAAAAAGTCCATCCCCCCGCTTACGACATAAAACGGGAGTTCATGCTTGTTAATAAATGCGACAAATTCTCGAAAGCCGTCCCGGATTTTTGCGTCTTCTAATACGAATCTTGTAATCTCCTCTTTTAAGCTGCTCGGCAGAAGGCCGAACATTCGTCCGACGCCTTCTTGGATCGACATCGTTTTGGAGAGGACGCCGTCTTTTAAAGCCGTCCATTCCGGCGGAGCGAATGTTTTCATAATGTTTATAATGTTGTCGTTCATCGTGATGGTTCCATCAAAATCACATATCATTAACGGTTTTTGAGTCGTCATACGGCTTCAGCCTTTCCCCATTTATCAAGCGCAAGCTTCAAATCTTCGCATTGACCGGCTTTTTCTTCAATCGGCTGCGCCTCCAAAACCGCATCAATAATGGCTCTGAACGCTTTGCCCCCGCCTTGGGCGCCGTTTGGATGTCCGTGTATACCTCCTCCGGCGTTAATAATATGATCAATGCCAAAATCACGCATGAGAAGCGGAACCATACCAGGGTGAATACCGGCGGATGGAACGGCAAATGTCTGGTTAAAGGCATCTTCTCTTACGCATTCTTCATGAATCGCCAGCGCGTCTTCTTTCGGAAACGCAACTGAGCCATATGGAGAAGGAAACAGACTGAAGTCAGCGCCGCAATATCGGTTTAATTTTCCGAGCAAAAGGGCATGGGAAAACCCGTACAACGGTGAGGATGTAAATGCCCCGCTGACTGCCGGATGCGCCATAATGGGGATTGATACGTCCGGATCTTCCGCAAGGCTTTGCATGACGTCCAAACCGTAAGCGAAGACATTCAATAAAAGCGTATCCGCTCCCAACTCAGCGGCGCGTCTTGCTTTATCTCTAAGCTCAGCCGTTCTTCCAGTCAAATTCACTGCATACAGCGTTTTATGGCCGGTCTGCTCGTATGTTTCTTTCAAAATTTGTTTTCCCTCTGTAATTCTTGTTTCAAAAGGTGCTAAACCCGTCTCAAAGAAAATTTCATCATCTTTGATTACGTCAACCCCGCCGAGCGCCTGCTGCCTGAGCTGTTCTTTAATATCACTCAGGTCCCTTCCGATGACCCCTTTAAAAATGCTCATTAACAGCGGTCTTTCAAACTCTCCAAGCATCTTCCGGATGCCGTATACGCCAAACTTCGGGCCCGGGAGTGTCTGCTTAAACGCTTCAGAGAATTCGAGATCTATTAACTTGATTTTTCCGTCCAGCGACAGCTTGCCAAACACAGTTGTCAGCAATGCCGGAATATCCTGTGAGAAATTTACCTCGGGATAGGCAATTGTGATAACCGCTTGTTTTCCTGATGCAAGATGTCCCTCTCTCTCCTCGACCTTTACAACCCGTCCCTTATGCTTTTGCATCTGCTCCTGCTTCACCAGAGGCAGATCAGTCCAAGAGCCCACCGTCAATCCTGTTGCGATTTGTTCTGCTTTTTTCTCCGTGTCGGCTCCCGGCTCGGTCAGGAGATATGTTGCTAATAATTCACTCATGCCAGAGCTCCTTTCATTTTTTAACCCATAAAAAAAACCTCTTCAAACAGCAATGCGTCTAAAGAGGTTTCGTTTCTCGTCCGAATCTTATCTCTCAGCCGCCAGCTGCAAGAATTAGCACCGTGCTTTACAAGTCGGTTGCCGGGCTTCATCGGGCTCGTCCCTCTGCCTGCTCTTGATAAGAAAATATAGATTTTATAAATTATTTTGAATTATCCCACCGTTAAAGAATCTTGTCAATGCTTTTTTGGGTAAACAGGTTTAGTTTGCCAATTCGATGAGCTGCTTCTTTAAGCCTAGCTTCACTTGTTAAGAGCCCCACTCTGACATACCCCTCGCCATATTCACCAAAGCCGTTTCCTGCTGCAACCGCCACATTCGCTTTTTCAAGCAAGAGATCTGAGAATTGCTCAGAGCTATAGCCTTCAGGCACCGGCAGCCACGCAAAAAATGAACCCGCAGGCGCTGTGACATCCCAGCCGATTTCCCGGCATGCTGCTATCCAAGCGTTGCGCCTGCTTTCATACCGGGCATTTTGCTCCGCTACGCATGTCTGCTCAGATAAGAGTGCCGCCTCGGCAGCCTGCTGGGTTGCTTTGAAAAGACTGACAAACATATGGTCTTGATAAAGATTGATCGCTTCTATGACCGAAGCGTTACCAACTGCAAAACCGACCCGCCAGCCCGCCATATTATATGTTTTGGACAGCGTGTAAATTTCTATTCCGATATCCTTAGCGCCTTCAGTCTGCAAAAAGCTTAAAGGCTTGTGTCCGTCAAAGCCCACTGCACCGTAAGCAAAATCATGGACCACACAGATTTCGTTTTCTTTCGCAAAACTCACCGTTTCTCCAAAAAATTCTGCGGTAGCGACGGCTCCAGTCGGATTATTCGGATAATTCAAGTACATCAATTTCGCTTGTTCTCTTACGTCAGGGGAAATGCTTGCGTATTCAGGAAGAAACGCTTTTTCCTTAGTGAGCGGCATTATTTCCATTTTCGCTTTCGCAAGCGTGACACCGGACCAATAATCTGGATAGCCGGGGTCAGGAACCAAAATCGTATCCCCCTGATTTAACAGGCATTGCGGGAGCTCGACAAGACCGGCTTTCCCGCCGAATAATACGGCTACTTCAGTTTCCGGATCAAGCTGAACGCCGTATTCTCTGTTATAAAATGCCGCCGCTGCTGATTTCAGGCTGTGCGAACCTCGAAATGAGGAGTATTTATGATTTTCAGGCTGAGCAACGGCTCGCTTCATTTCCTCCACAATATGCTCGGGCGTCGGCTGATCCGGATTTCCCTGCCCCAAATTGATGACATCATGTCCTTCCTTCAGCTTTCGGTTCACTTTCTGCACAAGAGAAGCAAAGAATTGTTTAGGCAGTTCCTGCAGCACTTGAGAATGTTCAAATTTCATCTGTTTTCACCTTCTAAAAAAATCTTGAAATGATAGTCCAGTATCATATATGGTTAAATGAAAAAAGTAAAGAAAAATATGGGGTGTTAAAAAATGAAATGGACCATATCTTGTCTTCAATTTGATATTTCATACGGAAAACCTTCAGAAAATATAAAAAAGGCTGAATTTTTAATCGAAAAAGAGAGTAAAAATGCTGATGTTCTTGTTCTCCCTGAATTATGGACGACTGGTTACGACCTTGCCAATCTTGATCAGCTTGCTGATGAAGACGGGCACACTGCTCAAAGCTGGCTGCAAAAAACCGCAAAAAAACACGGGGTTCATATTGTCGCAGGATCTGTTGCTGTCAGAAAAGGTTCTGATGTTTATAATACAATGTTCATCGCAGATAAGGAAGGACGAATCATTAAAGAGTACAGCAAAGCCCATCTTTTTCAGCTGATGGATGAGCATGTGTATTTATCAGCCGGTTCCGAGGACGGATACTTCGAGCTTGAAGGCGTCAAAAGCTCAGGACTGATCTGTTATGATATCCGTTTTCCGGAATGGATCAGAAAACATACGACAAAAGGCGCTAACGTGCTGTTCATTTCTGCGGAATGGCCTCTGCCCCGTCTTGATCATTGGAAAAGCCTGCTTATTGCGAGGGCCATTGAGAATCAATGCTTTGTCGCTGCCTGCAATTGCACAGGATCTAATCCCGATAATGAATTCGCCGGGCACAGCATGATTATTGACCCTTGGGGACGCATATTGGCCGAGGGCGGCCGTGAAGAAGGCATTGTCAGAGCGGAAATTGACCTTCAAGAAAGCGTTGAGGTGCGGGGAAAAATTCCTGTTTTCAATGATATCAGAAAAGATTTATATTAAAAAATATATTGACAATTCAATCACACACCTGTTACTATGTTCATCAACTGATAAATTAGAATTGTTTAACAAGTGAATATATTCTCTTATCGAGAGTTGGGCGAGGGATTGGCCTTTTGACCCCAACAGCAACCGACCGTAATTCCATTGTGAAATGGGGCGCATCTTCTTGGCGCCGAGACTGAGGTCTCGTAAGGCACGGTGCTAATTCCATCAGATTTGATCTGAGAGATAAGAGAGGCGGGACATGATTGTTAAGCCTCCTTCTCTCTGAGAAGGAGGCTTTTTTACGGCCATTCGCGGCACACATAACAAGATAGTACATAACTGGAGGTAATGACGATGGCAGTCACAAAAACACCTTTATACGAAACGTTAAATGAAAGCTCCGCTGTCGCACTCGCGGTGAAACTCGGCTTATTTCAAAGCAAAAGCACGCTGACATGCCAGGAGATCGGCGACGGAAATTTAAACTACGTCTTTCATATTTATGACCAAGAAAATGACAGGGCTTTGATCATTAAACAGGCGGTTCCTTATGCAAAAGTTGTCGGGGAAAGCTGGCCGCTGACAATCGATCGGGCAAGAATCGAAAGCAGCGCACTGATCCGTCAGGGTGAACACGTCCCTCACCTCGTACCGAGAGTTTACTATTCAGATACTGAATTGGCGGTTACGGTCATGGAGGATCTTTCACATCTGAAGATCGCTAGAAAAGGACTTCTTGAAGGTGAAAATTATCCAAATCTGTCACGAGACATTGGCGAATTTTTAGGAAAAACGCTTTTTTACTCTTCTGATTACGCACTTGAGCCTAAGGTGAAAAAACAGCTTGTTAAACAATTTACAAATCCTGAGCTCTGCGATATTACCGAAAGACTCGTTTTTACAGATCCTTTCTTTGATCATGATACAAATGAATTTGAGGAAGAGCTTCGTCCATATGTTGAAAAGCTTTGGAAAAATGACAAGATCAAAGTTGAAGCAGCTAAGCTGAAAAAGTCATTTTTAACATCTGCCGAGACGCTGATTCATGGCGATCTGCATACAGGAAGCATTTTTGCCAGCGAGCTTGAGACAAAGGTGATTGATCCTGAATTCGCTTTTTACGGACCAATCGGTTTTGATGTTGGCCAATTTATCGCCAACTTATTGTTAAATGCACTCAGCCGTGACGGTGCTGATCGAGAGCCATTATATGAACATGTAAAACAAGTTTGGGACACGTTTCAAACAACATTCAGTGAAGCCTGGGAGAAAAACAGTCTCGATGTGTATGCCAAAATCGACGGTTATCTCGCTGATACGCTCAGCCATATTTTTGAAGAGACAATTGGGTTTGCCGGCTGCGAACTGATACGCCGCACCGTTGGTCTTGCCCATGTGGCAGATCTGGATACAATCGTACCGTTTGATAAACGAATCGAAAGAAAGCGGCTGGCGCTGGAAACCGGTACTGCTTTCATCGAAAAACGTTCACAATTAAAAACCATAACGGATGTTATTGAATGTTTTAAGTTACTTGTAAAGGAATGATTCACCCATGACCAATTCATTTGCTGTTCCGCGTTCTGTTGAATGGAAAGAAACAGCCATTAAGATTTTAAATCAGCAAAAGCTTCCTGATGTTACGGAATATTTGGAGCTGACAACGAAAGAAGAAGTATTTGACGCGATTGTCTCACTTAAAGTTAGAGGAGCCCCGGCGATCGGCATTACGGCAGCATTTGGGCTCGCGCTGGCGGCAAAAAACATCGAAACTGATAATGTGGCGGAATTCCGCTGCGAATTGGATAACATCAAAAATTATTTGAACAGTTCAAGGCCGACAGCAATCAATTTATCATGGGCGCTCGAGAGACTGAGCTATTCAATTCAAAACGCCATTTCTGTAAATGAAGCAAAAACCAATCTTGTCCATGAAGCGATTCAGATTCAAGTCGAGGATGAAGAAACGTGCCGTATGATCGGCCAAAACGCGCTTCAGCTTTTCAAAAAAGGCGACAAGATTATGACAATCTGCAATGCCGGTTCTATCGCGACAAGCCGCTATGGAACCGCGCTTGCCCCGTTTTATTTGGCGAAACAAAAGGATTTGGGGCTCCATATTTATGCTTGTGAAACCAGACCGGTTCTTCAAGGTTCACGGCTTACTGCTTGGGAACTGATGCAGGGCGGTATTGACGTCACGCTGATTACGGACAGCATGGCAGCCCATACGATGAAAGAAAAACAAATTTCTGCCGTCATCGTCGGCGCGGACCGAATTGCAAAGAACGGAGATACTGCGAATAAAATTGGCACTTACGGACTTGCTATTTTAGCAAACGCCTTCGATATTCCGTTTTTTGTAGCAGCACCTTTATCTACTTTTGACACAAAAGTAAAAAGCGGGGCTGATATCCCGATAGAGGAACGGGACCCCGAAGAAGTCAGGAACATTTCCGGCGTCCGAACCGCTCCGGCTGAAGTGCCTGTCTTTAATCCTGCTTTTGATATTACACCACACCATCTTATTTCTGGGATCATCACCGAAAAAGGGATTATGACCGGTTCCTATGAAGAAGAAATTGAACAGCTGTTTACAGGCGAAAAGGTTCATTAAAAAACCGCTGAAGACTTTGCTCATATTGGGCCGAGTCAGCGGTTTTTTTGTTTGCTCATATTCATATCGATTATTTCATCTTTTTGAGCGCTGGATAAGATATGCAGTTTTACAAGCAGCTCGGCAAAAACGGCAATTTTCTCAGAGCGGCTCGGCTTCAATTGCTTTGTCCTCCTCTTTCATCAGACCAACTTTTTTAACTTAGTAAAATCATATGTCGGCGGCGAAAAAAGGGAACGTGCCATATGTTTTATTTTTCTTTATAGGAGATTTGCTCGATGCTAAGCAAATAAGCTTTGATGTCAGTTTTGCTTCCGGCATACCCTGTTAACGTGCTGTTTTTGCCGATCACTCTGTGGCACGGGACAAATATCGGCAGGTCATTTCGTTTATTTGCCTGTCCGACAGCGCGCACTGCTTTCGGACTTCCGACCGCTACGGCAATGTCAGCATAGCTTCGTGATTCGCCATACGGAATCATGGCAAGCGCCTCCCATACTTTTTGCTGAAAAGGCGTGCCCTTTTGGCTCAATGGCAGTGAGAATATCTTTCTTTCTCCCGCAAAATATTCGTGAAGCTGCTTTTTCGCTTCTGCCAAAAAAGCCGTCTCCACCTGCTCCGTATTCTCAACAGATTCTTTCCACTGCATCAAATCTTCCTTACTGAGGAAGAGACGGGTGATGCTGCCTTCTTCCTCGACAATTGCGAGCTCCCCGAGCGGCGTTTCCGCTGTCGTATAGTAATTCATTCGTCTAACCTTCTTTCTTCAAAATTCTGCCTGACGGGAAGTGTAAGATGAAAAACAGTCCCCTTTCCTTCTTCACTTTCCACCATTATTTTGCCTTGATGTTCTTCAATAATTTTATAGCTTACCATAAGCCCGAGTCCAGTTCCCCTTTCCTTTGTTGTATAAAACGGTTCTCCTAGACGCTTTAATTTATCCTCTGTGATTCCGACTCCTTCGTCTTTCAAAGATATAAGAATATGATCCTGATCAGCTTTTTTGATCGTCACATAAATATTGCCGCCATCAGGCATGACTTCGATGGCGTTCTTTAATATATTGATAAAAACCTGTTTCAGCTGATTCGGTTCACAGTATATCGGCGGAATGTCGCCGACTAAATCCAGATGCATTTGTACATTGCTGAGATTGGCTTGCGCGTTAAGAAGGTCTAATGTGTCTTTCATAATTTGTGTCACATGTTTTTCCTCATACATGATAGCCTGGGGCTTGGCTAAAATTAAAAACTCTGTGATGATGGATTCGATGCGCTTTAATTCTGAGGTGATGACGTTGAAGTAAAGAGAATAGTCTCCCTCCACACTCCCTTTCAGGAGCTGAATGAAGCCTTTAAGAGCTGTCATTGGATTTCTGATTTCGTGAGCGATGCCGGCAGCGAGTTCTCCAACGACATGGAGAGTATCAGATTTGCGAAGACGCTCTTCCAGTTCTTTTCGCTCTGTGACATCTTTAAAGATAGCCAGGTTCATATTTTGAATAATATTTCGTTTAAACGAAAATTCTAGTTTTCGATTATCATTGCTGCTCAGCAAAAATGGAATCTCATTGTCCATTTCATCGAAATTAATCTGCCTTGCCGGCGATGCCAGATTTTCTATTTCATAGGAAGAAATAATATCAAGCAGGCTGTGTTTTTTCAGTTCTTCATGCGGCAGGCCCAAAATATTGCTCGCTAACGGGTTGGCGTCGATGATTCGGTACTGATTGTCGAATAATACGTTGCCGTCCATTGAGCCGTTGAACACTTTTCTGAATTTGAGCTCGCTTTCCCGAAGCTCCTTTTCCATCCGCTTTCGGTCACTGACATTTCTTAAAATTGTTAAGTGCTGGTTTTCAAGTATTGTCCTCTTTGAAGTAAATTCAAGCTCTTTGAACTGCCCGTTGCCCATTTGAAACAGCATCTCTTCTCTGATCTCACCGTATTTTGCATATTTTCTCTTCGTCAAGCTGTATTTCTGCTGAGAGTCTACGAGAAAATCACACAGCTTTCTTTTTAACAGCAAATTCATCGGCAGCTCAAAAATTTTACAGGCTGACTGATTGGCCTTAACGATTCTTCCGTCATTCGACCAGATGATAATGGCGTCCATGGCGTTTTCAAAAATTTCTCTGAAGCGCTCCTCACTTTTAAATAGCTGGAGTTCCATGGACCTCTTCTCTGTGATATCCCGCATAATCGACATATAAAAACCGCTGATGATGTTAGACGTAATCGTAAATTCAAACAGCTTCTGATCTCCTGAACGAAGCCTGACAGGCAGCTCGCCTTTTGCTTTTCCCTTTCGATAGAGCGTGTGCCAAATGTTATCGAAATCTTTTCGCGATCCGCTGTCTATGAATTGATACAGCGACAAATGTGACAGCTCATTCTGGTCGATTTCAAAGCTTTTGCAAAAGGACAGATTGGCATCAATAAAGCCGCCGTCTTTATCAAATAAAACGATTCCGTCGACAGCTCTGTCAAACAAGTCCTTAAAAAGCTGTTCATTCATGGAAAATTCCCGCTCCAAAATTTTCTTTGAAGAAATGTCTCTCATAACGACAAAAAAGAAATCCTCGCCAATCCCTCTTTTGGCAAGAAACTCAATATATTTTGTCGCTCCGCTGTCCAGCCTGATCGGAACCTCCTTCCACAGAAAACCTTTCTTAAAAAACTTCTTCACGGAAAGGTCCAGCTCATCCTTTGGAATAGAAAACAAAAAATCAAAAACGGAACGCTTTTTCAAACCTTCCGCATCTACTTGAAGCATCCTCGCTGTTGCTTCATTTGCCTGCACGATTTTCATTTCATTATCGCATATAAAAATAGCATCGAGCGTATTGTTCACAATCACTTGATGCTGATGTAATTCTTTTTTCAGCCGATCATTTTCTTGTTTGAGGCGCTTCAGTTCCTCTTTCAGATCTGAATTTGTCTCGACATCGAGAGTTTCCATGCGTAAACACTCCTTCTTCAAAACCTATCCCTCAATATTTCTACATATTGCATGAACTTCCTTCATTCGCCCTATACATTTCAGAAAATTTCAGCGTGATTACATAAAGAAGACATTTTCAACGATCCTTACCGTCACTTTACATCGTCCTAACAATCAGACATTTTTTCAAATCCTTTTTGATCTTTTATTTTAAAATAAATACCAACAGGGAATAATCTTTTAGTGACTGATTTAAAGAGAAGGTGATGCTATGAGTAAATCGCGAGACAGTTATTTTGACAATGCAAAATTCTTATTGATATTCCTTGTTGTATTCGGTCATATTCTTCGATCTTTTATTCATGATAACAATTTTATGCTCTACCTCTACAAGTTCATTTACACGTTCCACATGCCTGCCTTTATTCTTGTATCCGGTTATTTCGCCAAAGGTTTTAAACGCGCCGGATATGTGAAAAAGCTGGCGGTCAAGCTGATTATTCCATATTTGATTTTCCAAAGCATCTATTCCGTCTTTTATTACATTATTCAAGACGAAAGCATGACAAATGTGAATCCGATTGATCCGCAATGGTCGTTATGGTTTCTGGTAAGCTTATTTTTCTGGAATATCCTGCTCTATCCTTTTTCAAAGCTTTCTAAGCATTGGGCGCTGTTTGTCAGCTGCGGCATCGCCGTGCTGATCGGCTATCTCGACTTTGTCAGCAGCACACTGAGCCTGTCCCGGACATTTGTATTCTTGCCGATGTTCCTTGTCGGATTTTACTCGAATAAACATCACTTTGATTTACTGCGATCAAAACGAGGCAAACAGATTGCGCTCGGTGTGCTCGCCGCCGTATTTGTCATCTGCTGGGGCATCGATTTTGACTATTCATGGCTGTTCGGCTCTAAGCCGTACTCATCATTTGGCGATGTCACCTTGGCAAGCGGCCTCTCGCGAATCGGCTGGTATGTACTTGCCTTTGCGGCAACCTTTAGCTTTTTAGCTCTTGTTCCGCAAAAACGCTATTTCTTTACTAAGTGGGGAACAAGGACATTTTACGTATACCTGCTCCACGGATTTATCATTAAAACACTCAGGCAGGTCGGGCTTGAGGATGGACTCACTGACTATCAAAACTTAGTCATCCTGCTGCTCTTAACTGCAGCACTTACCTCCATTCTCTCAAGCAATTTCGTCAAAACGGTTGCTCAGCCGTTCATTGAACTGAGAATGACAGGCTTGATGCAGCTAGTCAGAGGAAGCAGCAAAAATGCCTATTTAAAATAGCATAACACCTCTTAAGCGGCATGCCGCCTAAGAGGTGTTTTTTATTTTTGTTTTTTCTCTTTTTTCTTTTTCGGCTTTGTTACTTCAAGGGTTTCAATGATTTTCCCGGCGTTGTAATCCCCAAGCTCACTTGAGAATTCTTCCTCAAGCACCTTCTTATTCATCGGCTTTTTATGATTCTGCATGTCTTTGCTGTGCTGGTTCTTTTTCATGATCACGCGCCTCCTTGCTGACCTTGTTTGGAATTGCGATTGGCCCCTCGGAAATTCGGGTCGTCGTGATATTGAGTCTTATATGCATTTCTGTCCATACTCTCAGTCGGTGTATTGTTATTTTTTATGGCTTCATTGACCTCAGCCTTACGTTTCATAGAAATCCTCCTCGCCAGTATTTTTAATTTTTATTTCGCTTGAAAATGCAGGCCAGCTGATTAACTGCAGCTGATTGTGTTAGGTTCTCCAACTGGTGCCGGGTCACACATCTTTTTTTTGGCAATAAAAAAAACACCGCAAATGCGGTGTTTCATTATCCGATAATCACTCTTTCCTTCGGATAATGGTAATTTGCTTCAATTTCTTTTCTTCCGATCAGATAAAGGAAGGTCAATATTCCGATCCGCCCGATAAACATGACGATCATAATGACACATTTTCCTACGTTGCTCAAATCAGCGGTAATGCCAAGGGACAGACCAGTCGTTCCAAAGGCCGAACATACCTCAAACAAAAGCTCCAGCAGAGAATGCTTTTCTGTCACTGTAAGGATCAGTGTCGCTCCAAAAACGAGCAAAATCGCCATCATTGTGACCACAAGAGACTTCATCAGATCTGCTGGGTGCAGCTCCCGTTTGAATACTTTTACCGCTTTATTGCCGCGTGCAAAATGAAACAGCGCAAGCAGATTCAAGGCAAAAGTTGTTGTCCTTATGCCTCCTCCGACTGAGCTTGGTGACGCACCGATAAACATCAGCGCGCACATAAAAAACAACGTGGGATCCGACAGCTGGCTGATATCAATTGTTGCAAGCCCGCCGCTTCGGGTAGCTGTTGATTGAAACAAGGATAGAAACAAAATATCATGCCATGCCTTCCCTGCAAACGAGTGGCTTGCTTCCAGCGCATAGATGCCGATGGCGCCAAACACTACGAGTGAGCCAAACATAATGGTCGTGATTTTTGTAAAAAGCGTAAACGGATATCTCCGATGCTTCGAAAACAAGAAGTCCTTTACTTCGACAAGCACCGGAAAGCCGATCGCTCCGAATATGATCAAAAGCATCGTAATAAACTGCACAAAATAATCATGGCGGAATGGAACCATGGAATTTCCTGTAATATCAAACCCGCCATTTGTGGTTGCGCTGACACTTGCAAAAAACCCGTGTAAATAAGCTTCCTGAAAGGAATCATAGTAGGTTAAAAAATAAGTGCCAAGTATGATTCCTCCAAAAAATTCAATCCACAATATAAGAAAAAGAACCTGCTTCATTAAATTGACAATACCTGAAAACTGGGATTGGTTTTGGTCTACCATAATCAATTTCCGTTCTTTAAGGCCGATTCTTTTTCCCATGATCAGCCAAATAAACGTTCCGAGCGTCATAATCCCGATTCCGCCAAATTGCAGAACAAATGCCAAAATAAAAATGCCTGTAGTGCTGAATGTATCAGCTGTATCCACAACCGTCAGCCCCGTGACGCTGACTGAACTGACAGCCGTAAAAAGCGCGTCAATAAAAGTCCAATCCGCTCCCTGCTTATGGGCAGCCGGCAGGCTCAGCAATATCAGGGCCACAGTTACTGCGAGAAAGTAATATAATGCAATCAGCTGGGCCGGAGATAATGCCTGTATCAATTTTCCAAGCTTTACTCTCATGTGAAATCCTTCTGCCTCTCTTTTAAAGTACGGTAATTATTCTAAAGATATTAGATCCATTTTTAAAGGCTTTTGCGAAACATTTTCTTAACTTGCATATTTTTTTATTATTTTAGTCAAAGTGAAACAGAAAAAAAACCTCTGAGGGTTCTCAGAGGAAGGATGTTTTTAATTTATTTTGCTTCTAATCGTCTGATTCTTTCATCTAAATCAGGATGAGTAGAGAAAAGCGATGACCGCTTCTTGCCATTAATCTTTAGTGTTTGGACAGCTGTCTGATCTTCTTCCATGATGCGGGAAGAATAGCTCTTAAGCGTTCGAAGAGCATGAATCATCTTATCCTTGCCGGCAAGATCCGCTCCTCCCCGGTCAGCATGGAATTCACGGTGGCGTGAATACGCAAAAACAACGAGGCTTCCGAGAATTGAAAAGACAATCTGAAACACAATCATTGCGATAAAATGAACAATCGGAGCAAGATCTTCCTTAACAAAGCGGCTCGCGATCCATGCAGCAATCCGTGATAAAAAGACGACAAAGGTATTCACAATACCTTGTAAAAGCGTCATTGTCACCATATCACCATTTGCAATATGAGCGACCTCATGGGCAAGCACACCTTCAACCGCAGCATCATCCATTTGATCAAGCAGGCCTGACGACACAGCGACAAGAGAGCGGCGTTTTGAAGGGCCAGTCGCAAACGCGTTCACTTCGGATGAGCGGTAAATTCCGACCTCCGGCATCTTCGTTAAGCCGGCAGAGCGGCTTAATCTATAAACACGGTCAACCAATTGCTGCTCTTCATGGCTAAGTGTATGTTTTTCCGGATTCAGTACTCTGACGCCCATCATTGTCTTTGCCATCCATCTGGACATCGCAAGAGACATAAAGGAACCGACAAAACCGACGACTAAACTGAATACAAGAAGCGCAATAGGATCTATACCGCCATCAGCTGTAAAGTACGTCCCAACTCCAGTGACAGAGCTTATGACAGATAAAACAATTCCGATCGTTGTAAGCACCAAAATATTCGTTAAAATAAACAGAAAAATTCTTTTCGCCATAATAACCTCCGTTATTTTTAAGATCAAATGAACCTGTATATTTAAATTATAAAACATCTGTTTGAAAATGCAAGGATTTAGACGTATGATGTTAATGTATTGCGGACGCTTTAATAGTGCATTTATACATAGAAATTATATCCGCGTCAAATTGTCTTGAAGAGGTGAACAATGAATATTTTTAAACTCACTCGAATGGAGATGGTACGGCTGCTCTATTCCCTTAAAGGCCTGGGAGACATGAGCCCGCTCGACATCCTCGTTAAATCGGCGAATATGTCAGCGGAAGAAGCGGCAAGCCATCTTCAAATTCCAGAATTTCTTACAAGATATGAACGAAAAAAACAGAAAAAAGAATACGGCCTGTCAACCAACGAAATCGTTGAGCTTGGCAATTTATGCGAGCTGACTTCGTTAAAGTCAACCGCGATTCAAAATTGGGTGAAACGCGATATCAAAGATCTCATTGGCCATCCTGAGCTGGGTAAAAAGTATTCAGTTGAACAGGCAGTGATTCTTTTAATTGTACGTGACCTAAAATCCATTTATGACTTTGAACACATACGAGCTATCTTAAAAGTTGCTTTTAACACTATCTCAGACAGATCTGATGATGTCATCAGCCCGTTAGCGTACTATGAAAGCTGCGCGCATGTGCTGCATGCCATTTATCACCAAGATACTCCTTCCATGAAGGAATCAAATCTCCAGCAGATTGTCGAACAGGAAACAGACCTTCTTCGTCACCATTTTGAAGAGCTGAGTGACGCTCAATGGGTCAAAATCAGGCAGATTATTGCCATTACAGTTCTCTCCATTTTGACGTTCCATATTCAGGCGACCGCGAACAAAATGACCGCTGACATACTGTAATCAGGATGTACCCCCGGCAAATTGCCGGGGGTTTCTTATTCCCCCACAACAATTGCCAGCATAAATAAACCCCGTACATTTCAAACTAAATACGCGTTAAGAATTTCTTAATAGAAAAAGGAGATGAAAAAAGATGGCGAGCAGAAATAAACTCGTTGTTCCAGGGGTGGAGCAGGCACTAGACCAATTTAAACTTGAAGTGGCTCAAGAATTCGGTGTGAACCTTGGTTCTGATACAGTTTCACGCGCTAACGGCTCTGTAGGCGGGGAAATGACAAAGCGTCTGGTTCAGCAGGCACAATCACAGCTAAATGGCACAAATAAATAAACTCAGGACTCTATTCGCCGGGGGCACTCGGCGAATCTTCTGTTTGAGCTGATTCATTATTGCTGCTGTAGCCATTTGGGTTACGGTGGTAAGAAGCATTATCCCGATTAGATGAGGAATGATCCTTTCCTTTTTCACCGTTATTCCAATTTTTGCGATTTTTGCTATTCTGTTCACCATTGTCTTCTTCTTCATTTCCGTTATCTTGAGGAACTTGTGTAGGGGTTTGCTCAGTATCCCCATCTTTTTCAACTTTCGTGTTTTCATCTGATTCCTTTACATCTTTATTCTGTTCACTATCATCATTCTGCGTGTCAGTTGTATCTTCTTTCTGTGAATCCGTATCATCCAGCTGTTCATTTTCTCCTTGTTTGCTGTCCTGATCGTCTGTCTGATCCGTGTTTTCTTCCTCGCTGCCGGTATTTTTTTGATCCTCTTCCCCGGATTTTTGAGAATCTTCATTTGGATCTTTCATGTTATTCTTTTCATTCGATTTTATGTAGCTGCCTGTTGATACGCCTTCCTTTTTTGCTTTTTCTCTCGTTTTCATATCTGTTTCGAGAGATTCCATGCGGTATGTCGTTTTATATTTTTCCGTTACATCATTCAGCTGCTTTTTTACTCCTGATTTATATGTATCGTCATCCGTATTTTCATAAACAGTGGAAATCAATATTTCTTTCGATTCCTTTACATATCCATGCTCGCTGCAATCCGTAATAATATCGTCTATCACCTTTTTAAAATCAGTCTCCTCCCAATCATCGATGTCACTGATAACCTTCTTGCCGTCATCATTTAAGGGCGTCAGTTCGATCACTTCGTAATCGCTGTTTAACGCCATTTCGAAGCTTGGATTGATATCTATTGTCATATACGCATAGGCCTTGTCATTAGAGAAAACGGGGAGAATAATAAAAATAAAAAGCATAATAGCAGTCATCGAAAAAATCCCCATTTTGAAAGGGCGCAGTCTTAAAACATCAAAAAAGCTGGCCCTTCTGCCCATGCGTGTCTCACTCGGAAGCATGATTTCTTCTCCGATTTCATATGTTTGGCGATCATTTTTTGCTTTTAAAAATTGTCCGTCAGGGGTCAGCAACGTGACGAATTTTTTATTTTTCTCTACTATGATCCCTCTTCTCATGAGTGCAGCACCCCTTTAAGATAATCTTTTAAATAAATATAATCACCGGTAATGATAATGCACATTGCAATGATATATTTTCTGTTTCGCTCAATCGTTTTTCTGCTTACTGAAACGAGCTGTTCGAGCTGTTTAACAGGAAGCTGTTTCTTCGTATAAAGAATCGCAGCTAATTCTTCATGCTCGACAAGGGTGAGCGCCACCTTTATGGCGTTTTGCCTTGCGTCCGCATGCTTTGGAGAATGTTCAAGCAGCTCTTGAAATGAAAGACCGTAGTCTCTGAGCTGCTTTTGAAAATACAGAATTTCCTCCCGCCTCTGTTCCTGTTCTATCTGGCGGCGGTATTCATCAATAGAAAGCTCGGCTTCAATCAGGCTTTGTGAGGATTCCTGATCGTCACCCTCCTGTAAGTCCATATTAATATTTTGAGCGGTTCTTGCTTCTTTTCTAATGTAATCAATGACTTTTCTTTTTATAATAAGCTCTGCGAATGCGAGCAGCGAATTTCCTTTTTCAGGTGAGTACTTTTCAATAGCTTCGTTAAATGCAATCAGTCCGATGCTGAACTCATCGTCTTTTTCATCTATATATCGTTTACAAACGGATGAAACCGTCTTTGCGATAAATGGCTTATATTGCTGTATCAACTCGTTTTGCAGATCTTTATTGCCTTTTTGTATGCTTTCAACAGATTTTTCAAGCGTTTGCTTCTTTTTTCCCAATTTAAACAAAAGGCTAAGCACTGGTTTCACCTCAGTTCCTCCCTATAACTACTCATTAATGATAGCTAATTTGATAGGGAATCGCAAAGGAGAAAAAGAAATATTGATTTCCAATGTCTCAATTATGACAATCCATTCTCACGTACTATACAGGTTTTCGTGCCTTTAAAGAGAATTTTGGGGGTTTTAAAAGAGGTTTTTGTAACAAAGCTGTTATAAAAATGTTATTTTATTTCGTCTGTGAAAACGCTTCAAACATGAAAAGACTCTGCTTTTCAGCAGAGTCTTTATGATTAAGCCCTTTCTTGGCTTCTGTCATTTTGTTCGTTTTGTGCGTCTTCCGCCTGTTTTTTTGAGCCTGACATAAACCAGCCGCAAACTGCGATCGCCGCTAAGACACCCCAGAAAATCAGCTTCCATGTCCCTGAGTGGATAAAGTGCGAGGACACTATGGCGATGTCATCATGTGCGAGTGTATATAAAGCAAGCTTTACCCCGACCCATCCGACAATAACAAAAGCTGCGGTTTCTAGGCTTGGACGTTCCTTTAAAAGCTTAACAAACATCGATGCTGCAAACCGCATAATCACCAGTCCGATAATGCCTCCGGCCAAAATAACGAAGAATTGTCCTCCATCAAGTCCGCCGATCTTTGGAAGTGAAGTTCCCGGCAGCGTAACCGCCAGAGCGACGGCCGCTAAGATGGAGTCAACAGCAAAAGCGATATCTGCCAGCTCAACCTTTAATACAGTCGGCCAAAATCCGCTTTGCTTCGTCACCTTATGATTGTCTTCTTTCTTAAATACATATCTTTTGAGCAAGTGGCTTGCTGCAATATACAGCAAGTAGATCGCGCCAATGGCTTGAACCTGCCATACGTTCACCAAAAAAGAAATAGCGAATAAAGAGCCAAATCGCAGAACAAAGGCGCCTGCCAGCCCGTAAAACAATGCCTTCTTTCTTTGCTCCTCCGGCAGATGTTTTACCATAACCGCCATCACTAAAGCGTTATCGGCGGCTAAAATACCTTCCAGCCCGATCAAGACGAGAAGAACCCAACCATACTCCAATAATAATGCTGCATCCATAAATGATACCCTCCCAAAAAAGTTGTTTTCTTTCTCTTCATCCGATCTTATGCCGGCCGGACATGCAAAAAAGACCTTTGCCGACATAAGGCAAAGGTCTTGCTAGACATGAATTCAGGCATGCCAACAAAGCCGATGGATATCACTATCCATGAAATGACGACTTTGTTTCCGGAACATTCCGGACGCTACTCCCCTTTGGGATTTCAAGAAATATCATATTATATGTCAATGATATGCGGAGAGAGCTTATTTGTCAACGCTTATTTTTTAAAAAAACTGAAAAATGTTCAGACTGAATTCGTTTTTTCCTCTTCTTTATCAGTAAATAAAGAACAAACAAGATCAAAATGGCGATCCCGATCGGAAGCATATATTGGTCTAGAATAGAGCCAACGTCTTTCCAATTCTCTCCGAGCTTCACACCGAGATATACATAAACAAATGTGATCGGAAGCATGGCGATAAACGTGTAAAGAGAAAACAACCAGACATTCATTTTTGCGATGCCGCATGGTATAGAAATCAGTGTGCGGATCCCCGGCAGGAAGCGGCCGCTGAAAGCGACAAAACCGCCATGTTTTTTAAAAAATTCATCCGATTTGTCAAGAGCCTCAGGCTTTATAAAGAGGTACTTTCCGAAACGTTCAAGAAACGGCCTGCCTCCATAGCGCCCGATCCAATACAGGGTGAGCGGACCGGCGACTCCCCCTAATGATCCTGCCAGAACAGCGCCGGCAAGCGTCATGTCACCTTTCGATACCCAATACCCAGCAAGCGGAAGGACAATTTCGGCCGGAATAAATTCAATACAGAGCGCCAGAAAAATTCCGAAATAAGATAAGCTTTTAAATGCTTCTATCCAGGACATAACCAATTCTTCGATCATCTTCACTTCCCTTTTCCCTGATCTATGTATACACATTTTTGTTTTTCACTCAAAACATCAAAATGATTTTAACATATTTTTGACGGTCAGCAGAACTAAAAACAGAGAATCTTCATTTCAAGCGTTTTTCTGACAATTCCTCCAGGCATATAGACTGAAATTCTTTAGCTGGCAGCCGATATTAAGGAGAGTCAACAAGACAGGAACACACGGGGGAATCTCCATATGGAATTACACGCAACGTATAATACAACACTCATATGTTTATCTATTCTGATTGCTTGCGCAGCATCGTTCACTTCCCTTGAACTTTCACGAAAAGTCACCATTCATACAGGATTAAAAAGCAAGGTGTGGCTGATTGCAGGCTCTATCATTATGGGCTTTGGGATTTGGTCCATGCATTTTATCGGCATGATGGCTGTTCATACGGAGATGCCGATGCATTATGAACTGGCGCCTTTAGTTGCCTCGATTGCAGCTGCTGTTTCTGGATCATTTGTTTCTTTATATATCGTCAGCCGTTATATCCTAACCTTTTACAGACTGCTTACAGGATCGGTGGTGCTGGGTGCATCGATTTCATCTATGCATTATATCGGAATGTCTTCCATTTCCCGGGTAATGATGATGTATGAACCGCTGCTTTTTACATTATCCATTGTCATTGCCATTGGAGCATCTTTCGTCTCACTAAAGATTTTCTTTGACTTGTCCATGAAAAAACCTGCAGACCATTTGCTGATTTATAAAATAATCAGTGCCTTAATAATGGGAATTGGCATATCGGGAATGCATTATACAGGAATGATGGCCGCTACATTTTATGAGGATGTTGCACCTCCCAATCATCATATGGAAGTCCATACATTCGATTGGTCTATTCTGATTGCCTTAATCGTCTTCTGTATTCAAACGTTATTATTATTCAGTTCTCATACTGATCGAAAATTCATGAAACAAAATGAACGCATGAAGGATAACGAACAGCGGTTTCAATCTTTAATCATTCATAATATTGATGCGATCTTTATCCTGTCATTAAAAGGAGATATTATTTCTTCTAATCATGCTGGTGAGGATATGATGAATAATTTCGGCCTAAACCATCAAAATTGGAATCATTATATGTCGCCAAGAATCAATGCGCTTTTTAAGCAGGTCAAAGGCGAAAAACAAGCCATTAACAGCGATACCAATCTCATGACGGACAAAGGCCAGTTTCATTTGAATATTACGTTTATTCCTGTTGAGGTGAACCAAGAACTGGACAGCATATATGTCATCTGTAAAGATGTGACAAAACAGTACAGAGCCGAAAAAAAATCCATAGAATGGCTCATTATGACTCACTTACAGATTTACCCAACAGAAGACATGCGATCTCCCACCTAACAAAGGTCTTGAATCGCGAGCATGCCTTGGATTATAACACCGTGGTATTTTTCTTAGATTTGAACCGGTTTAAAGTGATAAATGACGCATTAGGCCATAATGTCGGCGATCAGCTGCTCCAGCTCGCGGCTAAACGGCTTTCATCCGTTATACCTGATAATGGATTTATCGCACGGCTTGGGGGTGACGAATTCATTATTATTTTGACTGACTCCAATACCGGAACGGGAGAAGCCGATGTTTTGGCTAAAAAAATCATTCAGCAATTCAAAAAGCCATTTAAAATTCAGGAACACACCCTTATTACATCCGTCAGCATCGGAATTGCGATTTCTCCTAAAGACGGAACAGACGGCCCTGAATTGATGAAAAAAGCAGATATGGCAATGTATGCGGCCAAAGAGCGAAACAAAAGCAAATACAGATACTACTCTTTCTCAATCGGCAATAAAGAAACCGTCAAGCTTAATCAAGAAATGGAGCTGAGGGAAGCGATTAATAACAAGAGATTTGTCTTGCATTATCAGCCGCAATTCAGTACAAGAGATCAAAAAATGACAGGTGCTGAAGCGCTCATACGCCTTGTCACTCCCGACGGCAACCTGCGTCCGCCTGGAGAATTCATCGGTGTTGCCGAAGAAACCGGCCTTATTATTGATATTGGAAAGTGGATTATTGATGAGGCGTGCAGGCAGGCAAAAGTCTGGCACGACAAAGGATTTGATCTTTCTGTCGCCATTAATATTTCCGCCAGACAGTTTCAATCGGAGGAACTGATTCCGCTCATCAAGAATACACTTTCTAAATACATGCTTCCCCCTCGCCTTCTTGAAGTTGAAGTAACAGAAAGCATGACTATGGATAATCTTGACCACTCCAAAAAGGTTCTATCTTCTTTAACCAAATTAGGCATCAGGATCAGCATTGACGATTTTGGCACGGGGCATAGTTCTCTAAGCTATTTAAAGGACTTTCCGATCCACAGGCTGAAAATCGATAAATCATTCATCGATGATATTCAGACACACCCGAAATCAGAACAAATTACCGGCGCCATTATTGCCATGGGCCATCAGCTGTCTTTACAAGTCATTGCCGAAGGCGTGGAAAACTCCGGCCAAAAACAGCTGCTTGACGAAAAAGGCTGTGACCATTTACAGGGCTTCTTTTTCAGCAGGCCGATACCGCCCGAACAGCTTGAACACTTGATATTGAACCAGCCGCCGCGTTAACAGCGCCGGCTGTTTTTTATACCCATAAGTTACTACACATGAATCACCCCTCTCATCTCCACAATAATGAAAAAAAGGGGTTCATCGATATGCATACAATGTGGAAGGGATCCATCAGCTTCGGTTTGGTGAATATCCCCATCAAGCTTTATGCCGCCACAGAAGACAAAGACATCAAACTGAGAAGCCTTCATAAAGAAGATCATGCGCCAATAAAATATGAAAAAATGTGCACCAACTGCGAAAAAACGCTCAGCCCTGACGAAATTGTGAAGGGATATGAATACGTAAAAGGAAAATATGTCGTGCTGACTGATGAAGATTTAAAAAGCTTAAAGCAGGAGCATGAAGAGAAAGCGGTTGAAATTGTCGATTTTGTTCAGCTGCAGGAAATTGACCCGATATATTTTAACCGCTCCTACTTTGTCGGACCCGGAGATAACGGTACGAAAGCCTATACTCTTCTTCGCGAGGCGCTTCGATCCACCGGAAAGATCGGGATCGCCAATATGACGATCAGGTCGAAACAGCAGCTTGCCATTCTCCGCGTATATGAAAATTGCATCGTAATGGAATCCATCCATTATCCCGATGAGGTCCGTAGTGCTGCCCACGTACCCGGAGTGCCTGATCAATCAAATGTAAATGATAAAGAATTGCAAACCGCCATTACACTGATAGATGAGCTGACAACTGAATTTCAGCCGGAACAATATGAGGACACGTATCGAAAAGCCTTGCTGCAAAGAGTCAATGATAAGCTGGAAAATAAAGAAACAGCCGTCACTCCTGACAAAGCGCCTCCTCGTGAGGATGTGATCGACCTGGTCAGCGCACTTCAAGCCAGCATCGATCGAACCAAAAGGCCGAACCGAGAAAAACCAGCGGCAGCACCTGCCGAAGACGGAGAACCGAAAGGAGCCGGAGAAAAAAAGCAGAAAACCACTAGAAAAAAAGTCTCCGGCACATCATAACCAATGGCGTTTACCATGCAGCCCGTCCTTACTGCGTCACCTCCAAAAGGAGCGGAATGGCGTTACGAAGTAAAATATGACGGGTTTCGCTGTATTCTCCGCATTAATACGTCAGGCGTGACATTAACGAGCAGAAATGGCTTAGAGCTTAACAGCACCTTCCCTGAAATTGCTAACTTTGCCGAAACTGCTTTTCAGCATATAGAAAAGGAACTTCCGTTAACACTTGACGGAGAAATCGTGTTTTTGGCGAATCCATTCCGTTCAGATTTTGAACATATTCAAGTGCGGGGACGTTTGAAACGGCCGGACAAGATACAGGAATCCGCAAACTCTCGGCCTTGCTGCTTTCTCGTATTTGACCTTTTGGAACGAAGCGGAGAAGATGTATCGACTTATTCCTATATTGACCGAAAAACATCGCTGCATGAGCTGATGTCTGCTGCAAAGCTCCCTGCTGAGCCAAATCCTTATGCAAAGGAAACCATTCAGTATATCCCCTCCTACCAGCACTTCAATCCGATTTGGGAGAAGGTAATAAAGTATGACGGAGAGGGAATTGTAGCGAAAAAAATCAACAGCAAATGGCTCGAAAAAAAACGGTCATCTGATTGGCTGAAATATAAAAACTTTAAACATGCCGATGTTTGTATCACAGGATTTAATCCTCACAATGGATTTCTGACGGTTTCTGTGTTAAAAAACGGTGTAATGACGCCTGTCGCCTCTGTATCACATGGGATGAGCGAGGAAGAAAAAAATGCAATACGCGCGATTATGGAACAGCACGGACATAAAACAGCATCAGGTGAATATACGCTCGAACCATCGATCTGCGCTACTGTCCAGTACTTAACGATTTTACAAGGCACGCTAAGAGAGGTTTCGTTTGTCGAATTTCAATTTCAAATGGACTGGACCGACTGCACCTTTGCACAGCTTGTGCGCCGCTCAAAGCCGGTTCATCCAAAACTGCAGTTTACAAGCCTGGATAAAATCATATTTGAAAAGCATAAAAAAACAAAAGAAGATTTCATCCAGTATATGATTGAAATCAGCGACTACCTGTTCCCGTTTCTCAAAGACCGTGCTGTCACGGTTATTCGCTATCCGCACGGATCAAGGGGCGAATCCTTTTTCCAAAAAAATAAGCCGGATTATACACCGGACTTTGTCCAATCCTTTTTTGACGGTAGCCATGAACATGTTGTCTGTAAGGACCTGTCCACCTTATTGTGGCTTGCCAATCAGCTCGCTTTAGAGTTTCATGTTCCTTTTCAAACGATTACAAGCAGAAGGCCGGCAGAGATTGTCATTGATTTAGATCCCCCGTCCCGAGATGACTTTCTGATGGCTGTTCAGGCAGCAAATGAACTCAAACGGCTCTTTGAATCCTTCGGCATCACATCGTATCCGAAGCTTTCCGGCAACAAGGGGATTCAGCTTTACATTCCCTTGTCACCAGAAGCATTTACGTACGAGGACACACGCCAATTTACACAGCTGATTGCCGAATATTGTACCAATGCATTTCCGGATCTATTTACTACCGAACGCCTGATCAAAAACAGGCATGGAAAATTGTATCTCGATTATTTGCAGCATGCTGAAGGAAAAACGATTATCTGCCCCTATTCCACCAGGGGAAACGAGCTTGGCACCGTAGCGGCGCCGCTGTATTGGCACGAGGTGCAGCCATCTTTGACACCGGCGATGTATACAATCGATACCGTCGTTGACCGGGTCAAGAAACACGGATGCCCGTTTTATGAATTTTACCGCAATCCGCAGGATGAACCTCTTGCCGCTATTTTGAATCAGCTGAAGAAAAAGAGCTGACTTATCCGGTCAGCTCTTTTTGTTGTTTCAACTGTATTTTTTCTCCAAACGCTCACTTTCCTGGCGCTGCAGCGGGCTCAAGGGTTCATTATACAAATCGATATCAACCGCATACTTCGGCCGTCTTTTCACTTCAGAGAAAATCGTTCCGATATATTCGCCGATAATCCCGATACCCATGAGCTGCAATCCGCCCAGAAACCAAATGGAGATGATGAGAGATGCCCAGCCCGCATTTGTGTGGCCGAGCATTTTTTGAATGACTGCTCCAATCCCCGCCATGGCGCTTACCAAAAATAATAGAAAACCCAAAAGCGTAAAAAAGCGAATCGGGGCCACACTGAAGGATGTAATTCCGTTAAATGCGAATGAAAGCATTTTTTTCAGCGGATATTTCGTTTTTCCGGCAAAACGTTCTTTGCGGTCATACAAGACTTCGGCTGACCTGAAGCCGATCATAGGAACGATGCCCCTTAAAAACAAATTGGCTTCCGGATAGCGCGCGAGTTCTTCAAGCGCCCTTTTATTCATTAAGCGAAAATCGGCATGATTGTAAATTAACTTAATCCCAAGCTTATTCATGAGCCGGTAAAACCCTATAGCGGTCGTGCGCTTAAAAAAGGTATCGGTTTTCCGGCTGCGGCGCACGCCGTACACGATTTCAAAACCATCGTGATATTTCAGCATAAATTCTCTGATAACAGAGATATCATCCTGCAGGTCGGCATCAATCGAAATCACGCAGTCTGATTTTTGCTTTGCTTTATGCAGACCTGCTAAAAGCGCTTTTTGATGACCGACATTGCAGGCTAATTTTAAACCGGTTACCTTCTTGTTTTTCACACTTTCCATGGCAATCAAAGACCAGGTGCGGTCTTTGCTGCCGTCATCAACAAATAAAATTTTACTGTCTTCTGATATCATTTTTTCTTCCATTAAGCTGTTTACAACCTCCGTCAGCTGACGGCTTGTCTCTTTAAATACTTCCTCTTCATTGAAACACGGAACGACGATGGTTAACACTGGCTGTGGCTGTTTCAATCGATATCCTCCTTATTTTGTTTCGTATAAATAAATGCGCCAGGCGGAATCTTTATGGTCAAATGTTTTCACGAGCGCCAGGTGGTTTTGGTCAGCGTTCATAATGGGAACCGAAGAAAAAATATATTGTCCGCCCATTTGTTTAAACACATCTGTATTTAATTCAAGATGATTGATTGTTTTTTTCGAATTCTTTTTAAAGTCATATCGTTTGCCAAGCTCATCGACGAACAGATAGCAGCGGCTCCCCCATTCATCAAAGTACCGTTTCAATTGGGCGTTTTTTTCCAGCTCTTTTTCAATGATTTTTCTAAATTCATATTTATATGAGAGCGGGTACAGGTTGTTATATGTATCTAAGGTGTAAAAACCGTTGTATTGGGCAATAGACGGATGCAGACCGATACTCGCCACCCTGTACGAATCTTGCGGGCGCCCGATATACTCCTTAATCTCTTTAAATTGGTCAGATGCGTAAAATTCACGAAACGTCGGCGCGTTGTAGTGAACGCCATACGTATACTCCTCATTAAAAGGCGCAAGGACCATCAGCTGCGCAGTAACTGCCGCATACACAAGCCATCGCCACTTTTTCCCCATCCGCCAGATGAGGTACAAAGCGAGCGCAAAACTCATGTAGATCACCAGCGGGCGCAAAAAATGAAAACGGGCAAAATTAAATTCGGCTAAAAATGCAAATTTCTGCTTTGGAACAGTCCATATTTTGTTGAACCAAAACGCATACCACAGTGACAGCGCATAATTCAGCACGCAGAGAAAAAGATAAACGTTTTCTTCCCTTGTCCGATTTCGTTTGAACAGCACAGCAAAAAATACGAGTAATAAGATTGGAAGAATCACAACGGTATGAACTGTCATGACATGGTTGTGTCCGTAGACAAAGTTTTTGACGGACAAACGCAGAGAGTGCCAAACATCATGCCTTGATGAAATAAATTCAATCCGGTGCATCGGCGCATGTGAAATCAACATCGAATAGACAAGCCGGTACTCGACAAATAGATAAATACTTGTCATAAAAGCAATGCTGCCTAAGAAAATGAAATTCCATTTTCTTTTTGTGATGACATCATACAGCCAGAAGCATGCCATCCCAGCCAAGAAAAAGAAGAAGCCTAATACAAAGCTTGAATACAACGGCAGCAAACCGAGCGTCAGCCATTCTCTCCATGAGATATCCCCTTTTCGGATATTCAAAAAAGCCCACAGCGCCAAAGGGTATCCAAGCGTGCTCAGCATTCCAGAAGGCCAAAAAGGCGTTAAGGCAAATGCGAGCGATACGCCAATTCGGATCAATGCCGCTTTCTGCTCCGGAATCACATGTTTCTTCAGCAGCACATACATTCCGAAGAAAGCGACAACTCTCGTAATGGTCTGGCTTACCGCATAGGCGGTCATAGAAGAAAACAACGCGTGAAGCCAAACAATTCCGCTCCACTCAGTGCCAAACGCGTCCCGGGGCAGTCCGTTAATGATTTGCGGAATGGCCGCATCAACTTTGCCGATGATTTCTCCGCTGTCGGCCAGCACCTTGTACCAAGCGATATTAGAATCCAAATTATCGTGTACGCGAATATGGGCGTCTTCCTTCAAAATAAAAAGCGGAGATACATACAGCAAAAGGAGAAATAAAGCCATCAAAAGATAATATGTTTCTTTTTTGTGTTGTCTTAATCGTAACATCCCTAACACATCCATCTGTTATTCTGACTTCTATCGGGCATGATCTGCCTCAGCTGTCAAAATTTATTATCCCTTTTCCCTTCTAAAACATTCATCAAATGACAATCCTTTCTGCATTTTTCAAACTGGTCTTCAACCCATTAATTCCCGCTATCCATAAGGCTGGATCACTTACTATACTGGTAGAAGGGAGGGGATACATGTGTTCATCTTACTTTCATTGGTCATACTTGCTGTTATGCCATTTATATATAAAGCAAACCGCAACACAAAAGATGTGAAGGTCAACACGATTTCAATTGATCAGCAAGACGGCCTTCCAGCAAGAAAAAAACTGAATATCCTTCATTTATCGGATCTTCATTTAGAAAACATTTCTGTTTCGCCTGATGAGCTGTATCGTTTAACAAATAATCAACCTGTAGACCTCATTGCGCTTACCGGAGATTTTCTTGACCGGAAACGAAATATTCCAAAGCTTGCCGGCTACTTGCAGGCACTGCAACAACTGAAGCCTGCGTATGGCATGTACGCGGTGTTTGGCAATCATGATTATGTATTAAAAGATAAGGACTTTCAAAGATTAAAGCGAGTGCTGGAGGAAAACGGCTGCATTACGCTGCAAAATGAACATGTTCACATCAATACTGATGCAGGGCCTGTTAATATTATCGGAATTGACGATTACAGCACGAATCGCAGTAAAATCACAAACTCTTATAAAGGTCTTCAGAATGGCTATCATCTTGTACTGACACATGATCCGAATATTATTTTAGAGATGCAGGATATTCATTTTGACTACCTGTTATCAGGCCATTTTCACGGAGGGCAAATCCACTGGCCAAAGCCGTATCATTTGGTGAAAATGGGCAAGCTTGTACGCATGAATATGATTAAAGGCCTTCATTATCACCACGATAAACCTTTTTATATCAGTGAAGGTTTAGGACAAACTGGCGTTAATATCCGTGTAGGAAGCCGCCCCGAAGTGACTTTCCATCAAATTTAAAAAGACTGTGCTGACCATGGCATCAGTCTTTTTTTTGATAGGTGTGCTGAAGCTTTTCTTTCGAGATAAACAAATAGGATGAATTCGGCAGATTTCGCAAGCTCACTGGCTTTGACGTTAAATATAAAATCGGCATATGGGTGATTTTTTTAAAGGATCTGTAAAAAGGATTGACCGGGGTTACCACGTCAAAGCCGAGCCTTTCTACCCCTTTATCAAGCATTGTAATGCCAATGATCCCTTTGATTTTTTCGCTTTTTTTATGATTGTTGATATAATCCAGCAGCATCGGCATGGATTGATATACTTTTTGATAAATGATGATCCCTTTTCTGACCGCGCTTTCAATGCTTTGCAGCTCCCTGACCAGCTTGATGTTGTGCAGATGGATTTTAACGAGCACATCGTTTTTTCTTATATGCGTTCCGTCACTCAGCACAACATGATGCCCTTTGTATTTCGTCAGTCTGACTCGAAAGACGCATTTTCGCTCATCGTCAATCAAGGTCAGCCTCGAAAAAAAGAAATAAATCGGGTCAATCACTCTCCAAATGGAAAGGAAACAGGTTTTCATCTCTTCACCTTCCTTATCATCAAAAAAACACCCTTATATTTTGTGATGATTCTCCCCAAAATATAGTTGCCATATTTTTAAGGAGGACAGACATGACAAACATTCTCATTTTTCCTTTTTTAAGCATTTCCACCGGGCATCATCATGTTGCTGATGCCCTGACGGCTGATCTGGAATCTAAAGGGCTGCATTCAGAAAAAATTGATATCTTTTCACATACGTATAAACGCTTAGAACAACTGTCCTCCTCAGCTTATTTAAAATGGATTCAATATTTCCCGAAAACGTACAGCGGAATATACAAGCTTCTCGCTTGCGGAGAGTGTAAAAATGTCAAACGCTATGCCATGTATGAATGGCTGTTTATGCAAAGCATGAGACAGATTCTCAAAGAAAAACAGCCTGATATCGCCTTCTGCACACACGCCCTGCCTTCTTACCTGCTAAACCGGCTGAAACCGGAATATCCAAACATGACCATTGTAAATGTCTACACGGATTTTTTTGTGAATCAGGTATGGGGGCGGAAGAACATTGACTACCACTTTGTCCCGATCATGGATATCAAGAAGCAGCTCATGTCCGAAGGAATCAGCCCGAAAAAAATATTTTTGACCGGCATTCCCGTTCACCGGGCTTATGAAGCAGGAACCGCAGACACCTGCCAGCATCGTCCGCCTTATACCGTCATGATCACAGGCGGCAGTATGGGAGTCGGAGGTATTTTTAAGCTGGTCCAGGAGCTGTCGCCAGGCGGAAACATCTTATACAAAATATTATGCGGCAGAAACGAAAAGCTCTACCGCTATGTCAAAAGTTTACAACATCCTTTTATCGAAGCGATCCCATACCTTCACAGCAAAGCAGAAATGAACCGTCTGTACGCAAAGGCCTCAGGCGTCATGACAAAGCCAGGAGGCGTAACCATCAGTGAATGCTTAAAGAAAAGGCTTCCGGTATTTATCTATCATGCGCTGCCGGGACAGGAGGAAATGAATGTGAACCTGTTAAAAGAACGGCAGCTTGTTACAGATATAAGAAACTGGGATATGAAGCGGGCAGAAGAGCGTATTTCCGCATTTTTTCAATCGAATGAACGGGCAGCAGCAGAGAAGCAAGTCAGGGAGTATCTTGGCCAAATGTGCGACCGGGAGATTGGGGAGGTTTTAAAAAGGATATTAGATGAATGTGAACATAAAAAAACACCCTCCTGAAAAGAGAGTGTGGAATGACTAACGAAACAGTAAATGCTGGCTGTGAATACCTGCTTTCTTCAGCAGGAGGATCAGCTGGTCCTGCTCATCAGACGAAAGGCCTGAAAACGCTCTCGCTATACGGAGCGCGTGGATTGGATAAATTTTATCCAAATACTCATTCCCTTTATCCGTGAGATGCGCGTAAACGGAGCGTTTATCTTTCGGGTCCTGCTCCCTGACTAAAAACCCGTTTCTTTCTAGCTTATCAATGACATATGTGACGTTTCCGCTTACAAGCAGAAGCCGCGACCCAATTTGCTGTAATTTTTGCGGGCCTCTCGTATACAAAAGTTCCAGTACGGCAAATTCTGTGGGATTAAAGCCGTGCTCTTTGCTGTCACGGATGCTGTGTTCAGACACACTTTTGAAAGCCCTTGCAAAAACTCTGTACAAATTCATCGCACGCTCAACTTCTTCTTCGTTAAACGATAATCTCATCATATCTACCCCGTATATAGAATTTTTATAAAAAAATAATGAAAACCCTTACATATAATAAGAGTTTAATGCCCTTATTATTTTTATTCGCTATAATTCGAGAAATTCCTTTTCAGGAAACAAAAAAATCCTTATACTCGTTATTTTGTATAAGGATTTTTTTGGTGATATGGGATGCTGCGAAAGAAATATGCGTATTCCTTCCGCAGTTCAGAAAGTGTCATTTTGTTCATTACTTCTTTATTATAAACTCCGATTTGAAAGAGTTTTTCTGAATAATGGCTTCGTTCTTTTTCTAATGCTGTTTTCAATAAATTACTCATAGCGTCCTCCTTCATTTTAAGGTATCCTCTAAATAAGATACTCTTTTTAAATGAATGTGGTGTGAATCTAATGTAAAGAATTTATGTTTACGAAGATTTTCGGTAAAGTCCGTTTTGAACTGATCTTAAAAGCTGAAAAGCATGTTCTCCGGCAAGCTGCATAAACGTTTCAAGCATTTCATCCCGTTTCATATCCAACTCGATTATTTCCTTTGCCAGTGAGACCGCTTTTTCTTCCTCCATGATTATCCTTCCTCCTCATTTAATCGTTACATAAAGGATAAAACGCGCTTATAGGTTACGCATCATTCTTGTTAATTTTTCTGCCGTATTTTTTCAAAAATCTGCTATTTCATGTTAGAAAATATAACAAGCGTCAGGTTTTTTCTCTATGTTTTTTATATACTATTATCAAAAGACATCCAGGGGTGGAAAAATGACCACAGAAGATCATTCTTATAAAGACAAAAAAGTGATTTCAATCGGGATTGTCAGTGAATTGACAGGATTGTCCGTAAGACAGATCAGGTATTATGAGGAGCGTAAGCTGATTTATCCGCAGCGTTCTTCAAGGGGAACGAGAAAATATTCTTTTGCCGACGTCGAGCGGCTGATGGATATCGCCAACAAACGCGAAGACGGCGTGCAGACAGCTGAAATTTTAAAAGATATGCGCAAAAAAGAACAAATGGTAAAAAACGATCCGCAAGTCCGAAAAAAAATGCTGGAGGGGCAGCTTAATGCTCACTTTAGGTACAAAAACCGTTAAACGATAAAAGTCCGCCTCACAATCTGAGACGGACTTTTATCGTTTATAATGAGTGAATGAATGTAGTCGCAATACCAAAGTAAATTAATAATGACAAAATATCATTTAACGTCGTAATGAGCGGGCCTGACGCAATGGCCGGGTCTACATTCAGTCTATGCAGAATAATGGGGATGATTGTTCCTGACATCGTGCCGATAATTAAGGTCAGCAGCAGTGAAGAGCCGACAACAAATCCTAAAAGCACATTCCCCTGCCAAATGATGGCGATCACCGTAATTAAGACAGAACAGACGGCACCGATATAAATACTCGTTCTGAGCTCCCGAAAAATCAGTTTTACAATCGTTGTTTTATTCATTTCTTCTTTAGATAAACCTCTGATGACAACCGCAAGAGACTGTGTTCCTGTATTCCCTGTCATCCCTGACACCATCGGCATAAAGAATGCCAGTGCCACGACCTGCTTCAGCGTATCTTCAAAATAGCTCATGATGCTGCCTGAAATCAGCCCGATGAACAAAAGCAGGATCAGCCATGGAAGGCGGCGGTATGCTGCAACATATGCTTTTGTATCGAAGGTAATGGCTTTACCTGATGCGGCGAATTTTTCGTAGTCCTCATCGGCTTCCCGAATAACGACGTCGATGATATCATCGACCGTCACGATCCCGACAAGCACATTGTTTTCTTCCACAATCGGAATCGCTAAGAAATCGTAACGTTCAATCAGCCGCGCCACTTCTTCCTGATCTTGAAGCGCGTCTGCTGCAATGACACGGGTAAACATCAAGTCTTGTACCTTTTCTTCCGGTTCTCCGAGAATCAAATCGCGATATGACAGAACGCCGACAAGCTGCTTACTGTCATTTATGACATATAAGTAGTTGATAGACTCTGCGATTTCCGCGAAACTTTTTAGTTTGACGACCGCGTCTTTTACCGTGTAATGCTGAGGAATCCACACATAACGGTTGGTCATCATGCGCCCCGCTGAATCAGCCGGGTAATTCATAAGGAGCTGAACAGCTTTTGACTCTGAGGCTTCCATGCTGGATAAAAGCTGCTCCTTCAGTTCTTCATCCATTTCTTCAAGCAATTGAGCGAGGTCATCGTTGTCCATTTTGTTCATAGCGAGTGTTGCTTTTGTTTTTCCGACTTTATTTAAGACGGCTAGCTGAAATTCCCGTTCCAGTTCGCCGATCATATCAGTAATATCATCAACAGTTAAATAAGATAAATAGCGGGCGCGGTGTTTTTCCGGCATTTCTTTAAAAATAAACGCCATATCATAGGGCTGAAGCTCATCAATAACACTTCTGAAATCCCTGATTTTTCCGTCTCGCAATAAGATAATGATGCGTAAAATGAGTTCGTCATAGGTCATGTTTTGAACCATCGGGACTCGTACCTCCTCTACGGAGACGTGCCGGCCTCGCCAGAAGGTGCGGCAGATCGTCTCCTCATCGTGTAATCAATTGTCTTGCTGTCATAGTATATGGGTACTTCTTCAGATTGACTCGAATGGGGAGAATCCATACTCCGCACCTCCTTTTTGTTCAACATTTCGTTTTCTAGACATAAAAAAAGCCTTCTGGATTGAAGGTGAAAGAAGCACGGCAAAAAAAGCGTGCGGGCGCCTTCAATCGTAGAGCTTTAGCACTGTATGGCATAGGAGCAATCATCCAGCTGCATTAAAAATCACCTTATGTCGATGATTTCTGTTGACCCATTGGCGTCTTTGGACATTTTTGGGCAGCAGCGTATCTCCATACAGGAGCCTCACCTAACGAAGTTCGTAATTGAATTGACACACTGAGATTACAGAAAAAAACAAGCTATGTCAACTTAAAAAAGTTATTTATGCGTTTACATCTCATCTGATGAAATAAAATAAGGGCCTTAGCCCTTATTCTGTTGTTTGCGTCTCATCATCTTCTGAAAGCAAATGATAGGTTTCATGAAGAAATAAGGCGTATTCCCCTTCCTTCGTCGGATGTGGAACATACTCAGCCTGATTGATGTATTGTTCTTCTTTCTTTTCCAAGCGCTTCGCCTCCTTTTCTTATTAGATTGTCCAAAAAGCGGCTCGTTATCATGAAAAAAACCCCGCGGGTGCGGGGTTAGTCGTCTAATTCCTGTTTCATAATACGTCCGTCCTTTGCAGAGATGTCAAATTCTGCTTCAGTCCCTTGTTTCGTTTGGACCTCAATTTCGTAGATATAAGCACCGTCGTCTTCATCCAGCTTGCTTTCTGTGACGGTTCCAGCTGCTTGCTTTAGAGCAATCTGTTCTGCTTCTTCTTTTGTCAAAACAACTTGCTCTTTTTTCTCTTTTAACGGGTCATTGAGCGCTTGTTTGGTCTTGATATCCACATAAACATCATAGTCTTCACCGTCTTTTTCGATTTCAACTTCATAAGCTTCTTTGCCGTTATAGATGTCTCTGTCGATGTCATCCACTGTTCCGTCAACAACTGTTTTGGCAATGGACTCCGCTTCTTGTTCAGTAAATCCGCCAGTTTCAGAAACAGACTGTGTATGTTCATTATTTTCTTTCGCAAACGCGTTGTAGCTGAATCCTCCGGCCGCTAAACACCCTGCTAATAAGCCAATCATCCATCTTTTCTTCAGCATATGTGATTCCTCCCTTGTTCGTTATGAGTTCAGTTTACACACTCAACATGAAAGGAACACGAGAGAAAGATGAGAATTTGATGAGAAAACCATTAGTCTTCATAGATAATATTAGAAACTTTTCCGGTATAGGCGTTTATTTTCACCGTAGCTTCCTTGTCATTCGGGAGATCAACATCTACTTCAAACAGGAGAGTGCCTTCGCTTTCTTCCAAATCGGCGTCATCTGCTTTTCCTCCAGCCTCACGCTCTGCAATGGCTTTTGCCTCTTTTTCCGAAATTGTTGTCTTTTGTTTGTCTTTGCTGCTGATTTTATCAGCGGTCACCACCGCTTTTGTCTTCATATCTACCTTCACTTCGTATGTTTCCCCATTATTTTTTTGAATGGTATACGACGCAACTCCGTGTTTTCGCGTATGTTTTTTGACGGTGCCCGGCACCCGCACCAGAGCGAGCTGCTCAGCTTCTTTTTCTGTCATCTCAGATGTGTTCGTCTTTTTCACTCTGTTCATTGACAATATGTCGCCCGATTTAGCATCAGCTTTTAGAAAATAAATTCCTTTTGGATTTTCCAGAGTCATATCATACGTTTTTTTATCATTGGATTGCGTCACTTTTGTGATGTCGCCTTCATAGGAGGTTTCTACTTTTTTTATGACTGCCTCCTTTGACAGCACGTCCTCATGGGTTTGCTGAATGATAAGAACCGCGCAGATGACAATGGCTAAAACGGCTGCCGCCGCAGCAGCTCCTGTTTTCATTCGTTTTGTCATAGCGCTCCCCCATTCCGTTCTTTAAATTGCATCGTGACATTTGTTCCCTGTCCCGGTTTGCTTTTTACAGACAGGTCAATACCATGCTCATCGGCAATATGTTTGGCAATGGATAGACCTAAACCCGTTCCGCCTGTTTTGCGGTTACGCGCCTCATCCGCCCGGTAAAAACGTTCAAACAGGCGCGGGATATGCTCTTCAGGTATGCCGATTCCTTCATCCCTTACGGACAAAAACGGACGTCTGTTATTGGTTCCTGCGGAAATCACAATGGCCTTGTCACTATACTTTATGGCATTATCAAGCAAAATCGTCAGCAGCTGCTTTATGCGTTCTTCATCTGCCGTTACAAGCAAATTCTCCTTGTCCGTCTCGAGAAAGATGTCGCGTTTATAAACCGGCTGGAGTGTTTGTATGACGGCGCGCGACACTTCGATCAGGTCAACCGTTATCAGATCAAGCTCCAATTCTTTATGGGTCTTGGCCAGCGTAAGCAGCTGATTGGTCAGTTTTTTCATATGGACCGCTTCTGAATGAATCGCTTCAATGGATTCCTCAAGCACTTCAGGCTTTTTTGCCCCCCAGCGTTTCATCAGGTTGCTGTAGCTTTCAATAATGGTGAGCGGGGTTTTCAGCTCGTGTGAAGCGTCTTGGACGAATTGCTGCTGTTTGTCGTAGTGATCTTTCAGCATGCTCGCCATCTCATTAAAGGTCAGCCCCATTTGATACAGTTCGTCGTGCGACTGTCCTTCCAGAGAAATTGTTTTGAATGCTTTATCTCTCTGTATGTCTTTCATCGTTGACACCAATTGTCTGATTGGATTGGTGATATGGCGGGCGAGTAAGCTGCCGGCAAAGAAGGAAGCGATACAGACAGCCGCGCTGGCCGCAATTAAGATGATTCTTAGCAGAAGAAGACTCTCTTCTGTATGCTCCAGCCTTTCCACGAGCTGAAGAGATACGACTTGTCCGTCTGTCCAAATGACCGGGACAGCTGCTGCTGCAAACAGTTTGCCTTCATGCTTTGTCACGTCTGTCGTTTCCCCGCTGTGAAAAGAAAGAGGGAAGTCTTTATATGCTTTTTCCTTTGTAATGGTCATGACGGCTTTCCGATCCGCACTCATTACCCGCACCATTCCATTTGCCGGAAGATAGGCCTGCAGCATATCCTGCAAAGCCACTCCTTGTGTTTCGGCGGTATGAAGAGCTTCGGCGATATTGTCCGTTTCATCGGCAAGACGGGCCGCATCCTTTGAGGTGAGTGCCGATGAAAAAATGAGATAGACCGCAGTATGAACCAATACTAATAAAATCAACAGCCAAATGGATGTATAAAGATGAATCTTTGTCTTCAGCTTCATCATTTACCCCTTAATGGTATAGCCGACCCCGCGCACGGTATGAATCAGCTGTTTTTCGTAAGGATAGTCCAATTTTTTTCTGATATATCTTATGTACACGTCGACGACATTTGTATCACCGATGTAATCAAACCCCCATACAGAGCTGAGAATTTGCTCTCTCGTCAGCACTTGCTGCGGATGCTTCAGCATATAGACGAGCAAATCAAATTCCCGGGGCGTTAATTCAACCTCTTTGTCTCCCCGTCTGACTTCACGTGTTTTCTCGTTCACCTGCAAATCGTCATATGTCAAAAATGTGCCGATATCCTCTGTTTTGCTTCCGGTTTGGCGGAGTGCCGCTCTGATTCTGGCAAGCAATTCTTCAATTTCAAACGGCTTGGTGACATAGTCATTCGCACCGATGTCAAGCCCCGTTACCTTATCTGGAACACTGTCGCGGGCTGTTAATAAAATAACCGGTGTCTCTTGATCTGTTTTCCTCAGCCGGCGCAGCACTTCAAGCCCGCTCAAGCCTGGCAGCATGACATCGAGCAGCAATAGGGAATACGAACCTTCCGTGGCCGCGTTAAGTCCTTCAGAGCCATTATGTTTGATGGTGACGCTGTATCCTTCATATTCCAATTCAAGCTGAAGGACCCTCGCGATTTTTTCTTCATCTTCCACAATTAATATGTGCCCTTTTTCCAATTCCGATCATCCTCTCATGTTCCTATATGAAAAAAATGATTTCATTGTTTACAAAATGATTCTTATCATCTATTATGATGTCAAAATAAAAAATTGTATACGGAAAGCACTAGGGGTGCTGTTATGGCTGAGATAAAGCGCGCAAAAACGCGCTTTGATCCCTTATGACCCGATCTGGATAATACCAGCGTGGGGAAGTGCAGGTTGACCGAAAGGTGTATTTTTTCGTGCGCTTACTCGATCTATGACTGCATATTCCCTAAGGATATGCAGTTTTTTATTTTACCAAAAAAACAGGAGGTCAGAAAAATGGACAACTTATGCGGTACAAGCAGAATCGCCGGATTTCGGTTCTCTTTATACCCGATGACAGATGATTTTATCAGTGTGATCAAGTCTGCGCTGAAAAAAACGGATACGTCAAAGGTTTGGACAAAGACCGATCATATCAGTACAGTTTTGCGCGGATCGATCGCTCATGTATTCGACGCCGCTAAAGCCATCTACCTGTATGCAGCAAATAGCGAAAAGCACATTGTCATGAACGGGACGTTTTCCATCGGCTGCCCGGGCGATACACAAGGAGATACATATCTGACAGCAGATGAAAAGCGAGTCAATGAAGAATCTGTTCACGACCTGAAAGCAGAGGCTCCATGCCAATTTGCACTTTATCCGATGAATGAGCCGAATTATATGGACATTATCATGAAAGCTGTTGAAATCGCTAAGGCTGACGGCACCTTCGTACAGGGTGTTCATTACGCAAGTGAGGTAGACGGAGATGCACACGACGTGTTCCGGACACTGGAAACCGCTTTCCACATGGCAAATCAGCAAACAGCCCATGTCACAATGACCGTGAACTTCTCGGCAAACAGTCCATCAAGAAAACAGAAAGCAGGGATAAAATGAAAAGCTGGAAAGTAAAAGAAATTGTCATCATGTCTGTTATCAGTATTGTTTTTGGCATTGTTTATTTAGTATTCACCCATTTCGGAAACGTACTTGCAGGGATGTTCGGGCCCATCGCTTATGAACCGATTTACGGCATTTGGTTTATCGTGTCGGTGATTGCCGCGTACATCATTCGTAAACCGGGCGCGGCCCTTGTTTCAGAAATCATCGCAGCTCTCGTTGAATGTTTGCTGGGAAATCCTTCAGGCCCGATGGTTATCGTTATCGGCATTGTTCAAGGTCTCGGAGCAGAAGCTGTATTTCTTGCGACACGCTGGAAAGCATATTCCCTTCCTGTGCTGCTTCTGGCGGGTATGGGATCTTCGGTGTCCAGCTTTATTTATGATTTCTTTGTTTCCGGTTATGCGGCGTACTCACCGGGCTATCTTCTCATTATGCTTGTGATCCGTCTCGTTTCAGGTGCGGTCCTGGCCGGCCTTCTCGGAAAAGCTGTCAGCGATTCTCTCGCATATACGGGTGTCTTAAACGGAATGGCACTCGGAAAGGAACTGAAAAAGAAACGGAAACGGGTATCAAATCATGCAAGCCTATAACAAGTTGCTTTCGGTTGACCGGCTTAGCTTTTCATATGAAGAAAACGAGAAACCGATTTTTCAGGATATAACGTTTGAGCTTCAAAAAGGAGAGTGCGCTTTATTGTTAGGGCCGAGCGGGTGCGGAAAAAGCTCGCTGGCCCTCTGTTTAAACGGGCTTTACCCTGAAGCTTGCGACGGGATGCTGTCTGGGCATGTATTCTTATTTCAAAAACCGATCACTGACGCTGAAACCTCTGAAACAATCGCTCAGCATGTCGGAGTCGTCTTTCAGGACCCTGAGCAGCAGTTTTGTATGCTGACAGTGGAGGATGAAATCGCCTTTGGATTGGAAAATCTGCAAGTCCCCCAAGAAGAAATGGCGAAAAAAATTGATGCAGTTCTGGAAAAATTACATATCAGTCATGTAAAGGAAAAAACAATTTCTACTCTGTCAGGGGGACTGAAGCAAAAAGTCGCGCTCGCCTGTATTTTGGCAATGGAGCCTGAGCTCATTATTCTGGATGAACCGACTTCCCTTTTAGACCCTTATTCAGCACGGGAATTCGTTCAAATGATCAAAGAGCTTCAGCAGAAAAAAGGCTTCGGCCTTCTCGTGATCGAACATCAGCTTGATGAGTGGGCGCCTTGGGTTGAAAGAACAATCGTACTGGATGGAGCAGGCAAGAAAGCCTTAGACGGTCCAACTAAGGATATGTTTCAGCATCACTCAAACATGTTAAGAACAATGGGAATCGCTGTGCCGAAAATTTGTGGCTTACAAGAAAAGGTGAGCATACCGTTTACATTGTCAAAAGAAACGCTGTTCAAGGAACCCTTCCCTGCTGGGCCTGCTGAAGAAGCGGCGGTTCTTTCTGCTAAACACGCAGTGCAGGTCCAGAACTTATCGTTTTCAAGAGGACAGCAGACCATTTTCAAAGACATCAGTTTTTCATTGCGTGCAGGCTCTTTGACGGCACTTGTCGGGCCAAACGGCACAGGAAAATCTACGCTGTTGTCTGTTCTCGCCCGTTTGCTCAAACCGAAAAGCGGCAAGATTCTTCTGCATGATAAGCCGCTGGAGTCTTACAAAGAAAAAGAGCTTCGCAAACAAATGGGATTGGTTTTCCAAAATCCAGAGCACCAGTTTGTGACTGACACAGTATATGATGAGCTGCTGTTCGGCCATGCGGCAAATGCCGAAACCGAGAAAAAAGCGCAGAATCTGCTGCAGCGTTTCAGCCTTGCACATTTGACGGACCACCATCCGTTTGCGATCAGCCAAGGGCAAAAACGGCGGCTGAGTGTCGCCACCATGCTGATGCACGATGTAAAGGTTTTGCTTTTAGACGAACCGACCTTTGGCCAAGACGCCAAAACAGCCGCTGAATGCATGGAGATGATTCAGCATATCCAGACAGAAGGCACCGCTGTCCTCATGATCACACACGATATGGAGCTTGTATCTTCATATGCCGACAGCGTGCTTGTGCTTCACGGCGCACATTTGGCCTTTGACGGAACACCGGAACAATTATTTTCCAGGGAAGCCGAGCTCGTCCAAAAAGCAAAGCTCACCCTCCCCCTTCGATATGAATGGATGACATACCAGCAGGAGGTGCGTGATGAAGCAGCCGTTACATCTCATTAACCCGGCAGTAAAAGCAGCGGCGGTTTTTTGCTGTGTCGTCATGCTGTCGTTTATTTACAATCCTTACACACCTGCGTGCTTTTATATCATGATTGTTGCGGGTGTCCTGTTTGCGGCCAGAATACCGCTGAAAAAATGGCTTTTGTTCACGATTCCGTTTTTGATTTTAGCATTCGGCTGCGTATGGACAGCCGCTGTTTTCGGCAAGATTCCGACGACCGCAGATAATTTTCTGTTTCAAGCCGGCCCTTTTTCGATCAACAGTGAAAATGTGGCTGTCGGCATCTCGCTCGGGTTTCGGATTTTGTGCTTTTCTGCCTTATCAATGATGTTTGTTTTTACAACCGATCCGATTTTATTTATGCTGAGTCTTGTGCAGCAGTGCAAGCTGTCCCCGAAGCTTGCATACGGCGTCATTGCCGGATTTCGTTTTCTCCCTCTGTTAAAAGAGGAGGTCCAGCTGATCCAGCAGGCACATAAAATCCGAGGCGGAGCGGCGGAAAATGGCTTAAAAGAAAAAATAAGCGCGTTAAAGCGCTATACCATCCCGCTATTAGCAAGCGCGATCAGAAAAGCGGAACGAACAGCTCTTGCGATGGAATCAAAAGGATTTACAGGCAGCCGAAACCGGACGTATTACCGGTCGCTTACCGTCAGCCCGCGCGACTGGCTGTTCTTTTTCCTCATTCTCTTGTTATTCGCAGGATCTTTTCTTTCGTCTTTATGTTTTACCTCATAAAAAAAGCCGCTATGTTAAGGGACTGACCCCATAAGATGAGACAAATAAAAAACACCTTCAAGTTTGAAAACGGATGATTGTTAGCCGAAATTAGACTTGGAGGTGTTTTTTCTATGGGGACAAGAGTGAGTTATCCGGTTGAAGTTAAGCAGAAGGCTGTAGAAATGAGATTGGCAGGCGTGCCTATGAAAGAGATCATGGAGAAATTAAAAATTAAGAATAAGACACAGATTCAGACATGGGTTAGATGGCATAAGGCTGGGGATACACATCGATTTGAACAGCCTGTTGGTAAGCAATACACTTACGGAAAAGGTCCGGAGTATTCTTCCGAATTAGAGAAACTGCAGGCAGAGAACCGTTATCTGAGACAACAAAATGAAGTTTTAAAGAAGTACAACGAATTGGAAAGGAAGTTGATAGCCAAACGTCAGTTGAACTTGTAGAAGTATTGCACGGCACAATGACCGTACAGAATATCTGTGTTCATTTAGGTATCTCACGAGCGTCTTATTATCGTTGGAAGAAGAACCTGATGAAAGATCATCCCAAGTGCCATTTGGAAAAACAAATCGGCACGTTGTGCCGAGAGCACAAGTATCGATATGGATATCGAAAAATTACAGCTATATTAAAAAAGGAAATGCGTGTTACATAGTGACCAAGGATCTGTGTATACATCTTATGAGTATCAGAAAGCTGTTAAAACAAAAGGCATTACCATGAGCATGTCCCGCAAAGGGACGCTCGCTGATAATGCCTCCATCGAATCGTTTCATTCCTCACTAAAGTCTGAAACGTTCTATCTTAACAGCATTAATCGAACCACGACCGCCATCGTAGAACGCACTGTCAAAGAATACATTTATTATTATAACAACATTCGTATTCAAACGAAACTAAACAGCCAATCACCGATAAGCTATCGGCAATTGGCTGTATAAAAGGTGCTTTGATCCCTGTCTCAAAAACGGGGGTCAGTCCCTAAAATAGCGGCTTTTTTATTATTGATGATAGTTCAATGCTTGGGCAAGATTGGTTTTAATATTAATGTTCGTAAAATCAATTCCAAGCTGTACAGCGGTTTGCGCAATTTCTGGTCTGATTCCAGACAATGTGGATCTGACACCGATTAAAGTAAGCGCCTCAATCAATTTAAAGATTTGATGCGCCACCATTGTATCAACAACGACGACACCTGAAAGATCGATCAACAGATGCTCAACGCGTCTTTTCGCACATGCATTAAGCGTGTTCTCAAGAATAAACTTTGCCCGTTCAGTATCAATATCACCGACAAGCGGCAGCAGAGCTGTCGTTTTGCTCAGAGTAATGACAGGCGAGCTTAATTCCAGTATCATTTCTCTCTGGGCATTTAATTGCTGTTTTGCATTCGATTCAGCGTGATCGACGAATGTATAAATGGTAAAATCAAAAACTTTCACAATCAAATCGGCCCATTTTTGTTTCTCTCCCGGTCCAAATGCCGACTCGTTTTCTTCTGCGAACTTCTCATAATACTTCGTATATAATCTTCGGTTTCTCATAAACTCACGGATGACGTATTGCACCGGGGTATCAAGATGTTTTTGATCATTCGTCAGCTCAATAACCCATTGTTGAAATTCATCGAGAAATTGTTTTTCCGGTAAAACATACATGTAATTCAGATGCCGGTAGAACTCTCTGTCCTGCTCTTTCAGCTCCTCAGTTACAGTTGCATTATGTAAGGCATAAATCGAATTCGGATCGCTTTCCTCCATTGTGTCAATCCATTCCTCGGCCATTTGTTCTACATGCTCAGAAAAAAACGCAAATATTTTTTCATTCAGTTTCATCACACTGCTCCTTTCCCAACTTCTATTATAACTTGACTGACAGCTGAATCCCAGCCATACACGCTAGAGACATCCATTATTTTGAAAATTACTAATCCATTGGATTGTATCCTATTTTTTCAAAATGCTTCAAACGACTCTGTCCGAGCGGCTGCTTATTTCATATAATGTGAGATAACACCCTTGTATCCACTTGCAAGCATAAAAAAGGAGGGCTTTTTTATGAATGGTGAAATCCGCTTGATCCCGTATGTGACGAATGAGCAGATCATGGATGTGAACGAGCTTCCTGAGGGTATTAAAGTGATTAAGGCGCCAGAAGTGTGGGCAAAAGGGGTTAAAGGCAAAGACGTAAAAATTGCTGTATTGGACACCGGCTGCGATACGAGCCATCCCGATTTGAAAAACCAAATCATCGGCGGAAAGAATTTCACAGATGATGATGGCGGCAAGGAAGATGCCATTTCCGACTACAACGGACACGGCACACATGTTGCCGGAACGATTGCGGCTAACGATTCAAACGGCGGCATCGCCGGGGTTGCGCCTGAGGCAAGCCTCTTAATTGTAAAGGTGCTTGGCGGTGAAAACGGCAGCGGAAAGTACGAATGGATTATTAACGGCATTAACTATGCTGTTGAGCAAAAGGCTGATATCATCTCAATGTCCCTTGGCGGACCCAGCGATGTGCCTGAACTGGAGGAAGCGGTCAAAAACGCCGTCAAAAACGGAGTGCTAGTCGTTTGTGCTGCGGGAAATGAAGGTGACGGCGACGAACGCACAGAGGAGCTTTCCTATCCTGCTGCGTATAATGATGTAATTGCGGTTGGATCTGTTTCAGTAGCGCGAGAATCGTCAGAATTTTCAAACGCAAACAAAGAGATTGATCTTGTTGCACCTGGTGAAAACATTTTATCCACTCTTCCCAACAAGAAATACGGGAAGCTAACCGGCACTTCAATGGCTGCCCCTCATGTCAGCGGAGCGCTTGCTTTAATTAAAAGCTTTGAAGAAGAATCTTTTCAAAGAGAGCTCTCAGAATCTGAGCTTTATGCACAGCTGATCCGCAGGACACTTCCGCTCGATATCGCAAAAACATTGGCCGGGAATGGATTCCTGTATTTAACCGCTCCTGATGAGCTGTCAGAGAAAGCAGAGCAGTCACATTTACTGACCCTATAATAATATTTTTCTCATATAATATATACCGTAATTTGTAAAAAAAAATTCAAAATCTTTGTTGACAATGAATTTGAATTGCTGTTAAGATTACCAACAAATGATTCAACTTTTCAAAAAATTAATAACATTTTCTCTTATCGAGAGTTGGGCGAGGGATTGGCCTTTTGACCCCAACAGCAACCGACCGTAATTCCATTGTGAAATGGGGCGCACTGATTTTCGCGCCGAGATTTATATCTCTTAAGGCACGGTGCTAATTCCATCAGATTGTTTCTGAGAGATGAGAGAGGCTGTATGTTTTGCAAAAAAGCCTCTTTCTCTCATGGGAAAGAGGCTTTTTAGTTGTGAGAAAACCTCTTAACAGCCTGTATCCGCGGGTCAACAAGAGTGTTTTACATATAAAGGAGGAGAAACAATGACAACAATCAAAACATCAAATTTAGGATTTCCAAGAATCGGACTGAACAGAGAATGGAAAAAATCGCTTGAAGCGTATTGGAAAGGAAACAGCGATAAAGATACGTTTTTGAAGCAAATCGATGAATTATTCTTATCCGCAGTGAAAACGCAAATTGACCAGCAGATTGATGTTGTGCCTGTTTCTGATTTCACACAGTATGATCATGTTCTTGACACTGCGGTCAGTTTCAACTGGATCCCGCAACGCTTCAGACACCTGACTGACAGTACAGATACATACTTCGCCATCGCCCGCGGAATAAAAGATGCCGTATCAAGTGAAATGACAAAATGGTTTAATACAAACTACCATTACATCGTGCCTGAATATGACGAGAGCCTAGAGTTTCGCCTGACAAGAAACAAACAGCTTGAAGATTACCGCCGAATCAAACAGGAGTACGGCGTTGAAACAAAACCTGTTATCGTCGGCCCTTATACGTTCGTCACGCTCGCAAAAGGCTACGAGCCATCTGAAGCAAAAGCAATTCAAAAACGTCTCGTGCCGTTATATGTACAGCTTTTAAAAGAGCTTGAAGAAGAAGGCGTAAAATGGGTTCAAATTGATGAACCTGCGCTTGTCACCGCTTCAGCTGAGGATGTACGCGGCGTAAAAGAGTTATTCGAGAGCATCACAAATGAGCTTTCTTCCTTGAATGTGCTTTTGCAAACGTATTTCGATTCTGTTGATGCTTATGAGGAGCTCATTTCTTATCCTGTACATGGCATCGGGCTTGATTTCGTTCATGATAAAGGCAGAAACCTGGAACAGCTTAAGACCCACGGCTTTCCCAAAGATAAAGTGCTGGCAGCCGGTGTCATAGACGGACGCAACATTTGGAAAGCGGATCTTGAAGAACGCCTGGATACCGTGCTTCATATCCTCAGCATTGCACAGGTTGATGAATTGTGGATTCAGCCTTCCAGCAGCCTGCTTCATGTTCCGGTAGCGAAACACCCAGACGAGCATTTGGAACAGGATCTGCTGAACGGATTGTCCTACGCGAAAGAAAAACTGGCAGAGCTGACAGCTTTAAAAGAAGGCTTAGTATCAGGAAAAGCCGCTATCAGTGAACAAATCCAGCAAGCGAAAGCGGACATCAAAGCGCTCAAACAATTTGCAACAGGAGCCCATTCTGAACAAAAGAAAGAGCTGGAACAATTAAGCGATAAAGATTTCAAGCGCCCGATTCCGTTTGAAGAACGCTTAGCCCTGCAAAATGAATCTCTCGGACTCCCGCTTTTGCCGACAACAACAATCGGAAGCTTCCCGCAGTCTGCTGAAGTACGCAGCGCACGCCAAAAATGGCGGAAAAACGAGTGGTCTGATGAACAATACCAAAACTTTATCAATGCGGAGACGAAAAGATGGATTGATATTCAGGAGGAATTGGATCTTGATGTTCTTGTTCACGGTGAATTTGAACGGACAGACATGGTTGAATACTTTGGTGAAAAGCTGGCCGGCTTCGCCTTTACGAAGTACGCCTGGGTTCAATCATACGGTTCACGCTGTGTACGCCCGCCGGTCATTTATGGAGATGTAGAGTTCATTGAACCGATGACAGTGAAAGATACTGTATACGCTCAATCGTTAACATCCAAGCATGTAAAAGGAATGCTGACAGGTCCTGTTACGATTTTAAATTGGTCTTTCCCTCGGAACGACATCTCGAGAAAAGAAATCGCATTCCAAATCGGACTCGCCCTCCGCAAAGAAGTAAAAGCGCTTGAAGACGCGGGCATTCAAATCATTCAAGTCGATGAGCCAGCTCTGCGTGAAGGCCTTCCGTTAAAAACCCGTGATTGGGATGAGTATTTGACTTGGGCTGCCGAAGCATTCAGATTAACAACCTCTTCCGTGAAAAATGAAACACAAATTCATACACATATGTGCTACAGCAACTTCGAAGACATCGTCGATACGATCAATGATCTTGACGCTGATGTCATTACGATCGAGCACAGCAGAAGCCACGGAGGATTTTTGGATTACTTAAAAGACCATCCGTATTTGAAAGGGCTTGGGCTTGGTGTTTATGACATTCACAGTCCCCGTGTCCCGTCAACTGAGGAAATGTACAACATTATCGTTGATGCGCTTGCCGTATGTCCGACTGACCGTTTCTGGGTAAATCCTGACTGCGGTTTAAAAACAAGACAGCAGGAAGAAACAGTCGCAGCCTTAAAAAATATGGTTGAAGCGGCGAAACAGGCAAGAGCTAAGCAGACACAGCTTGTATAATACGAAAACCATCTGCAAATGCAGATGGTTTTTCTTTTAGAAAACAGAAATCGGTTTTCGATGCTCCCCATCCCCTTCTTTTAGTATTTTGGCTGTTCCGTTTTTATCAAATGCCACAAGGCTCAAAGACGTATCATGTATGTAAGCAGAATTCCATATGTCATGAATGCTTCTTCCCTTTATGATATTTAACAGCATTAATATAAAGACAGAATGGGTAACCAGAAGAATATTCCCGGAAGAATGGCTGTCTAAAATCGATTGGAGAGCCAGCCTTGCCCGGCTTTCGAGGTCAAAAAACGTTTCACATCCCGGCTGGTGATATGCTTCAGGATGATGAAAATAAGCATGAAAAAGATCAGGTTCGTCTCTTTCAATTTCCTCTTGTTTTTTCCCTTCCCATGGCCCCAGCGACATTTCTCTGAATATACGATCTTTCACCAGCGGCAGGCGGCGCGATCCCAATATAGCTTTTGCCGTCTCTTCTGTCCGCTTGCTCGGACTGATGTAAACCTGATTGAATTCAATATCCTTCAGCCGTTCTCCAAGAGCGCGGGCATTGTACAGTCCAAGTTCTGTTACACCAGAATCCAGCCAGCCCTGCATCCTTTTTTCTACGTTCCAATGTGTCTGTCCATGCCTGGCAATATACAAATGCAGCATATGCTCCCCTCCCTTTTTTTCATCTTAGCAAATCCCCCAAATATTTTGTTTATTTTTCATTTTTTTGAGAATGTTTTTTGCACTTCTTTTCGGCTATACTTATATCATTCGATCGACTGGGAGGGTATGGGATGAATCATGAAACGTTTTTAAAGCGGGCTGTCGAGCTTGCTCGTGAAGGAGTGATTGCTGGAATCGGCGGGCCTTTCGGAGCCGTTATCGTGAAGGACGGGGCCATTATAGCCGAAGGACAGAACAACGTCACTACAAGCAATGATCCGACTGCCCATGCGGAAGTAACTGCTATTCGAAACGCCTGTAAAGCGCTTGGGACATACCAGCTTGATGACTGCATGTTGTATACGAGCTGCGAGCCTTGCCCCATGTGCTTAGGCGCCATCTACTGGGCCCGGCCGAAAGCCGTTTACTATGCTGCTGAGCATACAGATGCTGCTGAAGCCGGTTTTGATGATTCATTCATTTATGAAGAAATCGATAAACCTGCTGAAGAAAGAACGATCCCCTTTTATCACGTGACTCTCGCGGAGCATTTATCTCCGTTTCAAGCATGGCGGGATGTTGACCATAAAAAAGAATATTAAAGGATCAGGCATGCACGGCCTGATCCTTTGTTAATTCACTGAGCAGCTGCTGTGCCTGAGTACACCCCGGGTTTGCTTTCAGCGCTTTTTGCAAATATAAAACTGCTGTCATATATTGATGCAATTCAGCGTGACAGACGCCCAGCCAGCAAAGGGATCGAAAATCAGCGGCTCCTTTAACCTGTACGTACTGATGGTGTTCACCTTGCGTTTGCAGACAGGATTCAAATGCTGTACTCGCTTCTCTGACTTTTTTAAGCTGATACTTCATTATCCCTTTGTAGTAGTAAAGGGTGCTGTAATCCGGATAATGCCGCAGTGCTTCATCAATATCCCGCTCAGCTTCTTCATACCGTTCAAAATCAATGAAGAGTTTAAACTTGATATAATATAAAACCGCGGGAGGCATTTGCTTTTTGCTGTTACATTCATTTATGCACTTCATTGCCAGGCGGATGGCTTTGCTTTGTTCACCGCCTCTGTCGTACTCAGCTGCTTTCTGATAAATGAGAAGCGGGTCGTCATATGACGTCAATAATTCTGTATTCAATATGCTTAAATTACGTTTATGCTTACACTTTGCCTCCTGCTCCAGATAGCCGTAATGGTGAATAACACAAGGGAGAGAGAAAGCGCCGCTTGCCTCCTCACCCACGGGCTTTTCGCAAATTCTTCCCTTAAACGCTATCTTCCGCTGATTCCGTATCAGCCTGATCTGCATTTGTTCAAATGCTTCGTTTTCATCCCATTGTTTTCCCGTATAGTTTATAACCTTTACGTAACCAAGGGACTGCCTGCAGTCATTCAGCAGTGAACGCAGCAAGCTTCCCGTATCCACGTCTAACTCTTCATCTGCATCCAAAATCAAAATCCACTCACCCTTGGCATGCTGTAAACTGATGTTTCTTGACTGCGAATAATCCTGTGTCCATTGATGATGATAGACCTGAGCATGAAAACTTCTGCAAATTTCTACTGTTTGATCGTTTGATCCGGTATCAACGACAATGATTTCATCAGCAATATGCTGCACGCTTTCTAAACAGCGGACAATATGACGTTCTTCATTTTTGACAATCATACAAACTGACAGTTTCGGTCTATTCATTCGCTCACCTTTTCTCTAGTCTGAATCCACCTATACTACATGTATTCACACTTCGAAAAGATCATAACCAATCCGTTCATATCAAAAAAACATCCTGAGAACTCTCAGGATGCTGCAAATTATTTTAATTCTAATTTCACATCAACATTTCCTCTTGTTGCTTTTGAATAAGGACAAAATTCATGAGCAGCCTCGACAAGCTCTTGGGCTTTATCCCGATCCAATCCCTTTGTATTGACGACAAGTGTGACTCCGATTTTAAAGCCGCCGTCACTTTCATCCTTCATGAGGCTGACCTGTCCTTCAATTTCTGAATCAATGTCAATATTTTGTTCTTTGGCCACGTGTTCAAGCGCGCCGCCAAAGCATGCTGCATAGCCTGCGGCAAAGAGCTGTTCCGGGTTTGTTCCGGTTTGTCCTTCTTTTTTTGCATTAGGCATGACAATGTCAAAATCGAGTACCCCGTCATCTGATTGAATATGTCCTGCACGTCCGCCGCGAGCGGTGGCTTTTGCTGTAAATAGTGCCATTTGTTTTCAGCCTCCTTATTTGTCTTTAGTTGTTATATTTCCCATACAAATCTTTTTAAACATGTTTTGTTTGCCGAGAATAGGAAAAGTGATGTTTTTCAGCTACAATAGTATGTAATGTCAGAAAGAGTTGGTGAACACAGATGGAAAATGAATTTGACCATATGAAATTGGAGAATCAGCTTTGTTTTTTGCTTTATGCGAGTTCGCGGGAGATGACAAAGCAGTACAAGCCGCTGCTTGAAAAGCTGAATGTGACATACCCTCAATATTTGGCTTTGCTTTTATTGTGGGAACACGAAACACTTTCCGTCAAAAAAATGGGCGAGCTTCTGTATTTGGATTCCGGAACGCTGACACCGATGCTGAAACGGATGGAGCAGCAGGAATTGATTATAAGAAAAAGATCTGAAGAGGATGAGCGGTCGGTGATGATCAGCCTGACAGAGAACGGAAAGCTATTAAAAGAAAAAGCGGCTGATATTCCGGGAACAATTCTGGCACTCTCAGGCCAGTCCGGCGAGGAATTGAAACACTTAAAATCGGCTCTATATACATTGCTTGAAACGCTGCACCATAAAAAATGAGGATGCCCTATGTGAGGCATCCTCATTTTTTATTCAGCGACTTCCAATGTGACATCGATATTTCCGGAGGTTGCTTTTGAATAAGGGCAGACACCGTGCGCTTTTTGGACGAGTGTTTTCAATTCTGGTGCACTAACTCCTGATCCTTTCACCTGCAACGTCACACCCAGTTTAAAGCCCTGATCTGCTTCATCTTTTAAAAGGCTCACTTGGGCTGTAACCTCAGTTTCAATTTTCAGCCGTTCTTTTCTTGCCACCAGCTGAAGCGCGCTGTCAAAACATGCTGCATAGCCTGCCGCAAACAGCTGCTCTGGATTTGTCGCTTTTTCCAGCTTTTTCGCTCTTGGAGTACCCGGCATTGCGACATCCATCTCAAGAACGCGGTCTGAGGAAATAATTTTACCTTCTCTTCCTCCTATCGCTGAAACGGATGCTGTAAATAATGGCTGACTCATATTGTATTCCTCCCCTTTTGTTTTACACAATTAAATTGTACACAATTAAATTTAGCGTGTCAATTTTTTTATTCATAAAAAAAGCTTACCTCCTTGAGAGATAAGCCTTTTAGAGAATACATCGTGCTATTTGCGAATTTGTCCTGTTCCTTTAATGATATATTTTGTAGAAGTTAATGCAGGAAGCCCCATCGGTCCTCTTGCATGAAGCTTTTGTGTACTGATGCCGATTTCTGCTCCGTAGCCAAATTCAAAGCCATCGGTAAAACGGGTCGACGCGTTATGATAGACCGCGGCGGCGTCTACAGCCGTTTGAAAGTAAGCCGCATGCTGATCGTTTTCAGTTAAAATGGCTTCAGAATGATTAGTGCCGTAATTCTGGATATGCTGCACAGCTTCCTGTACACTTTCAACCGTCTTTACACTGATGACAGGCCCTAAGTATTCCGTTCCCCAATCTTCTTCTGACGCCTGTTTGCTTGAAGAATGAAGCCCGCATACGAATTCATCGCCGCGGATTTCAACTCCCGCTTTTTCCAGCTGCGTCAGCAATTCTTTTCCGTGCTGCTCTGCCCACGCTTTGTGGATCAGCAGTGATTCAATCGCGTTGCACACGGAAGGGCGCTGCGTTTTGGCGTTTATGACAATCTTTTCAGCCATTTGCTGATTTGCCGTTTCATCTATGAAAATATGACAGTTGCCAGCTCCGGTTTCTAATACCGGGACTGTTGATTCTCTTACAACGAGATCGATCAGTTTTTTTCCTCCGCGCGGAATCAATACATCCAATCCGTCATTTAACGTAAAGAGTTCTTTTGCTGTCTCTCTGCTCGTATCCTCAATCAGCTGCACAGCGTTGATTGGAAGCGCTGATTGCTCAAGCGCTCTGTGAATAACACTGACGAGTGCTTTGTTGCTGTGAATGGCTGAGGAGCTCCCCCGCAGGACAACCGCATTTCCTGTTTTCAGGCAAAGGGTAGCCGCGTCAACTGTGACGTTTGGCCTCGCCTCGTAAATCATTCCGGCAACACCGAGCGGCACACGGATTTTTTCAATAAACAGGCCGTTCTCTTTTTTAATTGTTTCAAGAGATTCGCCGACTGGGTCAGCCAGATCAATCAATAGCTCTACCGCGTCTGCGATGTCGCGTATGCGTTTCTCATCCAGCGTGAGACGGTCAATGACATCGGGTGTTAACCCATTTGCTTTTCCGTTCTCAATGTCTTTTGCATTTTCCGATAAGAGAAAATCCAATTCTTTACGGAGTCCATTTGCAATGAGACTGAGCGCCTCATTTTTTTCAGCCGTTGTTTTCATCATCATTTCAGCTGCTGCTTCTTTCGCCAGCTTCGCTTTTACAGAAACTTCACTCATTTTTCCGCCCCCTAGTCTTTTAAGTTGACCCAGTCATTCCTGTGAATGACCTCAAACGTTTTGTCAAAATCAAGCTCATTGCTTCGTTTGCCTTTTGCCTCCATAATCTCCTCAGATGAGTAATGGGTCTGGCCTTTGCCGATCACACCGCCCGGTCCCCGGACTTCCACGACAGCCCCTTTTGGAAAGCTCCCGTTCACGCCCACTACGCCAGCCGGTAAAAGACTGCTTCCGTTATGAACCATCGCCTCTTCGGCACCCGCGTCAATGACGATTTCCCCTGATATCGGCGAGTGGAATTGAATCCATTGTCTCGTATTGTTGACTGAGGATAGCTCCTTGTCGCCGATATAAGTCCCATCTCCCCTGCCGTTTAAAATATCCGCCAGCTTTTGTTCGCCGCTGCCTGTTCCGATGAACACTTTGACCCCAAGAGACAGTGCGGTTTGTGCAGCTAACAGCTTTGATTTCATACCGCCCGTGCCGACCTTTGATCCGGCTGAACCCGCGTAACCCAGCAATTCAGGGGTGATCTCCGGCAAATAATCAAATCGTTTCGCATCAGGATTTTCATTTGGATTGGCATCATACAGCCCGTTAATGTCAGTCAGGATCATGAGCTGGTCTGCATGAATTAATCCGCTGACCAAAGCAGAGAGCATATCATTGTCGCCAAAAGTCAATTCTTCAACAGACGTAGAATCATTTTCATTAATAACCGGGATAACACCGCGCTCCAGCAATTCCATAATCGTTGCATACGCGTTTCGATACCGCTCTCTCTTCGAAAAATCATTTCTCGTCAAAAGGATTTGTCCCGGGGTAAGTGAGTATTGTTTAAATTGATTCATGTATTGCTGCATTAACAGTGTTTGTCCGACCGCGGCTGCCGCCTGCTTTCCCTTGAGGGTAACAGGACGGGACGGATAACCGAGACTGGAAAACCCCGCCGCTACTGCTCCCGAGGTAATCAAAATCATTTCATGCCCCGCTTTTTTCAAAAGAGAAATTGCCTGAACGTGTTCTCTGATTTTTACCTCATCAATGCTTCCTTTGCTATTTGTAAGCGAACTGCTTCCTATCTTCACTACTATTCTTTGTTTTTTCATTTATTCTCCTCCGCGGCTCTTCGCCAGCCAACTTACAATAAAAAAACCCATTTCATCCTCATTAATAAGGACGAAATGGGTTTCCGTGGTACCACCTTGTTTGAACGCACTTCAGCACGTTCCGCTTCCCTGTAACGCCAGGTTATGCGCCTAGGTTTTCCCCCTAAGACTCCGAGGCAGGTTCGGCAGGTTTCATGCGGCAAAATGTTTCAGCCACTCATTTTGCTCTCTGTCACAGAAAGGTCTGCTTACTAATCCTCTTCAACGCTCAATGATTTTTTTATATTATGCAAAGAAAAAAGCCTCTTGTCAAGGTTTTTTCTACATCAAAAAACCCGCATTCCGCGGGCGTCTGGCAGTCTAGTTAAAGACAATGGTTTTATTTTCGTGAACGATGACGCGGTCTTCCAGGTGCCATTTCACAGCGCGGGCAAGAACGCTGCGTTCAATCGTTCTGCCGATATTTTTCAGCGCGTCGGCATTGTCGCGGTGGTCAACACGCTCAATGTCCTGTTCAATGATCGGCCCTTCATCAAGGTCATTTGTGACATAGTGAGAAGTTGCGCCAATCAATTTGACCCCCCGCTCATAAGCACGTTTATACGGATTGGCACCGATAAAAGCAGGCAGGAAGGAATGGTGGATATTGATGATTCGATTCGGATGAGCCGACACAAAATCAGGCGTTAAGATCTGCATGTAGCGAGCAAGAACGATCACATCAATATCATATTGCTCCAGCAGTTCAAGCTGCTGTTTCTCAACTTCCGCTCTGATATCTTTGTTCGCTTTTAAATAGTGGAATGGAATGTTCAGCGGTTCAACAAGGTCTCTCGCATCTTCATGGTTGCTGATGACAACCGCGATTTCCGCCATGAGATTGCCTGTTTGCCATTCCCAAATGAGCTCATGCAGACAGTGAAGCTCCTTTGATACAAAAATAGCGACACGCTTCAGTTCGCTGGCCATCGTTAAGCTCCACGTCATGTCGAATGTATCCGCAATAGACGAAAACGCGTCCTGGAGTTTTTCTTTTTTTTCCTGAATGCCCTCACAGTCGAAGTCAATTCTCAGGAAAAAACGCCCGCCTTCAGGATCTGTCGTATATTGATTGGATTCAATAATATTGGCGCCATGTTCTAATAAAAACGCAGAAACCGCAGCAACAATTCCCGGCTGATCGGGACAGCTGACCAAGAGGCGCCCTTTATCTTCATTTCCGTCACGGTATTCATTTAACCGCTGGGTCATATATGATTTCATGAATAATCCCTCTTATCTTTGTAAGTCTAAACTAATTATCCATTATACTGAAGATTTGATAAAAATCAATTTATGACAGAATTTTTAAACCGACGGCTGAGCACAAGATTAATGCGATAAAGAAGATCCGTTTGGCGTCTTTCGGCTCATTGTAAAAGAGAATGCCGATAAGCGCCCCGCCCGCGGTGCCGATTCCTGTCCAAACGGCGTAAGCGGTGCCCATCGGAATGGTTTCCATAGCAAATGATAATAAGGAAAATGAGGCAGCAAAACCGATAATGATCAGCACCACCCATTTCGCACTTTTTTCTTTCGCAAATTGATTCATAAGTGCGACGCCTGCCATTTCCAAAAATCCAGCGCCTACTAAACTGATCCAATGAAGCATTATGCCTCGCCTCCTTTTTCATCAGCCTCATCCTGTGTCACAAGCTTCAATCCGATCACACCGATTAAGAGCACGCCGATTAACAAAAGCTTCGGCAATCCGACCGGTTCGTGAAACAGAAACATTTCACTCATCACCGTTCCTGCCGTGCCAAGGCCTGTAAAGACGGCGTATACGGTACCGACCGGCAGGCTGGCTGTCGCCTTCATTAACAAATAAAAGCTAACTATGATACCGACGGCAGTTCCGCTCCATGTTAAGACTGAGTCAGCATGCTTTAAGCCCACAACCCAAACAACCTCAAACACGGCGGCTAGCACAACCAATCCCCATTTCATATCACATCATTCCTTTCTATTTATGCAATAAAATTCTCCGAAAACAAAAAAACCCCGGACAGTCGACTCATAATGAGCTTGACTCTCCCGGGCTTTTTTCCCTCCGTGTGCATATGCGCTGTTATGATGCGCATATGTGTTTTCTCTCGGACCAGTCCATGTCAATTAACATGCGGAACCCTAGAAAACTTTATCTGGTTTTATGATACTACACCTCGACGCTGTCTTCAATTGTAAGATTTTCTTTCATACACAGCGATCGGTTTATTCCATTTTCTGATCGTCCGGCTGTAAAGCATGCCGATTTTCTCTGCCACCCGTAAAGACGCTTTGTTATCCGGGTCAATCAAAGCCGCAATTTTGCCGTACTGCCGCTCCTTGAAACCATAGTCCAGGCAGGCCTTGGCCGCTTCTTGCGCATAGCCGTTTCCCCAGTGCCGGCGGGCAAACATATAGCCGATTTCCATTGCCGTTTCATTTTCGGTTTGCTGAGGCACGATTCCGCATTGGCCTAAAAAATCCCCCGTCTGTATGTCTTCGGCGATCCAGAGACTGACCCGGTACCCTTTTTCATTTCTTTTGTTCCAAGCGATCCACTCGCGGGTTTGCCGTTTATCTTTTAAACCGGAATAATATTTCATCACCTCAGGGTCGCTGAAAAGCTCAAGTAAAGATTCTTGATCCCGGTCCTCCATACAGCGCAAACGAATCCGTTCGGTCACAAGCTTCGTTTCAGCGCCCATTTTTGATCATATCCTGCTTCCATTCTTTTTTAAGGGCTTCAATATGAGCTTGATGATAGCGATTATGATCCGCCATATGCCATATCCCCCATCTTACTGTTGCCTTGTCACCCTCGTAAGAAAGCGTTTGATGCAAATCGTTCTCGATCAAGGTCTTACATACCGATTTCAGCTCGTTTACGACATGTTGATGTCTTGTCAAAAGTTCTTCTAACCCCGGCTGATTCTTTGGTTCGGGCAATCGTCCGCTTTCATCTGTCATCGGGCCGTAAATGTCTTCAATATGTTCAGGGACCCGATTCTCCTTTATGCGCCACACCCATCTGATATCAACATTTGCAATATGCTGCAGCAGCTGTGCCGTGCTGTTTTTTGTTTGCCAGCCCTTCTTATAATATAGCTCTCTGTGAGTCATGCGGCTAACAATGGATGCCAGACGGAGGCTGTTTTCTTCCACTGCGGAATACAGCAGACTGACTGTCGGCGCCATGTCTTTTCTAATAAATAAGTCCCTCATGTTCCATTCCCTCCTTACTTATGAGTACATTTTGACGTAAGGGGGAACATTTCCTTTGCAGAAGGCACAATCTAATCTATCAAAAAAGCGCCAAAGAATGTCGGCAGCACATTTAATTGTTATTTCCAGGCTTGTACAAATACGGATCATGGTGCGCGTCGTTGGATGTATTCAAATCGAGTGAAATGTCACCGCGGTCATTTAACGTGCCGAGCGTGACCAAAGACAGCTGTTTTGGGCTGTGCCCTTTTTCCTTAAGTTTTTCAAACAGCCAGCTTCGGTCTTTTTGAAGGTACTTCAAATTGTGATCAAGGATCTCGCCGTCCAATATAAGGGGGATCGGGATAAAGTTCCGTTCAGCCTCCATATTCAAATCCCGCACCTGCACTGCTCTCGCTTCTTCTGTCGGGATCACGCTTACTTCTCCCGTTTCTTCAATGATGGCAAGATCAATATCAGCCGGATCAGCATAGCCCTTTTCTCTCAGTTTTCCGAGCAGCTCATTGACGGTCAGCCTCTCTTTTTTGAGTCCACGCTCATCGATATCCCCGTTCCGGATTAACACTGTCGGACTGACCACCAGCAGCCATCTCCACTTATTAGAAAGAGCAAGCTTGCTCATCAGAAGATAAAGCAATAAAAAGGCGCCTGCGTAATAAATAGACATCGGCAGCTTGGATGTGAGGATCGGCTCACTGATGATGGTTCCGATTGCAAAGGTCAAAAGCAAATCAAAATTGTTCATTTGTGACACGGCTTTTTTTCCGGCAAGCCGAAACAAAATATACGCAATCGAAAACACGATAACAGGCTTGAGTAAAAATGCCCATACCATCCATAACACTGATCATTGCCCTCCATCCGCTAGTCATAATGAATATATTGTTCCCTGTAACTGAAACGCTATGCATATCTTACCTCTTCATCCAGCATCCAAATAGGCGAACGTGCAGAATGCAGGCACATAACATAGTAGAAAGTCATGTTATTGGAGGGACAGCATGAAACATCAGCATAAGAGTGCCAACTGGCAATATGAAAGCATACAGTCAAAATCCGCAGCCTATCAGCCATACCATACAGCTGACAGGCTGGCCGGTTTAGAGCTTAAAATGGAGCATTTGATCAGAGCCATCGAGGTGAACAATGAATTGTTGAGAGCGATTCAAGAGCAGCAAAATCGCGTATGCACAAATGGAGGCGGATCAGTCATTGTGCGGATGTAGAAGAAGGCGCTCGTCCGCCTTCTTCTATTTTCCTAAAAAAAGCCCTTCTCATATAAGAGAAGAGCTGTGTGTATTAAGAAATGGACTGTGCGATGCTTAATTGAGGACCGAACAGTTCGTAATGAATAGACTCTGGCGCTGATCCGAGTTCCGATACAAGCTTATGCATTTGAGTGATAAATGACGGTGAACCGCAAATATAATAATCCGCATCTGTATTGGCGATCAGGCTTTTGAGGAACTGCTGGTCAATTTGGCCTTCATGAAATTGAATGTCGCCCGCGCGGTCTTCTTCTGTCGGCTCGCGATAGACAAATGCCGTTTTAACAGAAGAATGCTCTGCTGCCTCTTCTGCTTCATCGCGCAGTGCGTGGTATTCACTATTTTTCGCGGCATGGATAAACAGAATCTGCCGCTCAGGCTGTTTGGAAACAGACGTTTTCAGCATGCTGATCATCGGTGTGATGCCAACTCCGGCACTAAGCAGAACGAGATCTTTGCGGGATGAAGAATCTAAAACAAAATCTCCTGCCGGCGCGCTGATTTCTAATGAATCCCCCTCGTGCAGCCCTTCGTGTAAATAAGAAGACACAGCACCGTCTTTCTTAACTGAAATTCGATAATAGTCTTTTCCCGGCATATCAGACAAGCTGTATTGACGGATATGCGTATATTCAGAATCAGGAATCCGGACTTTGATGCTGATATACTGCCCTGCTTGAAATTCAGGTAACGGCTTGCCGTCTTCCGGTTTCAAATAGAAGGATGTTATTTCTTTGCTTTCACGCACTTTTTTCGCAACGATGAAAGGCTTATACTCCTTCCATCCGCCGGTTTGGTGTTCCGCCTGTTCATACATTTCTTCTTCAATTCCGATAAAAGCGTCAGCTATAACCCCATACGCTTTCTCCCACGCCTGCATAATGTCAGGGGTCGCTGCATCTCCCAAAACATCTTTAATCGCAATCAGCAAATATTTGCCGACAATCGGATAATGTTCAGGCTTAATGCCGATACTGCGGTGTTTATGGCCGATTTGTTTGACGACCGGAATGATATTGCCAAGCTGATCAATATTGGCTGCAGCTGCAATAACGGCATTCGCCAGGGCGGTACGCTGTGTTTTTTTCTTTTGGTTTGTTTGATTAAAAATGTTTAAAAGCTCAGGATGATCTTGGAACATGAGGTCGTAAAAACGTCCTGTAATGGATTCTCCGTGCTGCTGTAATACTGGTACAGTGCTTTTTATGATTTCGATTGTTTTGTTATCTAACATCGTTTAACAACCCTTCCGAAAAGATGTATTTAAAATATATCTTTAAAATACATGATCTTTCCTTTAAAAGATATATTTAAAATGAATCTTTAATAAAGTTGTCACAAAATTATCAATTTAACGTGACAATTGTTGCTTTTTTATAGAATCCCCTAGCAAAAACGGACTAACCTCTGTAATGATCACCATTAACAGCGAAATAATGGAAGGCACAAAAAAACCCAAAACAACGTATGTTTTGGGTTTCATGTTTACCAAGGCTTGTCTGTTCCAAGCGCATTTGCCAGCGCCTGACTGTGTTTTTTTCGGTTTTTCCGTTCACTGGCACGCTGAACCGCTGTGTTATGCAGCATGATTTCCTCTTCTGTTTCCGGTACAACTCTCGGCACAGGCACCGGCTTGCCGTTTGAGTCTAATGCGACAAAGGTCAAAAAAGATGTCGCGGCAAGCTCTCGTTCACCAGTCATCAGATGCTCTTTGATGACTTTCACAAACACCTCCATGGAAGATGTGCCGACCCAAGTCACATATGACTCCAAGCAGACAGACTCCCTTTGCCCGATCGGTTTCAGAAAATCGACAGAGTCCATCGAAGCCGTTACCGTATCACGTCTGCAATGGCGCGCTGCGGAAATAGAGGCAATATCATCGATATAACTCATCAGTTTTCCGCCAAACAGCGTATTATGATTGTTCGTATCGAGAGGGAATACCCTGCTGGTTTTCACAACCTTTGACTCTTTACAAAATTTTGTTTCCTGTGCTTCCATACCTTTCTCCCCTTTGATGTCTGATCGATTAGTAAATGCACTCATATTCTCCTATTAAACAATATTCTCATCCATTTGTCTAAAATTTAAAATGATTTGGCTGTCAGGTTTTCTTTCTTAAATGTTTAATGATTTGACTGACGAGGGAATAATATACGTATTCTTCACACGGTCAGGAGGAGAAACAAATGGATGTATCCGTTCCAAAACATCAGCACAAAACGGTATGCCAAACAGAATATGACACCTTGAAGAAAGTTATTTTATGCAAACCCGAGCATATGACAATTAAAGACGTTATTAATGAAACCCAAAAACATTTTGAAGATGACAATATTCAGGTCAAAACCGCCAAAGAGCAGCACAAACGCTTAGTAGAAGAGCTCAGGTCACACAGCATTGAGGTCATCCTTTTGCCTGTTCAGCACGGACTGCCTGAGCAGGTATTTACCCGGGATATCGGTTTTGTCATCGGGGAAAAAGCCTTTCTTTCCAGCATGACTGAGCCCATTCGCCAAGGGGAAGAAGCTGTGATAAAAGAATTTTTCCACAATCAAGGGATTCCATATACCCGGATGCTGGATACTAGCATTGAAGGCGGGGACGTCGTCATAGATGGCGATACCGTTTATGTCGGAATCAGCCAGCGCACGGACATCTCAGCGGTCGGCCAGCTGCAAGAAGAGCTTCCTGAATATACCATCATCCCAGTTCCGCTCCATGAAAAATTTCTGCATCTGGACTGCGTATTTAATATCATTTCTGAAAGCGAAGCATTAATCTACCCTGAAGCCCTTCCGCAGCAGGAAGTCGATATGCTGGCAGAGCGTTACAATCTCATTGAGGTACCCGAAAACGAACAATTTACACTTGGCACCAACGTCCTGTCTATCGGCAGAAAAACCATCATCAGCCTGCCGGGCAATCGTCATGTGAATCGTGAATTATCCAAAAGAGGCTATCACATCATCGAAATTGACTTGTCAGAAATTATCAAATCAGGCGGTTCCTTCAGATGCTGTACGATGCCGCTCATTCGAGGCGAATGAAGAATATTCCCCTTTTTCATGTTTTGAACAGCGTATTTCTTTAAGATACGTTAATATAGAGATGACATCATTTTTAAGGGGGAAATCGCATGACAAAGTACATAGGATATGTCGGAACATATACAAAAGGCGGAAGTGAAGGCATTTATTCATTCGAGCTGGATACTGAGAAAAAAACACTCAGCGAGCCAAAGCTTGCCGCAAAGCTGGGAAACCCCACATATGTGACGCCGAATAAAGACAACACGATTCTTTATTCAATTGAAAAAGCAGACGGTAAAGGCGGTATTGCTGCCTATAAAATCGATAAAAACAGCGGCGAACTAACATTTCTGAATCATCAGTTAATCGATGGCCCATCGCCATGCCACGTGAGCGTCGATGATCATCAGCAATTCGTATTGACAGCCAACTATCACAGCGGGAAGGTACACGCTTTTCCGGTTCAACAAGACGGAGGTTTGCAATCTCCCGCTTCAGAAGCCGCCCATACAGGAAAGGGTCCGCATGAAAGACAGGAAAAGCCGCATACACACTATGCGGGCTTTACACCTGAACATAATTATGTCGTAGCGGTTGACTTAGGAACAGATAAGCTGTACACCTATAAGCTGAAAGACGGTGAATTAACTGAATCCGGAAGCCATTCCTTCGCTCCTGGTGCAGGCCCTCGTCATATCGCTTTTCACCCGAAAGAAAAATACGCATATGTCATGACAGAATTAAGCAATGAAGTGATTGCGCTTGAATACAATCCGACAGCCGGCGAATTCAGAGAACTTCAAGTCGTCTCTGCCATCCCTGATGATTTCACAGATAACAGCCAGGGAAGCGCCATTCACGTCACTCAGGATGGGCGTTTTGTTTACGTTGCAAACCGCGGCCATGACAGCATCGCTGTGTTTGAAGTGAATCAATATTCAGGCGAGCTGGCATTTGTGGAAAGAGTATCGACTGAAGGAAACTGGCCTCGTGACTTTGTGCTGGATCCAACGGAGACCTTCCTCGTTGCTTCAAATGAAGAAACAGGCAATCTCGTATTGTTTGAAAGAGACACAGAGACAGGCCGGCTGACGCTGCTTCCTTCAACCGTTTCTGTCCCTTATCCGGTGTGCGTGAAATTTTTACAGCAATCATAAAAGAAAGCTGGCTCCCAACAACGGAGCCAGCTTTTTGTTTATCTTACCTTTTCTTTCGTTTCAGCTTTTCGATATAAATGGCAGGCAACGAAACGGCCGGCTTCGATTTCTTGAAGCAAAGGGCGTGATTCCCCGCATTCAGGCATCGCCTCCGGGCAGCGCGTCCGAAACACACAGCCGCTCGGCGGATGTACCGGACTCGGCAGCTCTCCTTTTAAAATGATGCGCTCACGCTTGTCCTCTAATTCGGGGTCCGGAATCGGAATCGAGGACAGCAGCGCCTTCGTATACGGGTGCAGCGGTTCACGATACAATGTGCCGCTATCTGTAATTTCCATCATGTGGCCTAAGTACATAACGCCGATCCTGTCGCTGATATGCTTTACCATCGATAAATCATGGGCAATAAACAGGAATGTGAGCCCTTTTTCTTTTTGAAGCCGCTTCAGCAGGTTGACCACTTGCGCCTGAACCGACACATCAAGCGCAGAAATCGGTTCGTCCGCTACGATAAACTCCGGATTCAATGAAAGCGCTCTGGCAATCCCGATTCTCTGCCTTTGACCGCCGCTGAATTCATGCGGGTAACGGCTGCCGAAATCCGGGTGAAGCCCCACTGCCTCAAGCAGCTCGTCCACAACGAGAAGCCGCGCTTTATGGGTATTGTAAAGATTGTGAATTTCCATCGGCTCTAGAATGATTTCTCGAACGGTCATCCGCGGATTGAGCGATGCATAAGGGTCCTGAAAAATCATCTGCAGTTTGCGGTTATAGGCAAACTGCTCTTTCTCACTGAGGGCGTGAAGATTTGTTCCGCGGTATTTGACGCTTCCTTCTGTGGGATGGTAAAGACGCATCAGCACTCTTCCCAAGGTTGATTTCCCGCAGCCGGATTCTCCGACAAGTCCGAACGTCTCCCCCTCATGAATCTGGAAGGTTACCCCGTCGACCGCTTTGACTGTTCGCTTTTTCCCTGCGTCAAAATGCATTTTCAGCTGACTGACCTCTAGCAGTGGTGTCATGTGTCTCCCTCCTCATTCTGAAAAACAGCGGCGTGCCGCACAAAGCTCTTTTTCATATCCTGTATCTTTCAGCGTAATGATTTCGATCGATTTCCCTGTTTTAGGAGAATGGAGCATTTTTCCGTCTCCTATGGACAGACCTACATGATGAATTGCTCCTTTTCCTTCCTCATATGCAAAAAACAGCAGATCACCGGCACCGATGTCGTGAAGCGGCACCTCCTTCCCTGTTTTCGCCTGGTCTCCCGCATCACGGGGAATCCTGTATCCATTTGCTTTAAATACGCTGTACATAAAACCAGAGCAGTCAAATCCAAACCCGCTTATACCTCCCCATAAATAAGGAAGCCCGAGAAAACTTGCCCCTGTCTGAATGATGTCTTCCGCCGTTCCTTTCTTATTCTGAACAAGCGCTGCATCAGTTTGTCGCAGGAGCCTATCTCCAAAAGGAGTCGCTACCTTGAAAAAGCCACCCTCTTCTTCAATCAGCGGCAGAGCAGTTAAGAAGCTCAGTTCAATTTCCTTATCTCCGGTAGCCCCATACAAAAAAGCTGTTGGTTTGCTGATCGCCACGGTGTGATTCGATTGTGGGAGATTTGTGTTTTTCAGCTGGTTCTTTTTCATCCAGCCCGGATAACCGCGTTTATCCTTGCGGGATGACTGGCCGGGCACAACGACAGACACCCATTCATCCTGTTCTGCCGTGACCAGCACCTCCTCACCAAAGAGAACCTGCGTCTGGATCACATTATCTGTACATAACCCAAGCCGCTGATCATAGGTCATGCTATTGAGCCATTCTCTGATCGACACGGTTGGATCGAGCATTTTGTGATCAAATGGACGAGGAGTATCAGGTGCTGTCCATATGTTGGCAACTGCTGATATAACAGTATGGTTCATGTCTCTATCCCTCCTTTCTGATGCACGACTCCGGTAATGCCAAGACCAGCTTTGTCAGGCATCGTAATCGTGCTGCCGCTGTAAATAATCCCGCCCTTGATCAAATCCGTTTTCAGCATGAGCGGGGCGTCGAAATCAAAGCGGGTAATGTTTTTTTTGCTTGCCGCGAAATGCGCCGCAGCTGTTATGCCAAGCTTTGTTTCGATCATGCTGCCGACCATGCACTCCACCCCGCAAATCTCAGCCATGGCATTGATTTTCTCTGCACCGCTGATTCCTCCTGCCTTCATCAATTTAATATTGATCAGATCGGCGCTGCGGGTTTGAAGGACTTCGAATGCCTGTCGCGGAGTAAATACACTTTCATCAGCCATGATTGGGGTGTCCGTTGCATCCGTAACTTTCTTGAGCCCGGCAAGATCATCCTTATGGACAGGCTGCTCGACAAGCTCAATGTCCAGGCCGGCATCCTCCATTTTCCGAATGGCCGTTACCGCTTCTTTCGGCACCCATCCCTGATTGGCATCCAAACGCAGCTTTACCCCAGGCCCGACACGCTTTCTGATTTCTTGAATACGGGAGATATCTGTCTCAATGTCATCTCTGCCAACCTTTATTTTTAGCGTTTGAAAGCCTTGTTTAAGAAAGCTCTCTGCATCCGCCGCCATCTCTTCAGGCGAGTTCACACTGACGGTGTAGTCCGTTTCAAGTGTGCTTCGATATCCGCCGAGCATTTGGTAAAGCGGCTGTCCGCTCATCTGCGCCCAGCCGTCGTATACAGCCATTTCTACAGCTGCTTTTGCGCTTTGATTCCCTTCCAGAAGATGCTGGATGTCATGCAGCATGGCCTCGCAGCCGGACAGTCTTCTTCCAAGCAGTGCCGGCTTTAAGACGTTGTGAATCGCACTTTCAATACTGTCCATGCTGTCTCCGGTAATCACAATTGTCGGAGGCGCTTCTCCCCATCCGATTGCGCCATTATCATAAGTGATCGTGACGATAACAGATTCGGCCGTATACACTGTGCGAAGCGCCGTTTTAAACGGCTTTGTCAGCGGCACGGCGATCCGTTTCGTGTCTATTTTTGTGATCTTCATACTCAAAGCGCCCCTTCAGAAACGCCCGCCTCAATGACGACCGTTTTTTCGGCTGTATTCATGGCAGCGTGCGCACCGATCGGAACGGCAATACTCGGCGAACAGTGGCCGATCTGAAACCCTTTAAGAGCTGGCCTTCCGGCGGACACAATATAGTCTTCGAGCACCTGCTCAAGTGTCAAAGATTTCTCCCGCTTCACCGGGATGCAGTTATGAAAATCACAAACAAGAATACCGGCTGCGTCCGCCAGCTTCCCTGCCATTTTCAGCTGATTCAGCATCCGGTCAATTTGATACGGCTCTTCATCAATATCTTCAATAAACAGGAGCTTTCCCCTCGTATCAATTTCAAACGGCGTGCCGAGTGTCGATGACAGCAAGGAAAGATTGCCGCCGACAAGCTCTCCTTCCGCTTTTCCCGGAACAAGCACCGTCAGCGGAGAAAGCTTTTCTGTATAGGTGAATACTGTCTCTTGAAACAGCTGCTCATACGACGCTTTTGTCAGGGGATGAACGTCTTCCAGGCCAATATCTGAGCTGAGCATCGGCCCGTGAAAAGTGACGAGGCCTGTGTTTTGATGGATGGCGGTATGTAAAAACGTAATATCACTGTATCCCCAAAAGATTTTGGGATGTTTGCGGAGCAAGCTGTAATCAATGCCTGAAGCGATCCGTCCCGTGCCAAAGCCTCCGCATGCGCACAGCACCGCTTTCACCTCCTGGTCTTTGAACATCTCGTGCAGATCAGCCAGCCGCTCATCATCCTGTCCAGCTAAATAGCCGTGCTGATTTTTCAGCGCCTTGCCCAGCTTTACCTGAAGACCGAGTTCCTCTAAAAACAAAAGCGCCGTTTCAAGCTTTTTCGGATCAGGCGGGCTTGCAGGTGCGATGACACCGACTGTATCGCCTTTTTCCAGTGCGTTCGGCTTGTGATTCAACTCCGATCAGCTCCCTTCATTTGCTCTGCACCCTACGTATACGTGAAAATTAGAGAAAAAATACCGCTCCTTCACATAAAGAGAGCAGTATTTTCTCAATCGCCGCGTTAGTTTTTATCGGCCCATTTTAAATCGATGTAGCCGACAGGGTGCCGGACGATGTCCTTTACATGTTCGTTTTGCAGATTGACCTGATTATAGAAATAAACCGGAATGATCGGCGCTTCATTGATGAGAAGCTTTTCCGCCTTATGCATGAGTGAAAAACGCGTTTTTTCATCCGCTTCATTTTTCGCCTGTTTCATCAGCTGATCATATTCTTTGTTGGTCCAGCCTGTGCGGTTCATTGAATTTCCTGTTTGGAAGGCTTCCAGAAAACTGATAGGGTCCGCATAGTCAGGCAGAAATGAGCTTTGTGAGAATTGGAACTTAAGCGCTTTTTGCTCCTCTAAAAACACGTTCCACTCCATATTGGCCAGCTTCACATCGACGCCAAGGGTGTTTTTCAATTTTTGCTGGATGGCTTCAGCAATCTTTTTATGCTCCGGTTTCGTACTGTAAGTAAGCGTGACCGCAGGCAGCTTGTCATACTTCTCTTCCTTCATTCCTTTTTCCAGCAGCTGCTTCGCTTTGTTTTCATTTGGTGTGATCAGGTCTCCGCCCGCTTCCCGGAAGTCCTTGCCGTCAGGCTGTGTAAACCCGGGCGAAACAAAAGCATGTGCCGGTTTTTCATTGTTTTTCGTGACGTATTTTACGATTTCCTTCTGATCAACAGCCATTGCGAAGGCTTTTCTGATGTTTTCATTTTGGAACGGCTCCATATTGACATTAAAGCGGTAAAAGTATAAACCCGCCTGATCAACGATGTGCACGTTGTCTTGATCCAGCAGCTGGTCACTTAGCTCAGCCGGTACGTATGCGGTGTCCAATTCACCGGACTGGAACATTTGGTAATCCGTATTTCTGTCACTCACCATTGCCCATTTCACTTTGTCAAGCTTCACGGTTTCTTTATCCCAGTACGTATCGCTTTTTTCCATTGTGATGCTGTCATCATGCTTCCATTCCGTCAGTTTAAACGGACCGTTGCCGACAAATGTATCGGCTTCAGCAAACCACTTTGGATTTTCTTTGTCGACTTTTTCGTTAACCGGAAAATACGCCGGGTTTGACACCACGCTCAGGAAATATTTTTGCGGTGCGGCAAGCGTCACTTCAAGGGTGTGATCATCCTTTGCCGTTACCTTCACATCGTCTCTTTTCCCTTTTCCGCTGTTATAGGCTTCACCGCCTTCAATAAAATAACCGAGAAACGCGGAAGAAGCTCCTGTTTTCGGGTCGAGCATCCGTTTCCAAGCGTATTCAAAATCTCCGGCTGTCACAGGGTCTCCGTTCGTCCATTTCGCATTTTCCCGAATCGTAAATGTGTACGTTTTCTTGTCTTTCGACACAGACCACTTCTCTGCCATCGCCGGCTCCGGTTCATTGTCTTTGCCGAGGCGCGTTAACCCTTCCATGATGTTATTTAACGGCTGCCAAGACACGTTATTAAAACCGATCGGCGGATCAAACGAGGTCGGTTCATTTTCATTATTTAAGTACAGTACCTTTTCTCCGCTTGTCTTTGCCTTATCTTCTCCGCTTTCTTTTCCAGCCTGCTCATTTGCTGTACATCCCATCAGCGCAAATGAAAGTCCCAGTGCAAGGCCCATTCCCCATAGCTTCTTCACTCTCTTCATCCTCTTCCCCCTTTTTCGTTATTCATCCTTCGCTCCCGGCAGCACCGCATGCTCAGCCCGTTTATCCTGAAGCCAGCAGTGTACAGCGTGCGTGCCGGATCGAACAGTTTGATCAGGGAATACCCTGTCACACACGATCATTCTGCTCGGACAGCGGGCGGCAAATGGGCAGCCCGGCGGCGGTGAAAATAAATCCGGCGGCGTGCCGTCAATCGGAATCAGCTCCGGGCCATCAAGATCCAGCCGCGGGACAGAATTCAGCAGCCCTTTTGTATAAGGGTGCTGCGGCTTGTAAAATATATCTTTTCTTGTGCCAACTTCCGCTATTTTTCCGGCATACATAACAGCCACCCTGTCAGCAACCTGGGCAACCACGCCTAAATCGTGTGTGATCAAAATGACAGAAACCTTTGTTTTTCGCTGAATCTCTTTAAACAGTTCCAGTATTTGCGCCTGTATGGTGACGTCAAGGGCAGTTGTCGGTTCATCCGCTATTAAAATATCAGGCTCGCAGATCAGCGCCATCGCAATGACAATCCGCTGTCTCATGCCGCCGCTGAATTGATGGGGGTACTGCTTCAGGCGTGCTTCAGGATCCGGAATGCCAACCAATGCAAGCATGGAAAGAACCTCTTTCTCAGCCGCCTTTTTCGTCATCCTTTTGTGACGAAGAAGCGCTTCCGCCAGCTGGTCGCCGACAGTCAGCGTCGGGTTTAGCGCCGTCATCGGGTCTTGAAAAATCATTGAAATGTCCGCGCCCCTTATGCTCCTCATTTCTCTGTCAGAGAGACGGCAAAGGTCTTTGTTTTTAAATAAAATGCTGCCGTCTGTCACCTTCGCTGAATAAGGCGGGAGCAGTCCCATAATGCTTTGAGAGGTGACGCTCTTGCCGCATCCCGATTCACCGACAATGGCAAATGTTTCGCCTTTGTACAAATCGAAGCTCACGCCTCTGACAGCCTGAACCGTCCCGCCGTAAGTCGTAAAAGAAACGTGCAGATCATTGACTGACAGAACTTTCTCCATACAGCTACCTCCTTAGCTTAGGGTCCAGTGCATCCTGCAATCCGTCCCCCAGCACATTAAACGCGTACATCGTTAACGAGATGAAAAAGGCAGGAAAGAACAGGCGCCACCAATGCCCAGACAAAATGGTCGGCAGGCCGTCATTCGCCATCACACCCCAGCTGGCAAACGGCGCTTGAATGCCGAGACCGAGAAAGCTCAAAAATGATTCTGCGAATATGGCGGTAGGTACAGTTAAAGTCATTTGTACGATGATCGCGCCCATTGTATTCGGCAGCAAATTTTTGCGGATGATGCGAAAGGTTTTCGCACCAAAGGTTTTCGAGGCGAGCACATACTCGTAATTTTTTATTTGCAGCACTTGGCCTCTTACAATTCTCGCCATGCCGACCCATCCCGTAACAGTCAGCGCTACGATAATGGTGCCGAGCCCCGGACCCATCAAGACCATCAGCAAAATGACAACAAGAAGATACGGCAGCCCGTACAGCACTTCAATAATCCGCATCATGACACTGTCTGTTCTGCCGCCTTTATAGCCGGCAATGCCTCCGTAAATGACACCGATCAAAAAATCAATCAGTGCAGCCATCACTCCGACAAATAACGAAATCCTCGCTCCGTACCATGTTCGTGTAAACACGTCCCGGCCAAGCTCATCGGTACCGAACCAATGATCTGCAGAAGGCGGAAGATTTTGTTCTGTCAGCGATTGGCGCTCGACACTATGAGGAGATAAAAAAGGGCCGATTGCTGCCATCACAAATAGAAATAAAAGAATAAAAAGCCCGGCCATCGCTAGTTTATTTTTTTTCAGCCTCCTCCAGGCATCCTGCGCATAGGACAAACTTGGCCGTTTGACTGAATCGGTCTCTTGGGTCTTTTCCTGATTCGGAACAAACCATTCGTCCGGCACCTGAGCGTGCTGCTGCGGCTGGCGTTCATCTGTTTGTACAGGGAGATTCATACGCTTCACCCTTTCTTATGCAGTTTAATGCGCGGGTCCAGCAGACCGTAGGCTAAGTCGACCAAGAACAGCATGACGATCAAAATGACGCTGTAAAAAACGGTCGTTCCCATAATCACGGGATAGTCCCGCTGATTAATGCTTTCGACAAAATATTTTCCCATTCCGGGAATGGCAAAGATTTTTTCAATCACAAAACTTCCTGTTAAAATGCTGGCAACGAGAGTTCCCAGTACGGTAATGACGGGCATGAGCGCGTTTCTGAGTGCGTGTTTTACGATAATTTTGAGCGGAGACAGCCCTTTTGCTTTCGCTGTGCGGATATAATCCTGTGTCAGGACTTCGACCATGCTTGATCTTGTCAGCCTGGCGATAATCGCCATCGGTCCAACTGCAAGCGCTGCGGTCGGAAGCACCATATGGATCGGGCTCGTCCACGTAGCGGCGGGAAATAGTTTAAAATTGACGGCAAACTGCTGAATAAGCAACGTCGCCATTATGAAATTCGGGATGGAAATGCCGAGTACCGCGAGGCTCATCGCAGCGTAGTCCAAAAAGCCGTTGCGGCGCAGCGCGGCAGTTACGCCAAGTATCAGCCCTGAGATCACAGCAATGACAATCGCTGCCATCCCAAGTTCGAAGGAAACGGGAAATCCGCGTTCCAGCATATCATTTACGCTGTCTGACGGTTTTTTAATAGAAGGGCCAAAATCGAATGTAATGATGGATTTTAGATAGATGATGTATTGGATAATGAGAGGATCGTCTAAGTGATAGTAGGCTTCGAGATTTCTTTGAACCGCTTCATTTGTGCCCCTCTCCTCATTAAAAGGAGATCCGGGAATGACCTTCATCAGAACGAAAGTCAGGGTGGTAATGACCAAAATCGTAGCTGCCATTGCCCAAAAACGCTTCATTATATATCTTGCCAAAGCCTTAACACCCCTTTAGCAGAATGATGTTCGCATTGCCAGTTCAGTCATGACAAGCATAGCCTGATAGGCTTCAAGCATATCCTTCGCCTGAAATTGAACGGTTGTGGTTCCCGGTTTGATTTCTGTACCCGGCATTAGATGAGCCCACTCAGCTTGGCCGTAATTGGCAAATTCAATGCTTAATACAGGCCTGTCAGGCGGTGTAAGCGGTTTAACTTTATCTTTGTTCTGCAAGGCATATGCGGTTTTTTCTGTCAGCAGCCGGCCGGCTTTCGCAGGCGACAGACATTTGACTGCAGACCTTGAAATCGTTTGTTTAACAGCAGCTGTCGTGACATTCGGGATGAGCTCTTCAGCTTCTTTGGCCGCCCGGTCATCACCGGCTACCATTAATACCGGGACATCGTAATAACCGGCAACGTAAGCATTTAATCCAAGTTCACCGACAGGCTGATCATTTATGTAAAAATGACGGACACCGAAAATCATGCTATGGGACATGACACCGGGAGTTGAGGCTCTTGCGTGATAACCGAGAAACAACGCACCCGTGAAAGTATCATCTAGCCCCTGCACCATTGAAAATGGTTTAACATCGCCGGAGATCAAATCCGCCTCGGGATGAAGCTTTTCAATCATCAGATTATTCATTTTCGAATGGCTGTCATTCACCAGCACCTCCGTACACCCGCTGTTAAACGCTTCGGTAATACAGTAATTTGCTTCTTCGGTCATGATCAGCCGTCCGCGTTCATAATTACGCTTGCCGGAATCAACAAAGGTATCATCCGGAAGACCTGAAATACCCTCCATATCTACTGACATGTACAGTTTCATAACGCTCCTCCTTTTTTACTAAATTATGAATATTCTAACAGATTATATTAAAAAAAGAGGAAAAATGCAATATAGCTGGGAAAAATCACTAACGTTCAGAGATAAAAAAGAATCCTCTTTCAAGGATTCATGTTTCTTTTGCTGCCTGTTCTGTCAGCTGCTCATATTTTTCGAGTGTTTTTTCAAATACTTGATCAAAAACATGCGGCACAGAGGCACGTATCACCGCCGCTCCCTCTCCTGTAATTCCGCCTTTCGTTGCAACACGGTTCAGCGTCTCTTCAAAGGACATCTTCTTTTCGATCATCAGCTTGCCTGTCCCATACAGTGAGTGTATCAGGAAATCAAAGGCTTCTTCTTTTGTCAGACCGCTGTTTCTCACAGCAGACAGCGCTAATTCTTCAAACACTGCAGCGATGAAGCCCGGAGCAGAGCTCGTCAGATTACTGGCGGCATCCAAATTTGATTCTTTTATTTCTCGCACACTGCTAAAAGCCGATAACAGTTCATCCAAACGTTCTTTCTTCTGTGCCGCCAGTGCTTCACTGTGAACAACCAGTGAGATGCCGGCTTCCGCTTCAGATGTAATGGCCGGAATCACCCGTGATATTCCAGCTGCCGTTTCAGCCTCTAAAAGCCGCAGAGGCACACCAGCCGCAATGGATACAATATGAGTATTCCGGTTCACATACGGGTGAAGCCGGCGCACTGTTTCAATGACATGGAGCGGCGGGACACATATAAAGATCAAGGCGCACTTTTCCGCCCATATCTCAAGCGGTTTTGCCGAAACGTTTGGATAATCAGCGAGCAATGCCTGAAGCCGCTCTCCCTTACTTCTCGTCTCAACAAACAACTCATTTTCCTCTATTTGTTTATGTTTCAACAGCTGTCTGGCGATCATATCCGCCATGCTGCCATATCCGATCAATCCGATTGACTCCATCGTTTCAGCCCTTTCATGTACAATATTCCTTATAAAGTGTACCGTTTCTCGCACTTTTTCACAATTTCCCATAATGTTTTCATTTTTATCCCACAGTTTTTGTTTATGATAAAATCAAGTCATAAAACTGCCATAATCAAAATGTAATGAGTTGAAAATAGAGAGAAACGGAGTGAACATGATGGATAACTATCGTGACGAAAATAGAACAGAAGGACAAGAGAATGAGGTTTTTTTAACGAAAGAGAATGATCAAAACCCGTCTTACTCAGCCCGCAATGTGATTCATGATCAAGAGAAGAAAAAACGCGGATTCGGATGGTTCAGGCCGCTGCTTGGCGGAGTCATCGGCGGAAGTCTCGCCCTTGGCATTTATACGTTCACACCGCTTGGCGACCACGATTCTCAGGACGCAGCGAAACAGACGTCCAGCCAGCAGCAAACTCAATCTGTTACAGCTAAAAGCACATCCTCTGAATCAAGCAAAAGCTCGACAAGCTCATCTGCATTTAAGAGTGAGGATTCTTCTAAAATCTCAGATATGGTGGAAGATCTTTCACCGGCGATTGTCGGCATCACAAACCTTCAGGCTCAGTCAAACAGCTCTTTGTTTGGCTCTGGCTCTTCCGGTTCCAGCTCTGATTCAAGCGAAGATACAGAAAGCGGCTCAGGATCAGGTGTCATTTTCAAAAAAGAGAACGGCAAGGCTTATATCATTACGAATAACCACGTTGTAGAAGGCGCAACTTCACTTAAGGTGTCTTTATACGACGGCACTGATGTGACAGCTAAGCTCGTAGGCAGTGACTCTTTAACAGATTTAGCCGTTCTTCAAATCAGTGATGACCACGTAACAAAGGTAGCAAACTTCGGTGATTCATCAGATCTCAGAACAGGCGAAACCGTCATTGCGATTGGAGATCCGCTCGGAAAAGACCTGTCTCGCACAGTAACACAAGGAATTGTAAGCGGTGTGGATAGAACAGTTTCAATGTCAACCTCAGCCGGTCAAACAAGCATTAACGTGATTCAAACTGATGCCGCGATTAACCCGGGTAACAGCGGCGGTCCATTGTTAAATACAGACGGCAAAATTGTCGGCATTAACAGCATGAAAATCAGTGAAGATGATGTTGAGGGCATCGGATTTGCCATTCCAAGCAATGATGTAAAACCGATAGCTGAAGAATTGCTGTCTAAAGGGCAAATTGAACGTCCGTATATCGGTGTCAGCATGCTCGATTTAGAACAGGTGCCGCAAAACTATCAAGAAGGCACACTTGGCTTATTCGGCAGCCAGCTGAATAAAGGCGTATACATCCGTGAAGTCGCTTCAGGCTCCCCTGCTGCAAAGGCCGGGCTGAAAGCTGAAGATATTATTATCAGCTTAAAAGGCAAAGAAATCGACACTGGCAGCGAATTGCGCAATATCCTATATAAAGACGCAAACATCGGCGACACCGTCGAAGTGAAAATTCTCAGAAACGGAAAAGAAATGACGAAAAAAATCAAACTCGATCAAAAAGAAGAAACACCTTCTTAAGAAAAGCGCCTCAGGCCGCAAAAGCGGCCTGAGGCTTTTTATTAGACAAAAAAGATCTATATACTCTATGAAACTTTCTGCCAAGACACCCGCATATGATACAGGCTGACATCATTCTAATCAGATCCTTGAAGCATTGTTTAAAAAGAAGGAATGACATGAAAACCGTGGGATTGAGCATAATTTGCGCAGGATTGGCTTTTCTGATGCTGAGCTTTCTCCTTCCTGCATCAACATTGGCATGGGGAGTTACAATGGGGACCAGTATTCTATTAAACATAACAGGCACGGCTGTGATTATGCGTTTCTTAAAAAATCCTCAATCTAACAGCTGATTTCAGCTCGCGGTGAACCGCAGTGCAAGTTCACAGTCTCTTCTTCCTTCCCTATCAGCATCTTTTACTTTGATCACCATACAGCACATAAAAAACCCCTGTCCGTAATGGACAGGGGTTTCAGGTTAGGACATATGCTGGTCTCTATAGAGTCTTTTATTTTCAATCCCGTACGATTTCTGTACGATGTAAAGCGGCCGGTCTTTGGCTTCATCATAGATTCTGCCGATATATTCACCAATCATGCCCAGTATCAGAAGTACGATGCCGCTGAACAGGAGCTGGATGACGATAAGCGATGACCAGCCGGTAATGGTGCTGTCGGTGAACAGCTTCAAATACAGTACGATAAACATATACAGAAATCCTGCGCCTGACATTAAGACCCCGACATAGCTTGCCAGTTTCAGCGGTTTATGTGAAAATGTCGTAATGCCGTCCATTGAAAGCTTCAGCATTTTCTTAAGCGGGTATTTCGTTTCTCCGGCAAGCCTTTCATCACGTACATACTCAACTGCCGTTTGTTTGAAGCCTACCCAGCTGACGAGCCCTCGGACAAAAGGGTTTTTTTCCTTTAATTTTTTCATTTCATCACAGACTTTTCTGTCCATGAGACGGAAATCCCCGGTATCAATCGGAATATCAATATCTGTCATGCTGCTGAGAAGCCGGTAAAACATGGCCGCTGTCTGTTTTTTGAAAAAGGTTTCCCCTTTTCGTTTTGTCCGTACGGCGTATACGACCTCATAGCCTTCCTTCCACTTTTCAATCATGTCTAAAATTAACTCAGGAGGGTCCTGCAGATCGGCGTCAATGACGGCGATTGCATTCCCCTGTGCATAATCCATTCCCGCTGTAATCGCGATCTGGTGCCCAAAATTCCTGGAAAAATCAATGATTTTCACTCTCGGATCAATCAGACTGTGTTCTCTTAAAATCTCAATACTGCGATCTTTGCTGCCGTCATTTACAAATAGCAGTTCATAGTTTTCCTTCGTTTGATCCATGACCTCTTTTAAGCGCTGATAGGTTTCATGAATGACAAGCTCTTCATTATACACAGGTACCACAATTGAATATTGAATATGTCTGCTCATGTTTTTTCCTCCTATTCATCAGCATTTAGTTCGTATAATGCAGCTGACTGGTTCATTCCGCCAGGCCCGCCGCCCATTTTGCCGGTTTGGCCTGAAGCGTTGCTCTCGCTTGCCGTACCTGATGAATCAGTCTGATCAGATGATGTCTGCTGATCAGCGCTTGACTGCCATTTATCAGAAGAAACTTTCTTGCCGTTTTCTTGAACCCATTCGACAATTTCATTGTTTCCGCCTTTCCCCATTCCTGAAGCCAAGAAGTATTTCACTTTTCCTTCTTTTACGAGCTTTTTAAATTGAGTCAGCGTGATGGCCGGGTCAGAACCGCTGAATCCGCCGATCGTCATGACGGCCTTTTTCGTTTTGATAATATACGGAGCCGCTGTGTTTGAATCAGTTGTGGCGAATAAATATTCCGCTCCGGAGTTGTTTTCTTCTAAATACTCAATTAATTTTTCATTTACACTCGACTCGTTCATTCCCATGCCTTTTCCGCTGCTTGAAGCGAGCTGCGGCCCTGTTTCAGGAAGAGAACTGTTTCCTCCGTACAGGAGAGGTGTGCTTGCCCAATAAATCGGCATCACAAGCAATACGAGAAGACCTGCAAGTGATATATAATATGTGAGCGGTTTTTCACGCTGTTTAAAAATCAAAAGAGCAATGGCAGATAACGCACCGATAACCCCTACGCCGATACTCCATCCAACACCGATTTGATCGTTGTAGTTTCTCAGAATAAACAATTCAAATCCTGTTGCGGCAATCATCGCCGCCGGCAAAAGCCAAGACTTCCAGCCTGTATGGTTTCGGTATAACTGAACGAGCGCAACCCATCCAGCTCCGACAAGTGCAGCAATCGGCGGCGCCAGCATAATGAGATAATAATGATGGAAAAATTCTGCTACGCTGAAGAATCCGGCAATCGGCACAAGCCATGCAACCCAGAACACCGTCTCCTTCTGCTCAACAGATAATCTTCTTCTTTCTCTCGCGCCTGCAATCAGCAAGCCCACAATTCCAAAAACCGCAAATGGCAGCAGCCAGCTGATTTGATCAGATAGTTCTTGTTGGAAGAGCCGAAGCGGGCCAGGTGTTCCCGTTCCGAACATTCCTGTACCTGATTGCATTTTCGATCCGCCTGAACCGCCCTTACCTCCGTCGCCGCCAGGTCCGCCTTTTCCGCCATCTCCTCCGCCGTTTGGAGGGCCTCCTTGACCGCTGCTTGGCATTTCCCCATTGGATGGCGGTGCCGTCATATTGCCATTTGCAGATTTGTCATCGTTTGATGAGCTGCTGCTTGATGACTGATTAGGCGGTGCCTGAGCGTCAGATGAACGGTTCTCCGCAGAAGGCATTTCTTTTGCTGTGTCTCCGCCTGACCCGCCCTGACCGCCGCCGGAATTTTGTCCTGTCAGCCGCTGAATTCCGTTGTATCCGAAAGCCAATTCCAAAACAGAGTTGGTCTGGCTGCTTCCGACATAAGGGCGTTTGCTGGCAGGGATATTGTCAACGATGAGCGGCCATGATAACGAAACTACCGCTAATACAACTAATGCGCTTCCTAATGAAATAATTTTTTTCTTGATTGTGGCATTTGCCGCAATCAGGTAGAACAATAAAAAAGCCGGTAAAATCATATAAGCTTGAAGCATTTTTGTGTTGAAACCTGCACCAACGACGAAAAATGCTGCTAACAGCCAGATCAGCTTTCCTTTTCTGATGGCTTTAAAGAGAAGCCATGTAGCCAGCAATAAGAAAAATACCAGTAATGCATCAACATTGTTTGTCCGGGCCACAGCCACCGCAATCGGTGTACATGCCATGATGAAAGAGGCAATTCTTGCTGCCGTCTTACCGAATGTCGGTTTTATTAACAGATACATTAAAAGGACAGAACCTACACCAGCCAGTGCCTGAGGCAGGATGACGCTCCAGCCATGCATACCGAATATAAGTGCGCTGATGGTTTGTATCTGGAACGTAACAGGCGGTTTATCAACCGTTATAAACCCGGCCGCGTCGAATGAGGCATAGAAAAAATTATGAAAGCTTTGCATCATACTTGTGACTGCAGCGGTGTAATAAGGATTCACCGTATTATCATTCCAGATGTTATAGATATTTAAAAAGGCAGATGCGAGCAAAATGAGAATCAGGAAGATGTCCAGCTCGCGTTTTTTCTTTTCCACGTGTGTCTTCACTCCTTTTCGTCTAACTTTGAAATAGTGTAACAAGCAAATGTGAAAAAACTATTAATAAACAAAGGCAATATTTTTGCCAAAACCAATTCATACGATCAGTCCATAAAAGCAAAATTTTTTGGGTCTTTATCCCGTTCTAAATCTGATATTTTGTACCTAATCATCCACGCTATTTATGTAAGCCGTTTTTGAACAAAAAAAGCCTTCCGGTGACGCCGGAAGGCAAAGAATCACAATATATCGTTATTGAATCGGCTTCAGTCTTGCTTCGATTTCCTCTCTTCTATGCTCAAGATATGGAGGAAGAGCGATGGTTTGGCCAAGCTCATCAATTTCTTCATCAACCATAAAGCCCGGACCGTCTGTAGATAACTCAAACAGAATGCCGTTCGGTTCTCTGAAATACAGCGCCTTGAAATAGTAGCGCTCAACGATGCCTGAGTTGCTAAAGCCCTCCCGGCTGATGATGCGGTGCCATCCGGCAAGCTCTTCTTCGTCTCTTACGCGAAATGCGACATGATGGACACTTCCTTTTCCTTGACGTTCGCGCGGAAGATCATTTCTTTCAATTAAATGGATTTCTGTGGCCGCACCGCCTTCTCCAGATTCTAAAATGACCGCTGTTCCCTGTCCTTCAACCGGCTCTCGGCTGATCTCTGTAAACCCAAGAATATTGGTTAATACATGTAATGTTGGTTCAGCGTACGGCACTGTCAGTTCAACAGGCCCTAACCCGCGAAATGAAAATTCTTCCGGAATGCCGCTTTGTTTAACAGGCAGACCATAACCTTTGCCTTTCTCATCAGCAGTCAGCACAAGGCGCTGTCCTTCATGATCTTCGAACGCCAATATGTCACGTCCGGCTCTTTGGGCGATGCCGCTATGCGCCACCTGATGCTCTTCAAAACGTTCTTTCCAGTAATGCAGCGCTTCTGTGCTTGGAACACGCAATCCAATAGAAGAAATACTGTTTGTTCCCGCATGAAACGGCGCAATGCGGGGAATCTCAAAAAACGTCAGTTCCGTTCCCGGATTTGCCACTTCATCTCCGTAGAATAGATGGTACATCGTCGGTTCATCTTGGTTTACGGATTTTTTGACGAGTTTTAATCCTAATACTTTACTATAGAAATCTAAGTTTTTTTGCGCGTCAGCTGTTAATGCGGACACGTGGTGAATGCCGTTGACTTTCATATGCTGTCCCTCCAGGTCAATTTATCTCGATTTCGAGATATTATATTAAAGATGTATATTTATTTTCCTAATTACAAGGTATTTTATTCACATACGAAAGTCAACATATCAGCTTCATCTAGGTCCGGCATCCTGCTAAGTCCCGCTGTCAGCCGTTTAATGCGTTCATTCTCCGCTTGAACACCTTTCGCAAAACACGAACTTTAGATAAGATTAACCTCAATTTTATTCGTTTCAAGAGATATTAAATAGACGATTTCACAGATTTCACGAATGGAAATAAAGCAAATATCGAAAATCAGAAAATTTATTTTATTTCACTTTTCTAAAATAGGGTTTACAATATGAAAAATAGATTCTTCATCACGAAGCTTCATCATAGGAGGTTAAGGACATGCATACTGAAGAAAACGGTTTAAAAAAAGAGATAGGCCTCTTGTTTGCCCTTACTCTTGTTATTGGAACCATTATCGGTTCCGGCGTTTTTATGAAGCCCGGTGCTGTGCTCGCTTATTCAGGAGACTCAAAAACTGCGCTATTTGCGTGGCTGTTAGGCGGTATATTAACGCTGGCAGGCGGACTGACGATTGCAGAAATCGGTACGCAGATTCCGAAAACAGGCGGACTTTATACGTACCTTGAAGAAGTATACGGCGAGTTTTGGGGATTTTTATGCGGCTGGGTGCAGATCATTATTTACGGCCCGGCGATTATCGGGGCACTCGGTTTATATTTTGGATCTTTAATGGCGAATCTTTTCGGCTGGGGTTCAGGACTATCAAAGGTAATCGGTATTATCGCAGTTATCTTTTTATGTGTAATTAATATTATCGGTACAAAATACGGCGGTTTTGTTCAAACGCTGACTACGGTCGGAAAGCTGATTCCGATTGCTTGTATCATTATATTCGGCCTTTGGAAAGGCGATCAGCATATCTTTACAGCAGTAAACGAAAGCATTTCTGATATGAATTTCGGAGCAGCCATTTTGGCCACATTGTTTGCTTATGACGGATGGATCCTGCTTGCGGCTCTCGGCGGAGAAATGAAAAATCCTGAAAAGCTTCTGCCTCGCGCAATGACTGGCGGACTGTTAATCGTAACAGCCATTTATATCTTCATTAATTTTGCGCTGCTGCATATCCTGTCCGCAAACGAAATTGTGACACTTGGAGAAAATGCGACAAGCACTGCTGCCAGCATGCTGTTCGGTTCAATCGGCGGAAAGCTGGTCAGTATCGGAATTATTGTCAGCATCTTCGGCTGTTTAAACGGAAAGGTTCTTTCTTTCCCGCGTGTGACCTTTGCGATGGCAGAACGAAAACAGCTGCCTTTTGCTGAGAAATTGTCCCGCGTGCACCCGACATTCCGCACACCGTGGATTGCGATTTCTTTCCAAATCGCTGTGGCGATCATCCTGATGCTCATCAGTAATCCTGATAAGCTTTCTGAGATCTCTATTTTTATGATCTATATCTTTTATGTGATGGCCTTTTTTGCAGTATTTATTCTTCGCAAACAAACAAAGGGAAAAACGCGTGCTTACAGTGTTCCGCTTTACCCGTTCATGCCGATATTGGCGATCGCAGGTTCATTCTTTGTATTGGGAAGCACACTCATTACAGACACATTAAGCTGCGGATTATCAATTCTCATCGGTCTGGCCGGACTCCCTGTGTATTATTGGATGCAAAAACGAAAAGCCAGCTAAAAAAACGGTTCCCTTGTTTAGGGAACCGTTTTTTGGTGAATCAGAAGATAAATGTTGACAAAAAAAACACAACTTTTGATATACTTTTTACGTTAACCAGAAAGATTTTGCAAACTTGGTTCGTTTTTTTGAGGTGAAGTAGGCCAAAATAAGGAGACACGTTTTATTAAAAAAGTCAAGCCGCGTTTTTTTCGACTTTTCCTGTTTTTTTTCGACAAAAGGCTATATAATAATTTGATGTGTGCATTGTTCATTCAAACTATGGAGGGTTTTTAATGATAAGAAGAAAAAAAGATAAGTTCTCACTCCTTTTAACAGAAATTGCAAAGAACATAGACGAAACTGCAGAATATTTTTTGAATTTTAAGGTCACTAACCAAACGACGCTTAAAGAGTTTGCAGATACGTTAAAGGAATATGAAACAAAAGGTGACAATCATGTTCATGTCATGATCAAAGAGCTTAACAAAGCATTCATCACTCCTATTGAGCGCGAGGATATCCTTCAGCTGACAAACAGCCTGGATGATGTGCTTGACGGAATCGAACATTTCTCTGCCATGATGGAGATTTTCTCAATTACTTCATCAGACGAGCATATCGATAAATTCAGCGGATACATCAGAGAATGCGCGAAAGAAATTTTGATTACAATTGAGCTGCTGGCAGAAAACCGCTTAAAGGATATTCAGCCTCACGCGATCAAAATTAAAGAGTATGAACACAGCTGTGACAACCTGCACAGAAAATCATTAAAGAATCTTTTCGGAAATGAAACAGATCCAATTAAAGTCATTCAATATCGTGAAATTTACGAAACACTTGAAGAAATTGCCGATTCGTGCCAAAGTGTTGCCAATAATCTTGAAACCATCATTATGAAAAACGCGTAACGAGGGGTAAAAATGGATATTCTATTTATATTAACGATACTAATAGTCATTTTTGCTCTGGCGTTTGATTTCATCAACGGGTTTCATGATACGGCGAACGCAATTGCGACTTCAGTATCAACAAAAGCGTTGAAACCGCGCCATGCCATTATAATGGCGGCAGTGATGAACTTTGTCGGAGCAATGACGTTTACAGGTGTTGCCAAAACCATTACGAAAGATATTGTAGACCCTTATACTTTGGAAAATGGCTCTGTTGTTATTTTGGCTGCTTTAGTCGCAGCAATAGCGTGGAACCTGCTCACTTGGTATTATGGCATCCCAAGCAGCTCATCCCATGCCATCATCGGGGCAATTGCCGGTGCAGCCGTTGCGGCAGCCGGATTTACTGCGTTAAATTATAAGGGCTTCATTAAAATCATTGAGGCACTCATCTTATCACCAATTATTGCCTTTGTCCTTGGTTATATTCTTTACAGCATCGTCAAGCTGATCTTCAAAGACAGCAATTTGGCGAAAACAAACAAGCAATTCCGCAGAGTGCAGATTATAACTGCTGCCCTGCAATCCTATACACACGGAACAAACGATGCGCAAAAAGCAATGGGAATTATCACAATGGCTCTCATCACAGCAAATTTACATACTTCTGCTAATGATATTCCAACCTGGGTGCAATTCGCCTGCGCGACAGCCATGGGTCTCGGAACTTCAATCGGCGGATGGAAAATCATTAAAACCGTTGGCGGAAAAATCATGAAGATTCGTCCGGTAAACGGTGTATCCGCTGACTTAACCGGGGCAGCCATTATTTTCGGCGCCACATTTATTCATTTGCCGGTCAGTACAACCCACGTCATTTCTTCATCAATCCTTGGCGTCGGTGCATCACACCGGGTAAAAGGCGTAAACTGGGGCACAGCAAAGCGGATGCTCATTACATGGGTCATCACGCTTCCGATTTCAGCGACACTTGGTGCCATCGCCTACTTTATCTTAAATATGATTTTTTAATGTTTCACCGCTTCTGTCAAAGGAGCGGTTTTTTTGATGAAACAGGAAAACCAGCCGCATTTCTAGAATACAATAATCAGAACCTATTTCAGATGCGAGGGATTGATGTATGCTTTTATTCTTTCAAATCATGGTCTGGTGCACTATGGCCGCTTTAGGCTTATACGTATACGCCACGTGGCGGTTCGAAGCGAAGGTCAAAGAAAAAATGTCCGCCATCCGAAAAACATGGTATTTGCTATTTGTTTTTGGTGCCATGATATACTGGACATATGATCCCTCTTCCCTGTTCACAAACTGGGAACGGTATGTCATTGTCGCTGTCAGCTTTGCTTTAATTGACGCTTTTATCTTTTTGAGCGCTTATGTGAAAAAACTGGCCGGCAGTGAACTGGAAACAGACACAAGAGAAATTCTCGAAGAAAACAACGAAATGCTCCACATGTATCTCGATCGGCTGAAAACATACCAATATCTATTGAAAAACGAACCGATTCATGTTTATTATGGAAGTATAGAAGCATATGCTGAAGGAATTGATAAACTGCTTAAAACCTATGCTGATAAAATGAATCTGACGGCCAGCCTTTGTCACTATTCGACACAGCCTGATAAAGACCGGTTAACCGAGCACATGGAGGATCCCGCTGACGTGCAAACGAGGCTGGATCGAAAGGATGTCTATTACGACCAGTATGGAAAAGTAGTGCTCATTCCCTTTACAATCGAGACACAGAGCTATGTCATCAAACTGACGTCTGACAGCATTGTAACGGAATTTGATTATTTGCTATTCACATCATTAACGAGCATATATGATTTGGTGCTGCCAATTGAGGAGGAAGGTGAAGGATAATGGAAAACGCGTTTCAAAACGGATGCCATCCGCGGGCAAAGAAACCGTTTAAAATCCTGAAAAAACGTTCAACCACCAGTGTCGCAAGCTATCAAGTCAGTCCGCACACAGCAAGAATCTTCAAAGAAAACGAACGGCTGATTGATGAGTATAAACGAAAAAAAGCATGATCACACTAAAAGGACAAGAGAAACAGCTCTTGTCCTTATTCCTTTTCTTAAGGGGCTACATATAATAAAACAAACAGAGGATAATGTCAGGTGATACAGTGAAAAAATTGGTGCGGCGTGTGAAAGTTATTGATTACGGGAGGTTTGGCTTTTCCGGGTATTCGCTTCGGGTGAGGGAGCGGAGTGCGGGAATTCTAAAAAAATTGAGTAAGAAAAAATAAATCCCGGAGCAACTCCGGGATTTTTATGTTCTTTCATCAGCTTAATTGAGCAGCGATCTTCGCTTTTGTCGCAGGTCCGTAGATACCGTCGGCGGGTAGACCGTTAACAGACTGAAAACGCGCAACCGCGTCTGCTGTTTTCGGCCCGTAAATGCCGTCGATTCCGTTGTTCACAGCTCCTTTATCAGGATAAAAGTAGAGAGCTGCCAGCGCTCGTTGCACTTGAAAGACGTGTTCGCCTGAGGTATATGGTGTTGTCAGCTGAATGATACCGTCAGGGAGCGGATAGAGTTCTGGCTCTGCAGCGGACGATGGAGCACTTACAATTAACACTTGACCAACCTGAATGAGATTCGGATCTTCGATATTGTTCCACTCTTGCAGCTGAGCAACAGTAACACCGAACGCTCTCGCTATGGATGTAAGTGTGTCACCTTTTTTTACGACGTAAGTTTGGCTCCCGCCACCGCCAATTCCCGCTTTAAACGAGTCCCACGTATCCAACAGTTTGCGAGGGCATTCCTTCCCTGACCAATATTTGTGAGGCACGACGTTAGCGAGGCTGATACCGTGTTCAGCCATCAATGTTTTGATCAGCCACTGGGCATTAGCTGTTGCTTGTGCAAAATCGCCATCCGCATTTTCACAAATTTCAATCCCAATAGAAGCCCGGTTGCCGCTTCCATTCCCGTCTCCTGCATGCCAGCCGTTTTCATTTAACGGCAGATGCTGATAAATCTCTGTATCATCAACTGTAAAATGCCAGCTTGTTGACGTATCAGGGTTTTTCAAATAGCGGGCATGCGCTTGGGCATCAGCGCCTGCTGCCGTATTCGCTGTATTGTGTACGGTAATATAAAGAGGTGTCATCGCGTAGCCTGGTCGGTTATTTGCACCGACCGGAATAAAGTCTTGAATAATGTTAACCATTTTCATCTCTCCTTATTTCGTCAGATTATTTTCCTTTAACAAGTCGCGTTGCTTTTTCCCTTTTTCTGTTACATAGTTGTTTTTAAACCAAGCTGCTAGTGTTGTCCCAATTGTGAAGATCACTGATCCTGCTGAATACAGAGCATCTGCAAGCTGATTCACCTGCTCTTCCTGTATGTCCAATGGGGATTTGCCAAACATCAGCATGCTCTGGTTGATGAGCGCAAGCAAAAGAAGCACCGTCCTAGTGACCGTGCCTTTATCATACGTTTTCATGATAATCCCCCTTAATGCTGCAGCAGGTTGTACATAATGGCGATCGCTCCGCCGATGATCCCTGTGCACACTGCTGTAATGATGGCACCAGTAATGGTGCGCTTAATCCATGTTGTATTTTCATCAATTTTGTTTAATTTTTCGTTCAGCGTCATGATTTGCTGATCTTGCCGGTCAGACACGCGTTCTAATGCGGAAACTCTCTGTTCGAGCGCTTTTTGCTCACCTTTTATGTCTGCTAAATCCTGCTGAAACACATTAACATCTATGTCTTGCTGCATCATTCACTCCTCCTTTACATGCGGATCACCTCCTTTCCGAGGCCAATTGCAATGGTTAAGAGACCGCGGTTCCTTTAATTGATAGACTCCCGCCGCTCATGCTGGCAATCTCCATCACGATCTCCTTAAAGCCTTTAATATCAAAGGACCAAGCCTCATCCTTGCCTAAGGTGCTGCAAGCGGAAGAAGCATCATCCGATTTCACGCCTCTGATTGGAAGTTTCTGTCCTGACACAGATTTCCCCCAAAATTTCACCTCTCTCGTTTCCGCTGTGCCGAATACTTCAACGAGTAAATGCGCGGCACCGTCCACGGGTAAAGCAGTACCTTCGCCGGCGGAATCGGCATTTTCGTGAAAAACAAAGTCAAACGTTTTGCCAGCTTCCACTTTCAGCCACCCATCGTTTGTTTGGTTTTCCTTCAAATCAATTTGCAAAGGAAGGTTGTCATTTAAGCGTACGTCCATTTCACCTGCGCCGACTGATTGATATAACACAAACTCCGATTGCTGGAGATTGCCGTTAACATACCGAAATCGGTAATAGCGTTTCGTAATATACACCCATTCAGTCGCTGTCAAAACACCTGCTGCGACATTAACTACTGCTGTCGTTGTCCAAACATTGTTATTGTCGCTTTCTTCTATAAAGAGCGTGCCTTCACGATCTGCATACGCCCAGCCCTTTACTTTCGAAATCAGAACTGCGCCCAGTCTGTCTTGCCCAAGCTGACTGTATGTCTCAGTGGCCTTTAACGCGGCATTTGTTAAAATCTCCGCTACACCTGAGAGATTCGAAACAGGTGTGACAAAATCGGTTTTTTCTCCTCTATACGGCTTCACAGCTCCAGCTTTTCCAGTCTTATCGAGAGGAAACTCATATTGATACTTGACCATTTTTATCCTCCTTTTCATGTAAAAATGAGCAAAATAAAAAAGCCTACATGGCTTTACCGGTAATTTCTTCATACTGGTCAGAAGTGATCAGCTTTTTGTTCACGCCTTCTGCCAGATCCTCTTCAGAACAGTCTTTGAATTGTATGGCCTGCTTCACCATATCTGTCGTCGCCCAATCATAATGTAAGGCAAGCACCCAATAATTCATTCAGCACTCTCTCCTTTCAAAGATAATAATGAGAGCTTTATATCTGACAACTCGCTCCCCAACGTTTTGTTTAGCTCTTCAAGCTGCTTGCGTGCCAGCTTTTCCTGCGACAATTCCTGAGCAAGTACCTCCACCTGATCAGGCGGCTCGTACGGCGGGTTTTTTTGCGATTCCTCCCACCAGGCTTCCAGCTCTTTTTGCGTCGGGATCGGGGCACGCAGGTTCCATTTTTCAATATAGGAACCATTTCCGTCATTCCGCAGCTCGAAATCCTTTCTTGGCACAGCGTCAGGGTATTTGTACATGATTGCATCGTATAATATCATTTTGCACCTCCTATAGTGTAGGGAAATTTCGGCCTCCGAGTTCTAGGATATCAAAGTAATTTTTACTAATGGACGTATCATCAACAATATACCGAGTTTCTGTACCTGTGTACCCCACATAAACGTAGATTTCCACATAATCACCCGCATTAAGCGATACCGCAACCGATCCTGTAACAGTTACATAAAATTCTTTTGAATCACTATTATCTTTAGGAGCTGGCGTTCTAAACTGATTCATTAATTTATATTGCGAACCATTCACATACGTATACAACTCAAAATTGGAATACTGTAATGTATTTTGAAAATATAAGCTGGCATTAACCAAATACATACCAGCGTGACTTGCTACAAATCTACTGTTAGATGGATCATACAGGTTATTGCTATCCTTCAGTACATTTTTAAATAATATTTTATTTTGTTCCCCTTTATTCAGCGCTTGTTTACCTGTTGTTTTTGCAATCATATGCCCGAAACCAGAGATTTTTTCCCAAGGAGTCCATCCTGAACCAGACCACCAGTGACGTATCCAAGTTCCGGTATTGTTTGCATATACACTTGTTTCATTACCTGTGCCATAAAAATATTGTGTAAAACGATAATTACTATATTTTTCATTTTTCACAATTCCATAGCCTAGCGGATAACCTGTTGTATTTCCTTGGCCAATATCCATAAAGGTAAGTCCTGGCGGATAAGATTCTCCACCAGTTCTTGCGTCTTGAATTGCATTAGAACCTGTAAGAATGGTTAGTTTCTGATTTGAGTAGTTTGTATCTACATAGTTTTTTGCATCAGTTAAGGATTTATCAACCTTTGTTTGAGCACCGCTTTCAGTTTCAACTTTATTCCATCCTTGCCAATCCAAATTAGCACCAAGATAATTTGTAAACATGTTATTCCTATAATCAATAGCGACTACGTACCCAAAAGTTCCATTCCCATCACTATCAGTAGCTGTAAAATGAAAAAATCCTCTTGTAGATAATGCAGAAGGTGCATTAGTCGGTTTTCCAGTAGAATAAAAAGTTCCAAACTTCTCTCCAGTTTGAACAATTTTACTTAGGAAATCATCTGCGTCACCTATTGAAACTAGAACCCCGCCCGTATCGTTCGTAATTTTAGACAACTGACCAGCATTCCATTTGTTCCGTTCCTCTGTCGTAATATGAGCTGTTGAGTCCTTGGCATGATTAGATACTTTAGACTGTGCTCCCACAGTTGTTTCTAGTTCTGTCCACTCAGACCAGTTCCCTCCAGATATTGTCTTTCGATAAGTTTTATTTGTATTATCAAAAGCAATAATCTGGCCGTAATTTCCGGTAGCATTAACTGTCCATATGCCTCTAACTGCAGTACCAGGACCATTCACTGTATTAGAAGCAGACGTAAAATGAACCATTCCAGTATTCTTTGGTACAATTTCATGAAAATCATCGGTTTCATTTAAGTATAGTTTTCCTTGACCATTATCCGCTGTTATTTTAAAAAGCTGGCTGTTGTTCCATTTATCCTTCTCCGCTTGTGTTACGTGTATATCCGACTTGGCGGCATGAGCGTTCACCTTTGTTTGAGCACCATTTGTTGTCTCCAATTCAATCCAATCTGACCAGTTGCCATTTGATAACGTTTTGCGATAGGTTCTATTATCATTTGTCATCACAATAACATGCCCATATAACTTACTATCACTGCAAGTCCAAAATCCCCTTCCTGATCCACCCGGAGAATTTAAAGGTGAGCCACTGTAAGAAAAATAAGTCAATGTAGGATAGTTCAACAGTTCCGTATGGAAATCACTCGTGATATTGAACATAGGTTGTCCATTATCATTTGTAATCTTAGATAACTGTCCACTGTTCCATTTCACCCTCTCTTCCTCTGTAATATGCCGCACCTGATCTTGCTCATGCTGGTCAAAATCCTTCTTTGCCGCCTGCTGCACATTATCCACATTCCCCAGCCCGACTTGCGCCTTTGTTGTGTTGTGGGGGTTGTTCATGTCGTTTTTGTGGGCGGCCAGGTCTGTGTGGGCGTCTTTTATTCCTTTTTCCCAGCGGTTGACGTCATCTTCGTTGATGGGATCGTCCGGGAGCCAGTCTGTTTTTTCTTCGTATGCCATGTTTACACCACCTCAAAAGTAAATCTGAAATCGAGTGTTCTGTTTTCGCTGACGTCCAGGTCTGTTTTTCTTTCTGTAATGACATTGCCCAGTTCGTCAAAAATTTGTACCGTTTCGATATGTTTAATATCTTCCTCACGTTTTGTCAGAACGGTCACTGTTGCTCCTTCAATGGTGAGCTCCACTATTTCTGTTTCTTGTCCGTTAAGTAGCACGTGATGAATCCTGCTTTTCAGATCGGCAGCTGTACGTTCTCTGTATATGGTTGAAATCAAGTTAAGACCACCTCATTATTGTTAAGGGTGACAGAATAACCGACCTTCAGCTCACTGGCTGTTCGGTATCTTCGGTGATTCATGATGACTGTGTCCTTTATTTGGAGCGTCTCATTTAATCCGCCTCTGAGCGTATACGCCAGATGTGCCGGCTTCATATTTTCCAGTGTTTCGATCAGCTCATTCATGTGCTGGAGATCATCAATATTGACGTCTACATTAAAGCGGTATTCACCGGGCAGCAGGCGGACTTGTGCCGACGGTTTTTTTAAGAAACGGTTCACCGCTTGCTCAATGGCCCGGTATGTGATCGGCGGAATGTTCGACATTTTTGAAATGAGCCTCAATCGTCTGATTTCATCGGTGTCTCCCGATTCCCGCGGCACGTTTAAAATCTTTTCCCAGCGGCTAAGCCCCCATGTTGCTGTTGGCACAAATAACTGGTCTGTCAGATCAAATATGCTGTTATTTTGCTGATCAAACTCAGGTGCTTCCGCTTTCAGCAGCTCCGACATTTCTTTTAAGCTTGTGAGAAACGGCGGCAGATATGAAATCATGTCATCTTGTTTGCTCAATGATCTTCACCTGCCCAAGCTTAGGGATTTCTACGTCGCTCAGCACTAAATTTTCGGAAGTGCTGTTGATTTTAATATTTGAATAATCACTGACAGACGGCGAATTATAGACGATGTTATTAATTTGAGAAAGGCGGATAATGTTATCTTCGAATGCCATTTTCTTAAAGAGATTTAAAACGCCTTCTTGAATTTCTGTCTTTACTTCATCAATCGGGTGATTGACTTCTGGAAGCACCTCGGCTGAAATCTCAACTTCCTTCCAGACCGCGCTTTCCACTGTGACAACGGCTCCGATTGGCGCCTGCCCCTCGCCCTGACCGGGCTCAGGGTCAATATAGTCTTTCACTTTTTGAATTAAGATTTCAGAAGCCGGTTCAAGGTTGGCATTCGTGACGACAATTTTAACCGTCCCGTCTCCGTTCCAAAGCGGAAAGATCTTTGCTTTTCCAACCCCGTCCACTTCTTCAGCCCACTCTTTATAATGCATTTTATTGGCGCTGACAGCCTCACGCCGAACCCTCGTAAAATACCGTTCTCTTAAGCTGTCGTCTCCTTCTTCTTCACGCCCCGGAATCAGAATCTCTTTGACAATCGCTTTTTCCAATCCCGGGATGGTATCCAGTGACAGTAAATTGCGTCCTGTCAGATTGGCATTTCCTGCTTCTCCCGGCGTTTCACAGACAAGCGTCCCGTCTCCTGTATATTGAAAATAAAGATTGTCCACATAGAAGCGGGAGCCTTCAGGAATTCTAACGCCAGCTGTGAACTCCCCTGCTCTCACGGCCTTTGTGGCAGCTGTCCGTTCAATCCCCGCTTCCGCAGCGCGCCGGTCCAAAAACTCTCCTTGCGCAGTATCAGAAAACACAAGCTCAAGCACGGTATCAAGCCATATATACGACTTCGCAAGCTCGGCTGCCGCTGGGGCTAATGCGTTATAAATAACACTGCCTTCTCTCGTGTCAATATCTGCGGAGATGCTGTTCAGCATACGCTCCATAATATCTTCAAAGGTCTGATCCTCAAACATCTTCGCCAATCACCTCCTCAATCTCAAGCGATCCTTCATCTGTCTCGACTACAAAGGAAACATGAAACGCATCGCCTTGTTTTTCTATCTCAAAGTCTGTTACAGCGGAAATCCGGTCATCATAAACAAGTGCCTCTTCTATGAGCCTTGGAATCTCCATTTTTTTGTATGCATCAGTCGTCTCATGATCTGTAAGCACGTCCTGAAGCTCATTTCCGACATTATGGCTGTAAACTGAATACGCATATCGTTCAGTTTGTAAGGCGATATACACAAACTGTCTGATTGCTTCAAGCCCGGTAATCAGCTCATTTGTAATTCTTCCGTTTTCAAAATCTATTTTGTAGGTTTGCGAGGTTTCAATGACTTCGCCGTCATCTTCAATATCCTCAAACTCCACTTCTGGTGTCAGGGCCATGATGCCCACTCCTTTATACATGCTAAATAAAAAACCACTTCGTCCGAAGCGGTTTTGTTTACAGTTTATCTAAAATATAAAACGATTGCCCGCCTGTCAGGGCTGCAGTCATGACGCGATCCCCCAGCTCGAGTGCATCATCTCCTCCGGACTGCATCCGTTTTGGGATGATGAGAGCGTCAGCCGGTATAATCAGTTTGCTGTTTTCTTTTAATTTGATTTCAACAGGAGAAACCGAAACCACCTCAGCTGGGAGCAGCTCCACCGGAGATTCAGCATCAACCGCACCGACGGCCAAATGTTTGATGGCTTCACTCAGTCTCATCAGGAAACCCCTTCCGGCATCGTATTCTTTTCGACAACATCAATGGTCATCGTATGTTTCGTTCCTTTAAACTCATGCCGGTCTGTATCTACCCAGTAGGTTTTCTTAATCCCGGCCTCCGGAATGGATATATAGACAGGCAAGCCGCTCTGCACTTCTGGAATGCCGATGGCCTGAATATTTTTCAGTTCTTTTTTTACGCCCTTTTTTTCAGCAAGGCGTACGTCAGCCCTCTGCTGAAGCTGCGCCTGGTTAATTTCGTCCGTTACGGTCTCCGTATATTGAAGCACGCCGTATTTGTTTAAGCCTGAACTGTCCTTCGCAGACGCTTTATACGTCTTATTATCCTTCTGGCGGCGCAGCACGACTCGTGTAGCGGTATCATTTATAGACGTGCTGTATTGGTAGCCCGTAATATTGACGCCGGTTTCCAGCACCCATATCTCAGACGGATCTGGCCAAGCGCGCAGACCCAGCTTTCCTTTTTCCGAATACAGCTGATAATTCCGGCCCGTCTGGCTCTTTGTTTGTTTTAAAGCCTTCAATATGATGTCGTACAGGCTCGTATCATTTTTAATCACAAGGCTTTTGATCGTATGACTTGTGTTCGCAATAGAGGTTGTCGGAATTTGAAAATCATTGGCGATCCTCCTGATCATCTGGTCAGCACGCTGATTGGAAAACACGTACACATCCTGATTTTTGACCAGATATTGCAGCATATCGTACGCACTGAAGGCAAGCGTATGTTCATCAGGCGTTCGGGCGAAGACGATCCCGCGGAAAAGCTCTTTTCCCTTCCACTTAAACAAGACGGTATCTCCTTCTGTGACGCTGTAATATTTCTGGTCGCCCTGTTTAATGACGATGGTCGCTTCTATGGAGCGCGGCGCTTGATATCGGTGCCCCTCCAGCGACACGCTTTCCGCTACCAGCTCAAGCCATTCTGTATCTTTAATGACGAACAATTCTATCATCATACATCACCTGCTTCATTGCGGTATCTTTAATTTTTGACCGGGAAAAATCCAGTGGCCCGGCTGCCTGATATTTCGTTTGCTTCGCTTGATCATCGCTGTTTTATTGGCGTTCCAAATTTTGCGCCATTGCGTGCTGTTCCCGTAAAATCTGCCGGCAATGTCCCAAAGCGTGTCTCCCTTTTTTACTGTATAGGTTTTCGGAGAGGCCTTTGACGGACGTTTTGCCTTTGTTTTTTTCTTTTGCTTGATTTTTCGGGGGGAAGCGGTTTTGTATTCTTTCAGTACAATATCAAAATCCCTATCTCCTATCTCTTTGTCTCCTTCACTGTATTTAAAGCTTTCGATGCTGCATGTCATATTTATTTTTGTTCCCGTAATTAAAAATTGAACAGGCTTTTTAGCCTTCATCCATTTTTCAATTTTAACAACGGCGTTCTCTGGAGAAGGGATATTCTGATATTCAGCTATCGGGCTATACTTTTTTGGAAAAAAAGAAGAAAAAGAGATTTCTTTAGCTCCGGGCTCTTCAATAAATGTGATTTCACCCAGCCCTGTTATTTTTACTGAGTCATTTTGTAAGCTATTAGATACGTCAATTGTCTCTGGAAGAACGGGAAATCGCAGCTTTTCCTTCCCCTGTGATATCCAAAATTCATAGACAGACTTAGTCAAAAGCCACGACCCCCTTTGTTCCGGTATTAATGTCTTTTTGTAATTCATCAAGTAATGCTTGCCTGATTTTAGCTACTAGACTGTCTGTATCCTGTCCGTTATGAAAATGCTGGTCGCCATTGAATTCAATCTTTATTTCTTTCGTTCCGGCTGTTTGTACCGTTTGCCGGGATCCGGAAGTAACGGCTGCTGATACTTGTCCTGATGAAAGCTCAGACTGCTGAGTTTGTGATGGATCTGTTACTTCCATTCCTAAAGCTTGGGCTGCTCTCTGAAGGAGGTAACGGCCGCGTATGCCCCGCTCCTCCGGAATGATCCATTCACGTTTATTTCCTTCCCCGACACGGGCGATTTGTTCTTTTGTGATCAGTCCGCCGTTGGCATAACCGACATAGGGACCGCCACGTTTCAGACTTTTAATGCCAGGTACATTATCAATTGAGCCGTATCTGCTTTTGATATAGCCGATAGCGGCAGCAGCGTTGTGAATCGGATTTCTAATGTTACCCATGCCCGGTGCTTTATGAGCATTAAATGTGGTCGGGACTGTCTGCATGAGTCCTTGTGATGGATTTCCCGCCTTCGCGTTGCTATCCCACAGGTTAATAGAGTTCGGGTTGCCTCCTGATTCATACTGAGCAATCGTCATCAATCCTGGAAGCCAGCTTAATGGTGTCTTTGTGGCCATCATTGCAGCCATAAGCCACTGCTTCACATTTCCCCCTACTGCACCCATTCCGGAATAAGCAGCTGCCAGTGAACCGGCTTGCTTTTCAGCGTATTTTTTCACATCGACAGAATCCAATCCTTTTACTACACCGACAGATGCAAAACGACCGAGACTCATCATAACTCGAGAAGGCGAATGGATATCTAATTCTTCACGGAAAGCCTTCTCAACTTTTTTCGCGAGTTCTTTGGCGGCTTCATGGACTTCACTTGCCTTTGAAGTCATACCCGAAACAAAATTCCCGATCATGCCGCTACCCCAGCCGTTTGATGATTCTTTAGATCGCAAAAACGGCTTATTCACATGTGTATTTACATATTGATCGGTACCGGTTTGGGAACTATTTTGTCCTGAAGCAAACCCTTTGATTGTACTGCTTCCCCATGATGAAGATTTGTTTACAGTAGCTTGGAACGGTGTTTTGACTTTTGATTGTAAAAAGCCGTCTGTTCCGGTTGCTGTGCTGTTTTGCCCCTTAGCATAGCCGCTTACCATCTGTTTTCCGTAATTTGGTGAAGAAGAAATCATTTGTGTAAATGGCGTATTGATGTTTTTCTTTTTCCAATCTTCCATTTTGACCGGCTGATTGCTGATGCCTTTACCAAAGCCTTCTGAAAATTGCTTTCCGAGTGTGGACGCTTGCCCTGTCAGACTTGCAGTGTCCATTGATGGAGAGGCTGATCCTGATAACGGACTGGCAGCTGCTCCTCTTGAAACAGATACCGGGCTTCCAGCAGAAGACGAAGCGGTTCCCATATCGTCTACGACTTGCATACCAAGTTTAGACGCCGCTTGTGAGAGAAGCATTTTACCTCTGCCTCGGTTATTATCAACTGGTATAACGAATTCCTTGCCGGCTTCACCGATCCATGAGATGGTTGGTTTTGTGATGTAGCCGCCTGTGGCATGTTTATCAGTTTTAGTTTTTTCTCCTTTATAGTCATCCGGGTCTCCTCCGCCAGTTACGAAGTTGACAATGCTTGAGACAACGCCGCCTGCTTTATCCCAAATTTTCTTTACCCAGCCAAACGCTTTAGAAAAAGCATCCGAAACTGTTTCTCCAACCTTAGTAAGAGGTTCTTGAATATTCTTTTTAAACCAGCCGCTCAGACCCTTCCAAATGTTCTTGACCGTATCTAAAGCTTTTTGGAAAGCATCAGATATTCCCTTGCCTACATCTAAGACTGTATTTTTAACTGGGTTCCAAACTGTATCCATGAACCATCCTGATACTGTACTGAAAACACTCTTAATCTTATCCCAAGCGCCCGTCATTTTATCCCAGATAGTGGTTGCCGCTCCGATAACAGCCGATTTGACTGGCTCCCATACATTGCTCATAAACCATGAAGCAACTGCACTGAACACATTTTTAATCGTAGTCCATGCATTTACAATTTTAGACCATATCGCTGTAGCCACACCGACAACCGCGGATGACACCGGTGTCCAAACATTATCCATAAACCATGTTGCGACGGTACTAAAGATTGTTTGTATGGTGGTCCATGCGTTTACAATATTTGACCATATACTTGTAGCCACGCCCACAACTGCGGATGACACTGGTGTCCAAACATTGTCCATAAACCATGTTGATACAGTTCCCCAAGTACCCTGAATGGCTGACCATGCATTTTGCGCACCCTCTGTAATGCTATTCCATGTATCATTTAGAGCGCCGGCATCAAATGCCTTCCCTAAACTTTCACCGCCGAAAGTGCCGGCAATTCCTCCTACAACACCGCCAATAGCGGTTCCGACTCCCGGCACAACGCTTCCAATAGCCGCTCCGGCAGCTGCTCCTGCTAAACCTCCGCCGGCTGAACCTACTTTTTCACCGGCATTATCCTTATTGATTCCGGCTAAGTCAGTAAGAGACAGAATTTCGCCTAATCCCGGTATTCCTTTTGCGGCTCCTTTTAAGCCCTTCAGTCCGCCCTTCAAACCTTTTGATTCTCCCAATGTTTTCAGAAGGCCTGAAAAACCTTTGCCTGATCCGCCTTTAGCTGCTTTTGCCGATTTAGGCGTATTCACAGGATTTGATTTATTGCCCTTGTTTGATGAACCGTTTCTATTTTTGACTTTTTTGCTTTTGCCTGTACTGATTCCGGCACAGCAGCATCCGCAAACCCCGCCCCATTTGCCGCCTGACTTCTTCGATTTAGAACCTGACGCTTTTTGATTCATAGAAGGTTTTTTAGTTCGGTTTGAGTTGTTTGAAGTTGAGTGATTTGTATTGGCTTTTGAGGCTTTTTGTTTGCCTTTGCTTCCGCTGGATTTGCCGCCAAGCAGTCCTCCAAAATCCAGATTCCCCAATTTTTCAGCAATGCCTTTTATAATCTTTTCAAAAAACTCTCCCGCTTTTTCAATAATTTTATCAGGGCTGAATTTCTCAAATTTTTTCGCGATTTTTGAGACAATATTATCAAAAAACTTTTCTGCTTTATTCGCAATTTTATCTGGGTTGAGGAAATTGAATTTTTCAGAGATTTTGTCAACAATATTTGTTACAAAGTCTTCTGCTTTAGTGAGAATCGCGTCCGGACTGAATTTACTTGCGATATCATCTACTTTTTTCATAAAGGAGTCTGTAAACTTGTCCAGTTCGTTAAAAATGGTTTCTGGGCTGAATTTGCTTACGACATCGTCCACTTTTTTCATAAAGGAATCTGCAAACTTATCCAGTTCGTTAAAAATGGTTTCTGGGCTGAATTTGCTTACGATATCGTCCACTTTTTTCATAAAGGAATCCGCAAACTTATCCAGTTCGTTAAAAATGGTTTCTGGGCTGAATTTGCTTACGATATCGTCTACTTTTTTCATAAAGGAATCCGTAAATTTGTCCAGTTGCTTAAAAATGGCTTCAGGACTGAATTTACTTGCAATATCGTCTACTTTTTTCATAAAGGAATCCGTAAATTTGTCCAGTTGCTTAAAAATAGATTCGGGACTGAATTTACTTGCGATTTTGTCCACTTTTCCCATAAACGATGTTGTGAACTTATCCAGCTCTGTCAAAATCGTTTCTGGGCTGAACTTTGTCGCGATCTCATCCACTTTTCCCATAAAGGAGCTTGTGAACTTATCCAGCTCTGTCAAAATCGTTTCCGGGCTGAACTTTGTCGCGATCTCATCCACTTTTCCCATAAAGGAGCTTGTGAACTTATCCAGCTCTGTCAAAATCGTCTTCGGACTAAACTTTACCGCAATTGCATCCACCTTACTCATAAACGATGTTGTGAACTTATCCAGCTCTGTCAAAATCGTTTCCGGACTAAACTTTGTCGCGATCTCATCTACTTTTCCCATGAAGGAGCTTGTGAACTTATCGAGCTCTGCTAAAATCGTCTCCGGACTAAACTTCTCAGCTAGTGCGGTCATTTTAGATGTAATGGATTCTGTGTATGATTCTAATTTTGAGGTGATCGATTCGGGTGTAAAATGTTCAAATTCCTTCAAGAAGGTACTTTTTAATTCCTCAATTGCATTGCTGATACCGGCTGTACCTTCACTGATAAACGAATCTAAAAGGCCTCCGCCTCCTGATTCTGCGGCTCCTCCAGATCCTGGATTCAACCCGTTGCAGCAACAGCCCGCATTTTCTGCCGGAGTTTTTTCTTCGGGACCGAACACTTTATCTAATAAAGCATAAAACTTATCATCAAGTATTTTTTCCGGATTAAACTTTTCAAATTTTTGGGTAACACGATCAATAACGGCTTCTTTATATTCAGTTACTTTTTCATCTAACTTTTCTTTGATCTTCTTTTTGCCTTCTTCAACGAGGCTTCCCCAAAAGGAACCGCCTTCTTTTCCCTCTCCCTTTTTGCTCTCTGCTTTCTTAGCTGATGGGGGAGCTGTTTTCTCAGCTGTCTTTAGTTTCCCAAAGCTATCCATTTTCTTCTGAAGTTCATCCAGCTTTTTTGATACCTGATCATTCAAAGTGAGATGAACTTGGTTATCTTTTTGTGTAAGTGCGTCAATGCCTGCTGAAATGCGGCCGACTGTTTTCATGACGTGATCAATCACACGTATCGTAACAGAGTAACCATTTTGAAGTGCGGTTTCCATATAACGCTGTATTTTTTGCACAGCCGGAGAAACTTGATCTTCTGCACTTAGCATAATCGTAAAACCTTTAAAACCCGCAACGAGCTCTCTTAATTGTTCAAACTTTTCTGTCGCTTGATCATTAGCGCCAATTTTAATAGATACCGATGACGGCAATCCCTGCAATTGAGTTTGAACCTTCTGAATGACAGTGCTGGCGTTATCCTCAGCTGAAATGGAAATCATTTGTGCGCCAAGCTTTTTCTTTATAGATTTTTGTATGCGGTCAATTGTCCTTAACACCGTTTTGCTTTCTTTTCGTATATCTATAGAGCTATTTCGCTGCGCTATTTTTCTATACTTTTCAAGCGCTCTAAACCCATTTTGTATCTTTCTTAACTTTTTGCTTACACGGTCTTCCATTTCAAATCTTGCTGTCAGCTTTGCCAATTACGATGCCCCTCCTTTCTTTGCTTGTTTTTCAAGGATATCCAGCTTATACCCAATCAGCCCATACAACAGCGCCTTAAAGTTTCTGGGCGCTTCATACAGTTCTAATAAATCTGATGGAGAATAATGAAGCTCGTGCATCGCAAAATAGAGATACACGGCTTCTTTATGCCCATCTTTTATTAGTTTTTTGCTTCTTCTTCCAGGTCTTCTAATTCATCTTCGAATCCATTAATCTCAATTGCTTTGTTGAGCCAGTTTGCGTATTCGCCTCCTACAGACAGGACACGTTTCGCTACTTCTACCGGGTCGGCCGTTTTGTAAGCTTCTCGAAGATCTTTTGAACGGAAGTCCGGATAGACTGTCGATTCCACTGCGATTCGGGCATAAAAGCGCTGGCTGTCTAAATCTTTTACACGGCCTCTGCCTTTTACATTTTTATAAGTTGTAGTTTCTTTCTCCAGTTCGTCAATGCGCTCTGTCGTGATCGCTTTGAAAATAAATGGTACGATATTTCCTTTTTTATCAACAAAACGTTTAGAGATCGGCACTTTGATTTCTTCGGCTTCGATTGTTTTTCCTGGCATAAAAAAGGAAAGATCATATACGTTTTCGTTCTTCTCGCTCATGTAAAAAACTCCCTTATCTTTAAATTGATTTCATCATTTAAAAACAGACCTTTCTGAGAAAGGTCTGTTTATGGCTTGTTCAGTTTTGATTAAAACGTGTCAGAAAGCTTTTCAGGCACGTCGAAGTCTTCAAATGTAAACGGAACTTCTTCCTCTAATGCTTCTGAATCGACATCGAGGCTGGCGATTTTTGCGGAATCGAAGTTTACGTCGTAAAGCGTGACTCTTTCCGTTCCTCTTCCGGAAGATTTATCATCTAACACAGCCTGCAGGGTGAAATAAGGATCGCTGCCTTTTTTGACGTAGTCCATCATGAGGATCACAAATTTTGAAGTGACTTTGTAGAACGTCGCTGTGCCTGTTCCGTTTGCGCCTGTTGTTTTATGGCCTGTCATGCGGCGGCCCATAATATTTACTTCAGACTTGTTTTTCTCCACATTTGCTTCAAATGTTTTGATATGCGCCATTTCTTCTCCATCGAGAAATAAGCGTCCTTCTTTACCTGAAATCGTGTTTTGTGCTTTTAATGCCATATTAGTTTACCTCCACATTAAAGTAGAATTTTTCTGCTGCGTCGACAGGCTGTACAGCGAGGTCGATCAAGAAGCCGTCACGGTCTTCATTCATTGAAATTGTGATATCTTGATCAGAATCAAAACCGGTAATGCCGCCCGCATCCTGAAGGGTTGTCATGTATTGCGTAATCATCGTTTTCACATACTGAAGCCCGTCTTCAGAGGCCGGGATGTCGCTTCCGCTTCCTTTTCTTGATTTCATTAATGCTTTCAGCTCGCGTGTTAAATCGTTATTGACTGCGTCGAGTACACGGACGATTTTGTTTTTCGCAAACTTCTTGTTTTTCTCAGCCGTAAACGTGACAAGTGAGTTAATGTCTTTTTCTACGCTTACCGATTTATCGCGGGCGTCAAACGTGAATAAAAATTCGCCTTTGCCTAAGCGCTCCACAATCGCGTCGTGGTCAAGGCGGTTTAAGACATCAACAGCGCCTTCATACTCCACAAATGTGAGAGATTGGTTAAAGGTTGCTCCCGCACTTGCGCCGGCTACCCACGCCGTCGCTTTGTCCGGTGTCACTTCTGTTCCGTCTTCCAGCAGCACGCCTTCTGTCACGTTGATGATGCCTTCATAGTCACCGCTGTAGTTGGCTGTTACCCCTTGGACTTTTTGCCCTTGACCGTCACGCAGACGCTTAATGAATGCGGCAAAGGTCGCCTTCAGCTGATCTCCTTCTGCAACCGGCAAAGCGATGACATCAAAGCTCTCCGTTTCAGCCGCAGCCAAGAAATCGGTATAGTCTGAGTTGACCGGCGCTTTATCCGTACCGCCGGATAAACGGATTCCCGCAGATGCGTTCAGCGTCTCGGCAGCCGTGTCTCCCTCTGATCCAGTCAGCGGAATTGAAGAGGAAAGATCTCCTGTTCCGGTAAATGTCACATAGCCGTTTGCTGTTAATTCTTCAGCTTTTTTGACAGTCTGTTTATCCACTTCTGATTCATCCATATACGTTGTGACATCAAATGACGCTGCATCCAGTACATTTTCATTAATGCGGATGATGATGTCATTCCCTTTTGATCCGCCGTATAAAGCAGTCGCTTTAACGCCTTCGGCAATATCGGCAGATGCTCTGACGCCTTCAGTGAGGCGGTACAGCAATACCGTTTTCGCGTTTTTCTTCGCTTCACGCAACAGTAATAAAGATGGATCGTCGATGCTGAGACCCACTTTTTTGTTTAAATCCTCCACGCTTGAAATGGAGACAAATGTTTTCGCTTCGCCCCAGCTTGATGCGACCGGAAGTGCGACCGTCCCCCGTTCACCAAGTGACACCCGTTCCTGTGCCGTCGTTTTAAAATTGAAATAAATGCCTGCACGATCCTTTTCTTTTCCTGCTGTAAATGTTCCGCCATTCATTATTGCATGACCTCCTTAGTTAAAAATGTTTGTATCAATTGACTTGCCTCTGATTTTGTCAGGCGTGTTTTGTCCACACCAAATAAAGCCCCCTGAAGGATCTCCGGCTTAACGCCGAACAGTTCCTTTGCGTGCTTGATCAAATCCGCTGTATCAAAAAGAGCTTCCCGGCTCTCTGTATGTACAGCCTTCGCTTGTTTCTGCTTTGCCACCGCTATTTCACCCCGCTGTTCATATCGATATCCTGTAAGACAGGCTGTTCTGTTTTGTGATAATAATATCGGCTGCTCCACCTGATCACCATGACCGCCTCGCCCCTGTCTCCCACCCTTGTCTCAATTCGGGTGATGCGAAGCATATCCCCTGTCTCCTCACCGGATTCACTGAGCAGCGGTATCATATTTCTCGCTTCTCTGATGGCATCCGCGAGCCTGTCCGCTTCATCCAGCGCCTGCACGGAGTCAAGATGAAACAGCTTCACATTGAGACTGTAGGTTTTTTTAAACGTGGAGACTGTATCTGTTTCTTCAAAAACAGATGGCGCAGGGACATATAAAGACGGCACTTGAAACTGATCAGGCAGCTCGCTTTCATAAATGGGAACAGACCACTGGCTGTACAAAAAAGCCATGATCGATCCTGTTTCGCTGTTCATCCCGCTCCTCCTTTACATCTTTTTCAGCCACTGGTGCAATTTATGTTCCATTGATTTTGCAAACAGCTGTTCATATAGAAGCAGTGCATGCTCCCAATAGCTCGTGCCGGGTATCCATTTTTTCTTGAGTGCCATGCCTGTGGAAGAAGCCGGATCATAGATAAACCGTGAGCCTTGAAAATGCCCCGGCACCCATCTCACATCGTCCGCTTTCGACGTCCAGTGGCCGTCATTGAGAAAAGAAGCATATTCAAGCTGGGTCCCGACCTCAAGTGAGAGTCCGCCGCTTTGTATCTTCCAGAGGTTGTCCTCTGAGCCTTTCTGAAAGGAGCTGAGCAGTTTTTCTGTATCTATCGTTTGCGTGCTGATGAGTTCAGATTGTACGATCTCCAAAAAATCTTGCCCGCACTCTTCAAGCCACCGGGACGCCTCGCGAGAAAAACCGCCGGATGCCTCTTCCTTTAACGATGCGTTCAGCTGTTTAAGTCCCGCTATCTTCATAGACTTTCATCTCTGACAGCGATGACTTCCCAATGATGGTGTCTGATCTTTTTTGGCAGCTTCAGAATATAGCTGTTGTGTTGCCAAATGATTTTGTCGTTCATCCGGATATCCGCAGAGAATGGAAAATGGACAAGAAAGCTGTGATACACGGTTTGATCAGGCTCCTCCTGAATCAGCTGCTGCGTTTTTTCTGTAAAGTAGCAAGGGACATTTTCTTCATCAGGTGTATTCGGATATGAAAATACCGGCTGAAGCTTGTCCGCCGGAATTCCGAATCGTCCCGCCGGCGGCAGCTGCGCTGTTTCATGATAAATATCACAGCGATGGATCAGCATCTGCTGATAACTCATAACGACCGCACCTTCAATCTGGCGGACTCCGGGACATAGTCCGGTGCGATAAACTCTTCCAACAGATGATACACATCGGGCTTTTGAATGCCGGCTTCACCGGAAACCGTGTAGGAGTAATCCCCCATTTTCTCAGACTGATAGCTTGATGCGGCTGATTCGTCGCTGTTTACTAGGGCAAAGTATTGGGCGAGCTTCAGCAAAGCTAATCTCGCCTTTTCAGGGAGCGGGTCGTAGATGCTGTCTGTAAAGCTGTGCCCTGTAATGAGGGCCGCTTCCGATTCCGCCTCGATGATATCCTGCGCCAGCAGTTCTTCCGGCCTGTTTTTCACCTGGTCATAGACCGAATAGGCGGCAACGTCCTTCGGTTCGATGAGCATATAAGCTGGCCACCCCATTTCAATTATTCTTTTACGTTAATTAATTTAGCGCAGGCATCCTCTTCCTCGAACTTGCTGTCCAGCTTCGCCGTTAAGACAATGATGAACTTACGGGAGCGGATATCCTTGTCGACTTCAATTCGAATATTGCGTGAGAAGCCGAGAATGATATTTTTCGGATGTGTCAGAATGATATCGGACGCATCATATTGCGCGTCTCCCTCTCCGACTGCGTACGGCTGGATATTGGATACCCCTTTTACCGGTACGCCGAATGCTGTGGACAAGCCGCCCTGAACAGCCTGGTCCCCAAGATTTGTCTGGCGGTCCGCCACGCGGTCCTTCCATTCAACTTCTAAGCCGTGCGACGTATAGAATCTGAATTCCTGAGGGATGCGCAAATATTTTGGCGGAACAGCCTTTAAGCCTTTTTTAAATGTCGCTCTCGACAGTTCTTCACCGTTCATATCGACGATGTGGGACACTGCTTGTTTACGGATGCCGTCCAGCTGTGCCAGGTAAGGATCTGCTGATGCAGTATCTCCGTTTACGATCAGCTCTTCAATATCAACTGCCGCCCGCTCTGCTAAAATTTGCATGATCGTTTGCTGCAGTCCGCCTTTTTCAATATTGTTTTCGAGCGTGTCGTACGTAATGTTAATTTCCGCAATGACTTCCTTTGTGTTCAGCTGGACAGTGCTTGTCGTCGGAACCGTCAGTTCGTCTGTTGTCAGCGCCTTTCCTTCTTGAGCCGCGCGCAAAATACGCTGGCCGAAACCGATTTTCTCAAATTTTTGCGAATCGTTTTCCATTTGAATCACGCGGGATTCACTGAAAATCGTCGGCGTGTTTTGCACCATGCGGATAAAAGCTGATGCTTGTGCAGGGTTCATGAGCCCGCCGCTTTTTAAAGCAGAAAGCGACATTTCCGCTTTCCGAATGATCTCTTGATTTCTCAATTGATTTCCTCCTCTTTGACTGGTTTACAGCAGTCCGCTCCAGATTGATTTTTTGACTTGCTCTGTATTGCCGGCCGCATCGGCCGCCGTCTGTTTAGAGGCTCCCCGAGCTTTTTCCAAGGCTTCAATGCGTTCGATCAGCGGGGCAATCATGTCCTCAACGAGCTTCTTCAGGCGCTCGTCATCTCCCGTCTGCTCCGGTTTTTCCTCTGTTTCCGTGTTTTTTTCAATTGTCTCCAGCCGTTTGAGCAACGGATACAGCGCATGCTCGATTGATTCCCTCATGTCTTCTTTCCTCATTTCTTCAGTCTCCTTTCCGGTTTTGTCGGCCAGCAGCTGCTTAAACACGCTTAGAAATCCGGCTTTTTCAACCGGTTCTTCTTCATATACATCAGCAGTGCCCGCCATGCTGTAGCCGGTGATGATGCCGGCTTTGATTTGTTCCCACACCTCATCTGACGCTCTTGTCACAAGCACCCACGAGCCCTTTGTAATCCGTTTTGTTCCGATGATAAAATCATCGGGCGCCACATAGGATTCAACGACCACGCCTGTGCCGCCTTCAAAGCTGTGATTGATATCAATCTCCCGCGCGTCTGCAAGAAAGCCATGCGCCGCTTTTTCAATTTCTTCTGCGGTCATATAGTCGCCGTGGGCATCTGGAACATCAGGCTCATACACAATTCCGTATACAAGCTTTTGTTCATCCTGCTCGCTTTTCGTAAACAGCCGAACTTTTTTTTCAAATGACGGAGGTTCGGCTGACTTCGTAAAGAAAAATTCTGTCTGGTTTGCCGCCTTGTCCACATAGCTGACAAAGCTGATTTTGGCATTTTTCAATTCCCGCGCCACCTGCTTGATTCACCTCCCTTCAGGACGTTTTGATATCTTCGATGCTGTCCTTCAGCTCCTGCAGAAGTGCTGTCAGATTCGTCTTTTCAGCATCCTGTCCGGCAGGGCGTTTGTAAATGTCCTCCGGCCACTCCTCAAGCGTTTTGCCGAGCACCCGTCCGGCAAGGTCTCGTAAATCATTCGGCGAAACGGCTCCAGCTGTAATAAAAGGACCGAGCACTTTCGCAATCTCAAGCGGATCACGAAAGTCCGGTCCTTTTAATGTCAGCCTCACATCATGAAGATTCAGCTCCGGCAAAAGCAGTGTGTTCAATTTGTTGACAAGCGTTTTCCGCTCTGGCTGAAACACCTGCTCCTCCGTAATTTTTCTCGCTGTATCAGCCGTAGCCCGGTTGTATTCCTGAGCTTCTCCCGTATAAAGCGGCGGCAGACGGAAAGCAGAGCGCAGCTTATTTCTGCTTTTTTCATCATATTCAAGAAACAAGGCGTCGTTTTGGAGGATTTCCGCAAGGGATTTGATTTCCACAGAAACCGGCGTGATATCTTCACCGCCGTGCAGATCCTTCTCCTTCGCGATGCCTTCCGCCTCAATCAGAAGAAATTTATGGGCATTTTCCACACCTTCAAGGTCATTCATATACTCCTGCAGTTCCCGGTAAGAAGCTTCAGACAGCATCCCGTTTTCCACCGTAATCGCCGCGGGTACGTGACGCCCCTGCTTAAAGTACATAAAATTGAGCTCTTCCGCTTTCCGGGCGCCGTATAAATTGACGATATTGCCTACCCAGCGGGGCACGCCGTATACGCCGCTTCCGATTTTAAGATGAATCACTTCGTTTGCTTGGTGCTTTTCAGCCAGTGTGCTGACATATTCGCCCGTGCGCATGTCCAGTTTTCGAGGATCGCCGTATTCTTTGAAAAATACTTTTTTTCCATTGATCATCTGCACAAATTTCCGAAACCGTTTTTGCCTTTTGATTCTCTTCACTTTTCTGTTTTCTTCATACATAAAAGATACTTCGACAGGCTCGCCGGCTCCGCATACGCGCATATATTTCACATCCAAATATTCAATGCCGGCCGGTTTTCCCATCCCGTCGCGAAGCACTTCCATAAAGCCGTTTCCGGTTTTTTCCCTGTCTTCAATGGCATAGCCTAAAATCATTTCAGCAGATTCATCAAAGTGAAGGCATTTGTAAAAGGCTTCAAGTCTGGCCCAGTCTTTTTCCGCTTTTTTCTTTTTCGCCTGGTCGACATCAGTGGCGTTGACATCAAACGTGTACTCCACATCAAAACCAAAACCAGTAATATTCACTCTGTACGCATCAATGCATTGCTGAAGAATGGTTGAGTATTCAGCAATTGTTTTGAGCTCGGTGATATTGTAGGGCGGAGCGATGATATCCTCTCCGTACAAATCAGAAAAGTCGTCTTCATAAATTTGCTTTGTCTGAGGAGCAGATGCATTGGCTTTCAACACGGTTGCTCTGACTGTTTGATTGTGCGGCATTTATGACCTCCTCCTTTCTCGGTTCGGACGGATTCGTTTTTGCGCTGTTTCCTTCACATCTGCGACCTCATAATCATCAAGCGCATACCAAATAGCAGAAAGCGTATGCGGATCGATCGTGAATTCATCCTCAATCAGCGCACCGTTTTTATCTTTGGCATACGTCAGTGTCTTGAGCTCATAGATGACATTTTCACAGCGGTCCGAACAGAAAATTTTTTTGAAGCGTTTGACCTTTTTGGTGTATTGAAGCCTGGAGCCGGGAAACTTCCTGGCTCCGACCATCCGAAAACCCTGCTGGCGGAAATATTGAATGCTTTTCGGCTCAGCGGAGTCGGCTTTGATCATTTCCTGTGTTTTAACCAATTCCTGCAGCTCCTCAGCCGTCCTGTCATCTGTCATTTTGTTTTTATAATACTCCCAATAAATGTAGAGATATTTCTTATCAGGATCGACGGCGAGACGGACGACAGCATTGTAGGATTCTTCAAAACCAAAATCCATGCCTGTGCGAAGGATCGGCTGGCTGATGGCGGCAATACGTTCTTCGATACGGTCGTGCGGGAGCACCTCAAACTGCGGCAGCACCCTGATTCCATTGACGCCGAACCTGCCTTTACGGGCAATTCGGTATAAGTCAGGATCATATTCCTTCAGTCCGTCAAGCTGCTTGATATAGCTTTCGGGGAGGAAGAGGTTGTCGTTTGCCGTGGAATGATGGTAATACGTATCTCTCCTGACAAGTGTCCGCTTTTCGTAAAGCTCGCTGTCATCCAGCACAAACCGCTGATTGCGTTCATCCCGAAAAAAATGCCGGTACGTCCAATTGGAGGTGCCGACGGGATTGGTGGTGCAAATCATGTGCAGCTTCAGCTCAGGGTGGCGAAGACGGCCGATTAATTCCTTAAAGCCTTCATACTTCACCTCAGAGCACTCTTCAATCCATATTAAAGAAATGTTGTGAACAGATTTCAGCTTCGCCGGATTGTCCATTCCTTTGAACATGATCCGGCTGCCGTTTTGAAACCGCAGCTGAAGCGGGGAAGAAAGTGCTGCAGCTGCCTTCGTAAGACCAAGCTCTTCAATCACCTCTTCAAATAAAGCGAAGGTCGAATCCCGGTGGGTATCGAACACCTCGCGTACGACGAGCGCCGTCCGCTTTTCCTTCAACAGCTTTAACACGATTTTCAGCGCCGTATGATAGCTTTTTGATGAGCCGTAGCCGCCGACGAGGAACTGGTACGTCTGCTCCCAATTGAACACGTAATCTTCAAAATGAGGATTGATTTCTTTTACAATCATGCCTTGTCCTCTTTTCGTTTGATCATGATTTCAATTGGCTCGCGGCCGTCATCAGTTTTTTCCGCTTTTTGTTTCGCGAGCTTTAACTTCTCATTTTCTATTTTTTGTTTAAATTGATCCGGAAACAAATCAAAGTATAATGACAGCTTTTCAAGTGCTTTCATCTTATCGGCAAGCTTAATGGCGATGCCTTCCTTGCCGAGCTTTGCCTCCGTGACAATGGTGCCGTCAACGAGACCGGAGTCTTTGACGTCGACAAAGCTGATTTCCTTCATGATCGGGTTATCATCTTCATCAAACAGCGGTCCCGACTTTCCGACGGCCTGCACCTCTTTTTTGCCAAAGGTCACATAATCCGTGATATCGGCGAACGCGATTTTGACATATACCTGCAAAACGTCCATCGCTTCAATAAACACTTCATTCACCATTTCTTTTTTTATCCGCCTGATTTCAGCGGCAACCTTTTCATGCTTTAACAGCCTGCAGCCCGTCACATGGGCGCTGTCCGGAGAATAGCCCGCCTTGATCGCTGACTGTGTCGCATTGAAGCTTTTTACGTAGTACAGGCAGAACAGCCGCTGCCGTTCATTTAATTCATCGTTTTCTATGCGGCGCTGCTTATGTCCGTTTTCAGAAAACAAGGCTTCTTTCCATCCGTCCTGTTTTTTCCAGATGCCGATTGTTTTCGCCGAAACGCCGATTGTGTCTGCAATGGCCCGGTTTGTGATATTTCCCTGATGGTGCTGATAGATTGCTAATGCTTGTTCTCTCTGTTGTGTTTTCATGCTACGGCATCACCGCCACCTCCAGCATGGATTTCTATTCATAAAAGCGGCCGGTTATGCCGGCCGCTTATGTGTCATGCTCTTTTCACTTATAGGTGGCAAACGTATGACAAGCATTCAGGCAAGCGATCGGTTTATTTCCTCCTGCTGTCTTTGCATCTTTAATAAAGCCCGTTTGATTGTTGTCTGCACAGTTGATTTTTTGACGCCAAGAAGATCGGCAATGCGTTCATAAGAAAAGCATTCCACCTTGTGCAGCAAAAACATTTCTTTCTCCCTGTCCGTTAAAAGGGATAAAGCTTCTCGGATTCTCTCCCTGTCTTCCTCAGATACCTGTCCGTCCGGCTCAAACATCATATCGCAAGAAAATGATTCTATGATTCTTGGATCTTTGATCATCAGCCGCTGATACGCATCACGCCGGTCAATCGCCCGTCTGATGCCGGGCTGTCTTCCTTTTTCAAGCCATTCTGTTACATATTCAAGGTCTGTGATGATGTTTCTGATAATCTTTTTATCCTTCATGTCCTCAGCTGAGAGCACTGATTCATCTGCTTCAGCGAGCGGTTTATATTGTGTTCTTGTTTGTTTTAATGTGCGTTTATATTCAAATAATAAGTCTTGCATTCTATGATTCCTCCTCATTTGTGCAATAAAAAAGCGGACACCAATCAACGCACAAATGCTGTGCATGTTGATCAGTGTCCGCAGGCTTTCCGTCTTGGACGTATTCTTTTTTCGCTTTAATTTAATTTGTAGCCGATTTCAAATTCTACGCGGGCAAGGTCTCCCTTTCTCGTTTCAACAAGCGTTTTCCCGTGCTCCGGAGCTTCTGTGATCCAGGCTTCTTGCTTTATGCCGTCGACTATAATAACGCGGATTTTCCCGTCCTTAAGCTGGCTGTCGAGCGTGATGGAATCTATATTTACGAGTTTTTTAGGGTTGATCATGTGTCATTTCTCCTTTCGGGTTCAGCGCTTTTGTTGGCTTCTTCTAATACCTTTATGATGTGCTCCTTGGAATGAGCGGAATTCCCGTTCAGAAAATCCAGCGCCGCTTTAGCCGCTTCCTTCAGCTCAGGTGCGGCTGCCATCAAGTTGGCATTGCTTATTTGCGAAAAAGAGCTGAGGTCAAATACAGCGGCGATCAGCCGGCCGTTTGAATAAGGGAATCTCTCTTTTTCTTCTTCACTGTAAGCAGAATAGATATAAATTGGCTTCTCATCCCCGCATGCGACAGCACGCCACGGCGCAGGACTCATTTCAAATTGTTTTGTTTCCGGCATCTGCTTCACTTCCCGTCATCCTTGTACCATTGTTCGATGTTTTTTTCTGTCCGCTTCGCCCGAAACAGCAACGCGAACAGAGCAGCCAGCTGTTTAATCACGGGCATTCAGCCCCGCTTTTCCGGCTGTCAGCATTTGTTCCAGCTTTTGAATAACCGGCGTTAAATCATTGCCGGACCGGCAGTTCGGACATGGATGAAAAACCGTTCCGATCCCGGTATGTTCAACAATTACTTTCTTTGTCTTACAGAGCTTGCACATTATCTGATGCCCTCCAATCTATGATTCAGGTCATACGCTGTTCCTTTGATAATCACTAAATAATCACTGCACATTTCATAGATTCTCGTGCCGATCGCTTCATCAACCCGGACGAGCGTTTCAATCGTAAGCTCGCTTGAAAGCAGAATCGGTTTATGATTTAAGTAGCGGTAGTTCAAAACGGAATACATTTGTTCCAGCTGCCAATCAGTGGCGCGCGGTTTGCCGTTTACCGGTTTAAAGAGATCATCAATGAACAGCACGTCTGCCTGCTTTATTCGGTTCAGCTTGGCTTCCAAAAGATCAAAATCATTTTTTAAATCAATAAAGCCTTCGACGAACGGAAAATAAATGACCGGCACATGGCGCTTTCTCATCAGGTCATTGGCCGCAGCGGTAAGAAGATGTGTTTTCCCGGAACCGGGCTGACCCAAAAGGGCGATGCTGTTTTTCCGGCTGTCCTTGATTTTTTCATAATCCGCCACAAACTCTTTGGCGCATTCAAACGCGTCCTTGACGGCCTGTGGCTTCCCTTGGGTGCGGAATTCATGAAAGCCAAGCTGTCTGAAAGCAGGGGTAATTTCGCTTGCGCCAAGCAGCCGTTTTACTTTTCGTTCTGCCATACAGCTGCACATTGTCCACACTTCCAGACCGTCTTGCCGGCTGAGATATCCTCCCTGATCCTTGCATCGCTGGCAATCATACCGGCTTGCGTCTGATTCGGCCGGTTTGTCCGCCAGTAATGGACGTCTCCCTTTTCTCAACTCGTCTAAAATCTGCTCGATTGTATGTTTTGTCATCACTTTCATTCCTCTCATGTTGTATTGCAGCGGTCTTTTTGGCTTGCTGCGCGAAAAATCGGTCTTCGATGAATTTCGAACAGTAGCGAAAGGCCTTTATCGTTTCTGAAGCAGCGGTTCGCCGGTTTTCAAAAGCTTGAAAACATTCCTCAAGCCATTTGATTGTTTGCGTTACGGGAACGCCGATGGCGACAATACGGGCGATGGCTTGATAATCTCTGGAGGAAGGATACACGGTGCGTCCTTCTTGAGCCGACCGTAATTGTGTAAACCGCTTCGCAATGCGATCCACTGCATCATCAGCAGCAGTATATGTTTTTGTTTTATCTATATTAGAGCGGCCTTCTTTGTCCTGTGCCAGCGGCGAAAATGACCGCTCATTATCGCTGCGGTGTGCAGTTTTGTCCGATCTGAAGCTGAATTTTTTAGAGTGCTTCACAGAAATCATGAGTCCGTATGGCGCGCGGGCAGCCTTTATGTATCCATGGCTATCAAGAAGCTCCAGCCATCTTCTGACTGTTTTTTCACTAACACCGAATACGGCCGCCATCTCTCTTGCTTTTAATGGCTTATGGCCGAGCACAATTCCCCAGCTCACGCCGTCCTTTTCAATTTCTTTTGTTGTTGAGCTGATAAACCAGAGAAACAGCCACAGGGCTGAGCCTATTTTGTCATAATGTTCTGAATTCAATAGCCCTGAATATATGGGAAAAGGATAGCTTTTATCCCTTTTCATTGCGTTTCACCTCTTCTTTTAACAGCAAGTACGCTTGAAATTGTTCTCGATTTTCAAAATGGAATACCGGAAGGCCGCATGCTGTAAAAGAAATGGAGCCGCCGGATTGCCCGAGATGGCGCTGATCTATCGGATGTTCACTAAAAACGATTTGAATCGGATGCATGTGATCACTCCCCCGATTTGTTTTCGATACAATTCGTATCAACTGTTACCAAGTATAAACGATACATTCTGTATCATCAAGTTATTTTTGATACTTTTTTTATCATAACTTTATTTTGATACAGATTGTATCTATAATCATAAGTAATTTAGGGAGTTAAAAAAAGAGAGGTCATAGTATGATAGGCGGCAGATTGAAGAGTCTCAGAGGAAAAAGGACACAGGAAGAAATCGCATCTCACATCGGTGTATCGCGCGCACGATATTCTCATTATGAAAACGGGCGAAGCGAACCTGATTACGACACACTGCAAAAGCTGGCTGATTACTTCCAAGTGACAACGGATTACTTATTAACAGGAAAAGAAAAAAAATCTAATGATGATATGTTTTCTGATCCGGACTTGCAGCTCGCATACCGGGATATGCAGGATTTTTCCCCGGAAAGCAAGCAGCAGGCCATCGAATTTATCAACTATTTAAAAGAAAAAGAGAAAAACCGGAAACCGAAAAACAAATAATATTTCTCTGTTCTCTAAAACATATAAAAAATAGACCGATATAAAGAAAAAAGTGTTTATTTTTTAAAGAAAAGGGAAAGATTTCAACACACTTTTTAGTCCTAAACGGGCTTTTCTTTCTCGCTATAAACAGAACATACGTTCGAAAGGGAGTATTCAATTGGGCGATTACTTATCACATCTGGAGGAATACGTAAAAAATTTATACAGCCGGCTGGGCATCACCTCTCCCCATCACATTGACATGCTGAAAATCGCAAACGATCTTGATATTTGGGTTCATTTCGAGGATATGGGAAGCATGATGGTGAAATACGACGGCATGTACAGTATCATATTGAACCAAAGAAAGTCCCAGGAAGAGCAATGGGAGGATTTTGGCCATGAACTGTGCCACGTATTAAAGCATGCAGGCAATCATTTTCAGATGAACAAGCTCTTCAGGGAGCTGCAGGAATTTCAGGCGAACCAATTTATGTACCACTTCTGTGTGCCAACCTTTATGCTGTTGCAGATGGAACTGCCGCAATGGAGAAGTCAGGCTCTTGCAACCATTGCGACGGTATTCCGGGTAACAAAGGACTTTGCTGAGAAAAGACTTGAAATGTTTGAACGGCGTAAAGCAGGTATTCAATTTCAGAAGCGGCTTGCTTACTTATTATCACATAAGCGGCCAAATGCGTACGAGGAAGGCGATCAGCAGCACTTGCAGGTCGCTGAAGAAAAAGCGTTGTATCAAATCGGCAAATACAGCTGATCAAAAACAGGCTGGGGACATTTGCCCTCAGCCCGGCATAGATATTAATATTTCGACATCGGAGGCATGGTATTCTGCAGCCACATTGGCGCCGGTTTAAGATGAGGCGCAGATGCGAACGCAATCGGAGCCGGGATATACCTGAACTCGCCCCGGCTGTCAAAGGCTTCGCCATGAGCCCACCTTCCCTGTGAGCTTTCATCCCCTCTGGAAAAGTTAAACAGGTCATAGGATACTTCCTGCTTTTCTAGCTCACGCGGAAATGTCGTGGGAACGACAATATCCCGTTCTCTTTCTTCCAGCTCTTTAATCGCTGCATACCACATATTTTGATGATAAGTATCCCTTGCAATCAAAAATGACAGCATATCTCTTACCCCGGGATCATCAGTCATGGCGTAAAGCCGTGTCACCTGAAGGCGCCCCTGGGCTTCCGCATTTAAGTTTGCACGGAAATCCGCCAGCAGATTTCCGCTTGAGATAATGTATTTTGCATTCCACGGATAGCCCTCACTATCTGATGCCATCGCACCCAAACCGGACACAATAGCGTGCTGAGGATTCATCCCTGACATCACTGCTGCAATAGCGGGGTTGCTTTTATAAGCATTTTCCTGTACATCAGCGGGAGCATCATCCAGAAGCCTGGAAATCATCGTAGCCAACATTTCCACATGTCCGATCTCTTCCGTCCCCACATCACATAGCAAATCTTTATACTTGGCATCCGCCCTGCAGTTAAAACCCTGAAACAAATATTGCATCATCACACTAATTTCACCAAATTGGCCGCCCAGCACCTCTTGGAGCTTTTTCGCATAAACAGGATCCGGACGGGAAGGCTTTGCCTGATATTGAAGCTCTTTAATATGATAAAACATCGTTCATTCCTCCCTGCGCATTCAAACAATCACAGCATATGAAGGAATGGGCAGTTATTGCAGGTCCTACTTGTTTCTTTCATAAAAACCAAGCTTAACGGCATTCACATATCGAGAAAAAAGATTGTTTTCTATGTATTGTCCCTTACGGCAGCCAAAATTGTGAAACAGCGCGCTCCGCTGCGCCGTACTCAGTTCCAGCTGCAGCCCCATCTCCCTTTTCGTCCGATTGACGATATTTTGCGGATGAACACCTGCCAGCCTGTCTTTTTCACTGACCAGTTCCGCACTGAAACCTGCCTCATTCAGCAACTCGCAAATGGCTTCTGCTTTTATCCGATCCGCGCCCCCGACCAATGTATGCGGCTTTTTCATATCACGGTAGCCGTGAAATGCCAGCGCGAATCGGTGGGCGTTTACTTTTTCTATGGCAAGCGGTTCATCAAAACGAGTGCTTGTCAGGTGGAGCGAACGGTTGTTGCGCTGCTTCAATCCTTCAAAGATATAAATGGAACTTTGATCAGCAAATGCCCGCACCAGTTCGCTGACGCCCGGCTCAATTCTTCCGCCGTGAGGGCCGATGACAATATGCTCGCTCCCGCTGTTCTCTTCATAAATAATCCGGTACTCCGATTCAGACGCAGAAAGAGATAAAAAACAGTCATACATATCTTTCATGTTAAGCGCTCTCCTTTATCAGTCAGCACCAGTTTACTCTACTCATCTATGAATGAAAACCTTTTTATCGTATTTCCATATCAGGAGATATATGAAGGGATTTATCGATACATTGCTGGAATGTGTCAACTCTTTCAACAGCTGAGGCGATAGAAAAGTAAGCACTTATTTTACTAGAAAGAAAAACTGCGGCGTTTAAATGGGGTCCTTGTGCGGTCGATCTACAGGTGGATTAAGTATAAATGTTATAAATCATTCTTTTAAAAGGCTTATGTAAGATCGCACGCTATCATTTTTATCAGTTTGTTTTTTAAAACAGCCTTTTTTTGATGACGAATACATTTGACCATACCATCTCTTTTTTAATCCATATAATAAAACTGATCATACATTAAAGGAGGCGTTAGTATGGGTTATTATAAAAAATATAAAGAAGAGTATTACACTTACAAAAAGAAGTACTACAAGAAGTACTACAAGAAGTATTACGACCACGATAAAAAGTATTATGATGATCATGAGAAAGATTATGATTGCGACAAAAAGTACTATGACCATGACAAAAAATATTATGACCACGGCAAAAAGTGTTATGACCATGACAAGCATGACTATGATTACAAAGTAGAATATAAAAAGTATTACTAAACCTGTAACGTTCTATTTCTTTTCCCCGGTGATCACCGGGTCTTTTTATTTTCTATTTTATTGCTTGAAGGTTTTTGCTTTTCTAGATTTCTTGTCAACTTCGTGCCCAGCAAATTGTTCATAACTCTTAACATCCTTTTGTGGCGCGGCGCTCTCCTGCTGTGCCAAATCAGTCAATAGGTTCTCGCTGCCGTTTGTATGTAAGGGAAAAAAGGAAGCTCCATTCAAGTGAAGCTTCCTTTTTTTCATTATCGTTTTTGTTCAATTTTAGCTTTCGTTTTCGGCCCGTAAATGCCGTCTGCCGTTAATCCGCTGACAGATTGAAAGCGTTTGACAGCATTTGCTGTTTTTGGCCCATATACACCGTCCACCCCATGATTCTTCGCCCCTTTATCAGGATAAAAATATAGAGCTGCCAGCGCAGTCTGAACCTGCTTTACTTTTGTGCCTTTTGTCAGCGGGCTCGTTACTTTGATCACCCCCGATGGCAGCGGATAAGAGGATGCGGCATGGCTTTTAGAGGAAGAGGCCGTCCCGGAAAGCTTGATCTCCTGTCCGACTTTAATGTAATTTGGATCAGTGATGTGATTTAAGCTTTGCAGAGTTTTCACACTGACACCGTGTGATGCTGCGATGCCGGACAGCGTATCTCCTTTTTTCACATGATACACTTGCGCAGAAGAAGAAGCCTTTTTCGCTGAAACGCTGCCGTTTAATTCCGCTTCAATTGCCGCCTTGACTTGCTCCCAGCGCCCCTCTGATAAAATGCGGTGCGGGCAGTATTTTCCGTTCCAGTCTTGGTGCTTTCTGACTCGATCAATTCCCCAGCCCCGCTCCTTCAAAAGCTGTGCCACAAAAGAGATCGCCAATGCCTCGGCTGCCTTGTACTTTGGGCCTCCCGATTTGCTGTAGCAAATTTCAACGCCAATCGACTTGCGGTTGCCTGTACCGTTTGTGCCGTCACCAGTATGCCAAGCGTTACGGTTTAGCGGCAAACCTTGAATCACTTCTTTATCGTCAACCGCGAAATGAAAGCTTGTCGAGCTGGTATTCCCGATCATGTAGCTGATTTCGTTGGCAGCGGACGCGTCGTTTGCCGTGTTGTGAATGGTAATATATTCAGCGGACATCGCATTCGGGCATTTCAGCCCGTACTTTGCCTCAGAAACCAAATTTTTCTTCACTTGAATGCTCACCTATCATCTCTCCTTTTTCTTTTTTCATCAATAGGTGGCATTCGTAGGACGAAAAGCACCGCTATATGGATAATTGTGCTAAGCTAAAGTTCAAAAGGAGGGGACATTCTTGAATACGTACTTAATACTGACTACGAGAACAGATCAATTCAATCAGGAGCATGCAGCCAGACACTATGAATTTTTGGACCGTCTGCAGGCAGAAAAACGCTTAAAAATGTTCGGGCCTTTCAGCGACGCCACAGGCGGAGCCTACGTCATCGAAGCAGGTTCGCTGGAAGAGGCATCAGAAATCGGACATGCAGACCCGCTGGTGGCAAGCGGTTCTTCTGAGCTGGCCATAAAGGAATGGAATCTGAAATAAAAAAGACCCCTGAGGGTCTTTTTTCGTCATCATCATGTTTGATTGCGTGCCGCAATATGAAATGTTTTTCCCTCTGTATCTGCTGTTTCTCCTGCATGGACCATCACCTGAGTAAAGCTGAACCCGACCGCAACGAGCAACAAACCTGTCATCCATTTAGATTTCATACAAACAATCTCCTCTCTGGATTTGTTTTTGTGCGTGCACCATTTTCTCATAAAAGGAAAGTGCTTTTTCAGGCTGTCCGTTCTCTATATAGAATTGGGCAGCATCATGCGCCAGCTCTTCAATGTAAGGATACAGCATATGTTCTTCAAGAAATTGAAAGGTGTGTGAGACTGATTCTGTGTCAATGTTTTTTCCGTATAACGCATGTAAAAATTGAAAAAGCTCCACGAATAATTCATCACTATACTGACGGGCGATTTCCAATCCTTGACGATATTGCTTTTGCGCCTCGGCATCATTTTTTTGTTTATACAGAACTTGTGTTAATGAGTAGATAGAATGCGGAAGATTATCGAACTTTTCCGACTTGCAAATAGAAACAGATTTCTCAAAGTATTCGGCTGCCTTTTGCAGTTCACCCATTTTCTCGTAACAGTTTCCGAGATTGTAAAGGGCCGAACTGATCAGGCGGGGATTGCCTTCTTTCTTTGCAAGATCTAAAGCCAGTTCTAAATGGGGCAATGCTCTTTCTGGATACTGCATATCATCATAATTACCTGCAATAACGAATTCACATTGGATTCTGCGGACAGTGTACGTTTCATACATCTGATACGTTTCTAACGCCTGAACGGCATAGCTCATAGAGACATAAGTCTGCTTTAAATTGTAAAAGATCTCAGCCATTTTAAAAGCAAATTCAGCTTTTTCAATGTCGTCTGACACAAGGGCAAGGTTCTTTTCTGCCCTCTTATAGTACATCATGGCACTGACAAACATTTTCTGCTTAAATTCATACATCCCGCGAAAAAAGTTAAAGTAGTATTCGAGCAGTCCTGTCAGCTTGTACTGATTCCCCTCGATGTCTTCTAATAATTCTGAAAACTCTAGCTGCGAGGTGTCCTCTCCCAGAGGCTTAATGTAATCCAGCATAACACGGTGCCTAAATTCCATTAAAGAATAATACAGCAGCAAATCTTGATCTTCTTCCATATCCTCGATTTCTCTTTCTACTTCGAGCTTGACCCGTTCGGCTTCAGCTATGTGAAACTGCCGGATATGGGTATACCATTCATTAATTTTAAGCCCGACATAAGAGGACGGAATAGTCTGCTTCATCCTCAATTAATCCCCCCTTTTATATACCCGAGATATGTCATATTTTATCATATTTACAAGAAAAAGAAGAACGCAAAAAGACCGCAATTGTCGAATTTCGGCTAACCGCAAAAAAAACAATCACTTCTCAGCATATTGCTTGTTAATTTATGCGCATTGATATAGGATTTCATTGCACCATTTATTTTTACATATGGAGGAGATTCTATTGAGCCAATCCACTCAAATTGTGAGTCACTTTTTGTCACATCGAAATGTGACGATTGAGCTGACAGAAAAAATCAGCAAAAATCATTACAGCTACAAACCGACAGAAACATCAATGTCAGCAGAAGAGCTTGTCAAGCACATCCTGACGACTTTCCATCTGTTCGCAAATGTCATTAAAGAAGGCAATGCCTCACCTTTTCAAAACAAGCAGGAAGAAACGGAAACAGATCTCAATGTTTTGGCTAAAACGTATACAGAAAAAACGGCTGCCATCCTTGAGCAGCTGACTGAGGAACACCTTGACAGAGAAATTGACCTGACAGCCACTTTCGGAAGAAAAGTCACTGGTAGCGCATTGCTTCAGCTTGCGATGGAGCATGAAATTCACCATAAAGGCAACCTGTTTGTTTATGTAAGAGAAATGGGCCATACGGAGCTGCCTTTTTATCAGCAGCGTATGTAACCTAAAAAAAGATACCTGATCTAAAGGTATCTTTTTTTATTGCCTTCAGTTCACTACCGTATCCAACACACCGCGATTCCCAGTGACAGCCGGTATTTGCATATAGCTGACTGGTTGATCTCATTCAGCCAAATACCGCCCCGAATGACCTGTTTTAACCGATCAAACTCAATCCCATCTCGTCCTCCTGACACTCATTATAGGGCAAATGAATAAAGATATTGAGCATACAAAAATCAAAGAAACACACGTACAAATATTCAAAAAATTTAATTGATTAAAGCGACCTAATCATATATAATCTGATAAAAATAGTCGGGTTTTCAGGAGGCCTTTATCATGAGTGTTAGCATCATTTTGATGGGTTTGTTAGTCGGTGTCTTAGTCGGATTGACAGGTGTAGGCGGAGCTGCGCTTTTAACTCCTCTTTTAATAGTGCTTGGAATCAATCCTTCCATTGCAGTCGGTACGGACCTTGTCTATAACTCGATCACCAAGCTGTTTGGTGTTGCGTCCCATTGGCGGCAGAAAACAATCAATTTTAAATTGGTAAAATACTTAGCCATCGGCAGTATTCCGAGTGCTTCTATAGCCATTGGCATACTTCATTTGTTTCCCGCCTTCCACCAGCATCAGGAAGAGATTATTAAACACGCTCTTGGTTATGTTTTGACCCTAGTTGCGATTTCGATCATCGTCCGCCTGTTTCTGGACAAAAAGCTTCGCCCGAACCGCTGGCAGCTGATGCCGCTAGAAGATAAGCGGATGCTTACGATTCTTATCGGTGTCGTGTTTGGATTTATCGTCGGCTTAACGTCGATCGGTTCCGGCTCGTTGTTTGCGATTGCTATGCTGTACTTATTTAAAATGAAAACATCCGACATTGTCGGAACAGATATTGCGCATGCTTTTCTGCTCGTTACTGCGGCAGGTATTTTAAATGCAAGCTTCGGGAGTGTTGATTATTTGTTAGCGGCCAATTTGCTTATCGGTTCCATTCCGGGGGTGCTGGTTGGCAGTCATCTCTCACCTAGATTTTCACCCCGTCCGCTGCAATTTATTATGGCATCCATTATCTTAATCAGCGGCTTGAAGCTGATTTAATCAAGAAGGCTATCCTTAACAGGATAGCCTTTCTTGGTTTATAGCGTCACACCCGATTTAAAAATGGCAAGCTCTCTGAAGTCATTTTTTTCGTGATTCACAAGCTCTCCGCTTGCAACCTTCGTGATATAATCGATAAACTCACGAAGCACAAATTCCTCATGAACATCATCCTCTGCTAAGAGACCTGCGTTAAAATCAATCCAGTGCGGCTTCGTCTCGTACAGCTGTGTATTCGTCGCCACCTTTATCGTTGGAACAAAAGTGCCGAACGGCGTGCCTCGCCCCGTTGTAAACAAAACAATGTGGCAGCCGGCCGCAGCCAATGCGGAGGAGGCGATTAAATCATTGCCGGGTGCGCTCAATAGTGTCAGTCCGTTTGTCTGAAGCACTTCACCGTATTTTAATACATCTGAGACAGGAGAAATCCCCGCCTTTTGCGTGCAGCCCAGCGATTTATCCTCAAGGGTGGAAATGCCGCCTGCTTTGTTTCCTGGCGAAGGATTTTCGTAAACCGGCTGATCATGCTGTATAAAATATTGTTTGAAATCATTGATTAAATCGACAATTTTATGGAATACCTCTTCATTGGCAGCCCGCTGCATCAGCAGCGTTTCCGCACCGAACATCTCCGGCACCTCCGTCAGCACCGTGCTGCCTCCCTGCGCAATGATATAATCAGAAAATCGTCCGAGCAATGGGTTCGCTGTGATGCCGGAAAAACCGTCAGACCCCCCGCATTTCAACCCTATTTTCAGTTCAGAAAACGGGATGTCTTCCCGTTTATCCCCTTTGGCCGCTACATGGATGTCCTTCAGCAATGCGACACCTGCCTCCATTTCGTCTGTCACCGACTGGGATTCGAGAAATTTCACCCGATCCTTGTTGACATCCTGAAGCGCTTTTTTCATTGCTGCCAGCTCGTTATTTTCACAGCCGAGCCCCAGCACCAAGACACCGCCGGCATTTGGATGGCGAATGGCGTTCAGCAGGATTTGCCTAGTATTTTCGTGATCATCGCCAAGCTGTGAGCATCCGTATTGATGTTTTAGCACTAATACGTTGTCAAATGGGGCAATATCCCCCGTTTCTCTTACAAACCGCTGAAGCATTTTTTCGGCAATCCCATTGACACAGCCGACGGTTGGCACGATCCACAATTCATTGCGAACACCGGCATTGCCGTTTTCTCTTCTATATCCTTTAAATGTCCGCTCCTCATGTGTGTATGGATTTTGTTCAAATCTCGGTGTATAACTGTACGTTTGGATAGCAGATAAATTTGTTTTTGTATTATGAACATGAATATGCTCCCCAATAAAAATATCTTTTAACGCATGCCCGATCGGAAACCCGTATTTGATGATGCTGCCGTTTTCCTTTATATGCTGCAATGCAATCTTATGGCCTCTTTTAATATCATCTTTTACTTCAATCGATATGCCGTCCGCGTTCAGCAGCTCCCCCTTCTGAATATCACGCAAAGCAAGCAAGACATTATCCTGTCTATGAATTTTTATAAATGATTTCACAGCACTTTCCCCCTTTGCAGACAGCATTGTTCAAGAGCCCGCTCCATTCCCAGTTCATGAATATGATTCAAGTACTCAGCGACTCTCTCAGTCAGCTTCGGAATCTCATTCAGATTTGCTCCCCACAGCCATTGTTCTCCTAATAAGGCTGAAGCGATACGGAGCATATCTCCGGTCTCCTGATTCCAAACCTCTTGGAAAAATCGAAGAACAGCCGGGTCATCCTGCATTTCCCTATTTCGATAACTATACAGAAGCGCGCTGAATGAAAACACTAAACGTGCAGGAAGCTGTCCCTTTTGTTCAACATATTCCTGAAGGGTCGGCAGGTTTCTCGTTTTGAACTTTGACACTGAATTCAGTGCAATGCTTTCCACATAATGTTTGATGTACGGGTTTTTAAAGCGACTCAGTACATCCTCCGCATATTTAGTAAGCCCTTCCATTTTCAAAACAGGAAGTATTTCATCATGAATCAGCTCCTCAACAAAGCGCCCCACTGCCGGATGTTCAACTGAATCACGCACCGTTTTCAAACCGTATAAAGAAGACACTGGCGTCATTGCCGTATGCGCGCCATTTAAAATTCTCACTTTTTTCGTCCGATATGGGGTCAGATCGCTGACAATCTTTGTATGAAGGCCGGCTGCCGCAAAGGGCAATTCTTCTCCAATCCAATTCGGCCCTTCAATCACCCATAAATAATACTGTTCTCCCACAACAACCAGTTCATCTTGATAGCCTAATTCCGCAGTGATCTCATTAATGCTGTCTACAGGAAAACCGGGAACAATGCGGTCTACTAAACTATTACAAAACGTGTTGGCGTTCTGAATCCATTGCGTAAACCCCTCTTCCAGCTCCCATAGATCAGCATAATGCAGAGTCGCTTCCTTCAGCTTTTGCCCGTTATTCTCAATCAGCTCACACGGAATCAAGACACACCCTTTTGTCTCGTCTCCGGCAAAAGCCTGGTAGCGAAAGTACAGAAAAGCTGTTAATTTCCCTGGAAATGTTTTTTGCGGCCTATCCTCTAAGCGGTCTTCTTTCTCACAAACAATACCGGCTTCGGTCGTATTAGAAATGATAAAACGCAGTGATTCGCTTGAAGCCAACTTTTTGAACTCGTCATAGTCGGAAAACAGATCAATCCCGCGGCTGATTGAATTGATAATCATCTTTTCGTTTACCGCTTCTCCATCCTTCATTCCCTGTAAAAAAAGAGTATACAAGCCATTCTGGTCATTTAATCTTTTGATTTTCTCTGAACCTCTCGGCTGTACAACTGCGACACTTCCATTGAAATCAGTATGTCGATTCAATTGCTCAATTTGCCAATCGACAAACGCCCGCAGAAAATTTCCTTCCCCAAACTGGAGAATCTTTTCCGGATACTGTGTATAGCTTTCGTACAATTTTTTATTCAGCTTTTGCACCGTCATTGCCTCCCTTTCGGATTTATGCACACGTTAACATTTCTCTGTATAAAGAATGCCCGCTGGAAAAACGAGGCATCATGTCGTGACATCTTTTACTGAATCACGCACCATAAACTCTGTGTTTTCAAAGATTTTTTCTGCCTTCGTATCAGGTGTGCTGATCAGCGCCAATAATTTTTTTGCACCGAGCACGCTGATTTTTTCAACAGGACGCTTCACTGTAGAAAGCCTTGGCGTGATATATTGCGAAAAACCAATATCATCAAATCCGATGACAGATATATCATCAGGGACGCGCATCCCCTTGGCAAATATGGCATTCATTGCTCCGATCGCCATGTCATCATTCGAACAAAAGACAGCGGTTGGAGTGTTCGGAAGCGCCAGCAGGCGTTCCATCGCCTGAAAGCCGCTCTCCATATCGTATTGCCCTTTTACACTGTATTCATGTTTGATCGGTATATGATGGCGAATCAGCGCCGCTAAGTAGCCTTCCTTTCGCTGCTGAGATGATTTAAATCCTTCGATTCCCTCAATGATGGCGATGTCTTGATGTCCGTTTTTAATCAAGTATTCTACAGCTTCCTGAGAACCTTCCTTGTCATTGGACAATATGTTGGTAATGCCTCTGTCATCGATATCCCGGTTCAGCACGACGAGCGGGATCTTTTTTTCCCGAATATGATAAATAAAAGAATTATCAATATCACTTTGACTCATTAAAATAATTCCGTCATATCTCATTGGTGTTACAGAGTCATAGCTTTTCAGATCATCAATGCCGCGCACATACAGATTGTACTCCTCGCTGATTGCCTGGTTTACGCCTTTTATGGTATCAGCGAAAAAACTGTGTGAGGTTCCGTTTGTGATGCTTGTAAAGAAAAGCCCGATCGTATGGGATTTTTGCATTGCAAGGCTTTTTGCATTCACATTCGGTGTATAGTTGAGCTGTGAGGCGAGCTCCAATATTTTTTTCTTCGTGTGTTCTTTAATATAAGGGCTGTTATTGAGTGCTCTGGAAACGGTTGTGTGGGATACGTTTGCAAGTTTTGCGATATCTTTAATGGTTACCATCTATTTCCCTTCCTTATCATACCGGCTGCGATTCGTTATTACATATTGTATCATCAAACACACCGCCTCTCCCACCATATTTCCAGATTAATAAGAAACCGTATCATCATGCGTTCCTGCTGCGCTGCCGATGATCGGCCGCACAAAACGGATGACAGCCAGTGAAGCGAAGACGGCCAGCCCTCCGGCAAGTAAAAATGCGCCAGAAAAAGTACCCGTCCGGTCAACTATAAAGCCGGTTAAAGCGGGACCGATGATGCCTGCGGTGTTGGCGAGAAAATGCATGAATCCGCCAACAGAACCGACATTCTTTTGGTCGACTACATCCTGAATAACAGCCCAGTAGATCGCGCCCGTCAAATATAAAAAGAAGACAGACAGAGCCACGAGTGTAACAGCGCTTACAGTTGTGGTAACAAGCCCAGCCAAACCAATCAATACCGCGGAAGAAAACAAACACGTGACGAGTACAACTTTACGCGAAAACAGAACGCCTTTCCGGACTGTTTTTTTGTATACATAGTCCGAAACAAATCCCCCGGCTGCCAGGCCGATAAATCCTAAAATCCACGGAATGACTGTGATGACACTCATTGACCCAACACTTAATCCCCGCTCCTCGACAAGATAGCTCGGAAACCACGTCAAAAAGAAGAAGAGGATGTAGTTGTAAGCGAAAAAAGCAAACGCCGTGAACAAGACTGTTTTTTGTTTCAGATAAAAGGTCAGCGGAATTTTCTCCTCGGGAGCGGCTTCAACTTTCATCGCAGGAGCATTGCCCATTGGCTCAGCCGGCTTTTCTTTTACGCATTTTAACCAGAGAAATGCCCAAATCAATCCGATGATCATGATGAGAACGAAGGAGACCTTCCAGCTGAATGCAACGGCGATCATGCCGACAATTGGGCCGGAAATGGCTCCGCCAAGGGGCGTTCCGCTATTTGTGACTCCGACAACAGACGCCCGCTGAGTCGGCGGAAACCAGTTATTGACCATTTTATTGATGGTCGCCGAAAGCGGCCCTTCCCCCATTCCAAACAAAATTCGTATGATCAGCAGGCTGACAAAGCCAAAAGCCAATGCAACTGCTCCGCTGAACAGCGACCAAACGACCATGGCCACAAATAAGGTCAATTTTGCTCCATAGCGGTCGGATGCCACACCGCCAAGAAAATTGAAAACGGCATATCCAATCGAAAAACTGCTGAAAATCAAGCCCATTTGTGTAGCGGACAGTGTGAGATCATCCTGAATGAATGGAGCTGCAATGGACAATGCCGAACGGTCCAGATAGTTAATCACACCAGCCAGGAACAAAAAAAGGATGACTGGAAGCTTATCTTTTGAAAACATCTCAACCTCACCCCTATGTTGGTTCAGTATCTGTATCTGCTTTCGTCACACTCCTGAATAAGCCATAAAACCTCCATCGACAGGAACGGTGATGCCGGTGACAAAGCCTGAATAGGAATCATCCGCCAGCCAAAGAAGCGTGCCGAGCAGGTCCTCCGGTTTTCCAAATCGCTTCATCGGTGTTCCCGCAATAATCTTTTTAGAGCGATCTGTAAAGCTTCCATCCTTATTGATCAGCAGATCGTGGTTTTGTTTTGTCAGAAAAAAGCCTGGTGCGATTGCGTTAACCCTCAGTCCGGTTTCCGCAAAATGCACAGCCAGCCACATTGTAAAATTATTGATTGACGCTTTGGCCGCACTGTACGCCGGAACCTTCGTCATAGGTGAATAAGCGCTCATTGATGAGATATTCACAATGGCTGGTGAGCCTGCCTTCAGCAGTTCCTTTCCAAACACTTGGGTAGCCAGAAATGCCCCAGTGAAGTTGGTTGAAAAAACTGTTGAAAATCCGTTTTCATCCATGTCAAAGAATGATTGGCCTTCTCCTTCTTCTTCATATGTCTCCACATCAGTAATCGCAGCGGGATGATTCCCTCCTGCTCCATTGATTAAGAGATGAACAGCGCCAAATCGGTCAAGGATATCAGTCTTCGCCTTCTCTAGCGACGTCCTGTCCAGCACATCAGCAGAAACGGAATATGCCGTGCCGCCAGCTTTCGTAATTTCCCTCACAACCTCTTGTCCTGTTTCAGCTGACCGGTTCAGTATTGCCACCTTCATGCCATGGCGGGCAAGCTCCCGGGCCATGGCCGAGCAGAGCACACCGCTGCCCCCTGTGATAACAGCAACTTTACCCGCCAGTCGATGATGAAGAGGAATCATAATTCCACCTCTTTTTTCGCCATTGATTCGTACGCGTCCCACAGTCCGTTCAAATACATGATGCCTAAAGCGCGGTCGTATAAGCCGTAGCCCGGACGGCATTGCTCTCCCCAAATATGGCGACCGTGATCCGGCCTGACATATCCGTTGTAATCCTGCTTGTGCAGTTCTGCCATGACCCCTTGAATATTAATCGAACCGTCCTTTGTCAGATGAGACGTTTCAATAAAATCTCCATTTTCAAAGATCTTCACATTGCGGATGTGTGAAAATGGAGCAAGCCCGGCATATGTCTTAGCAATTTCCACCATGTCATTGGCGGGATTGGCCCCCATGGAACCGGTACATAAGGTGATGCAGTTAGAAGGTGAGTCTGATATGGCCCGCAGCTTCTTATAGCTTGCCTCTCCTGTGATAATACGCGGCAATCCAAAAATCGGCCAAGGCGGGTCATCCGGATGAATGGCCATTTGAATGCCATGCGCTTCAGCAACCGGCAGAATTTCCTTCAAAAAAAATGATAAATTGTTCCACAGCTGTTCTTCATCGACCGTCCTGTAGGCCTCAAACAGTTCTTTGATCCGAGCCATTTTTTCTGGCTCCCACCCTGGGAGTGTCAGGTCAGACGCTTCTTCCACCGTCCGGATCAGCTCTTGAGGCTCCAGGCTCTCCACTTTGGCTTTTTCAAAAAACAGAGCGGTTGAGCCGTCTTCCAGCGGACGGAACATGTCGGTGCGTGTCCAGTCGAAAATCGGCATAAAATTGTAGCAAATCACTTTCACGCCAAAAGCAGACAGATTGCGGATGGTCTGCTTATAATTTTCAATGTACCGGCCGCGTTCTTCGCTGCCCAGTTTAATCGCTTCATGAACGTTTACGCTTTCGACAACCTCCGCATGAAAACCATGGGATTGTATATATTCCGTCTCAGCTTTGATTTCTTCTATTTCCCACACTTCCCCGGCAGGTTTGTGATGGAGACCCCAGACGATGCCTTTCACCCCGGGAATTTGTTTCACGTGTTCAAGTGTGACTGTATCGTTGCCTTGTCCATACCATCGAAATGTAATATTCATCGTACACCTCCGGATTGAGCCTTTTAATCAAATGTGATCACTGCCTTCCGCACCTGATCGGGATGCTCCTTGATAAATTGAAACGCGTGATGGACATCATCAACTGAAAACGTATGGGTGACGAGCCCGTTATGCGCTAACCGGCCTTCATTCAGCAGCTTTACAACTTTCGGAAACTGATTTGTCTGGAGTCTTGAGCCGGTAATCGTGACTTCTTTTTTTGTAATGGGGAGCTGGGGAATTTGTGACGCTCTCTCATCAAATCCAAGCACCACCACACGCCCTGCCGGAGAAACAACATCAACGGAAAGCTCAAAAGTCGCAGGGAGACAGACAGCATCAATGACTACATTGGCTCCTTCATTGCCCGTCCATTCCCGAACCCGCTCAGCCGCATGTTCTGTTTGAACATTCACAACAGCGTCGGCACCGTTTTCTGTAGCAAATGCCAGCCGCTCATTATTTAAGTCGGTTATCATGACGGAAGCACCCGCAAGCTTTGCCATTTTTAATACACAGATGCCGATAGGCCCCGCCCCCTGAATCAGAACGCGATCACCCTTTTCCACCTGTCCCCGCCAAACAGCCTGGGCACCTATTGTATAAGGCTCGGCCATAACTGCCTCCTCCCAAGGCAGCTCTTTTGAAACCGCGTGAAGCTGCTTTTCAGGAAGCACAACATATTCCCGCATCCCGCCGTCTTCATGAACGCCAAACACAGAAAGCTTCGCACAAACATTTGGCCGGCCTTTACGGCAGGCATAACAGTTTCCGCAATAAGAAATCGGTTCAATCACAACATGGTCTCCGGCTTTCAGGCCTTTAACATTCGCACCAACCTCCTCCACTTCTCCCGTTACCTCGTGTCCGATTACTCTCGGAAGGGTCGCAAGCGGATTCGTGCCATGATAAATATGCATGTCAGAACCGCAAATTCCGACTCGTTTTACTTTGACGAGCACCTCATCAGCCTTTGAAAGAACAGGCTTTTCCATGTCTGCTGTCACCAAATCATACGCTTTTCGCACTTGAACCGCTTTCATTTTCTCACCTGCTTTTTAAAAATTCATACACGCTCCGAGCAATTGAAATTCCGTGTTTCCTGTTTCTTTCCTCATGCAGCTGCTCCAATTCGCCAGGCACATACACTCGCTCGACTCCTCTAGCCGGAGGTGATTGCTGCAGTTCATCAAGCATGGCGTCCATCTGCTCTAAAAACGTATCTTGTCCGGTAAAATAGGACGGATGGATCGCGCAAACATAATGTCCAAGCTTCCTATTTTGATCAAGATCGCCATACATTTTAGCGATATGCGGCCCAAAAGCCGCCCCAGCCAGCAAACCTGAAAACACATCCACCACAACAGATAGCCCGTAGCCTTTAGGACCCCCGAACGTTGAAAGTGAGACGACCTTGTGAGGGTCTGTTACCGTCTCTCCGTTTTCATCGACTCCCCATCCTTCTGGTATTTCTCTGCCCTCTTCACGCGCCTGCAGAATCTTTCCAAATGCCACTTTTGACGTCGCCATATCTAGGATAAACGGTTTTTTATGCTTTGCCGGCACACCGTAAGCAATTGGATTCGTGCCTAAAAAAGGAGACCTCCCGCCAAACGGGACTACAATACTGTCAGTATGAGACATAGCGATTCCGATCAGTTTTTCCTCAGCCGCTTTTTGCACAAAATAACTTAACGCTCCGCAATGGCTGCTGTTTGTCGCGGTGACCATGCCAACACCATTTTTCTTTGCCATTTCAATGGCATGAGCCATCGCCTTATCGGCAATCACATGGCCGAACCCGTCATCACCGTCCAGCACTCCTGTCACCGGCCCCGTTTCTTTAAAAATGGGACACGCTTTTGGATTGATGCCTCCAGCCCTGAGCCTGTTCACATAATGTTCTGTTCGCAAAACACCATGAGAATTCACATTGCGTAAATCGGCGTGTATGAGCACGTCTGCTACTTTTTCGGCATCTCGTTCATTCAAATTGGCGCCGATCAGCTTTTGCTGAACCAGTTCCTTCGCTTCTTCAGCGGAAATCGTTACCGTATTCAATTCAATGAAGAGCCTCCTTTCTTTCAGTTTCATCACTTAGCGAAAACCCTTACAAATTATTATTACTTGCGAACTATTCAAAATATTCTTTATATGGTTGTTTGATCAGTTTCTATGCTGAAGCTCTTCGACAATCTGTGCATGCTGCTGATCTGTCAGTTTATAAAGAAAACCGATAATGACTATAGCTAATGCCAAAGCAATGGCGGGATACAGAAGAAGAAGCGCTTTAATGCCGAGCAGCGCCTGTGCCGTCTGGGCTACGTTCGGCATATATCCGACAAGTCCCAATCCGATCCCCGAGAGAAATCCAGACAATGACTGAGCAAGCTTTCGCGAGAAGTTAAAGAGGGAATATGTCGTTGCTTCTTTCCGCTCACCGGATTTCCACTCGCCGTAGTCAATGATATCTGAGACAAGCGCCCACGTAATGCCATTGGGAATACTGATCCCAATAAACGCGATGCTTGCAAGGATGGTAAACACATATACATTTGAAGGAAGCATAAAGTTGATCAGGTCCGCGGCAACGCTGATGCCGAAACCGATCATTGCGGTTTGTTTCTTTCCAAACATCTTGACGAGCTTTGGCAGAAACACGACGCCCAAAAAGGAAGATCCAATAATGATAAAGTTCATATAAGCCATCAGTTCGACATTGCCTAGGTTATATTGTGCGAAGTATACGAGCATTGCGGATTTAATGTTGTATGCGGAAATCGAAAAAATGGTCATCAGGACAAGGGTTAACAGCGGTTTGTTCGTTATAAACGTTTTGACGACAGATGAAAATGTTAATTTCTCTTTTGGCGCTTCCGCAATAACAATACGTTCCTTGCAGTTGCGATAGCAAATATAAAACCAAAGCACACCGAGAACAGCAAACAATCCCATGACCACCGGATAGCCTATCTTCGGGTTATCAAACTTGACGAGCAGCGGCATGACGGCCACGCTCGTGATAAACAAAGCCCCGAGTGAACCGATTTGGCGAAAAGTAGAGATAGAAGTCCGGTCTTCGGTATTTTGAGTCATCGCCGCTCCCAATGAACCGTACGGGATGTTTACAAATGAATAGCCCACGCCCCACAGTATATAGGATGCATACGCATAAATCAGCTTGCCTGTCGTTGATACATTCGGGGACAGAAAAATAAGAACAGTAAGCACCGCAAGAACAATGCTGCCGATTAATAAATAAGGCCTGAATTTCCCCCGCCTGCCGATGTTTTTGCGATAATCAATTGATGAGCCGACAATGGGGTCTGTTACAGCCGCAAAGAGCTTGCTGACTAAAAAAATACTTCCCGCCATTGCAGCCGGAATTCCCGCCACATCAGTAAAATACTTTAATAAATAGATTTGGCCTAAATCAAACATAAAACCGTTCCCAAAATCACCAAAACCATAGGAAATTTTCTCTTTCAGTGAAAGCCTCTTCTCTGTTTCAATCGACACAACCTTATTTTCCAGTTCTGCTCGCATCTTCCACCTCTGTATCTTAAGAATTTTCGATGAGATGTCCGCTCAGTATGACGTATCTGAGCGGAACTTATTTTATACGTTTGCCTTTTCTTCTTGAAATTGAAAATATTGTTTCGCATTGTGATAGCAAATGCCTTGTACGATGCTGCCAAGAAGCTCCATATCTTTCGGCACTTCACCGTTTTCAGCCCATTCGCCCATCAGATTGCAGACAATCCGTCTGAAGTATTCATGGCGTGTATACGACAAAAAGCTTCTGGAATCAGTCAGCATGCCGATAAAACGGCTGAAAAGCCCGACGTTTGACAACGCTTTCATTTGATCAAGCATCCCATCCTTGGAATCGTTAAACCACCATGCTGTGCCAAATTGTATTTTCCCAGGCGTGATGCCGTCTTGAAAGCTATTGATCATGCTGGCAATGACATAGTTATCATTTGGGTTGAGCGAATATAAAATCGTTTTCGGCAGCTGGTTTTTCATTTCGATTGAATTCAGCAGCCTGTACAAAGGCTTCGCAATTTCTTCGTCATTCATAGAATCATAGCCTGTATCCGGCCCCAATTTCTTCATCATTTTCGTATTCGTATTTCTGAGTGCATTGATATGAAACTGCATCGCCCAGTCGAGCTCAGCATACAATCCGCAAAGAAATTGAAGTGTATATGTCTTGAATTTCTTCTCATCTTCGTAAGAAACCTGTTCCCCGTTTAATCTTGCGGTAAAAATGAGGCCCGCTTCCTCTTTGTCCGTTTCGGCAAACACCATTGAATCAATCGCATGATCTGATACTCTGCCGCCGACTGAATGGAAGAAACGCACTCGTTCTTCAAGAGCCTTCAAAAACTCATCATAGGTTGTAATCGAAAGTGACGCAGCCTTTTCAAGCGCCTGCACCCAATCCGGGAAGCCTTCGCGATTGATTTCCAGCCCTTTATCCGGCCGAAATCCCGGCAGCACACTGACAGGAAAATCTTTGTCCTCTTTTAATAATAGGTGGTACTCGAGGGAATCGACAGGGTCATCGGTTGTGCATACTACTTTTACATTTGATTTCACAATGAAATCCCTTGCCCCGAAGCCCTCTCCTTGCAGCAGTTCATTCGTCCGTTTCCAAATATTTGGCGCCGATTGCTCATTTAATATCTCGTAAATCCCAAAAAATCGCTGCAGCTCTAAATGGGTCCAATTGTAGAGCGGATTGCCAATCGCCATCGGCACTGTTCTCGCCCATGCCATGAACTTCTCCTCATCAGCTGCATCGCCTGTAATGTATGTTTCTTCAATTCCGTTGGCTCTCATGATGCGCCATTTGTAATGGTCTCCATACAGCCAGGCTTCTGTCATGTTTTGAAATCTCTTATTTTCATAGATTTCTTTCGGACTCAAATGGCAGTGATAATCAATAATCGGCATGTCTTTCGCATAATAGTGATAGAGGTTGACAGCGGTTTCATTTTTCAGCAAAAAGTTTTCTCCCATAAAGGGTTCCATGTCCTCACCGTCTTTCATTCTATTTCAAAATGTTAACGTTAACATTTTGATTTGTTTTTATTTTACCTTTATATTCCTCTAGGATCAATCTCTTTTTTAAATTTAAATGTTAACGTTAGCAAATAAGCGCAAAAAAGACATTGCCGTAAAGCTGCCTGAAAAGACCTCTTTTTGGCAATGTCCGATTTTACAAGAAAGGATTAGTAAGCCAGGCTGAATAGTCCTTTAATGTGTGTTAAGTAGCGTACGTTACTTGCTTCTTTCATCAAGGAAGCAGGAAGACCTTTAAGCGGTGTAGAATTAGCACCAATTATGGCTACCGCATCTTTGCGTCCAAGACTTGCAAGTGTACCAGAGTTTACTGGCTGGAATGTTTCAAGTGTTTTTCCTTCTAAGTAAGCGAATAGGTTGTAACCGATCAGCTCACCCATTTGCCATGCGATTTGTGCAGTTGGCGGGTATGGACGGCCGTCTGCCGCAAAGTAAACTGCGCTGTCACCGGCAACAAATACATCTTCATGAGATGTAGATTGAAGGAAATCGTTAACTGTCGCACGGCCGCGGTTCACTTCAAGACCTGATTCGCCGACTAAAGGATTTCCTTGTACGCCGCCAGTCCAAACAAATGTGTTGGCAACAACTTTTGATCCGTCTTTCAGATCAATCACGTTTCCTTCTACATTTGTAACAGGAAGGCCTGTTAAGAACTCAACGCCGCGTTTTTCAAGGCTTTTAGTCGCGCGTTCGATAAGATCATCCGGAAGAACAGGAAGGATTTTCGGACCTGCTTCAACCAATTTCAATTTGATTTCTTTATGATCTACGCCATATTTTTTCGCAAGGTTCGGCATGATGTCAGCAAGCTCACCGACAAGCTCAACGCCTGTTAAGCCGCCTCCGCCGATAAGGATTGTTGCATCTGCTTCGTTTTTCGTTTTAGAGTACTCACGCACACGGTCTTCAACATGTTTGAAGACTTTGTTCGCATCAGCAGCAGATTTAAGAACCATGCTGTTTTCTTCAAGTCCTGGGATGCCGAAGTAAGCAGTGACAGAACCAAGGCCTACTACTAGCGCATCGTAAGTTAATGCAGAACCGTCAGCAAGCGCAATCTCTTTCTTATCAACAGAGAAAGAGCTGACTTCGGCGATTTTAAGATCAATGTCTTTGCCTTTGAAAAGTTTTTCTAACGGCATTGCAACCGCTTTTTCAGACACGTTGCCTGCTGCAAGACGGTGTAATTCCGTAATGATTTGGTGAGTTGGGTATTTGTTTACCACTGTCACGCGTGCTTGTTCTTTCGTGTAATGTTTGCGAACTGTTAAAGCAGAAAGAACACCGCCATAACCAGCGCCTAAAATGACAATATGTTTTGACATCGTATATCCTCCGTCCTTTATATCAATTTGAATCTGAGATTATTTTTGTTTTTCGTTCATGATTTCAAGGTAGCTGTTAGCAAAACGGAACAGCTTTTGAGCTTGAGGATCTTTCAGCATGCGCAACAGGCCGAAAAGTCCAATCGTTTCGTTGCTAGCATCCGCGCGGTCTTTTGCTTCGATTGCAGTCGCAGCCACTTCTTTTGCTGTTTCTTTTACAGGCTCAAGAATTTCAGTGATTGCACCGACTGTATCGCTTTTCAATACTTCGTCAGTCGCAACAGACTGAGCGAAATCATAAGACTTCGTTAAAATATTCACTAACTCAGTCAGCTTTGGAAGCTGGTCAACTAAAACAGTCAGTGATTCTTGAACTTCTGGCTTTAACAGCTGATCAATAAGATCTTGCTGGCTTTGGCTGACAGACGCATTTGTTTGATCGATTGTTTCTGGCATATCCAATTCTCCTTTACTATAAGCAGTATGCTGATTTTTTGGAAAGGGTAGTGCCTCTCCCTGATCTCATGTTTGAAAGCATGAGAAGAAGGATTGTGAATTCGTGCACAATCATTCGCAAAAATAAATGTTTACTACCCAGTTTTTCATCTTGCCATATTCAGTATTATTTTTATCTCAAAAATAAACCATTGAATAAGTCAAAATCCTTTACTCTCTCTGAAAATAGCAAACATAAAAAACTCCAATTTGATTACCTTCTATATGATAACACTTTTTGAACAAAATTTGAACGTGAATTGCTTCGATTATGAAATTAATTTATATGGTGCCCGTGTCATAACATTTCTTCAGCACTAGTTATTGACAATCCATCAATTTTCTCCCCTACGCGTTACCCAGATGTCCAATAGAGGTTCTCTTTTTCCTGTAACTGGATCCAATGCCGGAAGTACTGCTTGCTCTATATTTTCTAGCGCAGCCGCTCTTTCATCCGGCTTTCCCGTCTTCATATCATACCGAGAACCATCTGGATAAGCGCCGATTACGGTAAAATCGGGGCTCGCGCTTAGCTTTTTATGGCCGACACCGGCTGGAATGACCGCTGCGTCGCCTGTTTTGACAGGAACAGCAGCTCCTTTTTCTCCCCCAAATTGAATAACAGCCTCCCCTCGGACTGCGATTAGGACTTCATGCGTGTTGCTGTGATAATGATGGTACGGAAAAACACTGCCCGACCAGCTGTTTAGCCAGCCATGCCGGTTGACGATCCGCTCTGCCTGTTCAGCACGTCCCATAAAAACATTTTTATAGATAACGAGCGGAAAATCAGGGTGATTTGGAACCCTGCCGTCATCCTGAAAAAAGTACGTTTCTGTTTCCATCATTTTCACCTCCCTATTTCTGTCTTCCACATATATTGATCCGTAAAACATCATTATTTTCTCACAATTCCGTTGATCTGTATCATCCCGGGTAGTATAGTATAAAAAAATAATGCCAGAATGAGGGATTTGATGAAAGCGATCGTAATCGGAATATTGGCTTCTCTCTTTTTCGCCGTTACCTTTATTTTAAACAGGGCGATGGAATTATCCGGAGGCAGCTGGCTTTGGAGCGCCTCGTTACGCTTTATTTTTATGGTTCCGTTTTTATGTCTGATTGTCATCATGAAAGGGAAGTTCGTTCCTCTTTTACAAGAGATGCGGAAAAAGCCGTTTTTTTGGATAAAGTGGAGCTTCGTCGGCTTTGTTCTTTTTTATGCGCCGATCACGTTTGCCGCCGCATTCGGGCCGGGCTGGCTCGTAGCCGGAACATGGCAAATTACCATTGTAGCCGGTGTGCTGCTGTCTCCATTTTTCTATGAGAAAAAAGACACGCCTGGAGGCACTTTGCTCGTTCGGCAAAAGATTCCCCTTGTTTCGCTGGGCACTTCCATCGTCATTCTGATTGGGGCAGCGCTGATTCAGCTCCAGCATGCAGAATCGCTTTCCGGAAAAATGCTGCTCTTCAGCGTGCTGCCGGTTGTCATTGCGGCTTTCGCCTATCCGCTGGGAAACCGGAGGATGCTTGAGCAATACGGAGGCAGGCTTGATACGTTCCAGCGTGTGCTGGGAATGACCCTTGCAAGCCTTCCATTCTGGCTTGTATTGGCAGCTTACGGCTGGTGGTCAGATGGCCTTCCGACCGCGGGACAAACCGTTCAATCCTTTATCGTTGCCGTCAGCTCAGGCATCATTGCGACCGTTTTATTTTTCTGGGCAACGGATATGGTAAGAGATCATCCGCAAAAGCTTGCTGCTGTTGAAGCAACACAATCCGGGGAAGTGATATTCGCTTTGCTTGGTGAAATAATCCTGCTGTCAGGTGTTTTCCCTTCCATTTTATCGTTTGCCGGCTTAATGATTATTATTGCCGGAATGGTGTTACATACCTTCGCTTCCCAACAAAAACCCAAAGAGAAAACTCAGTCAAATCTGACTGCTTAGCAGCTTCTGGAGAATGGGCGAAAGCCCGTTCTCCTTTCTTTTTAACGCCTTCCAAAAGAGACCTGTTTCACGTTATATTTATGTATAGTCTAAGCCCACTTAACTGAAAGGTGATATTTTAATGGAAGCAAACAATCAAAAAGACGATATACCAGCAATCTCATTCACATCTGTGCGAAAAAGCTATGAACAAGAGGGACAAACCTATGATGTATTAAAGGATGTCACCGGAGACATTAAACAGGGTGCAATCGTGGCCGTTTTGGGCCCTTCCGGTTCAGGAAAAAGCACACTGCTGTCAATGTGTAATTTGATGAAAACACCGGATCACGGTGAAGTGAAGATTTACGGAAAGGAAGTCAGAGACTGGAATGTGAATGAACTGAGGCGGACGGCCTCCCTTGCCTTTCAATCCGCCCCCGTCCTTGACGGAACGGTGCGTGACAATCTGAATCTGGTACAAAAGCTCCACCAAACCCAGCTTTACTCTTCTGAAGAGCTCGCTTCACTGACAGGCCTGTCTCCAGAACTGTTAGACAGGAGCGCCAAGGATTTATCCGGCGGACAGCGGCAAAGGCTTTCACTTGCCAGAACACTCGCAAACCCTTCCTCCATCCTATTATTGGACGAAATTACATCTGCCCTGGACCCTGTTTCTGCTCTGGAGATTGAAGAACTGATCAAAAGGCAACATCAAGAGAAAAAGCTGACGGTCATGTGGGTGACTCATAATATGGAGCAGGCAAAACGAGTAGCCGATTCCATTTGGTTTATGGCGGATGGCCGGCTGCTGGAAATCGCAGAAACTGAAACATTTTTCTCTAATCCGCAGCATGAAGCAGCCAAGGAGTTTTTGAAGGGAGGCACTCAATAATGGATTATCTTTCCCTCTCTTTAACGATGATCTTTGTTTTGATCGCCTTGTTTTTATCAAAATCCTTTAAAGCCGGCGTAGAAAAAGACATGATCATTGCCACCATCCGGGCCGCGTTACAGCTGCTTGTGATCGGTTATGTGCTGTCGCTGATATTTCATGGGGATCACCCTGTGTTTATTCTGCTGATGGTGCTGTTAATGCTGGCGGTGGCGGCGCAAAACGTCGTCAAACGAAAGAAAATGAAAATCGGTTCTTTTTGGAGGGTGTTTGTGGCATTAGCGATTGTAGAAATCGTCACCCAAGGCATTCTTCTGGCGCTTCACATCATCCCGCTTACCGCACGGTATGTCATCCCGATCAGCGGAATGGTCATCGGAAATTCAATGGTGCTCGCGAGCCTATTTTTAAACCGGCTCAGCTCCGAGGTCGGAGTGCGCAAGGAAGAAATTCAATTGATTTTGTCGCTTGGCGGCACACCAAAACAATCCATACAGCATATCCTGACTTCCGCCATGAAAATGAGTATGATCCCTACGCTAGAAAGCCAGAAAACATTAGGGCTCGTCCAGCTTCCCGGCATGATGACCGGCCAGATCTTAGCAGGCGCCGATCCGATTCAGGCGGTTCGCTTTCAGCTTTTGATTGTTTTTACAACGATGGCGTCCGCCGCACTGACTTGTGTCATACTCAGCGTGCTGACATACCCGTCATTATTTACCGCGCATCAGCAGCTGAAGCAAAATGGTTAACATTATGACAGCAATTTCGGGATTTGCAGATCACATAAAAGCCGCTTCTCAACAGAAAAGCGGCTTTTGTGCTGGTTATTCCCCAGCCATTTCTTCATAATACCGTGAAAGTTCAATAATCATCGCGCCCATCCGCTCAATCTCCGGAGCAAGCAGCCTTGTGATGCCTTCTTCCCGCAGCGCTTCAGCAGTCACTTTTCCGACAGCCGCTGCGATGGCACGCTCTTCGAATACAGCCCTCACTTCATTGATAAAGCCACGCTCCTTGGCAAATTGAAACAGAGAACGAACCTGAATGGCCGTGGTAAAACAAACAGCATCCAATTCACCATTCAGCAGTTCCCGGCATAGCTGTTCCACCGTTTCCTCCTCTGGCGGGATATGCTGATAAGGGAGTATCGGCAAAACTGAAGCTCCTTTTTCTTTCAAAAATGCTATGAGGGCAGGTGCATTTTCTCCGTGAAGCTGCACCATTACTTTTTTTCTTGAAAAGTCGTAAGGCTCCAAGGACCGGATCAATCCGCTGGTTGTCCCATCTTCATCAGAAGCCTCTGCGGTGATGCCAAGCTTTTTTAACGCAGACAATGTTTTGTACCCTCGGCACGCCGCTTTAGCCTGGCGAATCGCCAGCAGAAACTCGTCCTTTATTCCGATTTTCTCTGCCATCTTCACAAGCGTCTCCGTACCGATGCCTGTCGTAAAGATCACCCAGTCGGCTTTTTCTTCCGCAAATTTGCGCAGCTCCGGCTCCACCTGCTCCTCTGCCAAGTACACCGTTCCTTGGAGAGGCCGAACGACAGGAATTCCGCCCTGTTTTTCAATGATTGTGCTGATTTCTTCCGTTTTCCGAGAACCGCCGATCGCAATGCGTTTTCCATGTAAACCTTTACCCATATCCGTTCCTCTCCTCTTTGCCAGCTTAGTCTTTATATGTATATAACCTTTAATAAAGCTATTGTGTCGCAAACCAAGGGAGAAATCAAGATGAACCAAATGCCTCTCATTACCCGTTGAATACACCGGATGCATGCTGTAATATAAACAACAGACACGCTTTAACGGAGGATCGACCATGGAAACAAAAGAAGAATACGAAACAAAAGGCTACGACACATCGGTTATTTATGAATTCAACGAATATCCCGACGTCCATAGCGGACGCTGTGATAATTGTGACTATACGCTTTTTAAAAGCTCCGTAAAAGGCGGAAAGTTTTTGAGAGAATGCCGGAGATGCGGGATGAAAAAGAATATTTAATAGAAGATGTTCGCGGGGCAGGGATTAGCCTCTGCACCCGAGAACAAGCTGGAGAAAGCGGGATTCATTATTTTATTTTCGCTGCAATCTCCAGCCCTTTGTATATCATTCCCACTGTCTCTTCCGGCGTCATCTCTGACGAATCCAGCCACAGGCCAAGACGCGGTGTTTCTGACTGCAAGACGGCATCGAGAGATTCAATGCTGATATCTCCATATCCTTTTTTCTTGCGTGCTGATTCTCTTGCGGCTATTATGTCAGCTCGGGGTGCCAACACGATCACATACAATGGACGATAACTGATCAACTTCACCATTTCTTCTAACATAGGTCCGATGATCACATCCTGCACCACCGTATGAAACCCCGCTTCAGCATACATATCCGATACGTTAGCCGCCAGCCGGTAGCGAAGACGCAACTGTTCCAGCGCCTCAGCTGAAGGAGTGTCTGACATTTGCATTTCGCCGTTTACAATCATTTTTCTAAATATATCTCCCCTGATATGAACGCTCTTGTCTAAACGCTCAGAAAGAAGCTGGGCAACTGTGGACTTCCCCGCTGCCATCACCCCTGTAATCAGATAGACGGCGTTTTCTTTACTCATTGCATCCCATCCTTTTTAAAAGAAGAAAAACCGAAATCTCAGCAGATTTCGGGTGCAAATGTGTTATTGCGGAACAACAGACTTTTTTATGAAGGCTTCAATTTCCGCGGCTGCCTTCTCCGCTCCGCCTGCTTCTTTTACGTCTTTCTGCATGTCTTTTACACGGTTGAGCATTTCTTTATCTCCGGATACGTCCTGAACTGCCTTCTGCAAACGGGAGACGCTGACCTCTTCTTTCGGCAAATAGACGCCGAGGCCTAATTCATCAATACGCCGGGCAGTGAGCTCCTGCTCATACATTTGCGGAATCACCACAAGCGGTACCCCCGCATTCATTGCCTCCATCGTACTGTTCATTCCTCCGTGAGAAACAAACAGATCGGCTTTCGCTAAGATATCCAACTGCGGAACGCGCTGGCGAACTGTAAAGTTGTCAGGAATGTCACCTAGACTGTCAGGTTCAATTGATATCCCTGTTGACATCACAACATGCCAGTCGGAATTCCGAAATGCATCTATACACATACGATAAAATTCCGGCCATGCGTTAAAAGCGGTTCCCAATGAAATCAGCATGAGCGGACGATTGCCTGTTTCCGGCAGCAGACTCTCTTGTTCACCTCGTTTTCCAAGTGAAGGGCCGACAAAGCAGAATCGCTCATCAAAGGTTTCGTTTTTAATCTGAAAAGACCGCGGCATAAAGACAATATTTAACGCTTCCGGTATAGCTAAGTGTTCAAATGAGACAGCCGGTAAGTTTTCTTTCTCAAGGTAAACCTGGAAATCGGCCTCCGCTTGTTTGAGTTGCTTGAGCATCTCTTCACTTCCAAGCTGGAAGGATTCATTTTGCGCATAGGAAGAACAGAGCCTGATGGCCGGCACATTCAGCTTATCAGCAAACAATTTTCCCGCAAATGCGATAAAATCATAAACGATAAGATCAGGCCTGTCATTTTGATATAATTCTTCAAGCTGAGGCAAGATTTCGAGCGATTCTTTTAAAATGCTAATCGGTGTTTCATTTTTCTCTATCATTTCCTTAATGCGTTCCGGTTCCACGTTAATCGTAGTTTGATATAGAAGCGGGCTTGCCCCTGCTTGCTTCACCGCAGGCGCGAATTCCTCAGTCGTCGCATAAGTGACACGGTGCCCTTTTTCACAAAGCTTCTCCACTAACGCAAGAGTGGGATTCACATGTCCGTATGCCGGGATATTAATAATTGAGATATGATGCTGTCTCATCATTTCAGCCTCCAATTTTCATATTATATGTTGACGCGAAAACTCTTTAGTCCGTATATCACGCTATTTTCAATCGGGGTGATACTGACTGGCTCCATATGAGAAAACGTTTGAGTCAATGCCGTTAACGCGATGGCTGCTTCAAGCCGTGCAAGGGGAGCCCCAAGACAAAAATGAATGCCGTGGCCAAACGCAATATGCGGATTGGGATGGCGGTGAATATCAAACTTGTGCGCCCTGTCAAACTTCGCTTCATCACGATTTGCTGACGCTACAAACGCTAACACCATGTCGCCTTCTTTCATCTGCTGGCCACCAATCTCCGTATCCCGCTTGGCAATTCGCCGCAAAACAGGTGCAGGCGCCCTGAAACGCAGAGCTTCCTCCACCGCCTGAGGCACCAGCTCTGGATGCCGCCGCAATTCGTCATAAGCGCCAGGCGTGTCTAAAATGCTGTACATCGCGTTTGAAATCAAGTTCGTTGTCGTTTCGTTTCCCGCCACAAGCAGCAATGTACAAAACGGAATCAGCTCTTCTCCGGAAAGCTTCTCGCCGGTTTCTTTCGCTTTAATTAAAATGGAGATGATGTCCTGTTCCGGTTTCTTCCGTTTTTCTTCTATGATGCCGGCAAAAAACGCGGCTAGCTCTTCCTCGCATTTGTTCCGCTCTTTCAGAAAGGCTCTCTCCGCTTCCTCACTTCCATCTCTTGGTGTGCTCACCAAAATATCAGACCATGTCTTAAACGCATCCATATGCTCTGAAGGAACGCCTAAAAGCTCAGATATTACAATGACAGGAAGCGGATATGAGAAATCCTGGACCAAATCAAACTCGCTTCGTCCATGAAAACGATGTATCAGATCATCTGCGATGTCTTGAATTCTTGGTTCCCACTGCTTCATGACACGCGGTGTAAACGCTCTATTGACAACAGAACGGATTTGCGTGTGTCTTGGCGGGTCCATATTAATGATCGAATTCCCGATAGAACTTGTCTGCTCCGGCATATAACTGGAGAAAAGCTCTTTATCCCCAATCACTTTTTTGACATCATCATAAAGAAAAACACTCCATACTTGATTGTCTTCATCATAGGTAACAGGAGCTTCCTTTCTCATCGATTCGTACCACGGAATCGGATGATAAGCATCCTGTTTATTTTTTCCGTTCATCAGTGCACGCTGCAAAGCTTGTCGCCGATTTACCACATTCATGCTTTTCCCCTCCCCATGAAAGAAAAGATTCAGCAATTGACGAACTTCACCACCTCCTGCTATCGAAAAAGAGAGGGACATCCATTTTGTCGTCTGAAACAGCAGGCAGGTCTTCAAGATGCCGGTGCAGGCATCATATAATCTCCCTCGAATGTTGTTCATCTTACCATAATCTTTCAATTTTTTTCTATTACGCACACCCGATTTGGTTCACAACGTGACCTTAGGCATGCTCATCGATTTTAGAAACGCAATCAATAGCTTATGAAAATCTCACACGTCGCCCTCATCCGCAACGTAAGCACTACTCTAAAAGATGACTTTTCCATTATGTAAAGCAAGCTGAAGATATGATTAAATAGAAAGTAAAATGGTGAAGGAGAGAACAAATGACAGCACAGATCAACCGTAAAAAACTAGTTGTCGGCATCGTACTTTCACTTGCATTTGTATTGTTTGTGTTCTCTTTTTCTGAGAGACATTCAAAACCGCTCGTTGAGGGAAAAAAACAGGAAAACTGGCATACTGTGGTCGACAAAGCCTCTGTCGATATATATGGAAGCCGTTTAGTGGAAGAAAGCAAACTAAAACAAAAGCTCGGCCATAAACAAGCCGATTCGGTACTAACCCTTTTGAAGCTAGCCAGCGAAAAACATATTGCCCTGTAAAAACAAAAAAGAGCCTCCGGCTCTTTTTTGTTTAATCAAATACAGTTTTTTTATCTGGATGACGCTGAAAGTCAAAAAGCATGCTGAGCTGTGACTGTGTGTTTCGTTTTGGAGAAAGCGGAGGGAGCCTGTCTTCCGGAAAAAAAGCGGCATGGTTCGTCTCAATCCCGGTTTTCTGCTGTCCGCCCGTTATGCTGCATTCAATGAAGATCTTATAGTAATGATAAGGCTGAGGGGGGTGAGGATGCTTATGGCTGTCCAGCACGGCCAGTAATCGAGAAGGCACTGTATCGTAACCCGACTCTTCTTTGATTTCCTTGATCACATTTTCAGCGGGTGATAAACCAATTTCACAAAAACCGCCTGGGAGTGACCACAGCTCGTCATGCTTCTCCCGGACAAGCAATATGCGATTCTCTCGAAATACCGCGCCGCGAACATCCGCCTTCGGTGTCGGATAGCCTTTCTCGCCTTTCCATAAATCAGTGATGACTTCAATGTCCTTCTCAGAGTAATCTGCCATCATCTCCAAGCTCAGTTCCATCAGTTCTTCGTATCTTTCCCTGTCATACACATCCTTGGAAAACGCGAGTCCCGCCTGTGCGATCGCCTGAATTCGCTGTGCCCGTTCCAGCCATTTGGTTTGCACGTTTATCACTCGTCCTTTCAAGTTATTTTTCTCTATAAAAAATGCACGTTTCACTAATGAAAAACGTGCAGCTGTAAATCAAGTTCTAATCTAATTTCACCAAATAATCAATATCGTCCTTTACTCTCTCTTCAGTATTACTGCTATTTGTATCAGCTAAAAACGGATTATATACCAGTGTGTAATGTTTCTGTTCTCCTTTAGGGATGACATAACTGAGTACACCTGTAACCTTTTTCCCTGATGTCAGTGTTCCTGTCATCAGGATCCTGCCCTTCTCTTCTATTGAAAAAACCGGCTGGACTGATTGATTTTTCTTGTCTTTTAAGTCTAACCCGAGAAAATTGTATTGCATTGAATCTTTCTCTATGTTTTCTATCGTAACTTCTATAATGAGCCGTTCCTCATCATCTTTTATTGTTTTTGGCTTCGAGTCTACAGCTCCTCCAAATTCCGAATATTCACCTTTTTGCACTCTATCAACTTTATTCACTGTAAAATTCGTATGTCCCGCTTTAAACGTTTCTCCTATTTTATGTATTTGATCATCTTTTTTAATCTTCGGCTCACCGCCTTTTTTCAGTTCCTTATCAAGTTCCTTTTCAAGCTCTTCTTGCGTTTTTTCTTTCGGTTTTTCCTTCTCTGACGCATCACTCGATTGACTGCACGCGGAGAGCGCAAGCCCGATTGTCAGTACAAATAATAGTAATAAGACTTTTTTCACGACTGTTCCCCCATCTAAAGTAATCGTTTTCTATTATAATCCGATTTTCCCTTTTCTTAACAGGTAAGAAAGTAGTGAATTTTTCTGCCTCATTCATTACAAACTTACTTTTTTCTAGTATTTGAATATTTTTTGCTAGTCCATTAGACCTTTTCATCAAAAAACCCGAGCTGGCATTAGCCGGCTCGGGCGGATGTCAATCTCGCTTATCCATTCCCCTTTTCTCTCGGGGTTCCTGATGATGTTTTTGATGTTCAGGAGGCTGAGTTGTGCGTTCCAGCTCCTTTGTATCTTGTCCCATTCCTTTTAAAAAGGAGAACAGCAGCGTAACCGCTTTGTTGATTTCCGGGTCTTTAAGCGAACGGATGATATCAAAATAACCTGTTTTCTCTTCGCTGTTCTTCTGTTCTACCGCGTTCGCCACACCGGCATTCACTTTCAAAATGAGCGGCTCCAGCTGTTTGACATCCAGCATGCCGAGCGTTCCAAACAAGAGGAGCAGGTTTTTAAGCATATTGGCCGTTTCCTCTGTATCTGCCTTTTTTACTAGGATGTCAAGGACTTTATCACCTTGGCCAAAAAGGCCGCGGAGCAAAGGCAGCACGCCCCGTTCGTTCATGTGCCCCAGCATATGCAGGGTCTCCAGAATGGCTTCTTTGTTGTCGACTAAGGCATCTTCGATTTCTTCCAAATCACGTTTGCGCTGATCTTCTTCGGTCACCTGTACTTTCTGAATGCGTTTAATCGCTTTAGCCATTGTGCCCAGTCCCCCTTTTCACAGCATCGCCAGGGAAGATGTAATCCTTCCGCGCCCATTTTTTATGAACCTGCACACCGATTTGCGGCTGGGGATTTCCGTTGCGGTGATTGATTTTAGGCAGCGGATTGATTCCATCCTGCTTCAAGATTTCCATCTTCGCTGATGTTTCTTTGTACGCAGGCGTGTCAGTATCCTTGTCCGCGTGGCTGCCTGTTAACAGGTTGATCGCCGCTTCCCCAGAATCGTTCATTGGCAGATACACTTCCTTCCCTTTGACACGATCAGTGATCAGGCATTTCACCTTCACGTTTCCAAAAGGCGACGTGAGTCTGACAAGGGTCCCGTCCTGGATCCCCCGTTCTGCCGCAAGCTCTGGAGAAATTTCTAAGAATACATGCGGCGTTTTTTCAGAAATGCCTTTTGATTTATACGTCAGGTTTCCTTCATGGAAATGCTCCAAGAGTCTGCCGTTATTTACATGGATGTCATATTCCTCACCGAACTCCTCAGGCTCAGTCCATTGAACCGGATAAAGAATCGCTTTGCCATCCGGGAAAGGAAAGCGTTCTGTAAAGAGTAAAGGTGAATCCTTCCCATCAGCACTTACAGGCCATTGCAGGGAGTTGTAGCCCTCAAGACGTTCATAGGTTACTCCTGCATAAATTGGTGACAGCATTGCAGCTTCTTCCATAATGTCGGAAGGATGCTCATAATTCCAATTGGCCCCAAGCTCATTCGCTACCTCCATAATAATCTGCCAGTCCGGCTTTGATTCACCCATAGGTTCAAATACCTGGTATAAACGCTGAATACGGCGTTCAGTGTTTGTAAAGGTTCCTTCTTTTTCAAGGCTCGGGCTCGCAGGAAGAACAACATCTGCAAATTCTGCCGTCCGAGATAGGAAAATGTCCTGCACAACAAAGAAATCAAGTTTTTCATATGCGGCGTGTACATGATTGATATTAGAATCGACAAGGCCCATTTCTTCCCCTTTTACATACATCGCTTTCAGCTGGCCGGAATGGATTTTTTCAATCATTTCATGGTTGGTCATGCCCGGCTCCTTCGGCAGCTGCACACCCCAGGCTTGTTCGTATTTCTTGCGGACTTGTTCATCCTTCACTTTTTCATAGCCCGGCAGGCTGTCTGGCATGCTTCCGAAGTCACTTGCTCCCTGCACGTTGTTATGGCCGCGTAATGGATAAGAACCCGCCCCCGGTTTTCCGTAGTTTCCTGTAACAAGCAGCAAATTTGAAATCGCAGTGCTTGTATCGCTGCCTCCAATGTGCTGTGTCACGCCCATGGCCCATAACGCGCACACACTGTCAGCCTCATGAATCATTTCAGCCATTTGAATCAGGGTTTGTTTATCAATTCCGGTTTTCTCCTCTGCATATTCAAGTGTGTACGGCGCAAGGCTTTTCACGTATTCATCCCGGCCGTTGACCCTTTCCTGCAAAAAGCGCTCATCTGCCTTGCCGTTTTCAATCAGATATTTGGCGATGGCATTCAGCCAGACGATATCTGATCCGGCACGCGGCTGAACAAATAGATCAGAATGCTCAGCCATTTCGTGTTTTCTGATATCAGCCACGATAACCTTCTGCCCTCTCAGCTTGTGGGCCCGTTTAATGCGGGTAGACAATACCGGGTGCGACTCTGATGTGTTCGAACCGATAATTAAAACAAGATCTGCCTGGGCGATATCTGTAATCGATCCTGAGTCACCGCCGTATCCGACTGTCCGGAACAGGCCGGCAGTAGCCGGAGACTGGCAATAGCGCGAACAGTTATCCACATTATTTGTGCCGATAACCCCTCTGGCCAGCTTTTGCATCAGGTAGGATTCTTCATTCGTACATTTAGACGACGTGATAAAAGCAAGTGAGTCAGGGCCACATTCTTCTTTCAATTCAGTGAACTTGCTTGCGATCAGTGTTAAGGCTTCCTCCCACTCTGCTTCCCGGAAATGGTCGCCTTCGCGGATGAGCGGTTTTGTCAGACGCTCCTCGCTGTTTACAAAATCCCAGCCGAACTTGCCTTTTACACAAGTGGAAATGCCATTGGCAGGCGCCTCCTCCTGCGGCTCCACTTTCAGAATATCTCTGCCTTTTGTCCAAACATCAAAACTGCAGCCGACACCGCAATAGGTGCAGACGGTTTTGGTTTTTTTGATTCGTTCATCACGCATGGCAGATTCCATGTCAGAAATGGCTAGAATTGAGCCGTATCCTGTCTCTACGCCTTTCGTAATCTCGATCATCGGGCGCAGTGATTCGTTATTGATGCCTGTTAAATATCCCGCTTCCCCTTCCATTCCTTTTTCCATCATCGCGTTGCACGGACATACGGTTGAGCAATGGCCGCACGACACACATGACGACTCGTTAATCGGCACGTCATGATCCCAAATGACGCGCGGGCGTTCCCGCTCCCAGTCAATCGTCAGTGTTTCTGTCACCTGTACGTCTTGGCATGCTTCGACACAGCGGCCGCACAAAATACATTGATCAGGATCATACCGGTAAAACGGATGGGATTCATCCTTATGATAAGGCTTTTGATCAAACGGGATGCTTTGGTGATTGATTTTCATTTCCTTCACCGTATTATGTATTTCGCATCCTCCATTGTTGTAATCGCAAACTGTACAGTAAAGCTCATGATTATATAAGATTTTATCCATCCCGATGACCTGTGCCTTTTTCACGTCAGACGCAAGCGTATCAATGACATCGCCATCCTTTATTTCAGCTGAGCACGATCTCTTCAGCTCACCATTGATGCTGACGATACACGTATCACATGTTTCTATCGGCCCAAGGCTCGGATGATAGCATACTTGCGGCACTTCGATTGAACTGTTATTCAAAAGCTGCAGCACCGTCTGGTCTCCGGCTGTCTCCATCTCAACGCCGTTTATGGTTACTTTTTTTGTGTCCGCCATCTCCATTCCCCTTTCTTGCGTTTATATACCGAATTACCCATTTCAGTTCCCTTACATGTGCTGATTAAAACATACAGAGCGCATACAAATGTTTTAATGCACGAACACCGGGAAACGTCATGATAGACAAAAAGGGAGGGATAACCATGAAGAAAACCATTTCCGCATTAACAGCGGCGGCAGCACTGTCAGGCACTGTTTGTGGCTTTGGGACGGCAATTCCGGCAAAAGCTGCCGCTCAGACAAATCCGCCTGCTGAAGAAACAACCTCATCATCCGCTGAGCTTGTAAAAAATCTTTATAACACCGCTTTTACAGGTGAAATGCCGCAGCAGGTACAAGGTCTTACGATTAACAAAAGCACAAAAGGGGATGTCCATGCCAAGATGGGAGAACCGGAAAGACCGGCTGGAGGAAACAATATGTTTGATCTATACAGCTGGAATATGGGAAATCCCGGCTACGGCTTTTCCTATAACAAAGACATGACCATTTCAGAAATCCGTTACTTTGGAACCGGAGTAGAACGCCGTCTGAATCTTGGAGGGGTTACACCGGATGTGCTGAGCGATCAAATTGGCCCCGCCGACCGAATTTTAACCGTCCCATTCACGGATGAAATCGACTATATCTATGATACAGGCCGTTATGAGCTCCATTTCGTCATTGGAAAAGACCAGACAGCCGACCATGTCAATCTAAGAGCAAGATAAAAGCACTTGCGGCTCCAGCCGCTTTTTTTATGGACAAAGTGAGGATGGATTCCTTACAATACATGGGAGGAAAATACGGGAAGAGGTATCAATCATTAATGAGTAGGAAACGGTTCATATATGCGGCCTTTACAATCCTCATCATTGGGTTGGGACTGGGGTCAAGAGCGTTCTCCAGTTTTCTCCCGGATATCGTCAATGCCTATCTCGGAGATGCACTGTGGGCCGCAATGATTTTTACGGGCTGCGGCTTTCTGTTTCAGACGATGAAAACCATCACAACAGGAATTATCAGCCTTTTATTTTGTGTTATTATCGAATGCAGCCAGCTGTACCATGCTGAGTGGATCGACCGGATCAGGGACACTTCGCTCGGCGGCCTCGTGCTGGGGTACGGATTTTTATGGAGCGATATCATAGCTTATACGATGGGAATTGTCACCTGCACACTCATAGAGCTGATCCATCAAAACATCAAAAAGCGCCGCTGACGTGACGCTTTTTCTTATGTCGAGAACAGCCCGCACTGAGACAGAATCGTCTCTGTATCCAAGAGTGTGGCCTCCTTTATATCGACCCGGTGTTTATTCATAAAAGACTGAACAGCATGATATCCAACCGCATATCCGGCAAAAGCAGATAATCCCGCCGGCTCAAAGCCTTGCGCTTTCGCTATTTGATCTCCAAACATGTAACGGCTCACCTCCGAAAAGCCTTTTACATCAATCACCTCTTTTATGACTTCAATGGAATATTGCAAATCGTCCCGATCAAAGCGAGTAACCCAAGGGCCTAATTGTTCTTCGCCAAAGAGCTCCCGCGCAAATGACTCAGCCAGCCCTTCAATGACAAGATAATCCCCGACCGACACAGAACCTCGCTGAAAATCAAAATACGAAAACCGCAGATTATGGTGAAATTCATGGGCAATCATCGATGAAATCCTCAGAAGGTTATAGCTGTTCGGATACATCCAAACGTGAATAAAGCCTGGAATTCCCCCAAACCCACAATACCCTTTTTGCAGCTTCAGCTTGCTTGGATCAGCAATGTAAAGCCCGAACCTCATTTCTTCCGCATTTACTCGCAGCTTTTCACGCTCGGCAAAATGTATACACTGCTGCAGCGCAGATTCAGCAGTCTCGGCAATATGCAATTGCTGCAGTTTTCTTAATGCTTTCTGTCCGGTTTCAGCATCACACACATCCAAATAACCAAGCATCTTTACAGCCATGATTACATCATATCCATTCGGTGTCTTCGCTTTTAGGGGAACCCGTATGGCGCTCCACATTTTTTCAAACGGTCCCATCATCGTATACCGAAATTCGTCCGCTCTTTCGTGTTCTTCCATCGAAAACAGCTTTTCATATTGCTGAAAAGTCTGTTCTATTACGATATTCATCCTAATCCCTCCTTACAAAAAAATATACGGTATGCCGCAGCGTAAGGGTCAACAGAAAAAATTAAGCCTTTCTGCCCTATAAAATCGAAGCCGGCCGCCGATAGGTAAGGCATAGGAGGTGTAGCAATGGATATTCCTGCATTATCAGTTGCCATGCATCAAGCAAATCTGGCCCAAAATGTTGATATCGCTTTAACGAAAAAGATGCTGGACACTGCCCAGCAAAATGCTGACCAAACCCTTAAGCTGATTCAGCACCCGACGCTCGGACAAACCATTGACCTGAAAGCTTAGCTTCACACCCCAGGCGGCCAAGTACTCCATCCTCCCGGCCGCCTTTATTTTTCACAAAAAAGCATGCATGTTTTGGCCTTTCCTCCGTATGATTTATTGTTTGTCATTTTAAGGGGGTCAGGAAGAAATGAAAAGAATGGTTAAAAAGGTGTCTTTGGTGTTGTTCGCGTTCGTATTTATTTTTGCCATCAAGGGAGCACCCGCTCATGCGGAAACGCATGCCTACGATGGAAAAAGCCCTTATTACAATGATTGTGCGTCCAGCGCCACCACAAAAAAATCTTCTAACTTAGTGAACGCAAACAATCAAGTCATCGGAGTCGTCGAGCTCAAGTTCAGCAGTACATGCAAAACGGCATGGGCAAAAATAACGATGAACAACACCTTGACAACAGGCTATGAAGCAAACGCTGAAATAACCCGGAACACAGACAAAAAGAGATATAACTGTGACTCTGCAGGCGGCAATGGCAAAGCGGTGGCAGGCCAAAAATCTTGTTATACGCCTATGGTCTATGACTTAGACCCGAGAACCTCCTACGCTTTCGGTAAATATTCAGGCCCCAACCTGAATGTATGGGCAACCACAGGCTCTTATTAAAAAGAAAAAAGGCTGTCCAACGGGCATTTCCCGCGACAGCCTTTCCACATTTATTTCGCTTCCCTTTGTTTTTTTACCTCTTCAAGCTGAGTGACCGTCACCAATTGATAGCCTTGATCGGTCAGTCTTTTGATAATCTCATCGGCAGCATCAGCAGAAGTGCCGTAAATATCGTGAATTAAAATCGTCTTTCCGTCAGCCGCGTGGCTCATGACTCGGTTGACAATTGTATTTTTATTTCGGTCTTTCCAATCTTCCGGATCAATGTCCCATAACGCGACATCCATTTTCAGCTTGCTGCGCAGTTCATCATTAATGCCGCCATATGGAGGACGCACAAGCGTCGGACGATACCCGCTTATTTTTTCAATCATGTCCTGCGTGTCATTGATCTGCTTTACAGCCTCTTTCACTGAAAGCCTTGTGAGAAGCGGATGGCTCCATGAGTGGTTCCCCACTTCATTTCCTTCTTTCAGCATTCTTTTTAACGTTTCCGGATAATATTGAACCCTGCTGCCCAGCACAAAAAACGTTGCATGCCCTTCATATTTCTTCAAGGAGTCCAGAATCTGATTTGTTGTCGCAGGATTCGGGCCGTCGTCGAAAGTAAGCGCAATGACTTTTTTATTCGGATCAACTGTTTCTTCCTTGGGTAATGAAATGACTTCGTGCTTCGGTTTTTGTTCTTTGATTTTATTTTTGTTTTTCGCTTTATCAATATATTGTTCTTTCAATATATCTTTTAAAAGATTTTTCTTAATCGCAATCGACTGCTCTCCAAGATAGCCCGCAGCGACTTGATATGTATCAAAATAAAACTCGATATAATCTTCCTTGACGGCAAAACGGCTGAAATTTTCTTTTGCCGGTGCAGTTCCTTCTTTTAACAATTCGTCGTCCGCTGCAATGTCCTTATTCTTTTTAAGCTCATGATAAGCGATCAGCGAAAGCTTTTGTAAATAATCAGAGTCCCTTTTGAAAATATCATCAATAGAAAGAAAGGCTTCCTTGCTAAAATCAAAGTTAAATGTTTTTTTTACGGTTTGTCCATGCGCGCCGCCTATGTATTTATATTCATTAAAGACCACTGCCGCTGTCTGCTTGGCATAATGAACAATTTCATAATCGATGTTGAGTTCATTGCGCTTTTTTGTATGCTCCTGGTCAGCATCTTTCGTTTCCTTCTGAAATTGGCGAACCTCTTTCTCTGCGAAACTCTTTAATGCCGCATCCATTTTTTTATTTTTAAAGACAGGGTAGTTGACCGCGTAATTGAAGGTTTTCCCGTCATTCACAAGCGTTGCGATCTCCACATCTCCATACTGAGAATCGGTTTTCACCTGATTCATGACCGTTTCTTTTTTTGATGTATTATGGCAAAAGCCAATAAGCCCTGCCGCACAAACAACTGCTAATAATACTTGAAACCATTTGATTCTTCTCGCCAACAACACAAACTCCTTCTTTCGTAATCACTTCGATTTATATCCCATCAAAAGATTCAGATGATGTTCTTTATGCTCATTCGTACTCAATTAGAAATATTTTTGTAACATTAAAGTAACATTTATTTCACTTTTGTAATAATAGGAGATTTAGAAGTTCTTGTCAATCCCTTTCTGAGGATTTACTCAATTTAAAAAAACAATTTGGTCGATGGACATACACCCATTTCTCATATCAGGAATAAGGTAAACAGAATAAAAAATGCTAGGGAGGTAACCCTCTTGGAATTTCCTGTTAATTACGATCAGTTTGAGCAAGTTTCACCTTTTGACGAAAGACAGCCATATTACTACCCGCGTCCGCGCCCTAGACCGCCATTTTATCCGCCTTATTATTACCCAAGACCGTTTTATCCGTTTTATCCGCGTCCGCCTTACTACTACCCTCGCCCTCCTTACTACCCTTGGTACGGGTACGGCGGCGGATACGGCGGCGGATATGGAGGATACAACAGATAGCAGGCGGTGTTTACCGAAATGGGGGCAGTCCAGCTCCCCTTTTTTTGTATAAAAATTGACAATGCCATGACAAATACAGGAAATCATTGTGGTCTGGCTGGGCTCTTGGTACGATAACAAAAGCATACAGTTTTGGGGGAGGCGTCTATTTTTGGATAATTCAAGAGTTTCTGCTCCGATTTCTGAAACAAAATACATAAAAGCCTCGAACCGGGTATCCGTTTACGATTTTATAAAGCTTGCAAAACCCGGCATTATCATATCAAACTCGATAGCAGCCTTCGGCGGATTTTGGATCGCATTTGTGAGCTCAGAAATACCATTAACAGGACTCGCTTTTTTTATGACAATGATAACGGCAATGCTTGGAACCGCGTTCGTCATGGCCTCCGGCACTGTCTACAACAACTATTTTGATCGGCATATGGATGCAAAAATGGAGCGCACCCGCAGCAGGGCCTCAGTCACAGGAAAAATGCCGCCGGCTTTGATCTTAACGTATGGCTCTGTTTTAGGAATATCAGGTCTTGCCATGCTGTATTCCCTCAACCCTTTAACTGCAATTCTCGGACTGGCCGCCTTTATTTTTTATGCCATCATCTATACAGTATGGGTGAAACGGGCCTCGGTATGGAGCACGTTTGTCGGAAGCTTTCCGGGAGCTGCTCCGCCGCTGATGGGTTATTGTGCCATCACAGGAGAAATCAGTGTAACCGCCGTCATGTTATATGCCATTATGTTTCTGTGGCAGCCCCCGCATTTTTGGGCTATTGGGATAAGACGCAAAGAGGAATATCGGGCGGCTGGTGTCCCGCTCTTGCCTGTTGTAAAAGGAAATCATGTAACGAAAGTAAAAATGATTCAATATATTGCTGTCCTGGTGCCGGTCACGCTATTATTTCCTTTTTCTCTCGGCACCGGCCATATAAGCCCATTTTATTTTTTAACTGCCTTGGTTCTCGGAGGTATATGGATCAAAAAAAGCATGCAAGGATTCAAAACAGACGATGACGTAAAGTGGGCAAAGGATATGTTTGTCTACTCACTCATTTATTTTTGCTTGCTGTTTTTTGTCATGATGATTGATTCATTTGTAATGTTTTTAATCAGATGATTTTATGCAAAAAGAGCCACACATTAATGTGACTCTTTTTTGTTTGGAAAAACAGTCTCTAATAGAAAAGTCAGGATAATAAACACAGCCGCGCAAATCAAAAATCGGACGATTTCAGTCAAAATCCAGCTATGGGCAATACTCATATCATCGGTTTCCTGGAGGACTGCACATATTGAAAAAATAGTGAGTATGTTTTTTAGGATTTCTTTGTTCATGGACACCATCACTTTCTGGATATGATCACCAATATCCAAAATAACACATAGCTAAGAGCGGCAAAAGCCGAAAGAGCAAAAAAGTACCAGCCCAGGCTGAACCAAACTCCAATGAAATACATACTGGCTCTCCATTCTAAGATATGAATATATTACAGATTAAGATCCTTTCCATTGTCAGCTATCCCCATCCGGAAATAAAGAAAAAATTGTCCAACCCCCTACATTATGGTAATATATGATTTACTTTTCTCATGTTCATTGATTTGGAGGCGTACGATGAAAGGGATTGTTTTAGTTGTTCAGCTTGGATTTTCATTCATGGCTTTTCTGTTTTTAGCCGCTGTCAATTGGTATCAAGGAAGCGAGCTTGTTTCAGATCAATTCGATTGGAATTACACAGCCAAATTTTCAAAGCTCCTTAACGGCATTGACACCATCACCAGCCCCAAACATATTTCACAGCTGGACTTTTTCATATACTCTGCGAAACACTATCCGGTCATGAGTATACTGATGATCTGTTCGTTTTTATATGTGTTATTATCACTTTTTTTGCTGATTCGCGATTGCCACACGGCTCGGTAAAGAATATGTCATTACCACATGCCCCATTGAAATACCATAAAAGGAGCACCGTTATGATCCTCCCCCTCTTTTTTCTTTAATCACCAGTTCATCTAAAGGATATGGCAAGGCGTAGCTCGCTCCGCGTACTTGATTTCTAAGCATTCCACGATTAGGTGCGCGATTTACATCTTCTCTATATTCGTATGGTCAATCAGAACTGCGTTTGTATGATCCGAACTTGAATGTTCTTGCCTCATTGGTTACTTTCGGTTTCACCTTTTGTTTTTCCATCTTTCGGAACTTTTCTCTCGCTCTTTCGTATAACCTTACAGGAGGTATCACATGATGAAAGAGTATGAATTCGTTAGAGTCGAACTTAGTACCATGAGAAGAAGACCCAAAGAAGACTACCAACAAATCATTCGTGACTATGCTCAAAGAGGATGGAAGTTTATTCAGATTTTCGCCCCTAGTATAGACGGGTATGGAGCAGCTGCTTATTTTGAAATGATATTTGAAAGAGATGTGGAAGATGCTTAGTCTTTATGGCTAAGCATTCTTATCATTGAGTAACTTATATTTATAAATGACAAATCATAAAAAGCTTACAATTAGTAAGCTTTTTTGACCCTTCATGACAAAGAAATACTCTAGTTTTTTCAATCGTGCTTCAAACTTCGCTTTCGTTTTCGCTCGATAAAGTCCATGCATCAGTTCGATGCTTAATCATTTACTTTCCCAGTATACACATAGATCACCTGTCTTAGAAATTCAGCTAATCCCTCACCATGTTGATCGTAATATCGCTTAAAGCGCTCATCTGATACATACATCTCCCCTAGACCTGCATGAGCTTCTTTGCTGTAGTCGCTCCAATGATAAAGAAGCCATTTTTTGTGCAATTCCGCCGCTTTCAAGGCGTCTTCACTTTTTGGATCTCCTTCTTCAAATGCTTTTTTAAGTTTTTCAAACATTTCTTTTTCTGTAGCGGTCAGCTCTTCATATTGCTCCTTTGTCATATTCAACACTTTTTGGTTAGTTTCTTCCACCGCTTCTTCTCCATACTTTTGGCGTATTTCCGCTCCGTATTTCCTCTCGTTTTCTTCCACAAGCTCTTTTTTAAATCCTGTAAATTTCTCTTCATCTCTCATCTTTTCATTTCTCTCCTCTGCATGAATTGTTTTCTCTACATTTTGTATAAGGCTATCAATCCGGGCTCTTTCTTCTAGAAGCTCTGCATGATGATCCTTTAATGCTTTATGACGATTGAAAGATGGGGAAAAGATTAATTTTTTTATCTCCTCTAATTGGAAACCTAACTCTCGATAAAATAAAATGTGCTGTAATTCGTTGATTTCTTTTTCCCCATAAATTCGGTATCCTGATGAATTAATCCGTGCTGGCTTTAAAAGGTTAATCTCATCATAATACCTAAGCGTTCTTGTGCTGACTCCCGCTAATTTGGCTAACTTCTGAACGGTATATTCCATTTCTTCTCCCTCCTTATACATTAACCGTACACTTTGACGTAACGTGAATGTCAAAGCTTTTTAAAAAAAGATCTCCTTGAATGTTTCAAGGAGATGATTTATCTGCAACATGTCATATACCGAAACTTATTTGATGTCTCTATTAAGAAGTTCTTTTAAAAGTTGATTGAACTCCTCCTGCTGTTTTATATTTTTGCGGCCATTTCGATTAATTGCTGCTAGTTCACAGACAATGCCAGCCGAAATGAAAAACAATAAACCTTCAAGCATATAGCATCCTCCAACGTTTAAGAGATAGTCAACTGTGTTTGTTCATTTTTTAAAGACTGCTTATCATTTTTATCTTCCTTACGCTGAAAAATGTTATTTAGAATAAGCGCTGTCATGACAAGCAGTGTTCCTGCTACATCAAAAGTGGTTATTTTAGATCCTTGTATCATCATGATTAACAATGTAGTAATGGGAACAAAGTTAATAAATAAAATCCCGTTAATGGGTGATAAAATTTTAACACCATAGTTCCAGCTAAGGAGAGCTACGATACCTGGTAAAGTAATCATAAATATTAAGTCATACTTAATTTCAGCAATCACATTTATACTAGGTATGGACACGTATCCTTGAGCGGTGAGCGCAGCTGTTAGAATACCTGTTACAGCTGTACCGAATAAACACGTCAATGTTGAATAGCGAAGTGTAGACCATTCTTGAAATAGCTGTCCCCCCATTGTATAGATTACCCATCCCACAACACCCATTAAAATAAAGGTTAGCGAAAACAGGTTATCTCTCAATGTATAAAAGAAACTCATATCGCCTTTGGTAATAACGAATGCGGCTCCAAAAAAAGCAATTATAATAGATATAATCTTATATTTTTTCGGTTTCACATGTTTATATCCCCACAGGATAAAAATAGAAATGATTGGCATAAGAGCCTCTGCAATAGACGCAGTCATGATTCCAGACTCCCCCATCAACCTTTGGCCCCAAAAAATAAAAACGTTGTATACAGTAAACGCCATTACACCAAAAAAAATGAGCAATTTTGCTTTACCCTCTAAACGAAATGATTTCTTCCCCTCCCTTACCAATAATAAAATCACTAAGATAACTGCTACCACGCCATATCGAATAGTTGAAAAATAAAATGGATCAACAAATGCTAATGCATGATCTGCAACTGGAAACATTGCGCCCCACGACATACTTGCTACTAAACATGTGAGGACACCAATGAATAATTGACCGTTCTTCATTGTCATTCCCCTCCTTTTCTTGTATTGACAATGAGAATTATAAAAAGAAGGATGACATCATGTAAAATGAATAAAAATGATGAAAAACATCATTTAGAATGATATTTTAAATGAAGGAGGGATACTAAATGGAACTGCGAGACTTACAAATTTTCCAAAGCGTTGCCCATCACAAAAGTATTACCGGCGCTGCAAAGGAATTAAGCTATGTACAATCCAATGTAACAGCACGTATTAAGCAATTAGAAAACGAACTCAAAACACCTCTTTTCAATCGGCATAAAAAAGGGGTAACATTAAATCCTGAGGGCCGAAAAATGCTTGAATACGTTAACAAAATCTTGAAAGATGTTGAAGAGCTAAAACAAGTCTTTCTTGATAGTGATATCCCCTCTGGAATATTAAAAATCGGTACAGTGGAAACAGTGAGGATACTGCCGACCATCTTAGCCTCCTATTATAAAAAGTATCCAAACGTGGATTTATCATTGCAGGCTGGTTTAACGGAGGAGCTTATTGAGAAGGTAACCAACCACGAATTAGACGGGGCTTTTATATCAGGGCCAATTAAGCATTCATTTCTCGAACAATATGATGTCTATACTGAACAACTTACTCTAGTAACGGCAAATAAAACGTTTCAAATAGAGGATTTTATGACGACGCCGATCCTTGTGTCTAATCAAGGATGCGGATATCGTTCCAGGCTGGAACATTGGCTCAAAGATGAAGGTTTACTGCCAAAAAGAATTTTGGAGTTTAACATTCTAGAGACCATTTTAAATAGTGTTGCGCTTGGTCTTGGAATCACAGTCGTACCCGAATCTGCCATAACACATCTTTCAGCCGCTGGTAAGGTTTATTGTCACCCGCTGCCTGAGAAATATAGCATGATCTCAACCATCTTTATTCGGCACAAAGACGCTTACATGACAAATTCGATGCGCAGCCTGCTGATGACGATTAGTGAGCATCAAAGGATGAGTATGTCTTAAGGGAGTCTGCTACTGCTTTGTTCTCACCGCCAAACTTATGCATATTCCTGTTAGCTGCAAATATCTTTTCATAATAAAGAGCAGGCATCATCTCTGCTCCCCCTTTACTCCTTATCATCCGTTTATTTGGACCCAGACGGTTATTCTTACTTTTGAAATCATACTGATTTCTTTATCATTTTTTTCTGTTATCAAGTTCATGAATTTTTTTGGTGCGGCACATATTACGGATACGTTATAGAGAGAGAAAGTAATGAATATGCATTGTGACAAACTTGTTATAGAGAGGACAATTAATTCTCGATTCATGGTAAATGAACATAAAAAGAATCACATGTATGGATATCAAATAGAAGAGAGGCTAAAGAGATGGTTCTCCTTGAAACGGATCGGTTACTATTAAAAACGATTGATGTTAACCTGCTAGACGCTGCATCTAAACTGGATCATCAGGCTATTATAGACCTGGGTTATAAAACAAATGGGGAATGGCCAAACTCCGATTTTTTTGAAGCAATTCCTTATTTCCGCGAGATTTTAATCAAAAATAAAGGAACAAGAGGATTTGATTCATGGATCATTTTAAAGAAGGATGATTATGAAATTGTCGGAGGAACTGGGTTTTTAGGCGACCCTGATACGGATGGCATGGTTGAAATCGGTTTTGCAACAAATAAAAGTCACCGCCGTAAAGGTTATTGTTTTGAGGCTGCTCAAAAGTTAATCAACTGGGCATTAAGCGAAGAGAATGTTAACTGTATTGCGGCAAGATGTGAACATGGCAATATGGGATCACAGCATATTTTGAAGAAGTTAGGGTTTAAACTGGACCGTGAAGAAAAAGACTTTATCCATTGGAGATACGCTAAAGTGTAAAACATATACTTCACTTATAAGAAAGCAGGCTCTATGCCTGCTTTTTCAAGCTATTTTCCTCTATGCTTTTTTTAGCTTTTTGCTTTCTGATGAGATACTTTTGTTCTTTTCTTTTTTCTCTTTGTTCTTTCGTTATATGTTTTTTCTTTTGCTTCTTCGCTTCCAACTCTTGTTTCATCGCATCCTGTGCCTTTAAGGATGCTCCGGCACGTTTCAATTCCTTCGAAACCTGACGTTGCAATCTTTTCGGATTTATCTTTTTCTGATCTTGGGCCTTTACACTAACTCCTTCCTGCTCAGACTGGGACAGAGTCTTTAAGAGTTGTCTATTAACAAAATCTAATACTTCAGAATCCTTCGGCTCTTTTCCAAACAAATGCTGAGAGGCCTTTAGTTTTCCGTTTTTCACAACCTCAATAACTCCTACCCAAAACTGACCATTGTAGTAAATCGTTAATTTCATAACGATTCCCCCCTCTTTTAAATGATGAAAGAATGATGGACATCCCGAGGAGGGGAAGGTTACTGACATGATAAAAATGCATTCGGACTACCAACCGAATCGTGTTTTTTCATTCTTCCGCATAAATTTTATCAATTTTTCCCTTTAGAGAAAAGATATTGAGAGCATACTTCAAGAATAAGTCATACATCAGCTTGGACCTTTTTTTCTCTATTCAAAATCAAGGAAACCAAAGAAGACTGAAAAAAATTAAATAGAATTGCATTCTCTTCTTTCAATAGAATATCAAGCTACGGTTTCCTTTTGTTTCGCAAAAGCGAGGATCCCATTATTTGCATGCCCCTTTATGAAAGCAGCTTCTGCCGAACCAGTTTCATCTTTGTACTGAAAACGGAACTAACTCAAGTTCATTCGAGTCAGCTCCGCTTGATTGTTAGTCCAAGTTTTGGTCGATGGTTCCCTCAAAATAGTCATCACTGACTTGTTCATGCGTTTCAGCCAAACCCTGTTCCAATTGTGTGGTTCCTTTGTAATCTGACGGTTCAAAATATCTTCCTGCGACATCCATATTTTCGTTTGCTTCTTCTTTGTTATTGGTTTGTTCGTTCTTGCCTAATGTCTCTGACTTAGGATCGCCATTTTGATTAAAATCAAAGTCCTTGTCAATTTCAGAAAATCTTTTATAATCATCAGGTCTGTCTGCTCCATTTTTTTGAGTCACATCATCCACTCCCATTCCTTATCAATCAATATGACAGGCCAAAAACAATTGGCCCAGATCTTGATATCAGGCTTTCCATTGAAACAAAACTTATTTGGTCCTCTTTGAACCTGTGCCATGTTTTTTAGGGTCATCTGCTTTGAATGCTGTTTCAGTCTCATGATCATTTCTTATTTGTTCAATACTTGAATTTTGAATCCCTTTTTTAGTCATGCTTTCACCTCTTTTCTGAAAACATTGGAATATCAGCTTCCCCCTTATTCTGTCTTTTGAGCAGGCATTCATTCACCCCTTTTGACCAATAACAAAAAAACTCTTAAGAGTGACCATTCGTCATTAGTTCTGTATCTGCCAAAGCATAATTTATCTTTCAGCCAACACAATAAGTTTAAAGAATGTAATATGCCAGAAACTGTTCTGTTTACTGTAAGAAAAACACCCTTTATATAGAGGATCAGCCAGCATAAAAAACAAGTCTAGAATTATGTATTAAGCCTAATTGCTGATGTGACTGCCGTTGGACCGGATACATTCATGCCTAGTAAATCTGGTTTTTTTTCATTGAATTGGAACAGCAGATTAGATTGAAAAAAACCCTTCTCTCTGAGAAGGGCTAAGTAATGGTAATGACATTCACACAATCGGTTCATACCTTAAACCACGCCATATTAATGAAAGCGGCGGGTGTATTCGCAAAGGGTGCAGCCGGTTTCTTTACACTTGCTGCTTATTTGATTACGAAATCACCGTATTCTGCTGAATGGATATTGATCGGTCCGTTCAGATTGTAGTTATTCGACTTGGCGATAGAGCGAAGCACGTCCACACGGGCAACCGATTCTCTCCACTCATCACGGGTGTCCGGATCTGCTGGATTCATCAGGTCGTCATAACGCACGTCCAGAAATTTATTTAACCATTTCTTCTCATCTATTCCGTCTTTAGGTGAGCCGCCTGCCTTTTTGTTCGTGCGTTTGATCAAGGCATAAAAAGAGTCAGGGTCATCACCATCGCCATGCTGAATAACTGTATCGTACATCACAGCTTTTGCCAGTGCCGTTTTCAATCCGGCATTCTCTGATCGTTTCATGGCAGGCTGATAATACAAGCGATCATTTACCTTGTCTTGGGCAGCACGGAAATCTTTATCATTTCCAAGCGAACGCCAGGCAGAAGCAAATCCCTTGAGGTTGCTTATGTCATCGCTTTCTTCTTCGGCCAGACGGCGCAATTCAGGAAGATACTTTTTCAGTTTGTTATTCGGTACTGCCTTTGTGTATACTTCAACTACTTCCAATGCATCCCCGGTAGCCGTTGTAAAGCCTGCCCGGCCGCATGTATAGCCTCTTCCATCACCCAAGGGTTCCACATATCCGTATTGGATTTCCGTCGTACCGTTTTCAAAGATACTGGTCAGCTGTTCCGCCCGGCGCTTTTGATCTTTGTTCAGTCCGGCCGCAAAAACCGTATCACTCATCATCAGGGTAAAAAACATGGTGAACATAAATGATGAAATCGCTGCCTTCTTCCAGAAACCTGCTTTTTTCTCCAAACTGATTTTCATTCTATTACCCCTTTCTATATATTGTAATTACGGACTCAGTATACATGAAGGGGTTGCCCTTTTGTTGAAAATACATCGATTTGTCAATATTTTGAATCTTAATTACTACTCTTAATGATAAATAGATTGCGGCCTGAACCTTATCCTCTCATTCTAAAAAACAGACATCATTTTCACCCCAGAGAGATTCTTGAGAGAAAAGGCTTTCCGACAAGGACTTCTCTTATTATCATTCGTTCCATTTTTAAAAGTAATCATTGCCAATCAGCTATCGTAGAAACTGTAAGTCAAAAAAAGAATCCTTCTTTGTAAGGACTCTTCCTAATACCAAGATGTTTTTATTTAAACCACGCTTTCTTTAAATTGCTGGTAAAGTTATTATCATTAAAAGGAACATTTGCTTTACCGAAATTTGCTGTATGTAATGCATTCCTTGCGGCAGGAGTTAAATCATCCCATCCGATTAACGGTTGAGTTCCGCCTACTACATCATCGCTCATAAATAATTCATGGTTCAGCGGCCAAGTGCTGTCATATGCAATCAAAGGATGGTGATTTCTCATGTTGCTTCCACTTGGTGCTGCATTTGTGAATTTTCCGTGTCCGGAATATGCAATGGATAAAACTTTTGGATGTTGATTTGCTGGATTATCAATCCATACAACGATTCCTTCCCAGTCATGTCTGTGACCTAATTTTGGAGAGGCTTCATCTTTTGGAAAATACCAGGAATACATAATTGCCCAAACACCATTGTACCAAGCAGAACGCGAATATACTTGTCCAGTATTTTTGCTGCAATGTCCTTCAGGCGCTCCAGTAGGCTCTAAACCTCCACTTGTATTGCCTTGTGCATCGACTGCAGGAAAAGGCACGCACCCGCTATAAACCTTCAAATATGGCTGAAAACGTTTCGCCGCTTTTTGAGTAACAGTGGCAGGCGATACCTCTTTAAAGCCGACAACCTTGTCATGATCGATTACTGCTGCATTTGCTGTTGAAACAATGCTGACAGAAGCGAAAACGGATAAAAAGAGAGCCAAGAAAAATTTGTTCATGATTCCAACTCCTTTTGACAATATAGACAATTATTAGTTATCAAAAATTCGAGTTGAAATCAATGTCATTTTTACAAACTTCACACATTTTGTTTCTAAAGTATTATTTGAATTTTTCTTATGTTTTAAATTCAGTAAATCGTATTCATTTCAAAAACGTGTCAAAAACACACAATAAGCCCCATCCACTAAGGACAGAGCTTTTTGTCATTTTAGAGCCTTTCAAGCACATTTTTCGTCTGTAGCACCGCCAGCAGAACGCTTGGAAAAGAGTTATAAAACTTCTCTGCACGAAGAGTCGGTTCTTCTGCAAACAATGGTGATGTGCTGTTTCCTTACTCATCTTTTTTATCTTTATCGGCATCTTCATTATCCTCAACCGGATCTTCGGGATCAGTCTCATTATCTTTTTCATCATCTTTATTGATCGTATCGTCCTCATCAACACCCGGCGCATTGTTACCATTATTATCCTGTTCGTTCTCCTCAACATCTGGAGTATTGTTATCTTGATCATTATTATTTTGATCATTATTACAGCCCATTAATATAAAAGTGGATAGACATAACGCAGTTATTATTTGCAGCCATTTTTTACTCATTTCCACCCTCCTCTCTTCTTTTTAATCCATATAAGTTTGTCCATTAAGTTCACTTTGATTCGTTCCATTCTTAAATGTCTTCTTGATCAGCATATTAATTCAATCCTTTGCGAAAACTATAAACAAAGGTGCTTAGAAAGTGGTTAAGAAGAAAAAGGAATAACTATTCAATATGCAGTTAACCATGTTAAACCAAATAATGTAAGATCATTCATGCCGATATCCTGCAGCACAAAATTCTTTAAAAGTTGTTCTCTATCTTAAATATGTAGTTTCCTTATGAGTTCTTCAGGCTATAAAAAAACACCCCAATCGCTAAACTCATTGTCTAACAATTGGGGCGCAATTTACGATTCATTTATAATCTTAGGATTTGCTCCATATTGATTCTCTATTGTTTCACTATCTTGGCAGTTAAAGATCAGCATAATAATAGGACCGACCACCGGAATAAAGCCTATAAATATCCACCAGCCACTTTTGCCGATATCATGCAATCTGCGGATACTGAGAGCAAGAGACGGAAGAAAAACAGCTAACTGATAAAGAAAGATCAGAATATATGCCAGTAATCCCCCGCCATATCCAATTACATATCCTACTTGAGAACCGGCATATCCTTCTGCCGCCAATGGGCCTGATGTTAATAATCCAACTAGTATTAATGATAGCAGTAATAAAATAAAACAAATGATGCCATTAAAGAGATGAAACATCCAATATTCCTTTCGCCGAGCTCTCCCTTCAAAATTGACGTAATTCTTTAAGCCATTCCAATACCACTTCATATCATTTCCTCCGTTACCAACACTATAGATTAATGCAAAACATATCCATTATATCATAAAAATGATTAAAAACAGGAGAGCTATAAAACTAGTCAATGGCAAAAAGACCTCATTATCAAAGAACTTGCTATAAAAAAATGAAGGCAGTCGTAAAACAAAAATGGACAAGCTGATTGTCCTTACTCCTTTAGTTCCATTCTAAGTCAACTTACAACAAAACAGGAATTAACGAACTACGCCAACATACACTTTGTATGAATGTAAACGAAGGAGTGGTTGCTTTGTATCATTACTTTTATGTTCCTGTGTTAATTCCTCACTTACCACCTGCTCATCACACGCAAAGAAATCAAGACTTTTCAGAAAGACAGCGAAGAAGAGAAATAACATTGAATGTAGATGGCTTTATACCGCCATCTTCCACCGAGGATCTCGGAGACGGCTTTTATTCTTACGCATGGACTAACCAACAGGTCATAGATCCCGGTGAATACCTTGTTTGTTATCTTGAAGGAAGAGATATAAAGGTAATAAATGGCGGGTTTACTCCACGTGATTATGCTCCAATGTATGCAATAGGCAGTTTTCCGAGGAGAAGGAACCAGTGGGTGATTACGATTCATAATCCTCTTCAAACCCAAAGAGCCCTATCACTTTATCTCATTGCGAAAAGATAACACAAAACAAAAACGGCAGGAACGCCTTTATCAGCGTTTCCTGCCGTTTTTCGTGTATGATTCCGCCTGGGTTCGAACCAGGGGCCTCTCCCTTGTCAAGGTAGGGACTATATGCCGATACGAACTGACGTTTTATTTTAAAAACCTTATTTTATAGGGTTTTCTAACAAGAATTTCTGATAAAAAACCTTTTGTTTTGACTAAAAAGTTTGTCCCCTATTCGTCCCCATCTGTTCCCTAATGGCATTACAGCATACTTCGTCTATTCACTGTGATCGAATCCTTTCACCTAACTTATATTTGGTTATCAGAAATGCCCTATTAATAAATTATTAGTGAATTTGGCCATACCATATCATATAAACTTCATATATTAATATTGATTAAAATAATAGGAGGGCTTAAATTGGGTTATTATAAAAAATATAAAGAAGAGTATTACACTTGGAAAAAAACTTATTACAAAAAGTATTATGACCACGATAAGAAGCATTATGATTGCGACAAAAAGTATCATGACTGCGATAAGAAGCATTATGATTGCGACAAAAAGTATTATGATTTTGATCATGACAAGAAGTATTATGATGATGATCACGATTATCATTGCGATAAAAAATATTATGATGACGATGATCATTATTATGATTATGTCGAATCGTATAAAAAACATCACTAAATCTCTTAAATATCTATAAAAGTTTCTTATATTTAAAACGCTTTATATCAAGTGATGTGAAAATAGAAAAGCTCCCTATTATGTGGGAGCTTTTCTTAGAAAATTGAGATTTTATGTACCAAATTAAACACCGCTGAACTTTTCAATGATTTTGACCCTAAAAAGAGACAGGCTCAATGAATCTCTAAGCCAAAAAATCAAGTTTGCCCTTTTATTTCAAAGCCTATTGAATTGTACATCTGATGACTTCTGAATGAAAATGATGATTGTTGGCAGAATTGGACAACAATCCGTCAACACTTTACCACATAATTACAGGTGGTTGATTCTTAGCCATTGAATGTCTCTTTTTAAGGAACCTTTTACTCATTCACATTGCTTTTCATTAACCATTCTACTTCCGTTAATTCTTGTTTTTGAACGTCTTTTGTGTGTTTTTTCGTGAAATGTTCTTTAACAGCTTCTTCGTTTTCCCAAATCTCCCAAAGCATTATTTTGCGTTCTGATGGTTCAAGCGGATAAGCATGGAATTGAATACACCCTTCTTCTTTGTTTGTTTCTTCCTCAAATTTTTTAAATTCCTTCATTATTTCATTAAGGTCTTTATCACTGATGATTTTTAAGCATGCAGTTATGTAATGCACCGAAATCCCCCTCTTCATATTAATTCATGGCTTTTCATTATAGCATTTTCTCGAAAAATGTAGATGTCATTTATAAATCATTAAACGACATCGATAGCCTTTTAGACCAATTTTCTATAAATTCTAAAGCAAGCTAAAGGGTCGATATCAGACGATATGGTCCTTATTTATGTTTATTCCGACCCTTTTTAGTCTAAATAGAGGGACTTTTCAAAAAATACTCTATTAGAGGGGGTCCTTAGTGGTATAATATTAAATATATGTAAAGAAAAGGATGTATTTGATTGTCTGTTTCGGATTTATTCCCATATCATTATGTAACTACAGACATTAATCATTGGTATGTTATCATAAAGCAGGGTCGAATTGAGAAAGCAAAACAAATGAAAAGAAAAGTTGAAAAAGAATTCGATATGATGGAGAAAAATGAAAAGGTTGCAGTCTATCTTCAGCTATTAAAGCTACGGCACGAAATAATGCTGTCGTATCTCGAACCTGACTCTGTTAAAAATATAGATGGTGTTTATTCTGCTCTTAAAAAGACAAGGGAGAATATGGCCCCTGAATCCCTTACGAATACAATAGAGTTCTATTATCATTTTTTTACCGGTATGTATCATTTCAGAACAAGAGATTTAGTTATTGCCTTAACATATTATCGCGAAGCCGAAAAATATCTTGATTTATTAGATGAAAACGCAAATACAGATAAGGCCGCGTTCTATTTTAAAGTATCAGAGGTCTATTACTATATGAAAGAGACTCATTTCTCAATGAATTATGCTCAGCGAGCATATTCTATATTTAAAGAGCAAAAAGATGCTCAGGGTAACCTTACATATGGCAAAGAAATGGTCCAATGTCAGTTTGTTGTCTTTGGGAAATGGCTAGATAAAATGTGTTATGAGGATGCTTTAGAAACAGCTGAAAAAGCCTTACATGATGCTATAAAAATAGGGGAGCAACATTTAATTGGTTCAGCTCATTTTTAAGTGGGATTATGTTATAATAACCTTGAAGAACTTGACAATGCTGAGAAACATTTTCAAATTGCCTATGAAATTCATAAGGATCGAAAACACATTTATGAGTCCAAAGCGATTTTTAATCTGGCATATGTCAAAGCAAAGAAAAATGATTTAAAGACTGCATTAGAATTATACCAGGAAGGTCAGAAGGTTGCTGCCCGACACAATAACCAGGAAGTAACCGAGAAATTAAAACTGGTTAAAGGTCTTTATTTATCATTCGACTTACAAACACTTAGAGAAGTGTTCAAGTTCTTCGAAGAGAAAAACCTTTACGGTGATATGGAAGAATACGCTGTTGCTGTTGCTGATTTTTTGACCAACAAAGAAGACAGACATGATGCGGTCGATTTTTATCAAATGGCAATTGAAGCACGCAAACAAATTCAAAGGGGGAAACATTTAAATGAAAAAATGTAAAATTGCAATTTGTTTAGCGCTCTTGCTTGGCGTTGTTGGAGTATCTAGCGCTTCATACGCTCTTTCTGAGCAGTCCACTTATAAGGTCGCAGATAGAGCAGCAACTTAATATGAAATTAAGAAATAACCCCATTTTGGACTTTACAAATGGGGTTTTTATTTTATCTTTCTCAACTCAATTTTTATTCTTGGGTTTTCATTAAATCATATACTGCATTAATAAAACCGACAACCCCTACAAAAAGTAAAAAACCCTTGCTACGCAAGGGTTTAAGCTATGATTCCGACTGGGCTCGAACCAGCGACCTCTACCCTGTCAAGGTAGCGCTCTCCCAGCTGAGCTACGGAATCATGATATGTATGTGTTGCTGGGTATGTTGTTATCTTTCTGACAAGTTCTATTATATAATCTTCCCTTCTATTCGTCAACTGCTTTTTTAGAAAAACTTTTTTTCGGACTTGCTGTTATGTTCATCAGCTATTATAATATGTCTTAATTTTCTAACAATAGAGGTGATGGGGTTTTGCATTCTTTGATTTCTTCTGATGATGTATGGGTATTATGGGGGTTTATTGCGGTGTGGGCGGCAGTGAGCATCGGGCTGGAGCAGCGCTTTAAGTGGGCGTCCGCTGTGTCTGGCGCTATTATCGCGCTCGCAGGCGCAATGGTGTTTACAAATATAGGAGTGCTTCCTGTTGAATCCCCTGTTTACGATACCGTATGGTCATATGTGGTGCCGCTGGCGATTCCTCTTTTGCTGTTTCAGATCAATGTGCGGCAGATTTTTAAGGAAAGCAGGCGTTTGCTGTTTATTTTTCTTATAAGCTCCTTAGGGACAGTGGTTGGCAGCATCATCGCTTTTTTTCTATTAAAACAGCATATTCCCTATCTAGATAAGATCGGCGGGATGATCAGTGCCTCCTATATTGGCGGCGGGATTAATTTTGCGGCGATGGCTGCGAAATTTGAGACACCGGGCGAATATGTGTCAGCAACGGTTGTGGCAGATAACTTCATGATGGCGCTGTTGTTTTTTATTTTAATCAGCATTCCCGCACTCAAATGGTTTCGCCGGCATTATGCGATGCCGTTTGAAGATCAGGCAAAAGCGGAAGGAAACAGCGGTAACAGCGCGGAAAGCTATTGGAAGCGGAAAGACATTTCATTAAAGGATATTGCCTTTAACGCTGGAGCTGCTTTTGCCCTTGTTGCTGTAAGCGGTAAGATCTCCGGCTATTTCAAAATTACGTTCTCTCACCCCCTTTTGACCGGGACGCTTGGCGATCAGTACCTTGTGCTTACGTCTTTAACCGTTCTTATCATCTTTCTGTTCCCTCGTTTTTTTGAAAGGCTCAATGGATCTCAGGAGCTTGGCACCTACTTGATTTATTTGTTTTTTGTGGTGATTGGCATTCCTGCAGATCTCCGGTTAATCATCACAAATGCGCCTCTTATTCTCTTATTTGTCTTTATCATCGCCATCAGCAATTTAGCGGTTTCGTTAGCTGTCGGTAAATTGTTCCGCGTGCGCCTTGAGGAAATTCTGCTTGCCGTAAACGCCACAGTCGGCGGCCCTACGACAGCAGCTGCGATGGCGATTGCCAAAGGATGGCGGGAGCTTGTTGCACCGATTATGCTGGTCGGCACACTCGGCTACTTGATCGGCAATTATGTTGGCACCTTTATGGGAAATTGGTTTTCTTCCTTTTTATAAAAAGGATTTTCACACTTTCCTCAGAATACTATGTAAGAGAAATTGCTGACGCGAGAACGGAGAGATCACTGTATGTTAAAAGGACATACCATTTATATAAGACCTTTAGAATCAGAAGATGCTGAAGAGAATCTTCGGCTGCAAAGCGAAAACCGGGCATTTTTTGAACAGTTCTCCATGATTCGCGCTGACGATTACTATACGATTGAAGGGCAGAGAAAAAGGATCGAACAATATCAGCAAAGACTGGAAAATGACCAAGAGTATCACTTTGGCATCTTCACAAATAAAGACCATACATTAATCGGGACGGTATCCCTTTTCCAAATCATCCGCGGAGCGCTGCAATGCGCGTTTATTGGATACTTTTTAGATAAAGCCCATAACGGAAAGGGCCTGATGACAGAGGCAGTCAGATTGATTGTTGATTATGCGTTTTACGATCTGAAGCTGCATCGTATTGAAGCCGGTGTCATGCCTCGCAATCTGGGGTCCATGCGCGTATTAGAAAAAGCGGGATTTCATAAAGAGGGCATTGCCCGAAAAAACGTGAAAATCAACGGAAAATGGGAAGATCATCAAGTACTGGCGATTCTGAATCCTAATGATGAAAAGTAAAAAGAAGCCGGGATATCGCCCGGCTTCTTTTTTAACGCGCAGCTACAGGCGCAATTTCTTTCAGCGCTTGTTCGAAATCACGTTCTAAATCATCTGCATGTTCGACTCCCACACTTAGACGGAGCAGGCCGTCTGTGATGCCGCGTTTTTCACGTTCTTCCTTAGGCATTGCTGCGTGAGACATCGTTGCCGGATAGGACAAAATCGATTCCACGGCGCCAAGGCTCACAGCAAAGACCGGAAGTGATACATTCTCTACTAATTTCTTAACGGCCTCTTTGCTTTCTAGCTCAAAAGAAAGTACAGCACCCGCTCCCATCGACTGACTTTTATGGGTTTCGGCTCCCGGATGATCAGACAGCCCCGGATAATACACGCGTTTCACCGCCGGATTCTTCTGGAAAAATTCCGCAAGCCGCTGCGCTGTTTGGCTCGCTTTTTCTAAACGGACCTGCAATGTTTTTAAGCCGCGCAGCACGAGCCAGCAATCTTGCACGCCAAGGACGGCGCCGAACGAGTTTTGCAGCTTATACAGCTGCTTCCCAAGCTCTTCATCCTTGACAGCAGCCAGGCCTGACAGCACATCGCTGTGTCCGCTCAGGAATTTTGTTGCGCTGTGAAGTACGATATCCACGCCGAGATCAAGCGGACGCTGCAGTGCCGGTGTCATGAATGTATTATCCAGAAAGGTCAGACAGCTGTTTTCTTTTGCAAGCTGGACAACCGCTTTAATATCAGTAATTCCAAGTGTCGGATTTGACGGTGTCTCCATATAAATGACCTTTGTGTTTGGCTGGATATTCCGCGCCACTTCGTTGATATCCGTCATATCAACAAACGTGTGCTCAATGCCAAAACGGGTCAAAACCTCTGTCACCATGCGGAAGGTTCCGCCGTATACATCTTCTGTCACAAGAACGTGATCGCCCTGTGAGAGAAGTAAAAATGCTGTTGAGATCGCAGCCATGCCTGAACTGAAAGCAAATCCTCTCGTTCCGCCTTCCAGGGCGGCAATTGTTTCTTCGAGAGCTGTTCTTGTCGGCGTGCCTGATCGGCTGTAATCATATGCGCCAAATTCTTCAAATGAAGATTGATGGAAGGTCGATGCGTGCTGGATCGGTACACTGACCGCCCCGGTTGCACCGTCTGTTTTAAATGGATTGTGCACGAGCTGGGTTTCCAGCGTCCAATTGTGATTACTCAAATGAAACAGCTCCCTCTTTGACCTGACATAACGCCTGTTTTAGGTCCTCTTTTAAATCTTCCGCATGTTCAATTCCGACTGAAAAACGCAGAAGACGGTTACAGACGCCGTTTGCGATGCGGATTTCCTCAGGAATATCCATGTGTGTCTGTGTGGCAGGGTATGTAATAAAGCTCTCCACCCCGCCGAGGCTTTCAGCAAAGCAAATCGTTTTCAGTGCTTTTAAAAATGGATTCACCCATTCTTCTTTTTGCAGACGGAAGGACAGCATGCCTCCTTTTCCCGGGTAAAGCACATCCTTGATTTCTTCTTGCTCATCTAAAAAGGCCGCAAGCTCTTGCGCGTTCGCCTGATGCTGGCGCATTCTGAGACTGAGTGTCTTCATTCCTCTCATCAAAAGCCATGAGTCAAACGGAGGCAGGACCGCGCCGATGGCGTTTTGATGCTGAAACATTTCTTCTCCAAGCTGTTCATCCTTTACAACAACAAGGCCTGCGAGCAAATCATTATGGCCGCCTAAATATTTGGTTGCGCTGTGAATGACAATGTCGGCTCCGAGCTCAAGCGGACGCTGCAAAACCGGTGTATAAAATGTGTTATCAACAATCACCAGAAGACCGTGCTCTTTTGAGATCCGAGCAATCTTTTCAATGTCCGCCTCCTGCATCAGCGGATTTGTCGGTGTTTCCACAAACACCGCTTTTGTATTCGGTGTAATCTTGGAGCGTAAACAGTCCTCATCGCTGAAATCATCATAATAAAAGGTCAAGCCGTATTTTTTCCATTCATTTTCAAACAGACGGTACGTGCCGCCATACAAATCCGATGAAACGATCAGTTCATCCCCGCTTTTAAACAGCGCCATAATCGTTTGAATTGCTGCCATTCCTGAACTGAAGGCAAGCCCTCTCGCTCCGTTTTCTAAACTGGCAATCGCGTCCTCAACAAGCTGGCGTGTCGGGTTTTTTGTCCGAACATAATCAAATCCGGTCGATTCGCCGATCCCTCTGTGGCGGTATGCAGTTGATAAATAAATAGGAGGACTCACTGTTCCCGTTACTTCGTCGCTTCGGTTTCCGATTTGGGCTAATTTCGTTTCAACGTGCTGTGACATATAGCTGACACCTTCCCTTTTCAAAATAAAAACCCCTTCTTCATAAGAAGAAGGGGTTTAACGCTTCTTCTTATCTTCCAAGCATAGTACGCTTGCTGGATTTAGCACCTTGGCGCTTTGCACGTATGCAAAACAAGCCGGTTGCTGAGGTTTCTAAGGGCCAGTCCCTCCACCTCTCACGATAAGAAATATCGATTTCAATTTTCTGATTGTTTTATATTAGCGCAATTTGCAGTTTATTTCAATACTTTTTTCTTCGGGCACCGAACTGTTTAAAGAGAGAAATTTCTAATAATTCATGGTACAATAATTTCAAACGCAAGAAAGTCTAGTGATGTCCTGGAGGAATGTATTATGGCACCGAAAAACGGCACAGTTCAAGAAAAGAAGCTCTTTTCAAAAGAGCTTAACGAGGAAATGACAGTACTCGTTTATCTGCCGTCAAACTACTCCCCTCTTTATAAATATCATCTTATTATTGCGCAGGACGGCCACGATTATTTCAGGCTGGGGAGAATCGGCAGACAAGTGGAGGAATTGCTGTCCAAAAGAGAAATAGACCGATGCATTATTATCGGTGTTCCTTACAAGGATGTAAAAGAACGCAGAAAAACCTATCATCCGGAAGGTTCTATGTTTTCGGCATATAAACGATTTATTGCCCACGAGCTAGTTCCTTTTGCGGACCATGAATTTCCGACGTACCAAGTCGGCTACGGGCGGACACTGATCGGTGATTCTCTCGGAGCGACCGTTTCTCTTATGACAGCGCTTGATTATCCGAATATGTTTGGTAACATCATCATGCAGTCTCCCTATGTTGATCAACATGTATTAGAAGCCGTGAAACAGTCAGACGACATCAAACACCTCTCTCTTTATCACCAAATCGGAACAAAAGAAACAGACGTCCATACGACAGACGGCAATATTTTGGACTTCACAGAACCGAATCAGGAGCTGAAAAAGCTCTTGGAGGAGAAGCTTTCCGATTATTATTTTGAGCCATTTGACGGAGACCACAAGTGGACATACTGGCAGCCGCTCATTACGCCGGCTCTGAAAAAAATGCTCTAACATACTTTATTTTCAGGAGGGACATACTATGAAATACGGAATTGTTTTATTTCCATCAAAAAAACTGCAAGATCTCGCGAACTCTTACAGAAAGCGCTATGATCCGAGCTATTCCCTGATCCCGCCTCATTTGACGCTGAGATCTTCATTTGAATTTACGGAAGAGGAAGCCGGTGAATTGGTATCACAATTGAGAGAAATCGCTAAAGAATCTCATCCGATTGTTCTCAAAATGACCAAATACAGTTCTTTTGCGCCTGTCAATAATGTCATTTACATTAAAGCAGAACCGACGGAAGAATTAAAAACACTGAATGAAAAACTTTACACCGGTTTATTAGCCGGTAATCAGGAATACAATTTTGTTCCGCATGTGACGGTCGGCCAAAACCTTTCCGACGATGAGCATTCGGATGTATTAGGGCAGTTAAAAATGCAGGAAGTATCTCATGAAGAAATTGTTGACCGTTTTCATCTGCTGTATCAATTGGAAAACGGTTCGTGGACGGTATATGAAACGTTCCTGTTAGGCGGAGGAGAATAAACGATTGGAAGCAGTTATCGCTAAAAATGAAAAACAAATGAAAGATGCATTTTATGTAAGAAAAGAAGTCTTTGTCAAAGAACAAAACGTACCAGTTGAAGAAGAAATTGATGAGCTCGAAAACGAATCAGAGCATATTGTGGTATATGACGGAGATCAGCCGGTCGGCGCCGGAAGATGGCGGCTAAAGAACGGATACGGCAAATTAGAGCGAATTTGTGTCTTAAAAAGCCACCGCTCAGCCGGTGTCGGCGGCATCATTATGAAAGCGCTGGAAAAAGCGGCAGCAGACGGCGGTGCTTCAGGTTTTATGTTAAATGCGCAGACACAAGCGGTGCCATTTTACAAAAAACATGGATATCGGGTGCTGTCTAAAGAGGAATTTCTCGATGCTGGCATTCCCCATTTGCAAATGATTAAGGATTAAACACCATCCGGGTCTTCTGAGATCCGGATTTTTTCGCATATAAAAAACCGCTCTCTCGTGTGAACGGTTTTTTATACATATCGATTAATAGATGTGCCTATCCCTTTTTCTCTCAATCTTTTATAAAAAGAGCGCTTACGTTTTGCCTCATTTACTTTCCTTTCAGCAGCCGTTAGATTCTCCTGCTGTTTTTCAAGTTCCTTATATACCCGCTGAAACGGGACATAGCTGATCTTCTCTGTTCCGGCATAATCCTGTTTATGGCCTATTGTGCGATTGGCATATTGAGCGTATTGCTGGTTCTGAATCTGACCTGCATATATCATACGATACCCACCCTTCTGCTGTTCTTTTCCCTTAAACTTACTTTTTGAAACACGTTTCTTTTGATATGATAGTCTTTGTCTGTAATGAACACCTTTTTATTGGGAGGACCCCTTTTTGAAATGCGCCCGACTGAATGATCGAACAATACATTTACATACATATTCGAGAGAACATTATCAATTCCTCTATGAAGAAGGAATAAAAGGGAATTTATTTTGTTCTCATTGCGGAAAGCCTGTTTTGTTAAGGCTTAACATCGCTGAACCGCCTGCATTTATTCACCGGCAGCCTGGTGCTTTCCCGGCGTGTGAGGAAGCCTGCGAACCGAAACCGGCGAAAGAAGAGAGAAAAGAAGACTTTCAGGAATCCGGCGTCTTTCGTTTGCCTAAAGGAAAAGCAATATCAGCTGATCCGGCACCCGGTGTCACGGATTGGCAGACTCCAAGACATATTAAACCTGGTACACCTTTTATAAAAAGACCGGAAACACCTGATATGAGCCTTTTTCCGACTGTCGGCTTAAACACAGATCAGCTGAAAGCTGTCACGGAAACGGAAGGCCCTTTATTGGTGCTTGCCGGTGCAGGAAGCGGAAAAACACGTGTGCTGACCGCGCGCGCTGCCCACATGATCGAACACTTAGACATACCGCCGGAACATATGCTGCTTGTCACCTTTACAACAAAAGCCGTCGCGGAAATGAAAGATCGCATGGCGAAGCAGTACGGATTACAGCCGTCAAAAGTCAGAAGACTTGTCACCGGAACATTCCACAGCTTGTTTTATAAAATCCTGTATCACTATGATTCTGCCAAATGGAATGGCGAGCATTTGCTTAAAATGGAGTGGCAAAAGGAACAATATATAAAAAAAGCACTCTATGAAGAAGGCGTAGATGAGAAAGAGTTCCCCGTCGATCAGGCCTTGCAGCAAATCGGCTTCTGGAAGAACACTTATTTGCCGAATGAACGTATTCCTTTAAAGGATGAGTGGGAAAAACAAGTCTACCGCCTATACGAATATTATGAGCGACAGAAAAAAGAACACCGCCAATTTGATTTTGATGATATGGCATCAGCCTGCTATGAACTGTTTATAGAACGGCCTGACCTTCTGGTGCAATATCAATCTAGGTTTACGTATATTTTAATCGATGAGTTTCAGGACATTAATCCGGTTCAATATAAAATCATGCAAATGCTGGCGAGTCCGGAACAAAACCTGTGCTGTGTCGGTGACGACGATCAGTCAATCTATGCGTTTCGCGGCAGCAGCCCTTCTTTTATTCTGGATTTTCAAAAGGATTATCCCGGTGCTAAAACAATCTATTTAACAGCGAACTACCGTTCAACACATCCGATCGTTTCCAGTGCTGATATTGTCGTGAAAAAGAACAAAAACAGGTATGCCAAGATGCTGGAAGCCGCTCGTGATGACGCGCAGGTTCCTGTGCTGTTTTATCCTTATGACGAAGAAGAAGAAGCGACAATGGTGGTTTCCGATATGAAAGAAAAAATTCAAAACGGCGCAAACCCTGAAGATTTTGCGGTTCTCTACCGGACAAACAGCGCCGGCCGCGCCATTTATGAAAGGCTTCATCAATCATCAATTCCGTATACCGCAGATCGCGGCGTCCAGTCCTTTTACAGCAGAAGGATCGTCCGCCAGATACTCGCATACTTGTACGCGAGCCAAAACGAGGATGATACTGAAGCGATTAAACACTTGCTGCCTGCCTTATTTCTAAAACAGTCTGCTTTAAACACGCTGAAGGCGCTCTCGATTACCGAGGACTGCTCCATGATCAAGGCCCTGGCCAAACTGCCGGATCTGAAGCCGTTCCAGCTGGATAAAATCAAAAAAATCGTGCCCTTTTTCGCAAGCATCCGCACCATGAAGCCGGTGGAAGCCATTACCTTTGCCGAAGGAAAAATGGGCTTCTCCGAATACTTAAAAAAACGGGGCAACGAAGGAAATAAGCTGGAAAAAGGCTCTGATGACCTGCGTGACGTCAAGGTTGTCGCCAAAAAATTCAAAACCATCCCTGACTTTCTCGCCCATGTTGATCACATGCGGGCTGCTGAAAAAAACAAAACGGATGAAAACGGCGTGCAGCTGATGACCATTCACCGGTCAAAGGGCCTCGAATTCAAAACCGTCTATGTATTAGGCACGGTAGACGGCTCCATCCCGCATGATTTCTCACTAGAAACAGCGAGAAAGGGAGACGAAGCTCCGCTTGAGGAAGAAAGACGCCTTCTGTATGTTGCAATGACACGGGCCAAACAGCATTTATATTTGTCTTGTCCCGCAAACAGGCGCGGCAAAACCGCCCATCGTTCAAGGTTTTTGTATCCTCTTTTGCAGCAAACGAGACAGCCCTTGCCCAAATAAACAGCCCGGCAGTGATACTGCCGGGTTTTTCACTGTAAAAAAGGCCCGCTGCCCAGGCCATCCGCTTATTTACTATCCAACATTTTAGAAATTGTTCCAAAATCAAGCTTTTCTTTTCCGCTTGTAATGGACTGGACAATCTTATCTTCCAGTTCTTTCGGCACGCGTCTGTTTGCCAGCTGCGCCACGCGTTTAATAACGCTGCGGACTGTGTTTTCATCTTTAAAATTGGCGTTTTGAAGTGATCCTGCAAGATTCATGACATCCTGCATGTTCACGCCTGTTTTCTTTTCAATGTTCTTAAAAAATTGATTATCCATGATACGCCTCCTTTTGGCGGAGTAATACAGTATTGTATGAACGCTTTACGCATAATGTGATGATTTGCAATCAAAAAATAAGTTACTGATTTAAAAAGCAGCAAAGGGTACACAATGTAAGGAAGAAGCACGGGAATCATCCGCACTTCCTCCTTCATTCATTTCTTAGTAGTTAAAAAAAGATGCACCTACGATGATGAGAAGAATGAACAGTACGACCACAAGAACGAATGTTGAACCGTAACCGCCTGAATATCCTCCAGAATAACCGCCGCCGTAGCAGCCGCCTCCGTAACCAAATCCCATAACTAAGCACCTCCTTTACTCTCTATACACTATGTGAGACATCATGATCGGCTTGGATATTCGCATAGGGCGCTTGCGGATTTATGATGGATCATGCTGAGCCTGCCGTTTTTTCAGTAAGGCTTCCGTCTTTTCAGCCAATTCTTCAATTTCTTGTTCAAACGACAGGCCGGCTTCGTCAAATAAAGCCAATTCCTTTTCAATATGTTTGATCGTCTTGTCATGTTTGTTTTGCTTTTGATCGTGCGGTCCATACCTGCCCTCTATGAATTTTTCAAACTCGTTCATGAGATCCCCCCTCTCATGACATATGCTGAGCGTATCAGCATTGTTAAAAAAACAAAAAACCGGACATCTCCGGTCTCTTGTCAGTGTCAAGCTATTGAGGTTTTTTCTTTTTACTGCCGCATCCGCAGCCTTTCTTTTTGATCTTTTTTGTTTGATACGATGAATCTGTATATGGAGTTTTTTGGGAAGGTTTGTTAAATTGATTCACTTTGATCCCTTCCTTTCCTTATGTCATATATGCTACTTTATGCGGAAACTGACGGAAAGTTGCTGATGGGAATGCCTCATTCCTGCAGCCATTTTGATACAAGGGTTTCAATAATACCGGCCAGCCCTGCGATCGCCAGCAGCAAAACCAGCCACTGGGCCGCCTCTGGAATAAAGGCCTGGCACAAAATCAAAAAGCCGGCGCACCACACGCCTGTGCACCAATAGCAGCTCAGCAATTCACCGATAAACGCCCTGACACCCGTTCCCTTTATGACAATATACGTTTCAATGTTCCCGTCCGCATCCTTTTCCTCTTTCTCTTCATGAAAAAGGCTGCGAAGCGGCGCCATAATCGTATCAAACACGAAAAGACGCGCGAGCCGGAAGACCGCAAGCGAAAGAAGGAAAAGAGACAGCCAATTGATAACCACTTGTTCACTCCTTTCATCATCCCCTTCACATATATGCAGAAACCCTAGCTTTCATGAATTTGTATCTTGTCCTGTTGAAAATTGGTTATTTTTCTTATTCCGCTCTGCACTTGTTCTGCATTATATACAGTATGGATAAGAAAGGAGTGAAGGTTATGTCATTTGAAGAAAAAGTTGAATCCCTGCATCCTGAAATATTTGAGCAATTATCTAGCGAATTCGAGCAGCAGATCGAAGTCATTGATTGCGAAAATATCACAATAGATACGTCACATATAACAGCTGCCCTTTCTATACAAGCCTTGGTCACAACAATGATTATCCTGGCAACACAGCTCGTCATCGCCGACGAGAACTTAGCTGACGCAGTCGCAAGCGAAATACTCATCCTCGATAACTCCCAAATCAAAAAAAGAACCATCATTAAAATTATCAACAGTCGAAACATCAAAATTACTTTATCTGCCGACGAAATAATAACCTTTGTACAAATTTTGCTTCAGGTGCTAAACAGCATTCTCAATGAACTTGACGTCCTTTAACCCTTTCTTTTCATAAACTTAAAAGTCGAGGTGAAAACAAATGTCAGATAACGATAAATTCAAAGAAGAGCTTGCAAAGCTGCCGGAAGCTGATCCAATGACGAAAATGCTTGTTCAAAATATCTTTCTTAAACACGGCGTCACGAAAGACAAAATGAAAAAAGTATCAGATGAAGAAAAAGAAATGCTCTTGAACCTGGTAAAAGACTTGCAGGCTAAATCAGCTGCATTAGTTGAAAATCAAAAGAAGAAAAAAGAAGAAGCAGCCGCGCAAGAGAAGAAGAACGAAAAACCGCTAAGCCGCAGAGAGCAATTAATTGAACAGCTCAGACAAAGACGGCAAAACAATAACAATTCAAACCAATCATAAAAAATAGGGTTCTTCATCAGGATATATGCCTCAGTCAAAGTAAGAGGCTCGCTCATTTAATAACAGTAAAAGAAAAGGAGGAATAGATATGGAAAGCAGACCATACTCTTGGGTTGCACTTGATCCTGACTGTGACCATCCGTTAGACGAAAAAGATAAAAAAGAAGAAAGAAAATGTAATTGCGATATTTGCTGCAATGGCAATGGATTCGGCGACGACAATGCCTTTATCAATCAAGATCTGGCTCAGGCAAATCTTAACAAACAAGTCTCCGATGAAACAATTATTATCAGAGATTCTTGTGACATCAACGTTACATCAACAGACGTTCAAGCCGTAACATCAGTTGTAACTGCAATTAATGCCGCTGTCGTAACAGCAACTCTCACATCCATTGCAGATGGTGTAATTGCTGAATTAGTCGCACAAGATTTACTGCAGCTTACAGCTAACAAGCAAGTAAACCGCCAAAAACTTCTCATCGAATGCTCCCGCGGCGTAAACGTCTCAACAGTAGATGTCGATATTGCAACACTTGTCTCTACAGCAACAAACACTCTCATTGCCATCCTAGTTATCACACTCGTCCTCTAGGACCTAAAAGCAGAGCTAAAACGCTCTGCTTTTTCTTATTTTCCCAGCATATGATGAATATATAGACGTTCACCCACACCAAGTGAGGCACGAGTACATATGTTGTTAAGGACTAAAGTCAAATACCCTATAAGAAGGAGCTGAAATCAATGAGCTGCGGAAAAACCCATGGCCGGCATGAGAACTGTGTATGCGATGCAGTGGAAAAGATTTTAGCAGAGCAGGAGGCAGTGGAGGAACAGTGTCCGACTGGCTGCTATACAAACCTTTTAAACCCTACGATTGCTGGAAAAGACACAATTCCGTTTCTCGTTTTTGATAAAAAAGGCGGATTGTTCTCCACATTCGGAAACGTGGGGGGATTTGTGGATGATATGCAATGCTTTGAATCCATTTTCTTCCGCGTTGAAAAATTATGCGATTGCTGTGCAACACTGTCTATTTTACGCCCGGTCGATATCAAAGGCGATACCTTAAGTGTTTGCCACCCTTGTGACCCAGATTTCTTCGGGCTCGAAAAAACAGATTTTTGCATCGAAGTGGATCTCGGATGCTTCTGTGCGATTCAATGCCTGTCACCAGAATTAGTTGACAGAACTTCGCCTCATAAGGATAAAAAGCATCATCACAATGGATAAACACTTGTAAAGAGGAATCCCCTTCCAAGCTCTATTACAAGTGCAAATCATTCAGCTGCTTCGAAAGTGAGGCAGCTGACTCTCCATCATTTCGCCAGTCTCAAAATTACAAGGCAGGAGGGATAATATATGAGCCAGAAAACATCAAGCTGCGTGCGTGAAGCGGTAGAACAAATTGAAGATCTGCAAAACGCGGTTGAAGAGGATTGCCCGACCGGCTGCCACTCCAAGCTTTTATCTGTAAGCCATTCATTAGGCGATACAGTGCCTTTTGCAATATTTACATCAAAATCAAAGCCTTTAGTCGCCTTCGGTAATGTCGGCGAGCTGGATAACGGACCTTGCTTTAATACAGTATTTTTTAGAGTGGAAAAAGTTCATGGCAGCTGCGCAACGCTATCCTTATTAATCGCTTTTGACGAACACAAACACATTTTGGACTTCACTGATAAAGACACGATTTGTGAAGTGTTCCGACTTGAAAAAACGCACTACTGCATTGAAGTGGATTTAGACTGCTTCTGCGCGATCAATTGCTTAAATCCCCGTTTAATCAATCGAACACATCATCATTCATGATAAGGCGGAAAAGCTTGCAGATTTGCAGGCTTTTCTCTATGTAAAAAAGCTGCCGGAACGATCTGCCGGGCAGCTTTTTGCTTTCATTAAAAACCTAACGGGTGCAGAGATGTGATATCATCAATCGCCAGCTCAGTCGGAGCGCCGTTTCCGGTCGTCCGAAGCAGAACGGAATCATTTCTTCTTCCGACAATCACGCCTCTGTACGTTTTCCCATTGGCTTCAATCAGACAAAGCGCTCTCGGCATGTTATGCGGCAGTTTTGTTAAAAAGTCGATTTTTTCATGGATGGACATCTTGCTCATCGGTTTTTTCACTTTTCTGGCCGGCGGTGTCTTTTCTTCAGCTTTAGCTGCATTATGAACGGCCTCCGGTTCCTTTTCAGGCTTACGGGCTTCAGGTGCAGGCTCTTCCTTTTTTTCTGCTTCCTGAGGTTGCTGTTTGGCGGTGTCTTCAATTGCCTGCGGCTCTTCTAACGGTTCCTGCTGCTTTTTCTGGTTCTCCGGCTCTCTCGCCTCTTGTTTTTGCTGACTCACTTGTGCCTCTGCCTGTTTTTTCTCTGTTTGCCGAGCATCTTTTGCCTGAATGTCTTCCCGCTGTTTTTCCTCTGTTTCCACGGCATCTTTTACCTGAATGTCTTCCCGCTCTTTTTCATGGTAAACCGGCTGTTCCTTTGCTTTTGGCGGAGCCGGTTTGGCTTTTCTTTTAATGACGATCTCCTGCATGGACGAGCGTGTTTCCACATAATCCGGCTGAACAATATACATGAGCGGTTTTTTATCCGCGTTTCTTTTCTTATTAGACATCTTCATCCCTCCGATTCTGTCATATTCTATCTATATGACAGAATGCTGAAAATCAGAAGAAATAAAAAAGCAATCCCTGTTAGGGACTGCTTGATGGTGAATCTGCTTAGCGGGCAGTGATATGGAAACCTGAATCAACATGAAGATTTTCACCTGTGATGCCTCGGGACATATCGCTAAATAAAAATGCAGCTGTATCTCCCACCTCTTCAGGTGTAGTCGTGCGGCGTAGCGGCGCACGCTCTTCGATGTCTTTTAAGATGGAGTTGAAGTCACTGATGCCTTTAGCAGACAATGTTCTGATCGGACCGGCAGAAATGCTGTTAACGCGGATATTTTCTTTTCCTAAGTCAGCAGCTAAGTACTTCACACTTGCGTCAAGAGAAGCTTTCGCTACACCCATCACGTTGTAGTTCGGCATAACGAGCTCTCCGCCAAGGTAAGTCAGCGTTACGATGCTTCCGCCTTCAGTCATCATCGGACGCGCCGCTTTTGCGACAGCGGTCAGTGAGTATGAGCTGATGTTGTGAGCTAGAAGGAAGCCCTCACGATTTGTGTTTAAGTATTCGCCGACAAGCTCTTCTTTGTTGGCAAACGCGATACAATGCGCGATACCGTGGATCACACCGACCTGCTCCTTAATGCTTGCGAAACAAGTTTCGATTTCCGCGTCGTTTGTCACGTCGCAAGGAAGAATAATGGAATCGTTTCGCTCTAAAGTTCCAGCGAGTTCATGAACAGATTTCTCCAGGCGTTCACCTGCATATGTGAAAATCAAACGTGCGCCCGCTTCATGTAAAGAGCGCGCAATTCCCCAAGCGATACTGCGTTTGTTGGCTACTCCCATAACAACAATGTTGCGGCCTTCAAGTGAAAAATTCATATGTATAAAGCCTCCTATATTTGTTAAAGACATAGTATTAGTACCTGATCTTAATACCTATCATATCATAACCTTGTCCAGATGAAAAGCGCATACCAAAGTCAAACATAAAAGAGACCACCATAAGCAGGTGGTCTCATCGGTTTATTTTTATACTGTTTCGTTTAAAAGCGAAATGATTTGTCGGTCCGTGGCCCGATCCGATGCCGAGCGTATTTTCCACAGCTTCGCGGACAAAGTTGGCAGCAACCTCGAATGCCTGATGGATGCTGTCTCCTTTAGCGGTTTGGGCTGTTAAAGCCGCAGCAAAGGTGCAGCCTGTGCCATGCGTATGCTTCGTATCGATATAAGGATGGCTGATTTGCATAAACATGTTTCCATCAAAAAGAAGGTCAGTAATGTGATTGTCCTCAGGCTGGTGCCCGCCTTTGATAATCACATGCTGCGCACCCATCTTCACCAGCTGTTCCGCAGCTTTCTTCCGGTCATCAAGCGAACGGATCGCCATACCCGTCAGCGCTTCTGCTTCCGGCACATTCGGCGTGATCGCATAGCTTCTTGGAATCAGCAGCTCCTTCAGCGTAGCGATTGATTCATCGCGAAGCAAGGACGCCCCGCCCTTCGCAATCATAACCGGATCAACGATTACCCGGCTTAATTCGTATTGATCAATTTTTCTTGCCACTTCTTCAATCATTTCCGCATTCCAAAGCATTCCTGTTTTTACGGCGTCCGGTCTCAAATCCTCCGACACAGCGTCAATTTGCTCTCTCAATGCCTCTGCAGTCAGCGGATACACGCCGTGGACGCCAAGTGTATTTTGAGCAGTTACCGCCGTGATGGCAGACATTCCGAATACACCAAGCTCCTGAAAGGTTTTAATATCTGCCTGTATCCCCGCACCGCCGCCTGAGTCAGAGCCGGCGATCGTCAAGGCTTTATATATACTCATCAAACTACACTCCTTTTATTACCCGATCCATTTATGATAGATGGATTTTGCCCTGGCAATATCATTTGTTCCATGGATCAATGCTCTGCCGTCCCTAAACAGCACCATTTTCATGTCATCCGAGCGGCAGGAAATTAAATACGGATTCGCTGCTACTTCCAGCCCCGCCTGCCTCAGCCGCCCCGCCATCACGTCAAGATCTGCTTCTTTTGTGAAAGAGGATCTGATTTGCACCGTGTTTCTGCCGCACAATACTGCTGCTTTCGTTTGATTTTCATATGATAAAAACGGAAAATCCTTTGTGCCGCAGCTTGGACACGAGTCATCTTTAAGTCCCGCTGCTCCTACCTCTGACCGCTCATTTTTCCACAGATCAAAGGAGCGCAGCACAGGCTCGCATTCCTCTCCCGTCAGCAGTTTCAGGGCGTCTGTCACCTGAAGAACAGCAACCTGCAGAACAGCCGGGCTGATAATGCCGGCTGTGTCGCATGTCGCACCGCCAATAGGAAGAGTATCGAGTAAACAATGAAGGCAGGGTGTTACTCCCGGCAATACAGTAAACGTGAGACCGTAGCTCCCCACACAAGCGCCGTAAAGAAACGGAATGCCTTCTTTCACCGCAGCATCGTTAACAATGAGCCGGGTTTCAAAATTATCGGCGGCATCTACAATGATTGATGCGCCGCGAATCAGCTCGGATACGTTTTCTGCTGTGACATCCATGACAAGTCCGGTCACATCCACATCACTGTTAATGGAACGAAGACGCTGCTCAGCTGCTGCTGCTTTCGGCAGTTCCTTTTTGACATCATTTTCTGTGTAAAGCTGCTGGCGCTGAAGATTGCTCCATTCGACGTAATCTCTATCGGCGATTTTCACCGATCCGACTCCCGCTCTCACCAGCATCTCTGCGCTGGCTGTTCCCAGTGCGCCGGCGCCGATGATCACAACGCGCGCCTCTCTCAGTTTCTTCTGGCCTTCGCGGCCGATTGGAGCAAACAGCTCCTGTCTGGAATACCTGTCCGTCATACAGGAAGACCTTCTCCCGGACTGCTAGCCGTCCCATATGACTTGGCTGGAATACGGCCTGCTTCATAAGATAGACGGCCTGCTTCTACCGCAAGCTTCATGGCGTGTGCCATTTTCACCGGATCGTTCGCACCTGATACGGCCGTATTCAGCAGTACGCCGTCCGCTCCAAGCTCCATTGCATATGCCGCATCTTTTGGCGATCCGATTCCGGCATCCACGATGACCGGCACTTTCGCCTGTTCAATGATAAATGACAGATTCAAAGGATTTAAAATCCCCTGTCCCGATCCAATCGGAGAAGCCCCCGGCATAATGGCATGAACACCAAGCTCTTCAAGCTTTCTCGCCAGCACCACATCATCCGAGGTGTACGGCAGTACAATGAATCCTTCTTCAAGAAGCTGTTCAGACGCTTTTAACGTTTCCACAGGATCGGGCAGCAAGGAGCGGCTGCACCCGATGACTTCGACTTTAATCATGTCACAAAGCCCGGATGCCTTCGCAAGCCGTGCAATTCGAACTGCTTCTTCCGCCGTGCTGGCGCCTGCTGTATTTGGCAGAAGCGTATATTTGGATAAATCAAGCTGCTCCAGAAAATTAGGCTGAGACGCTTCAAAGATATTCATTCTCCGCACAGCAAATGTTAAAATATCAGACTCTGAAACCGCCACCGCATCCTTTTGAATGTCAAACGATGGATATTTTCCCGTGCCCAGCAGCAACCTTGATTGAAATTGTTTCCCGCCAATTGTTAACATTCTCATCCGCCTCCTACAAAATGGACAATTTCGATGACATCACGATCAGAAAGCTCTACCTCGCGATATTGTTCTTTGCCTATAATTTCTTTATTTCTTTCAACGATCACGATTTTTTTTTCAAGCTGATAAGACGCAAGCAGATCCTGAATCGTACCTCTGTCTCTATCCCACTCAACTTGTTTACCGTTCAGCTGTAGCATCATATCTGAACCGCCTCCTTGCGATCAATTCGAAAGGCGTGCAGCCAGTCTGCCTTGACCTCTTTATTCATAATGAGATCACCGATTAAAGCACCCGTTGCAGGAGCAAGCAGAATCCCGTTTCTGAAATGGCCCGCCGCAAATAAAATGCGGCTGTCCTCAGGGTGTCTGCCAATGTATGGTTTTCCGTCCTTTGTCCCCGGACGCAGTCCCGCCCAAAAACGATCAACCTTCATTTTCTGAATCGCCGGCAGCATCGTTTTCGCTTTTTCCATAACCGACTGAAGTCCGCCAAGATCCGGCTTATCGCTCCAATCACCAGGCTTCATCGTCGCGCCGACAACCAGTCTGCCGCTTTTTCTCGGTACGATATAGCAATGATCATGATAAAGTGTTTTTGTCAGCGGAATATCATCATTCCAAACAGACAGGCACTCTCCTTTTACAGGAAAAAATGACTGGTTCAACCCGAGCTGTTTAAAAAACATCCCACTCCAGACCCCGCTGGCAACCACGACATGGTCCGCATGCAAGTCACCGGAACCTGTTTTGATCAAAATGGATTCACCGCCACGTGTCACATCGAGAACGGGAGTATGCTCAAAAATTTCCGTACCAAGCGCTTTAGCCGATTTAGCGTATGCCTTGCATACAAAATAAGGCTCAACATGAACATCGTCCTGAATAAAGCTCGCCCCGTAAATCTCACCGGCCGTATACGGCTCTTTTGCCAGCACTTCTTCTTTTGTATGCCAGCTGACAGAATCCAAATCGTCCATCCGTCTCAGGCGTGACACGTCTTCTTCGGAGAATGCAAGCTTAAACATACCGCCATCATGCCTTCTGATATCAATGCCGGATAATGCAAATAGCTCCTCTCCAAGCCCCTGATACAAACGCTGACTGTGCATGGCGAAATCAAAAAACGCATCCCGCTCCTCGCACTCGGCATGGGCGCCAAGCATCCCTGCCGCGGCGCTTGTTGTTCTGCCGCCAATTGTTCCGCTTTCAAGCAATGCGGTGTTTTTCTTTTCTTTTGCCAACTGATAAGCTATCGCGGAACCAATCATTCCGCCTCCAATGACAACTGCATCATAATGCCTTTTCATACTGAATCTCCTTTAGCTTGCGGGAATATCGTCTGGCAGCTTCCAAAGGATCATCGGAAGAAAAAATTCCGGACATGACAGCGATACCGTTTGAACCTGCTTGTTTCACTTCTCTTAATCTGGCAGGTGTCATTCCGCCAATTGCAATAACCGGAATCGAGATCCTCTGTTTGATTTCTGAAAGCAAAGACACGCCTCTGCCCTCAAGGCCTTGTTTGCAATCCGTTTCAAACACATGGCCGAACAAAACATAATCAGCGTCTTCCTTTTCTGCCTGAAGCGCTTCCTCCAGTGAATGCACCGATCGCCCAATGTGCAGGTGAGGAAATCTGGCTCTTACTTGTTTCGGCGAAAAGCTGCTGCTCGGCAGCTGAACGCGATGAATATTTGAAAAAAGCGCAATATCAACCCGGCCATTCATCACCAGCTTTTGCTTATCAACACCGTCTTCAGAAATAAACTCCAGCAGTTTCAAAATGTCAGCCGCCGATTTAGACCGTTCACGAATATGGATGAAATCAACCTCATCCTGAATGGCTATAATTGATCTCGCTAGATCTTCAACCGGCTTGCGGTCATCAGTTATGGCGTGCAGCTCCAAGCCCTTCCACCTCTTTTACGCCGCTGTCTGACCAGCCTTCTTTTCGATAAGCCATTCCCCAGAACTGATATTCATAATAGCTCGAAATAACGAAATTCTCTTTCATTTTGGCACGCACTTCCTCCGTGCTGTTTTCCGCCAGCTCATCCAGACGGTTAATTTGTTCTTCCACCTGCTGTCTGAACCAGTCACCGCCGTATGTGCTAATCCACTTCTGATAAATCGGATGCCCCGGATCACATGTCAGCAATTTCTCACCAACCTCATAATAAAGCCAATAGCACGGGAGAAGAGCTGCCAAGATTTCTGCAAAATTCCCGCTCAAAACCGAACGGTACATATGGGATGTATAGGAGTAAGCGGTAGGAGATGGCTTAAATGACTTCCGTTCTTCCTCACTGATTTCCAAAAGCTCCGTAAACTCGCGATGAAGCGCCATTTCCGCTTCATATGTACCTTGAGCATGGCTGGCCATGCGTCCTGTTGTATAAAGATCCTTTGCATAAGCGGCACCGAACGATTGCACCTTTGCAAAATGAGTTAAATAGTAAGAATCCTGAAGCACGTAATATTTAAAGCGGTCGATCGGAAGAGTTCCGTCACCGATCCCCTGAACAAATGGATGGACAAAGCTGCCTTCCCACCATTCTGCGGCTGCACTGCGGCATTCTTCTGAAAACTTCACACGTCATTCCCCCTGTCTGATAATAAAAAAACCACTTTCCCGCAAGGAAAAGTGGTTTGGAATTGGCATAGTTATATAACACAAATACCGCTCCACTTCCCTACGCAGGTCTGAACCTGTTCAAGTTATGAGGGTCTAAAAGTCACACTTTTATCTCAGCCCTTATAAAGGACACCCCTAGTGGTTTTACGAATACATATTGAATTGTTCTGCACCTCTATCTTAACACGAATCCTTATTTGGTCAAGATATTATCCTTCCAATGTTTTCTTAAGATCGGTTACGTACCCGCGTGATCCGGTGACAATTAAGCGGTCTCCGATTTTCAGTCTTGTATCGCCGTGAGGAACGATGCTGTCGACACCCCGGAAAATCCTGACAAAAATCACGTCGCCTGTTAAAGGGAATTCACGGAGAATCACGCCATCGTATTTGCTGTTTTCCATATTAATTTGATACAGCGAAGACTCCTGGTTCGTGAGCAGTTTCATGACGCCAGGCGCTTCTATCAGCGCGCGAAGCAGCGTTTTGGTCGACAGCAAGATGGAAAAGATGCTGATGCCCTGCTCTTTCAATTTCGCTTCGTTCTCCGGTGATCCGGTGCTGGCAATGACTCTTTCTGTTCCTTTTTCTTTGGCGTATAGTGCGATGTCCGTATTCATGTCTTCATCCCCTGTCGCCACCACAAGGATTTCTGTATCAAATATACCGAGTGATTCAAGGGTTTGATGCTCATAATCAGAAATCGTTTCGACGGAAAATACTGAGTCTGACAGCTTTTCCTCAGCGTTTTCTTGATAAACGTGCACGACACGCACTTCATACTCGTTCTCAGGCAATTCAAGTGTCACAGGCAGTGTCATTTGATTAGCGCCGATAAATGTGATCTTCTTTTTCTCCTCCGGCTGCTCCTGTTTTTTGTACAGCTTTTTAAAACCCACCGGCGTAAAAATACTTGCAATAACCGCCACCAGCGTAAGCGCTCCTGACATATTCGCGCTGATTACATGAAGCTGCTGGCCGATTGTCGCAGCGGCAATCACAAGAGAAAGCGTTGATGTCAGCAGGAAACCAGACGCCAATATTGTGCGGTTATCATACCATTTCTTCAAGTACAGGACAGGAAGAATTTTGCTTACTAGCAGCGCCATAAGCAGCAGCGGAATCATCACTAAAATTTTCGGGTCCTGAAAAAGTGTCCAAATATCCAATTTTACACCGACCATCACAAAGAAAATCGGTATTAAGAACCCGTAGCCGAAGGAATCAAGCTGCTGAACCAATTCCTTGTTCGGCGAGAGCAGGGAAACAAGTACGCCCGCTAAGAAAGCGCCGAGAATATTTTCTGCCCCCAGTGATTCAGACAGAGCCACCAGTACGATAATTAAGGTGAAAATAGCACGAGTGCCGATCTGGATCGTCCCTTTTGACATGGACTGAACAAAAGAACGGTGTTTGAAGACCCGGCCGAAAAAGTAAAGCACTACTCCGGCTGCGAACAGGATCATCAAGAGCCACATGTTTCCGCTGTCCTCTCCGTATAGAGAAGAAAATACAGCAAGAAGAATCATAGTGACCAAGTCAGCAATCACAGCAACAAGCAGGATAATCTGCCCGATGTTTGAATCCATGATCCGTTCTTCCTTTAAGGTTGGAACAACAACACCTAACGAAATCGTAGAAATAATAAGCGTCATTAAAAAAGCATTTTGGATAAATCCGGCCAAGACGAACCCATAGGACAGCAGCAATGATAAAATAAAAATACCGATAAAAATAATGGATGCTGTGGCAAATGTATTGGGTGCTTCCTTGCCGTTTTGCAAAAACTGCTTTTTCTTTCCTCTCTCAAAGGATGAAAAATCAATTTCAAGCCCGCTTAAAAACATTAAAAAGATAAATCCGAGCATAGAGAGCGTCTGAAGCCAAGTATCACCCTCCACAACTAAATTAAGACCGCTTTTTCCTATAATCAATCCCATAATAATTTCAGCAACTACAACAGGGATGCTGAGTTTAAACCGATGCAAAAGGATGGGAGTTAAAAATGCAACGATAAGTACGACAACTAATGATGCGACAGATGTATGCGCCATAATCTGAACCTCCTTTTAAAAAAACATAACGCGATTTTAACAAGGGTGATAATGAAAATAAAGTAATAAGGTCTCATTTTTTTTAGAAAATGATTCTTCTATAATTTGCACATAAAAGCTGGTGATGACTCACAGCAATTTGCTTCATAATAAATAAAATCATGAGTAAGGAGGATGCTGCATGGCTTACTACGATATTATCAGCGATATTCATGGCTGCTACGATGAAATGACAGCCCTGATAGAAAAACTTGGATACACAATAAAAAATGGATTGCCTGTACATGATGAAGGCAGGATGCTTGTTTTTGCCGGGGATTTGACAGACCGAGGCCCTAAATCAATTGAAGTCATCCGCTTTGTAGCCGGCGCTTATGAACAAGGAGCAGTGCGTTATGTCCCGGGAAATCATTGCAACAAGCTGTACCGCTACTTAAAAGGAAATCCCGTTAAAGTGATGCATGGTCTTGAAACAACTGCGGCAGAGCTTAAAGCACTTTCTGAAGAAGAAAGAAGAAAAGTCAGCGAACAATTTATGAAGCTTTATGAAACTGCGCCGCTTTACGACATCTTACATAATGGAGAATTGGTTGTCGCCCATGCTGGCATAAAGGCTGACGATATCGGCAAAAACACAAGAAGAGTAAAGGACTTTGTGCTTTACGGCGATGTGACGGGTGAAACGTATCCGGACGGCAGACCCGTCAGGCGGGATTGGGCCGCCGTCTATAACGGGAAAGCATGGGTTGTATACGGACACACACCTGTTAAAGAGCCCCGCATCATAAATCGCACCATTAACATTGATACGGGCTGTGTGTTTGGGAATGAACTGACGGCCTTGCGTTTTCCCGAACTGAAGACAGTCTCCGTTCCAAGCTCTATGCCTTATGACGAATCTAGATTTCGCCCCATATAAAAAAGGAGAGAATCGTTTTAATGATTCTCTCCTCTAACTAATTCTTGCATATCGTGCGGCAGAGCCGCATGAAACGTCATTTTCTCCTGCGTCAGCGGGTGGATAAACGACAGCTGCTCACTGTGCAGCGCCTGCCTGTCAATCTTTTGTCTCGTTCCGCCGTACAACGTATCGCCGCACAGCGGGTGTCCGAGGTAGCTCATATGGACGCGAATCTGGTGGGTCCGCCCTGTCTCAAGCTGCAATGCCACCGAGGTTAAGTCATCTGTTATACGTGTGACACGAAAGTGAGTAACAGCCTTCTGACCGCCCGGTGTCACCATCCGTTCAATGATACTGTCAGGATGTCTGTCAATCGGGGCGTCTATCTTTCCCTCTGTCTCTGTCATACGTCCATGCACAACCGCAACATATCTGCGTTTCACAAGGCCGTTTTTTTGCGCCGACGATAAAATGGAGTGGGCAAAGCGATGCTTGGCAATCAGCATGACACCAGACGTGTCCCGGTCTAGCCGGGTGACAAGATGAACCGTGGCCCGCACTCCGTTTTTTTGGTAGTGATGGATGATGCCATTTGCGATGCTTCCCGCCGGGTGCTCTCGCGACGGAATAGATGACACATACGGCTGTTTGTTTATCACAAGCACGTGTTCATCCTCATACAGAATATCGAGCGGAACAGGCTCGGCCAAAAGCGTCTCGCTCACCTGTTCCTCAGGAAACTTTACAACTAGAAGGTCTCCGTCTCTCAATACGTATTTAACAGTCACATGCTCACCGTTAATGAGAAAATCTCCTCCGCTAAACTTGATGTCGGTCAGCAGACGTTTCGAAATCCCCAGCTCGCCCGCATATTCCTTTAAGGTCATTCCGTCTTCAGCGGAAGTGATGTTCTTTTCAATAATAAATTGCTCCACGATACGTCCTCTTTCTACTCACCTTTTCCGATAAATGAATCCTGGACTCTTTTCCAAAACGGAAACGGACGGAATCTTGCAAATCTTACATTTTCGGATGCAACCTGGCAGCGGATGGACTTTACATCCTTATGAAGCAGGGTTAAATGGTCAATTGTTACTTGAAAGTCAACTTCGTTTCTCGGTTTAATCATGCAATCATGATGGGAAGGGAGAAGGAGCGGTGATCCGACCGTCCGGAATACGCGGTTATTGATAGATGCCATTTCCGCCAGCTGAATCGCTCTGATGGATGGGTGGATAATTGCTCCGCCCAGCGCTTTATTATAGGCTGTGCTCCCGGAAGGCGTGGACAGGCAAAGGCCGTCGCCTCGGAACGTTTCAAAGAGCTGCCCTTTGATTTCCACATCCGCCACAAGGCTTCCTTCTATGCTTTTAATCGTACATTCATTTAACGCCAAATATCTTTCCTCTCGCTCATTTTCATGATAGGTCACTATCACTTCAAGGAGCGGATATTCCACAGTATGATACGGTGTTTTCGCAATTGCGAGCACGAGTTTTTCAATTTCATGAGGAACCCAGTCCGCATAAAACCCAAGATGACCCGTGTGAACGCCGACAAAAGCTGTTTTATCTAACCTGTCGCTGTATCTGTGAAAAGCGTATAAAAGCGTCCCGTCGCCCCCGACTGAAATGACGATTTCCGGTTCATTTTCATCCAGTTCCATGTCAAAATCCAATAAATACGCCTGTATTTTGCTTTTCAGCGTATCAGAAACATTATCTCCTTTTGACGATACGGCAAATTTCATGCTTTTTCTTCCCCTTTACCTATTGATGCTCGCTTCCTTTTTTCTTTCTAGAAAAGGCAGCTTGAGCTTCCTGTATTTCACCCTTGATCTCCGACATCTCTTCATCAAGCCGCGAAGCCGCTTCAGAAGCGCGCTGGAGCCTCAGTTTTACTTTTTCAGGAATGTTTCCGCTGTATTTATAATTTAATGAATGCTCAATGGTCGCCCAAAAATTCATCGCCAGCGTACGGATCTGTATTTCAACAAGAACATGTTTCTCTCCGGATATCGTCTGCAAAGGATACATCACGACAAGGTGATATGACCGATACCCGCTCTCTTTATGTTCTGCAATATAATCTCTCTGATCCACAACGGTGAAATCTTTTCGGGCAAACAGCATTTCCTTTACAAATTGGATGTCATCGACAAATTGGCACATGATCCTAAGGCCTGCGATATCCTGCATGGTTTCAATTTCATGTAACGGTATGCTTTTCCGTCTGGCCTTTTCGAGTATACTTGCCACAGGCTTGACGCGTCCTGTCACAAACTCAATCGGTGAATGGTCATCCTCATATTCATAAAGCGTGCGGATCCCCTTGAGCTTCACTTTTAATTCTTCAACAGCCTGGCGGTACGGCACTAAAAAACGCTCCCATTGTTTGTCATCCATCATACATCCCCCAATTCAGCACCAGTTTCTATAGAAATACGCGTTTCACTTTTTCTTCCATTTCTTCTCCGTAGTTCGCATTATCTTTAATATTTTCTAAAAGATACTCCAGCTCCTCATAGAGGCCTGACAGCTCAATGCTTTCCTTCCCTGCCTCTAAAACAATCGGTTTTCTTTGATCATGGGCCTGCTTCAGTTCAGGCCATATATGTTCCTTTATCATGACATATTCAAAAGAATCAGCTAATTCAAGTATGTATACAAAAGCAATGTTGTCAGAATCAACAAGCATTTGACCTGACGGCTTGCGCTCTGCTTCGATTCCTTCTGTCTCACAGGTAAGGCGAAGCTCATCATCCGATAGTGTTGCATTTAAGATTTCGATTCTGTTTTGCATAATGCTCTCCTTTATAAACAAAGTACAGATTCATTTTATCATATCAAGCTCGATATTGATAAACCTAACATCTAAAGAGATAATAGTAAAAATGAGATTTACAGAGCTGAAAGGAAGACAATCATGAGCCAAGAAATTGAAATTGAATTTAAAAATCTGCTGACAAAACATGAATTTGAAAACATAGCTGCAGCACTGCACTTGACAGAAAAAGAATTTACAAATCAAGAGAATCACTATTTTGATACAAACAGCTTCGCACTGAAACAAAAACATGCGGCGCTTCGAATCCGCAAGAAAAATGGCGAGTATGTGCTGACGTTAAAAGAACCGGCTGAAGTTGGACTTCTGGAAACCCACCAGAAACTTTCCGGCGTATCCGAATTTACACGTTTCACGATTCCGAAAGGCCCTGTCGAGGACCAGCTGAAGAAGCTTCACATCGATACAGACGCCATTCATTATTTTGGATCTTTAACAACAAATCGTGCAGAAAAAGAAACAGAAAAAGGTTTAATAGTTTTAGATCACAGCCGATATTTAAATAAAGAGGATTATGAAATCGAATTTGAGGCGGCTGACTGGCATGAAGGCAAACTGGCCTTTGAAAAGCTGCTTCAGCAATTCAGTATTCCTCTGCGTGAAACCAAAAATAAAATTCAGCGTTTTTATGAAGAAAAACGAAAGTCTATATAAGGTGGAATGACATAGTGAACGTAACGAATTGGGCGGCTCTCCTTCAGCTTCAGGCATTACAGTCTATATCAAATGCAAGCAGCACGGGCAGTCAGAGTGCCGAAAGCCCGCTTTCAAGCTTCAGCTCCTTGCTCAGCCAATATACAAATGGACTGTCCCAGCAAACAACAGCGCCAGCAGCATCTTCAAGCCCGCTCAGCCAGCTGAACAGCGTTTACGGGACATCGCCGTCACTGCTTTCAGCTTACGGGCTTACCTCCTATTCCAACGGCAATGCCGGCCAAATGACAAAAGCGAGTGAAACCACTGAAACAGCCGCTGTTGATGTCTCCTCAAACAAACAAGAGGATAAAAACATCAGTTCGGGTGACTTCTCAATCGACAGCGCTATAAAAAAAGCGTCTGACAAATACGGAGTCGATGAAAAATTAATCCGCGCTGTCATCAAACAGGAATCAGGCTTTAATGCAAAAGCCGTCAGCGGTGCAGGCGCAATGGGCTTAATGCAGCTGATGCCGTCAACAGCAACCTCACTTGGCGTTTCCAATCCGCTTAATCCGCAGCAAAACGTTGAGGGCGGAACGAAGTATTTAAAACAAATGCTGGATAAATATGATGGGAATGTATCCATGGCGTTAGCAGCTTATAACGCCGGACCGGGAAACGTTGATCGATACGGAGGCATTCCGCCTTTCAGAGAAACTCAAAACTATGTAAAAAAAATAACAGCAACCTATTACGCGTAACCGGAGCGGCTCTTGCCCTCCGGTTTTTTTGCGGAGTGAAATCTTACACATTCATGATTTGTATGTGATATGATATGAAATACAAACCCGGCTCTAAAGCCGAACCCTGTCTTCGAGCACATAAAAGGCAGTTTGTTTGTAGAAATGATGCCTTGTTGCTAAAATAAATCATAGATGAATTGAAATAAATACAGAAAATAACTTTTTGCAATAGGAATTATGATTCCTATTAGCCATATTTAAAGGAGTAGTCAACATGGGACAATCGTTTAACGCACCTTATGAAGCGATTGGAGAAGAACTTCTATCGCAACTTGTTGATACTTTTTATGAGCGTGTCGCGTCTCATCCTTTGCTTAAGCCCATATTTCCGAGCGATTTAACAGAAACGGCCAGGAAACAGAAGCAATTTTTGACACAGTATTTAGGCGGGCCTCCCCTTTATACTGAGGAACACGGCCATCCCATGCTCAGGGCAAGACATCTTCCCTTTCCAATTACAAACGAGAGGGCCGATGCGTGGCTCAGCTGTATGAAAGACGCAATGGACCATGTAGGACTAGAGGGCGATATTCGTGAATTTTTGTTTGGCCGGCTGGAGTTGACAGCAAGGCATATGGTGAATCAAACAGAAGCGGAGGATCGATCATATTGACAAACTATCAGCATGAGCAATACTTCGCCCATTGCCACGGCCATCCAAAAAAACCGCTGGAAATCTACATGTTTGTTGACCCTTTATGTCCCGAATGCTGGTCCTTAGAGCCTGTCATAAAAAAAATGAAAATCAGATACGGACGTTTTTTTACCTTACGCATCATCGCATCCGCAAGCCTTACAGCGTTAAATAAGAAACGCAAAAAGCACCTTCTGGCAGAAGCCTGGGAAAAGATCGCTAGCCGTTCCGGTATGCCGTGTGACGGCAGTGTATGGTTTGAGCAAGATCAGCCGCTCTCATCTCCATATATGGCCGCTCTCGCATTTAAGGCAGCCGAACTTCAAGGAAGAAGAGCCGGTATGCAATTTCTTCGGAATATGCAAGAGAGTCTGTTCGTTTCGAAGAAGAATATTACGGATGAAAACGTGCTTTTGGAAATAGCGTCAAAAACAAGCCTAGATCTCGAGGAATTTCAAAAAGACCTTCACTCCCAAAGCGCGGTAAAGGCGCTTCAATGCGACATGAAAATCGCGGCTGAGATGGATGTTACAGCCACCCCGACGCTGACGTTTTTTAATACGCAGCATGAAGATGAAGGACTTAAAGTCCCCGGCAGCTATTCATATCATGTATATGAAGAAATCTTATTTGAGATGCTTGGCGACGAGCCGAAGCCGTCGGAAACACCGCCTCTGGAATGTTTTATTGAATATTTCCGTTTCGTTGCCTCTAAGGAAATCGCTCTTGTATATGATTTGAGTCTTGAAGAGGTAGAAAAGGAAATGAAAAAATTGGCGTTTGCTAAAAAGGTTGCCAAAGTAGAGGCCAAGCACGGAATGTTTTGGCAGTCCCTCACAAGCAGTTCTGATGAATACCAATCATGTGAAAAATAGCCGCAGGCGTGTATATGCTTGAGGCTGTTTTTTTGCGCAAAAATCGAACTTATGTTCCGTTCAAAGCACTAAAGAAACCGCGCCGGGATAAGCGCGGTTTCATATGTCTTAACGACAACAAAGGGGATGGGAGAAATTTTTCACGGTCAAACAAAGGGGTAATGTTTGTTTGTGATCAATTTCACATCCTTATCATATCAAAAGTTGTCGACTGTTGACAACCATTAAGCTTAATGTTCATATTTTTGTCACAAAACATAACTGACAGATTTCATTCATATGCTTGTAAGGAACAAGGACGAGGAGGATCGCCATGATGTTTAATGTAATCTCAATTGTGTGCATTGTTGTTTTTTTCTGTTTAAATTTATTCGCTATGATGCATATGCTGCCTCTTTACATTACATCCCCTCTGCTGTTTCTCTCTATTCTGTTTACCTTGTACCGCCTGAACCATCGGAAAACCTTTAAAGGATTTTAAAAAGCCTGTGCATCATTTATGCACAGGCAATTTTTTTAAGACTGCTTTACTTTTAACAGCAGTTCTTCCATCTCATCAAGTTTTTCCTCAAACATTTTGCACGCAGCTTCAATCGGTTCTGGAGACGTCATATCAACGCCCGCTTTTTTCAGGATGTCGATCGGATATTGTGAGCTGCCCGCTTTCAGGAAGTCAATATAACGGTCAACCGCAGGCTTGCCTTCCTTCAAAATTTGGCTGCTTAACGCCTGGGCCGCACTGTACCCTGTCGCATACTGATATACATAGTAGTTGTAATAGAAATGCGGAATCCGTGACCATTCGAGTCCGATTTCTTTATCAATCACCATGTCGTTTCCGAAATACTTTTTATTCAGATCATAATATACATTGGTCAGGAGCTCAGGTGTCAGCGGCTCTCCTTCTTGCGCTTTTATATGGATAAGATGTTCAAATTCTGCAAACATCGTTTGTCTGAAAACGGTTCCTCTAAAGCCCTCAAGCATATGGTTGAGAATATATAAACGCTGTTTTTCGTCCTCTAAATTGTTCAGCAAATATTCACCAAGCAGCGCTTCATTTGTCGTGGAGGCAACTTCCGCGACAAAGATGCTGTAATTGCCGTAAGGATATGGCTGATGTTTTCTCGTATAGTAGCTGTGAACAGAGTGGCCGAACTCATGGACTAGCGTAAAGAGATTATTGACGTTATCATGCCAGTTCATTAAAATATACGGATTTGTGCCGTATGTTCCAGAAGAGTAAGCGCCGTTGCGTTTCCCTTTATTTTCATAAACATCAACCCAGCGGTTTTCAAGCCCCTCTTTTAAGATAGAGCGGTATTCTTCTCCTAAAGGTGCAAGCCCCTTTAGCATATAATCTTTAGCTTGTTCGTACGTAACCTTCATTCCCGCATCCTTCACAAGCGGTGTATACAGATCATAGATATGCACTTCATCCAGCTCAAGCACTTTCTTTCTCAGTGCAATATAACGATGCAGCAACGGAAGATGCTTGTTAATCGTTTTGACGAGATTGTCGTATACCTCTTCAGGAATACTGTTGTTAGAAAGCGCAGCTTCGCGTGCTGATTTGTACTTTTTCATTCTTGCGTAGAAGTTGTCTTTTTTCACAGTCCCGCTCAAGGTAGTCGCCATTGTGTTTTTATATTGGCCGTATGTTTTATATACAGCGTCAAACGCATTTTTGCGGACTTCGCGGTTTTCGCTTTCTAAGAAATTAATAAAATTGCCGTGAGTGATCTGTTTTTCTTTTCCCTCTTCATCTTTAATTGATGGGAATGTAATATCGGCATTATTTAACACGCTGAACGTATTTGACGACGAAGACAGCACCTCAGAAGCTTCAGCCAGCAGCGCTTCTTCCTTCTCGCTCAGCACGTGCGGGCGTTCCTTTGTGATTTCCTCAATCGCGTGTGAGTAAAGCTTCAGCTCTTCTTTTTCAAGAATAAACTGCTGCAGTTTGTCTTCCTCTATGGATAAAATCTCCGGAACAAGATAGGCTGTTGCGCTTGCGGCCTGTGTATACAGATTTCCAGCCTTATCATTAAGCCCCTGATAAAAGGAGTTCCCGGTATCTTGGTCTGAGCGCATATGCGCGTATGTGTAAAGTTTGCCCAAACGCTCCATCACCTTATCTTGGTAAGTAAGGGCTTCGTATAAATGATCAGCTGAATCAGCCAGCTTGCCTTTATACTTAGATAATTCCGGTATTAATTCTTTGACAGCTTGAAATTCTTTATTCCAGGCCTCATCACTAGGAAAAATATCCTCTAGTCTCCATGTGTCCTCTACCTTTACCTCGCTTCGGTCAGGCAGTTGATTAGCTTTTTTTTCCTCAGCCATGGTGATCCCCCTCGTTTTCTTTGATTCAAGCCAATTGAAAAAACGGTTGTTTCTCAATAAACTTGTGTTGTGAATATCTTCCGGTTTTTCACTGCCATTTGTCAAATCATATGCAGTTATGAAGAGAACGAATGCCAAAAAAGCAGTAAAAACACGAAAAACCTTTCCTTTTGTGCTTCTCACAACCAGCCCACCACCTTTGTCTTAGGGTGAGCCAAATCAGGAAAACTCATTCGATAAAACAGCTTCTGTCTTTTTCAATGAGATCCTGTAATGATTGGCTGCGCTTTGCGGGCTGATTCAGCACATATACTTCTTTCTGAGTCCCCCTCAAAAATCCCTTCTTGCACAAAAACTCAATGTACTGTTTAACCGCCTCAATGAAATCCTGATCCCTGTATACACCTCTTAGCAGAATGTTCTTTTTATGAATGTGTATTTTGCAGTGCTGCAAAACGGCTGAAAAGCGAATGGGCGCATGTTTATATCCAAGATCCGTAATAAACAGATAAAGATAGCCCTGCCATACAAAAACGGGACTCTTAAAAACAGCTCCTTTCTTTACAGGAACAAACACCTCTGTCGGAAGAAAAGAGAGTGGTGTTTGCCGTTTTTCATAAAACAGAAGCCTGATCCGATTCATATCTTTAGAGAGAAAGCGATGAGTTTTGCGGCGAAAACGGAGAATGGCTCCTGTCCAATCTGAGTGCTTAAACGACGAATCTGGTTCAGCGAAAAATAAATCTTCAGCCGCTGCCTGGCGGATTGGAATCGTTTGGACGGAGCAGTAAAAATGGGTTGTGTAAAATGGGATCATGCGGCTGAGCCTCAGGAAAGAATGTGTTTCGGGGCAGTAACATAACAGATCACTGTTCGGACTGGCATTGATAAACTGCCAATGGAAAGCGGACAGCTGGTAAAAGGATGATGATGTCCGTTTTAAGCGGCTGCCTCCAAGAATCCACTGCGGTATCATTCCTGCTTGTTTGAAACCGGCTGTTCTTTTTTGAAAGACATCTGGAGCGAGAGTCGCGCATTGATATTCAACTGCAAGCGTATCCCCCTTTACTTTTGCCAAGATGTCGGGCCTTTGTTTAATCTCTTTCACGTACGGCTCTAAGAGCGGGGAAGCCTTTTGCGTTTTCAGCCATACATAAAGCTGCCGTTTTCCTTCTAAGTGATAGGCGCTCTCAGGTTCTAGTTCTATCGTGCAGGACTTGTTCTGTTTATGGGCAAAATGCGGCGCTTTCTGAGACCCTAGCTTCACATCGAGCTCCTCTGCACACACCGGGCAGAAAAACCTGGTCTGCTTTAATTGTTCTCTCCTCTGCCTGCCTATGAGGTGAAACACTTGGCCGTCTTCTGTCACAGCACTAAACAATTGTCATCTCTCCTTTCCAGATTCATAACTCTTTCTGGAAATAACCGATGAACTCCTGTTCGCTGATGTTTTGCCTATATGTATGTTTTTGATTTTCCAGCTTCAATATGTTGTTTTGAAATAGAAAAAAACCGATTTCCGGCAAGAAATCGGTCTGCTATGATGCAAAGTGTTTTTTTATCGTTTCAAGAGCGTGCTCTGACACAACCAGCTTGCCGTATTCTTCAAGACGGTGTATGCTGATTGAGGATTCAGACGCGTACTCCAACAGGATGCTTAGCTGATTTTCAACCTCTTCATCAGTCAAATTGTAAAAATCCACATATAAATAATATCGGTTCTCAAACGAATATAAAGTCGTTTTACTTCCGTTAACGTTTAATTTAGATAGAGAAATTACATCTTCGAAGTCATCAAACCGCAAGACAAATTGAAGCTTTTGCTCCTTCTCTTCCTGATTGACTTCTTGCTCTTCTTTTTGAAAATCATCCAGCAAGGCGTCAAGATCCTCAGATGCTGGTTCTTGCTTTTTATCCTCAGGAATCGGCAGTTCGAGCTTTTGTCCGTCTTTGGAAAGCTGGGCTTTGGTGACGATAATTTCTAAGCCTTTGTCCAGTGCCTGAACTTGAATCCAAAGAGGACCTTCAACAGCGAATTCCTCTTCCTCATGAACTTCATCCATAACTTCCCAGAATAGTTCTTCACTGCGCTCACGGTTATACCAAATTTCTTCTCTGTCAAAACCGCGATCTTCAATATCTCCATAAGACATATAAAATTTTACTGTATGCTCGTTAATTCTTTCAATTTCCATTTGCCAACCTTCCCTTCTATATAAGATGTTGAAGGGACATCTAAGCTCCCGATTAATAGTACTTTACTACACTTTACCCATTCCGTCCACATCTTAACCTTGAACCAAGGCAAGTGTGAATTCCTTTGTATTTCTATTTTATGATAAATCAGTCACAAAAGAAATAAAAATGCATCTTCGGCCAAAAAATGGCTTGTCTTCCGCACCGCTATCATAAATTGCCTCCCGCTTCATATATTAGTGGTACAAGCGATGGAACGAAAGCGAGGTGCCGATTCATGGAGCATGACTATCTGATATCGCTGCTGCTTATCGTCGGAATTGATCTGATTCTCGGCGGTGATAATGCAGTCGTAATCGCCATGGCCAGCCGAAATTTACCGGACAAGCAAAGACAGCAAGCCATTATTCTCGGAACATTTATCGCCGTTGCGATGAGAATCGGATTAACAAGCGCAGCAGTTTATCTTTTAAATATTCCTTTCCTGCAATGCGCCGGCGGAATTTTCCTTCTATATTTGGGATACCAGCTATTAATTGAAAAAAAAGACGCCCAGCACGTCAAAAGCAGCACCTCTCTGTGGAAAGCCATACGAACAATTGTACTCGCAGACCTGTTTATGTCGCTGGACAATGTAATTGCTGTCGCAGGAGCGTCGCACGGTGAGCTTTCTCTCGTTATGATTGGTCTGTGTGTATCGGTGCCGGTAATTATTTGGGGAAGCAAACTTATCCACATCGCGCTTGAGAAAATACCTTTATTGATTTATGCGGGAAGCGGATTATTGGCTTATACAGGCGGAGAAATGATTGTCCGGGATAAAAAGCTGTCTTTTTTTATGGCTCAGCACGGCGCCGTTGAAGCGCTTCTCCCCATTTTAACTGTCGTCTTTGTCATCCTTGCCAGCATTTATTATCAGCAGGTTGAAAAATAAAAGAAGGCTGATGATGTCTCAGCCTTCTTTTTAACGTGCGATCTATTAGTTTGCCAAACGCTGTGCTTCTCTTAATTGGAAAGAGCGGACTTTTCTTGGCAGGAAACGTCTGATTTCGTCTTCATTGTATCCGACCTGCAAACGTTTTTCATCGATGATGATCGGACGGCGAAGCAAACCTGGGTGCTCGTTGATCAAGCGGTATAAGTCTTGCAGCGGCATTGATTCAACGTTCACATTCAATTTTTGGAATACTTTTGAACGGGTTGAGATGATCTCATCTGTTCCGTCCTCAGTCATTCTTAAGATTTGTTTTATTTCATCAATTGATAAAGGTTCAGAGAAAATGTTTCTTTCTACATAAGGAATCTCATGCTCCTCGAGCCACGCTCTCGCCTTTCTGCATGAAGTACAGCTTGGTGATGTGTATAATGTAACCATTCATCTTCACTCCTCTAATTAGTAGGATGAACATCTATTTTATTCTTAAATTGAAATTACTCTAAAAAAGGAATCTTTATAGGTATTATACTATAAAAAAGTAAGTGTGAACAGTATCCTAAGAAAAAAATGTGTCAATCCAGCAAATTTTTATTTTATTCATGTGTTTGCATTCTCAATTAGCTTAACTCATCGAAAATATTTTTTTGCTTTTCTTCATCAATGAGTGTCAGGACTTCATCCGTTTTTTCGTATGATTCCCCGTACCATTTCTCATCTTTATAAGTATGAATGTTTTCATATGTCTGTTTCATGGCTTCAAGAATTTCTTCTTCTGATTCTGTTTTCGGTGACCAGTACAGAATCTCCATCTTGTTGACTTCATTCGTAGCCAATGACCGGCGCCGGTACCCAATTGACTGAGCATGCTTAAAATGCTCTCTTTGATAAAATCTCAGGCGTTTTTCTGTATCAGCATCATCTTCATCCACAGGCTCCACCTCAAGCAATATCGGCTTATTTTTCTTTTTCAGCTTGGCAATCAGTTTGCCGCCAAGCCCCTGCCCTCTTGCATCTTTTGACACATACAGATAATCAACGAAGATAAAAGATTCAAATTCCGCAAACATTAAAATATGATGCTTGCCTTCGTCTTTATGATAAATATCGCTTCGCTCTTTCAAAAGAGCTTCCATATGCGCTTTTGATTTCAATTCTTCAATTGGAAAGTACTCGCTAAGCTTTTCGTACCAGTTCATTGATTTGCTCCTTATGAGTTCGTTGTCTTCATACTTTTAGATATACCCCATTTCTTCTTGTTTAAACAGCCTTACATCTATAAAGACGTACGAACTTTCCGCATGGTTTCATTTTTTTTCGGCAAGTAAGACGATTCGTCGTTCCACCGGAGATGTTTGTCATGCTCAATTCGCGTGTTTTTCCCGTTTGTAACGACTCAGGCCGGGCTGTGCCAACGCAATCAAAAAAGTCATGCCATATAATACACCCGCCGAAATAAAAGCTGTTTTTGCACCAGCAGCATCAGCCAGCAGTCCCATGATGGAATAAGTAACACCAGACCAAGGAGTCAACAGCGCGTTTTTGGCAGCCATGATCCCGATGCGCTTATGTGCCGGAATGACCTCCTGCAATACGGTTTCCTGACAAATATCTCTGACCTGATAAAAAGGCCCCATCGCCGCGCAAGCCAGGGCGCATAAAAATGGAAAGGGAGAAACCGCAAAGAAAAATGTCAGCACTGACATTACAAGTGAGCTGAATATAATCGCGTACCCCATGTTTCGCTCAAAAAATGCAGAAAAATGGATGGCGATGACACTGCCGATCATAGCACCTATAAAATAAGAAGCGTTAAAGATTCCCCACCACACTTCTGTTTCATGCAGAACAGCCACTGTAAAAGCCAAAAGAATGGCAGATGACCAAACTGAGCCGGCAAGAGCTTCTATCATGTCCATTGCAGTGATGTCTCTTACAATCGGGGTTGTCATCAAATCCTTCCATACACTTCTGGCAGATGCTGTTTCAGCTGTTCTTTTCGTTCCTTCATCGTTCACATGAAGCAGGCTGATGAAAGCTCCGGAAAAAACAAACAGGCATATGGCACTGCCGACAACGAACTCAAAAGATACAGCATATGTAAGAAAACCTCCAAGTCCCCAGCCAGCTGTTAAAAACAATTGATTAGCGAGTGAAATCACGCCGTTCGCTTTCACGTAATGCTCTTTTGAAACAATGACAGGCAGCAGCGCGAACCTTGCCGGCTGAAAAAAGGCGCCCGAAAATGAAATACAAAAAACAAACAGCAGCGTCATGATCAAGGAGGAAATTCCGTTTTGGCTGACACTGTATGCGATTAGCATCGCAAAGACCGCTCTCAGCAGACTTGCACCGGCAAGCACCTTTTTAAAACCAAGCTTATGGAGTGCATCTGAAATGCAAAAGCTTGCCGCAACACTTGCAAACGACATGAATGATAAAATAAGACCCGAAAAAAAGACAGAATCGGTCATTTGATAGACCCTTACCATTAAAACGATTGTCACCAGTACTCCAGCTAAAGATTGCAGAGATTGCGACAGAAGCAGCGCAAAGACATTTTTCTGATGAATAATTTGAATAGTGTCCGCCTCCGTTTTTCCTCTAATTGTAAAAGAGATGACTCTTACTTTCTATCAGCCTGTATAAAAAAATCCTTCAAAACATTTGTTTTGAAGGATTTTCAACTTATTATGAGTAGGCTTTAAATTCTTCTTCCGTGCACATCACAAAATGACCTGGTTTTACTTCACGGAATCCCATCTTTTCTCCATCCTTTAGCCGATGCACGGACGGATCGTATTTCTGGCGGACACGATTTCTCTCATAATCCGGGTCAGGAAGCGGAATGGCAGAAAGCAATGATTTTGTATACGGGTGTAGCGGGTTTTCGTAAAGTTCATCTGCCGGCGCAAGTTCAACCAGCTTTCCGAAATACATCACTCCGATACGGTCGCTGATGTATTTGACCATTGATAAATCATGAGCAATAAACAAGTAGGTGAGCCCTTTTTCCTTTTGGAGTTCTTTCATTAAGTTCACGACCTGTGCCTGAATAGACACATCCAATGCAGAAATCGGTTCATCCGCGATAATAAATTCAGGATCAACGGCAAGAGCTCTCGCGATCCCGATTCTTTGCCGCTGTCCGCCGGAAAATTCATGCGGATAACGGTTGGCATGCTCCTTGTTTAAACCGACTGTTTGCAGGAGCTCATGAACCCGCTGCATACGCTCTTTCTTCGTTTTCGTCAGCTTATGAATGTCGAGGCCTTCTGCAATAATATCTGCGACTGTCATTCTCGGATTCAGCGATGCATATGGATCCTGGAAAATCATTTGCATTTTGCGGTTGAATTCGAGCAGCTTTTTGCGGGATTTTTTACCGTGAACATTTTCACCGTTAAACAGCACCTCGCCATCAGTTGCTTCGTACAGCCGAATAATACTTCGGCCTGTTGTCGATTTACCGCAGCCAGATTCACCAACCAGACCTAATGTTTCGCCCCTATAGATATCAAACGACAGGTCATCTACGGCTTTAACCGTTCCTCTCGGCGTAACAAAGTGCTGTTTTAAATGTTTGATTTCTAATAGTTTCTCCGTCAATTTATTCACCTTCTCTCACTAAGACAGGTTTTTGATACGTATTCGCCAGCGTCCGCATTTTCGCTTTTACCGTTTCAGGCGGCTCTGCCTTTGGCGCATCAGGATGAAGCAGCCACGATTTCACATAATGAGTATCGGAAACCTTAAACATTGGCGGCTCCTGTTCAAAATCAATTTTCATCGCATATGAGCTCCGGAGCGCAAAGGCATCTCCTTTTGGAGGATTTGTCAAATCAGGCGGCGTGCCCGGGATTGCCGTCAGCTGTTCGTCTCCTGAGCTGTCAAGTGTCGGCATGGATGCCAGCAGCCCCCAAGTATACGGATGTCTCGGATCGTAAAAAATTTCGTCTACCGTACCGGTTTCTACAATCTGTCCCGCGTACATGACAGCGACCCGGTCAGCAACGTTAGCCACAACACCGAGATCGTGAGTGATAAAGATGATGGACGTGTCGATTTTCTTTTGCAATTCTTTCATCAATTCAAGAATCTGCGCTTGGATGGTCACGTCGAGAGCAGTTGTCGGCTCATCGGCAATTAACAGCTTCGGATTCGCCGCAAGTGCCATCGCAATGACAACACGCTGTCTCATCCCGCCTGAAAACTCGTGCGGAAATTGGTTGACCCGTTTTTCCGGCATTGGGATCCCTACTAAATCCAGCAGCTCAACAGCACGTTTTTTCGCAGCTTCCTTTGAAATGTTTTCGTGTTTAAAAAGCACTTCCGTAATTTGTTTGCCGACTTTCATTGTCGGATTTAAAGAGGTCATCGGATCTTGGAATATCATTCCGATCTCTTTCCCCCGTACATTTTGCATCTCTTTTTCGGACAGCGGCACTAAATCCTTGCCGTCAAATAAAATCTCACCGCGTTTAAAATAACCCGGGGGCATCGGTATCAGCTTCATGATCGCTTGAGATGTCACACTTTTTCCGGAGCCTGACTCCCCGACGATTGCCAATGTTTCTCCTTTATTCAGATGGAAATTCACTCCGCGGATCGCCTGAACCTCTCCGCCGTATGTTTTAAATGAAATCGCTAAATCTTTTACTTCTAATAGGCGTGTCACCCGTATCACTCCCTTATTTACGTAACTTAGGATCCAATGCGTCTCTTAATCCGTCGCCGACAACGTTAAAACCAAACATGGTAATGCAGATAAAACCGGCAGGGAAAAACAAACGCCACGGATAATAGGTCAATGCAGGCAATCCGTCAGAAGCCATCGTTCCCCAGCTTGCAAGAGGAGCCGGAACACCAAGTCCTAAATAGCTTAAAAAGGCTTCTGTAAAAATCGCGGTTGGAACAGTTAGTGTCATCGTGACTAAAATAGAGCCCATTGCGTTCGGCACGATATGTTTAAACAGCAGACGGGATGTTTTCGCCCCGAGTGTCTGCGACGCAAGCACGTATTCCTGGTTCTTCAGCTGCAGCACTTGTCCGCGAACGATTCTGGCCATGTTAATCCAGCCCGTAATCGTCATGGCAATAATAATCGTTAACAGCCCTTTCGGAAGAACGACCATCAGCAGGATAACCATTAATAATGAAGGAACAGCCCAAAGGATATCTGCGATACGCATCATAATCTCATCTGTTCTGCCTCCGCGGAACCCTGAAATACTGCCCCAAATAACACCGATCAGCAAGTCAAGAACAGCGGCTGCGACACCGATAAAGATTGAAATTCGCGCACCTACCCATGTACGGACGAAAATGTCCCTTCCTAGATCATCAGTCCCGAACCAGTGATCTTTTGAAGGCGGCTTATCCGCATTTAAGAGATTGGTAGTCGAATAATCATATTTTGAGAAAACAGGCGCAAAAATCGCCATTAAAATAATGAGAACAATAATAACAAGCCCGACCATCGCAAGCTTATTGCTGCGGAAGCGTAACATCGCATCTTTCCAGAGGGAAAGGCTCTTTTTACTTATTTTCTCAGCATCGCCGGCATTCGCTGCGGCTGGTTCAAACATGTTTTTTGGAATGTTCTGCATGGCCTAGGCTCCTTTCTTTGCTTTGGAAAGCTTGATTCTTGGATCAATAATGCCGTATAACACGTCTACGATTAATACACATAAAAGCAGGATGACACTGAAGAACACCGTTACACCCATAATGACTGTATAATCACGGTTTGTAATACTGTTAACAAAGTGTGCACCAAGCCCCGGGATACCAAAAATGGTTTCAATGATAAAGCTTCCAGTTAAAACTTGAGCGGCCATAGGGCCCATATATGTAACGACTGGCAACAGCGCGTTTCGGATGGCGTGCCGCACTGTAACTGCAGGACGCGACAGCCCTTTTGCTTTCGCTGTGCGAATATAATCACTGTTTAATACTTCGATCATGCTTGAACGGGAAAGTCTGGCAATAAACGCCATCGGCATGGAAGCAAGTGCGATGGAAGGCAGAAAGGTGTATGACCAGGACTCCCACCCCGCGACCGGAAACAGCTCAAGCTTCATAGAGAACACATATTGCAGCACAGCCGCCATGATAAAGCTCGGAACTGAAATACCAAAGATCGTTAAAATCGCGACGGTATAATCCTGCCATTTATTATGATAAAGGGCTGCAATCACCCCAAACAGTACACCAAACGCTAAAGCGAGGAGAATAGCTTCTGCTCCAAGAGTGAATGAAACGGGGAAACCTGAACTGATCAGGTCATTGACACTCTGACCTTTATATTTAAATGACGGTCCGAAATCCCACATTGCAACTGATTTCAAATAGCTCGCATATTGTACAAACAGCGGCTTGTCCAAGCCATAATGCGCATTTAAGTTTGCTTCAATTTCAGGCGGAAGCTTTTTCTCACCCGAAAACGGCCCGCCCGGTGCTGCTTGCATTAAGAAGAATGTCACGGTTACAATCACAAATAATGTGATGATCATATAGACTAAACGTCTTCCGATATATTTTAGCAAGGGGGAACACCTCCATGGTTTTTACTTTTTTATACTCCATCAGTAAGAAAGAAAGGTATATGGGGCTTTTTTCCCCATATACCTTGAGGTCTTTTATTTTCAGATAAAGCCTTATTTAAAATATGCGTTTCTGAAATAAACCTCACCAGTACCTGGCATGATAACACCTTTTAGGTTTTCATCCTGTACCCAAGTATCAGTATAGAAATAGATTGGGGCTACAGGCATTTCATCAATGAAAATATTCTCTGCTTTTTTCAGCAGTTCTGCACGTTTTGTTTTATCTGTTTCAGTTTGTGACTGGTTCAGAAGCTTTTTGAATTCTGGATTTTCCCAGCCGGTATCGTTATTTCCTCCGTCTTTGTCACGGAACAGCTCAAGGAAATTAATAGGATCATTGAAGTCGCCAAGCCAGCCCATACGGCCGACTTGATAATCTTGGCTGTGAAGCTTATCAATATATACATTCCATTCTGAGTTATCAAGCTCAATATTAACGCCTAAATTTTTCTTCCACATTTCTTGTACAGCTTGCGCGATTTTCGCATGTGCTTCATCCGTATTATAAGACAATTTGATTTTCGGCAGGTCAGATGCCTTGCTTAAGCCCATTTCTTTCAGGCCTTTTTCAAGGTATTCTTTTGCCGTTTTGACATCGTTGTCTTTGAAGTAACCTTCTTTGTTATCTTCAAATCCCTTCATTGTCGGCGGAACTGCGGCCATTGCCGGGATTTGCTCGCCTTGCGTCACGTTTTTAACAATTGATTGGCGGTCAATTGCATAAGTTAAAGCCTTACGGATATTTACATTGTTTAATGGCTTAGCTTCTGTGTTAAATTTGTACCAATACACACCTGCAATCGGCTCAACATGTAAAGAACCGTCTTTTTTCAAGCTAGGCAGAGATTCAGTCGGAAGCTGTCCGAGCGGCATACCGGCCCAATCAAGTTCACCAGCTTGGAATTTTTTCAGTTCAGTATTGTTGTTGTTGATCATAACCATATTGATTTTCTTCAGTTTGACTTTGTCTTTATCCCAGTATTGATCATTCTTTTCAAGATCGATAGATCCGCTGTGTTTCCATGCCGTCATCTTAAATGGCCCGTTTGACACATAATCGTCTCCGGCATTTGTGTTCCACTTTTTGTTTTTCTCTGCAATTTTTTTGTTAATCGGCATATAAGTATAAAATGCTGTTAATTCAGTGAAGTATGGAGTCGGGTTGTTTAGTTCAACCTTTAATGTCTTATCGTTTTCAGCTTTTACTGCCACATCATCAAGGCTGCCTTTACCGGTATTTGCCGCCTCAGCACCTTTTATGTAGTAGAGCTGGTAAGCGTATTGTGATTCGTTATTAGGATCAAGCGCCCATTTCCATGCATATTCAAAATCTTGCGCTGTGACAGGGTCACCGTTTGACCACTTTGCATCATCACGAATCGTAAACGTATAGGTTTTTCCATCTTTGCTTGTTTCAATTTTAGAAGCTGCGCCTTCTTCAGGCTCACCCTCTGCATTAATACGTGTCAATCCTTCAAAAGTCTGACGGATAACCCCGCCTGATACCGAGTCATTTGCCAAGCCGGGATGTAAGGAGAACGGCTCAGTTTTAATATTAATGTTAAGAGTCGTCTTCCCTTTGCTGTCTTTTTTCCCATCACCGTTTGAACCGCTGCCGCCAAAGCCGCATGCGCTCAGCACGAGAGTGAAAATGAGCATTAACGTGACAATCGACCAACGTTTTTTCATATCCACAAACCCCCTAATAATCATTTTTTCAGCTCCTTACGGCTAAATCCTCAGAAATATCAGACAAATGAACCTAAGTTTACATAACTTTTATTCTGTTCCGTCTTTTCTGATTATTTTTGTAAAAAAGCTGTAACAATAGAGTGAACAAGTTCATTATAATGAAACAAATTCTTTATTGCAATATTATTTTATCAATTTAAAATTTTTAAACTTCGTTAGTTTTTCTGTCAATAACGCGATATCCTTCTACCGTTTAAAGCATAAATTGATTAAAAACTATTTTAGGAGTTTCCAATCCATATTGCTTTATACATATAATATCTAGCTGTTTAACTGCTGAGAGCGGTTATCATTTGGGCGATTTATAACTGTTCTTTTATTTATATCATTACAATTTTCATGCAAAAAGAACGTTTTTTCAGGATGACAATTGGTTATAATTGATTTATAATGAAGCAATCAAAAGAAAAGCTTGCTATGAAAAAGAGTAGTACACATTTCACCCGTTTGAAGAGAGTCTGCGGTGCTGTGAGCAGATAACGGGCAATGTGGAATGGACTTTGGAGCAGCTGACCGAACCAAAAAGTAGGCTCAGCCGGAGCAGTCTCCGTTACAAACGTCAGAGTGATTCCATTTTAATGGAATAATCAGGGTGGTACCACGGTTCATTCGTCCCTTTTTTATAGGGGAAGAATGAGCCTTTTTTATTATGTTCTAAGAAATGAGGTTGATTTTCCAATGAAACAGACGATTTTTTCAGGCATCCAGCCAAGCGGTTCCGTTACACTCGGCAACTACATCGGTGCAATGAAGCAGTTTGTCGAACTGCAGCATGATTATCACAGCTATTTTTGCATCGTAGACCAGCATGCGATCACAGTGCCTCAGGATCGGCTTCAGCTGAGAAAAAACATCCGCAGTCTGGCTGCGCTTTATCTAGCTGTCGGTCTCGATCCTGAAAAGGCAACACTGTTTATTCAATCAGAGGTTCCCGCACATGCACAGGCCGGATGGATGATGCAGTGCGTCGCTTATATCGGCGAGCTTGAACGAATGACTCAATTTAAGGACAAGTCAAATGGAAAAGAAGCAGTTGTCTCAGGCCTGTTAACGTATCCGCCGCTGATGGCCGCTGACATTCTGCTGTACGGAACAGATCTTGTGCCTGTCGGCGAGGATCAAAAGCAGCATCTTGAGCTGACACGAAACCTTGCAGAGCGATTTAACAAAAAATATAACGACATCTTTACAATTCCGGAAGTGAAGATTCCAAAAGTAGGCGCCCGGATCATGTCTCTGACTGACCCGCTGAAGAAAATGAGTAAATCTGATCCGAACCAGAAATCTTTTATTACATTGCTGGACGAACCAAAGCGGCTTGAAAAGAAAATCAAAAGCGCTGTGACAGATTCTGAAGGTATTGTAAAATTTGATAAAGAAAACAAACCGGGCGTTTCCAACCTTCTTACGATTTATTCAATTCTCGGCAATAAGACGATTGAAGAACTTGAAGCGAAATACGAAGGAAAAGGCTATGGCGAGTTCAAAGGTGATTTGGCAGAAGTGGTAGTCGGTGCATTAAAGCCAATTCAAGACCGTTATCATGAACTGATTGAGTCCGAAGAATTAGACCGGATTCTTGATGAAGGCGCTGAGCGGGCGAACCGGACAGCAAACAAAATGCTCAAAAAAATGGAAAATGCCATGGGTCTCGGCCGAAAAAGACGATAACAAAAAAACCGCTCTTGCAATTTGCAAAGAGCGGTTTTTTTAATTTACCTTTGATTCATTTTCTAATTCCCAAAGCTTCTCGAAAAAAGGCTGTCCTTTTATCAAGTTTTCGCAAAAGGCCAGGTGCTTGTCCGACCAGCCTTCAATGGTTTCGTTATACAGCATGTCCCAAATCTCTTCAAAGCTCATCCGTTTGATTTGCTCATACATATGCGGGTTCCACTCTGTGTACCAGTAGCCAATCTCCGCACGGTTTTTCAGCCCTTTTAATTGATCCAGCGCCATAAACATAAGCTGCTTAATTTGCCGCTCTTTTCTCGTTAATCCTCTGACGTGCTCTGGTGCCAATGATAAGATATGATATTCTTTTGAGGACTCCAGCTTCTTCGGCTCAAATTCATACGTTTCCGGCTCTACATCTTTCACCATTTCATACACGAGCTGCTCCTGGCGCGGAATAAGGCGGCTTTTTCTGACAGGGATCGTGTAGCCGATTGTATCAACAGCCAAAATGCCGATTCCGTCCGTCACAACAAAACAATACTCCAGCTTTGTGCGTTCATGATTTTTGCGAATGTACGATTTTTGATGAACCTCTTCAAGCAAATCTTTCGGAAGCTCTGACAAATCGTTTTCTATGTAATGAAACAATACTGACGGCACCCTTAAGAGAGGCACCTGATCCAAAAGCTCAACCGTATCTTCCTTGCGCCATTCATGAAAGTGGCATACATTGTAGCCATTTTCTTCCCCTTCAAACCAATTGACCCACACATCATGAAGAAATAACATCTCTAACCCCTCACTTTATAAAAACTGTTGTCCACAGTATAGGCAAGGTGCAGAGAAATTATTCCATAGAGATTGAGGAAATCTGGAATAACTGGGTTTCTGTTATAAACACAAAAAGCAGACTTCCTCGTATATTTTCTGACAAAGGAAATCTGCTTACTTTAGGAATTCGTTACATTTTCTAACGAACATGATTTTCATTTTTATTTAATATTTTTAGGATCAAGAGCATCCCGCAAACCGTCACCGACAAAGTTGAAGCACAGCACGGTAATTAAAATAAATAGCCCGGGAAATAATGGGTACCACCATGCTTGAATCATCACTGTAAAATTTTGTGCGTCTTGAAGCATATTTCCCCAGCTTGCGATTGGCGGCTGAATCCCAAAGCCTAAGTAGCTCAGCGCGGACTCAGCGAGAATAACTGAACCTACCTTTAATGTTGCTGACACAATAATCGGTCCTAATGCATTGGGAAGAATATGTGAAAAGATAATTTTGTGAGTCTTCGTTCCGATTGTTTTAGCAGCCAGAACGTATTCCCTTGAACGAAGCGATAGAAACTCTCCTCTTACCAATCGTGCCGTTGTTGTCCAGCCGGTGAGACAGAAAATTAAAATCAGTTTGTCCACGCCAGGCTTGAAAATGGTAACCAGCGTGATCAGCAAGAAAATATCCGGAATGGATAATACAATGTCGACTAAACGCATAATGACAGCGTCGACAATTCCTCTGAAATAACCTGCTAACGCCCCTAATACAGTTCCGATTAAAATAGAACCGACTACAGAAGCAAAACCGACCAATAAAGAGACGCGCGCTCCATATAAAATCCGGCTGAAAATATCGCGGCCGAATTTATCTGTTCCCATCAAATGTTCAAGGCCCGGCGCTTTATACTTATCAAGCAAGCTTTGCTGCTCTTGGGGATAAGGTGCAATCAAAGGAGCGAAAACAGCCGACATAACAATGATAAACAGAATGACGGCACCTAGAATGGCAAGCTTGTTTTTCGAAAATTTTTCCCAGAAGATCTTGGTCATCGTCTCTGGTTTTTTCGAAATGTTTTCTTTCAGTCTGATCTCCGGCGAGGGAGTTGTTTGCAGCTCTGACATCTCTGTTTCCCTCCTCTTAATATTCGATCCGCGGATCAACAATCGCGTAAAGGATGTCTGCAACGAGGTTTCCGACCACGACAAGCACCGCTGAAATTACGGTCATTGCCATAATAACCGGATAATCACGCTGGAATGCCGAATCCACAAACAGTTTTCCTAGCCCCGGCCAAGTGAAAATCTGCTCTACGACAACTGCTCCACCGATAAAAGAGGGGATCATTAATCCGAAGATCGTAATAACAGGCAATAGCGCATTCCGCAAGCCGTGCTTAAATAGCACGCGATTTTCTTTAAAGCCTTTTGATCTGGCTGTTCGGATATAGTCTTGGTTTAACACATCAAGCATATTTGACCTTGTATATCTCGTTAAGCCAGCCATATCTGCCGTAGCTAACACAAATGCGGGTAATAACAAATGATGAATCCTGTCTAATAAGCTAAAATCCGTGTTAAGAGTAGCGACTCCCCCAGTTGGGAACCAGCCGAGGTTCACAGCAAATACCATAATTAAAATCAGACCGAACCAAAAGTTCGGAATGGCTAAACCGATAAATGAAGTAAATGTAATGCCATAATCCAGCTTGGAATAAGGTTTTTTTGCAGAAATCACACCAAATGGGATTGAAATGATCAGCGCCAAAATCGTCGACACCAGCATAAGGAGGAGTGTGTTAGGCAGCCTTGCTATAATCAGCTCTGAAACAGGCGTTCCTTTTCTGATAATGGACGTTCCGAAATCCCCTTGAACCATATTGCCGAGCCATTTTAAATATTGAACGTATTCCGGGTCATTCAGGCCGTATTTTTCAATAAACTGCGCTCTGTCCGCCTGGCTGATGGTAGGGTCCATCATAAGCGTCATCGGATCTCCGGGAGCCGCTTTCATAATGACGAAAGACAAAATTGTAATTCCTAGTAGGATAGGAATCGAAGCTAATGTTCTTCGAATGATATATGTAACCATATTCTTGTCCCCTTTGTGGTTCTTTTTCAATATAGAAGGGGGAAGGAAATTCGCTCCCTCCCCTTCAAGGGAAAATTATTGGGCAAGCCACCATTTTTCAATCTGATATAGTGTACGTTTCGGATGATACACATACCCCTCTAAGTTAGCTGGCATCGCCATATGGTTGTTCGGATAATAAAGGAAGGTATACGGCTGATCTTCAGCAAGCTTTTGGTAAATCTTTTCATAGGCTTTAGAGTATTCGTCACGGTCACTGATCGATTTTGCAGCTTTCAGAAGCTTATCAACCTCTGGATTTTTGTACCACATATTATTTAAGCCTTTTTCAGACTGGCTTGAATGGAAGATATCATAATGATCTGGGAAAGTGGACAGACTCCAGCCTAAAACCATTGCGTCATAGTCCCAATTAGGGGCACTGGTTTGTTCAACAAGCGCACTCCATTCCACGATTTGCGGCGTTACTTTAATACCGACTTTCTTCAGCTGTTCTTGGACAACAACTGCAATATCCTCACGCACCTTATTTCCTTGGTTCGTTTTCAGCGTAAACTCGAATTTTTTGCCGTCTTTATCTAAGATGCCGTCACCGTCAGTATCTTCCCAGCCGGCTTCTTTCAGCATCTTCTTCGCTTTTTTCACGTTGTATTTAAATTTAGGCACTTCTACGCCTTTCGGATAGTTCCAGGAAGCCGGGCTTTCCGGAATATAAGCGACTTCCGCGTCTCCATCCAATACAGTTTGCACCATCGTTTCACGGTCTAAAGCGGTGGTGAGCGCTTGGCGTACTTTTTTATCTTTAAAGAGCTCGTTTTTCTCATTCCAGCCGATATATGAGTAGCTCAGCGCCAAGTCTGTTACAACCTTGACATTATTAAACGATTCGGCTGTCTTATAATCAGTTGACGGAACGTTAAAGAAATCAATATCCCCCGCTTGAAGCTGGGCAACCGCAGCATTGGCATCAGGAATAATTTTATACGTAACACTGTCTAAATACGGACGTCCGTCATAGTAGTCATCATTGGCAACGAGCTTGACGTATTGCCCATCTTTCCATTCTTTAAATTTGAAAGGCCCTGAGCCAATTGGATTTTTTCTGTTAAATTCATTATCTTCAAGCTGCGCAACCGGTACATCTTTTAAAATATGCTCCGGAAGAATGCCGTAGCTGTCTAATGTATTGTTATAGAAGTTAGGGTCTTTGTATTTCAGGGTAAATAAAACCTCGTAATCTCCCTTTTTCTCTACTGATTTCAGCATTTCAAAGTTAGAGCCGCGCTCACCTTTGTAATCCTTGTTCAGCGGGATGTTAAACGTAAATACTACATCGTCAGCAGTAAGTTCTTCTCCGTCATGAAACTTAACGCCTTTTTTGATTTTCACATCATATTTCAGTCCGCCATCCAGCTCTTTGACACTCTCAGCCAATGACATTTTGACATTTAATTTTTCATCTGTTTTTGTTAAAAAGCTGTAAATCATTTGTTCTATATCTGTACTCGATTCATCCGTTGAATATAATGAGTTGAAAAGTGTCGGGGCACCGATTGAACCAACAACCAAGTCCCCGCCCTGCTGCGGTTTGCCGGTTGATTTTTTCTCGCTGCTGCTTGACTTCGATCCCGAGCAGGCCGATAAAAAGATGGCCATCACCATTAATACACTTAGCATCATCAGTGCGGTTTTACGTCTTTTCATTAGATATTCCCCCTCTTGAAATGTTCGTTCTTCTTAGCTGCTGTTTATGTAGTAGCATACCCCCTCTCAAAGCTGTGCGGGCGACAGTTAGCTATAAAGGTGACAAGCCACAAAATGGCTGGGAGCAGCTTCTTTGAATTCTGGTATTTGTTCCTTGCATATCGGTTTTGCAACAGGACATCTCGTATGGAAAACACAGCCTTTTGGCGGATTGGCCGGGCTGGGCAGTTCTCCTTTCAGGACGATGCGTTCGCGTTTGACAGATCCTTTTTTTCTTGTAACCGGGACAGATGATAAAAGGGCTTGGGTGTATGGGTGCAGCGGGTTGTCATATAACTCATGCTTGTCGGTCAATTCCATCATTTTACCGAGGTACATTACTCCGACCCTGTCGCTGATATGGCGGACGACACTTAAATCGTGAGAGATAAATAGATACGTCAGATTAAATTCTTCCTGCAATTCTTCCATTAAGTTGATGACCTGGGCCTGAATCGATACATCAAGTGCAGAAACCGGTTCGTCTGCAATGATAAGCTCCGGATTCAGCGTGAGGGCTCTCGCAATGCCGATCCGCTGACGCTGTCCGCCGGAAAACTCATGAGGATAGCGGGAGGCAAACGACGGATGAAGGCCTACTCTCGCAAGCAGCTCTTCGACTTTCTCATTTCGTTCTCGCATCGTGTACATGTGATGTGTGTTAAAAGGCTCCTTAATAATAGAACGCAGCGTTTTTCTTGGATTCAGCGAAGCAAATGGATCTTGAAAGACCATCTGAATATTTTTGCGGACGTTTTTTCGTAAATTCTCCTCTGACAGATTGGAAATATCCTGTCCCTTAAAGAGAATCTGGCCTTCAGTCGGTTTGTACAGCCTGATCATCGTTCGGCCGGCAGTCGATTTTCCGCAGCCCGACTCTCCAACGATTCCGAGTGTTTCTCCTTTTTTTAAAGAAAACGAAACACCGTCCACCGCTTTCACATCACCAACTTTTCTTTGAAAAAAGCCTGAGCGGATTGGGAAATATTTTTTTACGTCCCGAAGTTCTAAAATTGTTTCCTGATTAGCTGCTGTCATGATTGTTCGGCACCTTCTTCCTCATATAAAAAGCATCTCACTGACCTTCCGCTTTTGTGTGTCAAAAGCGAAGGCTGATGGGTCCAGCATTTATCCATCGCTTTTGGGCACCTAGGAGCAAAACGGCACCCCGGCGGCAGATTATCTGGTGTCGGCACGCTGCCTTTAATCGCATTTAATTTATCAATCTCTCCATCTATGACTGGAATAGACATAAGCAGGCCTTCTGTATAAGGATGAAGGGGCTCTAAAAATAACTCATCGACTGAGGCATTTTCTACGACTTGTCCGCAGTACATGACAATGACTCTGTCGGCTGCTTCCGATACGACACCTAAGTCATGTGTAATCAGCAAAATTGAAGTATCAAACTTCTGGCAGAGATCTTTCATTAGCTCCAGCACTTGGGCTTGTATCGTCACGTCTAACGCCGTTGTCGGTTCATCGGCAATAAGCAGTTTTGGATTACAGCTGAGCGCGATGGCAATCATTACCCTCTGTCTCATGCCGCCAGATAGACGGTGCGGGTATTCCTTCATAATTTGCTCCGCTCTTGAAAACCCAACCATCTTCAAGAGTTCGACGGCTCTTTGATACGCTTCTTTTTTCTTCATGTTTTTATGGTAAATCAGCACTTCGGTAATTTGTTCTCCGATCGTTAACACCGGATTAAGGGAGGTCATTGGTTCTTGAAAGATCATGGATACTTCGTTTCCGCGGATTTTGCAATAGTCATTTTCAGTGAATGTGGTGAGGTCCTTGTCTTCGAGTTTAATCGTACCGTCCATGATTTTCCCGCCTGAGCTCTGGACGAGACCCATAATAGACAATGAAGTAATACTTTTGCCGGAGCCCGATTCGCCTACAAGCGCGACGGTTTCGCCTTTTTTGATGTAGAAATCGACTCCGTCCACCGCAGGGATCGGCTCCTTTTTTCTAAAAAAATAAGTCTTTAAATTATTCACTTCTAAAAGTGTGCTCATGCTAGCTCCCCTTTCCCCCTCTTGTCGCCAAACGTTTTCAAGAGAAAGTAATCCCTCTATTCAGAAATAATAAACAATATTGAATTATCGAAAAATTTTATAGTTGTATATTATTACAATCATTTTGCAAAATCAAGAATTTTTTAGGATAATTGTAATATTATTAATGGAATTCCATTATTTTATTCTTTTAAAGCGTTGCTTTCAAAAAGGTTTCAGGAGAGATGGACAACCCTTCTGTTGTACTGGCTCTGTTCTCTGTTAAATATTTTTTTACAATATTGAATCCGACTGCGTATCCAAGCATTTTCGGCTGATATCCTTTGCCGTATAAAAGCTGATCGAACAATCGATGACCCCGTTTGATGTTCAGATGAGGTGCAATCTTTTTTTCGTAAAAAACCTCAAGCTGCAGAGGGGTATACCAGGTGGTCCATTCAGCCGTTTGGCTTTGGCCTAACCTCTCATAAACAGCATATTCTGCCAGCCCTTCCATGATGATTGTATCAAGTAATGTGACGTCTTTTTCCTCTTTTGTCATATGATCTAACCGGCAAACATGATGATATTCATGTGTCATAAGGGCTGAAACCGAGGACAATTCGATATCTGACGAGAGAAAGAGAAACATTTTATCTGGGAAGGCGAGCCCTGATTTTGACCCGAATTCTAAACGGATTCTTCTGTTACGTTCATCAACCGGCAGTGCTACGATTGGCACGTCAGGCCCTTGCCACTTCTTTCTGAGATACTGCTCCTCTTTTTGTATATGCCTGAAAAGTCCTTTTTCTTTCAGAATGGAAGACGTGCTTATACCCTCTTTTATGTTTTTAAACATTCCGTGATGCTGCAAATGTCCCAAGATGCCTTTCCAGTCTTCTTTCTTTGTTCCTGAAAAGAGTGGGACAATGTAATGCGCCAGATCATCTATTGAAGCGGCTTTTTCAAACCATTTGTATGTTTGTTCCACGCTCATGCTATCGCCTCCTCTTTTTTATCCTATGCGCACGAAAAAAACCGGCTACCCTTTTAGGGCAGCCGGTTTGGCGTCAAAATTACTGATATTTTTTGAAGATTAGCGTTGCATTATGTCCGCCGAATCCCAGTGAGTTGCTGAGAACATAGCTGAGATCCTGTCTGCGTGCTTCATCAGGCACATAATCTAAATCGCATTCTTCGTCAGGCGTTTCAATATTGATTGTTGGCGGGATCATGCCTTCTTTAATGGCAAGGATAGAGAAAATGGCTTCAATACCGCCCGCCGCGCCTAGAAGGTGGCCCGTCATAGATTTTGTAGAGCTTACCGCAAGTTTATAGGCATGCTCGCCAAAAACTGTCTTAATCGCCATTGTTTCATATTTGTCATTGTAATATGTGCTTGTGCCGTGAGCATTGATATAGTCAATCTCTTCAGGCGCAATGCCCGCATCTTTAATGGCTTCTTGCATCGCTCTCGCTCCGCCTTCGCCGTCTTGGGCAGGCGCTGTGATATGATAAGCATCTCCCGTCGAACCGTAACCGACGATTTCTCCGTAAATTTTGGCGCCGCGTGCAAGTGCATGCTCAAGTTCTTCAAGAACGATAATACCCGCACCTTCACCCATAACGAATCCATCACGGTTTTTATCAAACGGACGGCTCGCTGTTTTCGGATCCGGATTTGTAGAAAGCGCTTTGTTGGCACTGAAGCCCGCGAATGACATTCTAGTCAGCGGCGCTTCTGTTCCGCCTGTGATCATAGCGTCTGCATCGCCGCGCTGAATCACTTTAAATGCGTCACCGATAGAGTTTGTTCCTGTTGCACATGCAGTTACCGTACAAGAGTTAACTCCCTTTGCTCCTAAAGCGATAGAAATTTGGCCTGTCGCCATATCAGGAATCATCATCGGCACAAAAAACGGGCTTACCCGTCTTGGGCCTTTTGTTAAGAAGATTTCAAACTGAGACTCAAGCGTTTCAAGCCCTCCGATTCCGGAACCAACCCAAACACCGACTCTCGGCGCGATTTCATCAGTAATTTCAAGACCTGCGTCTTCAACTGCCATTTTCGCAGCGACAACCGCATATTGAGTGAAACGGTCCATTTTTCTTGCTTCTTTTTTGTCCATGTAATCTTCAACATTAAAGTCTTTTAATTCAGCGGCTACTTTAGCCGGATATTCTTCAGAATCAACACGAGTGATCGGACCGATCCCGGACACACCGTTGATTGCGTTATTCCAACTTGTATCGACGTCGTTGCCAAGCGGAGACAATGCCCCGAGCCCTGTAACAACTACTCTTTTTTTACTCATCTTGTGTGCACCTCACCTTTTTTTATCGGCCCCAGCGGATTGCAATGGCGCCCCAAGTTAATCCTCCGCCGAATCCTACCATGACGATCACATCGCCATCTTTGATTTTACCGGCTTCCAATTCTTCTACTAGAGAAATAGGAATGGATGCGGCAGAAGTGTTTCCATATTTATGAACAGTTTTAGACATCTTTTCGACAGGAAGCTCTAAACGCTCACGTGCAGCTTCCATGATGCGGATGTTCGCTTGATGCGGAATCAAAAAGTCGACGTCCTCTTTTGAGAGCCCGGCTTTTTCAATGACGTTTACGCATGATTCACCCATTTGGCGGACCGCAAATTTGAAAACTTCCCGTCCATTCATGATTGTATGTCCTTTTTCATTCAGATACAAGTGCTGACCGCCTGTGCCGTCTGCTCCTAGTTCAAATGAAAGGATTCCTCTGTCATCACTGACTGGCCCGACTACCGCAGCGCCCGCTCCGTCACCAAACAGAACGGCTGTGTTGCGGTCTTCCCAGTCTGTAATGCTTGAGAGCTTTTCTACACCGACAACAAGGACATGCTTATAAGTTCCGGATTCAATAAATTGTTTACCCGTGACAACCCCGTACATAAAGCCTGCACAAGCCGCGCTGATATCCATGGCACATGCTTTCTTTGCGCCGAGCTGTTCTTGAATCATACAAGAAACTGTAGGAAATGACTGATCAGGTGTGACAGTCGCAACGAGAATCATATCAAGATCCTCAGCGGACACTTCAGCTTGTTCCAGCGCTTTTTTCGCTGCTGCAACAGCCATATGTGATGAATATACGTCATCAGCGGCAATTCTTCTTTCTTCTATTCCTGTTCTTGTACGAATCCACTCGTCAGAAGTTTCAACCATTTTTTCTAAATCATGATTTGTTAAAACCTTCTCAGGGATATAACGTCCAACTCCAAGTATTCCAGCTTTCATAAGGGAAGACTCCTTTATATAGTTAATTTAGAAGATCAATCAGGTTATGATCAATTATTAGTATCAGGTACTAATTCTATCTTATTTTTTTTCACATGGCAATATATTCGTCTAAACTATCGGTCCATCTTACTCATAGAGTATGGTATATGGAAAAGGAGGCGTATGCAGGTGGATGTGTTTTCAAAAATGATGTTCGGCGATAACGCCAAACAAAAAACAGAAAAAGAAGAAGTGCAGGAGGAGGGGGTTTCCCCGACAAACGAAGAAGAGACGATTGATTACATGTATATTATGAACCAAATCGGTTCGATTATGAACTCTCTCGATCAAATCAAGCCCGCTCTGAAGGAGCTCGCGCCTATGGTATCCGCTATTAAAAAGAAAATCATGTGAAAAGCCACTTTCGAGAAAGTGGCTTCTTCTTATTCGGTTTCAGATTTCGCGTCGGATTTACCCAGCTCATAGGCTTCCGCCATTACCGTTGTAAATAAATTCATAAACGGCTGAATGGCCTCCATCGACAGATCTATTCCTGATTTTTCAAGCTGCTCTTTCGCTTCAGGCAGATATTTCATTGCTATTTGCAGAAACTCAAGTGATTTTTCGTGCTGCATGTAAAAGTCACCCCGTTACTCGTTTTTTGGCAGTTCACCTGTTTTATTATATGTTTTGACCAGTTTGGCGATTTTTTTCTGAAAGGCTTTGTCTACAAGCGGACTGAAGGTTCCCATTTCGACAACTCGGCTTTTCAGATCGTAATAGTGATCGCCGCCTTTTAAAGTGCCTTTGTCGAATTGCTCAGCTATAATTTCATAGGCCTTGTCCACATTTTGCACCGTGCTGGTTAACACGGTGTTCTCGCCAAGATCGGATTGATCTGTGACATAGCCGATCGCATATAGGCCGTCTTTTTTGATTTGCTGAATGACAGGAACATTATACCCGTCTCCGGCTGGATACACAACATCCGCGCCTTCATTCTTCATTTTTTGATAAAGGTTCACCGCAGTCGAATCATCATCCCAGTGATCCGTATATTTTGTATTCACTTCTATATTAGGATTTTCATACTTAGCCCCTTTTATAAAGCCGTCCACTTCTGGCTGCCATGAAAAAGAAGCGATGACGCCGACCTGATTGGTTTTTGACATATGGGCAGCGGTCATTCCGCCGAAAAAGCCGATTGCTTCCCCGCTGAGATGGACGCTTGCGACATTTTCCGCTTTTGCTTTTGCATTTGAAATCACAAACTGCATATCCGGATAGTCTTCACTCACCAAGTTAAATACTTCTTCATACTCACTTCCATGGCCAAAGAGGAGATTGACGCCGCGCTTATGAAAATCTTCAATCGCATTTATAATATCTTCATCTGTTTTTACGCCTTCTTTATAGTAGACGTCCACATTGTATTTAGATTGTATATTCAGTAATCCTTTATACCCTTTTGTGCCCCATACGAGGTCATTAATCGTATCAGGAAAGAGCATGCCGACCTTCTCAATTTTTCCTTTAAACGGAGTTTGTCCACATCCGCTTAATAAAAGGAGGACAGAAAAGATCATGACAAGCCTTGTGATCAAGTCATGTTCAACTCCTTTTGACAAGCTATCACATGTATTCAAATGATACGTTTATTGTATCTAGAAAACTCGAAACATGGAAGGTTTTTCTTAATATTTGTCGAAAATTGATGAAAATTGTCTTTTCCACTCGAGAATTTTTGTTTTCGCTTCATCTTTTGAAGTTTTTTTCGTGACTTGCAAATCAAAAATGCAATCTTTGCCGGTGTCACGGCCGGGCTCAAGCAGGAATCTCAACAGCTCGTCAGCTACATCTTCTGTATAAAAGCCCTCTTCCTCCTGTTCTTCTTTCCACGGCCCATACATTTTAGGAAGGATCACCGCTTTTTCTGAACCTGTCTTTTCACGTTTCTCCCACTCTTTTCGGTCTTGTTCGTATACCAATACATATGCGGATTTATATTGGTCCAAAGGCAAAAAGCTGCTGCCATATTGGATACAAATTGTATCATACTTTTGATCCTCAATGTGCTCAAGCTGCCGAAAGTGCTCGTTTCTTCCAAGCCACATGAGTCTTTCTTCTAAGTACATTTGTCTGTTTTCATCATCTGTTTCAGCCAAAACGACATCGACGTATATGCCTTCATCCATCATTCGCTCGCATAAAGAAAGGCCGAAAAATTCATCCGCCCCTACAATCAGCGTTGATTCCATTTCATCTGCCGCCCTTCCGGTTTTTCATTTATCCAAAGCAAAACAGCCTCCGCAAAAGAGAAGGCTATTGTTATTGTATTCTTTATAACTCTTTTTCATGCCTGTGAAAGAATTTGCAGATTGATGCATAGATCCTGCTTGGGTGCTCAAATAAATGAAACGTTATGTCAACCGGACAGCCTTGGTTTTGCTGCTGCTTTTCCTTAAATACTTCCGCATGCAGGCTGTACGGATACGGTGCTCCGGTCATCCGCTGCCATATATGAACCGGTACGCTGCTCGGATAGCTTTCTATTGTTTTATAACGGAGTGAAGCCGCTTCTTTTTCGGAGATTTCGTAGCTTTCCGATACCTCTTTCAAAAATTGCTTATAGAAAAATTTATTTTCTTTTTCTGATTCATAATGTGCCTGAAGATCGAGACAAGGATTCAACATCGCGGCTGATCGGATATGATCCGGGGAAAAACGAAGCAGTTCATCGGCCACGAGAGCGCCCATCCCTTCTGCTAAAATATGAATCTTCGGATTGAGTATTTCCTGCTTCAACACGAAATGTATCAGCTGTTTGGCATAGGCGACCGCTTTTTCCGCGCCCCAGTGCCTTCCGAACAGATTGCTGTTAAAAATGGTATAGCCTTCGTCCCTCAGCATATTTAAAAGCTGATTTTTGCCGTAATGCTGAAGCCAAAAGCTTGAATCATTACCGACAAAGTGGGTTCTGTCCCCGAGGACAAAGATGCCAAAGCCGTTCGGACGATAGGGCAGATGAATCACGTTATGCTCCGTTCCCAATTGAAAATACCTTTCCGTTATTCCCATCGCTTGCCCGCCTCCTTTCACACTTCATCTCACGCTATCTTATGTAAAAAGAAAAGAAACGAATAAGGTAAAGTCCTAGCCTTTCTATGTTTTGGCTATTATACCAATTGACGATATTTATTTTTTATATTTTACCATTAAAAATGTGACGAATCAGACTCTTTTGTCACCTCACTTTCTTCTAAAATTAGATTCCCCCTTGGCTTTATGTATGGTATGATAACTTCTAGAACAGAATGAGAAGGACGAGGTGGAAACGTGCGATTTATTATTGCTTTTATTTGGACGTTCCTTTTATCGCATATGGCATGCTATTTGATTGCCAGCATGAACAGTGTAGCGTATAACTTCACAACATCATCCGTAATTGCTGTCGTTTTATATGTGCTGATCATGGCGCTAGCAGCAATCATGCCTATGAACAACAATGCCAGCCAGCATTAATAAGCCAAAAACCCAAAACATGTATTGTTTTGGGTTTTTTCGTGATCACGGTTTTCTTTTATACGTCCACAGGCGATTGTGATTAGATGTTTCAGGAAACATATCTCCTGCTGACAGATGGACCTTTTGCGGGTTTTTGACCATACTCCCCGTCTCGCCGATTTCTACGTAGATGCCGTTGTTGGGCGCTTTCTGCCCGGGCCGGAATTGATGCTGCTGTCCCACTGTTTTTCCTCCTTTTCCTTTTTCGTGTAGTATGCGCCTAAGCGGGTGTGAATATGTTTCCATAAAAAAACTGCTGAGACCCGGCTCAGCAGTTTTTTCGGTTATTCCCCTTTGTAAAGGATCGCCTTTAACAGCGCTTTTTGCACATGGAGACGGTTTTCGGCCTGCTGGAATACAGCGGAATTCGGACCGTCAATAATCTCTGCCGTCACTTCTTCTTCACGGTGTGCAGGAAGACAGTGCAAAAATGTATAGTCAGGTTTAGCATGGCTGACAAGCGATGCATTCACCTGGTAAGGCGCGAAGACTGCGAGACGCTCTTGCTCTTCCGCTTCCTGTCCCATGCTTGTGAATACATCTGAATAAATGACGTCCGCATGTTTTACGGCTTCAATCGGATCAGCTGTAAGTGTAATGGAAGCACCGGATTGAAGGGCAGATGCCTTGGCTGCTTCCGCCGCTTCGTCTAACACTTCGTATCCCTTAGGGGAAGCAATCGAGATATCACAGCCCATTTTTGCGCAGCCGATCATCAGGGAGTGCGCCACATTATTTCCGTCACCGATATATGCGACTTTCACACCTTTGAGATCGCCTTTGATTTCCTTGATCGTCAATAGGTCCGCCAGCGCCTGGCAAGGATGATATTTATCAGTAAGCCCGTTGATGACCGGAATATCAGCGTGTTCAGCAAGCTCCTCCACCTTTTCATGCTCGAAGGTCCGGATCATGATTGCATCTACATAGCCCGAGAGCACTTTTGCCGTGTCAGCCACAGTTTCACCGCGGCCCAGCTGCAGATCTTTCTGGCTTAAAAAGAGGGCGTTTCCGCCAAGCTGCGCCATGCCGGCCTCAAATGAAACACGTGTCCGCGTGGATGATTTTTCAAAAATCATCGCAAGGGTTTTGCCTTGAAAAATAGGCTGAATCTTGTTTTGCTTCAGTTCACTGGCTTCAGCAAGCAACGCGCTGATATCCTGTTCACTGAGATCTTTTAGCGTTAATAGGTCTTTTCCGAATAGATTGGTTTGCATTTCTCCCATATTCACTGTGTGCATGATGCCACTTCCTTTTTATAAAGATCTCTGAGGGAAACAGGGTGCGGACTGCCTGATCCGCTTTGCAAAAACGCCCGTACGGTTTCCTCTTCAGTAAAGACGGTAATGCCGTGTGTCATGGCTTCCAAACGCTCTTTGCGTGCTTCTTCAGAGCCGTTCAAATGGATATGGAGCGCTTTTTCATCCTGTTCCATCCAGGAGGCGAATGTGCCTTCATGAACCGTAAAGCCGGCGTTTTCCGCTAATGTCTTCAAGTCTTCCGGTCCGTTTTGCAAATAAATGCTTCCTTTTTGATTCCAAACACGCGTGTAGATTTTTTTCAAGGCGCTGTCGGCGTCGTATGCAACACACATGCCTTCTCCTGTCGATTTCATTTCCGGTCCAAGCTTCACATCTACATCTTGAATCGCATGTGATGAAAAGACCGGGAACTTTACAGCAACACCATGGTGATTTTGAATTGCCGGGTTTACATCTTTTAGAGATGCCCCCGCCAGCAGCCGTGTGGCGAGCGGAATCATCGGGACGCCCATGACTTTGCTGACGACCGGAACTGTACGGCTCGCTCTCGGGTTCACTTCAAGGACGAGAATGGTTTCGTTATCGATCACAAATTGGATGTTCATAATGCCTTTAAACGAAAGCTTTTGGGCAATTTTTTGCGCAGCATCTTTTATTCCCTGCTGCAGCTTGTTTGTGACGGAAGGACCCGGGAGAATGGCGAAGCTGTCTCCTGAATGGACGCCCGCCCGCTCAATATGTTCGGTATATGTCGGGATAAAGACTTCTTCACCATCGGAAATCAAATCAATTTCGACTTCTTTTCCTGACACGTACTGATCAATTAAAATGGGGTACGGCATGCTGTCTTCTCCGTCCAGCAGCTGAGAAAGCGCAGCTTCCGATTCAACGATGATCATGCCCATTCCGCCAATGACATAAGAAGGACGGATTAATACCGGATAGCCGATCCCGTCTGCTTTCTCTGCAGCCTCTTCTTTTGTATAAGCAATTTCTCCTTTAGCGTGCTGCAATCCGAGTTCATCAAGAAGCTGATAAAATTGATCGCGATCCTCTAACACGTCAAGCGTTTCAAACGATGTGCCGAGAAGCGTGATTCCGGCTTTTTCGAGCGCTTCAGCAGCATTGATCGCGGTTTGGCCGCCGAACTGCACGATCGCATAGTCAATGTTTTCCTGTTCCGCCACGTTTAATATGTGCTCCGTTGTCAGCGGTTCAAAATACAGGCGGTCCGCAATTTCATAATCAGTGCTCACGGTTTCCGGGTTGTTGTTAATCATAATCGTTTCGAACCCAAGCTTTTGCAGCGTTAACACCCCATGAACAGCACTGTAATCGAATTCAACACCCTGCCCGATGCGAATCGGTCCTGAGCCGATAATCAGCGCGCGCTTTTTCTCTTTGCGGCTGATGTCTCCATCGGTTTCTCCGAAATACGTGGAGTAGAAATAGTTGGTTTTCGCATCAAACTCAGCTGCGCAAGTATCAACAATTTTGAAGGAAGGCGTTATCCCCTTCTCTTTGCGAAGAGCGCGCACCTCTACCTCTGTCTTGCCGATAAGCGAGGCAATCGTTGCGTCTGAAAACCCTTTTTCCTTTGCCTTTTTCAATAAATCAAAAGAGAGGTCGCTCCCCGCTTCCATGATCTGATTTTCCAGCTTGATGATATTGTTAAAGGTGTGAAGGAAAAACGGGTCGATTTTTGTTTTTGCATGGATTTCTTCTATTGATAGGCTTCGGCTTAACAGCTCCATCACAACGAAAAATCTTCGATCGTCAGGTGTGATTGCCAGCTCCCAGAGCGCTTCAATTGATAAGCCGCCGAGCTCCGGCAGATGCGTGCCGACGTTTTTCAGCTCAAGGGAGGCTGCCGCCTTTTGGAGCGCCGCTTCTACATTACGTTCAATCGCCATCACTTCTCCGGTGGCTTTCATTTTTGTGCCGAGCTTGCGGTCCGCGTTTTTGAATTTATCAAACGGCCAGCGCGGAAACTTGACGATAACATAGTCCAATGCCGGTTCGAAGCTCGCATAAGTGGAGCCTGTAAGCGGGTTTTTTAATTCGTCAAGCGTGTATCCGACCGCCAATTTCGCAGCCATTTTCGCAATGGGATAACCTGTTGCTTTTGACGCAAGAGCAGATGAACGGCTCACACGCGGATTCACTTCAATGACGTAGTATTGCTTGCTGAACGGATCAAGCGCAAACTGAATGTTGCACCCGCCTACGACATCAAGTGCCGAAATGATCGTCAGACTTGCCGTCCGGAGCATTTGATAGTCTTCATCAGTTAATGTTTGTGAAGGCGCCACTACGATCGAATCGCCTGTATGCACACCGACCGGATCAATGTTTTCCATATTACAGACGGTAATGCATGTGTTGTTGCTGTCGCGCATCACTTCATATTCAATTTCTTTAAAGCCGGCAATGCTCTTTTCTACCAGACATTGATTGATCGGGCTAGCCAGGAGCGCTTGCTTGATCATGGCGGTAAATGCTTCTTTCGTAGGCGCGATGCCCCCACCTTTTCCGCCTAACGTGTAAGCAGGCCGGATAATGACAGGAAAGCCGATGGATTCCGCAAAACGAAGGGCATCTGTTTCGTTATCGACAATTTCGCTCTCTGGAACTGGCTGATTCAGCTCGTTCATTAAAGAACGAAATTTTTCCCGGTCCTCTCCTTTTTGTATCGTATCAACGGATGTACCCAGAAGTTTGACGCCGTGCGCCTTTAAGATACCCGCTTCTTCAAGTTCAACCGCTAGATTCAGTGCAGTCTGCCCGCCTAAATTGGCCAGAAGTCCGTCGGGCTTTTCTTTCTTAATAATGTCTGTCAGGCTTTCTACCGTCAGCGGTTCAAAATATATGTCATCCGCGAAAGCTTCATCGGTCATAATTGTTGCCGGGTTGTTGTTGACGAGAATAACCCGATAGCCTTCTTCCTTGAGCGCGATGCACCCTTGAGTGCCTGAATAATCAAATTCTGCCGCCTGGCCGATGATGATCGGGCCTGAGCCGATTACTAATATGCTTGAAATACTGGTGTCTTTAGGCATGGGCGATTTCTCTCCTTGCTGGTATCACATTCTTTAAATAATCATCAAAAATCCATTCGCTTTCCGCCGGCCCGGGATGGGCTTCCGGGTGAAATTGCACACTCATGACAGGCAGCTTTTTATGGGAAAGCCCTTCAACTGACGTGTCATTGACATGGTGGAATCTGATCGTCAGCTCTTCTTGATTAATGGATTTTTCATCGACCACATAGCTGTGATTTTGGCTGGTCATGAACACCCGCTTCGTTTCACGGTCGATGACCGGATGGTTTGCGCCCCTGTGTCCGAACGGCAGCTTAAACGTATTTCCGCCGAAAGCGAGCGCAATCAGCTGGTGGCCGAGACATATGCCGAGTGTCGGAAAGCGGCTGACAATGTTTTTGATTTGTTCCATATACGGTGTAATGGCTTTCGGATCTCCGGGTCCGTTGGATAACACGACACCGTCCGGCTTTATGCCGTAAACCGATTCCATTTGCTGATACGGTATAACTGTGACCTTGCAGCCTCGTTTCACGAGTGAGGCTGCAATTGATTTTTTAAAGCCAAAGTCAATGAGAGCGATATGTTTATTTCCTTCACCGATTGTGCTGATGTCCTGTGCGGACGCCTGTTCTGCGACGTTCTCAGGCTGCAGTGCAATCTCAGCCGCTTCTTTAGAGGCAGTGACAGACGCCCCCATCGTTCCGTTCGCTCGGATTTTTTTGACGACAGCCCTCGTATCGACATGGGACAAGAGCGGGATATTCCATTTTTTCAGATATTCCTTAAGGCTGTATACTGCTTCATGATGAGAAAAATGATCGCACGCCTCGTAAACAACCGCTGCTTTCACTTGCGGTTGTTTGCTTTCAAAGTCGTTTTCATTAATACCGTAGTTGCCGATCAGCGGGTACGTAAAAACGATAATCTGTCCTTTGTATGACGGGTCTGTCAGCACTTCCTGATAGCCCGTCATTCCTGTGAAAAACACAGCTTCGCCCGTGCAGTTTTTATGTCCGTCCAGTTCTCCGCTGAACACTGTTCCATCTTCTAATACTAAATAACCTTCCATCTAAAAGCCCACCTCTTGATGAATAATTAATTACAAAAATGAATTTTTATGCTTTCATATCGAAAAAAAATTACAAATTGACAGCGGTATGCTGAGCAATCGCTTGTTTCAGCTTGCTGACGGCTTCTGTTATTTCATCCTTTGTCACGGTGAGCGGCGGCAGCAGACGAATCACGTTCGGTCCGGCCGGCAGTACGAGCAAGCCTAATGTCTGCAATTCAGCAATGATGTCTGCAACCGGCCCATCACACTCAATTCCAAGCATTAATCCTTTGCCGCGGATTTGCCTCGCAAAAGGACTCTTCAGTTCAGCCTCCAGCTGTTCTTTCAAAAACGCACCCTTATCAGCAGCCTCTTGCAGAAATTCAGGCTGGAATACAACCTGCAATGTTGCATTGACGGCGGCCATCGCCAGCATATTCCCTCCGAAGGTCGTTCCGTGAGATCCAGGAGTAAACGCTGCTCCCAGCTCTTTCTTGCCGATTACCGCACCGACTGGAAAGCCGTTCCCCAATCCTTTTGCAGCTGTGATGATATCAGGTGAGAGGCCGAAGTGTTCGTATGCGAAGCCTTTTCCTGTCCGTCCAATACCGGTCTGAATTTCATCTACGATCAGAAGCGCCTGCTTTTCCTTGCAAAATGACTGTACGGCTGTTAAAAATTCTGCACTGGCCGGATTGACTCCGCCTTCTCCCTGTACGGTCTCAAGCATTACCGCGGCTATGCCGTCTTCCTCCCCAAGAGCATCAAAAGCGGCAGGATCATTGTACGGGAGGTAATGAAAGCCTTCCAGCATCGGGCCGAAGCCTGTTTTGATTTTATCCTGTCCGGTAGCTGCCATCCCTGCATAGGTGCGGCCGTGGAATGATTGAAGAAATGTGATGATTTTCGTTTTTCCAGTTGCTTTTCGCGCCAGCTTAATCGCGCCTTCATTCGCTTCTGCCCCGCTGTTGCAGAAAAAAACGAGATCTCCGGCACTGTTTGCTGCTAACTGCTGTGCCGCTTGCTCCTGAAGACTGTTTTCAAACAGATTGGATACGTGCCATACGCTGTCGAGCTGTTTTTTGACCGCTTCTGTGACCGCTTCATGGCAGTGGCCTAGGTTGGAAACCGCAATCCCTTGAATGAAATCGAGGTATGTTTTGCCGTTTTGATCCTCAACGCAAGTCCCCTTCGCCTTCTTTATCTCAATGTTCCAACGTCCGTAGGTTTGAAACAAGCTGCTCATGAAACAGCCTCCTTTGCTTTGACGATTTTTGTTCCTTGAAATGTTTGATCTGTGAAAAACGATCCTTTTCCGTTTACGATCATCACTTCTGATACTTGATCCGTTAATGCTGACAAGGCTGAATTGACCTTTGGTATCATCCCGCCTGTGATCACTTCCTGTTTAATGAGAGTCTGAATTTCCTCAGGGGTCAGGATGTCGAGACGCTGTTTTTCCTTTATAATTCCTTCCACGTCTGTGACGAACATCAGCTTATCGGCTTTCAGCGCCCCGGCGACTGCCGAAGCCGCAAGATCAGCATTGACATTCAGTGTTTTGTAATCGCTCGTCAAGGACAGGGGCGCGATTACCGGAATGATGCCTTCATCCATCAGCGCGTTTACCATAGAGGCATTAACCTTTTTAATTTCTCCGACTTCCCCGTATGTGTCCGGATCAAGATAGTCTGCTTCGAGAAGGCCTCCATCCTTGCCGGACACTCCCGCAGCCCGGAGCCCGTGTTTTGCAAGCTCGGCAACGAAAAATTTATTCACTGAGCCGGACAGTACCATTTCAGCGACTTCCAATACCGGTTTGGTTGTTTTCCGCTGTCCGCCTTCAAATTCTGTTTTGATGTTTAACCGTTTCAGCATATGTGTGATTTCCGGTCCGCCGCCGTGCACGATTGCCAATTTCCATCCTGATTCCATCAATTCTTTCAGGTTTTGAAAAAATTCTTCCGACAGCTCACGGATGACACTTCCCCCGCATTTAAAAACGATTGTTTTCTTCATTGCGCTCCCCTTTATTACGTGCGATAGCTCGCATTAATTTTGATATAATCATAGGTCAGATCACAGCCCCATGCTCTTCCGTTCCCGTCTCCTTCATGCATCTTGATGACAATGGCAATCTCATCTCCTTCGAGATATTCTTTCGCGAGAGATTCAGAGAATGGCTGAGGCTCGTTGTTTTTAAACAGGCATTGGCCCCCGAGATAAACCTCTACTTCTTCAGCCTTCACCTGAGCCGCGCTGTGCCCGATAGCCCCGATAATGCGCCCCCAGTTCGCGTCTGTTCCGTATACAGCGGTTTTTACGAGGTTCGACCCGACAATTTTCTTGGCAATTACGTTTGCATCAAGATTGTTTTTCGCCCCTTTTACTTGGGCTTCGATTAGTTTTGTCGCGCCTTCTCCGTCTCTGGCAATCTCCTTAGCCAAATCTTCGCAAGCCATCAGAAGCGCTTTTTTAAAGAGCGGCCAGTCTTTATGATCTTCCGTAAGGCACTCATTTTCCGCGCAGCCATTTGCCATGACCAATACCATGTCATTGGTGGAGGTTTCTCCGTCAACTGTAATTTGATTAAAAGAGACGTCAGTGATGTCGCGGAGCGCTTTTTGCAGCGTTTTTTCTTCGATTGCCGCGTCTGTTGTCACAAACCCCAGCATCGTTGCCATGTTTGGGTGAATCATTCCGGAGCCTTTAGCCGCTCCGCCGATGGTGACTTTTTGACCGCCGATTGTCAGTTCATAGCACGTTTGCTTGATGACGGTATCTGTCGTTAAAATCGCTTCCTCGAAATCTCCAGATCCCGCAGGCGTTTCTTTCAAAAGCTCGATGCCGGCCTGAATGTTTTCCATATTTAAATGTTCGCCGATGACACCAGTTGAAGAAACGGCGACAAGCTCCGGCTCAATGCCCAGCTGTAAAGCAAGGCTCTCCCGCATTTTGTATGCATCCTCTAAGCCCTGTTCCCCTGTACAAGCATTGGCAATGGCGCTGTTGACAATGACTGCTTTCAGAGCTGATCCATGCTTTAAGCTGTCCTGTGTGACTTTAATCGGAGCCGCCTGAAAGTGGCTTTGCGTATAAACTGCCGCGCTCACTGCCGGTGTCTCGCTGATGATGACGCCAAGGTCTTTTTTCGAGTAGCGCAGCCCGCAATGCACGCCCTTTGCCTGAAATCCTTTTGGCGAGGATACATCGCCTTTTACTTTCACTATTTGATCTTCACTCAACTGAATCATGGTTCGATTCTCTCCTGTTCTATGGATAAATTGGTGTCATGGTAAGACCTGTCTCTTCGTTCCAGCCATTCATGATATTGAAATTTTGTACTGCCTGCCCAGCGGCACCCTTCATCAGATTATCAATTACCGATACGATCGTGACCCTGTTCGTTCTTTCGTCGAGGGTAACGGATACATCGCAGAAATTGCTGCCGAACACTTCCTTCGTTTGCGGGAAATGACCCTTTGGCCTCACTCTCACAAAATATGAATCTTGGTAAAATTCCGAATATAAATCGTGCAGATCTTCTGCAGATAGGTCAGATGTTAATTGCGTATACATTGTAGCCATGATTCCCCTAGTCATCGGAACCAAGTGAGCAGAAAATGTAATAGCCTTCAACCCTGGCTGCCATTCTTTTAACGTCTGTTCAATCTCAGGGGTGTGCTGATGTTCATTTACTTTATAAATTTTAAAATTGTCGTTAAGCTCAGAAAAATGGGTTCCCATGGATGCTTTCCTCCCCGCACCGGAAACGCCTGTTTTCGCATCAACGATAACGAACGATTCATCAAGCAGCTTTTGTTGAGCCAAAGGCGCGAGGCCCAGAAGCACAGCCGTCGGGAAACACCCCGGATTGGCGATGAGCTTCGCCTGCTGAATGTTCCTTTGATTCAGCTCCGAAAGACCGTAAACCGCCTCTTGAATTGTTTCTTTTGGTGCCGCTGTCCGTTTATACCACTTTTCATATACAGCAGGCTCTTGGATCCTCAGATCACCTGACAGATCAATAACCGGAATTCCCGCCTCTGCAAGCTGCGGAGTCAGTTCACTTGATACTCCCGGGGGCGCAGCAAGAAACATGACATCGATTTCCTGTTTGATTGTATTGATATCAATGGGCTTCAGCGTTTGCCCAGCCAAGCCGGTAAGATGAGGGTAAACATTACTATAGACCTTTCCTTCCCCGCTGGATGAATAAAGTATACATTCTTCTGTATGAGGATGATGTGTAAGAATCCTGACAAGTTCGGCGCCTCCATAACCCGTAGCGCCTACAATTCCTATTTTCAAAACGAATTCACCTTCTTGGTCTTTGTGAAATTATTTAACATTATAACATGAATAAAAATTAATTCAATCGTATATTTAATATTTTTATTCATTTATAAATTTTCTGTTCAATAAAAAAACCGGCTCTTAAAAAGCAGGCAGAAATCGCTTCAAGTTGTTGATCCGGCGCCATTTGCAGCTGCATAAAAAAAACAGGCTGACCGTGTCAGCCTGTTTTCATCATCATCAATCCGCTCAGAAAATATAGAATAGAGCTTGTATAAAAAATCATTTGCACCGTAAAAAAGTCGGCGAGAAAACCGCCGAGCATAATGGCAGCCGCTGAAAAAACAGCGGTCCAAAAATGATAATTCCCAATCTTTTTTCCGCGTTCCCCGGTGTCTGTAAAGTCGGCGATTAATACTTTTTCTCCGTGTTTTTGCATCGCCCCAAAGAGACCTAACAGCACTTGCACGATGTACACTTGAAGAACGCTGTTTACATGCGGGACATACAAAAGCAGAACCGCCATGCCCCATGAGTTCGCAAGCAGATAATAGCGGCTGTCGATCCTTTCAGAAAGCCGGCCGAGGAGCGGGTAAATGAGCGCTCCGCTCAGTCCGAATAATCCGTAGGAAAACCCGAACTGCGTGTAGCTTGAGCCGATATTCTTCACAAACAGAATATAAAACGGAAAGATTAAACTGCTTGCGAAAAACACGCTGCTTTGTGAAAGTGTCAGCCATTTTAATTTGTTTTTCCCCATTATTTATACCTCTGATAAAAGTAATTCATAAACCGCTCATCCGGATCATACGCCCGTTTTTTCTGAAAAAACGCTTCGCTTTTCGGATACGCCTGTCTCATTTGCGCTTTTGTCTGATATGTCATATACGGCAGATAATAGCTTCCTCCGTGTTTGAGCGCAACGTCTGTCATGCGCCTGATGATTCTCGCAGCGTCAGCCTGGTCTTCTTTTGAAAAGCCCTCGTTGATTAAAAGCACGAGCGAAAACATATCATCCTTCGCATAAGACAGGTCAGCCTTTTCGTTTTTTTGCACATACCGGATCGTGATATTAAGCAGATTCAGGTCTTCGTGTGACAGCGTTTGTCTCAGGTCATCAATATAGGAAGCGTACTCCTTCACCGGCACAAAGTATTCCTGCAGCACGTCTGTATTTTCATTGTTTTCGTATTCGAGAAATTTTGATTCTGACCGCATGACGTTATTGCGTGAGATCTTTGTTCCATTTTGGCTTAGAAAATAGGATTGCTGGGTGTTCCACAGCCAGTTTCTGCCCCACCCGTACCGTCTTGACAGGCCGAGCGCGAATTTCGTCACCTGTGTATGCTCATCCTTTTTGAGATCGCTGTAAGATGTCAGCTGATCCTGCTCTTCTGATAATACGTAATTTGTGACATACATGTCTTTCAGAAATCCTTTTTCTGCTGTTGAGATGCGAGCGAGGTGCATGCGGACACCAGGATTGCCTTTGACATGCTTTGTAAAATAGTCAGCGTATGTACTGTAGTTCATTTTTTCCGTCTGCATGACGTACAGCTCGTCATCCGTTAATTCAAGCTCAGCATCGAGAATCACGCCAAAAAGACCGTACCCGCCGATGACTGCTGAAAATAAATCATCTTTTGGAGTGACGGTGACAATTGTGGCGTCGGCTTTTAAAAGACGGAATGATTTGACTGTATCAATCAGCGACCCATAGCGGATATCACGCCCGTGGGCATTGGCGCTGAGAGATCCTCCGATTGTAAAAATATTTTGTGACTGCATGACTTTTACCGCAAGCCCGTATGGATTTACGTATTTCTGTATGTCATTCCACGTCGCCCCGCTTTGGACCCTGATGGTTTTTTTCTCTTTATCGAAAGCGAGGATTTTGTTGTAGCCTGTCATGTCCAGAACGATGCCGTCCTCGTAATATGTATGGCCGCCCATCGAATGCTGGGTTCCGGCTATTGAGATTTTTATGTTTTTTCGATTGGCCTCTTTGACTGTGTCAATGAGGTTATTTTCTTCCTGCCCTTTCACCGTCTGCTTAATTTTCACCGGCATCAAGCGGCTGACATCGGTCATCTCGCCGGAGCCGCTTTTTTGCTCTGAGTGAACAGAGTACGCAAACAGGGCCGCATACGCACCGGTGCACAGCGCGAATGCAAGCAATTTCTTTTTCATGGCGCTCTCCCTGCTGTTTTTTATGGCCATTATACCATGTTTGCGTCCTCTTTTTTCCAGATTATCGTCTTGCCCGTTTTTCAGCGCGGCGGTCAGCCACGATAAAACAAGCGTGAATGGCGCCCGGCAGCCAAAAGATGCATGTCAATATGAGATTGAGCAGGGCCTGAAACGGCTTTCCCGTAAACAAAACAGCAAGCGGCGGACATAGAACGGCAAGCAGGTACATCATTTTGCTTCACTCCTTTTCAGCTGTAAAAAGGACAGCCTCACAGTAAGGCTGTCCTCTTTTGTTTTATTGTATGCCAAGCGCTATTTTTGCATATCTTGACATTTTGTCCCGAGTCCACGGCGGATTCCACACAATGTGAACTTCCGTCTCTTTCACTTCCGGAATGTCCGCAAGCGCTTTTTTCACTTCATCAACAATAATCGGCGCTAAAGGGCATCCCATTGACGTCAGTGTCATTGTGACGTGCGTTAAGCCGTCTTCATCCATATCAACATCGTATACTAACCCGAGGTTTACGATATCAACGCCAAGCTCAGGGTCGACAACCTGTTCCAGGGCGCCCATAATGTTTTCTTTTAATGCTTCTTCCACGTTCCCTCACTCCTTTTTTCTACAGTATAACGTAAATCCGGCCTGTGTTTACACCTTTGTGCTTTATAAATGCGTTTCAAACCATTCAACGGTTTTTAACACAGCGGCCCGCGGCACTTTGTGATCGGCTCGTTCATCCGCAATAAACTGGAGATGTTCCGGCTGCTCGCTGTAATAAGATTTAATCGTGTCATAAAATTTCCGGGTCGGCGCGTAAGGCACGACTTGATCTTTAACGCCATGCCAAAATAAAAGCGGGCGCTGGCGAAGTTTCTCCGGCTGAAGGCTGAGATCCAGCACTTTAAGGCGCTCCATGAGCTCCCGCACCCTTTCCTCCGGCACATCGATATCGATGCCCTGAGATTTAATATGGTCGATCTGCTGCTGAAACAGCTCGACATAATTCGGGCTTCCCATCAGGCTGACGCCGGCTTGTACCCAGTCATAAACCGTTAAGGCGCCAAGCGTTGTAATGCCGCCCATTGATGTACCCGCAAGCCCGATACGGCCGCCGTCTATCAGGCCTTCCTTCTCAAAATGGTTCTTGAGTACTTCAAGCTCTTCAATCTCGTTTAGCACGATGTCCCAAAAATGGCCGGCCAGCTTTTCAACAGCCATTTGCTCTCCCCGTTCACCATGGTGCAGCGCCTCCGGCAGAACGGCTCTAAAGTCCTTCTCTGCAAGCAGATAAGCAATATGAAGGTTGTGTTCCTTTGCGCTTGTAAAGCCATGTATAAAGAAAACAAGAGGAACGGCACGGTGCCTGTTCTCTTCTTTTACAATATGTAAAAACGGAATGCCGGAAACGGTTTGATTTTCAATTTGAATCACAATGTCCCCTCCTTAGGATAACCATAATCATAAGTGTAACATGTAGACAATAAAGATGGTAAAAAGCTACACTGTAATTAAGGCAACTCACGTAAAATCTATGGTTAAAGGAGCTTTTCATGGAGACAAAACCCTATGTAATCGCATTAGATTTAGATGGAACATTATTAAAGGACGATAAAACAATATCAGAAAACACCCTTCAAACGATACAGCGCCTAAAAAATGATGGACATTACGTCTGCATCTCCACCGGCCGGCCGTACCGTTCAAGTTCCGTGTACTATGAGCAGATGAATCTGACAACGCCGATCGTCAATTTCAACGGAGCGTTTGTCCACCATCCGCAAGATGACAGCTGGGGACGGTATCATACCTCACTGCCGCTTCAAGTTGTCAAACAGCTTGTGGATATCAGCGAGACCTACAACGTACATAATATACTTGCTGAAGTCATCGATGATGTGTACTTCCATTATCATGATGAGCATCTGATTGATGCCTTTAACATGAACACAACAAATGTCACCGTCGGCGATTTGCGTGAAAATCTCGGTGAGGATGTCACCTCTGTGCTCATCCATGCGAAAGAGGAAGATGTGCCAGAGATACGCGCTTATCTAACAGATGTGCACGCCGAGGTGATCGATCACAGAAGATGGGCAGCCCCGTGGCATGTGATTGAGATTATTAAAAGCGGCATGAACAAAGCGATTGGCTTGCAGAAAATCAGCGATTACTACGGTGTGCCGCGAGAACGGATCATCGCTTTTGGCGATGAAGATAACGACCTGGAAATGCTTGAATTTGCAGGATGCGGCGTCGCCATGGGAAATGGAATTGACGCAGTCAAGCGGATCGCTGACAAAACGACGGGTTCCAATGAAGAAGACGGTGTCGCCCAATTTTTGAAAGAATATTTCTCAATATAAAGAGCGGAGTTTTTTAATTTTTCCCACTTATAAACCTTTACCCGTCCCAGCATACTATGGGAGACGACTCATCTCGTCAAAGTATGGAAGGGGGCAGTCTCACAATGGGTAAACGAAGCAAATCCAGAAGGTTTATTCAGCAGGGTAAAGACTCCATCGGGCTACACGCCGCAAGATTTCCATATCGGTCTACATTAGAAGAAACTCACCAGCATGCCGCGGCACGAGATTCGGCCGAAAGACAGGTTGAATATTAAATGAGAAACGAACTGTTTCAGCAGGCGAAATCATTTGTTCAACAGGCTGTCATGGTGACAAACGGCTTTGAGGAAGGCGATCAGGAGCAAGCGATTCTGAGGGCCAAAAATGCTGTGTCTTCTGCGTATGCCAATTCGACAGATGCGGAACGTCAACAGCTTCATCAATTTCAAGATCAACTGGATAAATTGCAATAAAAAAGGGCTATGGCGATTCGCCATAGCCTATTATTTGACCTCAAACTGCTGAACAGCCTGGACCTGCTTAAGATTCTCCGCTCTGCCCTTAAACGTCACCTTCACCTCGTATGTTCCCGGCTCCGGTACTTCCTTCCATTCATCAGTGAAATCATAGGTTTCTCCCGGTTCAAGCGTCAGGTTTTGAAAAGCCTGTGTAAACATTTTGTCTTTCGAATAACGGTATCTTTCTTTGTGTTCTGAATCGTACACGACAAGTTCAAATTTTTGTCCCGTGCTGAATTGAAACTCCACCCTGCGTTCGCTTTGGTTCTTCAGTGACATGTTAAATTTGATTTGTTCAGGCTCCTCAATTGCGTCAACAGATAAAACAACCTCTTGATTCTCCATTCCGCCTGATACCTCCTTATCGGGTTCTGTCTGCTCATTTTTCCCGCAGCCTATTAATAGCACCACAGGCAAGAGCATCACAAGCAGCCGTTTCACGACTTCCACCTGCTTTCGTCAGTCTTTTCTAAAGAAACCAAAAATCCCGGTCGTTTGGACAATGTTTGTAAATGCTTTCGGGTCCACTTCTTTTACGATTTTTTCTAAATCGTACAATTCATACCTCGTGATGACGATAATCATCATTTCTTTCTGCTCGTTTGTAAAAGCTCCTTTGGCTGGGACAGTCGTTATGCCCCGCACCATTTTTCCATAAATGGCTTCCTTGATTTCGTCCGCTTTTTTCGTCACAATCATTGCTGTCAGCTTCATGTGCCGGGTATGAATCGCGTCGATCACCCTCGTTGTCACATACAAAGTAACAAGGGTATATAAAGCTTTCTCCCAACCTTGCAATAATCCTGCCGTCAGAATGATAATCCCGTTCAGAATAAAGAAATACGTGCCGACGGGTTTATCCTTCCACTTGGCCAGCACCATAGCGACGATATCAAGGCCGCCTGTCGAAGCGCCGTACTTTAATGTTAAACCGATTCCGACCGCGGAAATCACGCCGCCGAATACCGCGTTCAGCAGGATGTCATGAGACAGTCTCATTTCCGGCAGGATTCCCATAAACAATGTGGTCAGTGCGACACTCAAAATGCTGTACACCGTAAACGATCTGCCGACCTTCAGCCATCCTAAAATACCGACCGGAATATTTAAGAGGAACAAGAGCGTTCCCGTCGATATGTAAAAAGGGGCATATTGGTCAACGACGCTTGATAAAAGCTGGGCAACACCCGTGAATCCGCTGGCATATACATCTGCCGGAATCAGAAATAAGTTCAGCCCGGCCGCATTAAGTAAGGCCCCGATGATGACGATGAGTAATTTTTTTGTTTGATCTAGTACCATGGCATGTTCCTCCGCTCATTCTTCTTTATTATGTTTTCCCTTAAAACAAATATTTGAACACGATTTTGACAAATTAATATGATATAGTTGGCTTAAATCACATGATGACGAGCGATAAACGGAAAGAAGGGAAGCAAAATGACAGTTCATCTCATCGCTGACAGCGCCGCTGATCTGCCTCGTTCTTATTTTGAGGAAAACGGCATTGGCTTTATCCCGCTTAGGGTTTCTCTCGGCGACAAAGAATATGAAGATGCAGTCACGATTCATTCGGAACAAATATTTGAAGCGATGCAAAATGGGGAAGCGCCAAAGACGTCCCAAGCCTCACCGCAAACAATTAAAAATGTATTTTTGCAATATGCCGAAACAGGAGAGCCCGCACTTTACATCGCTTTTTCCTCAGGACTCTCCGGCACCTATCAGACAGCCGTCATGATCGCCAATGAAGTGAAGGAAGAATTCCCCGATTTTGATTTGCGGGTGATTGATTCCAAATGCGCTTCATTAGGGTGCGGTCTGGCCGTCCGGCATGCACGCGAACTCTGTATCAACGGAAATACAATACAAGAAATTGAAACGTCTGTAAAGAGCTTTTGCGCACAGCTTGAGCACATTTTTACAGTCGATGATTTAACGTACCTCGCCCGGGGCGGCCGAATTTCAAAAACGTCCGCTTTTGTCGGCGGTCTGCTCAATATTAAACCGCTTCTTCATATGGAGGACGGCAAGCTTGTGCCTCTTGAAAAAATCCGCGGACAGAAAAAGCTGTTCAAACGGATTATTGAATTAATGAAAGAGCGAGGAGACAATTGGAGCGAACAAACCGTCGGAATCAGCTATGCCGCTAACGAAGGAACAGCCAATGAAATGAAACACTTGATCGAAGACGCATTCAAGCCGAAAGACATCATCATGCACTCCATCGGCTCTGCTGTCGGATCCCATTCCGGGCCGGGCACACTGGCCATATTTTTTCTGGGTAGATCATAAAAAAACAGCCAGGCTAAAAAAGCCCTGGCTGTTTTTTCATTTTTATTGAATTCCGACTGCGTCATATGCCTTTTCGACAGAAGCTGATTGCTTCGAGTCTTCACCGTATAAATCATTGGCAGCTTCGATTGCCGCTTGCTTCATCATGCTGAAGTCTGAAGAAGGCGTTACATAATATGTCAAAGCCCGGTAATAAATTTGCTCACAAGCTTCACGCCCGATCCCCTCAACCCGCACATCATGGTGCACGCCGCCTTCTGCGAGAAGATATGCCGCTTTATTGTGGATCGACGAATTGATATGCACCCCGCCGTAATCGTCTGTGCCCGTATACCGGTTTGAATAATGATCCGGATTCCCCTGCTTGGAAGGGTCCTCTAATGAACGTAAAGCATCCCCGCGTACATCCGGCGTATATACATCCTCGCCGATTTCCCAGTCATCCCGGTCTGTCATCGCCGCCATAATATCAGAAATGGATTCGTTTAGCGCGCCGGGTTCTCCCTGATATAAAAGGCCTGCGGAATACTGGGTGACCGCGTGTGTCATTTCATGCGCTACAATGTCGAGCGATCCGGACAGCGGCTTAAACTTAGCGCCGTCACCATCCCCGTACACCATCTGCACACCGTTCCACGCCGCATTGTTCCACTGTGTTCCCACATGTACGGTAGACGTAATTCTCGCTCCGTTTTGATCAAAAGAATGACGGCCGAACGTGCGGCTGTAATAGTCGTAAACGGTTTGTGCATTTGCATGGGCATCTACAGCCGCCGGGTCATGAAATACGGACGTGCCGCTGACCACTTCACTGCCTGTATACCCGATCAATTGAGACAAAAGAGTAAACAAGGTTTCGTTCAGGTTCTTTGCGTCAAAAGTATTTATCCCTTTTCCCCTTGTTTCGTCAGCCAAATAATAATGCCCATTCTGTTCGGTTACTTCAAAGCTTTTTTCTTCGCCTGATACGCCGATCCCTGTACCGGCTGCTTCATGAATGGCATTAAAAGAATCGATGACCTTTCCGCTTTTGGCATTAATGAAATAATGCCAATATCCAGGCTCAGGTTCAGACGTCGAAAGTCTCACAAGGTAGGCAAGATCATATGCGCCTTCGTGCGGATAAATATATAATTCGGCTTTCGGTTCTCCGTCAACATACTCGATTTTTCCAATGGAGGCCTCAAGCGCACGGCGCGCTGTATGTATGGCTTTTTTCTTATATACAGACGGTGTGACAGATATGTCATTTATTTGCGGGTGCACCTTCCCGAAGAAACTTTTCACTTGTTTGTTTTCCTTCATCGCGACCGCCTGTCCAAAGCCGTAAACAGGAATCCCTTTATACACTTCCTCTAATTTAAAAAATGTTTGTTTTGTCTTTGAATCCTTTATTGTTTTTGAAATGCGAAAATGGCTGTTCGCGTTTCCTTTGAGCTTAAAATGGGTTTGTTGCTTGTCCAGATATGAAAATAGCGCTTCTTTCTGCGTTAGGTTTTGAGCTGGCTGCCATAATGGCTGTGATTTTTCGATGATGTATGAAGGGGTTTGATACGTATGGTCGTATTTGATGCTTTGATCTGCTGAGGCATTTGATGCAAAAACACATTGAGCCGCCGTGCATAAGCCGGCCATAAACAGAGATGTTTTGAACAGTGTACGCAAAACACCACATCCTTCCTGTTTTTTCGTTCATCCTAACAAAAAAACCGAAACTTGTATGTGGTGCTTCATTCCTATTTTCAGGAAAAAGAAAGAAGGACAGAGGTTTCGCTCCGTCCTTCAGCTCCTATTCTACCAGTTTTTTATTCACGTAAATAATAACCCCTGCGCCATATGCCAAAATAAGCGGCGGAATCAGCTGCTCCTGGCCTTGAAATGAGATAAAGCTGTTCAGCAGAATGAACAAACCGGAATTCAAGAAAAAGTAGCCTGCTATTCTGGCCAGCCGATCCTTATCCCGGATACGTGCCTCATTAAACCCCGCCAGCATCCACGTCTGTTTTTTGATCCCGACAAAATAGGCTACCACAAAGAATAAAAGCGAAATGACAATTAATAGATAATTGATGCTGATCTCCATATTACAGCCTCCTACAACATTACTTGACGTTTAAATAAAGAAAAAAAGCGGCACAGCTAACCACAATCAGCAGAAGGACGACGAATGCATTGATGAACGGCTGCACAAGAAGCAGAACAGCCAAAAACAGCAGATAACCCGCACCGACCCTAGAAATCGTGACAATCTCATGTTGAGAGCGCATTTTGTTCTTTCTTACGCCCGCAAACATCATTAACTTCTTCCGCTTCCACACATAGCCTGCGAGCACCGCCAAATAAAGAGCCAATGGCACATATCTGTATGAGGGCGGCAGCAGCGGCAGGAGTATGATTACAGCAATGAGAAAAACTGAAAGTCCGCTTTTTCCTAACACAGAACCCCTCCGTTTCTGTTCCTTCCCTTCACCCATCATCGCTTCGGCAAGTTCTTTCGGATGAGAAAACTCATTTTCGACAGCTTCCCGCAGAGCCTCTACACTATGGCCGGCATTCATTCTGTCTTGTACAAAAGCGGTTAAATGGCCCTTCAATTCGGCTATCGTATTTTCTCTCTCTACTTCAGGCATATTCGCCAGCTCAGCGTTTAGTTCCTCCGTATAGCGGTCAATGATGTGCTGTGCATTCATAGCAAATCCCCCGATAAAGACAATAAAGCTTGATGGGTTTCCAGGTACTTCTCCAGCCGTTCTTTTAACATCTCTTCTCCTTTTTGCGTCATTTTGTAGTACTTCCTTTTCGGGCCGTCCAAAGAATCTTGCCAAAAAAATTCGACCCAGTCCTTCTCCGTCATCCGTTTCAAAATCGGATAAATCGCACCCTCTGAAATAGCCAGTGCCGGGGTTGTTTTTAAGGACGATGTCAGCTCATAACCATACATCGGTTTTGAGCGCAGCAGGGATAAAATAGCCAGCTCGAAAATCCCTTTGCGAAATTGAACAATCCAGCGGTCGTTAATTTGATTCGTTTTCATGGTTTAAATATATCGAAAAAACCACTATATATCAATGACATATAGCAGTGAAAAATGTCCTGTTTTTTCATTTAACAAAAATGGAATTTCTCCTACTTTCTAACCTTTTTATTACAAAAATGTTTTTATATGATGAAAAGTAAGAAAAATGAATTTCTTCAGTTTAAAAAGGAGCAGTCGAATGCAGAAATCGATATCATTTTTTATCATTTTTTCAGTCCTCTGGGGGTCTTTATTTCTGTTTTCCATCATTGGCAGCTTAGGGACAACCCCGATTCCGCTGACAAAGGACTCCAAATTTCTCATGTCCAGCGTCATTCCTCAAGGCTGGGGCTTTTTCAGCAAAAACCCCCGCGATACCGCCATCGGCTTATATGAAGATGGAGATGCCAGCGCCAAGGTCAGATGGCCTAATATGAGAGCTGATAATCTATTCGGCCTGTATCGTTATGGGCGATCGCAGGGCGTAGAAATGGGCGTAATCTACAGCCAAGTCGGCAAGGAACAGTGGACAGAATGTAAAGATACGGACCTGAGTGCCTGCAAAAGCAAAGCCAAAACCGTACAGCTGCAAACACCGGCGCCCCGCCCGCTGCTTTGCGGCAGCTATTATTTGACGAAAGAGGACATCGTTCCTTGGAGCTATTCTAAATACACCGCTTCGTCTTATCAGGTAAAAAGCATAGTCAAGGTTGTGATCTCATGCTCGAAAACATAAAACAGACCATCACCGGATGGGACCAAAAAAACCCGTGGACAAATGTATACGGACTCGCGCGAAGCATTATTGCTTTATCCAGCCTGCTGACGCTGCTCGTCAATCATCCGAGCCTCATTATGAAGCCCGCCAGCGGAATCAGCAGTTATCCTGCTTGTAAAATGAATCTCAGTCTCTTTTGCCTCGGCGAAAATAACTATATGATGTTAAATCTGGTCAGATGGATCTGCATTGCCATTCTGGTGCTTGTTGTGATCGGGTGGCGCCCTAGAATCACCGGGATTCTTCATTGGTATGTCAGTTACAGCCTGCAATCGTCGTTAATTGTCATCGACGGAGGCGAGCAGGCAGCCGCGGTTATCACATTTTTGCTGATTCCTATCACGCTGACTGACCCGAGAAAATGGCATTGGAGCGGAAGGCCTGATGATCCAGAGGGCCAAAGAACAATTGGAAAAATCACAGCTTTTATTTCTTATTTTGTCATCAGACTCCAAGTAGCGGTACTTTACTTTCACTCTACTGTCGCTAAGCTGTCTCAGCAGGAATGGGTGGACGGAACGGCCGTCTATTATTTCGCCCAGGAAAAAACCATCGGCTTCAACGGCTTTTTTCAGGCTTTAACGAAGCCGTTTGTGACAAGTCCGTTTGTGGTGATTCCGACATGGGGGACGCTTCTCGTTCAGATTGTCATCTTTGCGGCACTGTTCGCGCCGAAGAAGCATTGGAGATTGATTTTAATCATCGCTGTTTTTATGCACGAGATATTCGCGGTTATGCTGGGTTTAATCAGCTTTTCACTCATCATGGCCGGCATTTTGATATTGTATCTCACTCCAATTGATTCCACGTTTCAATTTACATATATACGCAGACTGAAGTGGAATAAAAAAGAAAAGAAGGGAGAGGTTTCAGTTTGAAGAAGGCGTTTCTTGTATTTTTGTCGGTTGTATTGGTAACAACAGTGTTTTTGGTGAAGCAGCAGGAAAGTGTAGCACAGGCGAAGCAGCTTGAGTATTCAGGTGAAGAGATTTTTAAAGGGTTTGTGTTTGCTCAGGGTGAAGTGGGCAAAAAGCTTCCAGAGGTATTTAATAAAGCCATGACTGACAAGCTCAACACAAAACAGGCAAAGGCTTTTGCCAATCAGGTTGTTGCTGATATCAAAAAAGAGGATGCTGACTTTTTTGACAATCTGAAGAAAGCCGTTTACAGCAAAGATGCAATGAAGGTGGATGAACTGCTGAAAAAAGCAGGTCAAATCGTTGAAGAAAAAGTAGAAGCTGCAAAGGACATCGCCGCTTCCAAGGATGATACGTCCAGAGTTCAAGCCGAGCTCGTCAACACGGTCGATACCGCTAACTATTTCTATTATGTTTCTTATGTTGCCGCTGCCGGTGCGCTGATTCTTGTCATTCTTGCCATTGATATTACGCCGATCGCGATTTCAGACAATGTGGATCGCGAAATGGCAATCAGAACGCTGGTTGATGAATTAAATTAGAATTAAAAAAGGCTCGCTCCGCAGTTCTGCTGCAGGCGAGCCTTTTTCATGCACTATTTTTTCTCGTATGTCCAGCCGTCTTCCTGATACACTTTTCCGTTTTTCATTAAGTGGCCAAGCGCCCGTTTAAAGGCAGCCTTGCTCATGTTAAAACGTTCTTTGATATCATCAGGCTGGCTTTTGTCGCTGTACGGCATGGCGCCGTTTCTCGTTCTTAAATACGTTAGAATATACTCGGCATCAACAGACAGCGCATCCTGCTTTCTCGGAAGAAGCGACATATTCACTGAGCCGTCTTCCTTCACTTGAATCACACGTCCTGTCACTCTTGAGCCGAGTCTAGGCTCTTCTTTTCTTTCTGATGAATGAATAAAACCGCGGATTCCGTCATCCGTAATGATGAACGATCCTGAAGCGATCAGCCTGTATACCGTTCCGGTCAGCTCTTTATTCATCAGATCGTCTGAAGCGTCTGTAAACAGCTCGCTGATGATATCCTCCGGTGCGGGTTTGGCAAACATGCGCCCCCGATTTGTCACCTTCAGCATACAGTAGAGCTTATCCCCTTTTTGCGGCCAGACATCTTCATACGGCGGCAGATGCTCTGTTGCGACAAGCGCGTCTTTCGAAAGGCCGACATCGACGAATACGCCCATATCCTCTACCGTGTCCACCACTTCTACCCATCCGTACTCATCAGCGCTGATGACCGGAATTTTCATCGTTGCTGCAAGCCGTTCCTGCTGGTCAACGTATATAAAGACCTCTACCTCATCTCTGTCTTCTATATCCTCTGTCACTTCACTGTTATGTAAGAGAATCGTATCTTCTCCATCGGTTAAAAAGTAACCGAAGTCCGTTTCGTGATCTATACTCAAGGTTAATTGCTGCCCTGGTCTCATGCTATCGTCCTTCCTCTTCCCGCTTATTTCACTGCGGATCTTGTTAACATTTTTTCCAATCATCACAAATTGATTCTTTGTTCTGTTGGAAGTTTCTCTTTATTCTACTATAATCAACACATAAGTTAAATGTTATGGAGGTTTTCATATGGCAAAAGAAAGTTCATTTGATATTGTATCCAAGGTGGAACTCCCTGAAGTGCAAAACGCGATTCAAATCGCACTGAAGGAAATCAGCACACGCTATGACTTCAAAGGGAGCAAAAGCGACATTTCATTAGATAAAGAAGAGCTTGTTCTTGTTTCCGATGACGAATTCAAATTAAGCCAGCTCAAGGATGTGCTTGTCAGCAAATTGATTAAGCGCAGCGTGCCGACAAAAAATATTGATTACGCCAAAATTGAGAACGCGTCCGGCGGCACCGTACGCCAGCGCGCAAAGCTTGTTCAAGGGATTGACAAAGACAACGCCAAAAAAATCAATACCATCATCAAAAACTCCGGACTGAAAGTAAAGTCTCAAGTGCAGGATGATCAAGTGCGTGTCACCGGAAAAAACAAGGATGATCTTCAGCAGGTTATCGCAGCAGTTCGAGGTGCTGATCTGCCAATTGACGTTCAATTTATAAATTTCAGATAAATTTTCTGATTCCTATTGATTATTGTCTTTATTTTCGGTAAATTTGGAGAAAGGGAAAATGCCAGGCATCTTTTGGCAGCCCCTGAACATGTAAAATTTCATATCCGTTCTTATCAAGAGAAGCAGAGGGACTGGCCCGACGAAGCTTCAGCAACCGGTGTAATGGCGCAATTGCCATGACCAAGGTGCTAAATCCAGCAAGCTCGAACAGCTTGGAAGATAAGAAGAGACAATATCACTGACAAAGTCTTCTTCTTAAGAGGACTTTTTTTATTTCTCTTTTTTCCTTGCTGAATGCGAATAAAGGAGGCAGACAATGGGACTTTTAGAAGATTTGAAGAAACAGGTGTTAATCGGTGACGGCGCAATGGGCACGCTGCTTTACTCCTTCGGAATAGACAGGTGCTTTGAGGAGCTCAACCTTTCAAAACCTGAGGAAATTCAGCGTATACATAAAGCCTATGTCGAAGCGGGAGCAAACATCATTCAGACCAATACGTACGGAGCGAACTATATTAAATTATCGAGACACGGCCTTGAAGATGACATCAAAAAAATGAATCAGGAGGCTGTAAAAATCGCGCGGGCTTCCGCCGGCGATGCGTATGTGCTCGGGACGATGGGCGGCATCCGCACGTTTAACAAAAATGCGTACAGCCTTGACGAAATCAAACGAAGCTTTCGCGAACAGCTGTATTTACTGCTGCATGAAGAGCCGGACGGTTTGCTGTTAGAAACGTATTATGATTTGGAAGAAGCCCGTGAAGTGCTGAAAATCGCCCGAAAAGAAACCGATCTTCCGATTATGCTGAATGTATCCATGCATGAGCAGGGCGTACTTCAGGATGGAACGCCGCTTTCTGATGCGCTGCGCTCGGTTGCGGATCTCGGTGCCGATATCGTTGGCATTAACTGCCGGCTCGGCCCTTACCACATGATTGAAGCGCTCAGTGAAGTGCCGATTTTTGATGACGTGTTTTTATCTGTCTACCCGAACAGCAGCCTCCCCTCTCTCGAAGAAGGCCGGCTCGTATATGAAACTGACGACACGTATTTTCAAAACAGCGCGGCTGAGTTCCGCAAGCAAGGCGCGCGGATTATCGGCGGCTGCTGCGGCACCACGCCAAACCATATCCGGGCTATGGCAGAGGCTGTGGGCGGACTCGTCCCTGTTACGGAAAAGCATGTAAAGGTTCGGGCAAAGGAATTGGTGACTGTTCAGCACGAACGGACAGAGCCGGGATTAAATGAAATCGCTGCGGAAAAGCGCTCAATTATTGTTGAGCTGGACCCGCCGAAGAAATTGAGCTTTGACAAATTTCTGTCCGCCGCTGCTGAATTAAAAGAAGCGGGAATCGAAGCCCTGACGCTCGCCGATAACTCACTGGCAACCCCGCGGATCAGCAATGTTGCCTGCGGCGCCCTTGTCAAGCAGCAGCTCGATATGCGGTCTCTTGTCCATATTACATGCCGGGACCGAAACATTATCGGACTCCAGTCACATTTAATGGGACTCGACACATTAGGGCTGCATGATGTGCTGGCGATTACCGGCGATCCTTCTAAAATCGGTGATTTCCCGGGTGCAACGTCTGTCTATGATTTAACATCCTTTGATTTAATCAGGCTGATTAAACAGTTCAATGAAGGGCTGTCTCTGTCCGGAAAACCGCTCGGAAAGAAAACCAATTTCTCAGTGGCCGCTGCTTTTAATCCAAACGTCCGCCATCTCGATAAAGCCGTAAAACGGCTGGAGAAAAAAATAGACTGCGGCGCCGATTATTTTATCTCACAGCCCGTCTATTCAGAGCAGCAGCTTGTCGATATTCATAATGAAACAAAGCATTTGAAGACTCCGATTTATATCGGCGTTATGCCGCTGACAAGCAGCCGGAACGCTGAGTTTATCCATAACGAAATTCCGGGCATCAAGCTGTCCGATTCCATCCGCGAAAAAATGGCGCGCGCCGGCGAAGATAAAGAGAAACAAAAGGCGGAAGGCCTTGCGATTGCACGCTCCCTGCTGGATACTGCCTGCGAACTGTTTAACGGCATCTATTTAATCACGCCTTTTCTCAGATCCGACCTGACCTCGGAACTTACATCTTACATTAAGCAAAAAGATGAACAGCGTCAGAATATTTATTTGCATTAACATCGCTTTCTAAGACTGTCCGAACCAATTGGGCAGTCTTTTTCAAACCCGATTCGTGTTACGATATAGAAAATAAATCACATAAGAGGAGGAACATCATGCTTGAAGTGAAAACCATTCCCGCAGAGGATACCTATGAAATCCGAAACCGCATTTTGCGTCCCCATCAATCAATTGAACAATGCAAATATGAACAGGATCAAGCAGAAGGCTCTTTCCATCTCGGCGCTTTTTTTGAAGGAACGCTGATCAGCATCGCTTCCTTTTCTCCCGAGAATCAGCCGCTATTGACTGATTCACCCGCATATCGGCTTAGAGGCATGGCAACGCTCGAAGAATACCGTGATCAAAAAGCCGGAAGCACACTGATCACATACGCGGAGCAGAAGCTGGCCGATATGGGCGTACAGGCGGTCTGGTGCAACGCAAGATACCATGTGAAAGGCTATTACGAAAAGCTTGGCTGGAAAGAACTTGGCGAGCCGTTTGAGATTTCCGGCATCGGCACCCATATTGTGATGTACAAAAAAACAGGAACAAGCAGGTGATGACATGCATTCAGCGATTGAGCTGATTCAGCTTACTGAAAAACATGTGCCCGGCCTATTGCGTCTGTCCCGGCAAGCCGGGTGGCCGGATTACGGCGAGCGAGAGCTGCAGTTGCTTGTAAAACATGGACGCTTCTTCGGGTATCAAAACAGCCAAGAAGACATCATCTCCTGCATCGGTTTGTTTTTGTATGGCCGACTTGCTTCTATCGGACTCGTTATCGTCGACAACGAGTACAAACGGCGAGGCCTGGGGCGGCGGATGGTGAACGCATGTATCAGCCAAGTCGATGAAAACACCGCCATCATGCTTTGCGCCACGAAGGAAGGTTTGCCGCTTTATGAAAAAGCCGGATTTCAAACAGCGGGTTCAATCCGCAAATACAGCTGTCAAAGCTTCAAGCCGCTTACAAAGCAGCACGACATTGAACTGACATCTTTTACAGAAAAGGATTTTCCGGAATTAATCGCGGCTGATCAAGCCGCCTTTGGCGGAGACAGAGCAGCACTTCTGCATCATTTGATCTCCCAATCAGCGGAATGTATAATTGCCAGAAATAATGAAGGCACATTCATTGGCTATGGCTTATCTGTACAAACACCCGCCAATCTGAAATTAGGCCCGCTTATCGCAACGTCACCGGGTCTCGCTGCTGTATTGGTCAACAGGCTGGCCGCAGGAAAACAAGGAGCCATCCGAATCGACGTGCCTGGGGAAAGCCCGTTGCTGCATGACAGCCTGGAAGCAATGGGCTTTCACTTAGACGATGAGCCCCCGCTTATGATGTACCAAAAAAAGACGCTGCCTGCACGAAACAGACAATTATTCGCTGTCATCTCACAAGCGCTCGGTTAACCCTTTTTTACCCGAACAGGAAGATTCTGTTCGGTTTTTTTAATGCCTTCAGGGACACTCTAAGCAGAAGAAAAGGAGTGTGCTTTGAGATGGAAACATCAAAACAAAATAACGGAATGACGATTGTAGCTATCGGTTCAATCCCTTTAATATTAACCCTTGGAAACTCTATGCTTATTCCTATACTGCCAAAAATGAAATCTGAACTTCATTTATCCCAATTTCAAGTCAGTCTCGTGATCACGGTGTTTTCCCTGATTGCGGCGTTTGCGATTCCGATTGTCGGCTATCTCGCAGACCGGTTTTCACGGAAAATCATCATTATTCCCTGCTTATTTTTGTATGGAGCAGGCGGATTGCTGGCCGGGTTTGCGGCAGGTTTTTTTGACAATGCTTATCCGTGGGTCATGGCTGGCCGGGCTCTTCAGGGTATCGGAGCAGCCGGAACGGGACCGATTGCGATGGCGCTGTCAGCGGACCTATTTAAAGGCGCACAGGAAAGCAGAGTGCTCGGCCTTGTTGAAGCGTCAAACGGAATGGGGAAAGTTCTATCGCCGATTATTGGCTCACTTATCGCCCTGATCGTTTGGTATGGCGCATTTTTTGCCTTTCCTGTGTTTTGTATCATTTCAATCGTGCTGACTTGGATTTTTATTAAAGAAAAGGAAAAAGAAAAAGAACCGCCTCCTATCGGAAAATATGCAAAAGGGCTGTTAAGTGTATTTAAGCATGAAGGCAGATGGCTGTTTACCGCTTATTTAGCCGGGGCTACCTGTTTGTTTACCTTATTCGGCATTTTGTTTTACCTATCAGACATACTGGAAAAAACATACGATACAGATGGCGTCAAAAAAGGGCTGATTTTGGCGATTCCCCTTTTGGTCATGTGTGTGACATCCTATACGACGGGCAGCAAAATCGGACAAAAGCAATCGTTAATGAAAAAACTGATCGTCATCGGTTTAGCGTTTATGACTGTGTCTTACGCGGCACTGTCATTCATTGAAAATCTCGTCCTGTTTATCAGCGTTCTTGTGCTGAGCAGTATCGGTTCAGGCCTTGTCCTTCCTTGTATAAACAGCTTTATCACAGGCGCTGTCGGCAAAGAACGACGGGGTTTTGTGACATCGCTGTACGGATCAGTGCGTTTTCTGGGGGTGGCAATCGGGCCTCCTATTTTCGGTCGCTTGATGCAGTGGTCAAGACCCGGCATGTTCTTAAGCATTGCGGGCTTGACACTGGTTGTCGGCATTCTTGTGCTTACGCTGATTCATGTCAAACAAAATAAAGACGAGACAAATGAAAAAGAAGAGCCTGCAATGAACGGCAATCGGCTTCAGCCGGCTGAGGAAAGGTAGCGTCCGGTTTGAAAATCGAACGGATCGAGACCTTTCCGCTCTTGCACCGATTAGAGAAACCTTACGGAGATGCAAACGGATTTAAACAATACCGGACATGCTATCTGATCAGAATTATCACAGAAAGCGGCATTGACGGCTGGGGAGAGTGCGCGGATTGGCTCCCGGCCCTGCATGTCGGTTTCACAAAACGAATCATTCCCTATCTCTTAGGTAAACAGGCAGGCAGCCGCCTGCCTTTAGTGCGCACAATCAAAAAATGGCATCAGCGGGCGGCATCGGCTGTAAGTATGGCACTGACGGAGATTGCGGCAAAAGCAGCAGGTTGTTCCGTATGCGACATGTGGGGCGGACGGTACAGAGAAGAACTCCCTGTGTATGCCTCTTTCCAATCATATTCAGACCATCCGCAATGGATCAGCAGCTCGCTTACGAATGTTGAAGTTCAATTGAAACAGGGCTTCAATCAAATCAAAGTCAAAATCGGCGGGACAACCTTTGAGGAAGATGTGCGGCATATCACTGCCCTGCAAAACACGGCCGGCAGCTCTGTTTCTATTATTCTGGACGCAAACCAAAGCTACGATACAGCAGCAGCTTTAAAGTGGGAGCGTCTTTTTTCGAAATGGATCAATATTAGCTGGCTGGAAGAGCCTCTGCCTTTTGACCAGCCGCAGGATTACACTTTGCTGCGGAGCCGTTTATCCGTTCCTGTCGCCGGCGGAGAAAATATGAAAGGCGCGGCACAATTTGCGCCTCTCCTCTCACAGCGCTGCCTGGATATTATTCAGCCTGATGTCATGCATGTCAATGGAATTGATGAGTTTCGCGACTGCCTCCAGCTCGCGCGTTATTTCGGTGTGAGAGCGTCTGCCCATGCCTATGACGGCGCTCTTTCCCGGCTTTATGCTTTATTTGCGCAGGCCTGCCTGCCTCCGTGGTCAAAAATGGAGAACGACCAAATTGAACCGATTGAGTGGGACGTAATGGAGAATCCTTTTACAGAACTGATCAGCCTTCAGCCTTCAAAAGGAATCGTGCACCTCCCGAAAGGAACAGGGATCGGCAGAGAGATCAATACGGAGATCATCAATCGGTATATGTGGGATGGTTCAGCGTTTTAAGCTGTCCCATCCCTTTATTTATAGACATAAATCATGGACAGCCTCATAAAATGGTAACAGCGGACAAGTCTTTTCATAAAGGAGCAAATGACTTAATGGCTGAACTGCTGATGAAAGCAAAACTCACGTTTATGATTGTCACAGGCGGTGTATTACAGGGACTCGGCATGTCCTTATTTTTATTTCCGCATGATATTCCGACAGGCGGGGCGGCAGGTATTGCGGTCTTATTGCACCATTTGTTTCACATTCCCCACGGCTTCTCGGTATGGGCTGTGAATGTGTCAATGCTTTTCACTGCTTTAAAATGGCTGGAGATGAGAACATTCACCGGCACTCTCGCCTCGATTACCGTCACCTCTGTATCGGTATTGATCTTCGATGTCATTTTTCCGGACATCACCTCAAACCTGTGGCTTGATTTGGCAAGCGGCGCTGTTTTATTAGGACTCGGCATCGGACTTTTATACAAATATAAAATTTCTAACGGAGGGTTTGGAGCCCTTGCACTTATGATCTCAATTTACCGGGGCGGAAACCCGGGAACCATCTTGCTCATTATGAATTGCATCATTTTTATGATTACCGCATCAATTATTGCCTGGGGCATTGTGATTCAAGCTCTTATTTGCCAAGTGATATCAACAAGAGTCATCGACTTCATCTATAACATCCGCCTGACCTCTCTTCCCATACTTACGCCTATGTACCGTCATAAAAAATAATAGGCAAGAGGCTCTCCCGATACAGAGAGCCCCGCAGCCGCTGTTTTACAAATAAAAGGTATCGGATCTTAACCCCAAGCGCAAAGTCTCCAGAGCAATCGCATCATGAAATGAGATATTCGCCAGATTGACATTCGGCCCGATCCTTTGAATAAAACCTTGCTGGAGCGTTTTGTTTGGTGCTTCAAATATCATTCGGCTGATATCAATATCCGACAAAATGATATCATCAACGATTTGAAACCGGACATCTCCGCTGCTGGAACAGATCCCCCCTGTCCCGCTTTCCCTTGCTTCCGTAATCACTTTCTCTGCGCCTGCCTCCATATCTTCGAGAATATACTCAAGCCATTCCTCAGAGCACTGGCAGCTTGATACTTCCTCATCCTTGCTGCCCACCTCGCTGAGCACAAGAAATTCATCAGAAAAATCAGCAATGTAAGCCGCTTTTTCTTTATTCGTCATCGGGAGAGTGCCGTTTGAAATCTCAATATATTCGCACCCGAAGTAAGTGCAGTACCGATGAAATTCGTTGACTTTATTCTGGCTTACATATTTCTCAAACAGCGTGCCGCCGAAGAAAAACTTCACGTCATGCTCTTTCAGGGAGCTGATTTTTTCTTCAAGGTCTTTCGTAAGTAATGAAGTGCCCCAGCCGAATTTCACAAAATCTATATAGTCGGATGCCGCGCCTATCACATCTTTGAAAAACTGTAAGGGGTAGCCGTTGTCGATTAAAATGGTCTGTCCGTTTTCTCTCGGTTTACTTGTTCTCACTGGCAATTCTAGTGAAAAATCATTCATATCATGACCCTCTCTATCGTTGGAACTTCTCTTTCTTGTTTTACTTTCATCACGAAGTCGCCCGTTATTTCTTTTGTACAGTACGCAATGTCTTCCGGTTCAAATAACGGCTGGCTGCTGTCAAAAAACTTCTCCGCAACGGATGAGTTTTTGATTCTTTCAATCACTTCAGCGGCCGCACCATTCGTCCCTTCTATAATGCTTTTGATATATTCCGCACACGCCATATCATCATCACCTGACGGATGGGAAGCCACAATGTTCAGCACACAATCTTTTGCAGCGAGCTTTTTCACATATTCCGCTGTTGTTCTGGCATTAGAAAATCCGGTCACAAAAAGATGCTTGGCCTTCAGCGCTCCTAACGCCGCTGTGACGCCGTTTGTCGTTTTCTGGATCAGCCGCTTATCCGCCATATCCTGCTCTGCCATACGCTTTGGAGAATTATCCAAATCAAATCCTTTGATTCCGACCCCCTTTTCCTCTCCTGTTAATACATAATCCGGATAGGTTTCTTTCAACTTGAAAGCTTCCTCAGTTGTCCGGGCCAAGAGAATTTCTTTCGCCCCGCCGATAAAAGCAAAATGGGCCACGGTAAAGGCTCGAATGACGTCAATAACGATATTGATATCTGCCGGGGCAAGTGAATGATGATGCCCCTGATAAATGGTAATCGGCATAATACCTCTCCTTGGGCTTAAAACCATTTTGCTAAAAAGCATATTCAGCTGGTCTCTTATTGGTTCCGCCGCGCCTCCGTCTCCTCATTTAGGCGGCCGCACACCTAAAAACCCTGAACCTTTATCTCAAAAGTGAATAGTCTGCCTATAACTCGATCAATAGATAAAAAACAGACAGATGCAAAACGGGGGGAAAATATTGAACGAACACATCACCTTTGACACATGGAACGAAACGCTGGCAAAAGAGATGACGGACCAATTGATCGATGAGCTCGATGTATTGAAATGGGCTTACAGGACATACGGGGATAAGATCGTGTATGCATGCAGCTTTGGCGCTGAAGGGATGGTGCTTCTCGACTTAATTTCAAAGATCAACAAACATGCGCACATCATCTTTTTAGATACAGGGCTCCATTTTCAGGAAACATATGAGCTGATCGAAGCCGTCAAACAAAAATACCCGGCATTTACGATCCAGCTGCTTGAACCCGAGCTGAACTTAAAAGAACAAGCGGCGCAATACGGCGATGAATTATGGAAACACAACCCGAATCTCTGCTGCCAATTACGGAAAATCGCACCTCTGCAAAAACACTTATCAGGCATGACAGCTTGGATTTCAGGTCTGCGCCGGGAGCAATCACCGACGAGAAAGCATATTCAATTCATCAACCAGGATCAGAAATTTAAGCTTATTAAAATCTGTCCGCTCATTCACTGGACATGGGATGATGTTTGGACGTACATCCGGCTCCACAATTTGCCTTACAACAAACTGCACGATCAAAATTACCCGAGCATAGGCTGTGAAATGTGCACATTGCCTTCTTCAAACCCAAATGATGAGAGAGCGGGAAGATGGGCCGGACGCGAGAAAACTGAATGCGGTCTGCACCAGGAATGAAAGACCGTATGTCGTGAGAATGGAAGCGCCGGCAGGTTTCAATCTACATTTTCTATTGATGAGAAAGCCCGTCCAGCGAAGAAATGGCAGACTATTAAAAAACAATGTAAAACGCAAAGATGGAGGTTAAGCACGTGAATGCAATCGAGCCCCATGGAGGGGTGTTAATCAACCGCTTCGATCCCGCATGCACTTTTGATGGCTGCACTTGCGAAGCTGAGCTTGATCAGCTGGCATTGAGCGACCTCGAGCTTATCGCGATCGGCGGCTACAGCCCGTTAACAGGTTTTTTGGGAGAAAAAGATTATCATTCCGTTGTGAAAGAGATGAGGCTGGCGAACGGTTTGCCGTGGAGTCTGCCTATTACGCTGCCTGTCAGCGAAGAAACAGCAAAACAGCTGTCTGTCGGAAATCACGTGAAGCTTGTGAAACACGGCGTGACGTACGGCATGATGACAGTGACCGATATCTATCAGCCAGATAAAACACAGGAGGCGCTGTCTGTTTATAAAACAAACGATCCCGCCCACCCCGGAGTAAAAAAACTGCTGGAGCGTCCGGACTTTTATATTGGAGGGCCTATCCTTGTCAGCCGCCTTCCCGATAAGTCCTTCGAACAGTTTTATGCAGCGCCGGCACAAACGAGAACGGCCTTTGAAAAGCTCGGCTGGAAAACAATTGTCGGCTTTCAGACGCGGAATCCCGTTCACAGAGCCCATGAATATATTCAAAAAACAGCGTTGGAAACCGTCGACGGTCTGCTGCTTCATCCGCTAATAGGAGAAACGAAATCAGATGATATTCCGAGTGATATCAGAATGGAAAGCTACCAAGTACTGCTTGACCAGTATTATCCAAAGGATCGGGTGATGTTATCGGTGTTCCCTGCCGCCATGCGGTATGCCGGGCCGCGTGAAGCGATTTTCCATGCGCTCGTCCGCAAAAATTACGGCTGCACCCATTTTATCGTCGGACGCGATCATGCAGGTGTCGGCAGCTATTACGGAACGTACGACGCACAGACCATTTTCGGATCATTCACCGAGGAAGAGCTGGGCATCAAGCCGCTGTTTTTTGAGCATAGCTTTTACTGCCGGAAATGCGGAAATATGGGCACCTCCAAAACGTGTCCGCACAGCGCGAGAGATCACATCCATTTATCAGGCACCAAAGTGAGGGAGCTTCTCCGCCAAGGCAAAAAGCCGCCGAAAGAATTCAGCCGGCCCGAGGTTGCAAGCGTGCTGATAAAAGGGCTTCATCAGCAGCCTGTTGCCATTCAGAGAAACAGCGGGGGATCAGAATGACACACAACCCGAATATCGTTTGGCATCCAGCGGTGATCCAAAAATCTGACAGACAGAGCTTAAACGGACATAAAAGCTGCGCCCTTTGGTTTACCGGTCTGTCCGGCTCAGGAAAATCAGTGCTCGCCAATGCCGTAGATGAAAAGCTCTATCACATGGGAATTCAGAGTTATGTCCTTGACGGCGATAATATCCGCCACGGATTGAATCGAGATCTCGGCTTTCGGACTGAGGACAGAATCGAAAACATCCGCCGGATCGGGGAAGTCGCAAAGCTGTTTGTCGATAGCGGCCAAATGATCTTAACAGCCTTTATTTCTCCGTTCAGAGAGGATCGGGATATGGTCAGAGCGCTGTTTCCCGATGGAGAATTTCTCGAAATTTATGTGAAATGCCCGCTCCAGGTTTGTGAACAGCGGGATCCGAAAGGTCTTTATAAAAAAGCGCGCAACGGCGACATTAAACATTTCACGGGGATTGATTCTCCCTATGAAGCGCCTCTTTCTCCCGATTTGATCATTGAATCTGACCAAACGTCCATTGCGGATGGAGCTGATTTGATCATCAAAGAATTGCAGCACAAAGGCATCATTTAAAAAACCCGACATTGATCGGGTTTTTTTATTTAGCAAACTGTGCAATCAGGCTGTTTATTTTTTCTTTTTCCTCATAAAAGAGCCCGTGCCCATTGTTTTCAAACGGAACCAATTCCGACTGCTTTATGCCGCGTTTTAATACTTTGGCAAAATCAAACGGAGCGATTTTGTCCTTTCTGCCATGCAGGATGAGTGTCGGCACCTTGATTTCCGCCAGATCTTTTCTGAGATCCTCGTCTCTTAACGCAATGCCTGAGTGAATCGTTCCGTATGAGGAAGCGTCCAGCAAAAGATTCTGGAACCATTGCTGGAACTCCGGAGAAACTTGTTTCTCGAAAAACTGTCTTCCCAGGTCAGCAAGCGTCTTCGGCCGATCGCTTTTGAATTGTTCAATCATGTCATCAATGTCCTGTTTCCTCATGCCGTACGGATAGCCCGGGCGCTTTGTAAATGCTGGCGCGGCCGCTGACAATAAAACCAGTTTATCGATATCGGTGCTCTCATGCCTTGCCATGTAACGGATCGCAATCGCACCTCCCATTGAAAAGCCGGCGAGAATCGCATTCTCGAGCTGCAGCGTATAAATGACGGCCTTCACGTCATCTGCCATCGTATTATAATCGTAGCCTTCCCACGGGCGGTCGGAATCACCGTAGCCCCGAAAATCGATGCCGATAAAACGGAAACCTCTTTTCGGCAGCTCATTCATTTGATATTCAAACATCTTATGATTCAGCGGCCAGCCATGCAAGAAGATCATCGGCCTTCCATGCCCGATATCCTCCACAAACAGTGTCACATTCTCCTCGGTTTTTACGTAATGCCCCACTTCACATTCCTCCTGTTCCCTTTTCCTTCCCGTCTTGTAAACGCCTTGACGTGCGGGAAGCTTTGCATTTATGCTTACAAAACAAGCGGGCTGCAGCACCCAGAATAGGCTCTTCACGTTTTACTATATGTATCAATCCGCGGAAACGATCTATGAAATTGATCCTGATGGTTTTAGGTCATTCAGGAATGTAAAGGATGTCAAATGATGAATAAAACAGCGATTCAAAAACCGTACGTACCAGAAAACCTGCAAGCCGCCGATTTTCATGAAACGGCTGCAACAGATGATGTGATCAGCATGCATTTATTTGAAGATTGTTCAATTTCCGGTGAAGACATAGACAGGCTTTGTATTGAAAAAACCGTATTTCGGAATGTCGTGTTTATCGATGTTTCCTTCCGTTTTATTGAGCTGACAGATGTGATTTTCGAAAAATGCGATTTATCGAACGCTGATTTCAGCGGGGCTGTTCTGCACAGAACTTTATTGAAGCAATCGAAAATGGTCGGGATGAACTTGGCGGACTCAACGCTGCGGAATGTGTCGTTCGAGGAATGTCACGGGCAATTCAGTTCATTTTATTATTCGAATATGAAACACGTTCTGTTTCATCATTGTGTCCTTTTGCAAAGTGAATGCAGCAGCATGGCGCTCCAGCAGACACACTTTGATGCGTGCGAACTGGAGGGCGCCAACTTTACCGGTACGTCACTTCAAAACGTGGACATCAGCTCCTGCCGGTTTGAACAGATCCATGTCTCACTAGACAAATTAAAGGGCTGCAAAATTGCTCCGGAGCACGCAATGGCCTTTGCGAGAGCGCTGGGAGCTGTCATCGTCTAGCTTAAGCCTGCGTCATCAGGCGGCGGGCTGTATCTGCAGCCGCCTTGATGCCGATTTTCAGATCCTGAAGAGACGCATAGGAATACGACAGCCGAATGCTGCGCCGGTCATCGCCGTCATAAACGGAACCGGGGTTCACCAGCACCTGCTGTTTCAATAATTCCATAAACAGCTGCCTGACAGGCAGTTGTTTATGGAATGTGACCCATATATAAAAGCCGCCGGCTGGGATGCGCCACTCGGCAATATCTCCTGCATACTGCTGAAGAAACTGAAGTGCCGCGTCTCTCCTTTTCTTCAGCTCCTTTCTTACCCAAGCGAGGTGTTCTTCATAATATCCTTGTGACAGCCATCGCGCCGCGGCCCATTGAGAGAGGCCGCTCGATCCGTAATCCGTCTGCATTTTAATGTCAGCCAGCCTTTCAATAACTGGTTCCGGGCCGGCCAGCCAGCCGATTCGAAGACCGGGGCTTACTGTTTTCGAAAACGTGCCGAGATACAGGACATTGCCTTCCTGATCCATCGACTTTAACGGCAGCGGCGGCTGTTCTTCAAACCACAAATCACCGTACGCATCATCTTCAATGACCGGCAGCTGCTCTTTTTTTGACAGACTGACAACCTCTTCCCTTCTCTTCTCTGACATGACAATGCCAGTTGGATTATGAAACGACGGAATCGTGTAAAGCAGCTGGCCCCCGTATTGCTTCCGGTAAGCTGAAATCAGCCCCGCCTGCATTCCTTCTTCATCCATCGGCAAACCGCGAAGCCGCATCCCTGCGGATTGAAAAACATGCAAAGAGTGAAGATAGGAAGGTTTTTCTGTCAAAATGACTGAGTCCCGCTTTAAAAGCCCGATCGAAATGAGCTGGAGCGCCTGCAGTGCGCCGGATACAATTAAAATGGCTGAAGGTGACACATTGATATGCTTTGTTTTTAAATGCTCAGCCACCGCCTCCCGCAGATCTATATTTCCTTTCGGCTGTTCGTATCCTAAAGACAGAACATGCGGATTGATTTGCTGAAACATCCTGCGCATCGTTTCAGCCGGCAGCAGCTCTGGTGAAAGCTCTCCCGTCCCCAGCCGAATGATATCCGCTCGCGCCTCGTTTTTATTGATATCCTGAATGATAGAAGAATTGGGATGATGAATCCCTGAGCGGACATAGGTGCTCCAATCAAGTGGCGGAGCTGACGCAAGCACGCTCCATGTGCTGTTTACTACCTTTGTGCCGCCGCCTCTTCTCCCCTCTAACAGACCTTGAGACGTGAGTTCATCAATCGCCGATGTCACTGTGCTTCGGTTGACCTGAAACATATCCGCCAGCGTTCTTTGTGACGGAATTTTCGTCCCTACAGCCCACTCGCCATGGAGAATTTTTTCTTTTATATATTGTTCGATTTGCCGATGAAGCGGAATGTCCGATTCACGGCTTGGCTGCCAATGTGACAACGTCAAGCCCCCTTTTTTTCACATTATACATTTGGCTGGTTTCAAAACCAACCAAATGGCCGGAGACATGTAAAATCTTCTCTATTATTATGAGAAAAACAGATGTGAAAGGAGTTTTTTCAGCATGAATGCAATGATTCACGGAATCGTGCTGGCCTTCGGCTTAATTTTGCCGCTGGGGGCGCAGAATGTGTTTATTTTTCAGCAGGGAGCGTGGCAAAGGCATATTTGGCTGGCGCTGCCAGCCGTCATCAGTGCTTCTGTCTGCGATACCCTGCTCATTGTGTTAGCGGTTGCGGGTGTATCTGTCATTGTGCAGCAGGTGCCTGTTTTTGAGACGGGAATGATGGCCGTGGGATTTTTGTTTCTCATTTACATGGGCTGGGTAACATGGAACAGCCGTCCGAAAACGGATGACAAAGAAAACAATATATTCACAGCAAAGAAACAAGCCGCATTTGCCGCAGCCGTGTCTCTGTTAAACCCGCACGCCATTTTAGACACTGTCGGCGTCATCGGTACAAGCTCTTTGCAGTATTCAGGGCTTGAGAAATGGCTCTTTATGGCCGCCTGCATCGCTGTGTCTTGGATTTGGTTTATCAGTCTTGCGATAGCGGGCCGGCTGTTTCAGACGATAGATACGAGCGGCAGGCTTATGTTGATCGTAAACAAATGTTCTGCGGTGGTAATGTGGGCTGCCGCCGTCTATTTCTTGTTCTCGATCTTTCGTTAACTGGAGGAAACCACAGCCTAAACATCGAATTCTATTTAGAAAAGGGGGCGATGTTTGTGACTGACGCTAAACAGTTTTATGACTACCATTCCTGGGCGAACAAGCGAATCTTGAACCATATCGAACACCTGCCGGAGGAAACTGCTTATCAAGAAGTAAAGAGCGTATTCCCTTCAGTCAGTGACGTACTGCTTCATATGTGCAGGGCTGACTACATATGGCTGAACGTTCTTTCGGGAGTGGACTACCAAGAGATTATAGACGGCACAGGCAAATTCGAGTCCGCGAATGGCAATATGGCAGCGATTAAACAGCACGCTTCCGAGTTGGAATTACAGTATCATCATTTCTTCAGCCGCCAGACGGACTTAGAACAGACCTTCTCCATGCAGCATCCGAAACTCGGTACACTGGAATCAACCTATGCAGACACCATCCTGCATGTCGTCAATCACGGCACTTATCACAGAGGGAACGTGACGGCCATGCTAAGACAGCTGGGCCATTCAGGCGTACCTACTGATTATATGTACTATTTATATGAGAAAAGAGAAAGCAAGGGCTAAACTGTCCTTGCTTTTTTTGGCGGAAAAGCCACAAATGGAACCTATTAACTTTTACATACCTGTATAAGCACGCTCCACATCAAGCTGTACAGGCCTGCCGCTTCGATACGAATCGGTCGCGGCGATGCCGACTTCTAAATTGATCGTCGCATCGACATCTGTCACAATCGGTGTTTTTCCATTTCGGACGCACTCTGCAAAATGCTGCAGTTCTAAGCAGTAGGCTTCATGAAAACGAGTTTGAAAGTCTGGGATGATCTCATAACTGCTCCCTTTAGCGGTCAGGATGGTCACATTTTGGTTTCTCAATGTCCCTATGAAAATACTGCCTTCTGTCCCGATAATTTCTGCACGGATGTCATGGCCGTATGGAGAGGTTCTGCTTGCCTCGACGTCTCCCGCTGCGCCGGAATCAAACTCTAAATACGTCAGCGCCTGATCAACATCGCCATATTGTTCCATAAACGGGTTGTTTAAAATCCGGCCGTGTCCGGAAACAGAAGTGATCTCCGCTCCGAGCAAATAACGGGCAATATCGTAATCATGGATGGAACAGTCGATAAAGATCCCTCCGCTATGTTTGATAAACTCAGCGGGTGGCGCCCCTTGATCGCGTGTAAAGCCTTTATAATAGATGGGTTTGCCGATCTCTCCCGCGTCTATCCGCCGTTTCGCATCCCCATATGCAGGATCAAAACGCCTCATAAAACCGACTTGGCAGATGACACCTGTCTCTTTTATTTTTTCAGAAACTGATTTTGATTCCTCAAGGTTTAATGTCAGCGGTTTTTCAACGAAAATCTGCTTGCCGTTTTCCGCCGCTTTGATGATCATTTCCCCATGCGTGCTTGTCGGCGTTACGATGACCACTGCATCAATCTCGGAATCTGCTAAAATCTCATGCGGATCATCCGACCATTTTTCAAGCCCGAATTCTTTAGCGACCTGCTCGGCTCTTTCTGTCATCGGATCACCGACACTGACAAGCTCAGCTCCCGGAACGCTGGTCATAAGGTTTCTTGCGTGATAGTATCCCAGTCTCCCTAACCCTAATACCGCGCATCTTACTCGATTTCCCATGTCCTCATCTCCTTAGTCTCCTTTTTACCACCTAATGAAAGCGCTTTACCATAATGGTTAAAAAAATAGCGGTTCATCCACTATTTGGCCGATATATTTTTGCGCAAGCGCTTTCTCAAAAGGTGATTTCATTTTACAATGTCCTTTCTTCCCATGCAATATCTTTTTCGCCTTCGCTGTCAAAAAGAAAAGAACCCGCTGCATTATCGGATTCTTTTCGTGAACGGTGCTGTAGAATGTCTGATCACTAGCTCGGGTGATAACACTATTTTTTGTTTTGCCTTTCGTTTTCCTTCGATTTCTTCCGCCAGCAGTTCAATGATGCGCTGCCCCATTTCTTTAATCGGCTGGGCTACCGTTGTCAGGGGCGGATCGACCATTTCAGCAAGGATGGTGTTATCAAACCCGATGATGGACAGGTCATCCGGAACCTTGATGCCTCTTATTCTCGCCGCCTGAATGGCGGCACAGGCCAATACATCGTTAAAAGCAAAAATAGCCGTTGGCCTATCCCTGTCCAGCAATTTTCCCGCCTCTTCCTTACCGCTCTCCAAAGAGAAGCGTGTCGGAACGATCAGCGACTCATCGACCGGCACATTCGCTTCCGCCATCGCCTGCCGGAATCCTTTGATTCTGTCTGTTTCACCTGTCGTTGACCCGTCACCCACAATGCAGGCAATCCTCGTGTGGCCCAATGACAAAAGATGCTTGGCAGCCTCATACCCGCCGAGAATATCATCCATCACAACGATATCCATCGGAAGAAGGGGCTTATCCTGAGAAATCATGGCGAGCGGGATATGTTCGCTAATGATTTCCTCTAAAGCTGACATGCTGTCATGATTCTCAATTCCTGTCGCAAAAATGATGCCGTCTACGTTTTTTTGCTTTAGGACAGAAAAATATTTCGTTTCTTTTTTCGGATCGTAATCGGTACTGCAAATGATCATCTGAAAACCAAGCTCATCCGCTCTTTCCTCTATGCTTTTCGCGAGCTCGCCGTAAAACGGGTTTGAAATATCAGGCGTCACAAGGCCGATAATATTGGTCCGCTTTCCCGTTAAAGCAGCGGCGTGGACATTGGGCGTGTACTCCATTTCCTTCATCACATTCATGACCCTTTGCCTTGTTTTGTCACTGATCCGGCCCGTATGGTTAATGACGCGCGATACGGTCGTGATCGAGACACCCGCCTTTCTCGCCACATCGTAAATTGTCGTTTTCATCTTCATCCCTCGTCTGCTTATTGAACTTTCCGGCTGACAATTTTCCGGTATTCAATTGGTGAAATGCCTTCAATTTGCTTAAAGAGCTTTGAAAAGTATGTCGGGTCCTCCATTCCAATCGTTTCCGCGATGACGCCCATTTTATCATTTGTCGAGGATAAAAGACGCTTTGCTTCAGTCATTCTTACCCGATTTGTGTATTGGCCCGGCGTGACACCAAGCACTTGCTGCATGCAGCGGGTCACATAATCCTGATTATAGTGCAGGGCGAGCGACAGATCCTTGATTGTCGTTTTCTCCTTATAATGCTCCTGTAAGTATCGGGCCGCCTCCCATGCCACCCGCTCTTTTGCAGACGGAATTTGAAACGCCTCCTTTTGAAGATGCAGCATCAGCTCTTCAAACAAGATTTGTTTTCTGAGCGGCAAATCGGAGTTTTCTGCGGAGTAATCAATGAGCCTTTCAAACTGCTGCGCCATAAATTGCGGGCGCTGCACCTTGCCTTTTCTCGGCAATGCGAGCCCGTAGCGGGCTGGCTCCTCGAAGCTCCCCTTTTCCTGCTGAAGCTCTGCCCAATTGCTGCCCCCTTTTGCGGTAAATTCATATTGATGTTCATCAAAGTGAAGCCAATAATAGGAGGTCGCTTCATCACTGCCCTTTGTCCCATAGTGTTCAAGACCGGGAGAAAGCAAGATATATTCGCCCCCTTCAACAGAGAACGATTTTTCATTTTCAGTGATATATAACGTCCCCTGCTTGACGTATATCAGATCAAATACAGAAAAAACGCGTTTGACATGGGTTTCTCCTTTTTTAAAAACCCCTTCTCCGGCTGCGATAAACACCGGGAAAGGCGGGACTGTAAACAGGATGCGAGGCAATTTGATCACCCTCCTTTTTAAGTCGGATTTTTGCAAGAAGTATCGTTTCTCTCCCTTTTTATTATAAGGAAATGGAGGTACACTTTAAAACGTTGATTTTATTTACGAAAGGGGTTAGACACTATGAAACAAGCTGTCTTCAAATCAACTGCTTTGAAAAAACCCGCTGACAAATCGTTCTCATTATTTTCGCTTACTTGGCCGATCTTTATTGAGGTCTCATTATATATGTTTATGGGTAATGCTGATACACTGATGCTCAGCCAATACTCAGATAACAGTGTGGCGGCAGTCGGCGTCAGCAACCAGATTTTGAATTTAATTATCGTGATGTTCAGTTTTATCGCAACAGGAACAACTGTTGTCATCTCACAATTTTTAGGATCCCGGAAAAAGAAAGAAGCTATGGAAGTCGCTTATGTGTCAATCGCAGCCAACTTCTTCATCAGCCTTGCGATCAGCGCTCTCATCTTTTTTGCGGCAGTTCCTCTGCTTCATATGATGGGATTATCAAATGAGCTGATGCCTGACGCTAAAGTCTTTTTACAAGTTGTCGGAGGTCTGTCCTTTATTCAGGCTTTAATCATGACATTCAGCGCGATCTTAAAAAGCTATGGCTACACAAAGGATACAATGTTTGTCACAATCGGCATGAACATTTTAAACATTGCCGGAAACTTCGTTGTCATTTTTGGCCTGTTCGGCTTTCCAGTTCTCGGCGTAGCCGGTGTTGCCATGTCCACATCTATCGCGCGTGTTATCGGATTAATCGCGATGATTGTCATTGTAAACAAACGCATTCAGCTGAAGATGTCGTTGAAAAAAGTATTTCATATGCATAAAGACCATTTGCGCAAGCTGCTGAAAATCGGCATTCCTTCAGCAGGTGAACAGCTTTCTTATAACCTTTCGCAAATGATTGTCACTTATTTTATTGCCATCATGGGGGCGCAGGCTTTAACAACCAAAGTGTATACGCAAAATATTACGATGTTTATTCTGCTCTTCGGGACTGCGATCAGCCAAGGCACACAAATTTTAATCGGCCGCTATATCGGCGGCAAACAGTTCGATGCCGCATATGAGCGCTGCATGAAAAGCTTGTATTGGGCGCTCGGAATTGCTGCGGCCACATCTGTTTTGATGACAATCTTTTCAAAAGACCTTATCGGCATCTTCACACAAAGCCCTGATATTATTGCTACCGCAAGCCTTTTGATTGCGATGACCATCATCCTTGAACCGGGCCGCTCATTTAATGTGATTATTATTAACTCTCTGCGCGCCGCGGGGGATGCGAAATTCCCGGTCTACATGGCGATGATTTCCATGTGGGGCATCGGCCTTCCGCTTGCTTATCTATTCGGCATTCATCTCGGTTTCGGGCTTGCCGGCGTATGGATTTCTTTTATCGCGGACGAATGGGTCCGGGGAATCTTAATGTACAGAAGATGGCGCTCACGGATCTGGATTCAAAAAGGTATGGCGTAACACCCGGCAGAACAAGCCGGGTGTTTTTTTACAGCTCGGACAGAATCATTTTTGCTTCGCTGTCTGTTAAGGCATGCTTGTGTCCAAATACGTTGTACTGCTCCGTTCGGATTTTTTCCAGAATGGCTCGGTACAGCTGAGCTGCAGCTTTTACCGCTTTTTGAGAATACTGAGGGAAAATCGGCAGGGCATCCAGGCACTCTTCAAGGTAGGCCTCCGCTTCAAAAGCGATGTACTCCCACGTCATCGTGAACGCTTTATTGACGGTGCCTTTTTGAAGATCGGCCTCTGTATAGCCGAATTGCTGCATCACCTGGCGGGGAATGCGGTTTTTTTGATGCTGGTCCGTGCCGAGATTGTTTAAAATTCGAATCAGCTGTATGGCCAAGCCGAGAGAGACCGCTGCTTGTTTGAGCTGATCTTGATTTCGGCGCGTCAGCATCGGCAGCAGCATCAATCCCGCGTTTCCGCCCGTCTGATATGCGTCCATGAGCAGTTCATCAAGGGTTTCATGCGTCTTCGATTCATCTTTCTTTGCGGCAAGGAACTCCCGAAAAGGCTCGCTGTCTAATGTAAATGTCTGATACGCATGGTCGAACGCTTTCCACAAATCGTGTTTCCCGTTACTTGCCCTTTGAAAAACATGTTCAGCCTCAGCTTCAAATACAGGTATCGCCTTCTCATCTGCACTGGCTGCCGTATGGCAAAACGCCAAAACAGCCCAAGCAGCTTGTCTTTGCTTCAGCGGGAGAAATGAGAATGCCCGGAAACAGGCTGGCGCGTATTCGCTGACAATCTGTCCGCACTGCTGATAAGCTTCTTTTATCTCTTTCATTTCTTTTCACTCCTATGTATCACTGCTTCTTCAAGTCTATTATGTTTGCTCCTAATTGTATATGAAGAAAAAGCCGATTCTTACTTTGTAAAAGTAACAAGAATGAAAAATGCGCAACATGCTGCTTCAATCATATAAACCTCGAATGCCTAGTCTGAACAGGACCATCAACGAGATATGCTTTTTTATTTTTAATGCCATACAACAGATAGAGATTAAACACTTCTCAATCACTGCTTCAATAAAAGAGGAATCACGAAAAAAAGGGCTAATTGTTATTTAATACATTATAGTAATGGAGTGAGTTCAGTGATAAAATTTTTTGAATATAACTGGCAGGTTAGAGATCAATGGTTTACTTGGTGTCATCAACTAAGCACTGAAGAGTTACTTAAAAACCATCTTGGCGGGGTAGAGAATATTTTATATACCCTTTTTCATATTATTGACGTGGAATATAGTTGGGTTCGTGCTATCCAAGGAAAAGAAGATATCGTTGTTCAGTTCGCTGATTATCATACACTCGATAAAGTGAAATCCCTCTCAAATACATTCCGAACTGAAATTATTGATGTTTTAGAAACACATTCAGAGCAAATAAAAGATGAACTTGTAAGCGTTCCTTGGGAGAAAGATGTTCTATATACGCGAGATGAAATATTACACCATATAATCGCTCACGAAATCCACCATATTGGTCAACTTTCTGTATGGGCTAGGGAATTAAAGTTAAGCCCAGTATCAGCTAGTTTTATCGGCAGAACATTAAAACCTATTCATTCATATTGAAGGAACGTGGGGACTTTGGCGCAACAACACTTCGATATTGCTGTTGTAAAAAAAGGATAGATAGAGCATAATTTCTCTGCCCATCTATCCTTTCTTATTTTAATCTATACATCTCCAGCTTTTAAAATAGAACCTACCTCTCGTCAATATCAATCCGATACGCCTCAAACCATGTATGAATTTGGGCAAGATGGGCGATCAGCTGCGGCCCTTTCATCAGCTGTCCGTACCATGGGACCTGAAAGGAGGAGCCTTCCGTCTCTAAAAGCTGATCCAATTGGTTTCTGTCCAGCAGGGTATGGAGCACGGAGTCCTTTTGGCTCCTGATCGCTTTCAGCCACTCGCTGACTCCTTTTGTATATTTAGGATGGTGCGTTTTCGGATACGGACTTTTTTTACGATATAAGATTTCATCAGGCAAAATGCCTTCAAGCGCTTTTCGCAAAATGCCTTTTTCCCGGTTGTCATGCATTTTCATTTCCCATGGGATATTCCAGACGTATTCAACGAGCCGATGATCTGCAAACGGCACCCGCACCTCAAGGCTCGCCCCCATGCTCATGCGATCCTTCCGGTCCAAAAGATTGGTCATAAACCAAAGCATATTTAAATAGAACAGCTGTCTCCTTGCTTTATCCTCACCTGTTTCACCGTCTAATAACGGCGTTTCGGCCAGGGTTTCTTCGTATTTTGCATGTACGTATTCCTTCAAATTCAATTTTTTCTGCCACGTATCGGAGAGCAGCTTCACCCGCTCTTCAGTTGATCTCATCCACGGAAAACCGGACTCAACGTCTGCTGTATGGAACCACGGATATCCGCCGAAAATCTCATCCGCGCATTCTCCTGACAGACTGACAACAAAGTCCTTTTTGATTTCACGGCAAAACCACAATAGGGATGAGTCGACATCAGCCATTCCCGGCAGGTCTTTGACCAGAACGGCTTCCTCCAAATGATCGACGAGATCTTTTTGGCTGATGACGCATTTATGGTGCGTCGTGCCGAAAGCCTCTGTCATTTTTTCAATCCACGGCCCGTCGTCATTCGGCTGAAAGGCGCTCGCTTGAAAAAATTTGTCGTTTTCTTCGTAATCAATCGAATAAGTATGAAGCGGGGCTTTTTCTTCCTTTTCAAAATGGCCTGCGGCAATGGCGGTAATCGCACTCGAATCAAGTCCGCCGGATAGGAACGTACAAACCGGAACATCCGACACTAGCTGCCGCGTCACCGCATCCTGAAACAACGACCTCACATTGGCCACACTGTCTTCAAAGCTGTCCGTATGTTTCTCGCTTTTGACATTCCAATAACGCCATATGTTCAGTCCGTCTTTAGAAAATGTCAGCGCATGGGCCGGACGGACTTCATTAATGCCTTTAAACACGCCTGTCCCCGGGGTTCTGGACGGTCCGAGCCCGAAAATTTCCGAGAGACCCGTTCTGTCCACTCGCGCCTTCACCTCGGGGTGTGCGAGGATGGCTTTGAGTTCTGATCCGAAGAGAAAAGAAGAGCCTTGCTCCGTATAAAAAAACGGCTTCACGCCAAGACGGTCTCTCGCCGCAAACAGCAGATCACGCTTTTCATCCCACACGGCAAAGGCGAAAATGCCGTTCAAGCGATCCACACAATTCTCCTGCCATTCAATGTAGCTGTGCAGCAACACCTCGGTATCAGATGTCCGCTCGAACTGATGGCCCCGCGCCCGCAGCTCTTTGCGCAGATCTTCCGTGTTATACAGCTCACCATTGTAAATAATTGTGTACGTATCCCCTTTATAGGTGCATGCCATCGGCTGGCGTCCGCCTTCAATATCAACAACCGCAAGCCTTTTATGTCCGAATAAAACATGGTGCTCTCCCCAAACGTTAGAATCATCAGGCCCCCGTTTGGAAAGAGTGTCTGTCATTCTGTTCATCGTTTGTTTTTCTTGGACGAGCTGCTTTTTAAAGTCGACCCAACCCGTAATTCCACACATGTGATATCAGCTCCAATCCCGTTTCTTTCGGTATCAAATTCGTTTCTTTCAGCACCTTAGTAAGTTTATGCATCTATAGACAGATAGTTGATTTGTCCACAAAAGAGTTGTATGGGACAGGCTTGTATTGGAAAGAAAAGAGAGGAACGAAGAAAAAAGGAGAGCACTTCATTTATGAAACGAAAACAATTTCTATATAAAGATGAACAGAAATGGGAATACGGCACCATTCTGATCGAAGACGGCATATGCTTAATCGAAAACCAGGAAGGTGATGTGCTGCTGGCGGAAAGTCTTCAAAACAAACCGATCTGGATTCAGCGCGAAGAAAAGTGGGAGCAGGCCGATTTCCAGGACAAAATGGTTCTGACATGTTGCGGAGAAGACATTTCCCTTTCCGGCGGAGAATGCATACGCTTTGAAAAATCGGTAAAACGTCCGCTTATGACGCTTCTGGATTCGCTGGATGATGAAACCTTTCTCGCTTTTTTACAGCATTTGCACAGCTTTGGTTTATCGGTATTCGATTGCGTGTTTTCTTATAATAAAGAGGTCTTTTCGAATATCTCAGAGGAACAAGGTGTTTCCTTTTATCACTTTTCAAATGATACCGCCCAATGCGCGCTGCAGCACCATTACAGCAGAGGAACGGCTGGCGACCGGTTCGAATGGACGGCTTCCGATGGAAAACGTTCTATTATGTATTCAGCGGTCCAGCGGGGACGCAAATAAAAAAGCGGTGCTTCAGCACCGCTTTTTCTTTATTTTTCTACAACAACCTTTACAGCCTTGCTTTCTTTTTTATCCGTATCAGCTGCCGTGACGTACAGCACCGTACCGGCTTTTTGTTTTTTGATTTTTACTGTAAAGGCACCTTTTGCGTCAGCTTTACCAGAAGCGATCACTTTTTTCGATTTGTTTTTCACTTTGATCACCGCTTTGCTGTTGGCCTTGCCTTTTACTGCTGTGTCTTTCGTTTTGACAGCCTTTACTTTCGGTGTGCCGGATGGTTTTCCTTTCACGACAACCACTTGTAAGGATGTTTTTGCATCGCCTTTAGTGGCTTTCACATGCAGGACTTTATCTTGTTTCTGAGTCGGGATGCTGACTTTAAATGTACCGTCTTTTCCCGCTTTGGCACTGCCGAGTTTTTTCTTGCCGCTCATCACCTCGATCAGCGTGCCTTCTTTCGCTTTTCCTCTGACGGCTGTTTGCGTGCTTTCCAGCTTATTGACCTTCACCTGTAAATCAACAGCGCTGACAGCCTGCATCACATTCAGCCGGCCGTATCCGGAATGCCAGTCAACTCCTGGAATGCGGGGAATTTCGATTGGATCGCCATTATCGTCATACATTTCCTCTTCTTCACCATCGGCACTTTCAAAGGAAATATCGTCCGCTGTCTTTTTCAGGATATCCTCTACTTCTGTTCTTTTAAGCTTCGGATTTTGCGCAAACAGCAGCCCTGCCGCAGCTGCAGCATAAGGCGTCGCCATGGACGTTCCGCTCATGTACGTCACATTTCCGTTCGGCACCAAGCTCGGGATATCAGAACCCGGCGCACTGATGTCGAGACCTTTCCCGTAGTTAGAGAAGTCTGCTGTCATATCCATGCGGTTCGTCGCTCCGACTGACATGGCATATTTAGAGGAAGCTGGGTAAGATAAGGAATTGGCTCCGTCATTTCCGCTGGCTGCCGCAATCAGGACGTTTTTGTCAGCCGCGTATTTCAAAGCAAATTCAAGCACGCGGCTGTAGCCTCCGCCTAAGCTTAAGTTAATGACCTTTGCTCCTTTGTCAGCTGCGTATTTGATGCCGAGGGCAATTTGTTCAGTATCTCCGGAGCCTGTTGAATCAAGCACCTTAACCGGTATAATTTTCGCTTTGGCGTTCAGGCCAGTCATGGAATAGCCGTTATCACTTTGGGCGGCGATAATGCCGGCGACATGCGTTCCATGCCCTTGATCATCCATTGCATTGTTATTCCGTCCCACAAAATTGTGTCCCAGATCGGTTCTTACTTTCCCTTTTAAATCAGCAAGCGTACTGTCTACACCTGTGTCCACAACCGCAATCAATGTATCGTTCAGCTTGCGCTTGGACAGCAATGTGCTGGCAGGCTCATATTTGACATCTGCATTTTTGATGCCGCCGTTTTCACCATTGTTTCTAAGCGGCCACTGGTAAGAGTACTGAACGTCGTTAGACAGGCTTTTGTATTCCTGAACCGGTTCAGCAAATTCTACGTTAGACATTTTGGATAATGTCGCGGCAGCGCTTTTCACACGTTTTGCGCTTGCCGTGTATGTCCCGCTTTGCTTTTGATCCTTCGGCAGTTCAAAAGAGTAGAGGTTGTCAAACAGTTTCTTTGCCTTATTCACATTGGAAATGTCTTGTTTCGATTGCGCGCTGGCAGAAAAGCCCTTCATTTCGTTATGTACTGATGAGAGGCTTTTATTGTCTTTTACCTTAAAAATCACCTTTGTTGTCTGAACTTCGCTTTTTGCCGCCAGGCTGTTTTCAGATAAAACCGCTCCTGCCGTCTTGCCCTCAAGCTTTGTGATGTTTAATCGCTCCGCCTGTTTCTTTATATCCCCTTTCAGGAAAGACGGAACAGATTGTAAAACCTTTTCGTATAACCGATTGATTGCTTTTTGATCCTTTTCGGTTACCTTATATGCAGACGCTGCGCCATTTTCTGACACATCGTCAAACATCGGTTTTAACGTCACAAGATCTTGATAGACTTCATTTCTCTCTGTTTTATTGAGTGCGAGTTTTGCAGCAATAAATGGAGCCGCTTTGTAGTAAAGGCTTGTCAGTTCTTTGCCCTCTGCTGTTTGGCTGAGCTGCTCATCACGAATCGCTCTCAGCTTTGCCAGAATGCCTTTTCCCGATTTTTTCTGGTCGACACTCATTTCCACCGGGCAGGCTTCTTCCTCTTCCAGATCTGAGGGCTGTTTTTTGGTGCCTGTATATCCAATCGTATATTTGGCTTCGGCAGCTGCTTCTGCGCTTCCTCCGTCTTCCGTTTCCTCTTCCCCAAGGTTCTCAACCTTTACATAGTAAGGGCCGCTCCATGCATAAGGAAAAACAATTTCGCTCTTTCCATCCTCTGCTGTGTAGGAACGGTACATGTCAAACGTCTCATCTTTAAGCGCTTTTTCCTTGCTTGAATAGACAGATACATTCAGAACAGCATCACTCTTAACAGTCAGTGCCATATGCGAGTCTTTCTGAATATCTGCCTTTCCAGGATTCACTTGATACCATTTCGCCTGCTCCGGTTCCTTCATGGTTCCCGTTTGTTCTTTGCCTTTTTCCAGCACACCGGCTACATCAATGGTTCCGGCAGCAGCTGCTTTGGTGCCTGGAGAAAAAAGGCTGAAGATCAGTGCGAAAATGAGCACTGCCGCCAAAAAAGAGCTGAATTTTCTTCGTTTCATGTTATCCCTCCTGTAAAATAATGAATCTTTTTGAAGAGTATCATAATTTCATAGGCCGAGATACCGCTTACAGGGAATTTTAAGGTTATTTTAAATGATTTGGAATATCAGGGAGGAACCATATAAAAAAAACCCGATTCTCTTTAGAACCGGGTTCAAGCTTTTTCTATTAAAATAATCGGAATCCAATCGGCAGATGAAGACCGAGCAGCACTGTCAGCACAAGGACAATGATAAAGCCGATCCACAGTCCGCCAGTTGATTTTTCTTTTTTCTTGCGGATCAATAGCATTTCCATCAGTCCGATGGTGATAATGCCAAGCAGCATTTTTCCAGCGTATTCCCCGTTCCAGTTGGCAAAACGGACAAACAGCTCAGCACCTGTCAAAATAATAATGATATAGAATAACCGCAGAATCATATGAGTGATTTTGGCGCCCTTCGCACTTCCTGATGAATACAGCGAGTAGCTGACGAAAAGCAGGATCAGCGCTACCACCCATGATGTAATATGCATGTGTGTCATACATGTTCCCCCTATCAGATAACATTACCCCACTTATAGTACCACGATCTTGTCCCTGGCTACAAAGATGATTCACAGAAAAAGCGGGCGGTTCCTGTGCCGCCCTCCTTATGATCAGCTGATTTGATTTGACAGCGTTCCGATGGGTTCAATCGTGATGTCGATTTGATCGCCTCGCCGCAGAAATTTCGGCGGTGTAAAGCCCTTTCCTACACCAGACGGCGTGCCGGTGGCAATGATGTCCCCCGCTTCAAGCGTCATCCCCATTGAAAGGGTTTCGATTAATTCCGCGACAGAGAAAATCATATCGCTTGCCGAGCCGGATTGGCGCAGCTCGCCGTTGACCCTCGTTTCAACCTTAAGGCGCTCCGGATCGGGAATTAACGATTTATGTACAAGCACAGGTCCCATCGGACATGTCGTATCCAGACTTTTTCCGATAAAAAACTGCTTATGTCTTTTTTGCAGATCCCGCGCCGTGATATCATTCACAATCGTATATCCGAAAATATGGTCATAAGCTTCTTCTTTTGAAATGCGGGTGCCGCTTTTTCCGATGACGACAGCAAGCTCTCCTTCGTAATCGAGCTGAGAGGTGACCTCCTCATGGCTGTTTACCGCATCACCGTGGCCAGTGACTGTTACAGGCGATTTTGTAAATACCATCGGATGCTCCGGAATATCAGCCTCACTGCCCATTTCAATTGCGTGATCCCTATAGTTTTTGCCGATGCACATGATATTTTTTGACGGCTTAGGAATAGGCGCATGGAGCTTCACGTCAGATAATGAGTAAATAAATGATCCAAGCTCATCATTTGGTTTCTTCGCCCACTCGGCCAGCTGCCTTGCATGCGCAACAAATTTATCCCCTTCTGCGATACACTCAATCAGCGAACCCGGAATCGTCTCAAGTTCAAACAGTTTTTTTTCAGCCCTTTGCAAGTCCATAATTTTATCATCTTCAATGATCAGGCCGACAAACATTCGGTTGTAAAGTTCCCCTGTCGCAAATTTCATGTTATTCCTCCATCATCTTTTAAATCAGAGTTCTACTTCAATTATTCTCTGTCGAATGCTGAAATTCCTTTTTATCAAATGCGTGTTTTCATTCCCGTTTCGGGACTGGCTCGCTGTACATATCATACAAATGGCTTCTGAGGAGGAGGAAAGAATATGGAAAGCATACATTTATTTTTTCGTCGGCAGCAGCTTAACAGAACGGGGACTGCCAAGGGACTGATGATGACAGACAGAATCGTTTCTCCCATTCTTCTCACACAGCGTGACAGCCTGCAAAAGGCGTCCTATGAAATAAACTGTGATCAGTCTCCGCTCGGTGAAAAAAAGTTTTATCTGAATGCGGAACAAGATGATCCTTCACTGATGCGGCGCAGGCTTGCTTATTGTTTTTTTCATCAAATCGGCGTCGCTTCCCAGGATGCCTCTTACATCTTTCTGATCATCAATGGTCAAAGGGAAGGCATTTATTTAAAAATTGATGGGCTCGATGAGAATCGCCGGCTTCCGAAAGGAGCCATTTATGAAGTGAAGGATACCGATCCGAGGGTTCCGCTGTCTGTTTTCAACCACGACACTTCCATTGAAAACAGACAGCGCACCGCATACTTACGTGAATTTATCACGCTGATCTGTACAGCGGAGGATGACGAATTTGCCGAACGAATTAAAATGTATCTTGATGTAAAGCTGTTTTTCCTGTGGCTGATCGGCAGCGCCTGCACACGCCAAGCCTTTTATTACGGCTTTTGTTTGAACGAGACCGGCCGCTTTCACATCGCTCCAATGGAAACAAAAGCGCTTGCCGCATACGGATTTACAGAAGAAGACCCTCTATTGGCAAACGGCCGTACACTTGCGTCAAGACTTCTCTCCATCCCAGCTTTCCGGGCACAATATCACGCGCTAATGAAAAACGTGCTGAGCCGGGAGTTTACGATCGACCGTCTGTCTCCGTTTATCAGAGACTGGCATTTTGACATTTGTCAAAGAGCAAGCGATGATCCGCACATGAAAAAAAGCCCCTTACAATTAGAGAAGGAGCAAGCAAATATCCTGCGCGAAATCGAAGAGCGGCAGGACTTTTTACAAGTACACCTGGCGAGACTATAGTCCTTTCTCAACCAGAGCAAGTCAAAAAGACCGCAGCAAAAATTGTCGCTTTTTTAGTCAAATTGACGAAAGGCAACCTTTTCAGCCAAAATAGGTTATACTATCTATATCCTGTATGCATCAAAATAAAATCTAGAATTGGAGATTGTTTCATGAATACAAAAATTGAAGAAATGAGAGTTATGCTAATTGAAACAGCACAAAAATACGGTATGAATTCGAAAGAAACGATTCAATGCAGCCAAGAGCTGGACAGTCTGCTCAATATTCGAATTAAAGAAGAAATCACCTCTTGGGGGCAAAACGCCCGTGTGTGATCATATGATATGTATTTAAAGGCTTCCCGCCTCACCCGCCGCTATTGCTCATCAACATCCTGAGATATGCTTCAGGGCGAGAATTTGCCGTCCGAAAACAAGAACAATTCAGCAGACCCTTTCAGGATCAGCATGAAATATCACGGCAGATAACACTCCAACAGCACGAATTACTCCGAAAGACATTTCCTGTACCTCTTTTGCACATACACCAACGCAACACACTATACAATCACGCAGGCGGACAGCGGCAGCATCGCCGCATTTCCGCTTGACCATATACAATACCCAGCTTCTGAAATGTGTAAACCTTCATCTGGAAAAAATAAACGGATTTTTTATACATCTCTCCGGCATGTCCCCATTTAATTTTCTCTCACACAAATGTGCGTTTGTCATAAGCTATCGTGAATAGCCCAGCAGAAACAAATCTTGTCCTTACTTTACCTGCCTTTTTTCAATTTCACAACAAAGGATGTGCTCGTATGCCGGCAATTGTCGGAGCGTTTAAAATTAATGCGGTCGGTACGAGCGGAGTCGTTCATATCGGAGACTGCATTACCATTTCTCCTCAAGCCGAGGTCAGAACGTTTGCCGGGGCAGGCAGCTTTAATACCGGTGACAGTCTGAAGGTGATGAATTATAAAAACGCAACGAATGTGTACGACAATGATGTGGTTGATCAGCCGATCGCAGGCAATGCGTAAAGGAGTGGTGCTTCATGAATTTTTATATCAATCAAACCATCCAAATTAACTATCTCCGGCTGGAATCAATCAGCAACTCCTCCATACTGCAAATCGGGAGCGCCGGATCTATTAAGTCTCTTTCAAACTTGTATAATACGGGCAGCTATGTGGAACCCGCACCTGAGGTTTCCGCTTTGGGGGAACAGGTTGAATCGGAAGGGCCCGATACAGGGTCATTGGTGCCGCTCCAGCCCCCTGGCCGTTAATAATAAGATGAGAGGTGAAAGAACATGTATGATCAATCCATTTCCTCTTACCTGCAAAATTTGAATTCCTTCGTTCAGCAGCAGGCGCTGCATATTCAGCAGCTCGAACGCCAGCTGAAAGAGATGCAAACTGAAATGAATACGATGAAACAGCGGCCGGCCACAACCATTGAGCGTGTGGAATATAAATTTGATCAGCTGAAAATCGAACGGCTCGACGGCACGCTGAATATCGGTTTAAATCCGACAGACCCGAACAGCGTTCAAAACTTTGAAGTGAGCCAGACTACACCGGAAATCGGAATGATGCAGCAGGAAGAGAGCGCCCAGCTCATGCAGCAAATCCGGCAGAACGTCGACATGTACTTAACCGAGGAAATCCCGGCTGTTTTGGAGCAGCTAGAAAACCAATATAACAGCAGGCTTGACGACACAAATCGGCATCATGTCATTGAGGACATCAGAAAACAAATAGACAGCCGGATTCACTATTATATGTCCCATATCAAAAAAGAAGAAAACACGCCGCCCAAACAATATGCGGAACATATCGCTGAGCATGTGAAGCGTGACGTGATCCGTGCTGTGGAACATTTTCTCGAACATATCCCCTCCGAGATGAAAGGAGATGAGCAAGCATGATCTTTACCGTCGTCAACCGCAGCCTGGAAGTCGGAGATATCCGAATGAACGGTGTATCCAGTTCCTCTGTTTTCCAAATTGGAGACGCAGAATCCATCTATTTATCGTCTATTTTCGATACGCCGCCTGAATCTCTTATTATCGGTCCGTTTGCTCCGCTGCCGTCGAATCATGCTTAAGCGTATATCACGCATCAGACAGATTAAATTTAACTCGCTCGGAATATCAAGCGTATTTCAAGCAGGCGATACAAACGAAATAGATATGAAAATAAAAGTGCTCGCTGTTCAGCGCTCGCTTTCAACGTTTTATGAAAATGAGGGCTCATTTAACAGAAAGGAGTACCCTATTTTTGATCAGCACGCTGTGAAGCTTCTTCCGGAAACGGGCGTGCAAACCGCTTTTTGCCATGTGATGCCTGTCATTCATGTCCGCAACATCAAAATTCAAGGGGTCTCATCCTCTTCCGTTTTTCATGCAGGCTCAGCTTCGGTCGTACGCGGCGACGCGCGAATTAAACATATCCGTCAGATTCTGCCTCCAAACTCACAATCGTCCGGCACGGGCATATAATAAACAGAGACTTCTATAAAGGGTGTCGTCTATGCCAGCAATTGTCGGGCCTATAGCTATCAATTCCATATCGGGCGGAGTCGTGAACTTTGGTGATTCCTTTTACCTTTCTCCGAAAAGCTCTTCAAAATCTGCGCTCGGTTCGGGAGCAGGAAACACGGGAGATTTCCTTCTTTTAAACAATGCAGTCAACGCGACAAATTATATAGACCCCGATGTCAGCGATCAGGATATGGTTGGAAACGGATAAAAAGCAGCCGCTCTGCAAAGAGAGGGCTGCTTTTTATTTTTTCTTTTTCCGTTCATTGGACTTCTTTGTTTTAATCAGCTTTTCAGGCGGCTGTTTTCTGATCCATTTAACAAACCGGGCAAGCTGCGGATCGTTTCTGAGCGCTTCTATTCCGGACAGTCGAACTGCCAGCTCCTGATTTGTATACAAGGCGTGGATCTGTTTATGGCAAGGGATGCAAAGCAACGCAGTCGGCAGGAACGTTCCGCCTTCTTCCTTCGGTGTGAGGTGGTGCTCTGTCAGCTGGACATCGCTCCGCCCGCATAGCTCACACACCCCGACAATCTGTTTTGCCACATCCGCGTCCCCCTTACATCATCTCAAGTGTTACCCTTGTGCCGCGTCCGCTAGGTTCAGCCGGATGTACGATCAGCTTTTTCGGAAGCCGCGCCCGCAGTTCCTGCACATGGCTGATCACGCCGACAGACAGATTGTCTGACTGCAGTTTTTCCAAGGCAGTGACAACCGTATCAAGCAGATCTTGGTCAAGCGTTCCAAACCCTTCATCCAAGAAAAAGAACTGAAGCGGGTATTCACCGCGAAGCTGAATCTGCGCAGACAGCGCGAGAGCAAGAGAAAGCGAGGTAAGGAAGGTCTCCCCTCCTGACAAGCTTGATACCGGGCGCTTAACACCTCCATTGGCATCATCCCGCATCACAAATCCGCCTTCTGAATCCACTTCAATGGCATAACGCTGTCTTGTCAGCACGCCGAGCCGTGCTGACGCATCCCGTGCAACACTTTCAAGCTGTTCCTCAGCTAAAAATTCAACGAACGTATTGCCTTTAAACACCGCTTGAAGCTTGTCCAGCCTGTCGATATGGGTCTGCCATTTTTTCAGCTCAGCTTCAATTTCATTGAAACGTTTGTGATGGTCGCGGATTACAGCCAGTGCTTTGGCCGCCGCTCCTTTTTCTTCCATAGCAGTCCCAAATGCCTCCTCGGCTTCTTTTAAGGACGTGACGGTTTCGTTCCATTCACTTTCGGATAAGGATCTGCCGGCGAGCTTATCAGACACACGTTTTAAGTTTGCGGCATTTTGCTTACATTTATCCAGAAACTGGTCAATGCTGCCTTTGATCTTTTCAAGCTCATCGGCTGGGATGAGACTGCGCTCCACCTCGTCAGCCCGGACAAAGCGGGTGCTTTTCGCATGTTCAAGCCAATCCGCTTCCGCTTTTTTCAACCTTTCTTCCGCTTCCTTAAGCGTATGCTCGCTTGCTGAAGCGCGGCTTTTTGCCTGATTGAGCATCATTTGGGCGCTTTGCAGCTCTTCATATAGAGATTGCTCTTTTTCCTTTAAACACTTCAGATCCTGCTGAACTGAGCGGAGCTTCGTTTGGATGGAATCCTCTTTTACATAGTCTCCGAGTTCCTGCTTATAATCAGCTATGACGCCCTTCGTACGTTCTGCGGCATAGTGAAGCTCCAGTTTTTCCCTTTCAAGCTGATGGCTCGATTCCCGCAGCTGATCCTTTTGTGACTCATGCTCAGAAAGAAAAGCGATACTGCGTTCAATTCGTTTCTCGCATTCTTCCGCGGCTCGGTCCTTTTCTTCGATGGCTTGCTGCCATTTTTCCGCTTCATCCAGAGATTGGCCTTCAAATGCTTCATGAAACATCTTCTGCTGGCTGTCCATCGAGGACTGAAGCTCTGCGATCATGCTGCCAATACGGTCAGCCTCTCTTTTTTCAAAACTCATTCTCTCGTTAAGCTGTTCAGCTTTTTTTAATGATTCCTGATATGTGCCGATCATTTGGGTCATTCGTGTTTTGACCGACAGGATGTCCTGTTTGATTTGCTTCCATTCTATTTTTGCGGCATGAAATGCTTCCTGCACCGGCTGATTCTCGTAGGAAGCAGCTGCCTCAAGAGTCGGCGCTTGAATCGATTTCAAAAACGGACACTGCTCGAGAAAGCGGGCGGACTGCTCTTCAAGTGTGATTTTGGCAGAAAGAATCTCCTGACTGAGCGCCGCCGCTTCTGACAGCAAATCTTCTGTCTGTTTGATTTCTGCTTCAACGTTGCGATCCGGCTCATATGTCCCATGTGCTGAGGCAGACGGATCATGATCGGTTGAACCGCAGACCGGGCAAGGTTTTCCGGCAATCAGTTTTTCCGATAACTCCTTGGTAAGTGCCGACATTCTTGCTTTCTCACGCTGAGTATGGAGTGTGTTTTGTCGCTGTTTTGCCTGATCAGCAGTACGCGTAAGGGACCGTTCCGTCTCGCAGACCATATGATACACAGCTTGAACAGCCTCATATGCCTGTATGATTTTATTTTCTTCCGCTTCAGCCTTTTGAACAAATGTGTTCTTTTCCTCATTCATCTTCTGTAATACAAGGTTCAATGCGTCAATGCGTTTTTTCTCTTTTCCCAGCTGCTCCTCAGTCTGTCTGATCCGCAAAGCCATTTCAGCGGCCTGCTGGCAGCTTTTCCGCTCATCAGTGGTTACCTGCAAGGTTTTGAGCTGCTGTTTTAATTCCGTCTGTCTGTTTTGTCCCCTTGTAAGACGGTCAGTTACGGTTTCTAATTCCTTCATGACAGATTGAAGATTTTCGGCCTTCTGCTGAAGTTCAGCCTGTTTGCGCTCTGCCTCCTGCTGGGCCTCTCTCAATTTGATTTCGATCTCCTGCAAGCGGAAGAGCTGTTCCTGCTCAGCTAAAAGCTCTGGCTCTTTCTCGCTTTTATGGCGGCGCCACGCTTCATATTCTTCATTCTTTTGCTGAAAGAAAGCGGTGCGTTCTGTTAAATCCTTTTGGGCAAGCACTTCTTCCCTCGCGGCCTTCTCCTCATGCTGTACCGCTTCCAAGTACCGGTCCGCATACGGCTTTAGAGCGGCTGCTGTTTCCGCTTCCGCCAGGCGTTTTTGCATGCTGCCGACATGCGGTTCTTCCTCTTCAAGCCGCTTTTTCTCTGCTTCATAAACGATTTTTTCCTTTTGGACATTCCAGATCTCTTGATGCTCCGCAAACCGTTCTTTTATTTGATCACGATTTTTCCGCACTGATTCCAGTTTGGCTTCCGCTTGTTCAAGCGCTTGTTCAGCTTGTTCAACCGCTTCTGAACTCGCCTCGCCGAGACCCGATTGCTCTGCAAGCATTTCGTTTTTTCTCGCATTGGCTTCCTGCGCCTGCTGTCTCAGCTTTTTCACAAGGCGGTCTCCATACTGTTCCAAATTGAATAAACGCTGAAGCATATGCCTGCGTTCCGCCCCTTTTAAGGAAAGAAATTCAGCAAACTTCCCTTGCGGCAGCACAACCGCTCTCGTAAAGTCGTCGATGGTCAGCCCCAAGAGCTCCTCGACTCTTTTGTTCACTTCATTGGCCTTATCAGCAAGCACAGTTTGCTCATCCTTGATCTCGATGAAACGGCAAAGCGCTGTTTTCACTTTCATTTCATCCGTTCTCTTAAACACGCGCTCGACTTTGTAAGAGGTTTGATGATTGGTCTGAAGCGCAAAGGTAAAGGAAACAGTCAGCGAATCTTCCGCATGGTTTAAGATCCCGTGCGTATTGTTCGCCGCCCGCTCTACCTTTCCATATAAAGCAAGGGTCATCGCATCAAGGATCGAGGATTTACCGCTTCCTGTCGGCCCGAAGATACCGAAGACACCTGCACCGGAAAGGCTGTCAAAATCTATCGTCTGCTCCTCCCTAAAGCTGTGGAGCCCTTTTATCGTTAAGGCGATCGGCTTCATCTTGCTTCCTCCTCATCTTCTGTGCCTGATGCAAGCTCTAAAAACAGCTTCACCATTTCATCATCCGGCACTGCGCCGCCTGTCTGTTTTTCATAAAATTTCTTGAAACGGTCTTCGATGGACACATGCTTAACCTCGATCCGTTCGCGCTCAATGTTTTGTTCTTCAAAGACCGGCCTGATATGGATAAAGCCCGGATGTGCTTTTCGCAGTCGGTGAATGTCTTCAAGTGACAGCTGGTCCGTCACACGGATTTCAAGATCAATCCAGGCATTCTGATCCCTGCCTTCATCGAGCCAGCTGTATACCTCACTTAAACCATTTGCCGCTTTCCATTTTACAAGAGACTTGCCGCTTGATAATAAAACCTCATGCCAAGAGGCCTCTTCGCCCGGCTTTGCGTCTACAATGGTCACCGATTTGGCGTAGCCTGCCTCAGAAAAGCTGTAGGCCAGCGGAGATCCAGAATACCGCGCAAGCGTTCGCGCCCGTTTAATCGTTTGCGGCCGATGCAAATGGCCAAGCGCCACGTAAGCGGCATCCGCCGGCAGGCTTTCAGCGGCCACCGTATAAGCGCCGCCGACTTCAATCGGCCGCTCCGAGTCTGTTTGGTTGCCGCCCGCAACATAAATATGGCTGGCGGCAATCTTTACGGCGTCTTTTCGGAAGCGGCTTGTAATCTGTTCAAACGCCTGCCTGATTTTCACATCATAGTGATCACGGAGAAGTTTCTCTTCAAATGTATCGGAAAGAACTTCATTTAACCGTGCCTCAGACGGATATGCCAGCGCTCCGACAGCCAAAAGCTCACCTGCTGAAGGCACTTCTATATGAAGCGGTTCAGTTGTCGGATAGCCGATTAAATAAATGCCGTTCTCATGTGTCAGCGGTGAAGCAGCGGACAATCTGTCAGGATTATCATGGTTTCCGGCAATGACAACGATCGGGCGCTTTCCTCTGTCACTGAGAGCGGACAGGCTTTCATAAAATAACTGCTCGGCTAAAGCCGGCGGGTTCACGGTATCAAACGCGTCTCCCGCCATCACAATAGCATCGATCTGCTCTTCCTTTACGATTGTATTCAGTTCGTCCAATACATCCGCCTGTTCACTCAGCCTGCTTCTTCCTTCAAGGGTTTTTCCTAGATGCCAGTCAGCCGTATGTAAAATCCGCAAATGCGTTCACCTCTCTTTTGTATAGAAAACGAGATCCGCTCCGTCTGATTCCCGGAGCTTATGGATCTCGTTATAAAGTCAGAATGTGCCCTCCGTCAAAGAAATAAAGCGCACACCCTTTTACCTTCGTTTGAGCAATTTGTTCAACGGCCCTTGTGTACAGCTGAATTTGCGTTTCATATCTCTTTTTCAGGATCGGGGCTGCTCCTTCAAAGCCGTGCTGGAATTTCCCCTCAATTCGGTCTGTTTTATAGTCCAGCAAATATAAGCCATCCTCTGTTTCGTAGAGACAATCGATGATCCCCTGCACCAATAGCGGCTCATCCGCCTCTTTCGCATCAGGATAAATCTCTTTTGCCGGAAGCGCCAAACTGAATGGAACTTCGCGGTTCTTCCATTTAGCGCCGATCAGTTTTTCGCCAATTTCCGTATGGAAAAATTGAACGATTTCCTCAATATTGATAGCGGATTGCTGTTCTTCGGTGAGCAGCTCTTTTTCATAAAGATGCTGCACTGTCCGCTCCGCTTCTTCTATCGTCGGCACATGTGTCAGCGGAATATGCTGCATGACCGTATGCATAGCTGTTCCTTTTTCTGCTGCTGTCAGGCCTTTTTTCATCATGAAAGCCGGGCGTCTGTACAGAATGCTTCCATCAGCCGGTTTAACGGGCGCCCGTCCGCTGTATTCGTCTTCGTACTCTCTTCTTCTCTTAATCTCAGAAACGGACTGCTTCGTGCGAATGTGTGTCACCTCGTGATACGAATACTTCCAGGCCAGCCGCTCGCGAGCTTTTTCCTCAAATGCAAACGGGCCGGGAACCGGTTCACCACGGCGGATCGCTTCAAGACGTTCGCTTTTTTCTTCCAGTCTCTCTTCCAGCTCATCATCAAGCAGATCATATGAATGGATCATTTGAATAGCAAAGCGGGCCGGATGGCCTGATATATCAGAAACCGCTGCCGTGCCGCCCTCAGCCAAAGACTCCAAGTCTCTGTGTCTGACAAGAGCAGGTCCGATGAAATCCAAATACGTTTTCGCCTGATAGCGGTCAAATTCCGGCAGAAGCCAGTCAGCTTGGGACGCGGATGCCTGCCATTTTGCCAGCTGTTTCTGATGATCCTTGTATGAGCCTACAAGAAACAGCTTTTCCTTTGCCCTCGTTAAAGCAACATAGAGGACACGCAATTCCTCAGACAGCAGTTCCCTGCGCATTTTTTTCTTCATCGCGATGAGCGGAAGCGTCGGATAGCTGATGCGCCATTCAGGATGGATAAATTTCGTGCCAAACCCAAGCTCCTTGTCCAGCAGGTAGGATTTGTTGAGATCCATCATGTTGAAATTCCGGCCGAGTCCCGCTGTGAAGACGACTGGAAATTCGAGTCCTTTGCTGCTGTGAATCGTCATTAAACGGACAACATCCTCCTGTTCGCTTAACGCTCTCGCCGTTCCTAGGTCATCGCCGCGTTCCTGCATGCGTTCGATAAACCTCAAGAAGCGAAACAGGCCGCGAAATGCCGTCGATTCATATTGGCGCGCCCGGTCATAAAGGACACGCAAGTTAGCCTGGCGCTGTTTTCCGCCCGGCATCCCGCCGACATAATCCATATATTTTGTGTCGCGGTACACTTCCCAGATCAGCTCGGACACCGAATGGTTTTTCGAAAATGCGCGCCACTTTTGCAAATGTCCGTAAAACGTTTGCAGCTTTTGGTAGAGCTCATCGTTTCGGTCGCCGGCTGCCAGATAGTCTTTCATTGCTTCATAGTACGGCGCCTTTTTGTTTTCAAGCCGGATCAAAGACAGCTCGTTCTCGTCAGCACCGACAATCGGTGAACGCAGAACGGAAGCAAGCGGAATATCCTGATACGGGTTATCAATCACCTTCAGGACAGAAAGCACCACAGACACTTCCACCGCATCAAAGTAGCCTGATGTTAAATTGGCGTAAACCGGTATGCCCTGAGCTCGCAGTTCCTCCATGATTTGCGGCGCCCACGGCATGGATCGCAGCAAAATCACGATATCGCGGTATTGAATATTGCGGTGTGTTTTCGTTTTCCCGTCATATACCTTAAATGGCGATGAGATCAGCTTGCGTATTTCCTTGGCGATCGCTTTTGCTTCGAACTGCACCGTTTCCAGCTCTTCCGCTTCCTCGCCTGCGTCCGCCTCCTCTGACTTGTCAATCAGCAGCAGCTCTGTTTCCGTTTCATTGTTTTCCGGATACGCCGCTCCGAGTTTCAGCTCAGCCTGTTCATCATAATCGACCTCGCCGATTTTGCCGCCCATCAGCTGTTTGAATAAGAAGTTTGTGCTGTCTAAAATATCAGCTCTGCTTCGAAAGTTTTTGTTCAAGTCGATTTTCCGGCCTGTACCTTCTCCGCTCTCTGTAAACCGTTTGTACTTGGAGAGAAAAAGAAGCGGCTCCGCAAGCCTGAATCGATAAATCGACTGTTTGACATCTCCTACCATAAACAGGTTGCCTGTCTCTTCCGGCCCGCTTGTGACGAGCTGAAGAATGGATTCTTGCACCAGGTTGGTGTCCTGATATTCATCGACAAGCACCTCATGAAACTGCTCTTGATAAAATCTTGCCGCCTCACTCGGCTCACGTTCGCCTTTTTCGTTCACAGCGGTCAAGATGGACAGGCAATAATGCTCCAAATCAGAAAAATCGATGAGCGACTTCTCCTGCTTTGCGGCTTCAAACCGTTTCCCGTAGCTGATAACAAGCTGGACGAGTGTTTCAATGACAGGCTCCATGTCAGCCAAACTTTTTACATGCTGCTCCGGGCTTCTGGTGAAGTAATCGGTTTTGAGTTTTTCAAGCAGTTTTTTGGCGCCATTTCGTAAGTCTGTCGCTTCATCAAGCAAGACGGGATCAAACTCGTCCCCCTTCACCGCTTTTGCACGCTTAAAGGAGACAGCGGGCACGCGCTGATAAAGTTCATTGAAGTCATCCTGATGCTGAATCAGGTCATCAATCTGCGCGAGATCATCGAGAAAATTTTCAGCGCGCGGCGCCGGTCCTCCCGGCGCTTTTGTCAGCTCAAGGGCACGCTGGAGCTTTTCCTTTGCTCCGTCCAGCACCATCGCAATATCTTCTTTGACATACGGATAAAACGGCAGTTCCTCGATCGCGCTCTTTTCTGTTACATCATACAAATGAACAAAACTTTTCAGCCATGTCTCCGGATCAGGGTGGGAACGGGAATACTCGTACACCTGTTTCACGAGATATTGCAGATCTAAGTCATGCCGGTCAGTCGTGTAGCGGTCGACAAGCTCAAAGAACGCCTTATCACCCTTTGCATATTCCTCCTCAAACAGCTCATCCAGCACCTCGTCCCCGAGAAGCTCGCCTTCTGTCTGATCAGCAATCCGAAAGCCCGGATCAAGATCAATCAGGTAGTAATATTTTTTCAGCACCTGCAGGCAAAACGAATGAAGCGTTGAAATGCTGGCCCGGTTTAATAGGGACAGCTGGCGTCGGATATGCAGTGATCCTGGGCGTTTTACCAGCTCTTTTTCCAGTGCATCCGCGATCCGGTGTTTCATCTCTGCCGCTGAGGCGTTTGTAAAGGTGACAACGAGAAGCCGGTCTACATCAACCGGATTTTCTTCCGCCGTGATTTTCCGGATCATTCTTTCGACAAGAACAGCGGTTTTACCGGAGCCTGCCGCCGCTGCCACAAGGATATCCTGGCCGGTTGAGACGATGGCATTCCACTGGTCATCTGTCCATGTGCTGTCTGCTGGTTTAGGAATGTTCATTGCCATCAGCCTCCTTCTTTATCCAATCAAGTACCGTCTTGTCCTTTTCGGCCTTTAACAGACGATACTCGTTTTCTTCTAATGATTCATCAAATTGGCATACTGATTTGAACGCACAGTATGTGCAAGGCGTCTTGTTCTTCATTTTATACGGCTCAATGGATACGCGCCCGTCAGTGATTTGCTCGCCTGCTTCTTGGAAGGTGCGGCGCACATGCTTCGTCAACAGCTCAAATTCTTTTTCACCGACTGCCGCTGAATCCGATCTGAGTGAGCCGTCTTTCTTCAGGCCCGCATTGATGATATTTGATCTTCCTTCTTGAAGGGTTGTATCCATGAGGCGAATCGCTTCCTGATCACCGAGGAGGAGGCCCTTCATCTTAAATTTCTTAAAAATTTCCTGTTCAATTTCATCAAGTCCGAGCGGAAGATTCGATTGTATCATCGGGTCATGAATATGGAAATACAGCACTCCGGCCGGCGTGGCTTTCATCCCTAGCCAGTCTAACGAATGTGTAATCGATAAATCCAGATACGTCAGCATTTGCAGCGCAAGTCCGTAATACACTTCCGCCAAGTCAAGGCCTTTTTCGCTGGATTTATAGTCGACAATTCGGAGGAGCAGGCCTTTAGAGCTCTCCGCTTTATCCACGCGGTCAATCCGCCCGACGAGCTCCATCGTACAGCCGTTTTTCAGCTTAAAGGTAAGCGGCGGGAGCGGGCCCTTTCCGCCAAAGCCCAATTCAAGGCCGATCGGCACGAATCCGCTCGCTTTCGCATGCTCGCTTAAAATGCCGGACACGCGCGTGACAATTTTTTGCAGTTTTTCCTTCACGTAATAATGTCTGTTTGAACTGAGCAGAATTTCTTTTTGCAGTTTCGGCGCCAGCAGCTCGACCGCATCATGAGAAAACAGCTCGCACTGCTCCTTCGTTAGGTCGCGCCAGTCTATTTTGTGCTCACGCAGCCGGTCTGAAATCAGTTTTAAACTCGAATGAAAAAGCTGCCCGATATCCGGTGCTTCAAGCTTGAAAAATTGACGTTCCTTCAGATGCAGCCCGTGGGACGCAAAATGAGAGAACGGACAAGCGTTAAAGGTTTCCATCCTCGACACGCTCCCTTGAATGCGTTCACCATAGAGCTGTCTCGATACAGAGCGTTCAAGCTGCTTGACTTCATTTCGGAAAAACAGGCTAGAGAAAAGCTTTTTCGATTCCAGCCTGTCAGGTTCATTCATCAGCGCATTATACGCGCTCCACCAGACATCGCTGATCTCATATTCCCTCGTCCATAATCTGAGCTGGCTAGCGGTGTATGATTGTGCCACGCTTTTATTGACAAGGTACATAAGCTGTTCCTCATCGCTGACCTGCTCCGGTTCATTTGTCAATAGACGCTCACGATGCTGCGGAAACAGTTCTTCCAGCCTCTTGATTACAATCGACGGCAAAAGCGTTTTTCCTTCAGCATCAGCAATCGGATACGTCACATAAAGGCGGTCAGACGGGCTTGAAAGCGCCATATAGATGAGGAAATGCTCATCAAGCAGACGCTCCCGCCCACCGGAGGAAAGCTCAATACCTATCGTCTTCAGCCACTCACGATCATCATCCGACAGCACCCCGTTTTCGTCAGGGCGAGCCGGCAGGACGCCGTCGTTTGCCCCGATCACAAAGGTGCATGAGGTGCCGTATATTCTGGACAAATCCATATTGCCGACAAACACCTGATCAAGCGCCGGAGGGATGAGAGAGAATGTCAGCGACTCTGCACCGGTCTCCATCATTTGCTGAAACAAATCGAGAGAAATGTCATCTTCGCCCATCATTTCCACAAACTCCTCAAGCAGCTGAATGACTGCATCCCACGCCTGCTGGTGCTGCTGTGCTTCAATGATTTTGCCGTCTTCCTCAGCCCGCTGTCTTTCCTGATCCAGCTTCAGCGGCACATCCGTCTCTTCTAAATAACGGTAAAGCGCCTCCGCCTTCTCTTGAACCGTTTTTGCTTTTTTCATTCGTTTCTGCAGCTGGAACAGCGGCGGAACAATCCAATCGCGCGTGTCATTCAGCATGTTTTCCATTTCGATTTCTTGATCGGTCTGCGCAAATTCATCATCTAACGACACAAAACGTCTGTAATGGAAACGATCGCCCTTTGTCCAGCGATCGCCTTTGATGCCGTAAGCGATACAGTAATTCTCCAGCTGATCAACCTGCTCTCTTACCTTGGCCTTCGGCTGGTTAAGCGGGAATAACAGTTCGGTTTTCACGCAGCGGAACACCGCTTCATAACGCCAATTTCCCTTTAATACGTCAAGGCTTGACCGAATAAATTCTACTAACGGGTGGTTCAGCATAGATGTTTTCCCGTCAATAAAATAAGGAATCTCGTAATCTGCAAATACTTCCTTGACCATATCCTTATAGTCTTCCGGCTGACGCGCTAGAATCGCCATATCCTTGTAACGGTAGCCCTTCTCTCTGACAAGGCTGTGGATTTCCCGGGCAATACCTTCTAGCTCTGCTCGTCTGTTAGCGGCCTGCATCACGGTAAAAGCCTCTTGTTTCTCAGCAAACGGAATAACCGGACGCGCTTCATACTGTGCTTCTAAATGGGCTAATTCCGGTGTGCGCTTGTGCCGCTTTGATTCATCAAGCTCTTTATAGGTGATGTCCAGATTCAGTTCCTTTGCCGTCTGGTGCAGGCGATAATACGTTTTTCCCGTCATTCTGAACAAATCAAGTTCCTGCGGCTCCCCCTCATGTGACGGCTTGTCCGCTGTGAGTGAAAACGTGATATGCTCTGCCTGAAGCATAAGCTGCTCTAACACCCTGAATTCCTGCGTTGTAAACTGATAAAAGCCATCTACATAGACATGTGCCCCTTTCAAATCTTCCGCCTGCGGGATATGCTCTGCCAATAGCGTCAAATAATCCTCAGAATGAAGATACTGATCCTCAAGGCTTTTTTCCATCTGCTGGTACAGGATCGATAAATCATGAAGCTTTTCAGATAAAACACGTTCCCCCCGATACTCGGAAGCTGTTCCGCTATCCGCCATCCGGCGAATATCTTCCGGTTCCAGACAGTATCTCTTAAACTCAGTCAGCATCCGTTCTACCTGTGCGGTAAAACCGCTTTTATCACTTGCTTTTTGATAGACTTTAAACTCCTGTTTGTGCTCTTCAATGAGCTTCCGCAGGAGCATCTGTACGCCCGTGCTCGTAAGAAACGGCCTGCTCATTCCTCCCGTATGCTGGAGGACGCGCCAGGCCAGTCGTGAAAAGCTGAAGACTTGAGCACGAATCATGCCGCCCGTATCAGGCGTTTTAGCAAGCTCGTATTCCATTAAAAACGTCATTTGATCCGGGACTAGAAAAATGATCGGTTTCCCGAATGGAGCCCGGCGCAGTTCATCTTGAATGCTGTCGATGATCAGCTTCGTTTTTCCACTCCCGGACCTGCCTACTAAAAACTCTGCTCCCAAATTAGAAGACCCCTCTCTTTTTATCTGTTTATATTTTATCGAATATTGACGAAAATGACCAATCTGATCTATTGGTAAAAACGGCCTTTTCATTTATAAGAAGCTGAATTTCTCCGCACATGTTTTCTGGCCTCACATATACTTTTACAGAAGCCCAATTCCTTAAGAATGGAGTTGAACCCCCTTGTATTACAGCTATTTTCCTTATCCAGCGCAATACCGGGAAGACCCTGTTTTGATTCAAAATCTCCAGAAAGCCATCAACGGAGAATTCAGCGCAGTTCAATGCTACCGCAGGCTTGCTGAACTTGCCCACCCTGCTGATGTCAGAAAACAAATTGAAGAAATCAGGCGCGATGAGATCCGCCATCTCCGTGATTTCTCCTCATTATACGGAGCCATTACAGGCAAACCTATCATGCCGAAACAAACAGAGAAATGCCCGGACACTTTTACAAGAGGACTTGATGCCGCTTTTAAAGATGAACAGAAAACCGTTGACTTTTACTTACGCGCAGCTGAGGAAACCTCAAATGTAAAGGCAAAGGGTATCTTTACGCGCGCCGCACGAGATGAACAAAATCATGCTGTCTGGTTTTTATACTATTTGATGGATCGCTAGCACCCGATTTTGATCGACACGATCAGATTATATTTACACCCTCTCCCCCTAAAACACACTCCACTGTTTTTCTTAACCTCAGCCGGGAAACATAAAATCATACACGAACATATGAGGGGGAATCAAGCATGCAGCAAACCATTGAAGCTTGTATCACATGTATGGAAGCTTGCAACCATTGTTTTACAAAATGTTTGGAAGAAAGCGCGCACCACGATCTGAGCGGCTGCATCCGGCTTGACAGGGAATGTGCGGATATTTGCGCGCTGGCAGTGAAAGCCATGCAAACGGACAGCCCCTTTATGAAAGAAATTTGCGCACTTTGCGCCGATATTTGTGAAGCCTGCGGCACTGAATGCGAAAAGCATGATCACGATCATTGCCAAGCGTGCGCGGCGTCTTGCTTTGCCTGCGCCGATCACTGCCGCAAAATGGCTGCGTAACGAAGCATAAGAGGGGTCAAATGAGAGCCCTCTTCACTCTTTTGACAGCCATACAGAGTAAAAATCAATCCACCCCTCTTCATCCAGCATCAGGCCCTCAACAGTTTCACTCGATGCAACCTCAAGCACATTTTGGTACAGCGGAATCGCGCTGACATCGCCTATAAGCTGACGGTCAATTTGTTTTACTATATTCATTCTGGAAGGCCGGTCGCGCAATGAGAAAAACCGTTCTATCATTTCTGAAAATGTCCGTTTCTGTTCATCTGAAAGATGCTGATGCAAAAAGCTGTTCTCCGAAAGAAGCAAATGCAAAAAACCAAACTCGCTTTCTTCATAAAACGTTGCGCTGTCATGAATGATGTCAGCCATTTGTACGATTTCCGGGCGGCGCAAATCGGCAGCAGCACAAAATTCCAGGTCAAGCCTAATACCGTTCCGTTCACAAACCTCTTGAATCCACGCTGCGTCCTCGCGATGATCCGTTTCAGAAAAGGTAAACAGTGACAGCGTTTCCCCCGCATATCCGCTTTTTTTCATTAATTCCGCAGGGGAAGCATCTCCCCAGTCAAAAGGCGCCGGGTGGAAAAAAGATGATACCGGAATGCTTCTGTGTCCTCCCGCCTCACGAACGAGCTGTTCAGATGAAATCAGCAGCCGAAGGGCTTTTCTCAAGCTTGGATGCTGAAGCGGTCCTTTCTTTCTAAGGTTTAGTGACAAGTATTGAACATGCCGTTCTTCAAAAACAGTTTGCCGCTCAGAAGGTTTCTGTTTTTCTCGAAGGATAAAACCGTACATATCATCTGCTTGCTCAGAAAACACAAACTCAATACGATCTAAGAATGCCCGGCCTTTAAAGTACCGCTCGTTGGCTTGAAGAATGAGCATGTGTTCGTCATGCTGAACAAGGCAAAAAGGTCCCGTCCCATTCACCCCGCCGTTCGTTTCTGCCGGCAGGATAGACAGCCGTTCATCACAAAGGATATACGGCAAAAGCTCATTCGGCTGATCGAGCTCAATGTCCACACAAAAAGGCCCTTTCTCTGAAATCCGTTCAACACCTTTCAGCAGCCATTTATATGGATTTTCATCATGATCCATAAAACGCTGAAACGTAAATACAACATCCCTTGACGTCAATGGCTTTCCATTATGAAAAGAAACGCCTTTCCGAAGAAAGAATCGCCACCGTTTTTTCCCCGCCTTATTCCATCCGTGGATTAAATGCGGCTGCGGTTCTCTCTTTTCCCGATCAAACCGGAGCAGTGTATCATAAATCTGCTTGACAAAATGGCCCTCTGACCGCAGAAAGATCCTGCACGGATCAAAACTGCTTACCACTGCTGGGGCTATAAACAAGCGCAGCACATCCTGTTCACGATCCTGTCCGGTTTCTGTTACAAAACCGAACACCTCAGAAAACCACATGTCATACATATTTTGAATCCCCGGAAACGCCTGCTGATAATGGTCAAGCAGTCCTTTTGCTTTTTCAAGCTTTCCGGCTGTTGTATATTCCTTGGCAGTTTGAAGCAGCAAATCTTCCGGATGACGGAGAAAAGCGATTTTTGATTTATGGCCGCGCCCCGATCCGCTTTCGCGAATGATCCACTTTTCGCTCTCCATCTTATGTAAAATCAGCTTCGCATTTCTCTCTGTACAATATAAACATGCCGCAATCTCACTGAGCGGCATTTCCTTCATCTGTCCCGGTTCGCCGCTCTCAGCTTTTGCGAGCGCCACATAATGGTCAATCAGCTTCAATCCCTGCACCTCCTGACAAAAAGGGGAATCTTTTTCTCTAATTTTCTTCTCTTTTTGGCCCGCCGCCCCTTCTATACACTACTACTATATCAAACAGCGAAAGGCGGTAATCACATGTTTATCCTCTTCCAATCAATTAAATCCCGCTACACAGCACCCGTTTGGCTCCGATTTTTCGGCGAAATGCTGACAAGCCTGACAGGGGCCATGATGGGGCCGTTTATGGTGCTGTATCTGCATGAGCAATTAAACGGAAGCGTGATGCTTCCCATGCTTATCATCAGTCTTCAGCCCTTCGCTGATATTTGCCTGACACTCATAGCGGGACAGGTGACAGATCAGCTCGGACGGCGAACAGCGATCCTTACTGCCCTGCTTCTGCAAACAGCGGCAATGGCGGGTTTTGTTTTTGCTCACGATGCATATTTTTTCGCTTTCCTTTATATCCTCAACGGCATCGGAAGATCCCTGTACATTCCTGCTTCACGCGCACAGATTGCCGAAAGCACGCCGGAAAGCAGACGTTCGGAAGTTTTTGCCGTCATCAATGCCATCTACTCAGCAGGCTTGACGGCAGGTCCGCTGCTTGGGCTGCTGCTGTACGCTCATGATCCCGTTTGGATATTTGCACTAGATGCCGCGGCGCTGTTCATTTATTTTCTTATCGCCGCCTTTAAATTACCAGAAACAAAGCCGCTAAAAGCAGATCATCCCGCAGCATTATCCGCGAGTTTCACAAGATACCGGCCTGTTTTGATCCTTTTGCTGCTTTCTCTCCCAATCAGCATGTTATACGCGCAAACAGAAACGACATACAGGCTGTTCAGCAAAAATAAGTTTCCTGATTACCTGTCCATGCTGGCAATCTACTCGGCAGCAAAAGCTTTATTAAGCTTTGTTCTTCAAGTCCCTTTAGTAAAATGGACAGAAAAGTTTCCGATGAAAACGATTCTTCTCATCACCTATATCAGTTACTCACTTGCGGCCGCCGGCTTTGCATTCTCAACATCTTTGACGCTGCTTATGCTGACTGCGGCCGTGATGACGGTTGGAGAAAGCATCGGACTCACTCATATCCATACCTTTATTTCCCGGCTTGCGCCGCCCCATATGCTCGGCCGTTTCTATGCGATATACGGCTTGCATTGGGATATTTCACGGTCAATCGGACCGCTGGCCGGCGGACTGATCCTGACTTCGTTTGGCGGAGAAATCATGTTTTACACCCTTTCCGTGTGTCTTCTCGCCGCCGGTTTCTTGCAGTCTCATATCATGGAGAGGATTGAATATAAGGTCATAAGAAAAATCAATGGCTGACAGAAAAAAATTCATAATTTCTTTATCAACAAAAATATACTATAGTAATCATACATTCACTACATGAACAATTGGAGCTTAATAGGAAGAAGGGTTTTATATTGAAGAAAGACAAAAATCTCCTCACAGATCTATGGTTTATCGCAATCAGTGCAGCCGGGGGGTTTATTCTTTCGTTAACCGGAATATCGATCGGGTGGATGATCGGAACGCTGATTGTCGCCTGCTGTCTCGCTATGATACGGCCGGCTTGGCTGATGATGGCGCCAGACCAAAAAGGAATTAACCGCCGGTGGCTCGCTCTCGGGCAGATGATCCTCGGCATTGAATTGGGCCAAAAGCTGAACCTATCCGTTCTGTCTGTCCTCAAAGATCATTGGTTTTCGGTCGGCATCATGCTGATTTTATCGATACTCCTTGCCATGCTGTCAGGCTATGTGCTTTGGCGTTTCAGCAAAACGGATATGATGACCAGCTTTGTCGGCACGGCTCCCGGCGGACTGTCCGCCATGCCGAGTATTGCTCAGGAGGTCGGTGCCAATACCGCTATTGTCAGTCTCGTTCAAATGATGCGGGTGCTTCTCGTGGTCCTGTCTATTCCGTTTTTGGTTATCCTGATTTACGCTAAACAAGATGGCCCTGCAAGTGCCGCAACACAAACGGTATCCGCTGCCACGACAGAAATCGGGCTCGCTCCCGTACTGTGGACCGGCGTTCTCATTTTCGTTGCCTGGGGAGCTTGTAAAGCGGCAAAATATTTAAAATTTCCCGCTCCGTGGCTGCTCGGCAGTATGCTCGGTGTAGCGGCCGTGCACATAGGCGGCGCTTCAATAACAGGCCATGACATGCTTGCATGGTGGCCGTCACAGGCCAACCATCTTTCGCAGATATTTCTGGGGGCTACAATCGGTTCTAAGATGTACAAAAGCATGTTTGCCGGCGTTACACGTATCATGATCGTCGGTTTCATTTCATCAGTCGGCTTAATTGCCGCTATGCTTTTAAGCGCGGTGATCGTTTCCAAACTGACAGGGATTTCGCTGATCACCTCTGTTTTGGCATTTGCACCCGGCGGCATTGCAGAAATGGCGACGACGTCTGTTACATTGCATGCCGATTCCACCTTTGTCGTAGCGGTTCAGGTCATACGCGTCATCCTTGTCATCGCCCTCTTGCCGCCATTTTATCGTCTGCTTCACCATCTTCACGGTGAAAAAAAAGGCAAAGAGAGTTCGATAAGCGGCAGCAATGCCTAGTTGGAAAAAATCTTCATATGGTAGTCTTTAGGAAGAAAAGGTTTGGGGTGACTCTATTCTGTAGAGTATGGAAGACTTCAAATGGAGAAGGTAAATGAAATAAAAGGATTTAAGAACTTTTAAATCGCTAACCATTAAGATGGGGAAATGTAAGTGTAAAAAGCATCAATCCAGATATTTCGTTGTTGTGAATGCTTTGATTGAAATTGCTGACACAAATGAATGATAAGTAAAAATGGATACAGCGTATAGAGCAATGAGTAATGAAGAATCTTTAACTAGAGCGACTTTTGGTATAAGAGCATCCATAAGAATTCCCAAAAACAGGATTCCTGATTGAAAAAGAGGTTACATATGAATAACCTCTTTTTCTATACAAAGATAAAGAAGTGAAAATCTCTAGTTACGTTGATTCTCTTATAATAAGATTTGTTGGCAGTTTAATAATTTTTCTGTTTAAAGAAGTGTTACCCGAAATATACTCGATTATTTTCAACACAGCCTGTTGACCTAATTCTATTATGGGAATATCAATTGTTGTTATGGTCGGAGTAACTACTTGGCAAATCGATTGGTTGTCAAAACCAATTACAGCTAAGTCTTCTGGAACTTTAAAGCCATTTTTTATCGCCTGTTTAATAATCCCTGCGGCGACTTGATCATTTCCTGTAAATATTGCTGAGGGTCTGTCCTTTAGATCCTTTATCTTATGAAAAACACGAAAGCCATCCTCGATATTAAACAATTCGCCGAATATCCATTCGTTTTTATGATGTAAATTGTAATCTTGTAAAGCTTTCAAGTAACCCTCTTTCCTCTGACATTGAGCTTCGCTATATGGAGTATCAAAACAAAATCCAATTTTTTTATGTCCTCTTTCAATTAAATGTGCTACCCCCATGTATGCGGCTTCAAATTCATCATACCCAATGATCGTTATGTCCGCTGAGTGATGATATTCATTACACAATAAGATAGGACCATACTTTAAGAAAGGGGATATCTTATCCCATTCATTTTCTAAAGTTCCAAGAATAATGCCGTCAACTTCTTTGTGTTTCAATAACTCTAATAGCTCTAGCTCTGTCTGTTTGTCATAAAAGGTTTGAAATACAATGACCTTGTAATTCTTAAACAGTGCTTCATGAGAGACCCCTTTTATTAATTGAGCAAAAAATGGATGATCGATACTCGGAACCGATAAAGCTATCGTTTGTGTCTTATTTCTCCTAAAATTCCGAGCTAAATAATTGGGAGTGTAGTCAAGATCGTTAATAGCCTCTAAGATCATATCTCTTTTTTCTTTCGACACATAAGGATGATTATTCAATACTCTTGATACTGTGGTTTTAGACACATTGCACAATTTTGCTATTTCATCAATTGTAGGCATATTTTCCCTTCCTTTAAAAAGTTATTGACATGTTATCGGTTTCAGAAATTAGGATAAATTTGTAACAAATTTTCCAGATTAAAAATCATTGGAGGTACTGTTCATGCAAAAACAGGTTAAAGTTTCAGGTAAAAGTAAGGAAAACATGTTACTACTAAAACACTTAAAAGGTGACTTACAAGGAAAAGAACTTGTTATTGAAGACAGTATTGTAAACGAGCGGTGGAAACAAGTATTAAAAGAAAACACAGATATTGAAAACGACCTTTTCAACTACCAAAAGAATCGTGAAATCAGTAAAGTCCCTTTTATGCCTGTAGATAGATTAATAACCAATGATGAAGTGGATGATATCTTAAATACTTTAACTAAAGTTTTGCCAACTGGAAAATTTACGAGTGGTTCCTTTTTAGATCAATTCGAAAAGGTTTTATCAACATATTTACATAAAAGGTATGTAATTGCAACCAGCAGTGGAACGGATGCTATTATGATAGGATTATTGGCTTTAGGGTTAAACCGCGGGGATGAAGTGATCATGCCAGCTAATAGCTTTTCAGCTACTGAAAATGCTGTGTTAGCTTTGGGAGGCGTTCCTATCTATGTAGATATTAACCCGCAAACATTCTGCATCGATCCTAACAAAATTGAGGAAGCAATAACTCCTTATACAAAGTTTATTCTACCTGTGCACTTATACGGAAAACATTCAGAAATGAAGCATATCCGTCAAATAGCCAATCGTTATCAATTGAAAGTAATTGAGGATGCTTGCCAAGGAATTGGACTGACAGACTTAGGAAAGGATGCAGACATAACCACATTAAGTTTTAATCCATATAAGAATTTTGGTGTATGTGGTAAGGCTGGAGCAATAGCAACTGATAATGAAGAACTCGCTAAAAAATGCATTGAATTTAGTTATCATGGTTTTGAAGTAAATGTGAAAAATAAAAAAGTTATCGATTTTGGACTCAACTCAAAAATGGACAATTTACAGGCAGCAATTGGTTTAGAGAGGATTAAGTATCTTTCATTAAACAACTTCAAAAGACTATTTTTGGCAGATAGATATATTACTCAATTAGCAGAATTACAGAATAAAGGTCTTATTGAATTACCAGAATTAAGTGAAGATCATGTGTGGCATCTGTTTCCTATTAAGGTAAGAACAGAAGATAGGACAGATATAATGTCTAAATTAAATGAAGATTTTGGTGTTCAAACAGATGTATATTATCCAATACTGTCTCATATGCAAAAAACTCCTTTAGTACAGGACAAGTATACAAAACTCCAATTGGTTCATACGGAAAAGGCTCATAGTCAGGTACTGCATTTGCCATTATATCCGTCATTTACTTTAGAAGAACAAGACAGAGTAGTGGAGGGTCTGTTTCATGTTATTAAGCAAGAAGTCAGAGTTTAAAACGTTATCCAAGGTTGACCATCCTAAGTATATTGTTTTTTGTGATTTTGATGAAACGTATTTTCCGCATACAATCGATGAACAAAAACAACAAGAGATATATGAACTCGAAGACTACCTAGAACAAAAAAGTAAAGCTGGGGAACTACTTATCGGATGGGTTACCGGGAGCAGTATAGAATCTATTCTCGATAAAATGGGACGAGGAAAATTTAGATATTTCCCGCATTTTATAGCTAGTGATCTTGGAACTGAAATTACGTACTTTTCAGAGCATAATTTCGGACAGCAAGATAATGAGTGGAACAGTCGTATAAATGAAGAGTTTAGTAAAGAAAAGATTGAGATACTTGTGAAACAGTTACATGAAAATCATAACATTCTTTTGAATCCCCAAACTCAATTAGGAAAGTCACGGTATAAGCATAATTTTTATTATCAGGAACAAGATGAAATAAGCGACAAGAAAAATTTATTAGCAATTGAAAAGGTCTGCGAGGAATACGGAGTTTCAGTTAATATAAATCGTTGCAATCCCTTAGCTGGTGATCCAGAAGACAGCTATGATGTAGATTTTATACCCATGGGAACAGGAAAGAATGAAATTGTAAAGTTTATGTTAGAGAAATACAACCTAAATACCGAAAAAGCTATCGCATTTGGAGATAGCGGAAATGATGTTCGTATGTTACAGGCCGTAGGAAATGGATATCTACTAAAAAATGCAACACAAGAAGCCAAAAATCTGCACCAACTGATAACCGATAGTGAGTACTCAAAAGGAATCACGAATACCTTAAAAAAATTAATTGGATCATGAGGAGGAAATAGAGTATGAAGAAGATTGGTATCATAGGTGCAGGTGGTATTGCAAGAGCGCACGCAACTGCTTTATCTACAATTAAAAATGCAGAGTTAGTAGGGGTGTATGACATCAATCAACAAAATGCGGAAAGCTTTGTTAAAACTTTCGGTGGGAAGACATATGAAAATGTAGATAAACTAATTGATGTCTCAGAAGGTTTAATTGTAGCATCTCCAAACTTTTGCCATAAAGAACATGCTTTGCAAGCATTAGCAAAACAAAAGCATGTATTGTGTGAAAAGCCTATGGCTATTTCTCTTGAGGAAGCAAGCATTATGAAAGATACTGCTGAAAGGTTAGATGTAAGAGCTAGTATGGGATTTAATTATAGATATTTGTCTTACGTAAATATCTTAAAAAGCTTAATTATCAATAATGAACTAGGTAACATCCTGTCCATAAAAGTACACTTCAAGAAAAACAGTGCACTTAGACGTAAGAAGTTTACTTGGAGAGATGACGCTAATAGTAAGAAGACCAGCGGGTCATTGGGGGATTTGGGTATTCACCTTATCGACATGGTATGGTATTTGTTTGAAAGTGATTTCATCACAGAATCAGTAAGGGCAAAGATGAACACAAATGTAAAAACAAAAGAGGATAAACAGGTACTTGTAGATGACTATGCAGAAATTTATGGTCAACTGAAGAACAAGGTATTTGTAAATATCATCACATCAAAATGTTCTGTACCTGAAGACTGCGGTTTTAGCATTGAGGTAGTTGGACACAAAAAAGAGTTTAAATACCACACAGGCAATCCTCACGTTTACAAGCTCATAGATGGCTTAAACGTGGCAGACTGCCCAGTGCCGCAAAGTCTATTAAACGATCCGCCAAACGAATTTTACGGTTGGGCTGATTCTTTTAGAAGCGAGTTAATCAATTGGATTTCATCAACTCAGAAAGATTGGGTTGAGATCCCTTCTTTTAACGATGGTTTTAGATCTCAGGAAGTATTAGAAATGTTCTTTGAGAAAGATAGCAACTCTCAAACAATGTCTGTTTTAGCAGTCAACTAGTATTTCGAAGAGATAAGTTACTGAAAAAGCAGGAATTTATTTTCCTGCTTTTTCATATAGGGGTGTAATGAATGTTAAGAGGGACATATTTATTTGGATATGCTTTCTTTTTCACAGTGGGTATTATCCATATATCAACAGGAAGTTTGACACCATTTCTTTTAGAGTCTTTTAACAAGACAACAGATGATATTTCGATCATCATTTTCTTTCAGTTTACCGGATTCCTAAGCGGAGTATTAATCGCACCGTTAATGATTAAGAAATACAGTCACTTTAGGACACTTACTTTAGCTTTGACAATAATGCTTGTAGCGTTAAGTATCTTTTTTCTCACTAAGGATTGGTATTATATTGTTGTAATGGCTTTTCTCTTAGGATATGGAGCAGGTACATTAGAAACGACAGTTGGTTCCTTTGTTATTGCTAATTTCGAAAGTAATGCAGAAAAAATGAGTAAGCTGGAAGTCCTCTTTGGAATAGGCGCTTTAACTTTCCCATTATTAATTAATTCCTTCATCAATATCAATAACTGGTTTTTACCGTATTACTGCATATTCACCTTTTTGTTCGTCCTATTAGCAGGGTGGTTAATTTTCTTATCCAAGAACCGAAAGTATGCTAAGAATGCTAACCAGCAAGTGGCCTTGCCAAATATAGGAGCATTTCAATACTTTATAGGAGATAGAAAAAAATCAAAGCAATTAGGCTTTTTTGTATTTTTTGCTTTCCTATATGCTGGTATTGAAACAAATTTCGCCAACTTTTTACCTTCAATTATGATAAACCAAGACAATGAACAAATCAGTCTTATCAGTGTCTCCTTTTTCTGGGTAGGGATCATCATAGGAAGAATACTGATTGGTTTCGTAAGCAGAAGGCTTGATTTTTCTAAGTACCTCCTATTTAGTTGCAGTTGTTTAATTGTTTTGTTGATCGCCTTCTCTTATATTAGTAACCCAATACTTCAATTGGGTGGCACATTTTTGATTGGTCTAAGTATAGCGGGCATATTTCCCATTGCTTTAACACTAGCATCAATCATTATTCAAAAGTACGTTGACGAAGTTACAAGTTTATTTATTGCTTCGGCAAGTTTCGGTGGAGCGATCATCTCTTTCTTAATTGGATGGAGTTTAAATCATGATACGATCTTATTAACCATGGGAATATTTACAACGATGGCGGTCATTCTAGTAGGTATTTCTGTAAAGATTAGGAGAACTAAAACAGAAGACCCTATTTCACTTGAAAGCAAAGCTTCAAAAACACAGTAAAAAACGTGTAAATGAAAGATACTAATAGACATATCGTAAGTAAGAAGAGGACTTAATGTCCTCTTTTTATTTTAAATATAAATAAAACATTATTGAAAACTCTTGTTGCTGAAAAAAGTGAGTATGGAAGCAAAGAAAATGTTCTAATTCGTAAGCACCACCAACGCGCAGACCAGACTACGAACCAGAGTTTGCCGACACGCTGAGCCACGCATCCTTTGTATGGTTTTTTATTCAAAAACGCTATGGAGACCCTCTTCCATTTCTTCTGAGGACGGATACCATTTCGTCGCCAGATCCCGGAACAGCCTTTCCGCAAACAGAATCTCTTCCTCTGTATAACGGTCAAAAAAGGAGAGAAAACGCTGCTCAACCTTTTGATGATAGTATTGATGCAAGCTGTGCAGCTTCTTCCCTGCCGGCGTCAAACGGAAGTAGACCTCCTTCTTATTATCGCTGAGCTGTGTTCTGTGAAGGAAGCCGGCGCCAAGCAATTTTGTGCTGATGCGTGACACCGTCGCTTTTGTCGTATTCATTTTGTCAGCAATCGAAGTGACATTGATCGGCTCATGCTCCCCCACACAGGAAAGAACATGAATTTCTGTCATCGTCAATTGAGATTTTTGTCCGTGCTCCTGATCCAGCTTCTTCATTTCATCAGCCAAAAAGACTTTTATGAGCCCCTCCCATTTCTCCTGCTGATGAATGAGATCCGCATATAATTCAAAAATGTTGCGTTTCGTATGGTCTTTATTCATCGGATTTTCCAACCTTTTTCATTCAATTGTTTCTTATATCATAACGTTTTGTTACAGATGAAACAATCGATTTGTGTTACACACGGCTGGCAATCGGCAGCCAGCGCCTGATACCTATTTGAATCACTTCTGCCGCATCTGGTTCGGCGGCATCGACTGCCCAGGCGGCATGGCCATCAGGCCGAACCAATACAGTATGCACGTCTCTCCACTCTTCACGCGGTTCTGCAAGAGAAGCACACACTGTGTGTAAGCCTTTAAATGGGATATGGTCATTATCTGCTCCTTGTTTCAGTGACAGCAAAACGTATGACCCATTATGCAGGCAGTTATAGAGGCGTTCCATACTGCCATCAGGAAGCCGCAGTTCCACATCCGGAAGTCTTTTGCCGTTCAACCGATGCGGCGGCATGTTTTGGTCAGCTTCATACCCGACATCGATTGCAGAAATTTGGCCCGCTACAAAGCGATTCACATCGGGAAAAGCAAGCATATCGGACACCATGCTTCGCAAATGGAGACCGGTCTTCGTGAAATCCATCAGCTGCGTCTGCGCCTCTGTGTTCCGAAGAAGATCTTCCGCCACCGGATGCCGCTCTGCGTGATAGCTGTCCAAAAGCCATGAAGGTGCAGAGCCGCCGACAGCCGCCGCAAGCTTCCACCCAAGGTTCATGGCATCCTGAAGACCGACATTCAGCCCTTGGCCGCCAGCAGGAAAATGAATATGCGCTGCATCGCCAGCAAGAAAGAGTCTGCCGCTCCGATACTGTTTCGCTTGACGGAAGGCATTCCCGAATCGGGACATCCACGTAGGCTCGTTTAAGCCAAAATCAGTTCCGCAAATCCGGGTGAGATCTGTTTTCAGCTCCTCTTCTGTGACAGGAGCATCTTTCGGCGTCTGCGTGCGATAAGGGCTGATCAACACAACGCGGTACCGGTCAGGAGAAAGCGGAACAATCATGACTCCCCCCTCTTTCGTACAAAGCGACAAGACTCCTGATGGCGGCGGAGAAAGCAGCTTCACATCACCAAGAGTTGCAGTAATAGTGCTGTCTGTTCCAGGAAACGCAATTCCCGCCTGTTTCCGAACGACGCTCCCTGCTCCGTCAGCGCCAACGGCAAACAGGCTGCTCAGCGTCCGCACAATGCCGTCCCGATCCTTGAAAATGGTTTGCACCGCCTCTTCGTTTTGCGTTACCGCTAGCACCTCTGCCCCTCGTAACACCTCTGCTCCCAGGCTCCGCGCACGTTCCTCAAGCAGCTGTTCAGTCTTGGCCTGCGGAAGCAAAAGCGTATAAGGACAACTCGTATCCAGACTGGAAAAATCAAGACGGGTATCGAGCATTGAAAAATGGCCTGAAGATATCTTTTTCCCACGAGACGCAAAACGCTCAAGCAGCCCTCTCATTTCAAAAAGCTCAAGCGTGCGGGGGTGCAGCGTCAACGCCTTTGAATACGGCACTGGCTGTTCAAGCCGCTCAAGCACGCATGTTTTTACCCCTGCCAATGCCAGCTCAGAAGCCAGCATCAATCCAACCGGTCCGCCTCCGATAATAACTGTTTCGTAATCCATCATGAGCTCACTCCTTTTGTTTTATCTGCAACTACACAAAAAGCCTAAGAAAAAAGAAATAAGTGTTAATACATATTTTATTTTGTTACACGCGTAACAAAAATAATTATATCGGGTGACAAATGATCTCGCAACATATTTTTCCAATCAGCACAAAAAAGACGCCTTTCAAATGGCGCCTTTTTCTCAGTGTACAGTTCCTAATCCGAAATGACTCCGACAATGTCTTTTTCCCTGATCGGACCGAAATGCCGGCTGTCAAAGCTATATATGCGATTATCTCCAATTACAAAATATTGCCCCTTCGATAACGTCTTTTTCCCTGTCGTTTCTTTCAGTGAAAAATCTCCCGTTACATGGCTTCCGGCAGATACAGATTTCAATGGTTTCAAAAATGGTTCAGCCACCTGTTTTCCGTTCACATACAGCTGATCGTCCTTATATTTGATCGATTCACCGGGCAATCCAATGACTCGCTTTATCAGCACTTTTTGATCAGGGCCTTTAAACAAAACAATATCAAAGCGATGGATGGTTTTGAATCGATGTGAAAATTTATTGACCAACAGTTCGTTCCCTTCCTGAAAAGTTGGGTTCATGCTGATGCCTTCTACTTTGTAATCAATAAAGACGGCATTTTTGACTTGAATGGCGAGAACTACGGACACGACACCGGCAAGAAACCAAAACCGTTTTTTCATGTTACTGTCTCCCTCCATCATGCTCACGCTGGCTGGCTCTCACATGCAGATACCGTTCCACCCTTTTGCCGACATACCATAAGACAGCAATCACCAGAACGGCAATAACCGTGCGAATCGGCTGCGTGATCAGCGCGTGAAGATCATATCCGATGAAGCTGATCATAAAAATCATGACGAGCTTTCCCGAGGCTGCCGCCAACACAAACGGCCGCGTTCCGATTCTGGACAAACCGGCGACCACATTCACCGCGGCAGACGGTGTAAATGGAAAACAAAGCAGAAGAAACATCGGGCCAAAACCGTGTCTTTCCACCCATAACATAAGCTTTCTGACAGACGGATGCCTGCGGATGAATCCAAGAGCCCTTCTTTGTCCATAATGACGGACAATGAAAAACACGAGAATGGACCCCGCTGTTGATCCGGCCCATGACAGGATGAAGCCTTCCCACAATCCAAACGAATTTGTATTCGCCACCACAAAAACGATAAGCGGCAAAAACGGAAGAAATGCTTCAACTAAAGGCAGCAGCACAGCAATAATCGGACCGAAAGCCCTATAGCTTTGAAATAATTCAGTTAAACGATCCTCTGTCAAATAGGATAAAAATTGCTCCAACGTTTATACTCCTCACCGGGTTTGTCTATCCTTATTCTACACATTCTCGGCGAAAAACTAAAAAGTTTTGGTGATTTTTTCTGTCTTGAAACATTTCACCAGCCGATATAGAATATAACAAGAACAAACGTTCCCTTGAGAAAGAAGGAGTTACCATGGCGCATTTGCAGCCGGAAGGATATGAATTGATAGAGCGGGCTCTCTTTTTGCCTATGGTCATTACCATTTTAAACCGCGATCTCGGCGGAATTGAGAAAAGCTCATTAAAATTGAAACACCCTTATATACAACTTATCAACGAATCATTAAAAATAGCACAAAAGGATCTGATTGAGGTCAGAAAAGAGCTGAGGAAAAGAAAAATCGCCATCCACGAGGCTGAGCGCGATGAAGCCTTTACGCTTTATTTATTTGTCATCGATGGCTACGAAGAAAAACACCGCTATTTTAACCCGCGAATCCGGGAGCAAGTAAGCAGTTTGTTAACATTCTATTTATTTGCGCCGGACTCGCCATGAGTCTTTCGAATCATTCTGTATTTCCCTCCTTGCGCCCCTCCCCCTTCTAGCTCCTCAAAAATAAATTTCTGACAATTCGCACTATACAAACAAAATAAATTTATTTATAATTCGTACCACAGCCTTTCACTCCCCAAAAAATGACATGTGCCGCCAAATTAGCGACATGATTTGCAGCCTGCACATGACACGCACCGCCCAACTTTTAATCAAAGGAGGATTTTATGAAACTGATTCACATTCTTGCCGCTTTGCCCTTCATCGGACTTTTGCTTGGCATCCCTTTTGCAAACAAAGTGACACCCTATCTGTTTGGCATGCCATTCATTCTCGCCTATGTCGTCATGTGGGCTTTGCTGACCTCTGTCCTGATGGCGATCGTATATGTCCTCGACAAAGAAAATAAAAGGGAGGAAGCAGAATGAACGCAGCTCTCATCATCATTTTCGGTGTCCTGCTATTCAGCATGTTTCTCGGCGTACGCGCCCAAAAAGGAAAAGACATGGACCTTGAGCAGTGGACGGTTGGAGGCCGCGGCTTCGGTACTGTCTTTGTTTTCCTATTGATGGCAGGAGAGATTTATACGACGTTTACATTTCTCGGCGGAAGCGGCTGGGCTTACGGAAAAGGCGGGCCGGCCTTTTACATCATCGCCTACGGCTGTCTGGCCTATATTCTTTCTTATTGGCTCCTGCCGGCGGTATGGTCCTATGCGAAACAGCATAAGCTAATGTCGCAGTCCGATTTTTTCATCAAAAAGTACAACAGCCCGCTGCTTGGTGTGCTCGTCTCACTTGTCGGCATTGCCGCGCTTATTCCTTATCTTGTGCTGCAGCTGAAAGGGCTTGGATTGATTGTATCGGAAACGTCTTACGGAAAAATTTCTCCTACTGCTGCCATTTGGATCGGCGTCATTTCAATCACAGTTTACGTTATGGTATCCGGCATCCACGGGTCCGCCTGGATATCCGTTGTCAAAGACATCATGATTTTGGCCGTCGTTTTATTCTTAGGCATATATCTGCCGATTCATTACTACGGCGGATTTCAAGACATGTTTCAGCAGATTGAAAACGCAAATCCCGGTTTTATTACCCTGCCCGAAACAGGGCAAAGTGCTGCATGGTTCAGTTCAACCGTGCTGCTGACGGCGCTGGGCTTTTATATGTGGCCCCATACGTTTTCCGCTTCCTATTCAGCAGAAAACCCAAAAGTCTTTCGAAAAAACGCCATTATTATGCCTTTATACCAGCTGGTCCTTCTATTCGTCCTTTTCGTCGGCTTTGCGGCTATCCTGCAAGTTCCTGGTCTGAAAGGCGCAGACGCGGATTTATCACTTTTGAGACTGTCTCTTCAAACCTTTGATCCTTGGTTTGTCGGAATCATCGGTGCAGCCGGACTGCTGACAGCGCTTGTGCCGGGTTCCATGATTTTAATGTCGGCCTCCACTTTGTTTGCCAAAAATGTTTATCAAGTGTTTGCTCCCCGCACGACGGAACAGCAGGTGTCATTATTAGCTAAATGTTTAGTGCCTGTGATTGCGCTGATTGCTGTGTACTTTACATTCAAAGGCGGGAACACAATCGTTACGCTTCTCCTTATGGGATACAGCCTCGTCACACAGCTATTTCCGGCCCTGCTGTTCAGCCTGTTCAAGCATAAGATCGTGACCAAACAAGGAGCCTTTGCCGGCATTATAACGGGAGTCGGAGCGGTTTCTTATATTACGGTTACGGAAACAACAATCAGCACTTTATTTCCGGCGCTGCCGCAAGCGGCGAAAGACCTAAACGTCGGCATTGTCGCTTTGCTGCTGAATGTTACGGTCATGATGGCGGTCAGTCTCGTGACAAGAAAAACGAAAAGCGCAGCTGCTGATCAAGCCGCTTAAACAAGAAAAAAGCAATCTGGACAACAGATTGCTTTTTTCTTTAGCGTTCGCAGGCGATAAAATCTTTATCACGGTCGCTCTTTTTATTGGCGTCATAAAGCGCCTTAGATACGTAAGGCTTGTACTTCGTTTTTCCGCCTTTATTTTTCACCTTGGACGTACGGGCTACCCCGCCTTTGTACACTTTGTTTAATTCCTTGCAGTTCTTATACGTCTTTACCTTCGTTTTGGCTTCCGCCACATGGTCAGCTCCGTATGAAAAACCGAAAACGAGACCGAGTGACAGCAAAAGCGCCGCGGCTTTTTTCATGACAATATACTCCCCCATACCCAATATTTAGTTGTTTTATAGCGATTTTATCATAATTCAATTCGTCATATTTTACAAGATAAATATGGAAGGAGCGGCAGTTTTTTTGCTTTCTTTGTCTTGGAGAGATGCAAACTGCCAAAACATGTTTTTCTCACTTTGTTCAAGGGTACACATACGAATGTACACCACACAAAAAGGAGCGTTGATGATGTCTGATACAAAACGAAACAATCCTTTAACAGCATTTTTTCACGATGAATTTCCTGAACAATACCAAGAACCGCCCGGCTTGCAGAAAAAAATGAAGCTGGTTCCGGACTGCGGAGAAAAAAGCTATAAAGGAGCTGGCAAACTAAATGGCCGAAAAGCTCTTGTCACCGGCGGTGATTCCGGTATTGGCCGCGCTGCCGCCATCGCTTATGCGCGGGAAGGCGCCGATGTGGCAATCAACTATTTGCCCGCGGAACAGCCTGATGCAGAAGAAGTAAAAGAACTGATTGAAGCAGAAGGACGCAAGGCAGTCCTGATTCCAGGTGATCTGAGTGACGAATCGTTTTGTCACGATTTAGTCAAACAAGCGCATAACGAACTCGGCGGGCTGGATGTGTTAGCGCTCGTTGCCGGTAAACAGCAAGCAGTGCAAAACATCGAAGACCTTCCTACTGAACAAATCTATAAAACGTTTGAAGTGAACGTCTTCTCGCTATATTGGATTGTTAAAGCGGCGCTTCCGTATTTGCCGGAGGGCGCGTCTATTATTACCACAACTTCAGTTGAAGGCTACAATCCAAGCCCGATGCTGTTAGATTACGCGGCGACGAAAAACGCCATTATCGGCTTTACCGTTGCGCTCGGAAAACAGCTGGCGCCCAAAGGCATCAGAGTGAACTCTGTTGCGCCAGGACCAATCTGGACTCCGCTGCAAATTTCCGGCGGACAGCCAACTGAAAACATTCCGAAATTCGGCAAAGGGACGCCGCCGTCATCATTAAACCGCGCGGGACAGCCGGCGGAACTGGCAGATGCTTATGTATTCTTAGCTTCAGAGAATTCAAGCTATGTGACATCTCAAATATACGGCATCACCGGCGGAATTCCGACGGCCTAGCGTTTTAGAAGGAGCTGCCCTGTTTGGTCAGCTCCTTTCTATTTTCTAATACCGCTCCCCGAGCTCACGCAAAATAAAATCATAAATCATCTTCGTCCGCTCTTCCTTCGGATACAGCATAAATTCCTGCCGTTTCGGGACACGGTGTTCGATTCTGTCCTGAAATTTGGTTCTGAGCCAGGCTGTCCGGTATACCTGATTCTCGAACGAATTGCAGGAGACCGGCAGTTCCATCGTTTTTCCGTTTGAAAACGTCACTTCCGTATCGTCGAATTCAGTCGGTTTGAATTCTTTTACATGCACATGGGAAATCCAGCCGCATTGGGGTCTAGTCGAAGAAAGTGTAGGGAATAAAAAGATTTGGTTCGAAGGGTCCACCATGATTGGCGGTTTGTGAGAAATTTTTGTCACTTCATAAGTTCCCGCTTTTCTTCCCGCGTAGCTTGATCCGAAAAATCGGCAGCTTCGGTCGACAATTTGCAGCGGCTTCATACTGACGTAAAACATACAGTCTTTTTCAATGATTTTTGAACAGATTTTGCCGTCGATTTCTTCTGGCAAAATGGCAATTGTTGCGCTGTTTACTTCATACGATTCTAATGGTGCGTCAGTTTTCTGACTCATGTTATGGCCTCCATCCTTTTTCTGCAAAATTTATACTAATAATCTATCATCTGTGTTTATAAAACGACAGGATTTTTTAACAAATGAACTAAAATCATCTTTTATTTATATTTTTTAGTTCTATTTTACTAGTAATAACCCGATTTTATTTTACTGCATGATTTCAGATCACAGCATTTCGCAGGATATGTCGATAGATTGCCAAGTATTAGTTGTCTAAAGATTATAAAAATTTATTGATTTTTTCGACCGTTATCCATATACTATAAAAAAGGCATTGGGGGGATTCTTTATGAAAGAGAAAAAGTCGTACACTGAGCTCATGAAGTCCCGCAACACGCAAAAAACAAAAGAATTTGATGTAACAATGATGGATATTTACATTCAAATGGTGCTCGATGAATCCTTGTTTAAGCGTCGGTTGACCATGCTGACTGACCAAATCAACAAAGCCTTGGACGAAAAAGATAAAGATGCGTTTCTTACGCTCTCTAAAGAATATGCAGCGCTCAAACAGAGCGAATAAGCCAATCCTTAAGGATTGGCTTTTTTAATTACCCATTTACAATCGTTCCCCCGTTGACATGAATGGTCTGGCCGGTGACGTAAGTAGAATCATCGCTGGCAAGATATAAATAGCTCGGCGCCACTTCCACCGGCTGGCCCGGCCGTTCCATCGGCACATCCGAACCAAACACTTCCACATCTTTTGCAGCAAAGCTGGCCGGAATGAGCGGTGTCCAGATTGGCCCCGGCGCAACCGCATTGACTCGAATGCCTTGCTGAACAAGCGATTGGGAAAGGGATCTTGTAAAAGTGACAATGGCTCCTTTTGTCGCTGAGTAATCGATCAGTGTTTTATTGCCTTTGTACGCGGTGATCGATGCTGTATTGATAATACTGCTTCCTTTTTTCAAATGAGGCAGCACAGCCTTCGTTAAATAAAACATAGAGAAAATGTTCGTCTGGAAGGTTCTGATCAGCTGGTGGCTAGTGATTTTTTCAATGCTCGGCTGCACATGCTGCTCAGCGGCATTATTAACCAAAATATCTATGGTTGGAAAAGCCTGACTGGCCTGTCTTACCACTTCATTACAAAAAGCTTCATCGCCGACATCTCCTGCAATCAGCAGGCACTTCACCCCTTCTTTCTCTACATACTCCTTTGTTTCTTCGGCGTCCTGATGTTCATTAAAATACACAATGACCACATTCGCCCCTTCTTTTGCGAATAACACCGATACAGCGCGTCCGATCCCGCTGTCTCCGCCTGTAATAATGGCCGTTTTGCCCGCTAGTTTTTTTGCCTTCTTCGGCTTATCAAATACCGGACGGGGATCCATCAGATATTCGAATCCCGGCTGCTGGTCCTGATGCTGCGGCGGCAATGTTTTCTTTTTCTCATTCGCCAATGCAATCACTCCTTTTCAACCCTATTATGGTATGAACAAAGCCTGCTTCCTATGTATGAAAAGATAGAAAATGGAAAAATTAAGAATAAATGATATTGGAGGTACAATGGTTTGGCTAATCAACCTTTTTCAAAAGAAGCTCCCGAAACATATTGGAGAACATCGGCGGACTTGCCTTCTTTTCCGGCGCTGCAAGAAGATACGGAATGTGATGTCACCATAATTGGAGGAGGCATTACAGGAATCACGACGGCCTATGAGCTGTCCAAAAGAGGCTTCCGTGTCGTTCTGATTGAAGCGAATCAGGTTCTCAATGGCACAACGGCCCACACAACGGCAAAAATTACAGCGCAGCACGACATGATTTATGATGAATTTATCCGCAATTTCGGACTGAACCACGCAAGGCTTTATTATGAAGCGAACCAGAATGCAATTGATTATATAAAAGGAATTGTTGATGAACTTCAGATCGATTGCGAATGGACCGAACAAGACGCTTACCTTTACACAACAAGTGAAGATGCTGTACAAAAAATCCGCACTGAGCATGAGGCATACACAAAACTCGGGATTGAAAGGGATCTCATAAAAGATCTTCCGCTTCCCGTCGGCTCTAAGCTGGCGCTCGTGATGAAGAATCAGGCCCAATTTCACCCGCTTCACTTTTTAACCGGGCTCCTTAATCAGATCGTGCAAAAGGGCGGACGGATTTATGAAGAGACTGTTGCGCTTGATATTAAAAAAGGAGAAATGCCTGAAGTTGTTACAAAAAGCCGGCACGCCATTAAAAGCCGATTTATCATATGCTGCTCCCATTTCCCTTTTTATGACGGGGGCGGATTATATGCAACAAGAATGTATTCTGACAGATCCTATGTCCTCGCCGTCAAGCCAAAGATCGACTATCCTGAGGGCATGTATTTAAGTATAGACCAGCCGTCAGTTGCGCTTCGCTACACCATTGTAAACGGAGAAAAGCTGATTCTCTTCAGCGGAGTAAGCCATAAAACAGGCCAAGGCAAAGACATGTCGACCCATTACGAAACGCTGAGACAATTGGCAGAAAGCACAATTGGAATCGAAAGCATTCCCTATTACTGGTCCACACAGGATCTCGTGACAATCGATAAAATCCCATTCATCGGGCCTATGTCTGAAAACGAAGACAATATTCTCGTTGCGACCGGCTTCAAAAAATGGGGTATGACATCATCAGCTGTCGCAGCTCAGCTTTTGTCAGACCTTGTGGAGAAAAAAGACAATCCATATGAGAGCATTTTTACACCGTCTCGTTTCCATCTGAATCCCGGCTTGCAAAAGGTGATTTCTTACAATGCAGATGTGGCTAAGCATTTCATTAAAGGGAAGCTTGAAAAACCGGACGTCGAGTTTGAAGAGATCGCGCCAGGTGAAGGAAAAGCCGTCACCATTAACGGCAGACGCGCGGGGGCATTCAGAGATGAAACGGGCTGCCTGCATCTTGTTGATACAACCTGCACCCATTTAGGCTGTGAAGTGGAATGGAACGATGGAGAGCACACATGGGATTGTCCGTGCCACGGATCACGCTTTAAACCAACTGGCGAGGTAGTCGAAGGACCGGCCATCAAACCACTAAAACAAATTGACCTTGATTAAACCGTTCATATAACTGAACGGTTTTTTTATGAATAATTTCTATCTGTCGTCTTCATTCGTGCTTCCCTTGACCGATAAAAAAGAAAAAGGCTTAAAAAGCCAAAAGATAAAATTATATTTTCCCAAGGGGGATCACTGTATTGTTATTTAAAAAAGATAGAAAAAAAGAAACGGCTTATTTTTCAGATTCAAACGACCAGCAAAAAAACCGCATTCAGCTCACAAACAAGTTCTCAGATGTGAAAAAACAGCTCAAAATGGTCAGACTGGGAGATCCAGAGCTGCACGTGCTGCAGGAGCTACAGCCCTTAATCCAAGAAAACATTGTTTACATTGTTGACGCTTTCTATAAAAATCTCGATCATGAAAGCTCATTAATGGATATCATTAACGACCACAGCTCAGTTGACCGCTTAAAACAAACGTTAAAACGGCATATTCAAGAAATGTTTGCCGGTGTCATTGATGATGAATTTATTGAAAAACGAAATAAAATTGCTTCTATCCATTTACGAATCGGCCTTCTGCCAAAATGGTACATGGGGGCGTTTCAGGAATTGCTTCTATCAATGATTGACATTTATGAAAAATCAATTACAGATCACCAGGAACTACTGAAAGCAATAAAAGCAACAACTAAAATCTTGAACTTAGAACAGCAGCTTGTCCTTGAAGCGTTTCAGAATGAGTACAACCAAACCCGCGATGAACAAGAAGAAAGAAAAAATCTTCTGCATCAGAGAATCCAAGAAACCTCCGGGTCGATCGCAAATCTGTTCTCAGAAACGAGCCGATCCGTTCAAGAGCTTGTTGACAAATCTGAAGGCATTTCCGAAGCATCCAAAGCCGGCACAGTGACATCCAGCACCGTTGAAGAAAAGTCGATCGGCGGGAAAAAAGAGCTTGAAATTCAGCAAAAACAGATGAACCAGATCGATACAAGCCTCGTCCAAATTGAAAAAGAAATGGTCAAGCTGGATGAAATCGCACAGCAAATTGAAAAAATCTTCGGCATCGTCACAGGCATCGCCGAACAAACGAATCTTCTGTCGCTAAACGCATCTATTGAATCAGCCCGTGCAGGCGAACACGGCAAAGGCTTTGCCGTTGTGGCAAATGAGGTGCGAAAGCTGTCTGAAGATACGAAAAAAACCGTTTCTACAGTGTCCGAGCTTGTGAACAACACCAATACACAAATCAACATCGTGTCGAAGCATATCAAAGACGTGAACGGGCTTGTCAGCGAAAGCAAAGAAAAAATGACACAAATTAACCGTTTATTCGATGAAATCGTTCACAGCATGAAAGTCAGCAAAGAACAATCAGGAAAAATTGACGTCGATCTGCAGGCCTTTCTCGGAGGGCTGCAGGAGGTCAGCCGCGCCGTTTCTCACGTGGCTGCTTCTGTTGATTCGCTTGTCATTCTTACAGAAGAATAATCATCAAAACCGGCCGACCGCAGGGCCGGTTTTTTTGCGCTTCTATTTGTAAACCTTCATTAAAATTAAGTTGACATAAAAGCTGTCTGCATTTATTGTATAACCATATTTTATTCGTTAGTTGGAGGATTTCATATGAAATTACTAGACATGATGCACATTGCAATCTTTACTGCACTGATGGCAGTGCTTGGTTTTATCCCCCCTCTTTTCTTATCCTTTACACCTGTTCCCATTACACTGCAGACGCTCGGTGTCATGCTGGCCGGCAGCATTCTCAGACCCAAAGCCGCTTTTTTAAGCCAGCTTGTCTTTTTGCTGCTCGTCGCCTTTGGAGCGCCGCTATTGCCCGGCGGCCGCGGCGGGTTTGGCGTTTTTTTCGGACCGAGTGCGGGTTTTCTGATTGCTTATCCGTTCGCCTCGTGGCTGATCAGCCTAGCCGTTCACAGACTGCGTAAGGTGACAGTGTTTCGTCTCTTTTTCATTCATATTGTGTTCGGCATCATCTTTATTTACCTGCTTGGCATTCCTGTACAGGCTTTTATCATGCATATTGATCTGTTACAGGCCGGTTTTATAAGTCTTTCATTTGTGCCCGGCGATTTATTAAAAGCGGCAGCATCTGCACTGCTTGCCATTAAGATCACCCAAGCCTTGTCTCTTTCTGATACGATGTATACAAAAGGAGGCTGACATTCTGTGACCATTACACATACATATCTATCCTTTGCCAATAAAAATCCAAGCCGGATTGCGATCCAGACTGAATCTGAACATATTACATATCGGGATTGGAACCGGCTCGTCACCCAAACTTCCAATTGGCTGCGGGCGCAGCCAAACGTTCCAAAACGTGTAGCCATCCTGCTCCCAAACAGCCTTGCCTTTTTACAGCTGTTTGCCGGAGCTGCCGCGGCCGGATGTACGGCGGTTCCCATTGATACACGCTGGAGTGCGGCTGAATGCGGTGAGCGGCTGGCATTAAGCGGTGCTGATTTTGTGGTGGCTTCATCTCTTTTTAAAAACAAACTGACAGATTGTCTGACACCCGTAGTTTGGCTGGAAGACTGTATGGCGCATATCGCTGAGACATCCGCTGCCCCGGCCCCAGCCATTGATCCGGAGCTTCCCTTTTATATGGGTTTTACGTCAGGCTCAACAGGCAAGCCGAAAGCATTTACGCGCTCTCATCGCTCTTGGGTTGAAAGCTTTCATTGTACAAAAACTGATTTTTTGGTCTCTTCAAATGACAAAGTTCTGATTCCAGGAACATTACTGTCCTCTCACTTTTTATACGGTGCTGTCAGCACTCTGTATCTCGGGGGAACCGTTTGTTTGCTTAAAAAATTCATTCCCGCTCAAACGAAGGAGTGGCTAACACAGAAATCCATCAGCGTACTCTATACCGTACCGACAATGACAGATGCCCTCGCCAACATTCACGCTTTCCCTGACAGCTCCGTTAAAATCATTTCTTCGGGAGCGGACTGGCCGGCAGCATCTAAGGAGAAGCTTGCATCCAAATGGCCTCATTTGAAGCTGTACGATTTTTACGGCACATCTGAGCTTAGCTTTGTTGCGTATCTCTCACCAGAAGACAGCAAACGAAAACCTCATTCAGCGGGCCGCCCTTTTCATAATGTCCGCATAGAGATCCGCAGCGCCGCCGGGGACCTCTGTCAGCCAGGGGAAATCGGGAAAATATTCGTCAAAAGCCCGATGAAGTTCTCAGGCTATGTAAACAGCCGCACACCAGATCAACCGGAATGGATGACAGTAGATGACATGGGCTATGTTGATGAAGAGGGATTTCTGTACATAGCAGGACGGGAAAACGGGATGATCGTATATGGCGGATTAAATATTTTCCCTGAAGAAGTTGAGCGCGTGCTTCTCTCCTGCCCAGAGGTTGAAAAAGCAGCTGTGGCGGGCATCCCAGACAAGTATTGGGGAGAAATCCCCGCGGCCGTCATTTGCGGGAATACAGACGCCAAAAAGCTGAAAGCCTGGTGCAAGCAGAAACTGGCATCCTACAAAATCCCGAAAAAATGGGTATTTACAGACAGTATGCCGGAAACAAGCAGCGGCAAAATTGCGCGTTCCAGCGTAAAAAAATGGCTGCGGGGTATGGTGGATTGAACGCGGTTATTACAGATGCAAAACGAACGATTTTCGGAAAAGAAAACGGTCTGCTGAAGCAGTTTTTGCCGGAGGATTTGGCCGCTCCTCTCATCAGCTGTCTCGGCCGAAAGTTAGAGGATCCAATTGACGAGGTGATTTTGGGAAACGCCACTGGCAGAGGCGGCAACCTCGCCCGGCTGTCAGCACTTCAAGCTGGACTTCCTTTATCTGTTCCCGGCATGACGATTGACAGACAATGCGGCTCCGGGCTTGAAGCAGTGCGGTCCGCATGCAATCTTATCAAAGCGGGTGCCGGAAACATTTATATCGCAGGCGGCGCAGAAAGCAGCAGCCGATCGCCTTTTTCAGAAAGAGCCCGCTTTTCGCCGGACACTGTTGGTGACCCCGATATGGGCATGGCGGCCGAATATACAGCAGCACGCTATGCCATCCCAAGAAGCATGCAGGACGAATACGCGCTTCTCAGCTATCACCGCAGCTGGAGTGCTCATACCGAAGGATTGTACCGTGAAGAGATTGTTCCTCTCGGGGAGTTGGAAACAGACGAAGCTTTCTTGAAAAGACGGCCGATGGAAGCGATCATTTCTCGTGCAAAGCCGGTGTTTGACACCAGCTCCGGAACGGTTACAGCCGCCAATAGCAGCGGCATTTCAGATGGAGCGGCTGCACTCCTTGTCATGGAAGAGAAAAAAGCTGCATCCCTCGGCTATAAACCTGTGCTGCGCTTTATCGGAAGCGCCGTTAGCGGCATTCATCCCAACTATCCGTCCGCCGCGCCGGTTGAAGCGATCAAAAAGCTTTTAGCTGCAAACGCGTTGACGACTGATGATATCGGCTTATACGAAATCAACGAAGCCTTTGCCGTTAAAATATGTGTCTGCTCACAAGAACTTGGCATTCCCTATACGAAGATCAATGTGCGGGGCGGCGCATTAGCTCTCGGCCATCCTTACGGCGCTTCCGGGGCGGCACTGGTCACCAGATTGTTTTATGAAGCGCAGAGACGGACAGGCTGTCAATATGCTGTCGCCGCCATCGGAAGCGGCGGCGGAATCGGCTTGGCTTTATTATTTGAGGTGTTGGCATAGGCTTTTTCATAGGATGCATGCCTCTGATTTAGTATAATAGCGATAAGATCAAAGTCAGGAAGGGGATTTTATGACAGCCGTTTGCTTAGTAAGACACGGAGAAACCGATTGGAACCTGCAGCAAAAATGCCAAGGGAAAACAGATATCCCGCTGAACGAGACAGGCGAACGACAAGCAAAGGAAACCGGAGAATATTTAAAAGATTTCTCTTGGGATATCATTGTCACCAGCCCGCTGAAAAGAGCCAGAAGAACCGCGGACATTATTAATGAATACCTCAATCTTCCTATCGTCGAGATGGATGACTTTAAGGAGCGTGATTACGGGGACGCGGAGGGCATGCCGCTTGAAGAACGGACAAAGCGCTATCCGGACAAGAACTATCCAAACATGGAAACGCTAAAAGAGCTCACGGACAGGCTGATGGGCGGATTGGTGAAAGTAAACCGCGCATATCCAAATCAAAAGGTACTGATTGTCGCGCACGGCGCAGCGATTCACGCACTGCTGACAGAGATTTCCGGCGGTGATGCCGAGCTTCAAAATACGCGCCTTGTCAATGCCTGCCTCAGTAACATTGAATTTGCAGAAGAAAAATGGAAAATTAAAGATTATAACATCAATAGCCACTTATCCGGTTTTATTCAATAAGAAAAGACAGGCGTTTGCCTGTCTTTTTTTATTTATTTTCTGCTGTCATATCATTTTGAAGCTCATCTAAAATTGCATTCGCTCCGTCCACACTGCGGCGCAGAGACCATACCTGACGGTCAACATGGTACACATGTCCGTTTTTCACTGCCTTCAGCTTCTTCCACAGAACATTTTTTTCGATCGGGCGTTTGCCGTCCGCGTCAATGTCGTCTGTTTTTCCTGTCATCAGTATGATTACATCCGGGTCTGTTTTCAGCAGCTGCTCAAGTGTCATTTTCATGTTCACAGAGTCGCCGCCATTACCGGTTTTTTTGTTATCGGACGTGCTGATTGCATATTGATAGCCGACTTGTGTTAAAAGTCTCGATGTGAAGAAATTTTCATCTCTGGCCATAATCGTATCATTTGTATTTCCAATCAAAAGCACAGATTGACTGTTCGCACTGATCTTTCTCTTTGTTTCATTTACTTTTTCCTCATGCGCTGTCAGCTTTTTCTCCATTTCCTTCTCTTTGCCGACTGCTTTGGCAATGGTAAGAGAAGCGTCAATTGTATCCTGATAATCAGCATTTAAATTATTAAGCGCGATCGTCGGCGCGATGTTTTTCAGCTGATCATATATCTTCTTATGACGGGTCGTGTCTGCAATAATCAAATCCGGTTTTAGCGAAGCGATTTTTTCCATGCTTGGCTGTGACCGTGTGCCGACAGAGGTGTAGCCGTCAACTTTTTTCAGTACACCCTTGTTGATCAGCTGCTTCGCTTTATTGTCATCCGCCACTCCAACAGGCGTAATGCCGAGATCAAGCAAAGTGTCGATAAAGCCAAGCTCAAGCACAACGACCCGCTTCGGATGCACAGGCACGTTCGTTTTCCCTAAATCATGTGTTACCGCTGCTTTATTTTCTTCACTGTTTTGATGGCCGGCTGAAGAAGAACAAGCCGCAGTCAAAACAGAAAGAAGTAAAACTGTAAGAATAATCAGTGTTTTTTTCATAACATTCCAGTCTCTCCTGTATGTAGTTTCTCAATTAAGATGTCCAAAAGATAGTATAACACGGAATGATAATCATTATCACTATTATTATTGAAAATCAGTATAGAAAGTTTCACATCGAAGGAACGTTTCTCTGTTGCTATGAGATGCACTTGCATATTCTAGAATCAAACAAAAAAGCTTGCAGAAAAAGCATCGTGTTTTCTGCAAGCTGAACTTCAATTTTACAGTTTTACAAGGACTCTTCCTTGAATGTGATTTTGCAAAATGTCTTTTAGCGCATCAGGTGCTTCTGTTAATGAGACTTCCTTGTCTATGATTGTCAGAAGCTGTTCAGGCTTAAGATCGGATGCCATGCGCTCCCAAACCGCCGCTCTAAGATCCATTGGACAATAGACTGAGTCTATCCCCAGCAGGCTGACTCCGCGAAGAATAAACGGATACACCGTTGCAGGAACCTCTCCCCCGCCCGTTAGACCGCTCACCGCGACAGATCCGCCGTATTGGATTTTGCTTAATAGCGAGGCAAGCTGCTTCCCGCCGACAGGATCGACAGCTCCTTGCCATTGCTGCTTGGACAGCGCCTTACGTTTACCGTCATAGACATCTTCCCTGCTGATTACTTCATCAGCGCCGAGCTGCTTCAAATAGTCAGCCGCCTCCCGGTTTCCTGTGCTTGCGACCACGTTGTAGCCGCGTTTGCTGAGCATCGTTATTGCAATTCCGCCGACACCGCCGGTTGCTCCGGTGACAAGCACGCTCCCTTTTTCAGGAGAGAGTCCGTTCTGTTCAAGACGATGCACAGATAACGCCGCTGTAAACCCCGCCGTTCCGTACGCCATCGCTTCCTGCAGCGAAAGGTTCTTTGGCAAAGGCACCAGCCAGTCGCCAGGCACTGAAACATATTCGCTTAATCCGCCATGACGTGAGACACCAAGCTCATAGCTTGTCGCAATGACTTCATCCCCTTCGGCAAAACGCGGATCATTTGAAGAGACAACCGTACCTGCAGCATCAATGCCTAAAATAAGCGGATATTCTCTGACAATATTGCCGCCCGCTTTTCCGGCCAAGCCGTCTTTGTAGTTGATGCCTGAATATGCTGTTTTAATCAGCACGCCGTCTTTCGGCAAATCCTCTGTTGATATGGTTTTGATATTGACTGAAACATCATCTGCATTTTTTTCTGCCAGCAATGCTTGAAATAACGTTGACATTCGGCACACTCCTTTTCATCTTTATCGTAACCGAACATCGGCCAAAAAACCAAATCATGAGGCTTCTATTTTCACTTCTCCGGCACATTAAGGCTGTAATGCACAAATGCGGTTTCCTCTTCATAGCCGTTTTGCTCATATAAACTTCTTGCCGTCCGGTTGTGATGTTCCGTCTGCAGCTTTAAACATTTCGCTCCGTTTTCCGCGGCATAATCCTTTGCAGCGGAAAGCAGCCGCCGGCCAACTCCCTTTTTTCGTACAGAAGAAGCGACGAATACATCATTTAATATGTAGATTCTTTTCATAGCCACGGAAGAAAAGGCTGGATAAAGCTGTGTAAAACCTATGAATCCCCCATTTTCTTCTGCGATAAAAATAACAGACTCTTCATTTTCCAGGCGTGCTTTCAAAAAAGCCTCCGCTCCTTCCAGATCCGACGCCTGCTTATAAAATTCCCGATACTGATTAAACAGCGGTGCTATAGCCGCCGCATCTGCTGGTAAAGCTTGACGAATGTTCATCTCGTTCCCTTCTCTCTATATGCTGTTAAGAATTACATTTTATATTTAATAGAATTTTCTGTAAACCATATTGATCAGAATACTTTTTTCAGCATAAATGGAAAAAATATCACGATAATATCCATTGATCTCATAGAAAAACATGCAGGTCAATGGAACTGATTTATTCGACAGGGTTTTTTCTGGTCGCGGGAGGATTTAACCTGAAAAAACATGAAATTTCAACATAATGATTATTTACTCATGTCTATTTTCGTTCTTTTCTGTATGATTGCAGTTATTTCGAGTCTCTATAGAAATAACGAGAGATGATATACCTAAATAGAAATAAAACAATCTCAAAAAAATGGGTCTACTAAAATAGTATCCAATCTATTACAATAAATTCACAGAATAGTCTATTAATAGGCTGCTCTGAAATTGTAAAGGAGAGGGTAAAGAGTGAGAAGCAAAAAATTGTGGATCAGCTTGTTGTTTGCGTTCACGCTAATCTTCACGATGGCATTCAGCAACATGTCTGCACAGGCTGCCGGAAAAAACAGTGAAGAAAAGAAGTACATTGTCGGGTTTAAACAGACAATGGGAGCTATGAGCACCGCCAAGAAAAAAGATGTTATTTCTGAAAAAGGCGGGAAAGTTCAAAAGCAATTTAAGTATGTAAATGCAGCCACAGCAACATTGGATGAAAAAGCTGTAAAAGAACTGAAAAAAGATCCGAGTGTTGCTTATGTGGAAGAAGATCATGTTGCACATGAATATGCGCAATCTGTTCCTTACGGCATTTCTCAAATTAAAGCGCCGGCTCTTCACTCTCAAGGCTACACAGGCTCTAATGTTAAAGTAGCTGTCATCGACAGCGGAATTGACTCTTCTCATCCTGACTTAAACGTTCGAGGCGGAGCAAGCTTCGTACCTTCTGAAACAAACCCATACCAAGACGGCAGTTCTCACGGCACGCATGTAGCCGGTACTGTTGCCGCTCTTAATAACACAATTGGTGTTCTGGGCGTAGCCCCTAGCGCATCGTTATATGCAGTAAAAGTGCTTGATTCTACTGGAAGCGGCCAATACAGCTGGATTATTAACGGTATTGAATGGGCGATTTCTAACAACATGGATGTCATCAACATGAGTCTTGGCGGACCTACTGGGTCTACAGCGTTGAAAACAGTAGTCGATAAAGCGGTTGCAAGCGGTATCGTCGTTGTTGCTGCAGCCGGAAACGAAGGAAGTTCAGGCAGCTCAAGCACAGTCGGCTACCCTGCAAAATATCCTTCTACTATTGCAGTAGGCGCAGTAAACAGCAGCAACCAAAGAGCTTCCTTCTCAAGCGCAGGTTCTGAGCTTGACGTTATGGCTCCAGGCGTGTCGATCCAAAGCACACTTCCTGGCGGCACATACGGCTCTTACAACGGAACCTCAATGGCGACTCCTCACGTTGCCGGAGCAGCAGCTTTAATCCTTTCTAAACATCCGACTTGGTCCAATGCACAAGTCCGTGATCGTTTAGAAAGCACTGCGACAAACCTTGGCAGCTCTTTCTACTATGGAAAAGGGTTAATCAACGTTCAAGCAGCTGCACAATAAGATAAAAGAGAAGCAGGTCACTCCATACCTGCTTCTTTTTTTATTGGTCGTCCCCCTGTTCTGAGGCCGGGTGTTCTGAGGTATTTTCTTCGGTTTCCGCATGTTGAATCCGTTCCATGATCGAGGGATGGCTCCCCCTGAAAAGTTTCACGAGAAAAGGCGGATCAACCTGGCTCAGCCCCGTCACAGCCAAATCTTGAAACGTTCTGACTGCGGCTTCGCTGTCCCCTGTCAGCTCAATCCCATATTGGTCAGCCTTATTCTCCTGATAGCGGGAAACAGCATTAGAAAAAGGCGTAACAGCAAAGCTCAAAACAGATACGATAAGCAATAACAGCGGCAATGCCGCAAGATCACGCCGGCCCTCTACATGAAACAGATTGCGTGCAAAGCGTACCCCCCGCTTGTAAAGCTTATCAACCACATAAAATCCAGCTAGCGACACAATTAAATAGCCAGCCAATCCGATATATACGTGCTTCATGACATAATGGCCCATTTCGTGCCCCATAATAAAGAGAATTTCCGAATCGTCGAGTTTATTCAGCGTCGTATCCCATAGAACAATCCGCTTATTAGCCCCAATTCCTGTCACATAGGCATTAAGCGCGTTTGTTTTCTCGGACATATTCACTTCATACACATGATCAGCCGGAATATCTGCTTCTTCGGCCAGTGCTAAAATTTGGCTTTCCAGCTCTTTGTTTTTCAGCGGATAAAAATCATTGTATAAAGGATCAATAATCACCGGCTGAATAAAAAACAGAAACAGCGAAAGCGGCACTGTTAACAGCCAGGCGTAAAACCACCATTTTTTTTCATGCTTTTTGATCAGCCAATAAAACACCAGCACGCAAAGTGTAAAGATCGGAAAACTGATCCAAAAATCAATGACTTGATCTTTAGCCCAGCTGGAGGCTGTCTGCGTCGAAATATTGTAATCAAGTGATACCTGATAGCCTATCCAATCCAAAGGCAGTGTCACCAGAGCCGTGATGAGCGAAAGCACAAACACGAAACCGATGATCTGCAAAAAACGAAAACGCACAGCCGCTTCCATCCATTGCTTGATTTTCTTTGAAACACCGCTGATCAGCAATACAAAAAACAGAAACCAATCAAGAGGAATACTGATAAAAAATAAAAAGTTCTTCACGTCAGAATACTGTTCGGCGACAGCTAATTGAGACGGCTTCATGAAAGAAGCCGGGTCAGCCTGTGTTCCTTTCACGGCCTCCGGCACAGCGGAATCGCCGGACATAAAGAAATACCAATAGAAAAAAAGCCCATACAGCACATATGCAAGCCCTGCACCCGCAATCCACTTGCGCATAACGCCTCACTCCTCACATCTAGACCCATTACTTCTATTGTAATCATAAATTCAATTTCTTAGAACCAAGCTGTGAGTTCGGACTTTTTCGCATGGAATCGCCCATTGCTGGAGAAACTAGCAAATGTTTGGAGTGATGCAGATGAAAAAAATAGTAGCAGCCATCGTGGTTATCGGTCTTGTGTTTATTGCATTTTTCTACCTTTACAGCCGGTCAGGCGATGTATATCAATCGGTTGATGCGGAATTGATCACCCTGTCTTCAGACGGGCGGGAAAAGATTGAAATCGAAAAAAGACAGCACGTCAAAGATATGCTGGACATTATGAATCAGGGAAAGCAGCTGAAAACTGAAAAAACATCAGCTCCTGATTACGAAGGCACGATTAAATTTCATAAAGACAGATTTGACTCATTCAGATTATGGATTGACGACAGCCAGCAGGCCATTTTTTTGAAAGACGGCACGTATTACAAATTAACGCGAAACGATACCAAAGCGCTGCAAACTATCATTAAAAAAGAAGCAAAGGATTAACAATGAAAAAAGCGAAGCTCACTGGCTTCGCTTTTTTCACATTAATGAGGCAGCATATCTTTGAGCGCCCGTCTGAGCATTTTGCCTGTCGCATTTTTCGGAATCTCATCAAGAAAGATGATCTCGGCAGGCCGTTTGTATTTTGCCAGATGCTTTTCGCAATGCGCCATCATTTCTTCTTCTGTGACACCAGACCGTTTCGGTACGATATATCCCTTTACCGCTTCGCCGCTTTCAGCATCAGGCACGCCGATGACAACAGCCTCCTTTACGTCCGGGTGGCTGTACAGTACCTCTTCCACTTCACGCGGATACACATTGTAGCCGCCTACAATAATCATGTCTTTCTTCCGGTCAACAATGTAAAAATAACCGTCCTCATCCCGCCTTGCCAGGTCTCCCGTATAAAGCCACCCGTCCTTTAAAGCGTGCTCCGTTTCCATCGGCATATTATAATAGCCCTTCATCACATTGGGCCCTTTTACGATCAATTCGCCCACCTGATGATCAGGGACCTCTTGGCCGAGCGGATCGACGACCTTGTTTTCGACATGCAAAATACTTGTCCCGATGGAGCCTGGTTTTCTCCCTCTGTCAAATGGGTTAAAGCACGTGACAGGCGATGCTTCCGAAAGCCCGTAGCCCTCCAAAATGGTGACGCCGAATTTCTCTTCAAATGCCGTAAGCAGCGCGACCGGCATGGCCGCACCACCCGAGATGCACAGGCGAATAGAAGAAAAATCATCTGCCTTTCCTTCTTCATGCTGGAATAAATAGTTATACATCGTAGGCACGCCGGCAAAAATGGTTGCCTGCCGCTGCTTTACAAGTTTAAAAACAGAAGCGGGGCTGAACTGCGGTTCAATCAGCACGCATGCGCCGCTCATCAGCGGAGCGTTCATGCAGACAGTTAAGCAAAAAACATGAAACATCGGAAGAGCGCAAACCACATTGTCTTTCTCATCCATTCCCAAATACCCGGCGACATCGTTTGCATTGCTGAACAAATTCTGGTGGGTCAGCATCGCGCCTTTCGGTCTTCCCGTTGTTCCTGACGTATATAAAATGACCGCAGTATCATCAGGCACAACCTCTGGATGGCGTGCAGCACCGGGTGTCGGACGCAACATTTTTGTAAACGTTGTCATTTTCATTCTGACCTCGGGATCTGAAGCTTCCGGCTCAGTTTCTCCCGTCCGGCATAAAATGACGAGTTCGACCTTTGGCAAAGATTCGTGCATGCTTTCATAAATCGGCAAAAGCTGATCTACTCCTACGATTGCTTTGACATCACCGTTTGTCAGCATATAGCCGATTTCTGTCGGCGTGTACGTCGGATTGATCGGCACCACCACAATACCGGCCTTTAATGCGCCGAAAAATGCGATGACAAAATCAGGCGAATTGCCAAGCAGCAAAGCAAGGTGATCCCCTTTTTCCATACCCGCTTCCTGAAGGCCGTCCGCAAAACGCTGAATATTGTCATTCAGATCCTTGTAAGTAATCACTTGATCCCTAAACCTGCATGCGATGCTGTCCGGCTTCTCAGATGCTGTCTCTTCTAATTTTGAAACCAGATTCATTCTCCCACCCCTTAAAGTGAATGAGTAGTCATTCATTATTGAAGATAAGCTTTCCTTTTCATTATAGAGAAACACAAAAAAACACTCAAGAGCAAAAAGCCCCGAGTGTCAGTAGTGTTATAGATTCTTCAAAGCTTCGGCAATCGGTGTATCTCCTACAGTGAGATCAAAAGCCCGATTTTCCGTGTTGGTTTCATCTAAAGAGGCAATGACTGCTGCCGCAACGTCATCACGTGATATATCACCCCGCTCTAGATCTGGAGCTGCGGAAACCGTTCCTGTTCCCGGTTCATTGCGAAGGCCTCCCGGACGTATAATCGTATAGGCTAAGCCGCTGGATTCCAGAATTTTATCAGCATAATGCTTGGCCACGTAATAAGGTTTAAGTGCCTCATTCCAATTTTCACGGCGGTGGGCCTGCAGGGCGCTGACCATAATAAAACGTTTGATTCCCGCGATTTCCGCAGCCTCTATTGCTTTTGCCGCTCCGTCAAGATCCACCAGCAGCGTTTTATCATAGCCTGTGCTGCCCCCGGAGCCCGCTGTAAAAATAATCGCGTCACAGCCTTTTGCCGCGGCTGCGATTTCTTCCGGGCTTCCTTCTAGATTTGCTAGCACAGCTTCCGCGCCGGCCGCTTCCAAAGATGCTTTCTGTTCTTCTTTTCTGACCATCGCTCTGACGGAATGATCAGCATTCTCTTTGAATAAAGAAACAAGTCTTTGTCCGATTTGTCCGTTCGCTCCGATTAAAAACACTTTCATGTGAATCCCTCCTGCCTCCATTATTTCAAAACACAAATTTCCTTTCAAACAATGTGTTTCACATTAATAAATCAGATCAAGAAAATCTTCTTTCGTAATGTTCCCAAAATAATGCTTCAGATTCACATCAGCCAGCGCATCAGCGATCACACTGCGCTCATATTGCTTTCCAATCAGCAGGTTTTCGATTTCCGACACATCGCCCACACCGAAGAAATCGCCGAAAATTTTGCAGTCTTCAATTTTCCCTTTTTTTACTTCCAAACGCAAATCAATGGACCCGACAGGATAACGCTTTGAATGGTTCAGGTTAAATTTAGGTGAGCGGCCGTAGTTCCAGTCCCAATTTTGATAGCGTTCTTCCGAGATTTTGCGAATGACTTCCCAATCTTTTTCAGTCAGCTTATACTCCGGCACATCTTGAATGTGATTTGTATTGAAAATATGTTTGAGCAAATGACCGCGGAAATCTTCGGTCGTCATTTTATCATCAAGAAACTCACTGATGTTTGCCACACGGCTTCTGATTGATTTGATGCCCTTTGATTCAATTTTATCCTTTTTGACTTTTAAAGCGGACACGACATGATCAATGGCTGAATCAAACATGAGGGTGCCATGGCTGAAGATGCGGCCTCTTGTGGCAAATTGGGCGTTCCCTGATATTTTGCGGCCATTTACCACAATATCATTCCGGCCGCTTAATTCCGCTTCAACTCCGAGCTGATGTAGCGCTTGAATCACCGGCTCAGTGAATTTTTTGAAGTTATGAAAGCTGTCACCGTCATCCTTCGTGATAAAACTGAAATTTAAATTCCCTAAATCATGATACACAGCCCCGCCGCCAGATAAACGGCGGACGACGATAATTCCGTTTTCCTCTACATACTTTGTATTGATTTCTTCTATTGTATTTTGGTTTTTTCCGATGATGATAGACGGCTGATTCACGTAAAAAAGCAAATACGGCTGTTCAGGGTCTAAATATTTAAGGCAATACTCCTCGATAGCAAGATTGATCCGCGGATCATTGATATTTTGATTGTCAATAAATAACATGGTGCTCCTCCTTTATCCTTCCCACACAAAACCAGATTTCGCAATGTTCACTTTCCCGTTAAAAACGGTCTTGGCTTCTTTGCGAAGATTCTCATGCACGCCGAAATGAGGCAGATGGGTCAGCAGCAGCCCGCCCGCTCCCGCTTCTTCTACAATTCGCCCTGCTTCCAAGCTGTTCATATGGCCTGCGCTTGTCCCGTCTTGATCAGCATAAAAATTACATTCTGAGATCAATAAATCAGCGTTTTCCGAAAACGGAATAAATGAATCCTGATAGCTGGAATCAGCAGTATACACAACAGTATGGCTGCCGTCAGTAATCCGCATCGCATAACAAGTCACCGGGTGAACCGTCTTTAAAAAGGTGATCGTAAACGGACCGACAGTCAGCTGCTGATCAGGCTGATAGGCAATCCCTTTCGTATGCGTTTTATATGTAAGCTTTTGAAACTGTTCTATATCAGCATCATGTCCGTAAATCGGAAGCGAGTGCTCTCCTTTGCCGAGGAATGATCCGACTTGCTTCGCAAATTGCAGCGGCCCGATGTCCGCAATATGGTCATGGTGATAATGAGACAGAACCACCGCGTCCAGCTTTTCCGCCGGGACATATCCAAACAGCTTAGATAACACGGCACTTCCGCAGTCCACTAACAATGAAAAATCCCCCGATTGAAACAAGTAACCCGACGTCGCTTCATTTGCGGCCGGAAAACCGCCGTAGCATCCGATAACTGTAACTTTCATAATGTCCTCCTTCTTTTCAAAGAAAATTGATCCTCCTTCAATATACCCATTTTTCTAAAAAAAAGCATGTTTTAAACATTGTATCAAAACAGATGTTGAATTTTACTTTCTGTTATATTACAATGAAAACATTACAAAGGGGAAAGAGGGATTGGTTATGCTAGGGAAAATTACTGAATTTTTTAGAAACCTGCCTTCGAAAAAGTGCGCGGAATGCGGAAAAAAGATTGATGAGCAGCATGAGTGTTATGGTAATATTTGCAACGACTGTATAAAAGTAAGCGATATGTAAAGAGGCGAAAATCTCACGCATACAGTGTGAGATTTTCTTATTCTTCTAACTTCTCTTTATATTGAAATAATAGTCAGGTTAGGTCAAAGCTCACCTGTTTTTAGATAATTCTGGTGATTCACTTTCTATTTTTGAATATTCTATATTTTCAAAATATAATTTACTATAGACGAACCTATTTCTTATCTATTATAATTTGATCTAATAGTGAGATTAAATATATGTCTATTCATGATATATGTTGATACTTTGTTTTTTGGGAGGTAATCTATGAAAAGAATTAGGTTTGGATTAGCTACGCAAATATTCGTTGGACTTATTCTAGGTGTTATTGCTGGCGTTATTTGGTACGGCAACCCAGCATTGCCTACTTATCTGCAGCCAATCGGGGATCTCTTTTTACGCTTAATCAAAATGATAGTGATTCCTATTGTTGTCTCCAGTTTAATCATCGGTGTAGCCGGAGCCGGAAATGGAAAGCAAGTTGGTAAATTAGGCTTCAGAACAATTCTGTACTTTGAGATCATTACGACCTTTGCCATCATTCTCGGACTAGCCCTTGCAAACATCTTCCACCCGGGTACAGGAGTTAATATACACGAAGCTCAAAAAACAGACATCAGTCAATATGTTGAAACAGAAAAAGAACAAAGCAATAAATCAGTGGCAGAGACATTCCTGCACATTGTGCCGACAAACTTCTTCCAATCCTTGGTCGAAGGGGATCTTCTTGCCATCATCTTCTTTACCGTACTATTTGCATTGGGAATTTCTGCGATCGGTGAAAGAGGCAAGCCAGTATTAGCCTTTTTTGAAGGCGTTTCCCATTCGATGTTCCATGTGGTAAACCTTGTGATGAAAGTAGCGCCATTCGGGGTTTTTGCTCTAATCGGAGTTACTGTCTCTAAATTCGGACTCGGTTCTCTTCTATCTCTCGGAAAGCTTGTCGGATTGGTATATGTCGCACTTGCTTTCTTCTTAATCGTCATTTTTGGGATTGTCGCAAAAATTGCCGGTATCAGCATCTTCAAATTCCTGGCTTACATGAAGGACGAAATTTTATTGGCGTTCAGTACGTCCAGCTCTGAAACCGTTCTTCCGCGCATCATGGAAAAAATGGAGAAAATCGGCTGTCCGAAAGGTATTGTGTCTTTCGTTATCCCGATTGGATATACGTTTAACTTAGACGGCTCCGTTCTCTATCAATCTATTGCAGCGCTGTTTCTTGCGCAAGTATACGGCATTGATTTAACAATTTGGCACCAAATTACGCTTGTATTAGTTTTGATGGTGACATCTAAAGGAATGGCTGCCGTTCCGGGAACTTCTTTTGTCGTCTTGCTTGCAACACTGGGCACGATTGGTGTTCCGGCAGAAGGACTTGCCTTTATTGCCGGTGTAGACCGCATTATGGACATGGCACGTACAGTTGTAAACCTGACTGGTAACGCACTTGCTGCCGTTGTCATGTCTAAATGGGAAGGCATGTTTAATCCTGCAAAAGCGGAAGCTGTCATGACCCAATCTAAAGCAGATCAAAACGCAACCATTTCCGGTTAATCAAAAAGCCTGCGGGGTTCTCAACGCCCCGCAGGCTTTTTTTAATCTTGGACAAGCTCAAACAGCTCTGTAATCAAAACAGTGTCTTCATTCAGTTCCATTTCGCCATTTTTGATCAGCTCGGCCCATGCTCTCCGATGGTCCTCTTGAAATTCATCAATTCGTTCTCCGTTGCCCTCTCCTTTGACTAACCTCATATCAGGCGCTCCAAAGGTCGTTTCAAACACATCTGTCACTTTTATATTGCATCTCGGATGATCATGTTTATCATAAACGGTTACAAGCTGTCCCGCTGTTTGATATACATCACTCAGTTCATCTTTTGAATATAATGATTTCGGCGCGCAGGTGGCCGTTTTTTCTCCAGCAAGGATTTGCTGGATCAGCTTTTCTCCAAGACCTTCATCGCCTTCCCAGCCGAAAGTGCTTTTCAGTTCATAGATTTTCATTTATTTTCTCCCTCTTATACCATCGGTGATTGCACATAATAATACAGGAGCTTCGCTGTATGGCGGAGAGAAGACTTATGCGTGCGCTCAAAAGCGTGCGAAGCATCAATTCCCGGCCCGATCAGGCCGTGCACAATATCATGCCCGGATTTGATCGCTGCTGAGGCGTCCGACCCGTAATACGGGTAAATATCAAGCTTATAGTCAATATGGTGCTTTTCAGCTAAATCGACCAAATGCTTTCTCAGCTGATAATGATACGGACCGCTCGAATCCTTCACGCAAATCGAAACCGAATATTCGTCTGTCGCCTGGCCGTCGCCGATAGCCCCCATATCCACCGCCAAGTATTCAACAGTTTCAGCAGGAATATTAGAGTTCCCGCCGTATCCGATTTCTTCATTATTAGAAATCAGAAAATGAGTCGTATACGGCAGTTCAATTTCTTCTGTTTGAATTTGATGGATTAAGCGAAGCAGCAAGGCCACACTTGCTTTGTCATCTAAATGGCGTGATTTAATGAATCCGCTTGATGTGATCTCAACACGGGGATCAAACGAAACAAAATCTCCGACGCCAATGCCAAGCTCTTCCGTATCCTTACGGCAGTGTACAGGCTCATCCAGGCGGATTTCCATATTCTCTTGATTGCGCTCCGCTTTTCCCGCGTCTTTGTACACGTGCACAGACGTTTGATGCATTAAAATGGTGCCCGTATACGTTTTCCCTGAAGCCGTTTCAATTTGGCAATACTCCCCTTCGATCGAGTTATAGCGGAAACCGCCGATCAAATCGATTTTCAGCCAGCCGTCTGCTTTAATTTCTTTCACCATCGCGCCCAAGGTGTCAACGTGCGCCGTCAGCATTCGGTGACGGGATGTATCGCGGCCCGGAAGCGTGGCGATCAAACCGCCCTTATGGTTCAGAACCGTTTCGACCTTCCATTCTTTTAAAAGGTGTTCAACGTATTTAATCACCTCATATGTATTCCCTGTCGGACTTGGAATAGAAACGAGTTCTTTAATCAGCTCCATTGTTTTACGAACGGACGTCATAGGACATTCCTCCTTTTATTTTCTATTTAAAATATACTCTTTTCCCGCTGAACCCGTCCAATCTTTTCCTATCAATCTAGCATATGCTGTAGAGAGCATGGGAAGAGGAGGGATATCTATGTGCTGTCGTCATTCACATGAACGGAAACATCATTGTAATTTTTGGTTTGATGATTTTTGGTTCTTTGACGAGTGGTTCGATAAGGATTTCCACGACCATTGCAAGAAAGAGAAAGAATGCCATGACCCTTGCGAGAAAAAGAAGAAAAAGAAAAGACATTGCTCTTGCAAAAAACGCTGCCACTCTTGCTGTCATTGCTAAAGACTGAATCAGAAATATTCTGATACCCATGCCTAAACGAATATTTCCATTCATATTTTTCCAAGCGGGCTGTTACTGCTGCTTGGATTTTTTATTGAAACAGCCTTTTTGCCTTTACAATCCAAACCACTGATGCCGCGGCTATCCCAGCAACGATGAGTTCAACAGCCGCCGCATGTTCTATCACTCCTTTTTGGTATAAAACCGCCGGTACATTAAACAGCCCGTGTAAGAGAATCGAATACAGCAAAAACAGCGGCCGGCGGCTTTTAACCGCATACAGCACAAGCAGTGACAGACCGATTTGAACAGAGATGGCGCTGATTCTTTCAATTCCGCCGAGCAGCCATTCATACGAAGGTGTATTCAGCAGCTGCGCCTGAATCGGCATAAGTGCCTGCTTCACATCTTGATTAATCAAAAGCTGTTCAAAAGTACCGCTATTGATCGCAAAAGCGTACACGATAAGCGTAATGCTGGACAAGCCGGTTATTAATATCGCCTCCAGACCGCCGTGGCCCGCTCCGAAGGCCAGACCGTCCGCCCAAGAAAGACGGCGCTTCATAAAGAAACGCATCATGATATACCTTCCGCATTCCTCAAAAATCCCGGCCATCAAGCATCCGTAAATGGCATACCAGACTGGATGCTTCATCACTTCTTTCGTCGTTTCATTCATTTGCAGCACATAAACATGAACGCCGCCCTCCAACAGCTGAGCAAAGACAAAAAACGTAAGAGCGCCAATAAAAAACACCTTAAGCGGAGCATGATACTTTCGCCTAAACCATATCATCAGTCCGATCGGCAATAAAAACGCAATAACCCCGGAAATAATCATAGAGGCTATCGCTCCTTGACTGACCATTTTTTTCCTCCTTTTCTGGTTTTCTACTGACAGTTTCTCTTTTTTTATTAAAAATCCTCTTTTTAGTACCAGATACTAATATCTAGTGTTATAATCTGATAATAAAAGGAGTTGTGTTATTATGTCAAAAGCAAACATTACAGCAATCGGCACCTATGCGCCGAGCCGGCGTTTAACCAATGCGGATCTGGAAAAAATCGTAGATACATCTGATGAATGGATTGTTCAGCGCACAGGAATGAGAGAACGGCGGATTGCCGATGAGCAGCAGTTCACTTCAGACCTATGCATTGAAGCAGTCAAAGATCTCAAGAGCCGTTACGAAGGAACACTTGAAGATGTGGATATGATTCTCGTCGCCACAACAACAGCAGATTATGCCTTTCCGAGTACGGCTTGCCGGGTGCAGGAATATTTCGGCTGGGAGAACACCGGCGCGTTAGATATCAATGCGACATGCGCAGGACTGACATACGGTCTCCATTTGGCAAACGGATTGATTACATCCGGGCTTCATCAAAAAATTCTCGTCATCGCCGGAGAAACATTGTCAAAAGTGACTGATTATACAGATCGAACGACATGCGTTCTGTTCGGCGATGCTGCGGGCGCACTATTGATTGAACGAACTGAAGAGGCACCGGGATTCCTCGCCTCCGTCCAAGGAACATATGGAAAAGGCGCAGATATTTTGTACCGGGCAGGACTGCGGAGCGAACTCAACGGCATGCCGCTTGCGGATTCCGGGAAAATGGTCCAAAACGGACGCGAAGTGTATAAGTGGGCCGCAAGAACCATTCCCCGTGAATTTGAACATCTTTTACACAAAGCAGGGCTCAGCCGTGATGATCTTGATTGGTTTGTTCCCCACAGCGCCAACCTGCGCATGATCGAATCGATTTGTGAAAAAACACCGTTTCCGATTGAACAAACACTCACCAGTGTTGAATACTACGGAAATACATCCTCAGTCTCTATTGTTTTGGCCCTTGATCTGGCAGTGAAAGCCGGGAAGCTGAAAAAAGACCAAACCTTGATGCTTTTCGGCTTCGGCGGAGGATTAACGTATACCGGACTTCTGATCAAATGGGGATGTTAAATCAAAAAAGACCTTGTTTCCTGAGAAACAAGGTCTTTTTCATTAGGAAGCCGGCTGTTCTTCTGAAGTGTCTTCCTTCCGGCTTAAAATCGTAAAGTAAGTAATGCTCAGCGCGATCATGACCAGAGCAATGCCGATTAAGACACCGGCCATCTGCCACATGTAGCCGAAATCTCCGTTTGAAATCACCGCTCTGAACCCGTTTATGCTGTAGGTCATCGGCAGCGCGCCATGGATCACCTGATAGAAATTCGGAAGCAATTCTAACGGGAAGGTTCCTCCGCTGGCCCCGAGCTGCAGCACTAAAATAATGACTGCAATAAACCGGCCCGGATTGCCCATCGTCGTGGCCAAAAATTGAATCATTGCAAGGAAAGCGAGACTCGTAATGATCGTAAACACGTAAAATCTCCATGTGCTCTCCACCTCAAGCCCGATTCCCAGAAGAAGAACTGTCGCCACAATAAGCGATTGAATGATTCCCACCAGCATCATGACATTAAATTTACTGAAGAACCACTCAAATCCGTTTCTCGGACGGCCTGATGCTTCTTTCAGCGGGAATACGACCGTCAGCATAATGCCGCCGACATACAAGCCCATTGATAGGATATAAGGCGTCAGCCCTGTTCCGTAGTTAGGGACGGAATGAATCGCGTCGTCATTAGTTTTGACCGGATCCGCAAACATACCGTATGTTTTATCATCAGCACTGATATCTCCTGTTTGATCAGCCGCATCATTCAGCTTATTAGACAGCTGTCCTGTGCCGTCCAACAGCTTGCCTAAACCTGTATCAAGCGATTTAGATCCGTCTGCAAGTTTTGATGATCCGCTTTGGACCTGTTTAGACCCGTCTAACAGCTTAAACAATCCGCCGGATACTTGGCTGCTTCCTGTCACCAATTGCTCTGAGCCCGCTTTTGCTTTTGCGAACTGCTTATTATATTCACCGATGCCGGCTGTCAGTTTAGTTTGGCCATCTGTCACCTGCTGTGACGCATTGTATATTTTCTCAGATCCAGCAGTTAATTTGTCAATCGCGTCTTGAGTGGCTTTTGCGCCGTTATAAAGCTTAGAGGTAGCTTCCGGCAATGCCTTCACCTGGGCAACCTCCGCTTTCACATCTTCCAATGAGCTTTTTATCGTTGCGATGTCAGGCAGCTGATCAGCTGCAGGAAGCCCACTTAAAATTTCATCAAAATCAGGCGCATCAACTTTCGGAAGCTGCTTTTCAACAGAATTGATCAACTGGTTTTTTTGCTCCGCTGTTAAGAAATCACTCGAGTTGATGAGATTTTTGAATGCCTGATCACGGTTTTTTAAGCTGTTTTCAAAGTCAGACAGCTGTTTTTTAAATTCCTTCATCGCAGTTTCTGACTTTTCCAGGTTGTTCACAGCTGTTTCAAGCTGTGTTAAATCGAGCGCATTTATGAGTTTTTCCGCTTTTGCTGCTTTTTCCGACTCTTCTTGCGCTTTACTGTTGAGCTGATCCAGCCCGTTTGTCAGATTAGGCAAGCCCTGCTGCACCTTTTGAAGGCCGGCATTCAGTTCATTTAGCTTGCCCGTTATCTTGCCTGATCCTGCTGCAAGCTGACCAGATTTATCATAAATCTGGTTGCTGCTGTCCTGGAATTTACCGAGCGAGCTGTCAAGCGATTGGATGCCGCTCGTCACCTGAGCCGCTCCATCTGCAAGCTGCGCTGTTTTGTCACTGATGGTAGCGGTGCTTTCCTTCAGCTTCGCCAGATTTTCTTTCAGCTGGGCGCTTCCGTTTTTCGCATCCTTTGTGCCGTCATCAATTTTTTTCGCGCCGCTGCTCGCGTCGCTGAGACCTTTGGCAATATCTTTAAAGTTATCAAAAATCACTTTCGTATATTGCTCGGTCACTTCTTTAGAAACAGAAGCTTTCAGTTTATCAATCGCTTTTTCGCCGATCGTTGCTCCTACATAGTTTGAACCGGCATTCGTATGGTATTTCAAATCCAGTTTTTTCGGATTTTTGTCCATTACAGTGCTGGCGTTTTTAGAAAAGTCTTCTGGAATCTCGACTACTAAATAGTATTTTTGATTTAATAAGTCCTTTAACGATTGGTCGAGATCATTGGAAAAATGCCAGTCAAAGCTTTTATTATCCTTTAATTCTTTTACCAGATCATCACCGATTTGAAGCTTTTCTCCCTCATATGTCGTTCCTTTGTCCTGGTTGACGACAACGACAGGCAGCTGGTCAACTGTGCCGTACGGGTCCCAATAGGCCTTTAAGAAAACACCGCTGTAAATAAGCGGGACAAACAAAATGGCGATGATGGGAATCAATAATTTTTTACTCGTTACGATGTCTTTCCATTGACTTCGTATTGTGTTCATCCTGATGCCTCCATTCTAAAACTGACTCATCATGAAAAATGGTCATTTTCTTGTAAAGAGAAAGGATTATCTAGTTGGCTGACAATCCTTTGACAACATACAACTCAAGCAGTTCCGCAATCGTTTCTTTATCAAGCGGGGGATGCTGTTTTTCCCAATCAAAAATGAGCGCGATATAAAGCTTCAGCATGACAAAAGCCGTCAGCTCAGGATCACATGGCTTGATATCTCCGTTTGCGACACCCTCTTCTATCTTATTTTTAATATAAGAAAGAATGGAACGCTCCATTTTCTGAATCACGTCCTGAACTGCCATTGTACCAATCTCAGCATTTTCTTGAAAAATTTTAATCGTCAGCTGATGTGTTTTCCTGAATTCAAGAATGGCAAACAGCGCCCTGTGAACATTTTCATGGAACGGGAGATCAGGCTCCATCGCTTCATCGGCTTTTTGCTTCATTTCTTTTAATAACGTAGAGAAAATATCGTCAAACAGCTCTTCTTTATTTTTGAAAAACGTATAGATGGTTCCTTTTCCCACGTTCGCAAGCTTCGCCACCAAATCCATTGTCGTCGCTTTATAGCCAAACTGTGTGAAAGACTTTGTGGCAGCCTCCAAAATGAGCTTTTTTCGATCTATTGACATTGTATATCACCTCAAAACTGACCATTTGAACATTTTAGTCAATAAGTACATATGCAAATGTATCATACCATGCTGAACAATTCAAACATTTTTTACACAATATTGCCATCATCTAGACACAAAAAACCTCCGTACCGGGTACGGAGGTTTTTTAGTCGAATAAATATTTCAGCGCGTCTGACACAGCTGCTTTTCCTTGATCGATACAGTCCGGGATTCCAACACCCTCGAAGGATGCGCCAGTCATGTACACACCAGGATATGAGGAAGCCAGCGCTTCACGGAGCTCATTGATACGGCGTTTATGGCCGACATGGTACTGAGGCATGCTTTCATGCCAGCGCGTAACACATGTCATTTCCGGCTCACCGTTGATTTTCATTACTTTCTTTAGGTCTTCCAGCACAATGTTGATAATGTCGTTATCTGAGAGGTCGACGATGGATTCGTCTCCGGCTTTTCCGACATATGCCCGAAGCAGTGTTTTGCCTTCCGGCGCTGCGTGCGGCCATTTTTTGTTCGTCCACGTACAAGCTGTGATCGCGAAATCACTGTTTCTTGAGATGACAAAGCCCGTGCCCTCATGTTCCATTTGGACGGCGCCTTCCGGGAAACCCAAGGCGACATTCGCCACAGATGTGGAATGCATGTTTTTCAGATTTGCAACAGCCGGCAAATCTGAAAGCATTCCCGCGGCAGCTTTATGCGGTGCTGTTACAATCACTGATTCGGCATCAAGTGATACGCCGTTATCAAGATCAAGCGAGTAGCCCGTGCCCTCTCGGCTAATCTTGGTAACCTTTGTGCCTTTGTATACCTTTGTCAGCTTTAGTTGATTTTCAATCTCTTCGACAAGCGTCTGCAGGCCTGTTGTCAGCGTCTGAAACTGCCCTTGTTTTTTGGCTGTCAGCTGCTGGCCGGAGCCTTGAGGTCTTGTTTTTTTCATCCCCAGGATCAGGCTTCTGTGCTTTTGTTCCGTCTGATAGAATTGCGGGAATGTTGACATCAGGCTGAGTTTGTCGATATCACCTGCATAGATGCCTGATAAAAGCGGCTCGATTAAATTCTCGACAACTTCATCCCCGACACGTCTGCGGAAAAATTCTCCCAGTGACTGATCCTCTTTTGATTTACTTGCGGGCAGGATGAAATCCATTGCAGCTCGCGCCTTCCCTGACAGAGAAAACAGCCCCGTTGACACGAACGGCGCAATTTTTGTCGGTATTCCCATTACAGCCCCCTTCGGCATCGGATGCAAAGTGCGGTTGACAAGCACGTAAGATTGTCCGGTCGCATTGTTCACAAGCAGATGGTCAAGACCTAAGTCTTTGACAAGCTGCGGAGCGCTTTTTTTCCGTTCCAGGAATGAATCAGGCCCTCTTTCGATGATATAGCCGTCCTTCTTGACTGTCTGGATTTTTCCGCCTACTCTCGGACTTGCCTCAATAAGCGTCAGCTCAAGCTGCAAATCTTTGTCTCTGATTTCTTTTTCCATGTAGAAGGCGGCGGCTAAACCGGTAATGCCGCCGCCGATGATGACTACATGTTTTTTGCCGTCACTCATGTTCATCGCCTTCTTTAACGTCCTAATTTTTTCAAAACGACTGTTGCTAAAGCACCAATAAATGCCGGCTTAGCGTTTGGCATTTCCGGCCGGTAATAGCTGGCGCCGATATCGTCAGTCACCACTTTGCATTCATAGTCATTGTCATAAAGCACTTCTAGATGGTCCGCGACAAATCCGACAGGCACATATACAAATGCTTGATAGCCTTTTTGTTCAAATAAATCACGTGTCAGATCTTGCACGTCAGGTCCGAGCCACGGATCAGGCGTGTTGCCTTCACTTTGCCAGCCGACAGCGTATTCAGATACGCCTGCGCCTTCAGCGATCAGCTTCGCGGATTCATGAAGCTGATCCGGGTACGGATCTCCGTACTCTTTAATTTTTTCCGGAAGGCTGTGCGCGGAAACGATGAGCATCGCGTTTTCTCTTTCTTCCTTCGGCATTGACGCATACGTGTCCTTCACTTGGTCAACCCAATATTTCACAAACTTCGGTTCATCGTACCAGCTTTCGACAGACGTAATTGTTAAGCCGCCGAGTTTTTCAGCCTCTTCTTTCGCACGTTTGTTGTATGACTGCACGCTGAATGTGGAGAAGTGCGGTGCCAATACAAGGCTGACCGCCTCTGTAATGCCGTCCTTATGCATCTCTGCCACAGCGTCTTCAATAAACGGCTCGATATGCTTCAGCCCGATATACGCTTTAAACGTAATCTCATCCTGAATCTCGTTTAAGTGCTGTTCAAGCTTATAAGCCTGTTCTTCTGTGATTTTGGCAAGCGGCGAAATGCCCCCGATTGCTTCATATCTGTCTTTCAGATCCTGAAGCATTTCAGGATCAGGCTTTCTGCCTCTTCTGATATGTGTATAATAACGCTCTATATCTTCTTCTTTGTAAGGCGTGCCGTACGCCATAATGAGAAGCCCCATTTTCTTTTTACCCACTGTTTACACCCTCTTTAGATGATCTATCACAAAACAATTTTGACAGGCTTTTATCCTGATACCAAAAAATATGCTCAGGAGTATTGGCCTATTTTCTTTGATTGAGAATATTCATGTACAAATGCAGTCAGCTTTTTCAGCACTTCCGGACTGACATCAGGAAATACGCCATGTCCGAGGTTAAAAATGAAGCTGTCCGATTGTAAGCCTTGATCAAGAATCTCTTTTGTTCTCTTCTCGATCACTTCCCACGGAGCAAGCAAAATAGACGGGTCCAGGTTGCCTTGCACCGTTTTGGTGATGCCTTTTGATCTGGCTTCATCAATGCCGAGTCTCCAATCGAGCCCCACAACATCGAGAGGCAGGTCATGCCAATCCGTTGCTAAATGGCTGGCACCTACACCAAACATGATAAGCGGCACATTTTCCGATGCCAGCTCAGAAAAAATCCGATTCATTACCGGTTTGATGTACGTTCTGTAATCCGCTTGATTCAGCGCGCCAACCCATGAATCAAAGATTTGAATGGCTTTTGCGCCCGCCTTAATTTGCGCTTTCGCGTACACGATAATCATGTCGGCAAGCTTTGTCATCAGCAGGTTCCAGGCATCCGGCATGCTGTACATAAAGGCTTTTGTTTTATTGTAGTTTTTCGAAGGCCCGCCTTCGATCATATAGCTGGCAAGCGTAAAAGGCGCACCAGAGAAACCGATTAGCGGGACGTCAAGCTGTTCATTGACAAGCAGTTTGATCGTTTCGAGCACGTACGGCACGTCCTGTTCCGGCTCAAGCTTGCCGAGCTTTTCAATGTCCTGCAGTGAACGAATCGGCTGATCAATCACCGGCCCGATTCCATTTTTAATTTCAACATCCACACCGATCGACGGAAGCGGCGTCATAATATCTTTGTAAAGGATTGCAGCATCGACTCCGTATTGCTCGACCGGAAGTCTTGTGACGTACGCACACAATTCGGGCTGATGTGTAATTTCGAACAATCCGTATTTTTCCTTCAGCTTACGGTATTCCGGCTGTGAGCGCCCGGCTTGTCTCATGTACCAAACAGGCGTGTGATCCGCTTTTTCTCCCCGCGCAGCTTTTAAAAACGTCTCGTTAAACGTTTCTCGTTTCCTCATCTGATTTCCACCTTTCATACTGCAACCATACGTTCGTGTTCCTTGACCATTACACTATACCTCGTTTTGGGCAAATGGTATAGAAATGCGGCTCAAAGTTCAAAAAATCGCCGAATTCCATTAAGAGGAAAACAGTTTCGGCTGAACGTAATCGGTTCCTTCTCCTTCTATTTTTGTCTGTGTATTATAAGGCACCACTTTATAGGAAGCGCCCGAAAACAAATTAGCATATGGGATCTCATAGCTTCCCTTTCCTTCAACAGAATCAAGAAGCGTTTCCTTGCCGTCCTTATTTACATAAATTCTGTACACTGCCCGATCATCCTCTTGCGCATCCCATTTTAATTCAATCGTAAACAGCCCCGCTGCCCTAAATGTATAGTCAGCCGTCAGCGTTTTGACAGGCTCAAGCTCAATTGGGCTTTCAAGTTCTTTTACTTTTTTAGGCTTCGCAAACGCAGAACCCGTTTCTCCAGCCTGTGTCAAAATATCCTTAAACATTCTGGTCGGATATGCGCTTCCGCCTTTTAAGTAATGGTTTTGATCTGTTTTGTCATAGCCCATCCAGACAGCTCCCGTTATGTTCGGCGTATAGCCTGCAAACCAGGCATCCTTTGTTGCGCCGGAAACGCCTGTATATGAAGTAGAACCGGTTTTCCCGGCAAGATCGCCGTGATAGGCGCCGGACGTTGCTGTTCCCTTCTTAACCACCTGCTGAAGCATTCTCGTCATGTTCCAAGACGTCTGTTTGCTGAATACTCGTTTTCCTTCTTCTTTATGATCGGCTATTGTTTCCCCGTCTTCATCTGTTATGTTTGAAATAAAGTACGGCTCGGTGTATGTTCCATTCGCGGCAAACGTATGAAAAGCGCCGGCAAGCTGGAGGGGTGATACGCCTTTTTCCAAACCGCCGAGAGCCAGAGCAAGCCCTTCATCCGGTATATCAATGCCGTTTGCCTTCAAATAAGATTTCCCCGTTTCCACACCGATCTCATTCAGTGTCCACACTGCCGGCGCGTTTTTGCTGTAAGTGATGGCATCAGACATCGTGACTTCCCCTTCATAACGGCCGTCATAGTTTTTCGGTGTGTAATCTCCATAGGATTGTAATTCATCCTTTAACAGAGAGTACGGCTTAAATTTCTTTTCCTGCATCGCCGGTCCGTATACGGCCAGCGGCTTAAACGTTGACCCCGGCTGGCGCACGGCTGTCACACGATTATATCCTTTAGCCGTGTAATCTCTTCCGCCGATCGCCGCTTCCACACCGCCCGTTTTATTGTTGATAAAGACTGCGCTTCCTTCAGCATCTTGATCTGTTCCGGGGTAATAGCTGCCTTCCTTCATGACTTGATATGCCGTTTTTTGCAGTTTTGAATCAAGCGGCACCTTAATCGTGTACCCGCCTTGAAGCAGCTGCTCTCCGGAAATGGAATACTTGTCCTCCGCTTCTTGGATCACAAGGTCAATATAGCTGTCAAACCAAGGTGTTTCCGACTGTTTTTTCACGTTCAGCCCGAGCGTCCTCCCCTGCGCGCTGACAGCCTCTTTCGCACTGATATAGCCTTGGTCATTCATCATGCCGAGAATCGTATCACGCCGCTCCTTGCTTTTATCAGGATGCAAAACAGGAGAATACGTAGAAGGCGCCTTCGGAATAGCAGCCAAGACCGCGCCTTCTGACACGGTTAAATCTTTAACTTCCTTATTAAAATAATAATGGGATGCAGCTTGAATTCCATAAACCCCGTGTCCGAAGTATAGCTGGTTCAGATACATTTCCAGCAGCTTGTCCTTGCTGTAATCCCGTTCAAGGTTGATCGCTATGATCACTTCTTTCGTTTTTCTTAAAAACGTTTTGTCATGTGTCAGAAAAATATTTTTGGCAAGCTGCTGTGTGATCGTGCTCGCGCCTTCTACTTTTCCTCCTGCTAATATATCGCGGTACACCGCTCTTCCGACAGATTTCACATCGATACCGTGGTGTTCATAAAATCTCTTATCTTCCACTGAGATAAACGCTTCTCTGACCTCTTTCGGAATTTCATTGATAGAGACCGGTTCACGATTTTCTGTATACAGACTTGCGACCTCATCCCCGTTTTGGTCAACAATTTTTGAAGATGCGTGAAGGATCAGCTTCTTTTCATCTATGACATAATGACCGAGAAAAATGATTGAAATATATCCTATTAAAGCGAGAAAAGCAGTTAACACTAAAATAATGATGGGAATGAAAAGTTTCTTTTTCTTTATCTTAAACATGAACTCACCTCGCCTTTCTAAAGGTAGTATGGGAAAAATTGTTTGGATTTATGTTTGAAGCAGTCGCCAATAGAAACTTATACCATTGTTTTGATATACTAGCAAGCAGGAGGTGGCTGATATGAAGGTTTATATTACATATGGGACAGCCGATTTTTTGAAAAACATCGTGCAAAAACATTCCTCGGAAAATATGCTTTTGATGCAGGGACAGGAAAATGCGATTTTAATTCACGAAACAAACGGAGAAACGGTTTTTCAGGCCCCCCATTCCTATGAAGTCATTGACCAAGTCGGGGACATGAAGCATCCCGGTTTCGCAGTATTGAACAATATAGCCGTCACACAGGAAGGACGGCCGCTGTTTGAAAACAGATTTAAAAACAGAGCGGGAAAAGTCGAAAACGAGCCCGGTTTTGAAGCCATTCGTGTCCTGCGTCCGCTTGACAGCGACACGTACGTCATTCTCACCTTGTGGGAAACAGAAAGAGCCTTCCAAGACTGGCAGCAGTCAGGCTCATACAAAGAAGCCCACAAAAAACGCGGCACGTCTGCCGGAGTTGACACAACGTCTATTTTCTCCCGGCCTTCGTATGTCACCACATATGTTGCTGTCGAATAGCTGCCGGAATGTCCGGCAGCTTTTTTTTGGCGAAAGGGAGGGAAGCAAGATGAAGTATATTTGCCCAGTCTGCGGGTTTAAAGGGCTGACAGAACTGGCATATGATGATCAAGGGAATCACTCCTATGAAATCTGCTCGTGCTGCGGCTTCCAATTCGGATACGACGATTTTGAAATGACGCGTGAGGACGGTTCATATGTAGAGCCTTTGGAAAGCATAATCGCCTACCGAAAAAACTGGCTTGCTGCCGGTGCCGTTATTTTTTCACCCGAATGCTACCCGCAGCATCAGCAGCAGGCTAAAAAAGTATTGAAGCACGAGTTGATCGAGCAGCTAAAACATATTCATGTCTATCTGAAGTAATATCTGCGGTCAGATGCTATCTGTCCCGGCACCTTCCGCCCGCCTATGAATAATCTGTAGGAAGCGGAAGGAGTGATCAATGATGGAAATCGGGATTATGTCTGTTCATGTTCTTTATGTGTTTTTTATTGGAGCGATCATTCTTTTTATGCTGCTGCGAAAAGATACAACCTTTATTTCGTTATTTGGGATTTTCATCATTTCGTTATGGGCCAGCCATTCGCTTTCAGCTTCGGTCAGCAGTTTATTCCACAGCTTCATCTATGCGGCATCTGAGCTGCTTCCTACGATTTTCATCATTTGTTTTATCGTGTCTATGAGTGATGTGTTAACGAAAACAGGAATAAATGAAGCGATGATTTCTCCTTTTGTCCGTCTTGTGAAAGGTCCTGTAATTGCATACTGGCTGATTGGCGGACTGATGTTTGCCATTTCTCTATTCTTCTGGCCTTCGCCGGGTGTCGCTTTAATCGGCGCCGTTCTGCTTCCGGCAGCCGCCCGTGCCGGCCTGCCGCCTATTGCTGCCGCTATGGCAATGAATTTATTCGGGCACGGCTTTGCTCTTTCAGGAGACTTTGTCATTCAGGCAGCGCCAAAACTGACAGCTGATGCAGCAGGCATCCCTGTCGGTGATGTCATTTCAGCAAGCATTCCGCTCGTTCTGATTATGGGCGTGACCACAACAACTGCCGCTTTCTTTATGATTCAGCGTGAACGCAAAAAACAATTGCGGCCCGCTTCTTTTTCCCCGATGTCAGAAGAACATGACACTTCAATGTATTTGCCGAAACGTCTTCGGTCAATGCTGGCTCTTTTGATTCCTCTTGTATTTGCAGCTGATATCGCGTGCATGGTCATATTCAACCTTCAAGGAAATGATGCAACCGCGTTAATTGGCGGATCGGCCATTTGCATCCTGCTGATCGTCCATTTCCTTGTGTATAAACAGAAAGGGCTTGAAAAAATTAATGGATATTTTATCGAGGGGTTTCAATTCGGCTTTAAGGTTTTCGGTCCCGTCATTCCAATTGCCGCTTTCTTTTATCTTGGTGATTCCGGCTATGAGAGCATATTGGGTACTGAACTCCCTAAACATTCACACGGCATTGTCAATGATCTCGGCATCGCCTTATCTCACGCGATGCCTATGTCTAAGGAGCTTGCCGCCGCAGCCTTGACTGCCGCTGGAGCCGTAACCGGACTCGATGGTTCAGGTTTTTCAGGCATTTCCCTCGCCGGCTCCATCGCCAAGCTCTTTTCATCCGCTCTCCATGCTGACCCAGCCGTCCTGACAGCACTCGGGCAAATATCAGCCATCTGGGTGGGCGGCGGTACGCTTATTCCATGGGCGCTCATTCCCGCCGCAGCCATTTGCAAGGTCGATCCATTTGAGCTTGCCAGAAAGAACTTCCTCCCCGTTGTGATCGGGCTTTCGGTGACAACCATTGCAGCGATGATCATGCTTTGAAACCCGACCAGTTGAAATATTCAGACTTTTTCTATACAATCATGGAAAAGCTTAGAAAAGGGGGAAGCGGCTATGTCCATAAAGACGCTGCAAAAAGAGATAAACAAACAGCTCGACAGCTGTTTCGATGAAATGGTGGAAATCAGGCGCCATTTCCATATGTACCCTGAACTTTCCAATCAGGAAGAAAAAACTGCCGCTTTTATTGCTTCCTATTACGAATCGTTAGGAGTCCCGATCCGCACCAAAGTCGGCGGCAATGGGGTTCTGGCTTATATTGAAGGCAGCGAACCCGGTCCTGCTGTCGCATTGCGGGCCGATTTTGACGCCCTTCCCATCCAGGATGAAAAAGATGTTCCTTACGCCTCCAAAGTGCCCGGTGTCATGCATGCATGCGGCCATGACGGCCATACAGCAGCTCTGCTTGCCGTCGGAAAGGTGCTTTTTCAGAACAGGCATGATCTGAAAGGAACGTTTATTATGATCCACCAGCACGCTGAGGAGTACGCGCCAGGGGGCGCAAAACCGATGATTGAGGACGGCTGTCTTGAAAACGCAGACGTCATATTCGGCACCCATCTTTGGGCGACTGAGCCGATCGGTACCATTCTCTGCCGCTCCGGCGCCGTAATGGCCGCAGCTGACAGATTTACAATCAGCATTCACGGAAAGGGCGGCCATGGCGCTCACCCCCATGATACAAAAGACGCCGTCCTGATCGGCTCGCAAATCGTTTCCTCGCTGCAGCATATTGTCAGCCGCAAAGTCAATCCGATTCACTCCGCTGTCATATCGACAGGCTCTTTCATGGCTGATAACCCGTTTAATGTGATTGCAGACCATGCAACTCTCATTGGCACAGCTCGTTCGTTTAATGAAAATGTCCGCGACACTCTGGAAAAAGAAATCGAAGCTGTTGTAAAAGGTGTGTGCAGCATGCACGGCGCTTCCTATGACTACAACTATGAACGCGGCTACCCGGCGGTAGTCAATCACCCTGCGGAGACCGACCATCTGGTAAACGTCGCAAAAACCACAGACGGCGTTCAACAGGTTCTTCAAGGTGAACCGCAAATGGGCGGCGAAGATTTTTCTTATTACTTACAGCATGTCAAAGGAACCTTTTTCTTTACCGGCGCCGCTCCTGAACAGCCTGAGCGTATCTTTTCCCACCACCATCCGAAATTTGATATCAATGAAAAAGCGATGCTGACTGCTGCCAAAGTGCTTGCGGGCGCTGCAATCACTTACCATTTATCATAAAAAAACAGCCGGAGTTTTACTCTCCGGCTGTTTCCTTTAATATTCTCAGATGAAAAACATGTCTTGCTGTATCTCCAAGCTGAGCAAGCAGTTTATAATTGGCAATTCCGCCGACTGCGGCCCCTACCCCTGGTAAAAGCTGAAAAAGCTTGACGACATCAATATAATCGCGATACTCCTGCTGAAACACTCTCCAGTCAATATCCTTTTTCTCCGTCTCCCAGTTTTCAATGACAGAAAAAAGCGATTTGCGGCAGTCATCACTTGAAAAAGCAAGCTGAAATACAAGAAGCAAAAACATCCTTTCTTCTGCATTCTTCACATCAAAACCGTATATCGAGGACAAAGTGAATAAACATTTCATCTTAATGGAAAGCAGCAGCGGGAAATCGGCAATACCTAAAAAAATGCCGCCCGCCCCGGTGCCGACTCCTTCAGCAGCCGCCACTTTCTGATAAGAAGCAATCGTTTTTTTCGCAAGCTCGTTTTTTTCACTGAGTGAAAGCGTGCTTGTATCCTTCTTATAAGTGATGATATTAGATCCTGCCATCGTGGCTTCCACCATTTTTTTCACGCTTTCAGTTACCGCTGCATGAATTTTTTCAGGTATCCGTTCATTCACCTTTGTTTGCACACGCTTTGAGAAGCGTTCAAACATGGAATCCTTTCGCAAAAAATGCATTTTCCATTGAAGAGCTTCCTGCATCAGCAGATTCTCGCTCATTTGACCTACCCCTTTTTTCAGCTCACAGCTTTCCGTGTTTTTTTAATCTGGCGGTCATGTAAGACGGCAGAACGCCAAAGATCAAGACGGCAGAGCCGATCAGCGCATACAGAAAACCTGCAGCGCCCGCAGCATATGCAGAGGCCGCTGCCATGAGCAGAGCCTGCACGCTAAGCGCAGTTTTTAATAGAGAGAAATAGCTTTTCAGCTTCGCTTCCTTTTTGACAGGATATAGCTCTTGAAGCGCCAGATGGTCAAAGTGGCCAAACAGCGGCAGAAGCTGAATGCCTGTGATAAAGACGGTAAACACAGTCAAAATCCCTGCGATCATCGGGCTTGCAGACGCATACATAATAATCAGCGCGAAAATAACGGTTAATCTGACTTGAATGCCCAGATAATCACTTGAACGCAAAAACGCGCGGGCAAACATATAGGCAAACGTTTTACGCTGTTCAAACGGGACAAACCGCAGCAAAAAGTCGAGATACGCTCTCCGTTTCGCTTGTTTCTTTAAATGCGGCACATCCGTAAACAGGTTGGCAATTCGGTAAAAACGCTGCTTGCGTCTCAATTCGTATTCAATATGGCTTTCCCATTTAAATGTTTTTCCTTTTGCAGCGGAAGACACATAAAGATAAAGAGCCGCCATAATGATATAGATCACAAGCGCATACACATAAACAGACTGAAAAACAAAATACAGAACGAGTGTATTAGCGGCAAAACGAATGACAAGATCCATCTGTTTCATGCTTCGGTCATTTTGAAACGTCATACGCCATTCCAAGGCCTGATTCCACGCTTTCAGCAGCAGAAGCTGTACAAATACCGCCGCGTACGACACGAGCGATGCCCCCGGCATGACAGCGAAATAAAGCGGCATCGCTACAAGGCTCAGTGCAATCAGCGGAAACAGCTGGGACACATAGCTGTAAACAAACGCCTGTCTCAAATACGGCTCCATCTTAGCCTCAAGCGGCAATAAGAAGACTAGGTCAGCCTCCTTTAAAAGCGTCCGCACATAAGATCCTGTCAGAACGAGTGAAAACAGAACGGCTATCACCCAAAAGGACGGAAAGTGAGCGGGAATGTCCCGTATCCATTTGCTGTACCAGCTCGCCGCACCTGCGATAAAAAAGATCAAAACGATAACGAGGTGATCGTTGAGCATATATTTCATGTACATTCTTGTTTCTTTAATATGCTCCTGCAGCCGTGACTGCCAAATATCCAGCATGTTATTCATGGCCAGCGTCTTCCTTTGTGAGCTCTAGATACAAATCATCCAGCGCCGCGTCCTTCATTCCAAACTGCTCTCTGAGCTCGGACAGCGTGCCGCGCGCCCGCACTTCGCCGTTATGTAAAATGATAAACGAATCACAATACCGCTCCGCCGTTGCCAGGATGTGCGTTGACATCAGCACGCTCGCCCCGCTTTTCTTCGCTTCATTCATCCGCTCAAGCAGAGCATTGATTGCCAGCGGATCAAGTCCCAGAAACGGCTCATCAATGATGTAGAGCGCAGGCTCTGCCAAAAACGCACACATGATCATAACCTTCTGCTTCATTCCTTTAGAAAAATGAGCCGGGAACCATTTCAGCCTTTTTTCCATTCGGAATTCCTTTAACAGCGGCGGCAATCTTTTTTCCATGGTTTCTTTTGAAAGGCCGTATGCCATCGCCGTCAATTCAAGGTGTTCCATCAGCGTCAGTTCTTCATATAAGACGGGTGTCTCAGGAATATAAGTGAATTGGGACCGATAGCCTTCCCGATCCTCAGCAAAGGTTTTCCCGTTTAACTCAATAGATCCTTTATGCGGGTCCATCAGCCCGATGATATGTCTGATTGTTGTACTTTTACCTGCACCATTTAAACCGATTAAACCGACAATTTGGTTCGGTTCAAGGGTGAATGACACGTTTTTCAAAACCGGATTTCTCGTATAACCGCCGGTTAAGTCTTTTACCGATAGCAGAGACATAGTTTCTCCCCTTATATTGTTTTTCTTCATAGTACCAAAAACAAAGCCTGATTTGAAACAATTCCCTTTTAACAAATGATGAATTTGCTGTAATAAAGAGACAGGTTTCTGGACAATATAATCGTTGTAGAGGAAAAAGCATATCAACTGAAAAATGAGGTGTTTGTCAAAGACGTCTTAGGCACAGTTGGATAGAAAATAAACATGTCCTATGCTCCAAACCTTTTTGCATTCACTGAATTGATGAATCTTCATTTCTGAAGCTGACTATCAAATGAGGTGTTTATCGCAGGAATCGTTAGGCATTAAACAAGTCTTCATTTTATTGACAAATGAGGTGCTTACCAAAGGCATATCACATTTTCTTCATAAAGCTGATTCCTCTGCATTCAGGGTGAACGCTCCGCCGTTCATCCTGTTTTCTATTTTCTTCATTTCTGTGGTACGATGAGTTTATACATAAAAAAACAATTTTATAAGGAGGAACCCTCATGCATAGTGCAGAGAATTGTATTTTTTGTAAAATTATCGCCGGCGAAATCCCGTCAGCAAAGGTTTATGAAGATGAACATGTGCTGGCATTTCTCGATATCAGCCAAGTGACGAAAGGCCACACCCTCGTTATCCCGAAAACACATATTGAAAATGTTTACGAATTTACAGACGAATTAGCGAAACAATATTTTCACGCCGTTCCGAAAATTGCCCGCGCCATCAGGGATGAATTTGAACCGATCGGCTTAAATACGTTAAACAACAACGGCGAAAAAGCAGGACAATCTGTTTTCCATTACCATATGCATATTATCCCGCGCTACGGAAAAGGAGACGGATTCGGAGCAGTGTGGAAAACACATGCAGATGATTACAAACCGGAAGATCTCCAAGACATTTCTTCATCCATTGCCAAACGCCTGGCCTCATCATAAAGATGAGGTTTTTTTATTTGTGAACAATTCGCAAATATTCGTCATTTTCTTTTGATAATTCTAATTTTTTATCAAAAAAACTTAATTTTTGTGATAGGATAATTGTATTATTTATTACATTAACGTGGAAAACAGGGAGAGATCATGATGGAACGTACAACGAATTTTAACGCAGGTCCTGCAGCGCTGCCATTAGAAGTTCTGCAAACAGCACAGAAAGAGTTTATTGATTTTAATGAATCCGGCATGTCCGTAATGGAGCTTTCCCACCGCAGCAAAGAATATGAAGCGGTGCATCAAAAAGCGAAAAGCTTGCTGATTGAACTGATGGGCATCCCGGAAGACTATGACATTCTGTTTCTTCAAGGCGGGGCAAGCCTTCAATTCTCAATGCTTCCGATGAACTTTTTAACACCTGAAAAAACCGCTCATTTTGTGATGACAGGCGCTTGGTCTGAAAAAGCGCTCGCTGAAGCGAAACTGTTCGGAAACACATCTGTGACGGCGACAAGCGAATCAGACAATTACAGCTACATTCCTAAGGTTGACCTTACAGATGTAAAAGACGGCGCATATTTACATATTACATCTAACAATACGATTTTCGGCACACAGTGGCAGGAATTCCCGAATTCTCCAATTCCGCTCGTCGCTGACATGTCCAGCGATATTTTAAGCCGAAAAATTGATGTATCCAAATTTGACGTCATTTACGGCGGTGCCCAAAAAAACCTTGGCCCTTCAGGTGTTACCGTTGTCGTAATGAAAAAATCATGGCTGCAAAATGAAAATGACAACGTCCCGAAAATCCTTAAATATTCAACACATGTCAAAGCGGATTCTCTTTACAACACTCCGCCTACATTTGCCATTTATATGCTGAGCCTCGTCCTTGAGTGGCTGAAGAAAAACGGCGGAGTTGAAGCGGCTGAACAGCGCAACGAACAAAAAGCACAGGTTCTTTACAGCTGCATTGACGAAAGCAATGGCTTCTATAAAGGCCATGCCAGAAAGGACAGCCGTTCACGCATGAACGTTACCTTTACGCTCCGTGATGACGGTTTAACGAAAAAGTTCGTTCAGGAGGCAAAAGAAACAAAAATGGTAGGCCTTGGCGGACACCGTTCAGTAGGAGGCTGCCGTGCTTCCATTTATAATGCGGTGTCACTGGAAGACTGTGAAAAATTAGCTGCGTTCATGAAGAAATTCCAGCAGGAAAATGAGTAAAAAGTCTGGCTGTGCAAACCATTCGTTTGGTATACTGTTTGCATAACAAATTCTTTAAGCCTTCGCAATAAATGATGAGCATATTATTGGAGGGCAAAAAGCTTAGCAGAGGAGAGCATAGTTATGAAAACAAAAGAGTTAGTCATTATGGCTCTGTTTGCCGCAATCGGCGCAGCGCTCCATTCCATTATTCCGCCCTTTTTAGGCGGGATGAAACCAGATATGATGCTGATCATGATGTTTATGGGCATCCTTCTGTTCCCGCGGGTGCAAAATGTACTCGTTATCGGGATTGTGACCGGAATCATTTCAGCTCTTACAACCGCATTTCCGGCCGGACAGATTCCGAATATCATTGACAAACCTGTATCAGCGTTTCTGTTTTTCTTCCTGTTCCTTCTGGTCAGAAAGAGCCAGAAAACAGCTGCAGCCGCAGTGCTGACAGTCATCGGCACCATCTTATCAGGAACTGTATTTTTAACGTCAGCTTTATTTATCGTCGGTTTGCCTGGCGGTTTCGCCGCATTATTCGCCGCAGTCGTTCTGCCGGCAGCTGTATTGAATACAATTGCCATGATCATGATGTATCCGATTGTGCAAACCATTTTAAGACGCTCAAGTTTTATGGAAGCTGCAAAATAAATGTGACACAAAACCTCTTCCGCTTGGCGGGAGAGGTTTTTTTTTAAAAAGAGCCCGCAGCATGTCAGCATGTTTTAAGCGAGGAGTTTTGTGAAAAAGATAAGACATAGTGTAAAGGCGGTTCCGGTTGAACAAACAAGCGCTTTCTGCCGGATGACTTTCTTCGGCGGATAAGAAGCAGCCTGGCTGAGAAGTCTGATATAGTAAATGGCGCCTGTTGCAAAGGCAAGGGTGATGCAGGATAACACAATCATAAAGACAGACAACCTTCTCCCTCCTTTTCACTTAAAAAATATGCTAAAATAAAGCAAGCTATGTATAGAAGTTCATTCTTCGAACAAAATTGAAAAAGCTGCATGTATCATATTTCAAGAAAAAAACGGGGTGATTTTAATGGCGGACGGACGTTCTCTATTAACAGGACTATTCGTGGGCGGCATCATCGGAGGTGCTGCAGTTCTTCTATCAGCACCTTCTTCAGGTAAACAGCTGCGTGAAAAAATCAAAACCAATTGCGATTCTTTTGAAGAAACGATCAAGCGCTTAAAATCAGACGGCTTAACTTTAAAGGACCAGCTAGTGAAAGCGGCAAAAGAAAGTGCTGATGTCATTAAAGACGTGAGCGGTGAACTGCAAACCTCAATTAAAAAATGGCAGGAAGAGATCAAACCTCATCAGCAGGATCTTCAAAAAGAAATCGCCGATATTGAAGAGAAAATCAAACAGCTGGAGAAAACCTTACAAAACTAATATCCTATTCAAAGGAAAAAAGTGCGGGTCAAAACATGACCTGCACTTTTTTTATACGCAAAAGCCTTTCCTAGCAACGGCTCAAGAATTTATTAAAAAATTCTTACATTTTCATCTTTATTAATCTTTATTTTATTGGCATAATAGAGAAAAAGATAAAGAGAAGCAGGTGACGTAATGAATCAAGTGGAACCGCCTTATGATGTGAAAGAGGCTCTGGTCTTCACCCAGAAAATGGCTCAGCTTAGCAAAGCTCTTTGGAAATCGATTGAGAAGGACTGGCAGCAATGGCTCAAACCGTATGACCTGAATATTAATGAGCACCATATTTTATGGATTGCTTATCAGCTGAATGGAGCTTCCATTTCTGAAATTGCAAAGTTCGGAGTCATGCACGTTTCAACGGCATTTAACTTTTCAAAAAAGCTTGAGGAACGCGGGTATTTAAGGTTTTCAAAACGGCTGAACGATAAACGAAACACATATGTTCAGCTGACTGAGGAAGGAACTGAGGTATTCTGGAGCTTGCTTGAAGAATTTGATCCGACGCGCAACGCGGTTTTTAAAGGGTCACAGCCTCTGTATCATTTATTCGGAAAGTTCCCTGAAGTGGCAGAAATGATGTGTATGATCCGCCATATATACGGCGATGATTTTATGGAAATCTTTGAAACATCACTCACAAATATCGACAACGACTTTGAAAGCGTAAACGGAAAACTGAAGAAAAAAGCAACGGACACTGCTGCGGATGAATCAGCCGAAGAACTTGAACCTGTAAACAGTTAATCAAAGTGTCTGATAATGTCTATAAAAACTTCCATCAGTTCTTTATAAAGCCCCTGCTCATACAGGGCAAAAATCGTTTCATGAACATCTAATTTTTCGTTCAGCTGTCCGGCAAAAAGCGCAAGGAGCTTATCAAAGGTTACAAATCCTTGCGCTTTTTGTGCTGCCAGCTCCTCCGACAATTCACCGCATATGCGCACAACCTCTTCCCCTTCTTCTCTGCTCAGCCCTTTATCAATCAGCAGCGCATAGAAGGGGTACTTGTCCATATCCACTGTTTTCACTAATAATTGTATGTAATATTCCAATCGCTCAATGCGATGATCCATCGAATCCATCCACACCACTTCTTTCTATCTTTAATCTTATTTTAGCTGATAATTCACTGAGAAGAAAGTTCTAACCCCATATTTCATAGATTGTTTGCTCCTTTCAAAAAAATACCTATTGAAAGATATTTTTTCTTAAAAAAGCATTGATTTTTTTTCTTGGGAGGAGTAAATTATTTTGAGATTCTATTCAAGATGTACGGAAGGATGACTTTGATGAATTGCTGGAAAACCATAAATCTGATGAAAGATTATGGTGCCGTTCGCATAATATTGATTGCTGTGTGTTTCATGATTATGGTTTTTATATCTAACTTCTTAGCATTTGAGCTGTTGCGGCCTAAAACAAGCTTGAGCGATGAATATGTACCGCTGTTCGGCGTTTTGCTCGTCGTTATTTTATTTGTACATAAAGTCATCCATGTCCTGCCGATCATCTGCAAAAAAAGAAAAATAGAAAAAAAGATTTATATATGGCGTATGCGAACGTGGAAACGGATACCAAAAACGACGATGCTGATTTCACTGTTAAGCCCTTTTATGCTGATAACACCTGTATTATTTTACGCCGCGCTGGCGTTTCCGAATCACGCCCATTACTTCTGCATGATTTCAGGCATTCATGCAGGCTACTGTCTGCCTGACTTTTTGCTGGCTCTGAAGCTGATGCAAGCACCGAAAGCATGCTTTATCGATCAGGAAGCAGACGGCTTGGATATTTTGGTCGAAAAGTAGCGGACGCTTGGCGCTGTGCCGATTTTTCAGTTTACATTCTATCTTTTTTGATAAATATTTGGTAATGTAATATGGGAGCAGTTCAGAGAGAGGGGGAATCTCCCATCATTTTATTCTATTTTATCGTGACTGCCTTGTTTATTGTTTACTTTATAAACAGGCTCACCAATACATTATGCCTTGTCAGAGAGATTCCTGAAGAGCGCCAGGATAAGGTATTTCGATTTATCAATGTATGTATATTAATTTTACTGATCTCTTCATTTGTGGAGATATCCTTTACTGTTTAAATATGAAGGAAGTAAAGAAAGCATAGCTGCCGGTCTCGCTAGAACCGGCAGCTATGCTTTTTTGCATTGATTAGTAAAGCCAAGAAGCGCCGATGATAATCAACAAGATAAATAAGACGACCAATAAAGCGAAACCGCCTGCAAATACTTCACCCATCTTAAAAAGCACCTCCTGTAAAAAGCTTTATTTTCCAATTACATCTTATGCAGTTAATTGATGAAACGATTAGGCGCTTGTGAAAGTAAAGGATCGCTTATTCAACAAGCGATCCCTTTTGCTGCTTAGTAGATGTAAGCTGCACCTACAATGATAAGCAAAATGAACAGTACAACAAGCAAAGCGAAACCGTTTGAATATCCTCCGCTCATGTTACATACCTCCTTTTCTTGATCAATATATTTGTATGTCATCAGGAAAAGTTTGACTAGACGAATGCCCTTTATTTAAAATCTTTTTACAGAAAGCCACAATATGTTATGATACGCATAGGCAATTCAATTTGGAATGATTAGGAGTGTTTGAAACAATGAAGAAAATCGCAATAGCAGCTATCACTGCTACAAGCATCCTCGCTCTCAGTGCTTGCAGCAGCGGCGACAAAGAAGTCATCGCAAAAACAGACGCAGGCGATGTAACAAAAGGCGAACTTTACACTTACATGAAAAAAACTGCTGGTGCAAGTGCATTGACACAGCTTGCACAAGAAAAAGTATTAGACAAAAAGTATAAAGTAACTGATAAAGAAGTGGAGAATAAACTTCAAGAATACAAAACACAGCTCGGTGATCAATATTCAACCATCAAAAAACAATATGGTGAAGATTTTTTGAAGGAAACAGTTAAAATGGAATTACTTACTGAAAAAGCGGCAAAAGATAATATCAAAGTAACGGATGAAGAAGTAAAAGAATATTGGGAAAACTTAAAAGGCCAAATTCGCGCAAGCCACATCCTTGTCGCTGACAAAAAAACAGCTGAGGAAGTAGAGAAAAAGCTGAAAAAAGGCAACAAATTTGAAGACCTTGCAAAGGAATACTCTACAGACACAAGCTCAGCTACAAATGGTGGCGAACTTGGCTGGATTTCAAAAGATAACGAACAACTGGATTCCACATTCAGAAAAGCTGCATTCAAGCTGAAAACAAACGAAGTCAGCGACCCTGTGAAAACACAATTCGGCTACCATATCATCAAAAAGACTGAAGAACGCGGAAAATATGAAGATATGAAAAAAGAGCTGAAATCTGACGTTCTCGAGCAAAAACTTAATGACAACACAGCTGTGCAGGCAGCCGTTCAAAAAGTAATGAAGAAAGCTGACATCGATGTAAAGGATAAAGATTTGAAGGATACATTCAACACTTCTGCTTCTACTGGCAGTTCTTCAAACAGCTCTAAATAATAAAAAAAAGCTGTGCAGGCTCACCGGAGCTGCGCAGCTTTTTTTTATGCGATGGAATGATTTTGGTTTTCTTCCTCACGCTGCTGGGACGTGCGGCGTTCTTTTTCTTTTTCCATCCTTTCAATATAAATCTGACCTTCTTTTTCAATAAAAGACTGGTCTAACTTATCTTCCTCTTTGGCTGCTGACACCAGCTTATATGCACTGAAAATAATACCCACAATACAAAGATATACCCACCATGGAAAAAACAACACGGGCTTCTCCCCCTTTTGCATAGATTCTTTATTTTTAACCTTATGCAGGAATGAGACAGGTTATGAGCGGGAAAAGCATATCAAAAAGGACTGAGCTGAACATGTCAGCATCAGTCCTTTTTGATTATTGATGAAAAGTCGGTTTATAAAAGGAACGGTTTTCAAGTGCAAATACACGTTCAGTGTACTCACCCGGCTTCACGCGCTCCAGCGCTCTGTCCATCATATTCATTTTCGCATCCAGATTATCAATATAGTGCAAAATTTCCGCTTCTTTTACCATCGGCGGTTTTGGGCTGCCCCACTCTGCTTTGCCGTGATGGCTCAGGATCAAGTGCTGAAGGATCAACACCTCTTCAGCATCGATTTGAAGCTCCTCAGCCGCTTTTGACAGCTCTGTGACCATAATGGAAATATGGCCGAGCAGATTGCCTTCTACTGTATAGGAAGTGGAAACGGGCCCGGACAGCTCTTTCACTTTTCCGAGATCGTGAAGGATAACTCCTGCATAAAGAAGATCACGGTCAAGAGACGGATATAAATCAGCAATGGCTTTTGCCAGATCCAGCATAGAGACGACGTGATACGCTAAACCTGAGACAAACTCGTGATGATTTTTCGTAGCCGCCGGGTAATCCATAAATTCTGCTTCGTGCTTTTTGACCAAATATCTTGTTATCCGCTGGATATTTGGATTTTTCATTTCAAATATATATTGAGTGATGGTATCCAGCATTTCATTTTTCGGAATCGGCGCAGTTTCCAAAAAATCATCAATATTGACGTTTTCATTCTCGCTCACCGGTCTGATATTTCTCAGCTTCAGCTGGGTGCGTCCGCGGTAATGGTGGACATCCCCCACAACCTTAACGATCGTCTGCGGCGCATAGGTTACTTCATCACTTTGCTTGGCATCCCACAGCTTGGCTTCAATATCACCCGACTGGTCTTGAAGCATCAGCGTTAAAAACGGTTTTCCATTGCTTGCAATCCCTTTTGTTAAGGATTTGATCAATAGATATTGGTCAACCTGTTCGCCAACCTCATGTAGCATAATCCCTTTAGCCATACTATTAAAGCTCCCTCCATATCTTACATAATATCAGTATATCACATACCGATTTTCAGCTATATTACCTCATTTATGATACTAAATGGATGATTTGATCACTTTGAAACGCATTTTTTACATGTTCATGGCATGTAAAATAGAAAATCTGCCGTTCTCCTCCTGATAAAACAGCAAGCATTTCCAGCACGCGGTTCAGACGTTTCTGATCGAAATGTACAAAGCTGTCGTCGAGCTGGAATGGCAGCATTGCCCCATCCTGACGAGTAACGGCCAGAGCGAAACGAATTGCTGTATACAGCTGTTCACACGTGCCCTGAGACAGCTCTTCCGCCTGAAATACCGTTCCAGCGCTGTTCATAACCATGATGGAATCATCTGTTTCGGAAAAATAAATCGATTGATAGCTGCCGTCAGTCAGCGGGCGGAAGAATTCTCCAGCCGTCTCCAAAAGACGCGGCAGGCCGACTTTTTTATGCCGCTCCATTTTGTTTCTGATCACATGTCTGACCATTTGAATCGATGCCCATTTTTTTGCAGCTTCTTTTACACGCTCTTTTTGCATTTCAGTTTGCAATTTGAGATCTGAGACCAATCCCGAAGCCTCTAACTGTTCCTGTTTGACCAAAAGCATTGCGATTTGAGCGCGCAGCTGTTTCAGCTCCTCATCGAGCCGTTCTTTTTTTTCATGTTCCTGCAGTCGTTTTTGTTCCAATTCAGAAAGAGTGCCGGAGTCCGCCAGATGAAGTTCTGCTGAGCTGACACCTTGAAGCTGTGCATTAATGTTATACAGCCTTATTTCAGTATCCTTCAATTTCTTGCTGATGTCGGCTATGGCGAAAAACTCATTTCTGTTTTTTGCACCCGCCTCAGTGAATAATTGTTCGATCTGCGCTTGGAAATACCGTATTTCTTGCTCCAGCTCCAGTACCTGTTCTTCGTGAAATTGGATATCTGTTTCAATTTCTCTTTTTTGCTTCTCGATCTCTTTTTCACGTTCCGCATTTTTCCGCAGTGCGTGAATGACATCAGCCACGGGGGTTTGAGAATCGTTTTTGTCAGGATGCAGCATTCTGACGCGTTCCTCAAATGTCCGCCGATGCTTTTGAAGTCTCCCGGCTTCGATCGTCAGCTCATGTTTTTTCTTCACTTCTTTTTTTACATCCTTCATTACATGGTAAGCATCCAGCAAGAAGGAAGGGTCTTCCTTAAATCCGAGTTCATTCATGAATTGCTCAGCTTGGCTGAAGGAGGGAGCCATATCGGCCTCCCACTGTTCGAATTGCTGGATGATCCTTTCGTAGGCTGCCTCTTTCGGCTGGAGCTCTGCCCGCAACGATGTGAGGTGCTGTTTATTGCGGTCATCCTCCCATAACGCTTCTCTAATCGCTTCGGCTTCTCGCGGAGAAATATCCGTCTCTGGCTCTTTCCTCTCCCTTACTTCTTCAGAAGACAGCGGCTTTCTGCCAGTTGTAAAGGCATACAGCATGAGTGCAGCGCCGACGCATATGGCTGGAATCCATTGCCCCAGCAGCAGAAAGAGAACCATGAAGAGAATGCCTGCTGCAATCACGATCTTCTTTTGTTTCGCCTGCTGCCTTTCGAAGAACTTCAGCTGTTCCCTCAGTTTCATCTGCTCTTGATGCTGTCCCTGTGCTTCATCATATGCTTTAAGAGCGGCTTCTTTATCTTTTCTTTGGCTGTCTTCAAGTATAGCGGAAGATACGTCACGAACTGCCCTTTCAGCGTCTTCCAGCTCGCGCCGCGCCGCTTCAAACGCTTCATCAAGCTGTCTTTTTCTGTCTCTTGCCTGCACGTAATGCCGCACCGCCTGCTGGAGCTGCCATTCATAGTCATAGGACGTGTTCATATTCAGCAGTTCATTTTCATCTGTTTTATTCAGCTGCTCCAGCCCGGCCGCTGCCTGTGAAGAGGACTGGCGCAGCTGAGCCTGGATGGCGGCAAGCTGTTCCCCGTAGGATTGGTACATATGATACGCTGATGATAGCTCTAGGATAAGCGCTTGATTCGCCAATATATCCTCATTCGGGTTAAGCTTTTGCAGCTGTTTGTCCAACTCTGCAAGCTTTACCCGAAGCGCCTCCAGCTGTGCGGATTTCGGATGAAGATGGGATTCATACTTTTCTAAACGATGTAACCCGTCAGCAGGGAATTGCCCCGCATGCTCCGGATATTGTTCAATCTCCTGTTCCAGCGCAGTTTTTTCGATTAGCACCGGCTTCAGTTCAATGGCTCTGTCGATGTTTCGAATGTGTTCCGCAGTCTCTTTCAGCTCTGTTTCAGCAGCAGCAAGACGGGATTCGAGCGTTCTTTTCTCCTCAAGTAGCTGATGATAGCCCGCCTCCTCCGCTTCAGCCTGCTTCAGCTTTGCTGCCAGCTGCTTCAGCGTTTCCAGCTCCTGATTCAAATGAGGGTTTCGGCCGTTTGGTTTAAAGAGCCTTTCGCTTTCCTTCATCAGTCTTGAATCAAGCTTTGATACGGCTTCAGCGCCAAACAGGCTGGAAAACAGCAGGAATTCTCCAATCTTGTCCCGATTAAAGGCGTGAATTTCCTGCAACCCGAATACGTCAAACGAATAAATGGCTTTGTACAGCGCCCTGTCCGTACCCTGGAACAGCTGCTTCAGAAAGTCTTCCTGCTTTACTTCTCCGGTTTCTGTGTACACCCTTACCTTCTCAGCGGTTCCTTTCGTCCGTTCAATCTTCATCACGCCGTATTCAGGGTGCTCAGCCTCAAGAACACCGCCATACACACCGCCTGATTTCGGTTCATATTTTTTCGATTTCGGAAAACCAAACAGCATGCTTTCGATAAATGACATCATCGTCGTTTTTCCTGCCTCATTTAATCCGTAGATTAATTGGACAGGCGAGGCGGAAAAGTGAAAGGTCCGATTTGAAAATTTTCCGTATTGGTAGATATGTATTGATATGATTCGCATAGCTTTCACCGCCTCATGACTCAAGCACCTTAAGCTGTCTTTTCAATAAAACCTGTGCCTGCTCTCTTATTTCCTTTATTTCCCCTTGACTAAACCGGTCTGCGTGTCTCCTATATACAGGATGCCGCTCAAGTCCTTCCAGCACGCCTGCAAGATCAGTCTGTTCAATGTCTTCCAATAAACCGCCGAAAAAAGGATCAAGGCTCTTAAGCTCTGCTTCATTTTCCGTCTCATCTTCTAATGAGAGCGGCCAAATAAAATTATCCTCGTCCACCTCTTGCTCCTGAAAGGCTTCAAGGAGCTCGTCCAGTGAACCTCTCGGCGCATCCGATAACCATTCTGGCGCGGTCCCCTGTAATACGAGCTTCACACAAGCAGGAGTCCCTTTTTTCCGCAGCTTTGAAAACGTGTCCTCGACACTTTGAAAGAGCGCGGTCATATTCTCTATCGCTGACACATCAACTTCTGCTTTCTCCCACAGGACGTCATGCGCTTTCTTAAATTCATAGGAAATATCTCCGCGCTCCACACGGACAAGATAAAAGCCTTTATCTCCTGTCTCTTTCATATGGCGCGCTTGAGGATTTCCCGGATATATCACGGCCGGATTCCCGGCAGAAAGAACCTGGCGTTTGTGAATATGGCCAAGCGCCCAATAATCCATCCCGCTTTTCACAAGATCATCCTGAGTAAACGGGCAATATGGATCGTGTCCTTCAGATCCTGATAACGTGCCGTGGAGCATCCCGATATGAAAGGGCGCGTCAGTTGATCTCCGGTAGCGGGCGGCTTGGTTTTCCGTCGCGGCTCTGGTCTGATAGCTAAAACCGTAAATGCTTGCTGCGCGCCTGCCATCCTTATAAAACGATTTTTCTTCAGGGACTGGGGATGTAAACATGTGAACATTCTCCGGCCATTCAATCGGCGTCCATTCTCCGCCGAGATGATCATGGTTCCCAAAAATCACATAGACTGAAATCCCGTACTCTCTAAGTCTATCGAACTGTTTTTTCAAAAAGAGCTGCGCCTTTAAACTTCGATTGGCCTCATCAAACAAATCCCCCGCCAGCAAAACGAAATCAACGTTCTCTGTGATTGCAGCGTCTATAATATGTCTCACGCTTGAAAACGTGCTTTCTTTGATCCGGGCAAAAATGGGTTCCGGCAGATGCGATATCCCGTAAAACGGGCTGTCGAGATGAAGATCTGCCGCATGAATAAAGGTTAGATCAGTCAACATTCTGCTCCTTTCCAGGATGAAGTACCCTTATTTTAGCACCGATTTCTTGCGAATGCACGTTCTGTCAAAACGAATACAATCAAAAACAGCCTGAGCATCCCCAGGCTGTTTTCCAATCAGCTTTTTGACAAACGCAGCGCTTGTTTGATTGCTTTAAACGCGCTTGAGTTGCCGTAAATCAAGACGCCGCCTTTATAAATTCTGGCGCCAATGACGGCAAGTATGATAATGGTGAGCAGTGTTATCCCGATGCCGGCAGCCGCCTGCCAAAACGGAATATCAAGCATGCCGACGCGCAAGAACATAATCATCGGCGTAAAGAACGGGATAAACGATGTGACCGTAATAAATCCTGCGTCCGGAGCGTTTAGTCCGAACATGGCAATCATAAAACCGGCAACCACCAAAAGCGTCATCGGTGTGATCGTTTGCTGCACGTCCTCTATTCTGCTGACGACGCTGCCAAGAAACGCGGCCAGTGTCGCATATAAAAAGTAACCGAGCAAAAAGAAAATAACAGCATATATCACGGTAGAAACAGGAACATCGGTCAGGTTAAGAAAACCGCCTACAGATGAAGCCGTTTCACTCGTTTTGTTCAGCTTCAGCGATAGATATCCGGCAGAAATAATGACAGCAAGCTGTGTTATTCCGACGAGCCCGATGCCTAACAGCTTTGCAAACATTTGCTGGATCGGCGGCATGCTTGAGATGAGGATTTCCATGACACGCGAAGATTTTTCGGTCGCAACCTCCATCGCAATCATACTGGCATACATAATAACGGAGAAATATATGACAAACAGCATAATGTAAACAAGCCCCATCGCCTGCCCCAGTTCTTCCTCAGACTTTGCACCCTCTTTCAGCGCCTCCTGCCCGACAGTGACAGGCGCATAGAGGCTGCTGATGGTTTCCTGCGAAACGCCGAGCTCCTCTGTTCCAACTGCGGTCTTTGTTTGTGTTAACGCCTGCTGCAGTGTTTGGTACGTGCTTTCATCCGAAATCGTTAACGCTTTGTACGTCCCTGAAATCGTCCCTTTGTCAACTCTTTTGATAATGAGCATCCCATCAAGCGTTTCCTCTTTGACTTGCTTTATAACCTTTTCCTCTGATTGCTTAGACTGCTTCACATCAAGATCGCTGTCTGTATCGACTGCTTTCAGCTGCTTTGAGAAAATCGGATATAATTCGTTTGTTTCATCAATAACAGCAATTTTCTCTTTTGTATCTTCTCCTTGAAACATAGAAATAATCGATTCTAAATTGGTGACAGCCAATACAAGCAGAACCGTGATGACAGTAGAAATAATAAAAGACTTTGCCATAATCTTATTTTTGTATGTATGAGAAAGCATGATCAAAAATTTATTCATAGACGGCCCCCACCTTTTCTATAAAAATATCATGGAGTGACGGCTCTTCAAGCTCAAACTTTCGAATAAATCCTTTTCCTTGGAGCATGGCGAAGATCTCTTGAGAGATGTCTTCATTGGCAATTTGCAGCTTTACGCCGCCGGCCGTTTCTTTCCATTGCGTAATTCCTTCATGCCCCTGTAAAAAATGCAGATCGTCATCGGAATGAATGGTCACATTCTTTTTGCCGAATGAACGTTTAATTTCCTTCAGTCTGCCTTGCACAACAGGCTTCCCTTTTTGCAAAATACAAAGGTGCTCACACAGCTCTTCGACATGCTCCATCCTATGGCTGGAAAATAAAATCGAGACACCGCTGTTTTTCAAAGAGATAACAGCCTCCTTCAACAGCTCGACATTGACAGGGTCCAGCCCGCTGAATGGCTCATCGAGAATCAGCAGCTCAGGCTTATGCAAAACCGACGAAATAAACTGGATTTTCTGCTGGTTTCCTTTTGAAAGCTCTTCTACTTTTTTATTCTCGTATTCTGTTATATTGAAGCGTTCAAGCCATGTTCCGAGCTCTTTTACGGCTTCGCGTTTCTCCATGCCTTTTAATCTTGCCAGATAGACAAGCTGGTCCTTTACCTTCATTTTCGGATATAGTCCGCGCTCTTCCGGCAAATATCCGATTTTGTTGCTCATACTGTAGTTGACGGGACGGCCTTTCCAGCTGATCGTACCCTCCGTAATGCTTAATAAGCCGAGAATCATGCGAAAGGTCGTCGTTTTTCCCGCTCCGTTTGCGCCTAAGAGGCCAAACATTTGCTGTTCCGGAATTTCCAAATTCAAACCGTCAACCGCTTTATAATCTCCAAATGTCTTCGTTACGTGATCAATCGTCAGCACCGAATCTCCTCCTTCCCTGACCCATTATATACTATATTTGGTTAAAACATAATAAAGGATTTTGGTTTGCTATTTAGAATATAAATGAAGAAAGAACGATAAATGATGAAGTTGGAGGCGAAATATGATGGCGGAGTATTTTCTTACGGCTTTTGATCCTTCGGGAGAAACACTGATAAACGAGCGATTTGAGGCGGAAAACGAAGATGCGGCAAAACAGCAGGGTGAAGCCCTGTTAAAGGAAAAAGAGCTACATAGTCATACCCATCGTTTAGTGAATGCAGCCGGAAAGCTGATTTTGTTTCAGAGATGATCAGCTTCCCGGCTGATCTGTTATGCTTGAAACTTTGGCTCCCGTTTCTCTAAAAATGCACGGATTCCTTCCTGGTGATCTTTAGTCCTCCTCATTCTCTCCTGGGCACTTCGTTCAAGAGCCAGCACCTTCTTCAATTCATCAATATGGAGGCTTTGAAAAATGGCTTTCGTTTCAATCATTGCCAATAGGGGCGAGGCTGAAAGCGTTTCAACATAAGGTCTTGCACCATCCGCAGGATCTCCGTTAAATGTTCCATCCAAGAGACCCATGCCAGCCGCTTCTTCAGCGGATAGCTTTTTCCCGCTCCAAATCAGTTTTTTCGCTTTCGCTTCCCCAATCCTTTTTTTCAGCAAATAATGTCCCCCGCCATCAGGAACAAGGCCGATGCCGATAAAGTTCATTGCAAGAACGGCATTTTTCTCCGCAAGCACAATGTCAGCACAAAGTGCTAAACTCAAGCCCAGCCCCGCGGCAGCACCATGGACAGCGGCAATTGTCACTTTTTTCATTTCGTATAACGTTAAAGTAATGGCTTCGATTGTATCCATCAGCTGCCTAAATTGATCAGGATCATGCTCAGAGGTCATCATCCGTATATCGCCGCCTGCCGAAAAACCTTTTCCGGTACCTCTCAGGAGGACGATGAGCGCCTCGCTTTCAGAAACCTTTTCACACGCCTCCTTCAGCTCGAAAAGCATTTGCTCATTCAAGGCGTGATGAGCATCAGGGCGATTCAGCACAATTTCTGCCACAGGCCCCTTCAGTTCATATTGAATATAATCCATATGAAACACCTCCATGTATACGCTTTCTTTTTTTCTTTCTCATATACATTCCCCGCCGTCCTTAAAGAAACCTTTTTTATTTTTCAAGGTCAATAGATACTGAAAAGTGCATATCATTTGAATGGAAACATAAAGTTTTATATAGTGAAATGGAAGGGATATAGAATGAGAAAGGGGGAAGGTAACATGGATAAATTGCTGATCAGCTTTCTATTAAGCTTATTTATGGTGTGCTTTCCCCCTTCTGACGTGGCCCTGCCCTCCCAGTTTGATGCAAGCACTGACAGCTATGTGCCAATGGCCTCATATCCGAAAGAATCACAATCAGCCAAAACGCCGTCACCGGGCAGCCTGCATCTGGCGGAGTTTATGAAAGAGTACAATCCATTGGCGCAGTCTATCAGAACGTTATCTGTCAAACCGCTTGATGATCCTCACATCAACAGGCTGGAAAGGGTTTGTGCCGTCCCTGTCAAATACCAGTCTAATTACCTCCGAATATGAATGTATACCGTTTTGTTTGTACCCTATCTTTTAGCCAACACTACATTCGGAGGGATTTTCATTGAATATAAAAGAAAACGATCTGCCGGGAATCGGCAAAAAATTCGAAATTGAAACAAGAAACCGCGAAAAAATGACGATTATCATTCATGATGACGGAAGAAGGGAAATCTATCGGTTTGATGACCGGGATCCGGATGAGCTCCTTTCCAATATTTCACTGGATGATTCTGAAGCAAGGCAAATTGCAGCCATTTTGGGCGGCATGGTCTATAAGCCGCAGGCGCTGGAATCCATCGAGATGGCGTTTAGCGACCTCATTATTGAATGGTTTAAGGTGGAAAAAGGCGCGAAGTCAATCGGGCGCACCCTCGGCGAACTTGATGTCCGTCAAAACTATGATGTCACTGTCATCGCCATCATTAAACACAACCAGCAAAAGTTTTTAAATCCAGGCGCTGACTCAGTGATTGAAGAAGATGATACCCTTGTCCTCTCAGGTGAAAGAAAGCATCTGAAGAAGCTGACTCATGATTTTCTTTCTAGAGAGGGCGTGTGATCAGCGGATGGATCATCTTGTTTTTGAAGTCGGAACTGCGCTTGTGCTTGTGGCAATTGCCAGTGTCATCGCAAATAAAATTAAGTTTTCAATTATCCCGTTTCTCATTATTTTAGGGATGCTGCTTGGCCCTCATGCCCCTAAAGTCGGGATCATTGACCTCACGTTTATAGAAAGCAGTGAAATCATTGAGTTTTTCGGACGGATGGGCGTGCTTTTCCTCCTTTTCTATCTCGGACTTGAATTCTCTGTCGGAAAGCTGATCAAGTCTGGAAAATCCATCGCAATTGGCGGATCAATTTATATTTTGATTAACTTCAGCCTCGGACTGCTTTATGGCTTTATCACCGGGTTTTCTTTTCTGGAAGTCCTCGTGCTGGCAGGCGTTATCACCATTTCTTCAAGCGCGATCGTCGCAAAAGTGCTGGTCGATTTAAAAAGAACGGCCAACCCGGAAACCGAGCTGATTCTCGGCATTATTATGTTTGAGGATATTTTCCTTGCTGTGTATTTGTCTGTTGTTTCCGGTCTTGTGCTTGGAGACGCGACATCAGTCGGGGGTGCGATTTTGTCCATTCTGATCGCATTTGGCTATATGCTGCTGTTTTTTATCGCGGCCAGAAAGCTCCCGCCGCTGTTGAATAAGCTGTTGGACATTCGCTCGAACGAAGTGTTTATTATCGTCATTTTTGCAGCGCTCTTTTTCATCGCCGGATTTTCAGAGACAATTCATGTAGCAGAAGCCATCGGCGCGCTGCTGCTCGGTTTGGTATTTTCGGAAACAGAGCATTCCGATCGGATTGAGCACCTTGTCGTTCCGTTTCGCGACTTTTTCGGCGCGATGTTCTTTTTCAGCTTCGGCCTCAGCATAGACCCTTTTTCACTTGGTGAAGCGGTTTGGCTGGCATTGGGAGCTGTGATCCTGACCATATTCGGAAACTTTATCGCCGGAATGGTGGCTGGACGCCGCGCAGGGCTTTCTCATAAAGCCTCATCCAATATCGGTCTTACGATCGTATCACGGGGAGAGTTTTCGATTATCGTTGCCAACCTCGGCATAGCCGGCGGCCTGTCAGCCACATTAAAGCCGTTCGCCGCATTATATGTCCTCATTCTGGCGATTTTGGGGCCATTATTAACAAAAGAGTCAAAATGGATTTACCGCCAGCTAAACAAGGTGTTTAAATGGAAGCCGGACGTTCAGCCTGTGAAAAAACAGCGGGGATAAAAAAAGCAGCACTGTGATCAGTGCTGCTTTGTCGTTCTCTCAAAAATTTGCTCTAAATATTTGATCTTTTCGTCCGTGTAGTGCTCAAATCGGTCATTGTATGATTTCGGGTCTTTCGGATTGGCAAAGTGTGTGATTTTCCCTGTATCCGGATCAATAAATTTACTTGCCGCACCGCAGCCGATGCCGATAATCGTCTGCACTTCTTCCATAATCATAATGTTGTAGATGCTTTCCTGGCCCGGAATCGAGTACCCGACGTTTTCCAGATTTCCAAGAATATTTTTCTGGCGGTATAAATAATAAGGCACGTATCCATGCTCTTGCGTCCAAGCTACCGCATCATCCATCATTTGAGAAACCTCTTCTCTCCCGGCAACTTTGTATTTATGTTTGTTTCTTGTCATTTCTGACGCCCGCTTAAAGGAAAGGGTGTGAACAGTCAGCGATTCCGGCATCAATTTCTCGGTTTCTGAAAGGCTGTGTCTGAACTCCTTCACGCCTTCGCCAGGCAAACCGATAATTAAATCCATATTGATATTATTCATGCCGTGCTGGCGTGACAGATGATATTTTTCAATGGTCTCTTCCACCGTATGATGACGGCCGATCGCTTTGAGCGTTTCGTTTTCATAGGATTGCGGGTTAATGCTGATCCGGTCAATATCATATTTGTTCAACACGGCAAGTTTTTCTTCAGTAATCGTGTCGGGGCGGCCGGCTTCCACAGTAATTTCCCGAATGTTTTTCACATCCGGGAAGGAGCGGACCATTTCTTCATACAGAAGATCCATCTCTTCCGCTGTAATGCTTGTAGGCGTCCCGCCGCCAAAATATATGGTTGTGACCTTGACGTCATGCTCCTTGAGCCATTCGCCGATTTTCTGCATTTCGTAATGCAGCCCCCATAAAAATGAGCCGACTCTGCCTGCTTGTCCTTGGATGGCGTATGCAGGAAATGTGCAATACGCACATTTGGTCGGGCAGAAAGGAATGCCGATATAAATACTGACTTCGTCCTTTACTTGATATAAATCAGGAACTGCCGCCAGCTGCCTGTCGACAATTTGCTGCATCAATTCGATTTTCTCATCATGAATTAAATAGTCCTTTTTCAATTCTGCATGCGCCTGTTCCTTCGGCATCCCGCTTTGCAGCTTTTTATGAAGCAGCTTCGTCGGGCGGATTCCCGTGAGGATTCCCCACTTTTGCGTCATGCCCGTATGCGCTTGAAGAAGATTTAAGTAAACATAAGAAATTGTGTTTTTCACTTGTTTGAAAGCTTCTTTTTCATTCATATCAGGAGAAAAAGCTTTCGTATGGTGTGCCTTAATTCCGGTTCCTTTCACTTCTCCTGAAACCGTCACATGCTCATCTGTTTGCGTGCACGCTAAAGAGATGACAAGATCCGCCGGCTCCTCTCCGCCGTAGACAAGACCGCATTCCTCATAAAACAAATTTGCGATATTTTGCAGTGGCCGATGAAGGCGGTCATCGTGTATGCCTTCTATTTTAATTTGCAACTTCATCACCTAATTTATCAGATTCAAAACTTTCTTTAGTGTACAGAAATAAACAGCTAAAATCAATCCGGCAAAAAAGCCGCCGCACCTGTTTAGGCGCGAGCGGCTTTTTTTATACGCGTTTCATGTGGAACTTATCGAGGAACCCTTTTCGCTGCTGCATACGGAAATATTCCTTCATCATATATGCGACGCCTTGCTCGTCATTTGACCTTGTGACCCAATCGGCTTTTCTCTTAATTTCCGGTGCAGCGTTCCCCATTGCAACCCCAAGTCCGGCAAGCTCAATCATCGGAAGATCGTCTTGCTGATGGCCGATAGCGACTACATCCTCCATCCCCAGCCCCAGTTCCGAAGCGACAAGTGCAAGGCCCGCTTCCTTCGAAACTCCCTTTGGAACAATGTTCATCTTCTCATCGTTTACGCGAATCACGTCAACCGCCGGGAAGGCTTTTGTAATCGTTTCTGTAATGTCTTGCTGAATATCGTGTTCTGTATATACTTCGATGACGGGCGCACTCACCGGTTCATCCATCAGAAGATCGCTTAACGATTCAACAAACTGAACCGGGTAAAAGATGGGATCTGACGGGTGGATCAGCGCTTTCCCAAGCAAATTTGAATTGACCTTTTTCTTGTTTCCTATCGAATATTTCTCGTGAAGAAGCCTGATGTTGCATTGATAGCTCTCAAGCACTTGAACGATATTAAAAGTATGATCGTCAGAAATTCTTTTTTCAAAAAAGGGCGCGTCTATTTTCTCAGCGATATAGGCGCCGCTGTGGGTAATCAGCTTTGCATCAAGCTTCAGCGATTTTGCTATTTTCTGAGCTGAGCGAAAATGGCGGTTGGTGACAAGTGTGACGTAAATCCCTTTTTTCTTAACATATTCAATCGCGTCTTTCGTTGCCTGATGAATTTTCCCGTTCGACCGAAGCAGCGCTCCATCTATGTTTAAGGCAAGCAATTGTTTAGACACAGAGATGTCCCCCTCCTTGATGACTGTACTTGTGTATAGGATATGACCCTGTCTCTGTGTTTAGAACAACCTTTTCTGTACAGCAAAAAAAGCCTGACTCAGCAGACTTTATATATGCAATCATAATAGGATACGATCGAAGCAGCCATTCTCCCTAATATCGTTATTTCGATTTACGAAAAATCATGTATCAGGAACCCCTTATTTGACCAATGATGCGCTCCGAACACTTACTCTCTGTTGCTTATCCCCTCTATATAACGGCATGATATGCGACCGTATCCATTTGAAATAGGTAAGTGTAGGCGCTTTCAATGTTATTATCCCAGTTTTCTCTGCAGATGACAAGGGTTTTTTTAACTAAAAAAAGTAACCAATATCTGTGTAACTAAGGTAGCGTGTAATGTTAATTATTGGATTCCGCCACTTGAACAGGAACGTACATTCGTATACAATATAAACATTAAATGAAAAAAGCGGTGGTCCAATGACTGTATTAAAAGAAATTTATAATCAAGAACTGATCTCTCGATTGATAGATACTGTAAAAGAAACCTATCCAGCGTTCAACAAAGAAAAATTCGAGGAGCTCTTAATGACGGGAGAATGGCCTGAGCTCGCTTTAAAAGAACGCACGCGCCGCATTACCGTTGCTTTATACGAAACACTGCCGAAACATTATGGCGAAGCGCTTGCAGTATTATGGGATGCAGCTCCTCATTTTAAGGGACTCAGCGGAATCATATTTCCTGATTATGTGGAGCAGTACGGCTTAGAGCATTGGGATGATTCAATGAAGGCGTTAGAATACTTTACGGCATATTCCACTTCAGAATTTGCTGTGAGGCCTTTTTTGCTTTTAAATCAGGAAAAAATGATTGCACAATTCCTGATATGGTCTAAGCATGAAAATGAGCACGTGAGAAGACTTGCGAGTGAAGGAAGCAGGCCCCGCCTCCCATGGGGAAAATCGATACCCGCATTGAAATCGGACCCCTCCCCTGTGCTGCCGATCCTTGAGCAGCTGATGCAGGACGAGTCTTTGTATGTGAGAAAAAGTGTGGCCAACAGCCTTAATGATATATCAAAAACGCATCCTCACTTGCTGAGAGAAGTCGCAGTACAATGGTATGGAACACACCCTCATACAGACTGGATCATCAAACACGCTTACCGGACCTTGCTAAAAAAAGGCGATAAACAGGCTTTATTGCTTTTTGGCTATCACGATGCTGATTCGATTCAACTGCAAGATTTAACGTGTGAGTCCAGCCGTATTTCTATTGGTGAAACCCTCAAGTTTACTTTTCACATTCATTCAGACAGAGATCAGAAAGTAAGAATTGAGTACGCCATTGATTACGTAAAAGCCAGAGGCCAGCATCATCGAAAAGTATTTAAAATAACAGAAACGAATATAGGAAAAAACGAAACAAAATCATATACCAAAACACAATCCTTTAAGGATTTATCTACAAGAAAACATTACAAAGGAATTCATACATTATCAGTGATCATCAATGGAGAGGTAAAGAAATCGCTGGATTTTCTAGTTTGCTGAACGAATAAAAAATCCCTTCTTATCCAGAAGGGATTTTGAATGATTAGCCTTCGACACTGCCGTAAAGCTCTTCTAAAGGCTTCATGATGATTTTGTTTAATTCGCCGATCAGCATACTCATACGCTGCTCCGCTTCCATCAGCTGAGAGATTTTTTCGTGCTGCTGCACAAGCGCAACGGTTTTTTGAGCCTGCTGCACTTCGTCTTCTGTAATTTCTTCTCCAGCCATTTGTTTTTGCTGAAGTCTCAGCTGCACATCACGGAAGTTTTCGAACATTCGTTTCGCAGACTCGTCTGCGTTTACTTCATCGTACAGGTTTTTTAAACGGGTAAACTCTTCGCTCCCGCGCAATGCATTTTCCAGATCATACGCTACATCGTAAAAATTAACAGCCATTGTAAATAGCTCCTTTCATTATTGCCGATTGACATACCACTCCACTATAACAGACTATGGAGCTCCTTTCATTAATCGAAACCCGTTTCTTCTTAAAAAAGGATGACAAACAACGCTTGAATTGCACCTATGATTCCGCCGAGAAGGCCGCCCAAATAGGTTATCATTTTAAATTCTTTTTTCGAAATCGACAGCACCATTTCTTCAAGACGCTGTACCGGGAACTGATCCACCTGCTCCTTTACAATTTCCTCAAGGCGCATTCGTTTTAATACACTTTCAAGATTGGTTGAAATCCCCTCAAGCAATTTGTCTAAAAGCGCCGGCAGGATACGATGGTTCAGATCATTTTCATAGCGGGCTGTAAGCGAGCCAATCGTATTTTCAAAAAACGGAGCAGTTGAAAATGCTTGCAGCACTCTTTGTTTCAGGCTAAAGATTAATACTTTTGCGTTCCATTTTTCGTCCGCTTCATTAAATGTATACTCCTTCAGCTTGCCCCATTCGTTTTTCAGAAGATCAGAAAGCAGCTTATTCGTTTCCTCATTCCGCAAAAACTTCAGAAGCTCCGGCAGCACGCGATCAGCAAGGCTTGAATTGCCGAGAAACATTTGCACCATGCTTCCAAGCATACCGCGTTCTTTTAAGAAATCATCAATCATATTGCCGAGACGGATTTTTCCTTCTTCACTTTCAAAATAATGAATGCTTCGCGCCAAAATATAGCCTGAAATCATCGGTATCTTCTCTTCAAGCTTTTCCTGCACTTCCAATGGCAGTGCTTCTTTTAACGTTTGATGCTCATATCGGCGGAAAAGTTCATTCAATTTATCATCCGTCCAGCGGCTGATCCAGGCGTCTGCCGCTTCACCCGGATGCTTTACTCCGGCTTTTTCAAGCGCTTCTTTTACTGTCATTTCAGATAGCGACAGGTTTTGAATCAGCTGTTCACCGACTTGCAGCGCCTGCTTTTTGGCTGAATCTGAAACAAGCCGCTTTTTAATACCCTCAGGCGTTAATAAGTGGTTTACCACCATCAGCCCCATTTGTTTCGCAAGCTCATCACGTCTTCTTGGAATCAATCCCGGAGTAAAAGGGACTCGTTTTCCAAACAAATAATATGCCTTATACGGCCTAAATAGCATTTGAATTGCTAAATGATTGGTCACCGCGCCGATAACTGCGCCGATCACGATCATAAATATAAAGGTTCCTGCAATACCCATTCCTGCTCATCTGCCTCCATCTGTGCTTTTACTTTTTCATAAATAGAATGACCTATTTGTATTATAGAGGTTGGTGTGATCACTTAGCAAACAAGGAGACAAAACATATGGCCATAAAATCAGCTTGTTTAACAGGAATAGGGCAAGATGCTGAATCGTAATCTGTAAAGTAGACTACCGACAGCTGTGTTCCTGATGTTTTTTGAAGCGTAAAGCTGCTGACACCCGCCGGCAGCTTTTTAATAAAAGGGGGAGTCTCACCATGATAACACTCGGTTTTATGTCCTTAACCCGCCAGCACGAGCAGGATTATTCCGCAGAATTGGCTACACGAGCGCCCGAATTCGGCATACGTTTGATCCGTTTTACACCGTTTGACATTTTGCCCGACACCCTGCGTGTAAAAGCGCTGGTATATCATCCAGCGAGCAGCAATTGGAACGAAACAGAACTTGCGATTCCCGATTATATTTATGACCGCTGTTTTTATGGGAAGGATTCACAATCACAAAAAGCAAAGCCGATCGTCGAATGGCTCAAAAAATATCCGAAAACCGAATTTATCGGGCGGGGTCTTCCTGATAAATGGACTGTGTTTCAAGATTTGCAGGAGCATTCTGTGATCAATCCTTACATTCCGGAAACCATGAAAGTGAGCCGATTTGAACAAATCCATTCGTATTTATCGAAAGAAAAAGCCTGTATTTTAAAGCCAGCGTTCGGTGCTGGCGGCAGAGGCGTGATACTTCTGGAGCTTGGCAAGAAAAACATAACCGCCACCTACCATATCGGAAAGGATAAACAGACAAAATCCTTTTCCAACCAAGCTTCATTTAAAACTTGGTGCAAAAAAGTGCTTCAGCACCAATATTTGATGCAGCCTTATTTAAATATCCAAGATAAGGAGCAATACCCTTGTGATATCCGGCTGTTTATGCAAAAAAATGAGGACGGTGAATGGCATACCGTCGGAAAGGCAGTGAGACGCGGATACAAAAACGGGCTGCTGGCCAATTTATCAGGCGGATCGGATACGCTTACATTTGATACATGGTTTGAAAATATCCCGAAAAAACAGCAGGTAGTCTTACTGGATGACTTATTCTCGATTACCCAATCGGTTCCGTATTATCTTGATGAGCGATACGGGCCATTATTTGAACTCGGTCTGGATATATGCCTTGCGAAGGACGGGAGAATCTGGATCCTGGATATCAATTCTAAACCAGGCAGAAAATCAATACTTCATGTTTCCCCTGAGAAAAAAGAACATCTATATACTTGCCCTCTTAAGCGGTGCAAATATCTATTTTCGCTGCAAAACCAGAAAGGAGTCCTTCCGCGTGAATCGTAAACGGTTTTTGATCGGCATAGACAAAAACAGTGAAAATACTCTGTTTCTGCCCTCCGCCATGAAGCAAGACGGCCTTTTGTCTGCCTCATTCGGAACGAAGGTTGTCAGATGCCATGTTACTTTCAGACGAAATCTCGAACAGACAGTGCTCCTCTCTGAAAATCTGTTTCACGAACTGCTGATACCGCATCGCAGCCGGGCTGATATTCTCATTCATGATCATTCGGTGCACATTGGTCCGTTAATCGGGATCTTTACCGCGGGGTTTACCGCATCACTTGAGCGCCCTTTTAAGGACCGTTCTCTCTTTTTTTCTAAACTGCTCACTTTGCATGAACAAACAGGAAGCTATTGCTTCGTGTTCGGCGCGCACCAAATCAATTGGCAGGAAGGAACGATTGAAGCGCTTCTATACAGGGAAAATGGCTGGGAGAAACACATTGTCCCGCTGCCGAACGTCGTGTATGACCGTTTGCCGAATAGAAAAATCGAGAACTCAATTGTCTTGCAGAATACAAAAAATCGGCTGATCAATGAATATCAAATCCCATGGTTCAATAAAACATTTTTCAACAAATGGGATGTTCATCAATTGCTGGAAAAAGACCCGAGAACGGCTCCTTACTTACCGAAATCAATCCTTCATCCTACTGTTGAGCGGATTGAAGAGCTGAGTGATTCATTCGGCAAGGTTTATATAAAACCGGCGGACGGAGCACTCGGCACCGGGATTTATCAGCTCGCCAAAACGGAATCCGGTTTGACTGTGAAACATACAAATGATGCCAAATCTTTTTCTTCAATCGACTATCCCGATGCTTCCGCATTTCTGGATGAATTTCAAAAACAGCATGATCCCGCTGTCTTTCTCGTTCAGCAAGGGGTAAATTTGATTGAATTTCAGGGAAAACCAGCCGATTTCCGCGTTCATACGAATAAAAACAGTAAAGGCAAATGGACTGTGACCGCCATCGCAGTAAAAATTTCAGGAGAAAACAGCATTACAACACACCTATCAAATGGCGGAAAAGTGAAAACGCTGGCCGAAGTATACGATGATCCGGCGGAACGAATACATGTCATTAAAAAGCTTTCTGCGGCGGCATTGACCGCCAGCCAAGTGCTCCATGACCATATCGAAGGGTTCATCGGCGAGATCGGTTTTGATTTTGGCATTGACCAAAATGGTAAGGTATGGATGTTTGAAGCGAATTCACGTCCGGGCCGCAGTATTTTTTCTCATCCGAGTCTGCAATCTGTCGATTCTTTGACAAAACGAAGAAGCTTTGAATATGCTTCATATCTTTCGAAGATGGCCATTACCTCCCATGAATCGCTGTGGCCATCCTAATTTGCCCGCTTTATGTAAAAGCGGGCTTGAAGTTTATTCAACGCAAGGACAAGTTCATCATAAAGCCCCTTCAATGATGTTTTGCAACAATGATACAATGAATGTAATTCGTCCGTATCCATGTCAATTGATATCAATTTCAAGGAGCGTGGCCCCTGATGATTTCTCATTTCAGCTGGAAACCTTTGTTTCAAAAACAAAAACTGCCCGGATGGACAATTTCGTTTTACTATAAAGGCATGCATTACGAGGGCATCTATCATAAAAGCGGCGAGATTGAATGGGGAGATTTGTTTCCCGCCCGTGCTGATGAGCCTGCACTCAAAAACGAGATACATGAATTGATGCTTTTTCATATTTACGATTAGCTTAGCCTGGGCGGCTAAGCTTTTTTTATGCCTTCTCAAGATTTACCACTAAAATCCCCGCATGAGTTTTAGTCAAATCTAACATAATACGTAGTAACAAGCCGGCAAAGCATTGGGTTACGCCGAGACGGCAGTGACACCCGAGGCGGGTCCACAGACTGGTGCAACTCCAGTTAACCCAACCATATCAAATAAAAAAGGAGATTTTACACATGGCAAACCAAAACTCTTCAAATCAATTACTAGTACCTGGCGCAGCTCAGGCTATCGACCAAATGAAACTTGAAATCGCTTCTGAATTCGGCGTTAACCTTGGAGCGGATACGACTTCCCGCGCTAACGGTTCTGTCGGAGGAGAAATCACAAAACGTTTAGTATCTTTCGCTCAGCAGAACATGGGCGGCCGCGTACAATAACAATTCAATAAATGGCTGACAGAAGGCGCGGTTTCCGCGCCTTCTTTATATTTGTCACCCTTTTTTCCTGCACCACATATCCTAGGAGAAAAGGGAGGGAATCAAAGTGCCATTCATCGATATTATGAATTGGGAGCTGGTGCAGTTCGTAAGTATATCCATGATTAATGAATATGTTTCCCATCGTTCTGTCTTTTTGTACAGGTATTCTTTCCCGCGCTGTTCAAACTGAGTACCTCCTTTTATAATGAGGGGCGAGGAGGTTTTTTCATGAAAATTGCCTTATTTGGCGCAACCGGCCGTGTCGGACAAGCCTTTTTAATATTGGCAGGCACCAATGAACAACTTGATATTTACGCTCTGATCAGGTCATCGAATGATAAACTTGGCCTGCCGAAAGAACGAATCGTTATCGGGAATGCCCGCTGCCGGGAAGATGTGAAAGAAGTCATGAAGGATGCTGAGATCGTCATCAGCTGTCTCGGCACAGATGGCGACGATACGTTGTCAGCTGCCATGACACATATTCTTGCCATTATGCAGGAAAAGCATATCAAACGGCTCATCACGATCGGCACCGCGGGCATTCTTAATTCACGATGTGAACCAGGAAAATACCGATTTGAAACAAATGAATCAAAACGAAAGCTGACCCGCGCTGCCAAGGAGCATGCAAAGGTATATGACATGCTTAGAGATTCGTCCTTAGATTGGACCATGATCTGCCCCACATATCTCCCCGACGGAGAAGCAGCAGGTGAATACCGTGCAGAGCGCAACGTCTTGCCGGCGGAAGGCAAAAAGATCACTGTCGGCGACACTGCGGCTTTTCTGTATCACGAGCTTCTTACAGGAGATTATATCGGCTGCCGGGTAGGACTGGCTTATTAATGCGTAAAAAAACCCAAAACATTGAATGTCTTGGGTTTTTGAAAACTATGCAATGGAGTGCTTCTGTCCTTTTTGCAGCTCATACATTTGATAATATTGCCCTTTTGACGCCATGAGTTCCTCATGATTCCCTTTCTCAACAATTTCTCCTTTTTCAAGCACTAAAATTTGATCCGCGTTTCTGATGGTTGAAAGCCGATGGGCAATGACAAATGTCGTGCGCCCTTGCTTCACTACATCCAGTGCCTTCTGGATCAAAGCCTCTGTCTCCGTATCAATATGCGCCGTTGCTTCATCCAAAATCAAAATGGCGGGATCGTACGCCAGAGCTCTCGCAAAGGAAATGAGCTGCCGCTCTCCCGAGGATAGCGTGCTGCCTTTTTCAATGACAGGTTCGCTGATGCCTTTCGGAAGCTTTTCAAGAAGCGACTCAGCCCCGACTTGCCGCAGTGCTTCTATGATGTCTTCTTCTGAAATTCTTTCATCCTCCAGACTGACGTTAGAACCGATTGTTCCTGAAAATAAGTACGGGTCCTGCAGCACAATCCCCATATGGGATCTAAGTTCCTGCCTTGACATGCTGTAAATGCTTCTCCCATCGATGAGCACATCCCCTTTTTGCGCATCATAAAAGCGGAAGAGGATATTCAAAATCGAGCTCTTGCCTGATCCGGTATGGCCGACAAGCGCTACAGTTTCGCCTTTTTGTGCTGTAAAGGAAATGTGTTTCAAAACATTTTCTCCTTCTTGATAAGCAAATGATACGTCTCTAAATTCAACCCGCCCCAGCGCGCGCTCCTTCGCCGGTTCACCCGTTTCTTCCGTTTCCTTTTCTTCAAGCAGTTCAAAAACACGCCCGGCGGACACCCGCGCCAGTTCCAGTTTAGAAAACTGATTGACGATACCTGTAATCGGCTGGAATAAGCGGTTTAAGTAATCCACAAACGCGTACAGCACACCGATGGAAACAATTCCTGCCGCGTTTAGGCTTGCGCCGCCAAAATGCCAGATCAGACAGACAAACGCAAGGTTGCGGATCACATTCACAAGGTTGTGTGACATTAAGGAGTTTAAATTCAGCATCCTGTTCTGATAGTAATAATGAGATTCATTTAATTCCTCAAACTCTCTCATTGTTTCTTTTTGATGGCGAAAAGCTTGGATGATCGGCATGCCTTGAATGGACTCATTCATTTTTGCATTAATGTCACTATTGATCGAACGGATTTGATGATTGTAATAGGAAGCGTATTTCCGATAGATGATCGACCACAGCCAGATGATCGGCACAATCGCCAAGCATAAAAACGCGAGCTTTACATCCAGCAGGAACAACGCCGTAAATATCCCGATCATATATATGCCGCTTGTCACAAACGTCGACAGCACTGTCACATATAAATCTCTGATTGCCTCGGTATCATTTGTAATTCTTGCGACTACTTTGCCCGCGGGAAGATTATCAAAATAGCGGATCGGCAGTTTCTGAATGCGGGAAAACACATCCTGTCTCATCTTTTGAATAATGCGGTTGGCACTCATCTGCAATAAATAATGCTGCCCATATTGGAAAAATACCGAGAAGACAAGCAAACCGGCATACAGAAAAATAAGAAACGTCATCCCCTTCATTTCCCGCTTATAGAACTGAAAAATCTCCTGCTTTGTCAGCTTTTCAGCAGGATACGTCCGGCTTTCATTCCCATTAGTGATCGTCAGCTTTCCGTCAGAAACCGTTCTGTTCCCGTCAAAGCTGACAGCCTGATCAACGAAATAAAACGCCATTCCCACTTGATAAATATGCGCTTCTTTCTCTTTAGCAGCCGCTCCCTGCATCCGGTCCTCCCTGACATAGGAGGTGCCGTCAAATTCAACTGCATTTTTATCTTTTTTCGAGACCTCATACCATGTTTTTTCAATGCCGAGGATGTGGTCGTCAATCATTTTTTTGCCGATAAACGGTCCGGTCAGCTCTGCCCCGACTGCAATCGCAAGCAACAGGACGGCAGTGATCAGCAATTTTTTATATAGGAGTGCGTATCTCCATAATGTTTTTCCCGTGTTCATGCCCCTGCTCCTCCTTCTTCTGCAGTGAACAGCTGCTGCCTTTCGTATTGTTCCCGATACCATCCGTTATTGGCCATCAGCTCTTGATGTGTGCCTCTCTCAGAAATCACGCCGCCGTCCATCACAAGGATGAGATCGGCATGCTCCACAGCTGATAAACGATGCGTCAGAATAAATGTCGTTTTCTCTTGGCGGTTTTTCCTGATATTGCTGATAATAGCCGCCTCCGTTTTCGCATCTACAGCGGAAAGAGAATCATCCAGGATTAAAATCTCCGGATTCGCCATCAGCGCCCTCGCGATTGAAATTCTTTGTTTTTGCCCTCCAGAGAGTGCAACGCCTTTTTCACCCACCATTGTCTCCAGACCGGCCGGAAGCATTTGCAAGTCTTTTTCAAAATGAGCTTCTGAAACAGCCTTCTTTACCTCAGCATCACTTGCGTCAAGCTTTCCGTACAAGATGTTTTCTTTTACAGACCGGGAAAACAGCAAATGATCCTGCGGCACATATCCAATCCATCCGCGGAGCCGGTCAAGAGGAATCTGCTCAATCGGCACACCTGAACATGTGATGCTCCCTTCACCGGCTGGATACTGGCGCAAAAGCTGCTTGATAATCGTCGTTTTACCGCTCCCTGTTTTACCGGCAATCCCGACAGTCTGCCCTTTTCGCACGGCAAAAGAAATATCTTGTATATTCACATTTGTTGAGCTTGGATATGTAAAGCTGACATGGCTGAAAACGATATCTCCAGGCTCTTTTAAATCAGACGGCCGCTTCGGATCTGTCACGTCCGGTTCATAAGAAAGGGTTTCATTTACCCGATCTAAGGACGCGTTGCCGCGCTGCATCACATTAATTAATTCACCGATCGCAAACATTGGCCAAATCATCATGCCCAAATAGACATTAAAGGAAACAAGCTCGCCAAGCGTCAGCTCATTACGGAAAACAAGAAACGCTCCATACCCCAGCCCAATCAGATAGCTGGCGCCGACAAGCAGCTTAACAGTCGGCTCAAACAGAGAATCGATAAAGGCTACCTTCATATTCTTCCGGTACACATCGGCCGTCATTTCATTAAAACGGCGTTCATCATTCATTTCCTGCACATAAGCTCGAATCACTCTCACACCCGAGACCGATTCGAGCACCCTGTCATTCAGCGCTCCGAAAGAATTTTGTGCCTCTGTAAACCTTTCATGAATTTTACTTCCGTATATGCTGATCGCAACAGCCATAATGGGAAGCGGTATTATGGCTGCAAGCGTCAGCTTCCAGCTGATCAAAAACCCCATCGTCAAAAAGATCGTCATCATAAACATTGTGGAATCGACTAATGTCAAAATGCCAAAACCTGTCGTTAAACTGACAGCCTGGAGATCATTTGTCCCCCGCGCCATTAAATCTCCTGTTCTGTATTTTTCATAAAACGGCGGCGCCATTTTCAGCAAATGGCCCATCAGCTTTGAGCGGAGAATTTTTTCCATCACATTCGCTCCGCCGAACAGCTGGTGCATCCAAAAATAAGACATGATATACACCACCGCCGTCAAACCTAAAAATACGCTGACATAAAACAGCAGCCCGCCTGAGGTAAACTCCCCCGATTTCATATCATCGATGGCGTTCCCCAACAGTTTAGGCGGAAACATCTCAAGTACATTTACACATAATAAAAGCACAATCGCAATGGTATAGCGCAGCCAGTAGGCTTTAAAAAACCAGCCCAGCTTTTTCAATACTGAAAACATCCATCCCCATCTCCTTTATCTCGTCAGCCGCCTTCTATTTTTTCCTTGCAGCTCTTCAGGTTGTCATAACCAATCCTTGCCTCTGTATTTGTCTTCACATCCGATACACCTGTCTTTCTTAAGATTTTGTATATAAAAAAGGCATGAAGCGTCAGCTCCATGCCTTTTGTTATCGATTATGATGTACGGGAGCGCTTTTCGGCGCGCGGATTAACCCAATTCAAAAAAACAGAATAAGGGTTTGCCGCGCCAATATGAAACTGTTCTGTAAGACATATCATTCCTTGGCATAGCAAACCCTCCATTCATTCTGATTTTTCACTCTTTTTTCATAATATAAACAAAACCTTTTTTTGTCAATCATTACTTGAACAGAGAAAAGATTAAATAGATATGATGTCGGGTATTGTATTGTACGACGTTTTTTGAAAGGGTGAGAATGATGTTTCATGCTGACCGTATTATTGTTGCGTTTGACGGAAGTGAAAACAGTAAGAAAGCGCTTCAGACAGCCATTAATCTTGCGAAAACGGTAAATGCAGCCATTACAGTCGCCCATTCACATGATATGAAAGACAACCAGACCATCATCGACCCGCCGAGGCCCGCAGCAGGGGCAAGCTATATTGGCGGAGGCATGACAAGTGTTCCTGACCCGCTGATATCAGATGTTGCGCCACCGGAGCCAATGATTTATGAAGACCGTACGGAAGAAGTCATCGCCGAAGCCAGAATGATGCTGAATGATCAGCAGACAGAGGGAGATATCGATATATTGGAAGGTGACCCGGCTGAATCAATTATCGAGCATGCCAACCGGGTTTCAGCCGATCTGATTGTAACCGGAAGCAGAGACCAAAACAGACTGAAGAAACTTTTGTTTGGAAGTGTAAGTGAAAAGCTTTCGGCGAAATCAGATATACCGGTTCTGATCGTAAAGTGAGCACGCCACGTGCTCGCTTTTTTATATTCATAATTGTGAAAAAACACGGATTTTCGTTTTTTTCTGATATAATGCTTTCGTGCCCAAAAGCACAAAAGCATTAAAGAAAATGATGGGGTGTTGTTTTGGATTCTCAAAAAAAGCTGACGTTTCCGTTAGCCGTCGGTTTATTTATATTCATGTTAGGGGTCATTATCTCCTGCTTATTTTTTCTTCATACAGAACCGCATATCCCGCTGTTCCTATGTGTTGTCCTGCTTTCAGCAGCCGGTTTATGGTACGGATTTTCCTGGAACAGTCTTGAAAAAGGAATTGTAAACGGGATTAAAAACGGTGTACAGCCGATCATTGTTCTGGCGCTGATCGGTATCTTAATCGGCGCTTGGATGTACAGCGGCGCCATACCGTCCGTTACAGTTTATGCTTTATCCTTTATTGAACCGAGCCATCTTCTGTTGACTGCTTTGTTTTCCTGCATGATCATCAGCACGCTAGTCGGCTCAAGCCTGACAACTGTAAGCACAATTGGCGTGGCACTGATCGGCGTGGCGAGCGCAGCAGGCGTTCCGCTCGAATGGACGGCGGGGGCAGTCATTTGCGGAGCCTGCTTTGGTGATAAAATGTCACCGATGTCGGATACAACAAATTTCGCTGCGGGTATAGGCGAAATATCTATCTTTGAACACATTCGCCACATGATGGGCACAACTATTCCCGCCTTGCTGATCACCGTTGTCCTTTTTTACTTTCTTGGTTTATCAGTCTCAGCGGACGCTGCTTCAACAGATGATATTGCACACGTTATAGCCGGAATAAAAGATGCAGCAAATGTTACACCGTGGGCGCTTCTTTCTCCGCTCTTAGTTGTTTTGCTGGCGATTAAGCGCGTGTCCGTTATTCCCGTTCTGACTGCCGGTATTATTTCCTCGGGAATTTTGACTGCCATTTTCGTTCCCGACAGCAGCATTCAGGCTTTTATGGCAGCCCTGCAAAATGGCACCATGTTCGAAACTGACAATGAGGCTGCCGCTAAAATCATCAACAGAGGCGGACTGCAATCCATGATGGGCTCAGTTTCTCTTATTATGATCGCTTTTGCACTCGGCGGTTTAATGGAGAAAATCGGCCTGATCTCCGTATTATTGGAGGGTATGATGAAAGGAATCCGTTCAAAGGGCAGTCTCATTGCAGCAACTGTCTGCTCAAGTATCGGTGTCAATCTTGCAACAGGCGAACAGTATTTATCTATATTAATACCGGGACAGTCATATAAATCCTTATATGACAAACAAAACATTCAGCGGAAGTTTTTATCAAGATCATTAGAGGACGGCGGAACATTGATTAATCCATTGATCCCTTGGGGCGTCAGCGGGGCTTTTATGGCAACCGCGCTTGGTGTTCCCGTCATTGACTATCTCCCATTTACGTTCTTCCTATATATATCACCGATGATCTCGATTTTAGTTGGATTTGTAAAAAAATAAAAAGAGCGCCGCTTGCAAAGCGGGCTCTTTTTTAACATTAAAATGATACGCGGGCTGCCTGCTGAATGCTTTCTTGAAAAGCCGCCTGCAGCTGTTTTGTCACCGGTCCGGGCACTCCGCTTCCGACTGACTTTCCATCAAGCGTCACAACCGGAATAATCTCTGCCGTGGTTGAAGAAATAAAGATTTCCTCCGCCTGTCTCAGCTCTTCTTCAGTAACGGGCTTTTCATCAAGCTCTATGCCGTTCTTTACGATGAGATCCAAAATCTTCATTCGTGTAATCCCATTGAGAATCATTCGGTTAGCCGGATGCGTCCGCACCGTACCGTTTAAAACGGCATAAACATTAGAAGAGGTACCTTCTGTAACAATTCCGTCTCTTATTAAAATGCCTTCAAATGCTCCTGCTTCGTAGGCTTTCTGCTTTGCCATCACATTATACAGTAAATTCAGACTTTTAATATCGCATCTCAGCCAGCGAAGATCCTCATCCGTGATGGCTGAAACGCCGTATGTCTGCTCCTGTTCCGGCTTTTTAACAGAAAATGTATAGGCCGTCGTCTGCGGCTCAAGGCCCGCTTCATATTGGTGTTTTCGCGGAGCAACCCCTCTGGTGGTTTGAATGTAAACCGCTCCGTCGCTGACCGCATTTTCCTGCACAAGCTTTTGCAGGTCCCACTCTAAATCTTCTAAACTGAACGGCAGTGAAATTCCGATCTCAGCCGCGCTTCTGAATAAACGCTCCGCATGCTCGCGCAAGCCGAATAATACCCCTTTATACACCCTGATAACCTCATAGATTCCGTCTCCAAACTGATAACCGCGATCTTCCACATCAACGGATGCCTCGTTCCGCTCCACCAGTTGGCCATTGACTAAAATCTTCATATAAGCCCTCCCTTTTTCGTATTTATCCTGATGTCTAATCAAGCTGTCATTGTCACTCATTCTACCATATCAAACCAGCTGAAAAACAGAAAGATCAAGAACTCAATAGCTGGGAAGGAGATTATTTTTTCCTTAAAATCTGACATTTCGACATTTTTTCTATGTTCTTTCCAGTTTTATTCCTGTATACTTGACTCGTAATACATAGGTTGTAAACAATGGCACCTTCAGAGCTGCCAATACAGCGGTATGTAGAGATTTTATGCCACTGGAGAGATTGATATGCGACAAACGAGAGGAGACGCTTCTCCTTCTGCAGTTTCGCTTGCTTTTAAATTTGCAAGTTTAGCAGTTTTATGTGTGCTGCTTTTGCTTATGGTGATTTTAGGTTATTCCAACAGCTCCTCGAAAGCAAAGGAGATCACTGTCACAACAAACAGCCAGCTTCGTGATGAGAAGGAAAGCCTGAAGCTGAAAGACGACTCCCCAGGCCTGCTGATAAAACATTTGCAGACCGAGCAGAATATGGGAGACAAAACGGTTTATTTAACCTTCGATGATGGCCCGTCAGCCTCTACAAACCGCTTGCTGGACGTACTGAAAAGCGCCGATGTAAAGGCGACATTTTTTATGCTGTCACCGCGAATGAACGAATTCAAACACGCTGTTAAAAGGGCCGGAAATGAAGGGCATGCACTCGGTTTACACGGGGTCACGCATAATAACAAATTGTTTTATCAAACGCCGACATCACCGCTAAAAGAAATGCAGCAGGCGCGCGACACGCTGGAAAGCATTACAGGCTATCGCACTGATCTCGTCAGAACGCCCTACGGCAGCAAGCCGTCTCTTACAGATTCTCAAATTCGCAATCTAGAAAAAGACGGTTTTGTGTACTGGGATTGGACGATTGACAGCATGGACTGGAAATACCGCAACTCAAAATACGTAGCAGAAGTACTGCAGCAGCTTGACAATATGGAACACAGCCACTCAAATCGGCCGTATGTGATTCTCATGCACGATCTTCCTGCTACAGTAAACGCACTGCCGGTGCTAATCCATAAACTGAAAGAAAAAGGCTATTCCTTCGGTGTGTTAAAGGATACAATGGTTCCGGTTCATGAATAAAAAAGTGAGGCGCTTATCTGCGGCCTCACTTTTTTATGCCCAAGCTACGGGCAAACTCTCCGATTTTTTGATGGATGACGAAATCAAACAAACTGTCGCAGTACGTCGGCTCCAGGTTAATAATGGCTTTTTTAATGCCTGGAATCCGGCTTGCATCCTCAGGCACAAATCTGGCGGGAGCAACCTCAAGAGACGTGCCGATCACCAATAATAGGTCGGCTTTATCCAGCTTTTCATAAAGCGTGTCAAAATGCAAAACGGCATCGCCAAACAGAACGACATCGGTTTTTAATACCGTTCCGCACGCCTCACCGTCATTTCCGACCGCTGTACACTCCGGCACATCATGCTTCAGCAAATGAGGGAGATCATATCGGGCGCCGCATGAGAGACAGCTCGCTGTTTGGATAGAGCCATGCAACTCGTATACACGTCTGCTTCCGGCTTTTCTATGAAGGCCGTCAATGTTTTGTGTGAATATATCCACCTGCTTCCCTTGTTTCTCCAGTTCTGCCAAAAGCAAATGCCCTTCATTCGGTTCATAGCTCCCGCTCATTTTCATTTGAAACAATTCTTTGAACTTAGGCCAAAACAGACGCGGATAGCTTAAAAAATAATCAAGGCTCATCGCCTCCATCCTTGAGGCATCCTCAGTCCAGATGCCGCCGGCTGAGCGAAAATCGGGTATGCCTGATTCTGTGCTCATTCCCGCTCCGGTCAGCACGACAATTCGCTGTGCTTCATTCAGCATGTTTCTGAATGCTTCCAATTCAACACCGCCTTACAGTCTTTTTTCTTATTTTACCATGAAAAAGACTCCGCCTCTTTGAGACGAAGTCTGTCTTTTTTAAGCCCGTTCCTTTTCCCCTTTATTGAGATTTACTTGAAACGGATCATGCTGGTGCTTCTGATTGACATACACCATTTGTCCGGGATAAGCAAATTCAACCCCTTCAGCGCCGAGGATTTCAATAATTTTGTAGTTGATATCCTCTCTGACATGAAGGTTCTCCGCCCAAACGGTTGTTTTTGTATAGAAGTTGAAAAATAAATTGTAATAGCTGTCAGCAAACGTATCGAAATTGACCATGATTGTATCATTATCGACCCCTTCATGTTCAAGCAGCATCTTTCTGAGCGAACGAATGCAGCGTTCCAAATTCTCAATCGGCGTTGCGTAGGATACATGAATGGAAAACGTAATCTGACGCTTGGTCATTCTCGTCCAGTTCGTGATGGCTTCCATCGACAGCGTGGAATTCGGCACCGTTACAAGCGCACCCTGCGCTGTTCTGAATCTTGTGCTTCTGAAGGTAATATCCTCCACTGATCCGGTTACTGTCGCCGTTTCCACCCAATCACCGATCGTAAACGGCTTTTCAGTGATAATGATGATTCCGCCAAAGAAGTTGCTGATCGTGTCTTTCGCTGCTAACGCAAAAGCCAATCCGCCAAGCCCAAGGCCCGCCACAAACCCATTGACGTCATAATTGAATTCTTGCGCGATCACGCTCACACTGAGCGCTATAATGACAAAACGGAGCAGCTTAGACAAAAACGGCGCCAGAATATCATCCATATCCAGTTCGAAGCGCTGATTCACTTTATGAAAAATAAAAGATGATGTAGCGGTCAAATTACAAAGCCCCCAGCACAACAGCGCCACAATCAGCGAGCGGTATATTTTGCTGATCAGCGGCATCTGTGCATCTAAAAATGGTGAATAGCGAATCGCTAAAAACAGTCCTAAGGCAACAAAAAACCATCTGGCAGGCTTATCGAACGCCACAACCACCTGTTTAAAAATTTCGGTTTTCGGTTTGTTTGTCATATTAAAAAGCAAACTAAAGAAATATCTTGTAAACAGTTTTCTTAGTATAAGAAACAACAGCAAAATTGCCAAACTGATGCCGATTTGTATGATTTTATCTAGCGTGAAATATTGCTGCAGATGATCTAGCATGGCAGTCTCCCCTCTATCCCAATCGAATGTTTATTATACTAAAACATTCGGCAGAATGCTTCTCTAAATGTCTTTATAAAACACAAAACCCCGGCGGAGCGCCGGGGCAATTTCTCATTTTAACCATTCAGCCAGATTCAATAGGGACAGTCACTTACTTTTTTTCGTTTGTGTCTGATCAAGGAGAGTTGCTTTTTGCATTTCAGCATCTGTTTCGGCTTTAATTCTTTCCTCCACTCTGATTCTCCCTTTTCCCATGATCTCGCCTCCTTTTTTGCTATTATAAAGTAACAGAATATTTTGTGAACATGTCGAAAGCACTATTTTTCTGCCGAAATATGCTCGGATACGGCGAGTGTTCTTGTTTCAGTTATACGTTGTTTTCAGCTTGGACTATTCAAATATAACAGAAAAAAATTCACAAGTTGGTATCGCGGTGCATATATGGATTTGATACAATAACAGAAATGCCCATATGAGGAGCTGACAAGCTTGTACACCATTGCCCACCGCGGAGCATCCGGCTACGCTCCCGAAAATACAATTGCTGCATTTGATCTCGCGGCAGAAATGAATGCAGATATGATTGAGCTGGATGTCCAGCTAACAAAAGACAGGCAGATTGTCGTTATACACGACGACAGAGTGGACCGGACAACAAACGGTTCAGGCTTTGTTAAGGATTTTACGCTGAAGGAGCTGCAGGCACTCGATGCAGGAAGCTGGTACGGCCCCGCTTTTCAAGGAGAAAAAATCCCGACTCTGGAGGACGTGCTCAAGCGCTACCATAAAAAAATCGGGCTTTTAATTGAACTAAAAGGCCATCCTTCGCAAATCGGAATTGAAGAAGAAGTGGGACAGCTGTTAGGACAATTTTCTTTTTCTATTAACAATATTGTTCAATCCTTTGGATTCCGCTCCATCCAAAGGTTCCGCGAGCTTTATCCATCGATTCCGACAGCCGTTATTACAAGGCCGAATTTTGGCATGCTGTCCAGAAATCAGCTGAAAGCCTGCAAATCTTTCGCAAATTATGTCAACATCAAATACACACGTCTCAATCGTCTCATGATCGCTTCCGCCCATAAAAACGGATTAAAAGTGTTTGCATGGACAGTAAGGCATCAGAAAACAGCAGCCAAATTGCAGGCCATGGGCGTGGACGGTATTGTCACAGACTACCCGGACTACGTATTAAAGGATGGAAAACATGAATAGATATAGTGCAGTTTTTATCGGAGGCGCCCTTGGCGCTTGTCTCCGATACGGATTGAACATCGGCATAAACAATGACATATTTCCGGCTGCAACTTGGCTGGAGAACGCGGCAGGCAGCCTTCTACTAGGCGTTCTGACCGGCTTTTTTATGATTAGGGCGAAACGGCCTTTGCTATCGGCTTTTTTAGGCACCGGTTTTTGCGGAGGCTTTACAACCATGTCAACATTTTCTAAAGAAACGGTCATGCTGTTGCAATCCCATTCGTCATTAGCTGTTTTGTATATGGCGTCCTCATTCATATCCGGAATCGTGCTTGCCCTCTTTGGCGTTTTGGCAGGACGGCGAATAGCCCGATTTCAAATAGGAAGGGGGCGGAAGCAATGATGACACTAGCTGGTATTTTCGTTGCGGGAGGACTAGGTGCTGTGCTGCGTTTTTGGCTCGGCAATGTCATAACATCTAAAACCGAAAGCCTTCGTTTTCCAGTCGGCATTTTGACCGTTAATATACTGGGTGCCCTCGGTCTTGGTCTTTTTACAGGGCTTCACGTGACAAATTCATCTGCAGCACTCATCATCGGCACCGGCTTTTTTGGCGCCTTTACCACTTTTTCCACTTTCAGCGTTGAAAGTGTTCAGCTCTTGCTGGCCAAGCGTGTAAAGGAAGGCATCCAATACATCGGCTTAACGCTTTGCGGGTCTCTCTTGGCGTTTTGGTGCGGCTGGACGCTGCTGACATAAAAAAACCTTGAGCTTATTTCTCGCTCAAGGTTGCACTGTTCAGCATGACCGGCTCGGGCATCGGCAGCGTATGGTGGGCCGTAACCCCGGTTGTTTTGCTGATTTCTTCTTTTATATCTATTTGCTTAATCAGACGGCCATCCATCTTCAGCACCTTTATTGTATATAATCCGATGCGAATGGATTCGCCAGCCTCAATATCAATGTTTTCTTTCAATATCAGGCCGCCGATGGTGTCCACGTCTTCTTGAATCGATGCGCCAAGAAGGCTGTTCACCTGATCCATGCGAACCTTTCCATCCATAACATAATGGCGGTCGCCAAGCTTTTGGATCAGCGGCTGTTCGTCTTCATCAAATTCATCTCTGATCTCGCCGACAATTTCTTCAAGAATGTCCTCTGTCGTGACAAGTCCCGAGGTTCCGCCGTATTCATCCGACAAAATCGCCATATGAATGCGTTCACGCTGCATTTTAATCAGCAGATCATGAACCGGAATTGTTTCAATGACTTCAATCACTGGCCGCACATACGGATGGATCGTCATTTTCATTCTTTCCTCTTCTGTCATAAACAGCAAATCAGAAAACAAATGCTTCGTATTGACCAAGCCGATTACACTGTCTTTGTCCCCATCTGTGACAGGCCAGCGGGTGTATTTTTCTTTCTGCATAACCTCCAGCATCTCGGCCATTGTCATATCTGTTGATACAGCGGCCATTTCCTTCCGCGGTATCATAATTTCTTTGGCAATGCGGTTATCAAATTCAAAAATCTTATTCACATATTTATATTCAGACGGATTAATCTCTCCGTTTTTTAAACTCTCAGACAACAGCATTCTGAGTTCTTCTTCAGAATGAGAACCCTCATGTTCTGACGCCGGCTTTAAACCAAACATGCCGCATAAAAGCCGCGCCGATCCATTCAGGATCCAAATAAACGGAAACAGGAGCAAATAGAATAGTCGCAGCGGACCCGCTATCAGCAAGGTTAGCTGTTCAGCCTTTTGAATCGCGACCGTTTTCGGGGCCAGTTCACCTACAACAACATGCAGAAATGTAATCAAGCCGTACGCGACCGCAAAAGAGACTGCATGAGAAACCGATTCCGGCAGGCCGAGCGGTTCAAACAATGGGTGCAGCAGCCGTTCAAATGCCGGCTCCCCCAGCACGCCGAGTCCAATTGATGTCACTGTAATGCCCAGCTGGGATGCAGATAAATATTCATCCAAATCTGTAATGACACGCTTTGCGAGTATCGCCCGTTTGTTTCCTTCTGTTATAAGCTGATCAATTTTGGATCTCCTTACTCTAACAATCGCAAACTCACTTGCGACGAAAAATGCAGTTAAAGCAATGAGCACACCAATTAAAATCAGACTGTCAATATCGTCCATTTAACCTTATCCCCTCATTAAAGGATAAGGAGTCACCTCCTGATATAATCATTTTTCCTTAACATTGAGGTACGCGGTGTATTGTTGCCTAAGCAGAGGGCCCCATCATACCACCTCCAAGTCAAAGTTTGATTATAAATTGTATATTTTATTGTAACACAACTCATTCCAAAAATGATTTTTAATTTTTAGACTTTTATCATGGGACAAACTATTGATTCATCTGGCCAGCAGGTTCTCGATATCCGTGTATAGCCTTTCAATCTCTGACTCTGCACCTGTTAAGATGCTAAAACTATTGGCAAGGCGCTGTTTACTGAAATATCAGACATTGATCTGTTTTTCAAGCTGAAGCTCGTTTAAGGCGGAACAATTGGTGACCGTTAGATCATTTGAAGCTTAAAAGATGCGTCTGTCACGCAGCGCAGGCAAGGGCTAGTAATTAGCTTATCCAGTTTGCGTTAAAAATGTTTTTTTCTTCATTTTGATAGTTCTGCTGTTATGATTGGATTTGGCGGTTTATCTAAGGGAGAGATAAAATCAGGAATTGAAAAACAGGACAAAGCTTGGGGCATACGACAAATAAAAAAGATAACAGCCTCAAATAGCTGTTATCTTTTTGTCTGAGATGGCCTATGAAAAATCTTTATATAAGGCAATAAAGATGTCGCGTGATTTTTTGATCTGCTTCAGCGGCACACTGAAGGATAAACGGAAGTGCCCTTTCATCCCAAAACCGCTGCTCGGTACAATTAACAATTTATACTTTTGCGCTGCATGCACACAAAATGCGACTTCATCTTCAATTGGCGACTTCGGAAAAACGAAGAAACCGCCTTTTGGCATTTCAAATTCAAAACCGGCTTCCTTTAAAATATCAACCATGAGATCCCTGCGCTCTTTATAAGCGCTTGCGTCTATTCTTAAATCATCCATTCTCGCCACAGCCCGCTGCATCATGACAGGCGCATTTACAAATCCAAGCGTTCGATTGCAGTACACAAAAGCGTTTATCAAAAGGTCGGCATCCGGCATGCTGCTGTCTAAGCCGATATAACCGAGCCGCTCCCCTGCTATGCCGAGGTCTTTACTGAATGAGCTCGCCAAAATGACACGGTGATACGATTGAAACGGATTTGCCAGTTCTTCATCATAAATCAGCTGACTGTACGGTTCATCAAACAGCACATAGATGGTTTGGCCGTTTGTCTCTTCGATCTCTTTTAACAGAGCGCCTAGATCATCTATATTTTTCTGGCTGAGTACGGTTCCCGTCGGGTTATGCGGTGTATTCAGGATGAGACCTTTCGTCTGCGGGGTGATCGCCTGCCTGACCGCTTCAATGTCAATCTCGAACCGGGCTGTCAGCGGGCAGCTGACAGCCTTCCCGCCATAGTTCTCAATATACAATTTATATTCTGCAAAATAAGGAGCGAGAATCATGACCTCTTCTCCCGGATTTAATATACTTTTTAACGCCACATTCAATGCGCCGCCCGCACCTACTGTCATGACAACACGCTCAGCTGAAAACTCGGCAGCAAAGCGGCCGGCCAGAAATTGCGCGACTTTTTCTCTAGCTTCAGGAAGGCCCTGATTTTGTATGTATCCGTGGTTTCCTTTTTCAGCTTCTTCTATTAATGCTCTCGTAAAGGCTTCAGGCGGTTCAACGACCGGGTTGCCGATTGAAAAATCAAACACCTGGTCATTCCCGAACTCTTTCTTCAGTCTCGCTCCTTCATCGAACAGCTTTCGAATCCACGATCCTTTATTAAGGTTCTCTTCAATTTCCCGCGATAAACCAGCCAATCTCATCTGTCCCTTCTGCACATATAAATTGAACATTCTATCTATCTATGTTACTTCAATCATAATTCGGATGCCACAATTTCCATATCCGGCATCTCAAAAAAACAATAAACTTGTGTAAGGCACCCTTCATATATTAAACTATTCTCATAACTATAACGTGATGGTTGGGAGGGATTTAGATGGGGCTGAGACTTATCGTATCAGTGAACTAGCGGCACTTGCCGGAGTAACGAAACGAACAGTTGATTATTATACGAATCTTGGTCTGCTGACGCCGGCCAGATCCTGTTCAAATTATCGTTACTACGATGAAAACGCACTTAAACGACTCATATTTATTGTAGATTGCAAGCAGCAGCGATTGGCCCTGTCCGATATTAAAGATCGACTGGAGAACCAGTTTCCCTCTTCAGCCATAGATCATGATGAAATTGGAAATCTGGCATCTGAAATTGATTATATGAATCAAAACATCTCCGGAATCTTGCATCGGTTTGAACGGCTGGAGCCTGAGGAGCGTGACAAGCTAAAAAGCAAACTTACACCCGAAAAGCTCGCCGTGTTCCAATCATTTATGCTGCTGTTAAGTTAAAACCATTTTACTAACAGGAGGTGTTACCTTCATTCTCATTGTAGAGTGAAGGTTCTAATTGGACATAGTGAATTTGATTTTAGTCGCTGTTTTAATCGCCCTGACGGCGTTTTTCGTAGCATCTGAGTTTGCCATTATCAGAATCAGAGGCTCACGGATTGATCAGCTGATCGCGGAAGGAAATAAAGCAGCAATTGCCGTAAAAAGAGTGACCACGCATCTTGATGAGTATCTATCTGCGTGTCAGCTTGGAATTACATTGACTTCCATTGGATTAGGGGTTTTAGGGGAATCGACGATTGAAAGGCTTGTTCATCCGCTTTTCGTACAATTGAACGTACCAAGTTCCCTTTCACATATCATATCGTTTATTTTGGCGTATGCTATTGTGACATTCCTGCATGTTGTTGTCGGAGAACTTGCACCTAAGACAGTTGCCATCCAAAAGGCGGAAGCAGTGTCTATGCTGTTTGCGAAACCGCTGATTTGGTTTTACCGCATCATGTTCCCGTTCATCTGGCTTTTGAACAATTCCGCACGGTTATTGACAAAAGCTTTTGGCCTGGAGACCGTATCAGAAAACGAACTGGCTCACTCTGAAGAAGAGCTAAGAATTATTCTGTCGGAAAGCTATAAAAGCGGTGAAATTAACCAGTCAGAGTTTAAATATGTGAATAAAATCTTTGAATTTGACGATAGGCTCGCGAAAGAAATTATGATCCCGCGGACCGAGATTGTCAGCCTTCCGCACGATATTAAGATTTCTGAAATGATGGAAATCATTCAAATTGAAAAATATACCCGCTACCCAGTAGAAGAGGGCGATAAAGATAATATTATCGGGGTTATTAATATTAAAGAAGTGCTGACCGCCTGCATCAGCCGCGAGGTTTCTGTTGATTCCACCATCTCTCAATTCGTGAATCCGATCATTCATGTGATTGAATCTGCGCCGATCCATGATTTGCTTGTCAAAATGCAAAAAGAAAGAGTCCACATGGCAATCCTGTCAGATGAATACGGCGGAACTGCCGGACTGGTGACGGTAGAGGACATTATTGAAGAAATCGTTGGCGAAATCCGCGATGAGTTTGATATTGATGAAATCAGCGAAATCCGCAAAATCGGCGAAGGCCATTACATGCTGGACGGTAAAGTCTTGATCGACCAAGTGAACGACCTGCTCGGCATTCATTTAGAGAATGAAGAAGTCGATACAATCGGCGGCTGGTTCCTTACTCAGAAATACGATGTTGAAAAGAACGATTCAATTATCGAAGAAGGCTGTGAATTTATTATTAATGAAATTGACGGCCACCACGTCGCTTATATTGAAGTGAAAAAGCTCGCAGCAGAAGAGCTGATAGAAGTTGGAGAGTCGAAAGAAGCATAATTTGAAAAGACACCCTTTATTAGGGTGTCTTTTTTATTCTGGTTCGTTTTTGACATGATCATACCTCTCTTCTGAAAACTGCTGCTAATAAATCGGTCATCCGCGGGAACTCTAAAAAGGTGCAATTGCGAGAAAAACGAACATCTCTGCATTATTATCGAAAAGGAGCGAAAACATGAAAGTTGTCGTAACTGGAGCAGCAGGTAAAATCGGACGCTGGGCTGTAAGAACAATATTGGAGGCCGGCCATGATGTGACAGCATCAGACAGAGTATTAAAAGAAGAATCCGCATCGAAAAAATTTATTCAAGCTGATTTGCGGGATTACGGTCAGGTATGTCAGCTAATGATGGGCTGTGACGCTGTGATTCACCTTGGGAATATCCCTACAGATGTCAGGAATACATCCCAGGCGATATTTGAAAATAATATGCTTGTTAATTTTAATATCCTGGAAGCCTGTAAAGATTTTAAAATCCGTAAGCTTGTGTGGGCTTCAAGTGAAACGGTGCTGGGATATCCATTTGTGCCGGACGAGCTCAGTTACCTTCCCGTAGACGAGGAACATCCAACGATCGTAAAGTCATCTTATGCGATGGCAAAACGGCTGACCGAAATCCTCTCAGATATGTATTCAAAGCTGATCAATACACAAATTGTCACTCTCCGCTTTGCGAATATATATGAGCCTGATGAGTACGAAAAAATCCCAGGCATGCACTGGAATGAGCAGCAAAAGGATATTCAAAAGAAAAACGCATGGGCGTATTGTGATGTCAGGGATGCTGCACATGCTTGCCTTCTAGCACTCGAAAAAAACAATCTCGGAAATGACGTCTTCCATATTACTGCACCCGATACCATCATGAAAGAATCGAGTGAAGACTTAGTAAAACGATTTTTCCCCGATGTATCTTTAAAGAGAGATATAAAAGGATTTGAAACGCTGATGGCAATCGATAAAGCCAAAAAGGTCCTTGGCTATGAACCGCGTTATACATGGCGTTCTGTATTAAATAATGACGGCTCTCTTAAAGCACTGCCAGAGGATCAGCTATCATTATCAAAAATATAAACATCACAAAAAAGCAGCAGGTGATCACCGGACGGGACTGACCCCATAAGATGAGACAAATAAAAAACACCTTCAAGTTTGAAAACGGATAGTTGTTATCCTTAAATAAGACTTGGAGGTGTTTTTTGTATGGGAACAAGAATGAGTTATCCGGTTGAAGTTAAGCAGAAGGCTGTAGAAATGAGATTGGCAGGCATGCCTATGAAAGAGATCATGGAGAAATTAAAAATTAAGAATAAGACACAGATTCAGACATGGGTTAGATGGCATAAGGCTGGGGATACACATCGATTTGAACAGCCTGTTGGTAAGCAATACACTTACGGAAAAGGTCCGGAGTATTCTTCCGAATTAGAGAAACTGCAGGCAGAGAACCGTTATCTGAGACAACAAAATGAAGTTTTAAAAAAGTACAACGAATTGGAAAGGAAGTTGATAGCCAAACATCAGTTGAACTTGTAGAAGTATTGCACGGCACAATGACCGTACAGGATATCTGTGTTCATTTAGGTATCTCACGAGCGTCTTATTATCGTTGGAAGAAGAACCTGATGAAAGATCATCCCAAGTGCCATTTGGAAAAACAAATCGGCACGTTGTGCCGAGAGCACAAGTATCGATATGGATATCGAAAAATTACAGCTATATTAAAAAAGGAAATGCGTATTAACCATAAAACGGTTCAGCGTATCATGCAGAAAAATCAGTGGCAGTGCCGGGTTAAGGTGAAAAAGCGCAAGAAGAATGGGCAGCCATATGCCGTGGTTGATAATATATTAGATCGGAACTTTCAGTCCGATCATCCTCTTGAAAAACTAGTAACGGATATCACGTATTTGCCTTATGGACAGAAACAATTGTACCTTTCCAGTATATTGGATGTATACAATGGAGAAGTAATTGCTTTCACGATTGGAGATAAGCAGGACACAGACTTTGTCTTAAACACACTTGATCAGCTGCCAACACTGCCTCAGAACTGCGTGTTACATAGTGACCAAGGATCTGTGTATACATCTTATGAGTATCAGAAAGCTGTTAAAACAAAAGGCATTACCATGAGCATGTCCCGCAAAGGGACGCCCGCTGATAATGCCTCCATCGAATCGTTTCATTCCTCACTAAAGTCTGAAACGTTCTATCTTAACAGTATTGATCGAACCACGACCGCCATCGTAGAACGCACTGTCAAAGAATACATTTATTATTATAACAACATTCGTATTCAAACGAAACTAAACAGCCAATCACCGATAAGCTATCGGCAATTGGCTGTATAAAAGGTGTTTTGATCCCTGTCTCAAAAACAGGGGTCAGTCCCGACCCCTGCTGCTTTTTTTATATGATAATCATCTAAATTGATATCCAAATCCATTTTGAGGGCCAGCTTCGCCAACTGCTCCCCCATATAGGGGCCCATTGTTAAACCAGACGACCCAAGACCGTTTGCCACTATGATCCCCTTCCAGCCGGGAAGAGATCCGATCACCGGCACATCGCCTGGTGTAAAGGGGCGTAAGCCGACTCTTGCCTCTTGAAAGGTGCTGTTCGCTAAGCCGGGAGCCATTTCTAATCCTTTGCTCAGAAGTTCCTGCAGCCCGCCAGCCGTTATCCGTACATCACGTCCGCCTATCTCATCTTCACGTGTCGCACCGATGGCTATTCTATTGTCATGATAAGCTAAAAGATATTCTTTGGAAGGCGGCATCACTGCAGGCCAGCTGTCGATATGATTTACATTCGGCACCTGCACATACACAATTTGCGCTTTTTGCACACTTACTTTGAAGTGAATTCCCAAAGGCGCTAACAATTGGTCTGCCCAAACACCGGCACAAACAATAACCTCGTCAGAAGAATAGATTTCATTACCGACAGTTACGCCTGTGACACGATTCGAATGATGTCGAAGCGCAGCATCGCCTTTTAAAATGACTGCGCCGTTTCTTTGAGCAGATCTCAATAATGTATCTCGCAGCACTTCTCCATCCACGCGGGCGGCTCCGCTTATATGAACAGAATGGTACCGTTCAGCCAGCAGAGGAAACAAATCAGCGGTTTGGTTTTCATGAAGAAAGGTAATCTCACCAATTTCCGCGGCAGCTTGTTTACGCTCCCGCACACGTTTTTCGATCTTTTCTATCTTTTCTTTATCGTGATGAATACTGAGGGCACCGACTTGAGCATAACCAATGTCCGTCTCGCCTTCTTTTCTAAGTTCTTCTATGAACCGAGGATAAAAGCGCGCTCCGTCCTTTGCCAGCCGGTACCAAGCCTGATCACAGCGAGGAGACAGCCATGGACAGATAATGCCTTTCGCTGCATGGGTGGCCTGGCCCTTATCTTTCCGATCTATAACAAGAACCTCTGCACCCATTTTGGCTAGCTGATATGCTGTTGATGCCCCCAAAATTCCAGCCCCGACGATTATAATTTTTTTCATGATCCGTAACCTTTCCCAATGATCAATACCTCATTTAGTATAGCTAATGGCCCAGGAAATTATAAACAATCGGGAAATGGGTGAATGCAATGACCGATGAATTAAAGTTGTTCCAGCTTCTTTTCAAGCTCTTTAATGCTGTTATTCAAAGCCTCTGTCATAGCCGCCAGCCTTTCCTTAGACGGAAGATGGGCAAAATCGGCCTGCTGCAAAGGTTTACCGATAATCAGCTTCATTTTTCCTTTTTTGAACAATGCCTTTCCGCTTGAAGGTCCTTTATAAGCGGCCGGAACAAGGGGCGCTTTCCCCATTTGCGCAATTGTCACTGCGCCTCTTTTTAAAGGCACATCCTCAGAGGTTCTTGTTCCGCTTGGGAAGATTCCGACAATTTCTCCTTCTTTCAGCAGCTTAATCGGCGTTTTAATGCTGCTTGGGCCGGGATTTTCCCGGTCTACCGGAAAGGCATGAATTTTCTTCAGAAACGAACCGATCCATTTATTTTGAAAAAGCTCTTTTTTCGCCATGTAGTGTATTTGATAAGGAAGAATCCCGACTCCGAGTGTGATCACATCAACCCAGCCAGAGTGTGTACACGCGATGACAAAACCTGAATCGGCCGGAAGGTTTTCTTTGTTATACACCTTCACTCCTCCGCGAAGAGAAAGAATAACTTTTAAAGCATTTGCACAAAACTTATACATATCGCACTTCCTTTGTCGTAATCAATGATTCTTTCTGTTACTTATTATAACAACATTTTTTATTACCTGGTACTAATTTTTAAGATTTCTCTTTTCTTAACGTCAAAAAGCTGAGGAATCATCCTCAGCTTTTTGTTAAATGCCCTCTCTTGTCGGAGGCGCCATAAATTCCGGTCCGACCGAGTTTGATATCGTATGTTCCAATATAGTATTGATGTCTTTTTTATCTTCACTGCTCAGCGTCCAGCCAGTAATTTCTGATACCGCTTCTATTTGCTCAGGTTTTCTAGCTCCCCAAAGAGCGATTCCCGCTCCAGGCTGGTCTAAAATCCATCTGACGGCCAGATGAATCACTGATTTTCCATACCGTGTCTTCGCCAGCTCATCTAATTGATTGACAGCAGAAAGATACTCTTTAAATCTTGGCTTCTGGAATTTCGGATCGTGATTTCGGAGATCGTCTCCCTCAAACGAATGATCTTCTGTCATTTTTCCTGTTAACAGCCCTCTGCATAAACTGCCGTACAATAGTGTTGTCATCTGCTTGTCTTTCGCATACGGGAGCACATTCTCTTCAATTTCCCTTTCAAACAGATTGTAAGGAGGCTGGATTGTATGAAGGGGAGCAACAGCCCGAAACGTATCCATTTGTTCAACCGAAAAATTACTGACGCCGATCGCGCGGATTTTCCCGGCATCATATAATTCCTTCATCACTTCTGCGGTTTCCTCTATCGGGACAAGCGGATCAGGCCAGTGCACCTGATATAAATCGATATAATCCGTCTGAAGCCGTTGCAGGGAATCCTCGACCTCCTGTATGATTCTCGCTCTGTTAGCATGGCGGAACAGCTGATTGTTTTTCCAATCCAGCGCCGTTTTAGTGGCAAGAACAACCTGATCTCTTGCCCCATGCTGCTTGATCGCCTTCCCGACAATTTCTTCGGACTGTCCGAAGCCATATGCCGGCGCGGTGTCAATCAGTGTGATCCCCTTATCAAGAGCGGCGCGGATGGTTTCGATCGATGTTTTTTCATCAGTGCCTCCCCACATGGTTCCGCCGATCGCCCATGTGCCGAGTCCAATTCGGGAGGCTTTTATTCCTGTGTCTGAGATACTGATATGTTCCATTGTGCCACTCCTTCACTTTTTCACTATGGTTTCCCTGATGGAAAAAATGTTAAACATTTCTCACCACTATCTTTCAGGGCAAATTTTCGGTACTATAGAGTAATGGTGTTTGATTACGTATTAAAAAGCCGTTTGCATGTAATGTGCAACTTTAAACCTTTCTTATGCGTGTATAACATAGAGGGGAGAAAAGGCAGTGACGATCGATGAAATTTACCAAATGTACATGAATGATGTTTACAGGTTCCTGCTCTCCATGACAAAAGACAAGCATCTTGCCGAAGACTTGCTGCAGGAAACCTTTATGCGGGCATACATACACATTCACTCCTATGATCACAGCAAAGTAAAGCCCTGGCTTTTTCAAGTGGCGCGGAACGCCTTCATTGATTACGTCAGAAAGCATAAGAAAGAAGTAACCATTTCTGATGATTTGATTGGAAGTCTCTTTCAGACTGCTGTTCAGAGCCCTGCCCATCAGGTAGAGATAAAGGAAGTGCTGACTGGTTATATGTCCGAGCTCCCCGATAACTATCGGGAGGCGTTAACACTATATTATTTAAAAGAATTAAATTACAAAGAAGCATCCCATATTATGAATATTTCAGAGGCGAATTTTAAAAGTGTTTTGTTTCGTGCCAGACAGCGGCTGAAAGCACTTTATAATAGAGGTGTTAATGATGAATGAAGAATTTAAAAAGCGTTTTGATCAATATAAAAACGGTGAAATGAGCGATCAGGAAATGACCGCGTTTGAAGAGGAACTTGAGAAGCTCGAAGTGTATCAGGAACTGATTGATAGTGAGCTGCCAGACGATCATGATTGGGATGTCGACATCAGTCCTGAAAAACAAAAAGCCATTCTGGCCTACGGCAAACGGAAGTCTTATTTGCGTATTTCCGCGCTTGCCGTCATTTCGACATTAATGATTTTGCCGCTATGTACGCTGGGAAGCTACCTCTATTACGGAATGGGAGGAAAACACAGCACCGGCAATGAATTTATGGAAACTGCCGCAGTCACTGTAGCCCTGACTATGCCAAATGTTCTTGTCGATACTTCTGGACTGAAGAGCCAGGTGAAGCTGTTTGGCATGAATACAGAATTCCCGCTTCAAAAACAGATTGGCACGAAAACGGCCGCCGTGGGGAATGAACGGGTGGAAATGTTTTATGACAGAGTGAAAGCGCCGGTCGTCAACTACTATGACTTAGAAATCCATAAAGCAGGCCATTACTTTACACACCCATCAAGCGGATCTGAACAAGCAACCGCAAAAGCGGAAAAAACATTAAAAACTTTGCCTGAAGGGACTGTTTCCGAGGTCTACCTTTCTTATGACCGGGCATATCCGACAAAAGAAGTGTATCAAAAATTCAGCGGCTATGATGTAAGCTTTTTGTGGAACGCGGTTGAAACAGAGAACAATACAAAGGATACCCCTTACGCAGAGCCGCTTGGCTACCCAGGGAAAGATTCAAAATTCCTGACTGCGCTTAATACAAAAGGCAAGTCAAACGGCGACCAATTTATCGATGCTTTAACTTACATATCGAAGCACGAAAAATGGGCGCAGGTCATCTCAAAACGAAAAGATTTAAAAGTGGACTCCCGCTTGGATTATGTAGAGAAAAATGGTGTTAATGTATACGGCTCAGTCGTTACAGGGCCGACCAAGGAAATCCAGCGCATGCTGAAAAACAAATCAGTAAAATCAGCAAATGTCGGCGAGGTGGAATTATGGAATTGGTAAGAATTTTTAAAGAACATAATGTATTTGGCTGGATATCTGTCGGGACAGCAATTCTGTCTTTGCTCTTGCTTAATTTGGCGATTATCAGCAATGTAACCTCTTATTCTTATCAAATGCTTCCGTTTGCCATGGCCGCCGTTCCGTTTGGCGTTATCGAGCTTTTCATCAAAAGAGGACGCACGGGTCCCGGCCTGCTCGGCGTTGTACTTAATCTCTTTGTGATTATCTGTGTGTATACGATCGTGTCTGTGGATACCAACTTACAGTTTGGTTTTTAGCAGAAAAGACGCCTGAAACGGCGTCTTTTTTTAATACAATTGTTTTCTGAATAAATAACTTTCAATCGTAAATCCCATTTTATCCGTATAAAATCTGTGGGCGTGTTTGCGCTGAAGACCTGATGAAAGACTGACAAGAGGATAGCCCGCATCTTTCGCCCAGTTTGCCGCATAATCCAAAAGAAGTTTGCCGTACCCTTTAGATCTGTGAGACCCGCTTGTGACAAGATCTGCTATCCATACGTACTCTCCTTTATGAAGCGAAACCTTTGGCAGTGCGCCGCACAGCGCCCTGATCGTTTTATCCTCATATAAGGCAAACAGCATATACAACTCTTTTTGGACACAGCGTTCCAGCCTATGTAAATACGTCTCTTCATCCAGCTCTGTTCTTAATTCGTGCATCACCGGATAAGCTTCCATCCACTCTTCTCTAGTCGTTAATTGTTTGATATGAAGCATCTTATCAATCCCCTCTCCATTCGTTACAATGATGATATCCGATTTATGGCATTCACCAAATAGCCAAAACCTGAAAAAATGACCACGCCAGATGCAAAGGAGAGATAAAATGGATATCACGCCGTTTCTGGACAAAACAAGCAAAACACCGCTGTATGAACAGCTTTACACCTATTTCAAACAAGAAATGACACATGCCAGAATCACCAAGGGAATGAGGCTTCCGTCAAAACGCAGGCTCTCCGGCTTGCTCGGTGTCAGCACGGCAACGGTAGAACGCGCCTACGAGCAATTAACCGCTGAAGGATATGTCAAAAGCAAGCCTAAAATCGGCTGGTTTGCGGCAGAAATTGAACCTGAGTTTCCGGCTGCTCCAGTATCATATCAACCGCCTCCTCAATCGGTCACTCATAAAGAAATAGAACCTGTTATTAACTTTCATCAAGGAAATGTCGATCCGGTTTACTTTCCCTTTAACGCTTGGCGAAAAAGCATAGTGAAAAGTCTCGATCTGTATTCTGAACAATTTCACACCTCAGGCGATCCTCAAGGAGAACCTGCACTCAGAGAAATGATAGCCCGATTTGTCAGACTGTCACGCGGTGTCAATTGTGACCCCAGCCAGATTATTATCGGAGCAGGCACTACTGTCCTTCTGCAAATTCTTTGCCTTACGCTTCAGCCGGGAACAAAAATCGGTTTTGAAGAACCGGGATTTCACCGTTCAAGACGAATGTTTGAGGCCAATCACATGAACGTGATCCCCATTTGCACTGATGAAGAAGGAGTCCTGCCGGCTAGCCTTACACACGAGAGCCCGCATCTTGTCTATACGACTCCCTCGCATCAATTCCCGCTCGGGAGCATAATGACGATCGCCCGAAGACAGAAGCTGTTATCTTGGGCAAAAGAGGCAAACTCATTTATTATTGAGGATGATTATGATGGAGAATTCCGCTACAGCGGACAGCCCATTCCATCTCTGCAAGGCCTTGACCCGAATGGCAGGGTTATTTATCTCGGCACTTTTTCAAAATCATTGCTCCCTTCCTTGCGGATCAGCTATATGATTCTTCCTGATGCACTTATTGAACCCGCAAGAAAAAATGCGCTTTTGATGAAACAGACCGTCTCTTCTCATAATCAATTGGCACTGGCAGATTTCATTGAAAACGGCGAATGGCAAAAGCATTTGAACAGGATGAGATCCTTATTTCGAAAAAAACATGCTGTTCTGCTGGAAGCGATACGAACTGAATTGGGAGACAGTATGGAGGTTCTCGGAAAAAACTCGGGGCTTCACATCCTGCTCCGGCTTATGTTTTCAGCCAGTGAGGATGAAGCGATAAAAGCCGATGCCAAAAACAGAGTGAATGTCTATCCGGTATCTCCATCGTACAAAAGCCAGCCGCCGTTTGTTTCTGTCTTAATCGGTTATGGAGGGCTTTCTGAAGAGGACATCCGGCTCGGTATCAAAAAGCTGAAAACCGCATGGGAGCCGCTGATGAAATCATAAAAAACAAAAAAACAGGCCCCCAGCGGAGCCTGTTTTTCTAAAAGGATATAATCCCGATTAAATTTAAGAACACAATAATAATAGCCAGCGGCACAACAAAACGGAGCAAATAAAACCATATATAAAAGAATGCTTTCCCGGGATGCGATCCTTGTCTCATTTCTGCCCACAGCTCCTGTTTCGATATTTTCAGCGGAATGAAAATAGAAATTAACAGGGCGCCTAATGGCAGCAGAACATTGCTGACAGTAAAATCGACAACGTCAAAAAACGTCTTATCAAATATGCGCACATCGCTCAGCATGCCATAAGATAAGCAAGATGGGATACCGACTAAGAAGATTAAAAACCCGCTTGTCCATGACAGTTTTTTTCTCTTTGTTTCATCGCCTTTGCCGATAATGGCTACAATCATTTCCACCATTGAAAAGGCAGAGGTCAGTGCGGCAAATAAAAATGCGACAAGAAAGCCGATGAAAAACAGGATGCCGAACGGAAGCTGTTCAAAAACGGCCGGAAGCACTGTAAACAGCAAAGTCGGACCTTCATTCGGCTCCAATCCGAAGGAGAAAACCGCAGGAAAAATAGCCAGACCTGCCAAAAGTGTCACAATGATATTCATGACGACAATGGAGGCTGCAGAACGCGGGATATTTTGCGTTTTCGGCAGATAGGAGCTGTAAGTCACCATGACCGAAACCCCCAGTGTTAACGTAAAGAAAGCCTGTCCCAGCGCAAATAAAACAGACTCCGGCGTCAAATCGCCGAAATGAGGCACAAGCAAAAATTTCACACCTTCAATCGCATGATCCAGCGTGAGCGACCGAAGAACAAGCAGGACAAACAATATAAACAAAATCGGCATCATCACCGCGCTTACCCGTTCAATCCCTTTTTGAACCCCTCTGGCGACTACCAGCACAGTCAGCACCATAAAGATAAGCTGAGCCGCAAGCGTCTGCACGGGATTTTGAATAACAGAACCAAAAAGTGCACCGTACTGTTCCTGGGTGAGTCCGGACAGTGAACCTGATGCTGTTTTCACTATATATAGTAAAATCCATCCTCCGATAACACTGTAAAACGATAAAACTAAGAAACAAGCCGCTACGCCGACCCATCCTGTGAGAAACCAAGCTGTTCGCGGCGCTTCTTTTTTATATGCATCAATGGCATTCGTTTGGTTCCGTCTTCCAAAGATAAATTCTCCCACTAAAAGCGGATAGCCCAAGAGAATGGTAAATAGCACAAAAATAAGGAAAAAGGCGCCTCCTCCATTCGTCCCCGCTACATAAGGGAACTTCCAAATCGCGCCTAAGCCGATGGCTGATCCAGCGGCAGCCATGACGAAACCGATTTTTGAAGCCCATTGGACTGGTTTTTGCTCAGACAATGATGTCACTTCCTTTCCAGCCTATATTATCTCTTATTTTCATGCTTATTTCTATATATTCATTTGATGAGAATAGAAAAGAGAGCGGCCAGTGTCAGCCGCTCTCTTCTTTGAGAGTTATTGATTTAATTTTGAATGCTTTCTTGAATATAAGAAATAGATCGCCATGCCAATTAACAGCCACACAAGGAAGCGGACAATCGTCACCCATCCAAGATTAAAAATTAAGAACAGGCAGAAAAGAATTGCTAAGCCCGGGATAACCGGAACCCCCGGGCATTTAAAAGCTCTCGGGAGATCAGGCTGTTTCTTTCTCAATACGATAACCGCCACAGAAATCAGCACAAACGCTGACAGCGTTCCGATGTTTACCAGCTTGGCAAGCTCATCAAGCGGAACAAGTGAACCGAGAAGCGCCGACATAATGCCGAAAAACCAAGTCGCAACATAAGGTGTTTTATGCTTCGGATGAACCTTAGAAAGCGAGCCCGGAACCAGGCCGTCACGAGACATAGCAAACATAACGCGTGTCTGTCCATAAAGCATCACAAGCATAACCGTTGTCATTCCCAAAACCGCGCCGATATCGATAATGCCTGCCACCCAGTTTTGTCCCGCGCTTTGAAGAACGAGAGAAACCGGATGATCGACGCCTGCAAACTGGGCAAACGGAACAACCCCTGTCATGATAGCCGATACAGTAACATATAAAATCGTACAAGCCAATAACGAGAAAATAATCCCTTTCGGCAGATCCTTCCCAGGGTTTTTCGTCTCTTCCGCAGCAGAGGATACAGCGTCAAATCCGATAAAAGCAAAGAAAACGAGCGCCGCTGCGCTGAATACGCCGCCAAAGCCCATTGGCATAAACGGCTGCCAGTTATCCGGCTTCACGTAAACAGCTGCCACCGCAATAAATAAGAGAACGACCAGCACTTTTAAAATCACCATAATGTTGTTGACTCTTTTAGATTCTCTGATGCCTAAATAAAGCAAATACGTAATCGCAAGAACAATGACAAACGCAGGCAGATTAAAAATGGTAAATGTTCCTTTTACAGCCCCCGGAGCAGCTGTTAAGGCAACCGGAAGATGAATGCCAAGCCCGGACAAAAATGATTGAAAATACCCGGACCACCCGACTGAAACGGCACTTACCGCCAGCATATACTCTAAAATTAAATCCCACCCGATAATGAAGGCCAAAAGTTCTCCCATTGTAGCATAAGTAAATGTGTACACGGAACCTGAGACAGGCACACTTGAAGCAAATTCAGCATAAGACAATGCAGCGAATAAACAAGCCAGCGCTGCGACAACAAATGAAATGGTCAGTCCGGGTCCGGCAGTTACTGCCCCTGTCCCCGTCAGTACAAAAATCCCAGTACCAATAATGGCCCCAATCCCAAGCAGTGTTAAGTCAAATGCCCCTAATTCTCTTTTTAAGGATTTTTCCCCATTTGTTGCAGCGATTAAATCTTGTATGCTTTTCTTCCTAAATACGCTTCCTTTCATTCCCCTTCAACTCCTAGCTGATGTTTTCTTTATATTTTATTTGAATTTTCTGAATTCATGAGCGGTAATGGCCGTTTTTCTTTTTTTCTACTATATTTGTACTGGTGATGAATCATTCCTTTCTCCTACTCAATATTATATATAAAAATCCAAAAATGAAAACTAAATTTTTAAAAAATTCGACAAATTTCTGCAGTAACCTATTTTCATGCACAAAAAAACCAGCAGATTTGCTGGTTTTTTGTGCATTATGTTGAAATAAAACGGCCGCCATTTACATGAATCGTCTGTCCCGTCATATAGGAAGATTCATCAGATGTGAGCAAGACGTATACACCCGCATGCTCAACCGGCTGTCCCGGTCTGCCCATCGGTGTATCAAGTCCATGCTGCTTCACTTTTTCTTCCGGAAATGTCGCCGGAATCAGCGGTGTCCAAATCGGACCGGGCGCCACCGCATTCACTCTGATGCCTTTATCAGCAAGAGATTTGCTCATTGATCGTGTAAAGGAGACAATTGCACCCTTTGTACTGGAATAATCAATTAATGCGGTATCCCCTTCATAAGCGGTAATCGAGGTCGTATTAATGATTGCGCCCCCTTCTTTCAAGTGAGGCAAAGCTTTCTTTGTCATATGAAACATTGAAAAAATGTTCGTGCGGAAGGTTTTTTCAAGCTGTTCTGTTGAAATATCAAGAATACTGTCCTGCGGGTGCTGTTCAGCTGCGTTGTTAACCAAAATATCCAGCTTCCCAAAATGGTCTACGGTTTGCTGTACAGCCTGTTCACAATGCTTCTCATCTCCGACGTCACCCGGAATCAGCAGGCAGCGGACGTTTTCCTGTTCAATCTGTTTTCGCGTTTCCTCCGCGTCAGAATGTTCGTCCAGATAAAGAATGGAGACGTCAGCCCCTTCTTTTGCGTACGCGATTGCTGCCGCTCTTCCGATTCCGCTGTCGCCTCCTGTAATGATCGCGACTTTTCCTTTCAGTTTTCCGCTTCCTTTATAATCACGGTCCTCTGATAAAGGAAGAGGATTCATTTCGGACTCAATACCCGGCTGCCGGTCCTGCCGCTGCGGTTCTTGTCCTTCTGTTTGTCTGTCCATTGGGTTCATATTGATCACTCCTAGACATGATAATACTGATCGTTTACCACATCACAGCAGCGAATAAACCGCAAAATATGTTTATAAAAGTACTTCTTCAGGAATAGCCCCTGTATATTTAGCTGACGGGCGGAAAATCATGTTGTTTTCTGCTTGTTCCAGCACGTGTGCGCACCAGCCTACCATTCGGCTTGCTGAAAACGTCGGTGTAAACAATTCATCATCAAAATCAATCGCTTTCATGACAGCAGCTGCATAAAATTCAACGTTTGTGTACAGCTTGCGGCCCGGTTTGTAGATGTCCAGCAAACGAATCGCCTCTGCCTCTACATGCAGCGCCAGATCCAAATCACGGTCATCGCCTGCAACCTCTTCAGCTTTCTGTCTCAAAGCTTCTGCCCGCGGATCTTTCGTCTTATACACGCGGTGCCCAAATCCCATCAGGCGTTCTCCTTTTTCAAGCTTTGCTGTCAAATACGCTGCAGCATTCGCTTTTTCTCCAATGTCTTCAAGCATTTTCGTCACAGCAGATGGAGCCCCTCCATGAAGCGGGCCTTTCATCGTGCCAAGCGCCGCGGTAATGGCCGATACCAAATCACTCTCTGTAGACAAAGTGACCCGTGCCGAGAAAGTTGATGCGTTCATGCCGTGTTCCATGGCCAGAATCATATATGTTTCAAGCGCTTTCTTTTTTGCTTCTGAAGGCTGTTCACCTGTGAGCATATAATAATAGTTTTCGACATGTCCGTACTGGGAAGATGGCTCAATGGCTTGCTCGCCGCGCACCCAGCGTTTTCTGTAAGCGATAATGGACGGCGTGATGGCAATCAGCCGAATCGCTTCTTCTATTTTTGGATAAAACGTGTACGTATTTTCCCCTAATGCTGAAACAACCGTTCTCAGTACCGACATGTCGTCCATGTTGTTTGGCAGCGACTGAATCAAACGCCCGATGCGGTCAGGCAGGTTTCGCTCCGCAATCAGCTTTTTTTCAAATGTCTGTAATTCATCTGATGCCGGCAGTTTTCCAAATAAAATCAAGTAAGCGGCTTCTTCAAAGCTGTGATGCAGCGCGATGTCTTTTGCATGATGCCCTCTGTAGATAAGCCGGCCTTTTTCGCCGTCAATATGACTGATTGATGTGTCCACACATGTAATTCCCTTTAATCCGTAATGTACCATTTGTATTCCCCCTATCCTTTTCTGTTATTATAGTAAATATAATATTTAAAAAATATTGAATATTTTAAAGGGAATTAATTAAAAATCTTAATCAGAGGGAGAATGGAAATGGATTTCAAATGGCTTCACACCTTTGTGACCGCAGCGAAATATGAAAACTTCAGAAAAACAGCAGAAACGCTTTTTTTATCTCAGCCCACTGTAACCGTTCATATCAAGCAATTAGAAAAAGAAATCAGCTGCAAGCTGTTCGAGCGAAAAGGCAGGCAGATTCAGTTAACCGATGAAGGCAGGGCTTATTTGCCGTTCGCACTGAGGCTGCTTGATGACTATGAAAACAGCATGGCAGAGCTCCACAGAGTGCGACAAGGCTACTCTCAAACCTTACAGCTCGCGGTTTCGCCGCTTATTGCCGATACCGTGCTTCCATCTGTTATGAAACGATACACTTCAATGAATACCGAAACAGAAATTGCAGTGAAAATTTTTGAATCGGCAGAAATCTCGTCTCTGATTAAAGCCGGCGAGGCGGATATCGGACTGAGCTGTTTAAAAGTCCAGTCTTCTTCTTTAACATGCCACTGTTTATATAAGGACCCTGTCGTCCTCGTTGCGCCTCCTGATCAGCGTTTCACATCAGACGAAGAAATTGATGCCAAAGAGGTGCTTGAGCAATACCTGCTTTTGACCCACAATCATCCTGACTACTGGGACGACTTACTCCGTCAAGTCAGAGTGACTTTTCCATTTGTGAGAACAATGAAAGTCACACAAACCCATATAACGAAACGGTTTATAAAAGAAGGACTTGGCGTTTCATTCCTCCCCTTATCTACAGTAAAGCGCGAATTAGAGGAAAAACAGATGATCAGAATCCCTTACCATTCTGTGCAGCTGCCCTATGCCGGTGCTTATGCGATCGCCCTTTATGAAAATAAGAAGGAAAAAAAGTTTTTGGACTTTTTATCACATTTTCATTTTTAGATGTAACCAAAACGAAGATGCTCCGTCTAATGAAAAAAACCCGTTCTATGAACGGGTTACTTCGCAAAATTAGAATCTTTTCGCACCGAGGTAGCGAGGCTTCCAGTAGCTGTTGTTCAGGCTGCTGATTTGTACACCATCAGATCCTGCATGAACGAAACTGTTGTTTCCAATGTAAATCCCCATGTGAGAAGGGCCGGATTTATATGTTGTAAAGAATACGAAATCACCGACAGACGGGCTGGCAATGCTCTTCATGGAACTCCAGTATCCCGCAGTGCTCGTTCTTGCCACACTTGTTTGTTTGTTTAATACGTACCAAATGAATCCGCTGCAGTCAAAACCGGAAGTTGTTGTTCCGCCCCATTTGTACGGCGTTCCAGTTAGCGCTTTTGCATCAGAAACCAGTTTGCTTACGTTAAGTGATGTAGATGATACTTTGCTGCTTGAACTAGATGAAGGCTTAGATGAAGTGACAGGTTTTGAACTTGTTCCTTTCACCTTCAATACTTGTCCGACATAGATTAAATCTGATTTTAAGCCGTTGAGACTCTTTATTTTGCTAACCGTTGTGCCGTATTTTTTCGCAATTTTAGATAGACTGTCGCCGCTTACTACTTTGTATGTAGAAGTTGCAGACGTAGACACGCTTGATGAACCGGAGCTGCTCGAACTGCTTGAGCCCTTCACTTTCAGAACTTGTCCGATACGCAGAAGATCTGATTTTAAGCCGTTCAGTTTTTTCAGTTCATTGATCGTCATGCCGTATTTTTTCGAAATCTTCCAAAGACTGTCGCCGCTCACTACTTTGTATGTAGAAGAAGATGAACTGCTTTTTGAACTTGATGCTGCCGATTTACCGTTAATGGATAAAGTCTGTCCTGCATAAATGATATCAGAATGAAGTTTGTTTTCTGATTTAATTTTACTTATTGTGGTGCCGTATTTTTTTGAAAGATCCCATAACGTGTCGCCTTTTTTCACCTTGACGCTTTGTGCAGATGCCGCTCCTGCAAATAAGGTCGATCCTAAAACTACTGCTGTTGTAGCTGTAATGATTTGCTTTTTCATGTTTTCCTCCCTAAATATGTATATCTATTATTATCTCTTTTTTTTAATTAATCATCTTGTTTTCTATTATAAGGATGGATTCCCAACAGAAATAGTCTTGACTTCACGTGACAAATTTCTTAATTATTCGTTTTCAAAAAAAGTTTTTAAGGGTATTAAATATTTCATTTTCATTTCAAAGGTGACAAAAAACGAGTGCTTTTGTCATGTTTTTTGGGCAGTTTATCAACATTTAGGAAATAATTGAAGAAGGTTTTGGGGATTTATGACATAGCGTAAGAATGTGGAACTTATAGGTTTCGATAAAAACTGCGGGCATCCGCAGTTTTTTTATTTAAACAACCATATCACGCATAAACCATGAGGTAAAGATTTTTCCGGAAAAATGAATGCTTTGATGAAAGAAAGGCAAGATAACGGACACAGACAATTTATATTCATCACAATCCTTTACCTAATGTTTACAGGATCAACAGCCGCACTTAACAAACATTCCCTATCGTAATAAGCAGAACAAATTAAAGGAGGCCTGCAAAAAAATGAGTCTGTTTCAAAAAATGAAATCAAAATTGCTGCCAGTCGCAGCTGTTTCCGTGCTTACAGCCGGTATATTCGCCGGTGCAGAGCTGCAGCAGACCGAAAAAGCAAGCGCCAAAAAACAAAACAAAGATGAGATCAGAAATGTCATTGTGATGATTGGGGACGGCATGGGAGCATCATACATAAACGCCTACCGTTCCATGAAAAATAACGGTGAAACACCGAACAACCCAAAGTTAACTGAATTTGACCGGAACCTGACAGGCATGATGATGACGCACCCGGATGACCCTGACTATAATATTACAGATTCAGCAGCCGCCGGAACAGCATTAGCGACAGGCGTTAAGACATATAACAATGCAATTGGCGTCGATAAAAACGGAAAAAAAGTAAAATCAATACTCGAAGAAGCCAAACAGCAAGGCAAGTCAACAGGGCTTGTCGCAACTTCTGAAATTAACCACGCCACACCCGCAGCATACGGCACTCACAATGAATCGCGGAAAAATATGAACCAAATCGCCAACAGCTATATGGATGATAAAATAAAAGGCAAACAAAAAATTGACGTTTTGCTTGGCGGCGGAAAATCCTACTTTACCCGCAAGGACAGAAATTTAACGAAAGAATTTAAACAAGCGGGCTACAGCTATGTGACAACAAAACAAGCGCTGAAGAAAAATAAAGATCAGCAGGTGCTCGGGCTTTTTGCAGACGGAGGGCTTGATAAAGCGCTCGACCGCGACAGCAAAACCCCATCCCTGAAAGATATGACTGTTTCAGCAATTGACCGGCTGAATCAAAATAAAAAAGGATTTTTCTTGATGGTCGAAGGCAGCCAAATTGACTGGGCCGCTCATGACAATGATACTGTCGGAGCCCTGAGCGAGGTTAAGGATTTTGAACAGGCCTATAAAGCCGCTATTGAATTTGCGAAAAAAGATAAACACACACTTGTGATAGCAGCTGCTGATCATACAACAGGCGGATTTACCATCGGTGCAAACGGCGAAAAAAATTGGCATGCGGAGCCGATTTTGGCCGCGAAAAAAACACCTGAGTTTATGGCCAAAAAAATCAGCGAAGGCAAACCGGTCAAAGATGTGCTCGCCCGCTATACAGATCTGGATTTCACACGTGAAGAAATGAAAAGTATTGAAGCCGCTTCACAGGCTGACAAAAGCAAAGGCGCCTACAAAGCCATCATCAAGATTTTCAACACCCGCTCTAACAGCGGCTGGACCAGTACCGATCATACCGGTGAAGAAGTACCGGTATACGCGTACGGCCCCGGAAAAGAGAAATTCAGCGGACTGATCAACAATACCGACCAGGCAAAAATCATATTTAACATTTTGAAAACAGGAAAATAAAAAGGATGCAGAACACTGCATCCTTTTTTCTTATAAATACCTGCGGTGAACCCCTTTTCCGTCATACGAAAACATCACTTGCTTATCCTCCAGCACAGATTCGATATGCACGCTTCTTCCCCACAGCTGGTATAAATAAGGAAGCACTTTCTCCAAGTATTTCAAATCCAGTTCTATGTCCTCATACCAATGCTTAATTAAGAGCTCGTTATTTTTCAGATAATCGCCTTCGTTTACTGTCAAATACGGAAATCCTCCGTTTACCCGCATGCTCACAAGCTGGTCGCGGACAGCCTCCCACTCTTTATCGACGATTTTATAGTCTCTGCCCTGCTTTTGGAACAGGTAAAGATCCTCGCGCATCACTAAATCTTTTGTTAAATAATTGCGGATGAATGAGATATCTGATTCAATCTCTCTGACCTCAAACATTTTCTCCCGGCCTGAGTTCGGCTTGACGCCTATTTTCTTCATTTCCTCAGTCGGATTGTTATACCGTTCCTCAATATCTTCAAAAATCTTCAGTCCCAAATAATAAGGATTGATTCCTGTTTTTGACGGCTGGACAACCCCGGCATTCAGCTTGGCGAACTCTATCGCTTCATCAGAGGTTAAATCAAGCTCCCGGATAATTCTTTGATGCCAGTATGAAGCCCATCCTTCATTCATAATTTTCGTTTCCAGCTGAGGCCAGAAATAAAGCATTTCTTCTCTCATCATCGTCAAAATATCACGCTGCCACGGCTCAAGTTCCCTTGAATGCTCTTCAATAAAAAGCAGAATATCTTTCTCGGGCCGCGGCGGGAAAGGTTTTTTTGATTTTTTCAGTTGTTTTCTCGGTTTCTTTCCATCTAAATTCCATAGATCATCGTACGGCGTAGCCATTTCCTCAAACTCTTCTTCCTCATCATCCACACTCCACTGGAGCTTCGGACGCACCAAAGAAGGATCGATATGCTCCTGGATTGAAAGGATCGCGTCTAAAAAGGCCTCCACTTCCTTTATTCCGTGAATCCGTTCATAATACTTAATTCGCTCCGCCGTTGCCGCCATGCTTTCCACCATGTCACGCTTCGTGTTTTGGAAGCGGCAGTTGTTTTTGAAAAAGTCACAGTGAGCGAGAACATGGGCGACAATCAATTTATTTTGTATCAGTGAATTGCTGTCCAGCAAAAAGGCGTAGCATGGGTCTGAGTTAATGACAAGCTCATAAATTTTGCTTAATCCAAGGTCATAATGCAGTTTCATTTTATGAAACTGTTTCCCGAAGCTCCAGTGGCTGAATCTTGTCGGCATCCCGTACGCGCCGAATGTATAAATAATTTCAGCCGGGCAAATTTCATATCTCATCGGATAGAAATTAAGGCCGAATCCTTTTGCAACTTCGGTAATTTCCTCAATTGCCCGCTGTAATCCCTTTTTCTCCTCCGCGTTCAACCGAATCCCCCCTACTTGGACTTATCTATAATGTATGAGCCCGCCTGATAAAAGATGATAAGTCACATTTTTGCCTGAAAAAAACTTGCCCTGCACACTGGCCTGTTTGCCAAATGTGTCAGTGGGTAAAAACAGACCATATTACGAAAAAAAAGGAGCGATACCAATTGAATGCAGCAGACATGTTTTCTTCTTATCTCAGTAAGTTGCCAAACCTCATCATTGCTTTGCTTGTCTTATTAATCGGATGGGCTATCGCCAAAATCATTGAAAAAGCGGTGTACAAAGGGCTCAGAAAAACAAAAATCGACGACAAGATCTTTGCTGAGAAAAAGCCGTCACGCTATTCATCGGAAAAAATCATAAGCAAGGTCGTTTATTTTATCGCTTTGATTATCGTCTTTATTTTATTCTTTAACATTTTGCACCTGACAACAGTGGCTTCGCCTTTTGTCAGCATGCTTTCTGCTATTGCAGCAGCTGTTCCGAGCGTGCTGAAGGCCGGATTGATTCTGCTGTTAGGCTGGGCTGCAGCCTCTGTGTTAAGCTTTCTTGTCAGAAAAATCGGAATGAAGCTGAACACGAGCGAAAAGCTGCGCAAATGGAACTTGGTATCTGAAGGGAAAGATATTCACCAGGCAGTTAACGCCGCTTCACAAATTGTCTTTTACCTCGTGCTGCTCATATTCTTGCCGGGAGTCTTATCTTCACTGAATATCAGCGGAATTTCAGGCCCGTTTACCAATATGATGGAAAGCGTACTCGCTTTTCTGCCGAAATTATTCGCTGCGGCGCTGATCGTTTTAATCGGCTGGCTCATCGCCCGCCTGGTCCGTGACATCATCACGAATTTCCTAGCAAGCATCGGTACAGAAAGATTCGCTGCTCGTATGGGATTATCCATTTACTTAAAGGATACAAGCCTTTCAGCTGTCATCGGAACCATTGCTTATGTGCTGATTTTAATTCCGGTTGTCATTTCAGCGCTTGATCGTCTTGATGTCGCCGGCATTTCTCAGCCAGCCGTCTCTATGCTCAATACTATCTTAAACATGCTTCCGAATATCATTATCGCCATCGTACTGATTTTAGCCGGTATATGGGCCGGAAAATGGGTAAACACAATGGTGTCCGGACTGCTCCGCCGTGCAGGCTTTGATTCTTTATTAGGAAAAATGGGCGTAGAACCTGGGGCATCCGCAAAGCTGTCACTCTCCCAAGTTGTCGGTATGATTGCGCAAATCATTGTGATCCTGCTGTTTACAGCCGAGGCGCTGCAAATTGTTCAGCTGCATTTACTCGTTGAGATCGCAGGAGGCATCATCGCGTATCTGCCGAATGTCCTTGTCGCAGTATTTATCCTCGGAATCGGCCTTTACGCCGGAGAATTGGTGCGCAAAGTACTGGCCAGCATGATCAAAGGTCAGGAGTTCAAATCTTTAGCTGCGATTGCAAAGTATACAATCATCGCACTGGCTTTCTTTATGGCACTAGATCAGCTCGGAGTCGCTGACACAATTGTCAATTCCGCATTTATCATCGTGCTTGGCGGATTCGCACTTGCATTCGGTTTATCATTCGGTCTTGGCGGAAAGGATTTTGCTTCACGTTATCTTTCTAAATTCGAACGCAAAATTCAAAACACTGAAGTTGATACGAAAAACCGTTCAAAACAAAATCCTTCCAATGACATGAATTAAAAAAATGCGTGTGCCCAGCAGGGTGCACGCTTTTTTAGGGAAATTCCTTTTTTTTCATTTTATAATAGATTATGATAAGATATAGAAAATGTCTTATTCCGAGGTCTTAATATGAAGTTAACAAATTATACAGATTATTCATTACGAGTTTTGATTTTTCTTGCTGCAGAACGTCCCGGAGAACTTTCAAATATAAAACAGATCGCCGAAACGTATTCTATTTCAAAAAATCATCTCATGAAAGTCATATACAGGCTCGGTCAGCTCGGATATGTAGAAACCATACGCGGACGTGGCGGCGGCATACGTTTAGGCATGGATCCTGAAGACATTAATATCGGAGAGGTCGTCAGAAAAACAGAAGACGATTTTAATATTGTTGAATGTTTTGATGCGAATAGAAATCTCTGCATTATTTCTCCAGTGTGCGGCTTAAAACACGTGCTTAATGAAGCGCTTATGGCCTATCTTGCCGTTTTAAACAAATATACGCTGCGAGACCTTGTCAAAAACAAAGAGGAAATTATGCAGCTTTTGAAAATGAAGGAATAGTTGATGATTCCTTCTTTTTTTATGCCCTTTTTCCTGCATTCTGTTAAGATAATATGACTGATTTTTAAAAAAGGCAAAACGATGAGTTGAATCTGCCGATATAAAAAAGAAACAGCATATTCAAAATCATTGGGGGAAAAAGGAGAGCTCAGATGAAAAAGAAATTAGCAGCAGGGCTGACAGCATCCGCGATTGTCAGCACAACACTAGCGATTACACCCGCTGAAGCAGCAACGATTAAAGTCAAAAGCGGAGATTCCTTATGGAAGCTGGCGCAAACCTACAACACAAGTGTAGCGGCCATCACATCCGCCAACCATCTTTCGACTACCGTCCTGTCAATCGGCCAGACGCTTACCATCCCAGGCAGCAATTCCGGCACTTCATCATCATCTTCTTCAGGCTCAACAGCAAAGAAGAGCGGAAATTCTGTTTACACAGTGAAAAGCGGCGATTCACTATGGCTGATTGCCAATGAGTTTAAGATGTCGGTACAGGAACTGAAAAAGTTAAACGGATTGAGCAGCGACATGATTCGTGCAGGGCAAAAATTAAAAGTATCCGGAAAGGTTTCTTCAAATTCCAGTTCCGGCACTTCAAGCAGCTCTAAACCATCTAAACCGAGCTCAAGCTCTTCAGCTTCGACTGGCACTTACAAAGTGCAGCTAGGTGATTCGCTTTGGAAAATCGCGAACAAAGTCAATATGTCCATCGCTGAATTGAAGGTATTGAACAATTTAAAATCTGATACCATTTATGTGAATCAAGTGTTAAAAACAAAATCAGCGGGTTCTAATTCGTCATCCAAAGACAATTCATCCAAATCGAATCAATCAACGTCAGCAACAACGAAGTACACCGTAAAAAGCGGAGACTCACTTTGGAAGATCGCAAACAAATATAACCTGACTGTACAGCAAATCCGAAACAGCAACAATCTGAAATCAGACGTTCTGTACGTCGGACAAGTGCTGAAGCTGACCGGCAAATCATCTTCCGGCACATCAACAACACCGTCTTCGTCAAATTCAAGCTCCGGAACAACGACGACTACATATACGGTGAAGAGCGGTGATTCCTTATGGGTGATCGCGCAAAAGTTCAATGTGACAGCCCAGCAGATTCGGGAGAAAAACAACTTGAAAAACGATGTCTTACAAATCGGCCAGAAGCTCACGATTACAGGCAAAGCTTCATCTTCAAATTCAAGTTCCGGATCTTCAGGCAGCACGATCTCAACAAGCGCGAAGATTAACAAAATGATCGCGGCCGCTAAGGAGCAGCTTGGTGTTCCATATCGCTGGGGAGGAACGACACCGGCCGGATTTGACTGCAGCGGATTCATTTACTATGCGCTAAACAAAGTGACATCTGTATCCAGATTAACGGCGGCCGGCTACTGGAACACCATGAAATCTGTCAGCCAGCCTGCAGTCGGAGACTTTGTCTTCTTTTCGACATACAAAGCCGGCCCTTCTCATGTCGGGATTTACCTCGGAAACGGGGAATTCATTAATGCCAACGACTCAGGGGTTGTCATTTCAAATATGAACAACTCATACTGGAAGCAGCGCTACCTCGGAGCAAAGCGTTATTTCTAAAAACAAAACTGTATGGCCTTTGTCGGCTGTACAGTTTTTTTATTAAAGACGAAACACATTGATGCTGATCATATGTTTCGTCACAGGGTGAAAATAAACCTCCGCACGCACGGAAAATGTTTCTTCATTCTGTTTGACGGTCACCCGAAAGACATCCTTTGTCTGCTGGTCATTCACCTCGGTCCGCCCCATATAGGCGTAATCGGAAAAAGAAGCCCCTTTATATTCATCTTGAATTTTACTCCAAGCGAGCTGTTCCCACTTTTGAACAGACTCGTTCATGTTTTCTGAATGCCCTTTTGCAGCCATCGATAAGATGATGAAACCGCAAAACAGAAGCGCAATGGCATACGGCAGAGATTTCATGTTTTCAGTCTCCTGTACCCAGATTATTTTCATCTTAGGTTTTCCAAAACCGCTTGCTTCATTCAGACATTTTCATTTTATGTCTCCCTCATATTGCTACCCCAGTTCTGACGCAGACGCCAAGTTTTGCCCCGTCAATAACAGCTGATGCGGCATAAACTAATCCTGAACTTCTCACACAGGAAAGGAGAAGCGATTGATATGGATTATGCTGATTACGACAAAGCATTGTATTACACCCATCGTTCCCAATGGGATAATTTATTAATTTTAATGGTGCGGACAGAGGATGATTTGTTATCAAAACGAATTGAGCATTTTTTGCATGCATACCATTTTGAACAGGATTATGCTGTATTAGAAAAGGTGCTGTATTCTCTTCTCCGCTATATTGACCATGCCACTGAGCTGACATATGAGGATCAATTAGCGCTTCTCACATAAAAAAACCCCCGGTGTTTAGACGCCGGGGGTTCCTGCATTTGCGAACATGTGCAATTCTTCCATCAGCTCTTTTATGCTGGCCGCCATGTGTTCCGTTACTGTTGCGTTTTCCACATCAATCGTTACCGGATCAAGCACAAGCTGCCTCGGAATAGCATTGGCATATAAGCCCCGCATCACGGTTCTCATATTGTTCAGCGCATTGATTCCGCCTTTTCCGCCGCCTGCTGCTGCCAAAAGAGTTACTGGCTTATATTTAAATTGTTCGCCGCTTAAAAAGTCCAGTGCATTTTTTAAAACGCCGCTCATGCCGCTGTGATATTCAGGAGATAGTAATACAATCGCATCCGCTTTGCTGACGCGCTGTTTTAGCTCTTGTACCCGCATAAGCGCGGCCTGTTCGGCTTCACCGTTAAATAACGGCAATATAAATTCGCTCAAATCAATCAAATCCGTTTGATACACAGATGAAATGTAGGCTGCCGCAATTCTTGTCCTGCCATGTATTCTCGGCGAGCCGCTAATCACTAATATGTTCACTTTGTGGTCTCTCCATTCAGGTTGTATTTCACTGCAAAAAGCGCTGCTTGTGTGCGGTCCGCCAGCTCAAGCTTTGCTAAAAGATTAGACACATGGGTTTTTACTGTTTTTTCTGAAATAAACAACGATGCTGCGATTTCTTTATTGCTTTTTCCGCAAGCAATTTCGTTTAGTACATCTCTTTCCCGCCGGGTTAATTGATAAAATTTTTCTTTTTCCGGTTCATTCTGTTTTTTCATATGTGTCAGGACATGGGGCATAATAGCTGAAGACAGCATATATTCGCCTGAATCAACCTGTCTCAGTGTTTTCACCAGTTCCTCCGGCTCCGTATCCTTTAGCTGATACGCCTTCGCTCCTGCCTGAAGCGCAGGGATTACATGCTCCTGATCAGAGTAGCTCGTCAGCACGACGATATGGACTCCGGGAAATTGCTGTACTGCTTTTTTTGTTGCCGCTATTCCATCCATATCCGGCATCGACAGATCCATCAGCACGAGATCAGGCTTTGTTTCTTCGATGACACGGAGGGCCTCACTTCCGGTTGCCGCTTCTCCGACAACTTCAATGTCGTCCTTGGTGGCAAAGAAAAAACGAAGCCCCTTCCGGACAACATGGTGATCATCCGCTATTACAATTCTCATCTCACTGTCCTTCCTTTCTGGTTGGTAAGCGGAAGCCTGACAGACAGCTTCGTGCCAGCTCCAAGCTCTGACTCAATGAAAAATTCCGCGCCGGCTTTTTCTGCCCGCTCTTTCATACCTTTGATGCCAAGTGAAGGCAGGCCGTCGTGCGCTTCATAACGAAATCCTGCCCCATGATCGATAATATCCAGTTCTGCATAGGACGAAGAAGCAGCAATTCTGACATACGCCGTATCAGTCCCGGCATGCTTTTTGCAATTATTGAGGGCTTCCTGCACGACACGCCACAGCATATGCTCCTCTTCATCACGAAGGTCCGGACATCCTTTTTGTGTAAAGACGACATTCAATCCGATCAGAGTGCCATAGCTTTTAATGGCTTCAGCCAGCCCTTTTTCCAATCCTCCGGGACGAAGCTGCCAGATTAAGGACTTCATTTCAGCCAGCGCGTCCTGCGTTAACGTTTGAATAAAATCAATCATCTGCTGCAGGGTCTCTTCTTGTGTTAATGTCTTTGCCGCTTTTGCTGTTAAACTGACGGAAAACAGCATCTGGTTGACTGAATCATGCAGCTCCTGAGCGAGACGGTTCCGCTCCATTAAAAGAGCATTTTTTTGTTTGTATTCAGCAAGCCTCATCCGCTGTATTGCTGTTCCGATCTGAAAAGCAACCGCCTCCAGCAAATGAAGCTCCTCCTCATCAAAAAGTGTCTTTCCGGCCGCCGCCACATTTAATAAACCAAACCGTCTGTCTCCATCTTCTAAGGGAACGGTTGCATGATGCGTAATCCCTTCTGTGTCAAAACAATGCAGCTCTTCAGCTGATTCTATGCGTTTACAGTTCATAATATTGGCTGCTTTTCTAAGTCCGCCGTTATTGAATTTCGTCAGGCAATAGCACTCCCCTTCACACATCAGCACTTTTTCCCTGCGGCTTAAAGCAGGCGGCAGGTATGCGTCTGCTGCTAACGTATAGGAACCGTCCTCTTCAATGAGAAAGATCCATCCAGACTGAAGATTCGTTAAGCTCAGCAATTCTTTTAAAACTTCATTCAGCGCTGCTTTGACATCGTGTCCTTGATTCAAAGTCTCGGCAATGGTTTTCAGCGTTCTTAATTTTTCCACCCTCGGTTTGGTCACGTCTCTCACTCCGGCTATGGTTATTATCTAAGATTATACCAGTTTTTTGAATATTGTTACTTCACATGAAGGATGATTTTCTTTCAGACTTTTGGATGAGAAATAGAAAAAAGCTGGATCACATTGCGTGATCCAGCTTTTATAGAATTACTTTGCTGTTGCTTCGACAATTTCGTCAACTGTCTTCATGACATCGTCAGAAAGTGCGGCAAGACGCTGTTCACTGTCTTGGAGGGATGTTCCTTTTACGGCGAAATAAAATTTGACCTTCGGCTCAGTACCAGAAGGACGGAGGCAGAACCAAGATCCGTCTTCCAAGAAATATTTCAATACATTTGATTTTGGCAGGTCGATGGCTTCTTCTTTATTTTCCGTCAAAACCATCCGTTTGCTTACAGCGTAATCCTCTGCTGAGACAACCTGTTTACCGGCCATTGTTTGCGGAGGATTTTGTCTGAAGGAAGCAAGAATCGCTTCAATCTGCTCCGCTCCCTGTTTTCCTTTCAGCGTCAGTGATTTCAGTCCTTCACGGTAAAAACCATATTCTTTGAAGATATTCATTAACGCTTCGTATAAAGACGTTCCTTGTTTCTTATAGAACGCGCAAACCTCAACTGCCAAAAGTGCGGCCTGAATGGCATCCTTGTCGCGGGCGAAATCTCCGATTAAATAACCATAGCTTTCTTCATATCCGAATTGGAAAGTGTACTGGCCTGAGGCTTCGTATTCTTTAATCTTTTCACCGATAAACTTAAAGCCCGTCAGTGTATCAATCGTATCGAGTCCGAATGAAGATGCGACATCGCGGCCGATTTCACTTGTTACGATTGTTTTGAGAACGACGCCATTCTCAGGCAGGATTCCTTGTTTTTTCTTTTCAGAAAGCAAATAATGAAGCAGCAGCGCACCGGTTTGGTTTCCTGTCAGCACTGTATATTTGCCTTCATCATTTTTCACCGCAATGCCAAGGCGGTCCGCATCCGGATCTGTTGCAATAAGAATATCTGCATTTTGCTCTTCGCCGAGCTTAATAGCGTATTCAAATGCAGCATGCTCTTCCGGGTTCGGAGATGTTACAGTTGAAAAGTCCGGATCTGGCCGTTCCTGTTCCTTTACGACCGTGACATTTTGATAGCCGAGGGCTTCGAGCCCGCGTCTGACCGGTTTGTTTGCGGTTCCATGCAGCGGAGTGAAAACCACTTTCACATCCACTTCTCCGGATAACTCAGGGTGAACGGAAATAGATGTTAGTTTTTCAGTATAGACCTTATCAATCTCTTCACCGATGATCTGTATTAAGCCTTTTTCTTTTAACACTTCTTCATCATCGACCGTGATTGTCAGTTCATTTTCGATGGCGTTTACCTGCTCAATGACGATGTCTGCTTCACGCGGAGGCAGCTGGCCGCCGTCATCACCGTACACTTTGTACCCATTATATTCAGGCGGGTTATGGCTAGCCGTCACGACAATTCCTCCATAAGCATTCAGTTGTCTGACAGCAAATGAAAGCTCCGGCGTCGGGCGAAGCTCATCAAATACGTACGTTTGGATGCCTTGTGTAGCAAGCGTTTTTGCAGCTTCCATCGCAAACTCCGGTGACTTATGGCGGGAATCATACGCAATGACAACGCCCCGTTTTTTCGCTTTCTCACCCTGCTGCAAGATGTATGCCGCGAATCCCGCTGATGCCTTGCGCACCGTGTAAATATTCATCCGATTCGTACCGGCGCCAATTTCTCCGCGCATACCTCCCGTTCCGAATTCAAGGTTTTTATAGAAGCAGTCTTCAAGATCCTGATCATTCCCCTCTAATTCAGTGAGGAGCTTTTTTAATTCAGGATCTAAATTTTCTGTCTGTTTCCAGCGTTCATAGCTCTTTCTCCAAGTCATAATTCGTCCTCCTATGTATCAGCCATATGCCATTATTTTAATATGAAGAGAGCGTCTCTGTCACTTGATATCTTGAGATCTGACGCTTTCTGGCTCATAAAAGAAAAAACGGGCTGCAGACAGCCCGTTATTTTTATTGTTCGACCGGTACAACCGCATCGTGTAATAGCTTGTTAAGGTTTTCTGTATGTTTGTTTTGCGTCTGCTCATCCCACTGGAATCGCTCGCTCATAAAATCAATAACGGCGTCTTTATATGTTATTACCCAATTGATATCAAAAAATAAACGTCCCGTTCTGCGGACAAAGAAGTCAGCAGGCGTTGCAGTCAATTCTTCTTCAATGCTGTATTCTGCCTCGGCAAGGATATGAACCGGGATATTTCGCTTCGCAGCCTCGTCTTTCAGTGCCTCGACCCGATTAAAGACTCGCTCTACGTTGGAGCCGTATCTGATAGCCAGCTGTTTCGCATCCTTTTCTGATAAGCCGGCCGCAATGCCTTCTTTCGTTTTCGCCGTCACGAAGGATGCAAGGTTTTTAGAACCGCCGACGTGCCCGCCTGAAATCGGCATGTTTTTCGTTTTGCATGGGCCGAAATCCTTTTCGCCTTCCTCTTTTAATCGATCACGAACAAGATCGACAATGTGCTCCGCCATTTTTCTGTACCCGGTCAGCTTACCGCCGGCAATAGTGATCAAGCCTGAATCTGACGTCCAAATTTCATCTTTGCGTGAAATCTCGGAAGGGTCCTTTCCTTCTTCATGAATGAGCGGACGCAGGCCAGCCCAGCTTGATTCGATATCATCCGCTTTAATATTCAGTTCCGGGAACATGTAATTGATTGAATTGATAACGTAATCGCGATCCTCAGTTGTCATACGCGGATGCTCCAGGGCCTCTTTGTAAACGGTATCGGTTGTGCCCACATATGTTTTGCCTTCGCGAGGAATAGCAAACACCATCCGGCCGTCCGGTGTATCGAAATATACTGCTTGTTTCAAAGGAAAGACAGATTGGTCAAATACAAGGTGAATACCTTTTGTATGCTGAAGGTGCTTTCCGTTTTTAGAATGGTCTTTTTCTCTGAGCTGGTCTACCCAAGGGCCTGTCGCATTGACGATTTTTTTCGCGTATACTTTATATTCTTTTTTCGTCAACACGTCTTCAATTAATACACCGACTGCTTTGCCTTTTTCATAAAGGAGTTCTTTTACTTTGGAATAATTCACAGGCTCTGCCCCGAATTTGACCGCTTCCTTCATGACTTCGATTGTCAGTCTCGCATCGTCAGTGCGGTATTCAACATAGTAGCCGCCGCCTTTTAAACCGTCTTTTTTCACCAAAGGCTCTTTTTGCAGCGTTTCTTTTGCTGAAAGCATGCTTCTGCGTTCTGATTTTTTTACGCCGGCTAAGAAGTCATAAACTCTTAACCCGATAGAGGTTGTGAATGAACCGAATGTGCCGCCTTTATGAAACGGAAGCAGCATCCATTCCGGTGTGGTAACGTGCGGGCCGTTTTCATAGACAATCGCCCGCTCTTTCCCTACCTCAGCGACCATTTTCACTTCAAATTGTTTTAAATAGCGCAATCCGCCATGAACCAATTTTGTTGATCTGCTTGATGTTCCAGCCGCGAAATCCTGCATTTCGCTGAGTGCGACCTTCATGCCCCTTGATGCCGCGTCAAGAGCTGTACCTGCTCCTGTAATTCCTCCTCCGATAATAAATAGATCATATGTTTTTTTCGTCATGTCTGTCAGCATGCGATCCCGCTCAAGACTTGAAAATTGATTTTTCATTATTACGTTTCCTCCTTGTTGTCACGGTAAATAGAAAAAGAGACCACAACAGCCAAAGTGCATGTTCACACTTTGGTGCTGTGGTCTCTCCTCATCTCAGGACCGTTCTTATTAACTTGTAACCATTATAACATACTCTTATTTTATTTAAAAGCCATAGCTGCTTTAACGGCTTTTTGCCAGCCTGTATACAGCTCATTTCGTTTTTCTTCTTCCAATTTAGGTTCAAAACGCTTATCCAGATTCCACTGGTTAATAATTTCAGAACGATCCTTCCAGAATCCCACAGCGATACCTGCCAAATATGCCGCGCCAAGCGCAGTTGTTTCATTGATTTCCGGTCGTTCCACAGGCACATCCAAAATATCCCCTTGAAACTGCATCAAAAAGTTATTTTTAACAGCGCCGCCATCCACACGAAGCGTTTTCAATGAAATGTTAGAATCCGCTTCCATTGCATCAAGCACATCTTTCGTCTGATAAGCCAATGACTCCAGCGTGGCACGGATAAAATGTTCTTTTGTTGTGCCTCTAGTCAGGCCGAAAACTGAACCGCGCACATCGCTGTCCCAGTAAGGCGTTCCCAAGCCGACAAAGGCCGGAACGACATATACGCCGTCAGTTGAATCAACTTTCTCCGCGTATGATTCGCTAAGTGAAGAGTCCTGGAACATTCTCATTCCGTCTCTGAGCCATTGGATGGCTGAGCCTGCGACAAAAATACTTCCTTCTAAAGCATATTCAACTTTACCGTCAATGCCCCAGGCGATTGTTGTCAGCAGCCCGTGTTCCGACTTAATTGCTTTTTCCCCTGTATTCATCAGCATGAAACATCCTGTGCCGTATGTGTTTTTCCCCATGCCTGCTTCAAAGCACGCCTGGCCGAACAGCGCGGACTGCTGGTCGCCTGCCGCTCCAGCAATCGGAATATTTTTTCCGAAGAAGTGATAATCAACTGTCTCCGCATACACATGAGAGGACGGTTTTACTTCAGGGAGCATTGATTTCGGAACGCCTAAAATCTCAAGCAGCTCATCGTCCCATTTCAAATCGTAAATATTAAACATCAGCGTTCTTGAAGCGTTGGAATAATCCGTCACGTGGGCTTTTCCGCCTGACATTTTCCAAATGAGCCATGTATCAATCGTTCCAAACAGCAGCTCGCCTTTTTCCGCTTTTTCTCTTGCGCCTTCCACATTGTCTAAAATCCATTTCACCTTCGTGCCAGAAAAATATGGATCTATCAAAAGGCCTGTTTTCTCTCTGAATGTATCATTATATCCTTTTTCACGAAGCTCCTCGCAGATTCCAGACGTCTGTCGTGACTGCCAAACGATCGCATTATACACAGGCTTTCCTGTATCCTTATCCCAAACAACCGCTGTTTCCCTTTGGTTGGTAATGCCGATTCCGGCAATTTGAGAAGCGCTGATTCCCGATTCAGAAATGACTGATGCGATAACAGCAAGGACAGATCCCCAAATTTCATTTGCATTATGCTCAACCCACCCTGGATGCGGGAAGTATTGTGTAAATTCCTTTTGAGCGGAGTGAACGATTTTGCCTTCTTTATTAAACAGAATCGCTCTTGAACTTGTTGTCCCTTGATCTAAGGATAAAATGTAAGTTTCCATAAGATGTCTCCCCTTTGCTTAAATATATTTTGAATTTGATAGTGTTTTAGCTGCATGTTTTTTCGTATAGCCATAGAGTCCTAACAATACCACAACCAATACAACGCTTACAATCCAGAAACTGCTTGTAATCTGCCCCTGAAACGCGGCGCTGTAAAATACACCGCCGAATGATCCGCCCAAAATCGGGCCGGCAACAGGAACCCATGCGTACTTCCAGTTTGATGAGCCTTTCCCCGGAATCGGCAGAAGTGCGTGGGCAATCCGCGGACCTAAGTCGCGGGCGGGATTAATTGCATATCCCGTAGTTCCTCCAAGAGAAATACCGATAGCAACGATGAGAAAACCGACGATTAAAGGATTAAGTCCCTCTGTAAACTCATTTGCCCCAATCGCCAAAATTCCAAGCACAAGGACAAATGTCCCAATAACCTCACTTAAAACGTTTGCAAACGTATGCGGAATGCTGGGTCCAGTTGAAAAAACACCCAGCTTGGCAGCGGGATCATCGGTAGACTTCCAATGCGGCAGGTAATGAAGGTAAACAATCACCGCACCGATCATTGCTCCGATCATTTGCGCCGCAATGTAAACCGGAACCTCTTTCCACGGAAAATCACCAACAAAAGCAAATGCTATCGTTAACGCGGGATTGAGATGGGCGCCGCTGATGCCGCCGACCGCATAAGCGGCCATTGCCACACCTAATCCCCATCCAAATACAACAACAATCCAGCCAGATTGATATGAAAGCGATTTCTTCAAATTGACTCCTGCACAAACACCTGCGCCAAAAATAACAAGCAGCATCGTACCGATTAGTTCTCCCCAAAATGCTGTCATAGATAATTCCTCCTAAGGTTGCGATTAAGAAGTATGATAGAGAATAAAAAAACCACAACAAACCGCTTTACGGGTGTATAACCTTTACCGTAAAGAGCTGCTGTGGGTCTCCGGATTCTCCATCACATTGTATTAACCTAGTGCAATTGTATCAGTGGATGAAAGCGGTGTCAATCACTTTCTGTCAAAAAGTTTTCATATTTTTTCCATAATTTGGTGTTAGATGTGGTGACAGCAACGGCACCAGCTTTCAGTGCCTGTTCTACATCTTGTTCTGTGCGGATGAAACCTCCCGCAAAGATAGGGATACCTGTTTTCTCTTTAATTTCCTGAATAAGTGACGGCACGATGCCCGGCAGCACTTCAATGAAGTCAGGCTTATGCTTGCCGACAAACTCCATGCTTTTTTCCATTGCGCTTGTATCAAGCAGAAACAGACGCTGGATCGCATAGATTTTCTTCTGCTTCGCTTTTGCAATCACGTTTGATCTTGTTGAGATAATCCCCGCTGGCTTGATATCCTGGCAGATAAATTCCGCTCCGTATTCATCATGTTTGATCCCTTGGATTAAATCGACATGCACCATCATCTTCTTCCCGTGCTTTTGCGCCTCTCTGATCACGCCCTTTAATTGTCCGAGATGAATATCAAGTATCACGCCGTACGAAAACGAGCTGTTTAAAAACTCATCAAATTGCTTCATATTACGAATAGCCGGTAAAATAGGCTGGTTGTGAAAACTCATAGTGTGCTCCTTTAACAAATCACTTTTGTATCAAATCGTCAGTATGCTTTCCTTCACCGTTTTTACGATAAATGCAAGGTCTTCTTCTGTCAGACAAAATGGCGGGGCGAGCTGAATGACATTGTTATATCCGGCGACTGTATCGCCGTTTTTGCCGATGATCAGCCCTTTCTCTTTGCATGCCGCAACCACTTGGTTCACTTGGTCAGCGCCAGCCGGCTCTTTAGTCAGCTTATCTTTGACAAGTTCGATTCCGACCAGCAGCCCTTTTCCCCTTACATCTCCTACTGCAGAGTGTTCTCTTAACGACTGAAGCTCACCTAAAAGCTTTGCTCCGAGATCGCGGGATCGCTGAATCAGCTGTTCATCCTCCATAATTTGCAGGTTTTTCAAAGCTAATGCGCAGGCTGCCGGGCTGCCGCCGAATGTGTTGACGTGGCGGAAACGGTCATAAGGAGCTTCTCCTTGGTATGCTTCAAAAATCTCCCGTTTAACCGCGGTCGCTGACAATGGCAGATACGCGCTTGTAATCCCTTTCGCCATTGTAATGATATCGGGCTTCACGCCGTAGTGCATAAATCCGAACGGCTCGCCAGTCCGCCCAAATCCGCAGATGACCTCGTCACAAATCAGCAGGGCGCCGTGGCGGCGGCAGATTTCCTCCACTTTCTGCATATATCCGTCCGGCGGCATTAAAATGCCTCCGCCAGTAATAATGGGCTCCATAATGACACCGGCAATCGTTTCGCTTAATTCCCATGTCATGATGCGGTCAATTTCATTTGCGCTCTCTAGCGTATCGGCGTCTTCAGGATTTCGGTAGACATCAGGCGGGGCGGCGTGCAGGAATCCTTGGCTTAACGGTTCATATTTATATTTCCGCTGTGCCTGGCCGGTGGCAGAGAGCGCTCCCAACGTATTGCCGTGATAGGATCTATATCTAGAGATGAATTTATAACGGCTGTGGTCGCCGTTTTCCAGATGGTATTGGCGAGCGATCTTAAAAGCGGTTTCATTTGCTTCCGATCCGCTGTTGGAAAAGAAAATCACATAATCGCCGCCAAGCCACTCATTCAGCTTTTCCGCCAAGTGAATCGCAGGTGCGTGACTTTGCGTTAACGGGTAATACGGCAGTTCCTTTAATTGTTCATAGGCAGCCTCCGCAAGCTCTTTTCTGCCGTAACCAATATTAACGCACCACAAACCGGACATCGCATCAAGATAGCGGCGTCCGTCTATATCAGTCACCCAGGCTCCTTCCGCCTTTTGGGCAAACAGACTGTCCGCTTGATGCGCTCCCTTCATAGCATGCCACACGAATTGCTCATCCTTTTGCTTTAATCCCTGATTTTGCTGAATGTTTTCCATCCCCATCATCTCCATTTCATTAGCGTTCAATAAATAAATTGAAACAGACCTTCTCTTATGTGATGTCTAGGTGATGATTTCCCTGACTTCAATATAAAGCCAGACGACAAAGGAGTCAATAAACCGCCGGGTAATTAAAACATCCTCTTTCATCAAGAAGAAAGAGGATGCAGCATCCAAAGCAGGACCGGCAAAGTGACTATGCTCAGCATTGTGCTGATAAAAGTGGCACTGGAAACGACTTCGGGCCTTGTATTAAACTGAACGGCCATTAAGGTCGTATTGGCAGCGGTCGGCATGGCCGCTACGAGGATCATAATTTGCTTCGTCATGTCATCCACAGGCAAAATCAATGTGAAGGCCAGCGCAATTAACGGTGATACCATCAGCTTCAGCAGCAGAGAATAAGAAATTTTTCTGTATTCAATATTTCTGAAAGAGATCAGCGCAAGCTGCATGCCAAGAATAATCATGATCGTCGGAATCGTCGCATTTCCGACCAGTTCAATGCCTGTCATTAACTCTTTAGGGATTGAAATATGCATATGCTGAAGTATTGCGCCTAAAAGTGCTCCGTACGCCACAGGCATACGGATAACCCGAGTCATCACCGTTTTAAATCCCCCTTCCTCCGAACCGCCCTTTGCAGCGTAATACATGCCGATAGTACTCATAATTAACTGCTGCAGCACCATTAACACAACAGCCGTATCCAGCCCCGCCGTCCCAAACACAAGCAGTACGACAGGCGTGCCGTAATTGCCGTTATTCATAAAGGCTGATGAGAGAATCATGGCACAGCGATCTGGTTCGGATACCTATGAAAAAAGGATAAAAAGGAGACCAACAGTACAAGAACCAGGCATAGACCCAGCACAAAAATAGACAGATACACATAGTCCATCGTCAGCTCGTTTGAATAAAACGTATCAAAAGCCAAAAAAGGAGACATTAAATATAAGGACATTTTGGACAGTGTCTGAATATCAAAACCGAGTGTTTTCTGTCCGATATAACCAATTGCGAAGATTCCGAAAACGGGAACTAAAACAAGCAGAAACTCCATAAGGCACCTTCTTTTCCGATGTACACATTTATATCTATTTTAAAGAAAGCACGGCAGAGTTTCAATTTCGCCTTTTTTAAAAAAAGCCCGCCAATTCAGGCGGGCTTTCGCATTATTTTTTATAGTGAATGTGATAAATATCGCGGCGTCTGTCTTTGAGCTGACGCACCGTTCCGTTTTGGCGCTGTCTTCTGAGAATTTCTAAGTCAACATCGCCAATGACGACCATTTCAATATTCGGGTTGGTTTCCCCAACGATGCCGTCTCTTGCGAATTCAAAATCAGAAGGGGCAAAGATGCCGGACTGAGCATATTGGATATCCATATTTTCAGTTTGCGGCAGGTTTCCAACCGTTCCGGAAATGACGGTATAAATTTGATTTTCGACCGCTCTTGCCTGTGAACAGTATCTGACACGCAAGTAGCCTTGGCGGTCTTCCGTACAAAATGGCGTAAAAATAATTTTTGCGCCTTTATCGGCCGCAATGCGGGCAAGCTCAGGAAACTCAATGTCATAGCAAATTTGGATCGCAATTTTCCCGCAGTCCGTATCAAACACACGCACCTGGTCGCCCGCACTGATTCCCCACCATTTGCGTTCATTCGGCGTAATATGCAGTTTATATTGCTTCTCAATCGTTCCATCGCGTCTGAACAGGTAGGCGATATTATAAATTTTCCCTTCCTCTTCTACGAAATGAGATCCGCCGATAATGTTGACATTATACTTAACAGCCAAGTCTGTAAACAGACTGATGTAATCCTCAGTATACTCGGTAATTCTCTGTACCGCCAAGCTTGGTGAACGTTCCTCAAGGAAGGACATCAGCTGGGTTGTGAAAATTTCCGGGAACACTGCAAAATCAGATCTCGCGTCAGATGCGACATCGACATAGTACTCTACTTGATTCGCAAATTCCTCAAAGGAATAGATTTTTTTCATTTCGTATTGAATGACACAAATTCTCACAGGGAAGGCCGATTTATAATAACGCTTTGTCTGCTGAGGCAGATAATCGACATTATTCCATTCCATGAGCGTCGCATATTTGATTGAAGCTGTATCATCCGGAAGATAATCCGGGTTAATCCGCATCAGGGTAAAACCGTTCATCAGCTGAAAAGAAAGGACAGGATCGTAAATTTGATGGCGTGTTACCTGTTCAACATACTCTCTCGCAGTCATTTCATCAGCATATTTATGATAGTTCGGTATCCGTCCGCCTATGATGATGCTTTTCAGATTTAAACGTCTTGCCAAATCCTTTCTTGCCTCATACAAACGATGGCCGATTTTCATCCGTCTGTAATCAGGATGCACCATGACCTCGATCCCGTACATGTTTAAGCCATCCGGATTGTGATTGGTGATGTATCCGTCATCTGTAATGTCCTGCCACGTATGGCGGTCATCATATTCATCAAAGTTAATCAGGAGGCTTGAGCACGAACCGATAATTTCACCTTCGAATTCTGCACAAAACTGCCCTTCCGGAAAATGCTCCAGATGGCTGATTAAATGCTCTCGCTTCCACGGCTCCATGCCTGGAAAGCAGTCCTTTTGAAGGTCGATAATGTTGTCGATATCTTTCTCTTCGATATTACGGATGACCATTTTCTTTTCAAAACGGGTCAAATCTAATTTCTCAGACAATCTACTCGCTCCTTTCTAGTTTTGTGCGTTCAGATGATCAAACAATAGGGCGAGCTCCATCTCCGCCATTGATTCGAGCCTGTGATCATATTCTTCAAACATCAAGGTGCCTGTTACTTGATTCGGAACGATCACACACTTCATGCCCGCTCGCTTGGCAGCAATCGAACCATTGACGGAATCCTCGAATGCGAGGCATTCCGACGGCGATACTCCAAGATTCTTTGCCGCTAACAAATACAGCTCGGGATTGGGCTTGACCTCTTCTACATCATCAGCTGTCTGAATCACTTCGAATTCGTCAAACAGGCCAAGTTGCTTCAAATGGCCGGATACCCATTTATAATCTGAGCTGGAAGCCAGTCCTACTTTTAAGCCTAAATCCTTTGCCGCATTCAGATACGCTTCAACACCAGGTCTCGCTTTTTCTGTTTCCATGCGTTTTGCAAACCGGTCTCTTCTCAGTTTTGTCAGCTCTTCATGGTTCAGCTTTTTGCCTATCTGCTCTTCTAAGTATTCAAATGGCCGAAATCCCGCCGCTGTTCCGATAACCTTCCCCCAAACGGATAACGGCAGAACTGAGCCATGTTCCTCAAAAATTTCCTGAAGGACTTCATATTCATGCGTTTCTGTATCAAGAATAAGCCCATCAAAATCAAAAATTAACGCTTTTATCACTGCGTACAACTCCTTTGGCCCGAATTGAGACATATGTATACACTATACCCCGAAACGTCTCTGCTTTCAAAAAGTAAGGGTTTATGTGAAGAAAGAGCCTGCACATTGCAAGCTCTTTCTTATTAATGCAAGTTTTGATGAGAAATGTTTGTCAGCGCTTCTCCAGCAGACTCGTTCGACATCTGATTGACAGCCAGGTCTCCAAGCGCAACGATCCCGACTAGATTGTTTTGATCTACAATAGGAAGGCGGCGGATTTGGTGCTGGGCCATCAGATGCGACGCGTCTTCCAGACTCATATTAGGATTTCCTGATACGAGGTCTGTTGACATCACTTCTGAAACGGGTGTCTGGCCATCTCGGCCTTGAGCTGTGGTTCTCAATGCAATGTCACGGTCAGTCAGCATTCCTTTTAAAACACCTTGCTCTACCACGGGAACCGCCCCGACGTTATGCTGTTTCATCAGAGAAGCCGCTTCCTGAATCGTTTGATTCGGAGAAACGGTTGCTACCTGCGTTGTCATTGAATGTTTAACTGAACTCATTGGTCAGCACCCCTTTCAATCATTAGTATGTTCAGACAACGGATGATTAAAAAGGGAGTTGCAGGAAAGGTTTTGTGGTATGATTTCTCTGATGCAAAAAGAGCTTTTCTCGAAACGGAAAAGCTCTTGCTGCGAGATTATATCAGCCTTCTGTGACCCGAAAAGGCATTGTTTGTTTTCGGTTGAAAATCAGATAAAGCAAACGGAAAATATACTCCGCAATCATTCAGCATCTTGCTGTTTTTATCAAAAATGGCTTGATCACTCAAGTCATCATGCGGTGAAGGCTTTGTCAGAATAATATGTATCATTTGCAGACAAGCCATAATTTGAAAAGCTTCTTTTAATGTTCCTTGGTAATATTGGTTATTTAAAGACAGAACGCCTTTCTTTTTAAAGCGCTGAATGTCCAGTTCGGAGAAATAAAGAGGAAATACATGATGGAAAAGCTCCATTGACAGTTCCTTGATAAAGCTTTCCTGTTCTTCAGTTGCTGCGTTCACGATTCTCACGTCTATCACCTTTCTTGCCATCGAATATCCAAAGTCTTTCTCAAGAATATCACAGAAAAAAACGCGAAAGCTAAGGTAAGTGTTTCCTATGAGAAGCAGCGGCCTTTCGCGCAAAAAAGGAGCCATTTGATCATGAAAGAAAAAGGCAAAGGGCTAGAGCTGATAATCAGTGAAAAACAGGACGGACAATGGCTGTTTTCTGTGCTGAAAACAGAGCTCAAAGCTTCTAAACCCGTTATCCAAGAATGGATGACTTATCACAATATAAAGGTCAATCACGAGCCTGTCAAAAACAACATACTCGTAAAAAAGGGTGACCGCCTGTTTATTGATCTTCAGGAAAACGAAGAGTCCTCCGTCATACCTGAGTATGGAGAGCTTGATATTTTATTTGAAGACCGCCACATGTTAATCGTCAATAAACCAGCTGGCATTTCCACTCATCCCAATGAAGAAGGCCAAACCGGCACACTTGCTAATTTGATCGCATATCACTTTCAGGTCAATGGCGAAACAATCAAAGTGCGCCATGTCCACCGTCTTGATCAGGATACATCAGGCGCTGTCGTATTCGCCAAGCATCGCCTGGCGCATGCCATCTTAGACCAGCAGCTAGAGCAAAAAACGCTGAAGCGTACGTATCTCGCAATCGTTGAAGGAAAACTGAAACCAAAAAAAGGCAAGATCGATTCGCCGATTGGAAGAGACAGATCACACCCGACAAGACGGCGGGTTTCGCCAGGCGGACAAGCCGCCGTCACCCATTACCGTACCCTTGCTATCAATGCGAGAGAACAGCTCTCGCTTGCTGAATTAGAGCTGGAAACGGGCAGAACACATCAAATCCGTGTGCATATGGCAAGCATCGGCCATCCGCTTACGGGGGATACACTTTACGGAGGCGGGAGCCAATTTCTTAACAGGCAGGCGCTGCATGCCAAAAAGGTACAGGCTGTTCATCCGATTACCGAAGAGCTGGTCGTTGCCGAAGCACCTCTTCCCGCTGATATAGAAAGCATTTGCCATACGTATTTATAATGAAAAAAAGCCGCAGGGATTGTCCTGCGGCTTTTTTTATGAAATACGTTTTCCGTAAATAATATAACGTTTCGGGGCATTCCCGACGTATGAAAAAGGGTAGCAGGTGGTCAGAATGAGCTCTTCCTTTTCGTGCTGCAGCGTAATAATGGAGATATCATCCTTATCCACGATTTTTGTTTTGTCAATTTCATATGTGAAATCACCATATGAAAGGATGATGTTGAGCCGGTCACCTTTTTCAAGCTCTCCTGTCCGGCGAAACACAGTGTCCCGATGTCCTGACAGTACAATTTGCCCGTTTTCATCTGGATAATAGCTGTCCTTGTAATGCCCTACACCCTTTTCTAAATCATCCGCATCGGTCCCTTCCACTATTGGAAGCTCCGCATTGATTTTCGGTATTTCCAGTATGCCGCTTGCTTGGCCGGTCTTCGGCTTAAACGACGATTTTTTCTCGGCTTGATTATCGTTTTTCTTCGTGCCTGCAATGGCCTGCGGCTGTTCAGCCGCCTTTTTTGCTTCTTTTAATGTCTGCTCTGTTTTCATGCTGGTATCAATCAGTTTAAAGCCCCCGTAGCCTGTGATCACAAGACCGATCACAATGATCACAAGAGGAATATATTTTTTCACGTCGTAGCGGCACTCCTTTTCCTTCTGATATATAAATACGTTCCCGACAGTGAGACCGCTGCGCCGATCACAATAAAGTTGTAGTATCCTGCTGACGTATCCGGAAGCTTATGATCAGAACCGCTTTCCTCACTTTCTTTATGCAAAGGCAGTGTGTTTATACGGCTGGCAGCAGTGGCAGGCTGTTTGGTCTCTGTTAACTCTTCAAAGGTCGAAATGACTGCAGGCGGCAGCTGATGGACCGGAGCTGTAACCGGAGTCTCTCTTAGTTCAGGCTGTTCTTCCCCAGGTGTCGGATTTACCTTGCCCGGATCATCTGTTCCCGGACTGTCTGCCGGGTCTTCAGTGACTGGGTCTTCAGCCTGACTGTCTTCAGCCAGTTTAATTCTGCCTTCTTTTGTATATGTAATCGGCTTATCAAAGCTTTTTACATACTCAACAGTCGCTTCTAAATCCTCAGGCCCTGTAACCGGATGTTTCCCAAGCAATCCGATTGGCTGGTATTTGGCTCCTGTCGCCGTCGCCATAAAATTATTGACGGTTAAAGTGTATGTGGCATCCGGCCGGATTTCGGTTCCGTCTGCCATGTTTATATCAACCGCTTTGCCTGTTTCTTTATCCCACGTATACGTAAACCCGCTTATGCTGTAGTCAGGGCCGAAAACCGGTGAGATTTGCGCATTGATGATCTCCCGCAAATCTTTTCCTTTAATCTCAAGCTTCGTCAGCACATTTCCAAACGGCTGAATGTTATAAAGATCTCCCCATGTAATTGGGCCTTTCTTCAGTCCTTCCCGTATCCCGCCGCCATTCATTAGCGCAAAATCCGTTTTCAACGCCGCTCTCATGCCATCAGCAATCAAATTCCCAAGTGGTGTGTCGCCATCATTAGAATAACCGCCTTCCATATCAACAGCCGCCTCACCGACTACTTCGCTGATAATCGGTTCAGCAAGGGCCTGATACTTACTTAAAATAGCTGAGGCGCTGGCATCAGGTTTTTTCTTGCTTTGATCGACGTATTCGATTTCAGCCGATTTTTTGACGATGTCTTTTGTCTGTTTATTGATTTCCAGATCAACGACACCTATCGCTTTTCCGTATTCAAACGCCTGAACGATCAGCTTGCCGTTCACTTCACCATTGACGACCTTATGGTTATGCGCTGCAAAAATGATGTCTATCTCAGAATCTGATTTGTTTGCAAGATCAGCGGATTCGCCTGTAATTGTGGTGCCGTTTTGTTCAGCAGACATATGTGCGAGCACTGCAATGGCCCTGATGCCTTTTTTCTTCAGCTCTTCGGCAGCGTCATTTACCGCTTGTACTTCATCGGTAAACTCAATATCCTTTATTCCGTCAGGCATGACCATTCCGGCCGCCGACTGTGTGACAACCCCAATAAAAGCAACAGGTATGCCCTCTACGTTTATAACGTCATAAGCCGGCAAAAAGGGTTCTCCGGTAGACTTCATTTTACAATTGGCGCACACAAGCGGAAAGTTTTGTCCGTCATAGCCGCTAGTGCCTTTCGGGTGATCTCCCCCTTTTAACATTCTCATGAGTTCATCCGTACCTTCATCGAACTCGTGATTGCCCACAGTTCCGACATCAAATCCGATATCCTCCATCAGTTCCACAGTTGGTTCATCTTGAAGAAGAGATGATACGGGCGAACTGCCCCCGATCATATCCCCTGCGTGCACAGTGAGCGTGTTTTTCTTTTCTGCCTTTTTTTCTTTCAAATAGGCAGCGGCATAGTCCATACGTCCGAATGTGCCATCTGGAGTGCCGTCTCCATCAAGATCAAGCTCGTATTGCTGATCGATTTTCCCATGTAAATCGTTCATGCTTAAAATCCTAAGCGGTATATTTTCTTGGGGAGAGGTTTGCTTTTTCTTGTAACCGGCACTCTCTGCTTCAGCTGCTGAAGCAAAGAAGATCCTGTTTTCCACAGCCACCTGCTTCCAGTTTGCTGGCGAAACATAGGTCTTGTTTGATGAGTCTCCCACATACCTTGTCAGCCCTTTCCCCTGCTCTCTGGCTCTAAATTCAAACGGCATTTCCATAAGAGGATCCGCTTCACTCCAAATGCCTTTTTGCTCTTTTTTTGCATTGGCGGCTGCGGCCTGAAATTCCTGATAATCCTCTTCATTTTCAACAGGCCAAATAAAATATGTTGGAGCATAGCCATTTTTCACGAGTTCTAAATTTACATTTGCCCCTGTCTCAGTCACAACCTGTCCAAGAAGTCTGCCATAGCTGTCCTTGGCTTCGCTGCCGACTTTTACCGTTATTTGATCTCCTGGAGACAAAACAGTTTTTAAATAGTCAGAGGCTTTCTTTCCAAATCTTAACTGATTTTCATCCGCTTCATTTTTTGGTGTGTGGTATGTTTCTGGCGTGTCTACATTTACAAAACGGATTTTTGCCGTGCCAAGTATCGGTTTTTTGACATGAATGGTATCACCGTCTACAACGCGATCAACCACAGTTTCATATTCGCCTTCTGAAAACGGCGGGGCAGGCTGCTCTTGAAGCAGCTTCATGTCTGCTGATTTTCGCGGAAGAAGCTGAAGGGATTGATATCTGCTCAACACGCCAGTGATTTCATACCATTTATCCTCAGTCAGTTCATCAATGATACCTGTCTCACTCATAACACGCAGTGTCATTGCGTGGTGATCATTATCGATCATCGTAACATTGTAACCGCCGCCTGCTTGAGAATTTGGAATAGAAGAAATATAAGCTTTGACTGTTACAAGACGCCCTTCATATTGATCACCCAAGCTGCCATTGACCAGTTCATTGATCGTTGAAAATTCAGGGACAGGGAGAGGCTGATTTGATTGGGTAATACGGATGCCTGATGTATCCGGAACTATTTCAGTAAGCCCTTGGTAAGTCGTTATTTTCCCTGTCACCGTAATGTCCATTCCTTCTTTTAACTCAGGGAAATTCTCTGGTGCTGCCGAATAAATGTTGATGCCGCCTGTGTCACCCTGCATAAAGGTCGACAGCTTTCCGCCTCCGATTGCGCTCTGATCGGCAGTAACAACGCCTTTAATCGTGACATGTTCATTCATTCGGCCGCGCGCTTCCTGTATTGTAATAGGCTGTGCTGCCGGCGGAGATTCAGCGTCATCCTTTAAGACCATTGACTGAACCTTCTTAAGACCTGTCGTATTAAAATAATGTTCAAGCTCTCCTTGAACAGCTATCTTTTTCCCAAGAAGCAGCGGGTTCGTTTGCAGTCCGAATTGGCTTCTAAACGCGGATTGGATTTGCACGGGAAGAATGTGATCGGGTGATGTCTCGTTTTTGCTGTCCGCTATAGCAACGTTATAATCATTTGAAAAAGGGCTTGTCAGATTGTAATGCTGGGGTGAAACAGCTTGGCCGATTGTATATCCTTCGACAAGAGCTCGGCCCTCTTTTTGCTGTATCGCTTTTTCAACCGATATTGGTTCTGGCTCAGCAGCTCTTACAGCTTCATAAGCGGACATGACATTCAAGAAAATAAAAAGTATGATCAAAACAACATGTAAAACACGCCTCATCAGTTTTCCTCCCTTACATCTTGCATCATTCGTTTATTTGCTAATCACTTCGACAATCAGCATATAAATCCTGTCAGGCGCTGCATAAAACACCGCAGACAAGCACAAAATACAGCTGATCTGAAAAAAAAGGAGGAATTCGGTTTGGATCAGCAATTTCAGCAGCAATCACAGAATAAAGGGATACCAGGCAAACCGCATCAAAATCACGGCGGACATGAAATGTTTGATATGCACGAGGTGCTTTCCGGAACGCTTACTGTGCTAGATCAGTTTATGATGCTGAGACAATTCTGTAAGGATCAGGAATTATTAAACATCCTTGACCGTCAATATCAATTCATTACATCTCAATATAACTTAACGGCAGAGTGCTTCAAAACAGGAAGCGAGCCTTCACAAAAAACAGCAACTTATATGATGAAAGAAGACAACCAGACTGTTTACGGTATGCAGCCGGCACAGCCTAAGAAACCTGTTCAATCCATGAATGACATTGATGACAGCATCATCAGCCGCCAAATGCTTTGCGCTGTTAAGGCACAGGCATCTATGCTGACGATGGCTTCTCTAGAAATGACAAATCCGGCTGTAAGACGTGTACTGTCTGCGCAAATTCAGCAGTATGTCGAAATGGCTTTTGAGATTTTCCTTTACCAAAACAAACATGGTTATTACCAGGTTCCGCAGCTTGATGCGCAGGATATGGAACAACTGAGAAATTCATTTGCCCCTGCACAAGGACAAATGCCTCCGACTCAAGGCGGTATGGGCCAGCAAGGACTTCATTAAATAAAAAAAGGCATTGGATAGAAACTATCCAATGCCGCATTTTCTTCAAACGTTCTGGTAAAATCTTTTTCAAATTGATCAAGACTATCCTGCGTCGCCGCTTTAAACCCTTTCTTAAAATCCCCTTTTTTCGCTGTTTCCTTTATAATCTCCAACATAATGTCTTTCCCGTATGTTTCCGTCAGCTCATTGATCATATAAAAGCTTTGCAAATAAACATCGGTTTCATATTCCGATCGAGCTTCCTGCCAGTTCTGATCTGTCTGCAAACGGTCAAACGGCACAACAGTAAACGTGATCGGATCTATGAGCAATTCATAGTTCGCGATCCACTCGCTTAATCCTTCATGGAACCATAAGGGGAACTCATCAGGATCTGCTTCAAGCTCCCGTAATTTCTGATGAAACGCGTGATGTGTGTACTCATGAATCAATAATCTCTGATACAGATAAACCGCTACATCATCACCTTCTAAAAGCTGCTTTTTCTCTTCAGGCAATAATCCGATCAGCTGCTCCCGCTCAGAATAAAAGCCCACAACATCCAATAAACCGGAATAAGCCTCCATCTGTTTTTCATTAGGAAAAAAAATAATATCAATAGGCTTATGATTCGAATATTCAAGCATGACCTGATTAATACTCACCGCATATTCAAGCGTTTCTTTCGTTAATGGCAGTAAGGATTTTTCCTTAGAAGTGTAATAAACATCGGCCTGTTTAAATGACTCTTTCTTCATGTGCTTCGTCACTTGTTCTTTCGTTATCCCAGATGTCTGCCCTGGCAAAGACAGAATATACATCGTGCTTGATACGATGACCGAGCTTACGGCCAGCATCACAAGGACTCCGCACAGGAATAGAGCGGATGCCGCACGCTTTCCTATGCCACCCTGCAAACGTCTCCCTCCCTGAGCCGGTCCGTCTTGTACCTTTTATTTTTACTCTATGCAGCCTTAGTTCACAGCGTGTCATTTCTGCAAAGAAAAAAGCCGCACAAATTATGCGGCTTTTTATCTGTTATTCAGCTTGCGGAAAGACACGTTGTACTGTTTGACTGAATTCATCAAAGAATCCTGCAATCGGATCGCCATTTTGAATCCGTTCGCCATACCCCTGCATCCGATCAACAAAGTCTGGATTTGCAGAAACATAAACATTGTCCATGTTCTTATCAGTGTCTCTTACTTTATCGGAAATTTTCTTTTTCAGATCTTTTCCAACTTCTTTTTTCCCATTTGTTAATACAACTGCAACATAAGCTTGATTTCCGGCAACAATCACATTCGCGTGTTTAACTTCTTTCATATCGGTAATTTTATCGGCTGCATCATCAGCAACTTCCAACTTACGGTTATCATTACCGTTATTGTTATTACCATTATTCGTCATATTATTGTCAACGTTGTCACGGCTATCATTTGCATTGTTGATATTTCTTGTGCCGTTATCATTTGCCGGATTGCGGTAGTTAACATTTTCTGGCTCTGCATTATCACGTCTGCCCTCACCCTGATTGGCCATACTGCAGCCAGTCATAAGCAAAGGGATAAGAAGCATGGACGCAAGGACTTGTTTTTTTCCAAGCATGTGAATTCCTCCTTTATCACTTTACTTATAGGTTTTTCTAATTGGCTCTAAATATGCATGAAAAAATAACGGAAATGCTTTCCCGGGAAATAAAACGGTTAATTTGTCTAATCAGAGGGGAAAATATCAATACACTTATAAAGGAGGGATCACGTTGTTCAATCAGCGAAAAGGAATCAGTCCGACAGCCTTAGTTATCGGTTCAACTGTGCTTGTTGCTGCTTTATCACCGCAGATCCGGCAAAAAATCAGCGGGTTTATTACAGGTCAAATGAGCAACCGGAATTCTCAAAATAAGTCGTTTGATCTTTCTAATGTGGGAGGTATGATGAAACAGGCGTTTGGCGGAAATAATCAAGATCAATCGCAAAATCGTCAGCAAAATGGCCGTCAGCAACAGCATGCAGGCCAGCAGAAAAGCCACCCTCAACAGCATCAGTCTCAGCATAATCGCCAAACGGACACAACAACAGCCAGAAATAGACAGCAGCAATATGCAGAGCCAATCCATTTCGAACAAAGCGCAATGAATGTAATGGATGACAACACTGTAATGGAAATGCTGGAAGACTTAGAACCCGGCCGTTAAAAAAAACGTGTAATCCCCCGTGGATTACACGTTTTAATATGCCTAGGCTTCTTCCGCTTCGATCACATTGGATCGATCTTGGAATACACCAGAATCTATTTCCTTCGTAACTTTGCTGGTAATCAGCCCTGATGTCATACTTCCGCTGACATTCAGCGCAGTACGTCCCATATCAATCAACGGTTCGATAGAGATTAATAAACCGGCGAGCGCGACAGGCATATTTAACGCTGATAAAACGAGCAGCGCTGCGAATGTAGCTCCGCCGCCAACCCCGGCGACACCAAACGAACTGATAGCAACAACCGCGATCACTGAGATGATAAACGCCGGATCAAACGGATTTTGACCGATTGTCGGGGCAATCATCATCGCCAGCATAGCCGGATATATCCCGGCACAGCCATTTTGGCCGATAGATAGCCCGAACGAGCCGGCGAAATTCGCAATTCCTTCCGGGACACCCAAGCTTCTTTGTGTTTTAATATTCAGCGGCAAAGCGCCTGCGCTTGATCGTGAAGTAAATGCAAACACGAGTACAGGCAGCGCTTTTTTCAAATAAACAACCGGATTTAATCCGCTGATCGTCAGCAGAAGCAAGTGAATGATAAACATTGCAATTAACGCGGCATATGAAGCAATGACAAACATACCCAGTTTCAAAATGCTGTCAATATCACTTGTCGCAATCGTTTTTGTCATAATGGCCAACACACCGTAAGGCGTCAGTCTCAAGATGAGAGTAACAACACGCATGACAATGGCGTAAACAGCATCAATCAATTTTTTGAACGTTTCAGCCTGTTCCGGCTGTTTCCGTCTCACACCTAGAAATGCAATGCCTAGAAAAGCGGCAAAAATAACGACTCCGATCGTTGATGTCGGTCTAGCCCCTGTAAAATCCAAAAACGGATTACCAGGAAGCAGCTCAATCATTTGCTGCGGCAGTGTTTTCGCTGTCATCTCCTCTGATTTCTGTTCAAGCTCCTGTCCTCGAGAAAGCTCTGTATTTCCTTGGTCAACCTGAATCGCCTGAAGATCAAAGGAAAGGGCGGACGCAATACCAACCGCCGCGGCTACCGCTGTAGTCGCAACCAAAATCCCGATAATCAAACCGCTGATTTTCCCGAGATTTTTTGTCAGCTTCATCTTTGTAAAAGCGCCTAGAATGGAAATAAAAACAAGCGGCATGACAATCATCTGAAGCAATTTGACATATCCGCCCCCGGCAATATTAAACCAGTCGGCTGTTTGAACCACAATGTTGGAAGTCGGACCGTATATCAGCTGAAGCGCAAATCCAAAAACGATCCCCAGCCCCAGGGCAGTAAACACACGTTTTGAAAAAGAAACATGTTTCTTCTGCATGGCAAATAGCCCAATAATAAGTAAAAGTAGAATAAATACGTGCAAAATGACTAGCAAAGTCTCCAATTGAGGCAAACTCTCCCTTCAAAATTTTTCTTATATACTATATTACACAAATTCCGATAGTTCAAGTAAGAATTATTTCAGCATCAATATTTGGATAAAAAAACCCAATGAATACCGTTTTTGTTCTTTTCATTCCCCCCTTTCTTTAGTAACTTATATAAGGGTGATAATATTGCTGAAAGAACTGTTCGTAAATTTGACCATTTTAATCACATTTAATTATCTGTTCACCCACCTGTTTAAAGAAAGGTTAATACATAAAAAAGACCGCCTGTCCTTTCAGTTAATAAAAGGAACTGCCTGCGGTCTCCTCGGGGTTATTCTTATGAATTTTGGTTTGACGTATCACCATTCAATCATAGATTTTCGAAATATCCCTATTATGATCGCCGCTCTTTATGGAGGCTGGGTGTCTACGGCGGCAGCCCTGATGATAATCGCAGCAGGCCGCATGCTGATCAGCTTGAATGAATCAGCGCTGTATTCCATCATTACAATTTGCATTGCTGCCGTGCTGTCACTTATTGCATCAAGGAGAGAAAAAGTTCAGCTGAAACACGTTCTGTTACTTTTAATCATTTCAAATGGTTTCATCTCCTTTTTCTTCTATGTATTTGTTGATATCTATTCACTTAAGCTTCACTTTTACTTTTGGCTGATTTCAATTATCGGCGGCATGCTCAGCCTATATATTATCGAGCATGAAACAAATGCACATCTTTTATTTAAACAGTATAAGTTCCAGGCGCACTTTGACTTTTTGACAGGTATTTATAACCGCAGAAAGTTTGAAGAAATCACACAAGACCTGTATCAACAGGCTGCACACACTCCATCTTTACAATTTTCGCTTATTTATATGGATATCGATCACTTTAAAACCATTAACGACCAATACGGCCATCATGAGGGGGATCAGGTTCTAAAAGAGCTGGGATCCCGACTAAAACAAAATATCCGCAACACTGATCCTGCCGCACGGATCGGCGGCGAGGAATTTGCCGTCCTCTTGCCAAATTGCACGCCCGAGAAAGCATTCCAAATCGCTGAACGGATCAGGCACTCGATTAGTCATACACCGGTTGTATTAACAAACGGGGAAAAGCTTGCCGTTACGGCCTCACTGGGAGTAGCCCATTACCCCCGAAACACAGATAAGCCGGAAACCTTGCCGGTTCTTGCTGATCAAATGCTGTATAAAGCGAAAGAAAGCGGCCGAAACAAAGTATGGTTTTCCGAAAAAAAAGAATGAATTCATGTTTTGAATTCATTCTTCCAATCTGAAAGACGATGTAAAGGCAAAAAAGCGGGAACAAGCATCCCTTGATACTCCTTCTCTATAAATGCCGCTGTATCATCTGATTGATAGAGTTCAAGGATGGTTTGCAGTGTTTCGCGATCTCTGTCCTCAGCTCTGACAACAATTACATTCATATCTTCCTTCCCGGTTTGTCTGCCGCCCTTTAATGTATGCTTCTGCGGGTTCAATCCCGCTTTTTTTGCGGCGGCTGTTTTCATCACAAACACGTCAGCTCCGCTCAATACATCCTGTTGGCGTACGGTTTTCAATTTCAAGTGTTTCGGATTATCTTTTATCACATCAATTGAACCGGTTCCGTTAAATCCGTTCTTCAAAGTAAGCAAACCCGCTTCCTGCAGCAGCGTAAGGGCTCGCCCAAAATCGAGCGCTTCATCCGGGACAGCAACAACTGCACCGCGCGGAATATCTTTGATTCGCTGATATCGTTTTGAATAAATGCCCATAGGCGCTATGTATGTCGTGCCGAGCGGTGCCAGTTTATGTTTGTATTTCTTTGAAAACGACTGAAAATATGAAATGGATTGAATAGCATTGGCATCAATCTCTTTGTTAGCCAGCGCAATATCTGATTCTGCATAATCAGAGAATGGAATCAGCTGAATATCAAGCCCTTCCGCTTCAGCCTTTTTTGCGATATAGTTCCATATCGCTTCGTCCGACTCAGCAATTCCAATTTTTATCGTTTCATGTTCTGCTGACGGTGAGCATGCAGTAAATGAAATGAAAAAAATAAGAACTAAACTGCATACAAGCCACTTTTTCATTGTGACACCATACTCCTATCTATTTATTAGAGCATGCAAGCAATATCAGACATAAAAATCAGACGCTCTTCGTTGATAAACGTTGTCATTTGTAACATTGGTTAACTTTACCTTACTCATATCAGATAAGGTTGTCAATTACTATTACCCTACCTTTCCGTAAAGAGATATTAAAGTAAAAAGTCCTGCAAACATATGATCACGTATCGAAAAAACAGATACATTTCGGCAAATAAATATCAAAATGAAAAATAATATGTTATTTTCCGAAAAAAGTTTCGTTTAACAGTTGTTTTTTCTCAAAATTACTGGTAGAGTAAAGGTAATTATTTTTGTTCGAACTATCTTTAAGAAGAAAGTTTTGTAAGAGTTTTCGTCTTGGAAGTTTGTTTTAGAGCAAGAATAGTGAATTTAAGCGTTATGATCGCTTTAGGAGGAAATTTCATGTTAGAAGGTAAAGTAAAATGGTTCAACTCTGAAAAAGGTTTCGGATTCATCGAAGTAGAAGGTCAAGACGATGTATTCGTTCATTTCTCTGCTATTCAAGGCGAAGGCTTCAAAACTTTAGAAGAAGGCCAATCAGTTTCTTTCGAAATCGTTGAAGGAAACCGTGGACCACAAGCTGCTAACGTTACTAAAGAAGCGTAAGCATAAATTGATAATAAAAACTGCAGGTGCAAGCCTGCAGTTTTTATTTTAAAGAAAAAGCTGTTTTGCTTATGCAAAACAGCTTTTTTCATTAGTTCGCAATATCCCGTTTCATAAAGATTCCGAAAGCTAGCAACAGGAAGACGACAAAGTAAATCGCCAGCATCACAATAGAGAAAGTCATTGTCATCCCTTCCACTATCGGTGTTCCTTCTACATACTGCATCAGATCAACATTGGCAAATAAAATATACTTCGCCCAGTCGAACTTCATCGCCATAAATGCAGTGGCTGTCGTGCCCGTTACCAATAAAAAGATAGAAAACCCTACAGCAAGAGAGCTGTTTCTGAATACTGCGGACAGCATAAATGCCATCGTAGCCAGCATTAAAGCCGCAACAGATTCTGAGAGATACGTTTTGGCCAAATATCCCAGCATGTTTTGTTCCAATACATGACCGTCCTTATAGATTAAATGAACATTCGCGGCAGTGTCCCCGCCTGTTCCGAAAAAGACCAGTCCCAGCAAAGTTGAACCCATAAATAATATAAACAGCAATAAGAAACCAAATAAAAGAACGGTAATATATTTAGAAAGCAGAATTTGAAAACGGCTGAGCGGCCGGATCATTAACAGCTTAACCGTACCCCAGTTAAATTCGTTTGCGACGATGCCAGCTGCGATTATAATCGTGAACAGCCCAGTAAGGATTGTAAAACCGGCAGAATCCGTTACATAAGACCAAACGGTATATCCAGTGTCACTCGGGATATTATGTTCAATGCGATAGTTATTGATTGTGATCGTTTCTTCATATTGTCCTTTCAGGGAAGGATCTTCTTTCATTGCCTTCTTCAAATCAGCATTTTGTGCTTGAAGCGTTTCTTTCCACTTCGGATTTGCTTCATCGGTTGAAAAGTGGTTTGTTAAAAATGCCCACCCGATCATTGTCAAAGCAAGGATTCCGATCATCACCCATGTTCCGACACGGCTGAAAATTTTGATCCACTCATTATAAATCAAATTAAGCATGCTGAACCTCCTCTTTTGCTTCGCCTGTGATTTCTAAGAAACGGTCCTCTAATGATTTTGTAATCACTTTGACTTCATAAATGCAGATTTGCTGCATGACCAGCAATTCAATGACTGCAGGGACGTCCTCTTTAGCCAATTTGATTCCCAAACCGTTTGTCTTGATTACCGAATCATATTCTTTTAGAATCGCAGCAGCTTCCTTCGGCTGCTCCACATGGAAGAAATATGTATCCTTTTCATCAGTTATTTCATCTCTTACATTCTGAATATCGATAAGCTTTCCTTTTTGGATAATCGCAATTCGGTCACACATCAGTTCCATTTCTGACAGCAGATGGCTTGATACGATGACAGACATTCCTCTTTCTCGCGTCAGCTTCTTTAAATGGTCCCTGATTTCTCTGATTCCCGCCGGATCAAGGCCGTTTGTCGGTTCATCCAAAATCAGCACTTTCGGATCGTGCAGAAGGCATTGTGCCAAGCCGAGACGCTGTCTCATTCCCAGAGAGTAGGTTTTCACTTTATCATGGATTCTTTCTTTGAGGCCTACCAGTTCTACCACTTCATCAATTTTTTCCTTCGTGACACCCTTTACCATCCTTGCGTATTGCTGGAGATTTTTATATCCGCTTAAGAATTTATACAGCTCTGGATTCTCTACAATAGCCCCGATATGTTTGATTGCCTTGGCATAATCTTTTGTGATTGATTGGCCGCAAATGAGCACGTCACCTTGTGACAGCTTCATTAAACCGACCATCATTCTGATTGTCGTCGTTTTCCCTGCTCCGTTCGGTCCCAGAAATCCAAATACTTCGCCTTCGCGAATCGTAAAGCTCAGATGATCAATGATCGTCCGGCCTCTGATGTTTTTTGTCACATTTTTTAATTCCAATACTGTTTTCATCAAATTCCTCCTCTTTCTAGTAAACTTCCATATTCGTTTTAAACCATTGCAGCACGGACATACCTTCCTGCTCACGAATCTCTTCTACATCACGCTGTGCCATTTTTTCTCCGTCGGCGAGCACGATGACCTCGTCAAGCAGGATTTCAATTTCATCAATTTCGTGTGTCGCAATGACAACGATCTGCTGCTCAAAATCAATATAAGAAACGAGGCTGTTTACGATTGAATCCCTGACCATTGGATCAAGACCGGAAAAAGGCTCATCCAGCAGAATGACGGAAGCTTTTCTTGATAGTGCCAGCACGATTTTAAGACGGCCTCGATTCCCCTTAGAAAGCTGCTTTATCTTTTTTTCAGGCTTCAGCTGCATTTCCTCAAGCAGCTGATAGGCTTTTTCCATCTGAAAGTCAGGGAACTGTGATTCGTAAAAATCGAGCATATCTTTCACCGTAAATCCGGGATAAAACATGTCTAATTCTGTTAGATAAGCCGTCTGCTTGATCATGTCTCTTGTTACAGGCTGTTCACCCGCTTGCACTGAACCTGAAGTAGGAAACATCAATCCGGCGATTAATTTCAAGGTTGTCGATTTCCCGCTGCCATTCGAGCCCAAAAATCCGTAAATTTTTCCCGGATATAAAGTGAAGGATATATTGTTTAGCGCCGTGTGGCCGCCGTATCTCTTAGACACATTGTCAAATACAATATTCATTCCTGTCCTCCATCCGTGTATTTTTTAATGCCTGCCAGCATTTCTTCTTTTGTTAATCCCAGCTCTGCCATTTGATGAATAAAGCTTTCAAACACTTCACGGGTAAGCCTCTCTTTCAGTTCATCCACGATTTCAGCTTTGTCAGCGATAAACGTCCCTTGCCCTCTTCTTGTCTCCACAATTCCCAGCCTTTCCATTTCACTGTAGGTTCTTTGAATCGTATTCGGATTTACTTTTGTTTGAATTGCCATTTCTCTGACAGACGGCAGCTTGTCTCCGGGAACAAGCTCCTGTCTGACCAGCCTATAAAAGATTTGATCAGCAATTTGCAAATAAATCGGTTTAGAGGATTGAAAGTCTTGTCTCATGTTCTCTACACCTCAACTTTTCGCTGCAGGAGCCTGGAAGCCAGAAAAAGAAATACAGCTGCCAAAACCAGCATGACAATAATAGACGGATATGGAAGATGGAAGATGTTTAATTCCACGCTCCACCCTAAGGATCCCTTGTATGTAAAACCGACATCTCCATACGTTGTGAAATAATACAGTTTATCCAGCGGTGTCAGCCAAGGCATGATCAAATGGTCCTCTACATAAAACCACCCTACCCCCAGTAACATACAAATGAACCACCGAAACCGTCTGATGAAGGAAGAACTCGATTTTAAAGAATGAAACACAATCCACAGCAGGATCACCGCACAGGAAAGATAAGCAGTAAATACCAGCCCATAAAGATTAAAGATCAGTATAGTGCCTGCAAGCGGAACTTGATCAGCAATGAGCGCTTTTGAGTCAAGGTACTGATAAAGAAAGACTCCGTAAACTGAAATCAAAAACTGAAAAATAAATTGATAGACAAGACCGGCAGTCAGCTTCGATAGTAAAAGCGCGGCTGCGCCGTTCGGATTATATAACCATAGCTGGTTTTTCCCCTCTATACGAAGACTATTGTAGACCAGCAAAGGAGCTAAAAACACTTGAAAAATGGCAAGCATTACCCAGCATCCAAAAGCAGCTAAAGGCGCTTCAGTCAATCGTTCTACTAAAAAGCTTCCGGCAGCTAAAAGTATGACTGCACCGAGACATGCAAAAAACCGCATTTTTGACAGTCTCAAATCCTTTTTTACTAAACCCCAAAACGGTTTCATTGTTTTTCCTCCTAAAAACACTCATGAAGTGTATGACTCAAATAGTACACTAGAACTTTCTGAAATACAACATATTCCATGGATTTATTTTATAAAAAACCAAGTTTTATGCATTTAAAACAGCATAAAAAAAAGCAAACCCGCCATGAGTAAACGGATTTGCCTTTGATATTATTTCTTTTTATTTTTCATGGAGAGCAGCGCATCACGATAACTGCTGTCCTGCATTTTGTCACTTTTTTCAGTGACCTCTTTGTCTTTCTGATCTTCCTCAGAATGCTTAAACTTTTGAAGCGCCTGCCTGTAGAAGTCATCCCCAATTGAGTCACTTTTCTCTTTTTCAGAGTCAGTTTTTACAACGGCTGGGACATGCTCAGCAGCCCGTGCTTCAGCAGGGTATTGCGCTTCGTTTTCTTCCTCTTCTGGAGGGGCGATTTTTTCAGCTGTTTCTCGCTTCTCGAGTCCAGCAGAGGCATTGCGGACGTTATACGTGATAAGGCCCGCAATCACAATGACAGCAGCAATAATTGCTATAATAATGGCCATTTTAACCTCTCCTTACTGTCCGGCTGTTAAGTTTCCTGTGACTTGGCTGACGCGTCTTCCTAATGCGCGGCCCAGCTGGATACCTTCCTCAGACATTAACTCATCACTGTCTACAGGGCAAGTGACGCCCGCTCCGTAGTAAGAACCGTACAGCGCGTTTTCAGGCACATTGCCAGGCAGACCGACAACAATCATCCCTTGGTGGAACATTGGCGTGATTAAGTTGTGCATTGTCATTTCCAAGCCGCCGTGTGTTGTTGCCGTTGTGCAGAATACTGCGCCGACTTTGTTGATCAGCTCGCCTTCAGCCCATAAGTAGCCGAGTCTGTCGATCCAAGTTTTCAGACCTGCACTGATTGTTCCGAAATGCCCGGGGCATCCCCAAATAATCGCGTCCATGTCTTTAAGCTTGCGGATATCCGCCTGATCTACGTGGTCGATGAATACTTCAGCCGCGTCGTTTTCCCGAGCGCCTTCAGCAATCGCTTCTGCCAATACCTTTGTATGTTCGCCTTCACTGTCATACACTACATAAATTTTCATTCAGGAAACCTCCCTGTACAGTTTAAGATTCCTTAACTTCTTTTGGAGCCGGAAGCAATGAAAGCTCCTCTTTTTTCTTTTTCTCCGCACGCAATTTATCTTTTCTGACATCACGCAGGAAAAGACTGAGAATCACACCTGCCACACAGAATAATGTCGCCCACATAAAGGCGTCATTAATCCCCATGACGTTTGAATCGAGTGTCGCGTGTTTATAAATATGTGAGTAAACATACGTTTTCGCTGTTTCATAAGGCACATTCATATTCACCATTATATTCGAAACTGCATTTTGGAACGCATGGAGGAAGTTCGGGTCCGCCGTGCTTGTTTTATCTGCAATTTGTGAATAATGGAATGTCGTGCGGTTTGTATAAATCGTCGTAATTAAGCTTGTTCCAATTGATCCGCTGATTTGGCGGAGCGTGTTGCTCATCGCCGTTCCGTGACTGTTCAGACGGGCAGGAAGCTGGTTCATCCCGGCTGTCATGACAGGCATCATTAAGAGTGACATACCGAATGCGCGAATTGAGTATACAAGCATAATGTGTGTATATGGTGTATCGATGGTCAATTGCGTATATTGGAATGTTGTCACCACTGTCACGACCAGACCGATAATCGCAAGCGGTCTCGGGCCGAATTTATCAAACAAAATACCTGAGATCGGTGACATGATCAGCATCACGATCGCACCCGGAAGCAGAAGCAGACCGGATTGAAGCGCCGTAAATCCGACCAGGTTTTGCAGATAGATCGGTAACAGGAACATACCAGTGTAAAGTGCCACTGTAATAATGATATTAATAACACTTGAGAGTGAGAAAATGTCGTATTTAAACACTCTGAAATCAAGCATCGGATCATCATGGCGCAATTGCTGAACAACAAAAGCAATAATTGCAATGACGCCGATTATAACTGTAGACAGTACAATCGGATCGGTCCAGCCGTCAGAACCCGCTTCACTGACTCCGTATAATAAGGATGCGAAACCGACAATTGAGAGGATCGCTCCAAGAGTGTCGAGTTTGATTTTTTGCGGCTCCACCAAATTCTTAAAGATGAAGAAAGCCACGATGATAACAATTGCGCCGATCGGCACAAGTCCGTAAAACATGATGCGCCATGTGTAATGCTCAATAATCCACCCAGAAAGAGTCGGGCCGACCGCTGGAGCAAACATCATCGCAAGTCCGAAAATCCCCATTCCTTTCCCCCTGCTTTCAGGCGGGAAGATTAACAGAATGGTTGTCATAACGAGCGGCTGCAAGATACCTCCGCCCACGGCCTGGATCAAACGGCCGATCAGCATTACAGAGAAGTTAGGTGCGATACCGCAGACTAACGTACCGAGCGTAAAACAGAACATGGCGACGAGAAAGAGACTCCGTTGGCCAAAACGTGTAATCAGGAAGGCAGATAACGGAATCAATACGCCGTTAACAAGCATGTAACCTGTTGTCAGCCACTGAATCGTCGTTGCACTTACGCCAAATTCAGTCATTAAGTGCGGCATTGCGACGTTAAGCAATGTTTGGTTTAGTATTGCCAAAAACAAACCCGCCATTAGCACAATCAGCAATGTCATAGGGCTTTTTGTATTTTTTTCTTTGCCTGTAGCCATCTAAGACAACCTCCTTTCATGGTTTGATGACTGATCTGTTTTACTCAGAAATCTTAACAGATGCATTCATACCTGGAAGCACCTTATCAGATGGGTTTTTGATTGAAATTTTCACAGGAACTTTTTGCGTTACTTTTGTGTAGTTTCCGCTTGAATTTGTAGATGGAAGCATATCAAAAGTTGAGTTAGTCGCATAGCCAATTTCTTCTACAGTACCGTCAAAAGTTGTATCAGGATCTCCGTCAACTACTACGTCTACACTATTTCCTACTTCAACATCCGCAATATCTGTTTCTTTAATATTTGCTGTGATGTACAGGTTGTCCATGTCAATCGTTTGCGCAATTGTAGTACCAGCTTGAACGGTTTGTCCGTTTTTCACTTCGTTTTTCACAATTGTTCCATCCATGATGGATTTTACATCAACAGTTTGTTCACCTTTGATTTTTGCAACTGTGTCGCCTTTTTTCACTGTTTTTCCTTCTTCAAGATCCCAGTCGGATACTTTACCTGCTGCTGGAGCTGAGATAGCTGCCATATCGCCGGCTACTTTTGCTTCATCTGTTTTTACGTAGTTTGTGCTTTGATAATAGTAATAAGCACCTCCGCCTATAATTGCAAGAACAACAATCAAACCGATAATGTTGGTCAGAATTAAACGTCCTCTGTTCATTTTGTTTTTCTCCTTTCGTTTCTTCCTCTATCATTTTGTGGAAAGCTGGTGAAAATATGTGGGAAGTTTTCAATTACCGCTTTTTTCTGCACAGCCTTCAGCGAGCTTAGATAAACTCCCGGCAAGCTTACGCAAATATTGAAGCTGAGACGTGTCAAGCTTCTGATACAGGCTTGCGCCCAAATTCGCGTATTGCACAGCGGCTTTCTGTAAAAGTTTTTCCCCCTCTTCGGTTAACTGAATCATGACGATACGGCGGTCACCCGGACTGTCATATCGATTCATCAATTGCCGGTTATATAGGATATCGGTCATCCGGGTCACAGAAGCAGGCTTAAGATCAAGAGACATGGCCAGCTTGCTGAGCGGCGTGCTTCCGCTTTGATGAATTTTAAACATCAGTAAATATTGAAGGACTGTAATATCAAAAGGCTCAAGCACAATCTCCAATATCTTCTTCTGTTTTTTATAGATAGCCCGAGACGTATCGAAGAGCTGTTCAAAAGTGAGCAAAGCACGTTCTGATTCAGTCAACTCCTTTTCACCTCATTCCTCAATAATAGTTCACAAGATAAAATATTAATAAATGAAAGAAGATTTGTCAAAGGAAAAATTCCTTTTTTCTTCTTATTTTTTTCGTAATCGCTTTCTTACTTTTTTTAAATAAAAAAAAGCCCTGAAATGGGCTCTTCACTAGGATAATTGATGGCTGATGCCAGTTTCTTCATTTCTAAAAAAGTTCTTCAGCGCCTGAAAAACGTCTGACTTCTGCTTTAAAATATAGTATTTGAATTTCTCGTCTTTCACATTTTTATAAGCCGACATTAACGTTGAGTGTCTATTGTATTGATTGACCTCGCCATAACAGAATAAATTTGCTTTCTTCATAATATCATTCACCAATTTCACGCACCGGGCATTATCAGATGTGAGATTGTCGCCGTCAGAGAAATGAAAAGGGTAAATATTATAACGGGCGGGGCTGTATTTTTCATCGATCAGCTCAAGCGATTTTCGATATACGGAAGAACAGATTGTTCCGCCGCTTTCTCCCTTTGAAAAGAAATCTTCCTCAGACACAACTTTCGCTTCTGTATGATGGGCAATAAATTCAATTTCAACTGTTTCATATTTCGTCCGTAAAAAGCGGGTCATCCAGAAAAAGAAGCTTCTCGCCATGTACTTTTCCCACACGCCCATACTGCCGCTCGTATCCATCATTGCTAACACGACAGCTTTTGACTCAGGCTTCGTGACATCATTCCATGTTTTATATTTTAAGTCCTCCGGATAAATCGGATAGAAAGACGGCTTCCCTGTCATCGCGTTGCGTTTAAAAGCCGACATCATTGTTCTTTTCTTATCAATATTACCGGTTAACCCTGTTTTACGGATATCGTTAAACTCAATATCCGTGTGGATGATATTATCTCTTTCTTTTTGCTGAAGATTCGGAAGCTCTAATTCTTTGAAGAGCGCTTCTTCTAAATCCATTAGTGAAACTTCTGCTTCATAATAATCTTCGCCTGCCTGATCTCCGGCTCCCTGGCCTTTACCCGGCCCCTGCTTTTTGTCTGATCCGTCCCGGGCTACAACATCTCCAACCTGGCTGTCGCCGTCCCCTTGCCCTACATGTTTATTTTTATCGTAGTTATAGCGGATTTTATACTCATCCAGTGATCGGATTGGAATTTTCACTACATCTTTGCCGTTAGACATAATAATGCTTTCCTCGGTTACGAGATCCGGGAGATTGTTTTTTATGGCTTCCTGTACTTTTTTTTGGTGGCGCTGCTGGTCATCGAAGCCTTTGCGATGGAGGGACCAGTTTTCCTCAGAAATTAAAAAATGGCCGCTGTCATTTTGGGACATGAATTCCCCTCCTTAACCATTTGTGGTCGTGATACATACCTATTCCGGCTTGTGCCAGATTATGAAACAAGTCTTTCGAAAAGATTTATATTCATCATATGCGCATAAGTACAGTTAATTGACAAACTATTTAGAAAATGGTACAAAACAACCCGCCCTGTTCGGACGGGTCACTTGCTTATCGGTTCAGCAGGCTGCCGACGTATTTCAGCAGCTCATTGGCACTCGTCGAGTTGTAGCCGTGCTCATCAATTAAACGGGCTACGACTTCATTTACTTTCTTCAGCTGCTGCTCATCAGGCGTTTTCGTTGAGGTCGTAATTTTAACGACATCCTTCAAATCAGCAAACAATTTTTTCTGAATGGCTTCACGCAGTCTTTCATGGGAATTGTAGTCAAACCGCTTTCCTTTTCTCGCATAAGCGGAGATGCGGATTAAGATTTCTTCGCGGAACGCTTTTTTCGCGTTTTCGGAAATGCCGATCTGTTCTTCGATCGATCTCATCAGCTTTTCGTCCGGATTCATTTCTTCCCCTGTCAAAGGATCACGCAGCTTATTTTTATTGCAATAAGCCTCTACGTTGTCGAGATAATTATCCATGAGCGTTTTGGCTGATTCTTCATATGAATACACAAACGCTTTTTGGACTTCCTTCTTCGCAATATCATCATATTCCTTACGGGCTGCAGAAATAAAATTCAAGTACCGCTCCCGATCCTCGTTTGAAATAGACGGATGCTGATCAAGTCCTTCTTTTAAAGAACGGAGAACATCAAGGGAATTGATCGACTCCATATTTTTTCTGATAATGGTTGAAGAAATGCGGTTGATCACGTAGCGCGGGTCAATTCCGCTCATCCCCTCATCATTATATTCTTTCTTCATGTCCTCAACGTCTACTGAATTAAAGCCTTCCACACTTTCTCCGTCATACAGTCTCATTTTCTTCACCAGATCAATATCAGACCGCTTCGGCTCTTTTAATCTCGTAAGGATTGAAAACATCGCGGCGACCTTAAGGGTGTGAGGAGCAATATGAACATCCGATACATCACTTTCTGCGATCATTTTTTCATAAATTCTTTCTTCCTCAGACACTTTTAAGTTATAAGGAACAGGCATCACAATAATTCTGGAGTGCAGGGCTTCGTTTTTCTTATTAGAAATAAATGAGCGATACTCCGTTTCATTCGTGTGAGCTACGATCAGCTCATCAGCAGAAATTAACGCAAATCGCCCGGCTTTAAAATTCCCTTCCTGTGTCAGTGAGAGCAAATGCCAGAGAAACTTCTCATCACATTTCAGCATCTCCTGAAACTCCATCATGCCTCGGTTCGCCTTGTTCAGCTCTCCGTCAAACCGGTAGGCGCGCGGATCAGATTCAGAACCGTACTCGGCAATGGTTGAAAAATCAATACTTCCCGTCAAATCGGCAATATCCTGAGATTTCGGGTCAGACGGGCTGAAGGTGCCGATTCCAGTACGCTTATCCTCAGAAAAGAAGATCCGCTCCACCCTCACATCTTCAATACGCCCTCCGTACTCTTCCTCCAGCCTCATCACATTTAATGGTGAAAGACTTCCTTCTATTCTAATGCCGTATTCTCTGTAAAAATCCTCCCGCAAATGATGAGGGATTAAATGAAGGGGGTCCTCGTGCATCGGGCAGCCTTTAATCGCGTATACAGCACCATTATCCGTCAGCGTGTACGCTTCAAGACCTTTTTTGAGCATCGTGACCAGCGTTGACTTACCGCCGCTCACAGGGCCCATTAAAAGCAGAATCCGCTTTCTGACATCAAGCCTTTTCGCAGCCGGATGAAAATATTCTTCCACAAGGCGCTCGAGGGATTCTTCAAGCCCGAACAGCTCGCGGTCAAAAAAGCTGTACTTCTTCCGTCCGTCAATCTCCTCTATCCCGCTGTCTTTTATCATATTAAAAACACGAGAATGAGCAGATTGCGCGACCATTGGATTCTCTTTAATAATCTCCAAATAATCAGCGAATGTTCCTTCCCATTTCAGACGCTGCTCTTCCTCTCTGTACTTTTCAATTTTCTTTAATATATCCATAAGGACCTCCTCTATCATGTTTGATGCGCTGTGCAAAAAAAGGTACTTTGATACAATCTATGCCGTCAGCTCGTGATACATGCTTTGGTTTCTTAAAAATAAAGATACCTTATACAGCGTTGACAAGGCAGACTGCGTGCGTTCATAATAAAGAAAATACAGAATCATCCAGACTCGGACAGCAGGAAAAATTGAAGAGGGGGAGAGACGGTGAAAACAATCATCATGATGGGAGTCATTGTCACTTTTTTAGTATCAATTTTTACCGCAGGGTACGATAGCAAGCCGGGAAAAGAATAAAAAGAAAAGGGTGCTCCCTCCTGAGAGCACCCTTTTTCTTTGTAACAGAACAATGTTTTACAACTTAATTCTTTTGATCATTTTTGAATGCTGATCGCATTCGCATTTGTTTTCAAACTCAACTGTGCCGATTTTACAGCCTGGCCCGATAACAACTTCTTTCCCTCTGACAACCGCCGCCTCGGTATTTTCCAAATAGATTTTATCTCCTTCAATCAGCTCCGCAATTAGTTTCGCTTTTTTTCGCGTAAAAAAGCGCGCACGTTTTTTTACTGTAATGGACGTTCCGCCTATTTCCCGGACCCGGCTGGCATCATGGCTCAATCCGATATCAATCTCGCCTGCATTCAACAAACCTGTTACGTCCACACAGCCAGTGATATGGAACGATTCGGTTTCACAATCGCCTTTCACGCTGAGCTTTCCTTTTGCTTCGCACGAATCCCCCGCCATATTGCCGCCGATCTCAGTCAGACCCTTCAGCTTCAATCGGCCAACATGAAGAGCGCCTCTGACTTGAATCGTCCCATATATGCTGATTTTGCCCGCAGTCAAATCGCCTTCAAACTCGCTTTCTCCGAATACTTTCAGCCGTTCAGTCTCCGCGTTCCCGAGAAAACGGCCTGTGCCGTATATGCGGCAGCCTGCAGCGGACAGTCCTTCTCCAACCGTACCTTCACCTTTGATGCTGACCTGGTGATAGGCGCCTCCCGCAGCGTGCCCGGCACCATATAATTTTAAATTCCCTAATTTTACTGTTTCCATATGATCCTCCTTACATTCTTGTGTACGTGCCTACCGAAGCGTTCGGATCACAAGTATAATCACCGCTGTATTCCACGGTCTCAATCCGGCAGTTCGGACCGATTTTCACTGTGTTTCCCCGCACAGTCTTGGCGTTCGTATTTGTCAGCTCAATCACGTCCCCCTCGATCAGTTCAGCCGTTAACACAGGGGTCGGCATCAGCTTCAGCAATGTCAGCATCCCTTTTCTGCCCGTCACTTGAAGATGGCGGCAGCCGATTTCCCGCACATAACTCTCTCCGGAAGAAAGCTTGATATTCACCTGATCAGCATTTAAAAGACCGCTGACTTTGCATTTCCCTTCGGTCTGAAATCTTTCCGTTTCACAATCAGCTTCCATGACCGCCTTTCCGGTGATCACAATGTCATCAGCCTTGACTGTTCCGCCAAATGTTGACGATCCCGCAACCTTCAATTGTTTAGCGGCGGTCTCACCTTGAATAAAGCCTGTTCCATTCATGCGGATGGATTCTGCTTTAACATCCCCATGAATTTTCCCTGAACCGCTGATGGTTACTGTTTTTGCCTTGACGCTCCCATCCGCTTTACCGGTCCCGTTAAATGAAAAAGTGTCACACTCCACGTCTCCGGCCACAGTTCCGCTGCCATTAATCTCAACTGATTGAAATTTTCCGCCCTTCGAACTCCCCGAACCGTTTATCACCAGATTATCCATTATTTCCATTGATGGCCCTCCTGCATATATTTTGTCTTTAGTTCCTCTGAAGCATTTGCTAAATCCACTCTTTCGACAATCTTGACGGACGACTCAAAAAGGATGCTGTCTGCGGCAGCCGCTATAAAACAAGTCGTTACACCCAGCTTGCGTAAAATGATCAGTTCCGTCTGCTTCTTGATCTCCGCTGTATCATACTTCCTCAATACCTCAGCAGCCATTTTCGCTTCTTCCAAGCTGACATTTCCGGACTGCAAAAGCCCTTCAAGCACATACAGCGACAATAGATCCCGAGAAGAAAACACCGTGTCAGCTCCGCCTTCTGAAAAGACATGGAGAGCCGGCTTTGAAATCAAACCTTTCGTCAGCAATTCATCAGCTGTCATGCTCACAACCTTCATTTTCGGTGACAGCATCTCCCGCATCTCATCCAAAGACAAATTTTCTTTCATCTTTTGAATGACTGAAATGCGCTTTAAAATATCCTCTCTAGGAAAAAACGTCTCTTGCCCTGTAAATGTAGATTTACGTATAAACCACTCCTCAGGGATTAAATTTTTTCGTTTCCATCGATACAGCTGACCGTATGAGATGGATGTTTCTTCAAGCAATTCTTTTTTAGAGATTAATTGATCTTCCATAAGTCCAGCTCCTTTGATGGATATATTGTAACATAACACTGTTACGTTGTTAAGCCCAGAATAAAGTTCCATAACACAAAAAACCCGCCCATACACATGAGCGGGTTTTTCACTATTTTAAATCTCGGTAATTTTGCTGACGCAGTGCCTCATACACTAAAATCGCTGCGGTATTGGACAGATTTAGCGATCTGACATGCTCTGTCATCGGAAGACGCAGGCATCGGTCCATATTATTTTGAATTAATTCCTTTGGCAAACCGCTTGTTTCTCTTCCGAACACAAAGAAATAATCCTCGTCAATATCCGTGTAGTCAAAAGATGTATGCGGCTTTTGGCCGAATTTCGTGATGAAGAAAAACTGCCCGTTTTTATATGCCTCAAATAATTCTTCTAACGAGTCATGATACACTACGTTTACAAACTCCCAATAATCAAGTCCGGCGCGCTTCAGCATTTTATCATCTGTTGAAAAGCCGAGCGGACGAATCAGGTGGAGCGTTGTATCTGTTGCTGCGCAAGTACGTGCGATATTCCCTGTATTAGCAGGAATTTCTGGTTGATATAAAACGACATGTAATGCCACTGTGTTCACCTCTATTTTTCTTATCCGCCCATCATTATATCATTAATTACTCTTTTGTCGTATCATCAACGATATGAAAAAAGGCATATCGGATAGACGGTGTGTATGCAGTTGAATCCTCGTATGACCAATACCTCATCCGGCTGTCATAGGACTGGGCGTTGACAAGCGGCATATTGCCTTTGTCCTTCGCCACCACAATCGTTGTATGATTAAACCGGCCGTCTCCCTCAAAATCATAGCAAATCACATCACCCGGCACCAGCTCTTCCGCTGATTTCACCCGAACCGCCCGAAGGCCGGCCTTGGAATTCGTCAAATACATTTTCATCGAGTGCGCCACCGTCCAGCTATAGCTCCACGAGCTTTGGTTCATCCACCAGCCAGATCCTCTGTTCGGGTGACCGCGCATTGGCGCTCCTCCTGCATGAAGACACTGAGAAATAAAATTCGTACAATTATCGCTGAAATTTTTATAAGCCGGATTACGCTTGTTCCAATATTTTTCGGCATATTGTACCGCTCCGAGCCGGTCATATTGAAAAGCCCGGCCAAACGCTTCCCTTTCTTCCTGTGAATAGTCAATAATGCTTTGGCCTTCACTAAACCCCGCCGGTTTTTTTATCACTTCCTGATCCTTAATCAGAATTTGATCATAAACAAAAGCGACTCTTTCTTCTATCTGCTCTTCCATATACAGACTGTCATCCTGCTCCTTGTATAGATATTCGAAGTGTATGATATACCTGATGCAGGCGGTTCCGTCATCCTCAACCTGCACATAGTCAATGACAGCTTTTGCTTTCGCTTTTATCATCTCAATCTTACGTTTTTCCAGAAGCTTTTTCTTTCGTTCCATGACTTCCAGGTCTCCGACTTGAGGCTCCTGTCTCAGATCATGCCCGTTGACCAGATAGCTGAGACGCTCCTCCGCTAGTTGTTCTAATATGTGCTTCAAGCTCACCCCACCCGACATACTTTTTTATAGAGAAAAAACACTTGGCTGCATCTCAAGTGTTTTTTCCTTCTGCTCTATACGTATGTCAGGACAAGACTTATTTAGTCATGCCGGCTTTTAGCAATTCAATTCCTTTTTCAATTTCCTGCTTTGCCTCTTCATCATTTTCGTTTTCCAGTGCTTTTTCAAGCTCCTCCGCGTATGTGTTGTCTCCGATTTTCCCGATAGCCCAGGCAGCCGTTCCCCTGATTACCGGGCGCGGATCTTTATGCATAAGCTCCGTCAGTTCAGGCAGTGTGGAGGTGTCTTTAAAGTGGGCAAGCGCCAGAATCGCATTCCGCTGAATCGGTTTTTTTCCGCGCCACGAGCCTGAAACATGTCCGAATTTCTCTTTAAATTCACGGTTGCTGATGGTTAAAAGCGGCTTCAGCAACGGTTTTGCAATCTCGGGGTCCGGTTCCATTTCAGGATGCAGATGAAAATCCTTCCCTTTATTGATTGGACATACCGTTTGGCACGTATCGCATCCATACAGGCGGTTTCCGATTTTTGTGCGGAATTCATCCGGCAAAAATCCTTTTGTCTGGGTCAGAAAAGATATACAGCGCTGAGCGTTGAGCTGCCCAGGGTTCACAAGCGCTCCCGTCGGGCAAGCATCTAAACATTTGGTGCATGATCCGCACATATCCTCAATCGGCACATCCGGCTCGAAAGGTATATTTGTAATCATTTCCGCCAAATACACATAAGACCCGTACTCTGGCGTTGTAATCATACAGTTTTTGGCGCTGAACCCAATTCCGGCCCGTTCCGCCACTGCCCGATCAGACAATTCACCCGTATCGACCATTGATTTTGTCCTGATATCCTCATGCTTGCTTCTCAGAAAATCCTCCAGAAGATCGAGCTTTTCCCGCAGGACGTCATGATAGTCCTTTCCCCAGGAGGCTCTGCAAAAAATGCCTCTGCGCTCAGTTCGCGTGCTTCTTGGCGCATCCTTCATTCTCGAAGGATAAGCAAGTGCAATGGCCACGATTGATTTCGCTTTCGGCAAAAGCAGCGTCGGCGTCACTCTTTTTTCAATATCAGGCTCTTCAAAACCGGAAAGATATCCGAGTGACTCCTGAAGAATCAAACGGTCTTTTAAACTGTCAAATGTATCAGCGGTCGTAAAACCGATCTTGTCCACGCCAATGCTTTTCGCGTATTCAATTAATTCTTCTTTCAGCTGATAAACGTTCATGGTTTGCACAGCCTCCTTTCTTTGTGATAAAACAATAAGCCGTTGTATAATAGGTTGATATCCCGTAATTGGAGTGAATACATGTGAATATCAAACTTGATCCTGTTATTACTGAACGTGCGGCAGGAATAAATGCAGCCGCTGTGATATATGAAAATATTGAAGTCGGCTCCTCTCCGCAAATGCTGAAAGGCAGACTTCGTTTATTTCAAGAGTCTCTGTTTTTTGACTATGCGGACGGCGGAATATCGGACCAGCCTTACGTCAAAGAATGGCAGACAATCTTTAAGCAGCTGGACCCTTCATTCGAGGGAGAAAAAACGCCGATGGAGCAAATGCTGATCCCCATATCCAAAGAACAATTCATGGAAAGCGAGGATTCAGCCCATGATACCATACATTTTTTCTCGTTAAAATATTCTCTCCCCATTATGATCTATGATACCGGCAAGCTTCAGGAGCCTATCCGGATATCAATAGGAGAAAAAGATAACATACTGATTTATTCTGATGAAAACGGTGTATTCGGCGACTTCAAAACCAACGTCAATCAAAAACCCGTCACAGCAGATACAAAAAGCATGCTGCAAATCATCTTTTTCCCGCCATCGATTGAAAAAGAAAACGCCGTTAACCTTTTAACATCATTAACGAAAATGTTTGAACAAATTCACGGCGGCGGCCATACAGTACATTGGCTTACGTAAAAGAACACGAGATTCGTGTTCTTTTTTACATAAAAAAACGCAATACTTCGTTTATCTGAGAAACGAAACACTGCGTTAATAACGTATGTATGGAGCGGGTGATGAGAATCGAACTCACGACATCAGCTTGGAAGGCTGAGGTTTTACCACTAAACTACACCCGCATTTGTGATTGTCGGTGTCAGCACCGCTTTGACTTTTATTATGTTACACGTTTATTAAATTTTCGTCAAGGGAATATAAAAAATTTGTCGAAAAAAATTTGTATTTTTGCAATGTTGTTAAGTTACATTTACATAATGTTAAATAAACTATACAATGGAAGAAAGTGAGAATATGAAGGTGGCAGACGTCATGATGAAAAATAAAGTGAAAGAGCTCAGAGCGCGCTTCAGCTATTCTCAGGAAAAACTCGGAGAAACGGTCGGCGTCACGAGACAAACGGTAGCAGCAATTGAAAAAGGAGACTATGTTCCCTCACTGTTATTAGCATTAAAAATCTGCAAAGCTTTCTCCATGCATATGGAGGATGTCTTTTGGCTAGAGGAGGAAGACTAATATGGGCATGAAAACAAAAGCAGCATTTCACCTCGTTTTGTTTGGCCTTGCATGCTGGACACTTGTTGCATACTTTAAAGCTTCAGAAGGCATTGGAGCCTTTTTCCGCACAAAGAACGGCCAGATGATGTTTGAAATAAACATCACCCCGTTTATTCTTTTTATTGCGGCAGCTACGGTTTATATGTATTTACAAAAGAAAAGCGGGCCTGCTTCAAAGAATCTCCTGCTGCCAGATGAATTTGAGGAACAGGATGAAAGAGAGCAGATGATGACGGCAAAAGCCTGCCGTGCGTCATATATCGCCGTCTACTTTTCACTGCCTGCCGCCGCTGTCCTGCTCATTTTTTATCCGCTGTTTCAGTCACACATTCCCTTTTTCCCTATTATTATCGTGTTTATCATCATGATCATCCAGCACATATCCTACGTCATTTCCTTCAAGAAAAATGAAAAAAACTCCGGCGCGGTGTAATCGTCCGGAGTTTTTTCTTACCAGCTTGCTTTTTTCACACCAGGAATTTGGCCTTTATGCGCCAGCTCCCTAAATGCAATTCTGGACATTTTAAATTTTCTCATATATCCTCTCGGGCGGCCCGTTACCATACAGCGGTTATGGAGTCTTCCCGATGCTGAATCTCTCGGCAGCTTGCTGAGTGCTTCGTAATCTCCTTTTGCCTTTAACTCTTGTCTGATAGCAACATATTGTTCAACAAGCTTCTGGCGTTTTAATTCTTTTGCCACTTTTGATTTCTTAGCCAAGAAAAAGCCTCCTTTAAATCGTAATATTTACGATTTAAAATGTATCATGATGTATTCTAAAATGCAAGTACACCGCTCGGTTAAACAGACGGCCGAAGCCGTCCATTCAACATAATAAAGCAGAGCATCTTTATGTTTAATCAGTTCATTTTTGTTTTCAGAGGTTTTCATTGTACCGTTAGAATCCTTTATGCTGCTGCCGATCAATACCGGTTTCCCAAAGGAAATTGGCTCCGCTATGATATATTTTGAGTCATTTCCTGTGCAGCGCTGACGTCACGCTGAAACGATGAAGCAGCCGTGCTGCTCCCTTGTTCATCAACAATACCAAAGTGAACGGTGCTCATTTTTTTCTGATCTTCCTCATTCTCAAAATAAACAAATTGTAATGTAGCGGGATTTTCTTCCGTGTAGTCAGCAGTTACCGGACCTATCGTTTCAACAAGCTTTCCGTTTTGGTAATGTTCAATGTACATGTCCGCTTCAGAAATGCTTTCATTGATATTAGTCACTTCAGCAGCGAATGAATGCGGAGCCGCAATCTTCATTCTGTTTTTTTCAATATCTGAAACATCTGCCTCTTTGATTTCCATGTGCTTCGTATTTCCGCATGCAGACAGCATGACCAACAGAGTAACGGCACTTATAAGTATTCTCAGGAAAAACAGCCCCCTTTTTTGATTATCATACCATGTTCGGAGGCTGTGTTTTCACTTAGACTGACGCATGATTCTCTTTGACAAAATAAGTGTTACCGACGGCTTCTCCTCTTTTTTTCTGAAGTTTCCTTGTCCGCTCATTTTCGAACGGCAAAAGCGGGAAGACGAGCTCTGCAAAATAGTACGCTTCTTCTAAATGAGGATAGCCGGAAAAAATAAATGATTCAATGCCGAGGGCCTGGTACTCCGCTATGCGGTCGGCAATAGTCTGCGGGTCTCCGACAAGAGCCGTGCCTGCCCCTCCTCTGACCAGGCCGATACCCGCCCACAGATTCGGGCTGATTTCAAGCTTTGTCCGATCGCCTCGATGAAGCTCCGCCATCCGCTTTTGACCCGAAGAATCAGCACGGCGCAAAGCGTTCTGTGCTTTGGCAATCGTGTCATCATCCAAATGGCTGATTAAACGCTCAGCCGCTTCCCACGCCTCATGTTCTGTTTCCCGGGCGATCACATGCAGCCTAATGCCGAACCGCACTGTTCTTCCCTCTTTTTCCGCTTGCTTTTTGACTCTCTCAATCTTTTCTTTTACCTGTTCAGGCGGCTCACCCCACGTTAAATACACATCTGTATGCTTTGTCGCGACTTCAATTCCAGCCTGTGAGGACCCGCCGAAATAGATAGGCGGGTGCGGTGCTTGCCGCGGCGGGAATAGCAGATTGCTGTTTTCCACTTTTATATGTTTTCCTTCATAGGTAACCGTTTCTCCGCGCAAAAGCCCCCGCCAAACAGTTAAAAATTCGTCCGTTGCTTCATAGCGCTCATCATGACTGATAAACAGTCCGTCCCCGGCTAGCTCGTACGGATCGCCCCCTGCCACAACATTAATCAGCAGCCGTCCATCTGAAATGTGATCTAAGGTAGAGGTCATTCTGGCTGCAAGAGAAGGCTGCATTAACCCGGGCCGTACCGCGACTAAAAACTTTAAGTCTTTTGTTTCTCCCGCTAACGCCGAGGCTGTGAGCCAAGGGTCCTCGCACGATCTTCCCGTCGGCAGAAGGACTCCTGTATACCCCAGCCTGTCAGCAGCCTGCGCCACTTGTTTAAAGTATTCATGATCCGCCGTCCGTCCATCGCTTTCCGACCCTAAATACCTTGTGTCTCCATGTGTCGGAATAAACCAAAGAATGTCCATAACAATCTCTCCTTTTCGTCTATTTTCCCTCGTAACTGTTTCTCCACTTTAATAGCTTTCGTTCAAGCAGCCTGACAAAAGAATCCGTCAGCTTTCCAACCACCGCAAAAATGATAATTCCGGCAAACACTTTATTTGTTTGTGAAAATTGTCTGGCATCCATGATCATATAACCGACCCCAGAGCTTGAACCCATCAGCTCCGCTACAACAAGCCCAAGCCATGCAATACCCAGCGATAAGCGAATGCCGAGCAATATATTGGGCAGGGATGCCGGCACAATCACTTTTGTCATCTGCTGGTGCCATTTAAATTCAAGCACCCGGGCAACTTCGAACAGCTTAGCGTCAACTCCGCGAATGCCGTTAAATGTATTGATATACACAGGGAAGAAAGCGCCGAGCGCAATCAGCAAAATTTTAGATATTTCATCAAAACCGAACCATAAAATAAACAGCGGTGTGACAGCCAGATGCGGAACGGTTCTGAGCATTTGCAATGATGGGTCAAGATACAATTCCGTCCGTTTAGAAAATCCGGCCAAAATTCCGATCAAAAGCCCAAGCCCCGCACCAAGTACAAAACCAAGCGCTGCCCGGTATATACTGATTTGCAGATGGCCAAAGAGCTCGCCTGTCAAAATGAGCTCTTTAAACGTCAGCAAGATCGCAACAGGTGTAGGGAGCACTGTCGCCGACACGATGCCAAGACTGCCGATCACCTGCCAGATGGCTATGATCACAGCAGGCAGCAGAAGCCCCTTTGCCCACCCGTATTTGATTCTATGGGGCTTTCTTTGTATCGCTTCAGCATTTGCTTTCGGCAGTGAACCTGCAGCCTCTGCTTTCATGATGGATCACCTCCAGAGACTTTTTCCTTTAACGCTTTTTTGATAAATGAATTATCAACAACTTCTCCCACATCAATTTTCTTATCTATCGCTTTTGTTTTAAATTGAAAATCCGCTGTCTCCTGCTGCGCTTTTATAATGTCTTCACGAATAACCTCATTCAGAGGCTCCGTATTTTTCAGCACATTTTCAACGACCTTTTTATCGAGATCTTTTATTTTTGCATACAAGTCAGCCGCTTTACCCGGATGTTCCTTTTGCCATACAACCGCCTGATTAAAAACCTTCAGAAAACGGACCACTTCGTCTGGATGTTCCTTAGAGAATGTTGTTCTAACTAATGTAAACCCTGGTGAATATAAATCGGTGCTTTCCCCGTTCACAAGAAGTTTTGCTCCGTGTTTGATTGTTTCTAAGGATAGGTACGGCTCCCAGATGGACCAAGCGTCAACCGAACCGTTTTCAAACGCAGAGGCCGCTTCATCAGGCTGCAGCTGAATAATGGTCACGTCATCAGCTGACAAGCCTGATTGATCAAGCGCTTTATACAAAAAGTCAAAGCCGCTGCTGCCTTTCGCTACAGCAATTTTCTTTCCTTTTAAATCTTTGACCTCCTTAATCCCGCTGTCTGGATTCACAAGTATGCCGTTCGCCTTTAATCCGTCCTGAGACAAGCCGATTTCTTTAAAATCAATGCCTGCCGCCTGTCCAGCGATCACTGGTGAATTGCCGACTTGAGAAAAGTCAAGTTTATCTGCTGCAAGCCCTTCAAATTGTGGCGGCCCGCTTTGAAACTCCACCCATTTCACCTTGATGCCTTCTTTTTCAAAAGCCTCTTCAAACCAGCCTTTTTCCTTGGCAATTAAAAGCGGGCTTAAGCTTTGCTGTATTCCAATGCGAATTTCTTTTAATGGTTTTTTATCACCGCTGGGTCCATTTGCTCCGCACCCTGCCAGCAGAAAAAAAATAGATGCCAATACAATGATTCCTTTTTTCATCTCTGCTTCAGCCCTTTCTATATCCCTAATCCTTCTGCATACTCAAAGTCTTCTGTTTTTTCGAATTCTGACAGCACTTTCTGTCTGATCGCTTGGAAATCAGGCGTCGTCCTGTTTCGGGGATAAGCCAGATGAATTGGCATCAGCTTATGAATTTTTCCCGGTTTGGCTTTTAGGATCGCAATCTCATTCCCTAAATAAACAGATTCATCTATATCATGAGTGACGAGTATCATCGTTGTTTTTTTCCTCCGCCATATATCCAGCAGCACGTCTTGAAGGTGTTTTCGAGTAAACGCGTCTAACGCACCGAACGGTTCATCCAAAAGCAGCACCTCCGGCTCCCGCAGAAGAGCTCGTGCGATGGCCACTCTTTGAGACATACCGCCCGACAGCTCACGCGGATATGCTTTCTCCGATCCTTTTAATCTGACAATCTCGATCAGTTCATCTACCTTCTGTTTGACTTTTGGATCTTTCAAATTCAAATCGGCGGCAATATTCTGCTCAACCGTCAGCCAAGGAAAGAGACGGTGTTCCTGAAAAATAAATCCTTGCTGAATACCTGGTGCAGTCACATGCCGTCCGTTAATTTCGATACGCCCGATAAAATCAGAATCAAGTCCTGCAATTATCTTTAAAAGTGTGCTTTTTCCGCATCCGCTCGGTCCGATGAGCGTTAAAAACTCACCCGGTGCAATTGATAATTGGATATTCTCCAAGACCACAGTTTTGCGGCCTTCTTGAGCAAATGCTTTTTCCTTGATGTTGATGGTCACAGCCACTTTTATCCCTCTCCTTCTGCCAACCCCGCCTTCTAAAAAAAACAAAAAGGCCCCCATCTCTGTTTTTGTAGAGATGAGAGCCTTCGGCGGTCCGATCAGCTGCCCAATTGTTTTTTGTTTGAATATCATGTTAATTCAAATTATTCCGATATGTCAACTCTTTTTTATTCAGCATTTTTTGGATGAATGTTTATCACTTACTTTTCATATTCGCAAATAGCGCTTATTTCTATGAACCCTCGATCATCTCTATTAAACCGTTCTGCAAGGGTTTTCTGCTTTTTTTAATAGTTTTTATCGCATTATACAAATGATTATTTTATAATCATTATAAAATAATATTGACTTTTTACTTAGAGATGATATTATGTTCTTATCAATTCCAAGAGGTGATGATATGAGTTCAAATAAACTGACAACTAGCTGGGGAGCTCCAGTTGGAGATAATCAAAATTCAATGACTGCCGGTTCTCGCGGACCAACTTTAATCCAAGATGTACACTTACTCGAAAAATTGGCTCATTTTAACAGAGAACGTGTTCCTGAGCGTGTCGTTCACGCTAAAGGTGCAGGCGCACACGGTTATTTTGAAGTGACAAACGATGTAACAAAATATACAAAAGCTGCTTTCTTATCAGAAATCGGCAAACGCACACCTTTGTTCATCCGTTTCTCAACAGTTGCCGGTGAACTTGGCTCTGCTGACACCGTTCGCGACCCGCGGGGATTTGCTGTTAAGTTTTATACAGAAGAAGGAAACTATGACATCGTCGGCAACAATACGCCGGTATTCTTCATCCGCGATGCGATTAAGTTCCCTGATTTTATCCATACACAAAAAAGAGATCCAAAAACACACTTGAAAAATCCTACAGCTGTATGGGATTTCTGGTCACTTTCACCGGAATCTCTACACCAAGTGACGATCCTGATGTCTGACCGCGGAATTCCTGCTACACTTCGCCACATGCACGGTTTTGGCAGCCATACATTCAAATGGACAAATGCCGAAGGCGAAGGCGTATGGATCAAGTATCACTTTAAAACAGAACAAGGCGTGAAGAACCTTGATGTGAAGACAGCAGCAAAAATTGCCGGTGAAAACCCGGATTATCATACTGAAGATCTGTTCAATGCAATCGAAGACGGCGATTTCCCTGCATGGAAATTATATGTGCAAATCATGCCTTTAGAAGATGCAAATACGTACCGCTTCGATCCGTTTGATGTCACAAAAGTATGGTCTCAAAAAGACTATCCGCTCATTGAAGTCGGCCGTATGGTTCTTGACAGAAATCCGGAAAACTACTTTGCAGAAGTAGAACAAGCAACATTCTCACCTGGAACACTGGTCCCCGGTATTGATGTATCACCGGATAAAATGCTTCAAGGGCGTCTGTTTGCGTATCATGATGCGCATCGCTACCGTGTGGGAGCAAACCACCAGGCCCTGCCGATCAACCGCGCACGCAACGAAGTAAGAAACTACCAGCGTGACGGACAAATGCGCTTTGACAATAACGGCGGCGGCTCCGTCTACTACGAGCCAAACAGCTTCGGCGGACCGACTGAGTCACCTGAGGATAAACAAGCGGCTTATCCAGTACAAGGAATGGCTGACAGCGTAAGCTACGATCACAATGATCACTACACACAAGCCGGCGATCTCTACCGTTTAATGAGCGAAGAGGAACGCACCCGCCTTGTAGAAAATATCGTAAATGCAATGAAACCGGTAGAAAAAGAAGAAATCAAACTCCGCCAAATCGAGCACTTTTACAAAGCTGATCCTGAATACGGAAGACGCGTAGCAGAGGGCTTAGGTTTGCCGATTAAAAAAGAAGTTTAATAGCATAGAAAAAAACCCGCTGTTTATTCAGCGGGTTTTTTACATAGATTTACGGATTGCCGTATGCTTCTCGTCAATCTTCATATAAATTTTCTCCATTAACTCCTCGCTATTCATTATCTCCCGCTTGTTCTTTTCAATAAGAAGCGCCAGCGGCAGCATCTGATTGCCATATGTTTTTCGTTTTCTGAAGCGTCTTCTCCCTTTCTCTTTTTTGGTTCCCATCATTTCTCCCTCCTTTAAAAATAAAAAAGGCTCTTATCTCAAAAGATAAGAGCCTTCGGTGATCCGATCAGCAAATGTTGGAAATGTATATTAGCTATATTAAAACGTATTCAATTTGGCCTGTCAATGACTTTCTATACTGTTACTTATAAAGTTTACTGCCTTGATTCACAAATTCCTCGGCTTTTTCTTTCATGCCCTCTTGAATGGCATCCCACTCATTAAGCTCTTTGTCTTTGGCATAATCACGGATATCCTGAGAAATTCTCATGCTGCAAAATTTCGGCCCGCACATCGAACAGAAATGAGCCGTTTTCGCCCCTTCAGCAGGCAGGGTCTCATCATGATATTCAAGCGCTCTTTCCGGATCAAGCGACAGGTTAAATTGGTCTCGCCAGCGGAATTCAAAGCGGGCTTTTGATAAAGCGTCATCTCGTATTTGCGCTCCCGGATGCCCTTTTGCAAGGTCAGCCGCATGCGCCGCAATTTTGTATGTAATCACCCCTTCCCGCACATCTTCACGGTTTGGCAGCCCGAGATGCTCCTTCGGCGTCACATAACAAAGCATGGCCGTTCCATACCAGCCGATCATCGCCGCTCCGATCGCTGATGTAATGTGGTCATAGCCCGGTGCAATATCCGTCGTCAGCGGCCCTAGCGTGTAAAAAGGCGCTTCTTTACAGATTTCCATTTGTTTATCGACGTTTTCCTTGATTTTATGCATCGGCACATGACCCGGCCCCTCAATCATCACCTGAACATCATGCTTCCAGGCAATTTGCGTGAGTTCTCCGAGAGTCTCTAATTCAGCAAACTGCGCTTCGTCATTGGCATCGGCAATTGACCCTGGACGAAGCCCGTCTCCAAGAGAAAAGGCAATATCATACGTTTTCATAATTTCACAGATTTCTTCAAAATGAGTATACAGAAAGCTTTCCTGATGATGAGCCAGACACCACTGGGCCATAATCGCTCCGCCGCGTGACACAATTCCCGTTGTCCGTTTAGCAGTTAGCGGCACATATCGCAGCAAAACACCCGCGTGAATCGTAAAATAATCCACACCCTGTTCAGCCTGCTCAATCAGCGTGTCACGGTAGATTTCCCACGTTAAATCCTCCGCTACACCGTTTACTTTTTCAAGCGCTTGATAGATCGGAACGGTGCCAACCGGAACCGGACAATTTCGGATAATCCATTCACGCGTCGTATGAATGTCTTTCCCCGTGGAAAGATCCATCATCGTATCTGCTCCCCAGCGAATCGCCCACGTCATTTTTTCCACTTCTTCTTCAATTGAAGATGTAACCGCTGAATTCCCGATATTCGCGTTAATTTTCACATGGAAATTTCGGCCGATAATCATTGGTTCACTTTCCGGATGATTAATATTTGCTGGAATAATCGCCCGGCCGCTGGCTACTTCATCTCTGACAAATTCGGGAGACACATGCTCACGAATAGCGATAAACTCCATTTCAGGGGTAATCATCCCCTTTTTCGCATAATGCATTTGAGTGACATTTTGGCCCGTTTTCGCCCGCAGCGGTTTCCGCTTTAATCCGGGATAGCTTACATTAGGGTTAGCCTTTTTATAGCCGTTGTCTTCTGGCTTCACAGCACGTCCATCGTATTCCTCAACATCGCTGCGCCCAGTGATCCACTTGTGCCGAAGCGGTTTTAAACCTTCTTGAATATTAATTTTTACATCGGGGTCCGTATACGGTCCGCTTGTATCATAGACACGAACCGGCGCGTTTTCCTCTTCGCCGAATGATCCTGTTGTCGGACTGAGTTCAATTTCTCTCATCGGCACTTGAATATCCGGCGAAGCCCCCTCTACATATACTTTTTTACTCCCTGAAAAACTCGACATAATGGAAATGTTGGCTTGCTGCACTGAATGATTTTGCATCACTTATCCTTCCCCTCTCTTTGTTTGAAAGGACAAAATCAAGCCCATAACCAGCACAAAAAACCGGATTCAATTGAATGAACCCGGTTACAGTCAGAAAGAAACATATTATTGCAGTATTCAGCAATAATAAAAACAATTCCTCTACTTCCCCACGCTGGTACGAACCAGATCAGGTCCAAAGGGTTAAGAAGCATACCTTCTCTCTCAGCCCGTCAGCGGGCACCCCCAGTAACTATTAATTTCGCACTTATCGTATCATAAAAACAAACTGAAAAAAAGAGCAATATATAAAATATTCAGCAAATTCAAGACAAATATGTAATCGGCAATGCTATTTCAGAGATTTCATTTTCATGAAGCACCACCTGATACGCCTTTGCATCAGATCTTGAACTCACAGCCTGAAAAAAATGATCATCAATAAAATGAAGAGCTGCTCCATCATCCGCCGCATAACCGCTGCTCAACGCTTTCTCTGATATCATGTGATGATATGTAGGTCTCCGATCCTTTTCTCCATCATAATGAGGACAAAAACTGCCTTGCAAAAAACCCAAGCTTTTCAAACCGGTCAGCGGTCCGGCAGAATCCGTCACACCTTCTTCAAACCAGCAGATCGCACCTGCACTTAATCCCGCTAAAATAATCCCGTTCTCCCAAGCTTTTTTCAATATGTGATCCAGTCCCCACTCCTTCCACAGCACCAGCAAATTTCTTGTATTTCCCCCGCCGACATAAATCACATCTTTCTCCATAATAAAGGAGGCTAAATCTGTTGTCGGCGGCTTAAATAAAGACAAATGAGACGGGTCACAATCAAGCTTTTGAAAAGCATGGTAAAACCGCTGAACATAGTTCTCCGCATCCCCGCTTGCCGTTGGCAAAAAACAAATGCGAGGTGAGGGCTGCTTTGACTGATTAATGATAAATTGATCAAGAACGAGATGATCTGGTTCCATTGAAAAACCTCCGCCGCCCATCGCAATAATCTGTTTCATCATCCACTCCCCCAAGAAAATATTTTACCCATTATAGCACTTTCGCATAAAAGCATGATACAAGGTAAAAATACCTTTGAATCAGGAGGTGACCGAAAAAATGGAACAAGACCGTTTGGCAAACCACGAAACAGTTGATTTACACGAAATCCTCAACTTCAAAACCGTATGTTTACTTAAATCAAAAATGATGCAGGGACTGGTGTTCGATCAGGAACTGAGAGCCCTTATGGAGAAGGATGTACAACAGTCTGTACGGGACGTAACTGAGCTTCAGAGCCTCTATCAAAAGGCCCCGACAATAACAGGAGGTGACTATCATTGAACGATTTCTTAGACCCGAAAAACGCAAAAGGCATGCCTGACCTTGCTGATTCAGCACTTGCCCTAGATTTCTTAATTTCCGTAAAAACCGGTATCAAAAATTATGCTGTCGCCATCACGGAAACCGCAAGCCCAGAACTCAGAACAGCATTGCGTAATCAATTAGACGCAGCTATTTACCTGCACGGAGAACTATCACAGCTCATGATGGAAAAAGGCTGGCTTTTCCCTTCTGACTTGGACAAACAATTTCAAATCGATATGAAATCAGCACAAACAGCTGTTGATATCGCCGGGCTAAAACTTTTCCCCGATAACACGAACCGTCTCGGAACATTCGCAACGCCCGATCACTAAACAATAAGGAGACATCATGAATGAAAGCTGTTACGTATCAAGGCATTAAAGACGTCCGCGTCAAAGAGGTAAAAGCGCCAGAAATCAAAAAACCTGATGATATCATCGTCAAACTGACAACCACAGCAATCTGCGGATCTGATTTACACTTAATTCACGGCATGGTTCCCAATTTTCCTGAAGATTATATCATCGGCCATGAACCAATGGGCATTGTTGAAGAAACAGGCCCCGACGTTCACAAGGTTAAAAAAGGCGATCGTGTCATCATACCGTTTAACGTCAGCTGCGGCGAATGTTTTTTCTGCAAAAACCAGCTCGAAAGCCAATGTGACAATTCAAATGCAAACGGCGAAGTCGGCGCTTATTTTGGCTATTCAGACTCAGCAGGCGGCTATCCCGGAGGCCAGGCTGAATACATGCGCGTCCCCTATGCTAACTTCACTCCCTTTAAACTTCCTGATGACTGTGAAGTAGAAGATGAGAAATTGGTATTGCTTTCAGACGCTATGTCGACAGCCTATTGGAGCGTAGACAACGCAGGAGTAAAAGAGGGAAATACCGTCATTATTCTCGGCTGCGGTCCTGTCGGGCTGCTCGCGCAAAAATTCGCATGGATGAAAGGCGCCAAAAGAGTCATTGCAGTGGATTATGTAGACTATCGCCTTCAGCACGCCAAAAAAACAAACAATGTAGAAATTGTTAATTTCGAGCATCATGAAAACGCCGGTTCATATTTGAAAGAAATCACACAGGGCGGTGCAGATGTCGTCATCGACTGCGTCGGAATGGACGGCAAAATGTCCCCGCTTGAATTTCTCGCCACCGGTGTTAAAATGCACGGCGGAGCCATGGGTGCGCTGGTAACGGCGGCACAGGCTGTCAGAAAATGCGGCACAATTCAAGTGACAGGTGTGTACGGAATGAGGTACAATGCATTTCCATTCGGAGACATCTTCCAAAGGAACGTAAATATTAGAACCGGCCAAGCCCCTGTCATTCATTATATGCCGTACCTGTATGATTTGATTGCTACAGGTAAAATAGATCCGGGCGACATCATTACCCATGTTCTGCCGTTAGATCAAGCAAAGCACGGTTATGAGGTGTTTGATACGAAAACAGACGGAGCCATTAAAGTGCTTCTTAAACCATAAAAAAAGACGGTCTCTCATTTTGAGAAGCCGTCTCTCTATTTTATTGCTCCACTCTTCTTAACGCTTCGTTTACTGTTTCTTTTATAAACGCATCTTCCCCGGTTAAACTGTCTAATCTAAGTTCACCGCTTCTCAGTTTTTCTGAAAGATTGTTAATGTCCTCCTCGACTGTGATTTGCAGCTCACCAGCTAAAAACATTCTATGTAATTCATCAGCGACCATCGTTTCTTTATTCATTCACGTCTCCTCCTTTACTTAAGCATCACTTTTAGTCTGTCCCTCAGATAAACGAATATAGGAAAAAAGGTTCATTTATTTCAAAATAAATGAACCTTTTTTCCTTCTTCCCACGTATAACTGTTGAGAAAAAGAAAAAGGGGAAGATCTAACATGTCATTTTTTAAGAAACTTGCCGCAAGTGCCGGCATCGGCGCAGCAAAAGTCGATACCATTTTGGAGAAAGATGCGTATTGTCCAGGAGAAGAAGTCCGCGGAACTGTACATGTAAAAGGCGGGAAAATCGCCCAGGATATCCGTTATATTGACTTACAGCTCAACACAAGATATGTCATTGTAAAAGACGATGAAGAGCACCGGAAATACGCAACAATTCATTCTTTTCGGGTAACTGGTTCATTCATCATTCAGCCTGGAGAAGAACACCAATTTCCGTTCTCCTTCATCCTGCCTCTTGATACACCGATTAGTGTAGGGAAGGTAGAAGTCGCAGTAGTGACAGACCTTGACATTCAAGGCGGTATTGATAAATCAGATCACGATCGTATCTTCGTAGAAGCACATCCTTGGGTTGAAAATGTGTTAGAAGCAATTGAGAACCTTGGCTTCCGTCTTAACGAAGCAGACTGTGAACAGGCATCTTACTTCCAGCGCCGTCTGCCTTTCGTTCAAGAATTTGAGTTTGTTCCAACATCAGGATATTACCGACAAATGCTTGATGAATTAGAGCTTATTTTTCTTTTAGAGGAAGACGGTTTAGAAATTATTTTCGAAGTCGATCGCCGGGCAAGAGGCCTGCGTGGATGGCTGGAAGAGATGTATAATGACGGAGAGCAGCTCGTACGTGTCCGTTTCAGACAATCAGAGCTTGATGATATCGAACAACTTGAAGAGATCTTAGAAGAGATCATCGACCAATATGCTGAGTAAATTAAAAGAAGGAGCCTATGCTTATTAATATAGGCTCCTTCTTTTAATAAAAACAAAACCCCGTTTCTTACATAAGGAAGAAACGGGGTTCTTTTGTATACCGGTGGTCGGGGTCGAACCGACACTCCAGAAGGAACACGATTTTGAGTCGTGCGCGTCTGCCAATTCCGCCACACCGGCAAGTTTTACGTCGTATCTAACCGACGAATATAAATATAACATGGATATGATAAAGTGTCAATGTATTTCAAAAAAGTTTTTTGGGAAATATAATAATAAAGGGCTAAAGCGACTTTTTATGAAATACAGCCCAATGCTTATCGACACTTTCATACAATAAAAAAATGATCTACATAAGTAGATCATTGATATGATTAGCTTTATTATATTTTCAAGCACAAACACCAATTTAACTTATCAAGTAAGTAAAATTGGTGCCGAGGGCCGGACTTGAACCGGCACGGTAGTCACCTACCGCAGGATTTTAAGTCCTGTGTGTCTGCCAATTCCACCACCCCGGCAAAAGAAAGGCGACACCCGGATTCGAACCGGGGATAAAGGTTTTGCAGACCTCTGCCTTACCACTTGGCTATGCCGCCGTAATTGGAGCGGAAGACGGGATTCGAACCCGCGACCCCCACCTTGGCAAGGTGGTGTTCTACCACTGAACTACTTCCGCATCTTAAGGGACTTAATACATTATATGCAATTGATATAAAAAAGTGAGACTGGGCTAGCTGGATTCGAACCAACGCATGACGGAGTCAAAGTCCGTTGCCTTACCGCTTGGCTATAGCCCAATGATAATATGGGGCGATTGATGGGAATCGAACCCACGAGTGCCAGAGCCACAATCTGGTGCGTTAACCACTTCGCCACAACCGCCATAATCTCAAGATGTCATAAATTTGGCAGGGGCAGTAGGAATCGAACCCACACCGGAGGTTTTGGAGACCTCTGTTCTACCGTTAAACTATGCCCCTATAAATGGTGGAGGGGGGCAGATTCGAACTGCCGAACCCTGAGGGAGCGGATTTACAGTCCGCCGCGTTTAGCCACTTCGCTACCCCTCCACATTAAGTTTTGAAAAAACAGTGCCGGCAAGAGGACTTGAACCCCCAACCTACTGATTACAAGTCAGTTGCTCTACCAATTGAGCTACACCGGCATAGGTGGTGGCTCGGGACGGAATCGAACCGCCGACACACGGATTTTCAGTCCGTTGCTCTACCAACTGAGCTACCGAGCCTTATTATTCAAATGGCGGTCCGGACGGGACTCGAACCCGCGACCTCCTGCGTGACAGGCAGGCATTCTAACCAACTGAACTACCGGACCATTTGATTTTAATTGGTTGCGGGGGCAGGATTTGAACCTGCGACCTTCGGGTTATGAGCCCGACGAGCTACCGAACTGCTCCACCCCGCGATGATAATGGTGGAGGATGACGGGCTCGAACCGCCGACCCTCTGCTTGTAAGGCAGATGCTCTCCCAGCTGAGCTAATCCTCCATCATATAATGACCCGTACGGGATTCGAACCCGTGTTACCGCCGTGAAAGGGCGGTGTCTTAACCGCTTGACCAACGGGCCCAGACTTTCAATTGTAATTATGTATAAATATAAGTGGCGGAGAGCAAGGGATTCGAACCCTTGAGACGGAGTTGACCGCCTACACGATTTCCAATCGTGCTCCTTCGACCACTCGGACAGCTCTCCAATAATGGCTCCGCAGGTAGGATTCGAACCTACGACCGATCGGTTAACAGCCGATAGCTCTACCACTGAGCTACTGCGGAATGAAGCCTGCCTGGCGATGTCCTACTCTCACAGGGGGAAACCCCCGACTACCATCGGCGCTGAAGAGCTTAACTTCCGTGTTCGGCATGGGAACGGGTGTGACCTCTTCGCCATCATCACCAGACAATTTCAGTGACATTTAACATTATACTATGTATATCTTGAAAAGTCAAGAGTTTTTTGAGATATTCTCTCAAAACTAGATAACAGGTGTGACATCATTAGAAATTAGGTTAAGTCCTCGATCGATTAGTATCTGTCAGCTCCATGTGTCGCCACACTTCCACCTCAGACCTATCAACCTGATCATCTTTCAGGGATCTTACTTCCTTGCGGAATGGGAAATCTCATCTT
>NZ_JAXKQF010000029.1:0-255 GCF_034296245.1 Bacillus sp. V26 | reverse complement strand
TGAGCTAATGGCTCTTCTTACAAGAGACTTGAATATTATATCATATAAAAGTGGTGCCGGCAAGAGGACTTGAACCCCCAACCTACTGATTACAAGTCAGTTGCTCTACCAATTGAGCTACACCGGCAAATGGTGGAGGATGACGGGCTCGAACCGCCGACCCTCTGCTTGTAAGGCAGATGCTCTCCCAGCTGAGCTAATCCTCCATAATTGCACTAACGTGCAATTGCTTGGCGGCGTCCTACTCTCACAGGG
>NZ_JAXKQF010000028.1:0-255 GCF_034296245.1 Bacillus sp. V26 | reverse complement strand
AGATGGGAGCTTGCTCCCTGATGTTAGCGGCGGACGGGTGAGTAACACGTGGGTAACCTGCCTGTAAGACTGGGATAACTCCGGGAAACCGGGGCTAATACCGGATGCTTATTTGAACCGCATGGTTCAAATATAAAAGGTGGCTTCGGCTACCACTTACAGATGGACCCGCGGCGCATTAGCTAGTTGGTGAGGTAATGGCTCACCAAGGCAACGATGCGTAGCCGACCTGAGAGGGTGATCGGCCACACTGGG
>NZ_JAXKQF010000027.1:0-255 GCF_034296245.1 Bacillus sp. V26 | reverse complement strand
AGATGGGAGCTTGCTCCCTGATGTTAGCGGCGGACGGGTGAGTAACACGTGGGTAACCTGCCTGTAAGACTGGGATAACTCCGGGAAACCGGGGCTAATACCGGATGCTTATTTGAACCGCATGGTTTAAATATAAAAGGTGGCTTCGGCTACCACTTACAGATGGACCCGCGGCGCATTAGCTAGTTGGTGAGGTAATGGCTCACCAAGGCAACGATGCGTAGCCGACCTGAGAGGGTGATCGGCCACACTGGG
>NZ_JAXKQF010000026.1:0-258 GCF_034296245.1 Bacillus sp. V26 | reverse complement strand
CCCGCCCCCCCCCCCCCCCCCCCCCCCCCCCCCCCCCCCCCCCCCCCCCCCCCCCCCCCNCCCCCCCCCCCCCCCCCCCCCCCCCCCCCCCCCCCCCCCCCCCCCCCCCCCCCCCCCCCCCCCCCCCCCCCCCCCCCCCCCCCCCCCCCCCCCCCCCCCCCCCCCCCCCCCCCCCCCCCCCCCCCCCCCCCCCCCCCCCCCCCCCCCCCCCCCCCCCCCCCCCCCCCCCCCCCCCCCCCCCCCCCCCCCCCCCCCCCC
>NZ_JAXKQF010000025.1:0-259 GCF_034296245.1 Bacillus sp. V26 | reverse complement strand
ACAGCGAAGGTATAAAGGCGGAAGAAGCGCCAGCTGAGCCGCCAGAGCTTGTTGTCTCGGAAGCGAGGCTTCGTGAAGAGCAGGAAAATGAAGAGGAAGAAGCTGAGCGGTCAGAGCCATTGGCTTTGAAATCAGAGGACAGCGAAGGTATAAAGGCGGAAGAAGCGCCAGCTGAGCCGCCAGAGCTTGTTGTCTCGGAAGCGAGGCTTCGTGAAGAGCAGGAAAATGAAGAGGAAGAAGCTGAGCGGTCAGAGCCATT
>NZ_JAXKQF010000024.1:0-259 GCF_034296245.1 Bacillus sp. V26 | reverse complement strand
CCTCAAGATGAGATTTCCCATTCCGCAAGGAAGTAAGATCCCTGAAAGATGATCAGGTTGATAGGTCTGAGGTGGAAGTGTGGCGACACATGGAGCTGACAGATACTAATCGATCGAGGACTTAACCCAATTTCTAATGATGTCACATCTGTTATCTAGTTTTGAGAGAACACTCTCAATTGTTTGGTGGCGATAGCGAAGAGGTCACACCCGTTCCCATGCCGAACACGGAAGTTAAGCTCTTCAGCGCCGATGGTAG
>NZ_JAXKQF010000023.1:0-265 GCF_034296245.1 Bacillus sp. V26 | reverse complement strand
AGCAGGCGCTCTCCCAGCTGAGCTAAGGCCCCATAAAAATGGTCGGGAAGACAGGATTCGAACCTGCGACCCCATGGTCCCAAACCATGTGCTCTACCAAGCTGAGCTACTTCCCGATTTCCCATATCGATAAAATATATGGCGCGCCCGAGAGGAGTCGAACCCCTAACCTTTTGATCCGTAGTCAAACGCTCTATCCAATTGAGCTACGGGCGCAAATTATAATGCCGAGGGCCGGACTTGAACCGGCACGGTAGTCACCTAC
>NZ_JAXKQF010000022.1:0-266 GCF_034296245.1 Bacillus sp. V26 | reverse complement strand
CTCCTAGTGCCAAGGCATCCACCGTGCGCCCTTTCTAACTTAACCGTTAAAAAGAATCACTATGTGATATCTTGTGTTACTAATTGAATGTGATGTCTACTGTTATCTAGTTTTCAAAGAACACGTTTCGAAGGAATGATCCTTCAAAACTAAACAAGACAGGGAACGTTCTGTTTATAAGACCCAAGGTCTTATATTCCGTAAATATCCTTAGAAAGGAGGTGATCCAGCCGCACCTTCCGATACGGCTACCTTGTTACGACTTC
>NZ_JAXKQF010000021.1:0-324 GCF_034296245.1 Bacillus sp. V26 | reverse complement strand
CCATGGGGTCGCAGGTTCGAATCCTGTCTTCCCGACCATTTTTATGGGGCCTTAGCTCAGCTGGGAGAGCGCCTGCTTTGCACGCAGGAGGTCAGCGGTTCGATCCCGCTAGGCTCCACCAAAAAAGATTTAAAAAAGTTGTTGACTTTGAGAAAGCGACGTTGTATACTAATAAAGTTGCTTTAACAAAGCGATAAAAAATGATCTTTGAAAACTAAACAAGACAAAACGTACCTGTTAATTTAAGTTTTATTATAAAATCGCACAGTGATGTGCGTAGTCAGTCAAACTACTTTATCGGAGAGTTTGATCCTGGCTCAGGAC
>NZ_JAXKQF010000020.1:0-378 GCF_034296245.1 Bacillus sp. V26 | reverse complement strand
AAGTCCTGTGTGTCTGCCAATTCCACCACCCCGGCGTGGATGGTATAGTTGGAGCGGAAGACGGGATTCGAACCCGCGACCCCCACCTTGGCAAGGTGGTGTTCTACCACTGAACTACTTCCGCAGACAGGATGTCCAGTTTTTAGAACTGTCATCCTATATAATGCGGGTGAAGGGACTTGAACCCCCACGTCATAAAGACACTAGATCCTAAGTCTAGCGCGTCTGCCAATTCCGCCACACCCGCTTAAAAATGGTGAGCCATGAAGGACTCGAACCTTCGACCCTCTGATTAAAAGTCAGATGCTCTACCAACTGAGCTAATGGCTCTTCTTACAAGAGACTTGAATATTATATCATATAAAAGTGGTGCCGGCA